>NZ_JBTNDN010000009.1:0-69204 GCF_054510975.1 Arthrobacter rhamnosi | reverse complement strand
AAACACCCCCCCACCCCCCCACAACCCAACCTGCCCCCCCCCCCCCCCGGGGCCGTCTGCTCTTCCCCCGACCGACCAGAAAGACCAGGATGCCCCTGTCCTCCATAGTGTCCCTGCCCCTGCTGCCGACGCCCCGTCCTGGCAGCGACGGCTCCGATCCCACCTTCGTGGCCGGGGACCCGGGCGGCAATGTCGTCCGGCGCAGCGTCCTCCCCGGTGGTGTCCGGGTGCTGACCGAGGCGATGCCGGGGCAGCGTTCGGCGACGATCGGGTTCTGGGTCGGCGTCGGCTCCCGGGACGAGGCCGAGGGCCAGCACGGCTCCACCCACTTCCTCGAGCACCTGCTGTTCAAGGGCACCGAGCGCCGCAGCGCCATGGACATCGCGTCCGCCTTCGACGAGGTCGGCGGCGAGTCCAACGCCGCGACGGCGAAGGAGAACACCTGCTACTACGCGAGGGTGCTCGACTCCGACCTGCCGATGGCCATCGACGTCATCGCGGACATGGTCACCTCCGCGGTCCTCGACCCCGACGAGCTCGAGCAGGAGCGGGACGTGATCCTCGAGGAGATCGCGATGGACAGCGACGACCCCGCCGACGTAGCCCACGAGAAGTTCGTCGAGCTGGTGCTGGGGGACCACCCGCTCGGACGCCCGATCGGCGGTACCCCCGAGGCCATCCGGGCCGTGCCCCGGGACTCCGTCCTCGCCCACTACCGGCGGTACTACACGCCCGCGGAACTGGTCGTGACAGCGGCCGGCGGACTGGACCACGACGTCGTCTGCCGGCTCGTGCAGGAAGCCCTCGTGTCCGCCGGGTGGGCGCTCGAGGAGGGGGCCCTGCCCGTTCCCCGCCGTGCTGCCACCGAGGTCCCGGTCCGGGGGGCGACGGGCGTGCACGTGATCCGCAGGGCCGTGGAGCAGTCGAACATCCTCATCGGCTGCCCGTCCCTCACCGCGACGGACGAGCGCCGCTTCGCCATGAGCGTCCTCAACGCCGTCCTGGGCGGCGGCATGTCCTCCCGCCTGTTCCAGGAGGTCCGCGAGAAGCGCGGCCTCGTGTACTCCACCTACTCCTTCTCGGCCGCCTACGCCGACGCAGGCTACTTCGGGATGTACGCGGGATGCTCGCCGGCCAAGACGGGGCAGGTCATCGACCTCCTCGGCGCGGAACTGGACCGGCTGGCCGCGGGCGGCATCGACGCCGAGGAACTGCGCAAGGCGATCGGACAGCTCTCCGGCGGGCTGGTCATGGCACTCGAGGACAGCAGCTCCCGCATGTCGCGGCTGGGCCGGTCGGAGCTGGTGTCCGGCGAGTTCGTCGACATGGACGCCTCCCTCGACCGCATCCGGTCCGTGACGGCGGAGGAGGTCCAGGCGCTGGCGCAGGAACTCGCGGCCGCTCCACGGACCACCGTCGTCGTCGGGCCGTTCGACTCCGCCGCCGACTTCGCGCGCTAGGGCGGATCGGCCGGCCCTGACGCGACGACCGGCGCTGAGCCCCGGCGTCGACCGGCGCTGACCCTCGACCGGCGCTGAGCCCCGGCGTCGACCGGCGCTACCCTCCGGCGAAGGGCGGGAGGATGTCCAGCACGTCGCCGTCGCG
This sequence comes from Arthrobacter rhamnosi, assembly GCF_054510975.1. Classification (NCBI taxonomy): domain Bacteria; kingdom Bacillati; phylum Actinomycetota; class Actinomycetes; order Micrococcales; family Micrococcaceae; genus Arthrobacter; species Arthrobacter rhamnosi. The sequence goes on along the minus strand of NZ_JBTNDN010000009.1, from coordinate 67,599 downwards.
CAGGACGGTCGAGGGGTCGCGGAGCGCGATCTCGTTCAGGAGGAAGCTGCTGCGGTCCAGGACCTTCGCCAGCGACGGCCCGCCCGGCACGGCCGGACGTTCCCGCAGGTCGGCCAGCACGACGGCGAGGGCGCGCCCGCCCGGCAGGCGCTCCTCATCGACGCCCGATGCGGCCTTGGCCGCCCCGAAATACCTCACGAGCACATCAGCCACCGATGGCACTCATCGATCGGTCCGGCTGGACGAAGTCCACGGCGCCGAGGCCCGTGTGGTCCATGCCGTGGGCCCGGGGCTTGAGCCACATGGCGTCGCGCCAGCGCTGGGCAACGGCCGCGTCCCCCGCATCGGACCGCAGCAGGTCCCTCAGGTCCGTCTCCTCGCGCGAGAAGAGGCAGCTCATGACCTTGCCCTCCGCCGTGACGCGCGTGCGCCGGCAGTCCGCGCAGAACGGCTCGGTCACCGACGCGATGATGCCCACCGTGCCGAGGACGACGTCGGGGGCGGATCGAGCCCGCACCTCCCACCGTTCCGCGGGGGCGCCGTCGCGGTTGCGGGGATCAGGGGTCAGGACGAAGCGGGTCTCGACGAGTTCGCGCATCTCGGCGGCCGTCACCATGCCCTCCCTGGTCCAACCGTGATCGGCGTCCAGGGGCATCTGCTCGATGAACCGCAGTTCGAAGCCCCGTGCCACCGCCCACTCCACGAGGTCGGGCGCTTCGTGGTCGTTGATGCCGCGCATCAGCACCGCGTTGATCTTGACGAGCCCGAGGCCGGCGTCGGCGGCCGCCTCGATGCCCCGCAGCACGCGGTCGAGGAACGGCCGGCGGGTCAGCTGGGCGAAGGTCCCGGGGTGCAAGGAATCCATGGAGACGTTGATGCGTGTGAGCCCGGCCTCCTTCAGCTGGACGGCGCGGCGGTCGAGGCCCAGCGCATTGGTCGTCATCGAGATGGGCAGCTCCGGGTGGGCGGCGCGGATGTCCCAAATGATGTCGAGCAGGTCGGCCCGGACCAGCGGCTCCCCGCCCGTGAGCCGCAGCTCCCGAATCCCGAGCTCGTCGACGCCGATGCGGACCAGGCGCACGATCTCGGCACGGGACAGGACCTGGTCCTTCTGGAGCCAGTTCAGGCCCTCCGCGGGCATGCAGTAGGTGCAGCGCAGGTTGCACTTGTCCGTGAGCGACAGGCGCATGTCCGTCGCCTGCCTGCCGTGGGCGTCCAGGAGGCCGGAGGCCTGAGCCCCGCGGGCGGGTCCCGGCATTCCCAGTTGGATTCCCATGCAACGAGCGTACGCCCTCCACGGCCGGCGGCCCTAGCCGTGGCGCTGCACGGCGCCGTCTTCCGCAGCCCGCCCGGACACGGTAGGGGCAGGACACGGTAGGGACCGGCACGGCAGGACCGGCACGGCCCCGTGCCTGCCTCGGGAACCTGGGTGCTCCGGCGCTCGTGTACCAGGAGGACTGTCCCTGCCCGGTAGCGTGCCGTCGCCGGGGCCCGGACGGAAGGCAGGAAGAATGCGGCGGCGGACATGGGCAGCGGCCTCGGGCGTCCTCGCGGTGGGCCTGGGCGTGATTGCCGGAGAGCTGGCGGCAGCCGCCCTGAGCCCCTCCGTCACCCCGGTGAGCGCTGTCGGTTCATCCGTGATCGATCTCCTGCCCCCGGGGGTGAAGGACTGGGCCATCGCCTGGTTCGGAACCGCGGACAAGACCGTCCTCCTGGTCACGATCGCCGTCCTCATCGCCGGGATCGCCGTCGCCGCCGGGGTGCTCGAATACCGCCGTGCGTTCACGGGACGGGCGATCGTCGTCGGGGTCGGCGTGGTCGGCGTGGTCGCTGTGGCATCGCGGCCGCAGTCCTCCCTCGTGTCCTTCGCGGGGCCGGTCGTCGCCGCGGTGGTGGCGGCGCTCGTCCTGGGTGCCCTCGTGCAGGCGCTCCGCGCGTGGGCCCGAAGCGCCCGGGCGGGAACCGACGGCGGGGACTCCGCGCCGGCCCGCCGCCGGTTCCTGCAGGGAGCCGGCGGCGCCGCCGTCGTCGCGGCCGCCACGGGGGCCGCCGCGACGGGCGTGCGGTCGACGCAGTCCACCGTCACCGTGCAGCGCTCCTCGATCACCCTTCCCGCGCCGGAGACCGCCGTCCTCCCGCCGGAGGGATCGTTCGTGCCGGAGGGAGCGGACCTGGGGATCGACGGACTGAGTGACCTCGTGACGGCGTCCGACGACTTCTACCGCATCGACACGGCCCTCGTGGTGCCCGTCGTGGACCCGGCACGCTGGTCCCTGAGGGTCACGGGACTCGTGGAGCGCGAGGTCGTGATCACGTTCGACGAGCTGCTCGCACTGCCCCTGGTCGAGCGCCACGTCACCCTCGCGTGCGTGTCCAACCCCGTAGGCGGGGACCTTACGGGCACCGCGCGCTGGCTCGGCTTTCCGGTCCGGGAGCTCCTCGCACGGGCAGGAGTACGTCCCGAAGCGGACATGGTGCTCTCGCGGAGCGTGGACGGCTTCACCGCGGGCACACCGCTCGAAGCCCTGACGGACGGGCGGGACGCCCTCCTCGCGGTCGGCATGAACGGAGAGCCCCTGCCGATCGAGCACGGCTTCCCGGTCCGGCTCGTGGTCCCGGGCCTCTACGGCTTCGTGTCCGCGACCAAATGGGTGGAGGAGCTCAAGGTCACCCGCTTCGCCGACGACACGGCGTACTGGTCCACGCGCGGCTGGTCCGAGCGGGGCCCCGTGAAGACCTCCTCCCGGATCGATGTCCCGCGACCGAGCGCGAGCGTTCCCGCGGGCGACGTCGTCGTCGGGGGAGTCGCCTGGGCGCAACACCGGGGCATCGGGGCCGTCGAGGTGCGGGTCGACGGCGGCGCCTGGCAGCGCGCGACCCTCGCCAGGCCCATCTCCGCCGACACCTGGTGCCAGTACAGCGCGACCCTGCGGCTGAGCGCCGGCCGGCACACCGTGCAGGCCCGCGCCACGGACCGGAGGGGAGGGGTGCAGTCCGACGCCGTCGTGGCCCCCGCCCCGGACGGCGCCGAGGGACTGCACACGGTAACGTTCACGGTGACCTAGGCCACCCCGGACCCTCCTGGGCCCGGCGTCCCCGGACGACGATGTGCGCGACGACGTGCAGGACCGACCGGACAGCATGGAACGAGGGCCGGCCGATGCCCGAAAGGCAGGAATGAGAAGAACCGTCGCCGAACACCAGGCCGCCGTCGCCGGGCTCCTGCGCAGCGGGTACGACGCCGGCCGCCCCGAGGTGCTCCCTCTCGCCGACGCGCTCGGCCGCGCCCTGGCAGAAGACGTGCGGGCGCCGGTGAGCCTGCCGCCGTTCGACAACTCGCAGATGGACGGGTACGCGGTCCACGCCGCCGACCTCGCCGACCCGGCAGGGCTGGTGGTGGTGGACGCCATCCCCGCGGGCTTCGTACCGCCCGCCCTCGAGCCCGGAACGGCAGCGCCGATCATGACGGGTGCGATGCTGCCTCCAGGTGCTGCCGCCGTCGTCCCCATCGAGCGCGCGGACCCTCCCCGGTTCTACTCCGCCGCGGAGCGCGCGGGCGGCGCGACCGTGGCACTTCCGGGTGGTGTCGAGGCCGGACTGTTCGTGCGCCGGGCCGGCAGCGACATCGCCGAGGGAGAGACCGCACTCCCGGCGGGGACGCTCCTCGGGCCGGCGCAGCTGGGGCTGCTAGCGGGCTGCGGTGTTGCCAGGGTCCCCGTCCGCCCGCGCTTCCGCGTGCTGCTCCTCTCCACGGGTGACGAGGTCGCCGAGCCCGGCGCGCCGCTCGCTCCGGGGACCATCTACGACGCCAACACCACGCTGCTCGAGGCAGCCTTGTGTGACGCGGGAGCCGACGTCACCCGCCACCGGCTCCTCGGCGACGACCCCGCGCTCCTCCGGGATGCGTTCGCTGCCATTCCGGCCGGCAGCACCGACCTCGTGCTCAGCACGGGCGGGATCAGCCAGGGAGCGTACGAGGTGGTGAAGCAGGCCCTGGCCGACAGCAGCGTGGAGTTCTGCTCGGTCGCCCTGCAGCCCGGGGGACCGCAGGCCTCCGGCACCCTCTCCGGCATGCCGTTCCTCGGGTTCCCCGGCAACCCGGTCAGCGCCCTGGTCTCCTTCGAGATGTTCCTCCGCCCGGCCCTCTCCCGGGTCACCGGGGCCCCGGCTCCCCGCCTCGTCCTGGACGCCGTCCTGGTCGAGGACGTCCGGAGTCCGGAGGCCAAGCACCAGGTCCGGCGCGGCCTCTACCGCAACGGCGAGGTCGCGCTGGTGGGCGGCCCGGGCTCCCACCTGCTGCACGCCCTCGCGGCGTCCAACTGCCTGGTCCACCTGCCGGAGGGTGTCGGGTCGCTGGCGGCGGGGGACTCCGTCGGGGTCACGCTCATCGGGCCGGTACCGGCGGATCCCTTCGCCGTCCGGGACGTGCCCGCCACCGGGCCGGCAGTTCCTGATTGAATGGACCCCGCAGAAAGGATCCCATCGTGAACCTATCCTCCGCCGAGGGCCTGTCCCACGTCCGCGCGGACGGCACGGCCCACATGGTCGACGTCTCCGGCAAGCAGGCCACCACCCGCCAGGCCGTGGCGGAAGCGACCCTCGAGACCACGCCCGACGTCGTCGCCCTCATCACCGAGGGCAGCCTGCCCAAGGGCGACGCCCTCGCCGTCGCGCGCATCGCGGGCATTATGGCCGCGAAGCAGACCTCCACGCTGATCCCGCTGTGCCACCCCCTGCCGCTCGCCAAGGTGACGGTGGACTTCGAACCCGACGGCGGGACCGTCCGGATCGTGGCCCTCGTCAAGACCACCGCGCTGACCGGGGTCGAGATGGAGGCCCTGACCGCGGCGTCGGTGGCGGCGCTGACCCTCTACGACATGATCAAGGCCGTGGACAAGCGCGCCGTCATCAACGGCACGCGCGTGGTATCGAAGTCCGGCGGCAAGAGCGGAGACTGGAGCGTATGACAACCCTCCGCCCCGCCGCCGTGGTCATCGCCTCCACCCGCGCCGCCGCCGGCACCTACGAGGACGAGTGCGGGCCGGCCATCGCCGAATGGCTCTACCAGCACGGCTTCGCCGTCGCCGACGCCGTCGTGGTCCCCGACGGCGATGCCGTGGGATCGGCGATCGGTGCCGCCCTGGAGGCCCGGCCGGCCGTGCTCATCACGAGCGGGGGGACGGGGCTGAGCCCCGACGACACCACGCCCGAACAGACCGTGCCCTACCTCTCACGCAGCCTCCCGGGCATCATGGAGGCCATCCGCCGCGCGGGCTCCGAGAAGGTCCCGACCGCCGTCCTCAGCCGCGGCCTCGCCGGCACAGCCGGCTCGACCTTCGTGGTCAACCTGCCGGGTTCGCCCGGAGGCGTCCGCGACGGACTCGCCGTGCTCTCACCCCTCATCGACCACATCTGCTCCCAACTGGAGGGCTCCCATGACCACCGGTGAAGTCGTCCACGCAGCCGTCGCGGACACCCCCATCACGCCCGACCAGGCGCATGCCGGCGTCGACTCCCCGCGCTGCGGAGCGATCGTCGGTTTCAGCGGCGTCGTCCGGAACCACGACGGCGGACGCGACGTGGTGTCCCTGGCCTACTCCGCGCATCCGAGCGCGGAGCGCATCATCCGGGAGGTGGCCGAGGAGATCGCCTCCCGCCATGACGGCATCCGCATCTGGGTCGCCCACCGCGTCGGTCCCCTCGCGATCGGCGACCAGGCGCTCGTCGCCGCCGTCGGCGCGGCGCACCGCGGCGAGGCGTTCCGGGCGTGCTCGGACCTCGTCGACCTCGTCAAGGAACGCGTCCCCATCTGGAAGGAGCAGTTCTTCACCGACGGCAGCGTGGAATGGGTCGGCGCAGGGGCCTGACAGTAGGCTGGACGGCATGACTGAACTACTGCCCGTGGCCGTACTGGGCGCCAGGGGGCGCATGGGATCCGAGGCCGTCCGGGCCGTCGACGCAGCCGCCGACCTCGACCTCGTGGCGGCGCTCGGCAGCAGCGACCCGCTCGAGACCCTCGTGTCGGCCGGGGCCCGCGTGGTCGTGGACCTGACCGTCCCGGACGCCACCTTCGACAACGTGGCCTTCGCCGTCGAGCACGGCATGCACGCCGTCGTCGGCACCACCGGCTGGACCCCGCAGCGCCTCGACCGGCTGGGGGAACTCCTGGCCGGCAGCCCCGGCACCGGGGTGCTGATCGCCCCCAACTTCGCGCTCGGCTCGGTCCTCGCCACCGCTTTCGCCGCCAGCGCGGCACGCTACTTCGAATCGGTCGAGATCATCGAACTGCATCATCCGGACAAGGTGGACGCGCCGTCCGGCACCGCCGTGCGGACCGCGCAGCTCGTCTCCGCGGCCCGCGCCGCGGCCGGCATCGCCGAGGCGCCCGACGCGACCCGGGACCAGCTCGACGGCGCCAGGGGTGCGAGCGTCGACGGCGTCCCCGTCCACTCGGTGCGCCTCCGTGGGCTCACGGCCCACCAGGAGGTCCTGCTCGGGAGCCCGGGGGAGCAGCTCACCATCCGGCACGACTCCTTCGACCGGGCCTCCTTCATGCCCGGCGTGCTCCTCGGGATCCGTTCGGTGGCCCGGTATCCTGGGCTCACCGTGGGACTGGACGGCTACCTGGACCTGCCGGGAACCGGCCGATGAGGACGGCGGCCGGGTTCTACCGGGAGCACAAGGTCAAGCTCGGCGTCCTGCTCGTCACGGTGCTCCTGGTCTTCTGGCTCGCCGTGTCCTTCCAGCGCAGCTTCCTGCTGCTCGGTGCGCCCGAACTCCTGGCGAAGGCGATCGGGGCCGGCTACCTGATCCTGCCGTGCATCGGCGCCTGGGCGCTCATCCGCGAACTCCTCTTCGGGGCACAGACGCAGCGGATGGCCCGGCAGCTGGAGAGCGAGGGCGGCCTGCCCGTCGACGACCTCCCGAGGACACCCTCCGGCCGGATCGTGCGGTCCGCGGCGGATGCCGCCTTCCCCGCCTACCAGGCCGAGACGGAGGCCCACCCCGACAACTGGCGCAGCTGGTTCCGGCTCTCCTACGCCTACGACGCCGCCGGCGACCGCAAGCGGGCCCGGCAGGCGATGCGCGACGCCGGAAAGCTGTACAGACAGGGTCCCGCGGGCACGTCCCGCTGAGCGTCCCCTAAGCGGGCGGCCGGGGTCCGGGTCAGCGCCGTACGTCGGCTCCGCCGTCGCGGGCCGCCGTGGCGGCACCGGAGGCGATGAGTTCGAGCGGTCCGCGCGACCCCACGCGCTGGAACAGGAGGCCGATCGCCACCGCTCCCACCACCTGCAGCCAGAAGAGCTGCATCGGGTCGGGCAGGGGGTCCAGCTGGTCCGCCCAGCTCATCACGCACACGTGCAGGCTGTAGAGCGTCAAAGTCATCGCCCCGGGCGCCGACAGGGGCAGCAGGGCCGAGGGGAACCGCCGCGTCAGCAGCAGGCACAGGCCGACGACGGCCGCCGCGGACCCGGCCACGTGCACCAGGTCGAGGGTGGTTCCGGAGTGGGGGGCGCTGACGGCCAGCCACCACCAGGACCCGGACTGATCGACACCCGCCAGCCCGACGTCGAGCATCGCCTCCAGCGGATAGCGGCTCCCGTCGGGTGTCTGCAGGAGCGCCGCGAGGCCTCCGCCGGGCCCCAGGAGCTGGGCGCTGAGGAGCTTGGCCCCGATCGCCGCGGAGGCCCCCGCCCCCAGGAGGGCCAGCTGCATGCCGAGGCGCGAGAGGTCGAGCCGGCCGATCCCCATCCCCACCAGGAGGAAGCCGAGCCACTGCAGCACCGGGTAGTAGCCGGTCAGGAAGATGTCCGCGGCGAGGGTCCCCGACTCCAGGAAGTGCTCGAAGATCGGATTCGCGCCGAGCGACGGCGGGTCCACGGCGGCGGCCACGACCGGGCGCAGCAGGTAGGCCGCGACGGGAGCCAGCAGCAGCCAGCCCGCCGCCCAGGCCGCGAGCGCCCGGACCCTGAGCCCGGTGAACGGCAGTGCCACCAGGAACAGCACGCCGTAGTGGAAGAGGATGATGGCGATGTTCGTCTCGACACCGCCGAGGACCAGCCCGATCAGTGCGATCACCAGCGCACGGACCGCGATGCCGCGGCGGTCCGCGGACAGCGTCCGGTCCCGGTGCTGGGCGTGTCCGCCCGTCAGCAGCGCGAGGCCGATGCCGGCGACGACGGCGAACAGGCCCGACGCGCGACCGGAGAAGAGCAGGGCCGTCCAGGTGGCCTCGGTGGTGCCCGGGGTGTACAGCGGGAGGACGTGCGTGCTCATCATCCCGAAGAGCGCCACGCCCCGGGCCGCGTCGATCCCGGTCAACCGTCGGGAGGGCTTGGTGTGCATCCGGTCATCGTCCCACAGGCACTCTTGCCCCTCCTGCGGAACCGCACGCCCACCGGGCACCGCTCGACCGGGTAACGTTTTACCCATGGTTGAAACCCCCTCGCGCACTCTCCCGTTCGGCTCGCTCGTGACCGCCATGGTCACCCCGTTCACGGCCGACGGCTCCGTGGACTTCGATGCCACCGCCGCCCTCGCCGCACGGCTCGTCGACGACGGCTGCGACGGCCTGGTCGTCTCGGGTACCACGGGGGAGACCTCCACCCTGGAGGATTCCGAGAAGGAGGACCTCTACCGCGTGGTCGTGGAGACCGTGGGGGACAGAGCCCGCGTCATCGCCGGCACGGGGACGAACCACACCTCGCACTCGGTGGAGATGGCACGGCGCGCCGAGCGTGCAGGCGCCCACGCGCAGCTCGTTGTGACGCCGTATTACAACAAGCCGACCCAGGCGGGTGTGCTTGCCCATTTCTCCGCCGTCGCCGAGGCCAGCGACCTGCCGATCATGATCTACGACATCCCCGGCCGGTCCGCGATCCCCATCACCACCGAGACCATGTTCCGCCTCGCCGAGCACCCCCGGATCCTGGCGCTCAAGGATGCGAAGGCCGACTTCGCAGCCGTCACGCGGGTCCTCGCCAGCACCGACCTCGACGTCTACTCGGGCGACGACGGGCTCACGCTGCCCTGGATGGCGGCAGGGGCCGTCGGCGTCGTCAGCGTCAGCGCGCACGTCGCGACCGCCGCGTTCCGCCGCCTGGTGGACGCCGCGGCGGCGGGGGACTTCGACGAGGCACGGCGCATCCACTTCGACCTCGACCCGGTGATCCGGGCCGTCATGACGCACCTCCCCGGCGCGGTGTCCGCCAAGCACATCCTGCACCTCCAGGGCGCCATCCCGAACGCCGTCGTGCGCCTGCCCCTCGTCGAGCCCGACGAGCATGAACTGGCCCCCGTCCTCGCCGACCTGACCGAGGCGGGCTGGGACCTCGACGCGCTCGGCGGCCGCGAGGGCGTCCGGGCATGAGCGACGCGGCCGGCGTCGGACCGGCACTCCGGGTCCTGCCGCCGGCCCTCGAGCCGGGAACCCTGCGCATCGTGCCGCTGGGCGGGCTCGGGGAGATCGGCCGCAACATGGCGGTCTTCGAGATCTCCGGAAAGCTCCTGATCGTCGACTGCGGAGTCCTGTTCCCCGAGGAGACCCAGCCCGGCGTGGACCTGATCCTGCCCGACTTCTCCTACATCGAGGACAGGCTCGACGACGTCGTCGGGCTGGTCCTCACGCACGGCCACGAGGACCACATCGGGGCGGTCCCGTACCTGCTGCGCCTCAAGGGCGACATCCCCATCATCGGATCCCAGCTGACGCTCGCGCTGATCGAGGCGAAACTGCAGGAGCACCGGATCCGCCCCTACACCCTCACGGTGTCGGAGGGGCAGATCGAGCAGTTCGGGCCCTTCGAGTGCGAATTCGTCGCGGTCAACCACTCCATCCCCGATGCCCTCGCGGTGTTCATCCGCACCGAGGCGGGCAACGTCCTGCACACGGGCGACTTCAAGATGGACCAGGTCCCGCTCGACGGGCGCATCACCGACCTGCGCGCCTTCGCCCGCCTCGGCGAGGAGGGCGTCGATCTGTTCATGGTGGACTCGACGAACGCCGACGTCCCGGGCTTCACCACGTCGGAGCGCGAGATCGGCCCGGTCCTCGAGAACCTGTTCGGGCAGGTCCGCAAGCGCATCATCGTGGCGTCCTTCTCCTCCCACGTGCACCGCGTGCAGCAGGTGCTCGACGCCGCGCACGCCCACGGGCGCTTCGTCTGCTTCGCCGGGCGGTCCATGGTGCGCAACATGGCGATCGCGGCCCGGCTCGGCTACCTGAAGGTGCCCGACGGCATCCTCGTGGACATCAAGAACGTGGACGACCTGCCCGACGAGCGCGTGGTCCTCATGTCGACCGGCTCGCAGGGCGAGCCCATGGCGGCGCTGTCCCGCATGGCCAACGGCGACCACCGCATCACCGTGGGCAAGGGTGACACCGTGATCCTCGCGTCGTCGCTCATCCCCGGCAACGAGAACGCCGTCTTCCGGGTCATCAACGGGCTCCTGAAGCTCGGCGCCGACGTGATCCACAAGGGCAACGCGAAGGTGCACGTATCAGGCCACGCCGCGGCCGGCGAGCTCCTCTACTGCTACAACATCCTAAAGCCGAAGAACGTCATGCCGGTGCACGGCGAGACACGGCACCTCATCGCCAACGGCAGGCTGGCGCAGCAGACGGGCGTCCCGGCGTCGAACGTGCTGCTCACCGACGACGGCTCGGTCATCGACCTCGTGGACGCCAGGGCCCGCGTGGTGGGCGCCGTCGAGTGCGGGTACGTGTACGTGGACGGATCGAGCGTCGGCGAGATCACGGACGCCGACCTCAAGGACCGCCGGATCCTCGGGGAGGAGGGCTTCATCTCGATCATCACCGTCGTCAACCGCACCACCGGGAAGATCGTGTCCGGACCGGACATCCACGCGCGCGGTTTCGCGGAGGACGACTCCGTGTTCGACGAGATCAAGCCGAGGATCAACGAGGCCCTCGAAGAGGCCGTCATGAACAACCAGGACCACACCACCTACCAACTGCAGCAGGTGGTACGCCGCGTCGTCGGCACCTGGGTCAACCGGCGCCACCGCCGGCGCCCGATGATCATCCCCGTCGTCCTCGAGGCCTGACACGCCCTTCCGTGCCGCCGGGCCCTGCGGGTCATGCCCACCCGTGAGGGGCGCTGCAGCGTGCGGGAATTCGAGGTTCAGGGGGCTTCGTCGGGTACCGTGAGGAGCATGGCCACTCGAACGTCCCCTGCCCCGCGGGGCCAGCACCAGACCCGCAGCAAGGGAGCGACCGCCGCTGCAGGACCCTCCCGGAGCAAGGCCCCGGCGAAGGGGACGGCGCGGACCGCGGCGAAGACCCGTCCGCTCCCCGCCCCGCCGGAACCGGAGGACCGCCAGGCCCTTCCGGTGAGGGCCGTCCGGGCGGTCTGGATGGGCATGGCGCACGTCGTCGGTTCCGGCGTCCGCACCTTCGGGCACGACGTCAGCCCGGAGCGCGAGCTCCGCCGGGACGGTTCCGGTTTCTTCCTCCTCCTGGTCGCCCTGGCCGTCGCGGCCGTCGAGTGGTGGGCGCTGACCGGCGTCGCCGCCGACATCGTCCACGCCGCCGCCGGCGGGACCTTCGGCTGGATGGCCCTGCTCGTCCCCTTCCTGCTCGGTATCGGCGCCGTCCGGCTGTTCCGCTATCCGGAGCGCCACCGGGCCAACAACCGGATCGCCATCGGGCTGCTCGTGATCCTCTTCGCCGGCTCCGGCATCGCGCACCTCGTGGGCGGCCGGCCTAGCCTCGCGGACGGGCTGGACGCGCTCTGGCGTGCAGGCGGCGTCGCGGGCTTCCTCGTCGCGGGTCCGCTCAGCAGCGTCCTCACGGCCTGGCCGGTCGGGGTCCTGCTGGCGGCGGCGATCTTCCTCGGGCTCCTGATCGTCACGGCCACGCCCTTCCGCCACATCCCGGGCCGCCTGCGCACGCTCTACGAGCACCTCATGGGCCAGGACCCCGATGGCGCCGGGAACCGCCGCGACGACGGCCACGACCAGAGCTACCTGTACGAGACGCACGGCGCCACCGCCAAGCCCGAACCGAAGAAGCGCAAGCGCCTCTTCGGCAAGGACAAGCAGGAGGCCCCCTTCGACGCCGAGCAGGAGGCCGGGCACGACGCCGACTGGGACGGGTACGTCGGCGACGAGGCGTTCGAGCGCGCCGTCATCGAGGACGAGGAACGCCGCGCCCGCGAGGCGGAGGCAGCCGTCCCCCCGGGCGTCCGTCGACCCACCAAGCAGGAACTCGCCGCCGAGGAACTCAAGCGGTCCCAGGCTGCCCGCCCGCCCGTGCCCGAGGCGCCGGAGCGCGCTCCGGAGGGCGCCACGGAGGCCATCGACGTCGTTCCCGCCGCGAAGGCGCTGATCGTCCCCTCCACGCCCGTGCAGCCGCAGGTCCCGCCCACGCCGATCCCGCAGCGCACGGAGCAGCTGCAGCTCGCCGGCGACGTCGCCTACACGCTGCCGCCGTCGGACTACCTGCCCGCCGGCACCCCGCCGAAGGAGCGGTCGGAGGCCAACGACGCCGTCGTCGCCGCCCTGACGCACACGATGGACCAGTTCAACGTGGATGCCAAGGTCACCGGGTTCTCCCGCGGCCCCACGGTGACGCGCTACGAGATCGAGCTGGCACCCGGCACCAAGGTGGAGCGGGTCACCGCCCTGTCGAAGAACATCTCCTACGCCGTGGCGAGCTCGGACGTGCGCATCCTGTCACCGATCCCGGGGAAGTCGGCCATCGGCATCGAGATCCCCAACACGGACCGCGAGACCGTCTCCCTCGGCGACGTGCTGCGCTCCGGCAACGCCCGCAAGACGGACCACCCGATGGTGATGGGAGTGGGCAAGGACGTGGAGGGCGGCTTCGTCGTCGCCAACCTCGCCAAGATGCCGCACCTGCTCGTCGCGGGTGCTACGGGCGCCGGCAAGTCCTCCTTCGTGAACTCGATGATCACGTCCATCCTGATGCGCTCCACCCCCGATGAGGTGCGCATGGTCATGGTGGACCCCAAGCGGGTGGAACTCACCGCGTACGAGGGCGTCCCGCACCTCATCACGCCCATCATCACGAACCCGAAGAAGGCCGCGGAGGCGCTGCAGTGGGTGGTCCGGGAGATGGACACGCGCTACGACGACCTCGCGAACTACGGCTACAAGCACATCGACGACTTCAACAAGGCGGTCCGCAACGGCAAGGTCGTCCCGCCCGAGGGGTCCAAGCGGGTCGTGCGGCCCTACCCCTACCTGCTGGTCATCGTGGACGAGCTCGCCGACCTGATGATGGTCGCGCCGCGCGACGTCGAGGACTCCATCGTGAGGATCACGCAGCTGGCACGTGCCGCCGGCATCCACCTGGTGCTCGCGACGCAGCGGCCGTCGGTCGACGTCGTCACCGGCCTGATCAAGGCGAACGTCCCGTCACGCATGGCGTTCGCGACGTCCTCCGTCACGGACTCCCGGGTGGTCCTCGACCAGCCGGGCGCGGAGAAGCTGATCGGCCAGGGCGACGCCCTCTTCCTGCCGATGGGTGCCTCGAAGCCCATGCGCGTCCAGGGCGCCTGGGTCACGGAATCCGAGATCCACCGCGTCGTCGAACACGTGAAGGGCCAGCTGCAGGCCGTGTACCGCGAGGACGTCGCGGTCGATGCCCCGAAGAAGCAGATCGACGACGACATCGGAGACGACCTCGACGTCCTGCTGCAGGCGACGGAACTCGTGGTCACCACCCAGTTCGGGTCCACTTCGATGCTCCAGCGCAAGCTCAGGGTCGGCTTCGCCAAGGCCGGACGGCTCATGGACCTCCTCGAGTCACGCGGCGTCGTCGGCCCGTCGGAGGGGTCGAAGGCCCGCGACGTGCTCGTCAAGCCCGACGATCTCGCACCGGTCCTCGCGGCCATGCGCGGCGACGAGGCCCCGGTCGCGCTCCGTGCAGCCTCCGAACCGATCGACCTCGTCGCCGACGACCTCGCCTCGCGGGCGCAGGCCGTGGACTACTACGACGGCGCGGACGGTTCGGACAGCGGCGATGACGGCGACAACGACGCGTGGAACCTCACCGGCAGGTAGCCTGACATCGTGAGTACCTCCCCGAGCCCGGCGGTGCCGGTCCTGAACATCGCGAACGTCCTCACCGTCGTGCGCATCCTGCTGGTCCCGTTCTTCATCTGGTTCCTCCTGCTCGACGACGGGCGGGCCGGGCTGTTCCGCTGGCTCGCGGTCGCCACCTTCGTCGTGGCCATCTACACCGACAAGCTCGACGGCGACCTGGCGCGCAGCCGGGGCCTCATCACGGACTTCGGCAAGATCGCGGACCCGATCGCCGACAAGCTGCTCATCGGATCGGCGCTGGTGCTCCTGTCGGTCCTGGGCGAGCTGTGGTGGTGGGTCACCGTCGTCATCCTCGTCCGGGAGCTCGGCATCACGGTGCTGCGCTTCGCGGTCATCCGGTACGGCGTCATGCCGGCATCCCGCGGCGGCAAGCTCAAGACCGTCGTCCAGACAGCTGCCATCCTGCTGTTCCTCATCCCGCTGCAGGCCATCGCGGGAGCCTGGGCATGGTGGCTCGCCGCAGCGGTCATGGCCCTGGCGGTCGTCATCACGGTGGTGACGGGTGTCGATTACGTGCTCCAGGCGATCCGCCTCCGGGCGGCAGGCCGCCGGTGAGCGACATCGGTGCCGCGTCCGAGGTGGTCGCACGGGCCACGCATCTGGGCGTCACCGTGGCGACCGCCGAGTCCCTGACGGCCGGCCTGGTGGCCTCCTCGATCGCAGGGGTGCCCGGCGCCTCGGCCGTCCTCCTGGGAGGTCTGGTCGCCTATCAGCTGGAAGTCAAGCAGAAACTCCTGGGCGTCGACGCGGACCTCCTCGCGACGGCAGGAGCCGTGGATCCCCGGGTCGCTGCCGCGATGGCCGACGGCGCGCGGGCCGCGTTCTCCGCCGATATCGGCCTCGCGACCACCGGCGTCGCGGGTCCCGCACCCCACGGGGGCAAGCCCGTGGGCACCGTGTTCACGGCGATCTCGTCCTCCGCGGGCACGGAGACCTTCGAACACCACTTCCCCGGCGACCGCGAAAGCATCCGGGCAGCCTCCTGCGAGGCGGTGCTTACCGAGCTCCTCGGGACTTTGTCCAAGGGAACAAACAGTGGCCGGGGGTAGTTATAAACACTGTCGGCCGTTGATAGGGTTGGCGACTTAGGCTCAAGCAGATCGGGCAGGTCATCATCACGGGGCACTCGTCGATCCGGCGGTGCCGCATTTATGAGGGAGCAAGGCGATACAGATGGTAAAGCAGCCCGTATCCGTAAACGGCGTTGTCCGTTGGCGTGATGTGGGGTTGGCGGATGATGCACAACGCAAGCCTAAGGAGCGCAAAATGGTAGTTCTTCGCCATGAAATCGGCGACGTCCTCCGTGACGTCCGCCAGCGCCAGGGCCGTACCCTGCGCGAGGTGTCGCACAGTGCGAGGGTCTCCCTCGGATACCTCAGCGAGGTCGAGCGTGGACAGAAGGAAGCATCCTCTGAACTCCTCTCATCAATCTGCAGTGCACTCGAGGTGCCGCTTTCCTCGATGCTGCGGGAAGTCAGTGACCGCCTGGCAGAAGCAGAAGGCGTGTCGATCCCGGACACCATCCCCCAGGAGTTCTCCCGTGAGTTCGGGGAGGATCTCACCGACGATCTGAACGACGATTTCCGTCGGGGACTCGCGGCAACGAACCGCTAGTCGCCCGCGACAAGGAAGGCCCGCCCCCTCAGGGACGGGCCTTCCTGCCGTCTCCTACCAGTTGTCCTTGGTGTAGGTGCTGTTCAGCTGGGCGATCAGCGTGCCGAGACGGGTCAGGTCCTCCACGTCCCAGTCCTCCATGAGCTGGTGGAACGCCTGCTTGCGGGCCGTCTGGGCGGCCACGAGCTGACGCGTACCGGCGTCGGTGAGGGAGATGGACTGGGCCCGGCCGTCCAGCGGATCGGCCTCCTTGTGCACGAGCCCGAGCTGTTCCAGCATCGCGATCTGGCGGCTGACCGAGGGCTTGCCGACGCCGACGCTCGCCGCGATGTCCGTGAGGCGCATGGAGCCCTCGCGCTGCAGGATCACGAGGAGCCCGTAGGCGGCCGGCTCCATGTCCGGGTGCACGCGACGGGCCACCTTGTAGGAGTTCGACCTGGCGCGACGCCACAGCATGCTCAGCTGCTGTTCGAGGGCCTCGATGGCCGCGTCGGTGTCGGCATCTTCCCCGGGGTAGGCTGCAAGGCCCGGGCCGGGGTGGGTGGTGCTCGGCTTCGCGTTCATGGGCCAATTGTAGGGTTCCGGGGTGGGAGTGGCACCATGTGAGCCGGTCCGATCCGATGGTCCGATCCGATGGTCCGACCTGGCGGGAGGACCTGCGGTGGTTCCCGGGGCACATACCGGGTACGGTCTGCCGTGCGTGCCGCCGGAGGAGCCACCCATGAGCGGGACAGGGGGCCGTGCGGCTGCGCCCGTACGACCCATACACGAGAGCAGGGAACTGTAGATGCGGCTGAGCGATTTCTGGCGATTGATGGACGACGAGTTCGGCGAGCGGTACTCGCGGACCCTCGCCCGGGACCTGGTGGTCGATCGACTGGGCGACAGGACGGCCTCCGAGGCTCTGGGCGCCGGGGTCGATCCGAAGGCGGTCTGGGAGGCTGTATGCCGGGCACAGGACGTGCCGCGCGAGCGCTGGCTGGGACGGGACGTGAAGCCCCGCTGAGACGGGTGACAGCCCCCCGGGGAACACGCTGATCCCGTCGAATAATCGAATACCTGTTCGGGCCGCGATATGATGGAGGTGGAGGCGGCGCCCTCTTGTGCACACAGCGGCGGCCCCACCTCAAACTGTCGGCGCAGGCTACTACAGTCGAATCGAACACTTAAACAGGCCGGTTGGCCATGAATGACCGAGGTGAAGAATGGCCGCTCCAGACCGCGAGAAAGCCCTAGAAGCTGCTCTCGCCCAGATCGACAAGCAGTACGGCAAGGGTTCCGTGATGCGTCTTGGTGATCAGACCAGGGCGCCCATCGAAACCATCTCCACGAGTTCCATCGCCCTGGATGCCGCACTCGGCATCGGCGGTCTTCCGCGCGGCAGGATCGTCGAGATCTACGGTCCGGAATCCTCCGGTAAGACCACCGTGGCCCTGCACGCCGTCGCGAGCGCACAGCGCAATGGAGGCATCGCAGCCTTCATCGACGCCGAGCACGCCCTGGACCCCGAGTACGCGAAGAAGCTCGGCGTGGACACGGATGCACTCCTCGTGTCGCAGCCGGATACGGGTGAGCAGGCGCTCGAGATCATGGACATGCTGATCGGCTCCGGCTCGATCGACATCGTCGTCATCGACTCCGTCGCCGCGCTCGTGCCCCGTGCCGAGATCGAGGGCGAGATGGGTGACAGTCACGTCGGCCTCCAGGCCCGTCTGATGAGCCAGGCCCTCCGGAAGATCACCGGCCGCCTGAGCCAGACCAAGACCACCGCGATCTTCATCAACCAGCTGCGCGAGAAGATCGGCGTGTTCTTCGGAAGCCCCGAGACCACCACGGGTGGCAAGGCGCTGAAGTTCTACGCGTCGGTCCGTATCGACGTGCGCCGCATCGAGACCCTGAAGGAAGGCGTGAACCCGGTGGGTAACCGGACCCGCGCCAAGATCGTCAAGAACAAGATGGCTCCGCCCTTCAAGCAGGCCGAGTTCGACATCCTGTACGGCCACGGCATCTCGCGCGAGGGTGGCCTGATCGACGTCGGAGTGGAGAACGGACTGGTGAAGAAGTCCGGTGCCTGGTTCACCTACGACGGCGACCAGCTCGGGCAGGGCAAGGAGAACGCCCGGAAGTTCCTCATCGACAATCCCGATCTGGCCGATGAGCTCGAGCAGAAGATCCGGGTCAAGCTGGGCATCGGAGTGCAGGTCGAAGAAGAGTCCGACGCACCCAAGCTCAAGGCTGTCAGCGGCGAGTAGGTCGCATGCCAACGGATGCCGGATCCGAGCCGGTCGAGTGGGGTTCCTCGTTCGGCCGGTTCGGCTCCGACAGCTCTTCTGATGCCGACGGGGCTTCCCGACAGCCTGCGGCGAAGCGACAGGGGCTGACCCGGTCTGCCTCGTTCGGCGCCCCGAGTTCCGGTGCGCGCAGCGCAGGTGGAGCGGGACGGGGCGCTCCGGGCCGTCGCCGGCGATCGTCGGGGCGGCCCCCTGCCGATGATCCGTTCGGTCCCGTCGTCGGCTCGTCCGCCGATGGCCCCGTCGATCACGGCTCTGCCCACGGCGGTTCTGCCGACGAGGACGGGTTCCGCGCTGGCCGACGCGCCCGTGGTGTCTCGGGTGGCCGGTCGGCACGTCGAGGATCGACCGGTGGCCGGGCGGCGCGTGGATCCTCGACGAGCGGAAGAGGTGTCAGCTCAGGGGAGGACTCCGCGGGCGAAGCGCGTGGTCCAGACGGGAGCGACGGATCCCTGCCTGACGGCACCCTGCCGGGTCCCGGCAGCGCGCCGTCCGGGGATCCTTCGGGCGGTACGGAGCCGAGCAGGAGCGACGAGGACTGGGCGTCCGAGGCGCGCTCCATCCTGCTCCGCCAGTTGGCTCTCGGTGCACGGAGCCGGCACCAGCTCGCCCGGAAGCTTGCCGACCGGGAGATCCCGGCAGCCGTGGCCGCAGCACTCCTGGACCGGTTCGAGGAAGTCCAGTTGATCGACGACGCCGAGTTCGCCCGGATGTGGGTGCGGACCCGCACCGCGGCCAAGGCGCTCTCCCGGTCCTCGCTGCGGCGAGAGCTCGCGGACAAGGGCATCGATCCCGACCTGGCGGAAGACGCGCTGCTCCAGGTCTCCGACGAGGACGAGCATGCCCAGGCGCGCGACGTCGTCCGCCGCAAGCTGCGCGGAAGCGCCGACCCCGCGGACCGTGCCGTGCGGGACAAGGAGGTGCGGAGGCTCGTCGGAATCCTCGCACGCAAGGGGTACAGTCCGGGGACCGCCTTCTCCATCGTGAAGGATGTCCTCGCGGAGGCTGAGGCGCAGGACTGAGCGGCCTTCCGGCGATTGTGGGCCCCCACCGTGCCAGCCGTACGCTTAAGGGCGTGAGCATGACACTTCCCGTTCCCCTCGATGAGACCGCCAGCAGCGCCCTGGAGGCGCAGGACGAAGCGCAGGACACCGGCGACCGGCGCACCTACGAGGTGCGGACCTTCGGCTGCCAGATGAACGTGCACGACTCCGAACGCATCTCCGGGCTGCTCGAGGGCGCCGGCCTCAGCAGGGTCGAGGACGGACAGGCGGACGTCGTCGTCTTCAACACCTGCGCCGTTCGTGAGAACGCCGACAACAAGCTCTACGGCAACCTCGGCATCCTGAAGGCCGTGAAGGAGGCGCGGCCGGGTATGCAGATCGCCGTCGGCGGCTGCCTGGCGCAGAAGGACCGCGAGACCATCCTGAAGAAGGCCCCCTGGGTGGATGCGGTGTTCGGCACTCACAACATCGGCGCACTGCCCGCCCTGCTGCAGCGCGCCCGGCACAACCAGGACGCGCAGCTCGAGATCCTCGAGTCGCTCGACGTCTTCCCGTCGACGCTGCCCACCAAGCGGGAATCCGTCTACGCGGGGTGGGTGTCCATCTCGGTCGGCTGCAACAACACCTGCACCTTCTGCATCGTGCCGTCGCTGCGGGGCAAGGAGCGCGACCGCAGGCCCGGGGAGATCCTCGCCGAGATCGAGGCGCTCGTGGCCGACGGCGCCGTGGAAGTCACGCTGCTGGGACAGAACGTCAATTCCTACGGCGTCGAGTTCGGCGACCGCGGCGCGTTCGCGAAGCTGCTGCGCGCGTGCGGGTCGATCGAAGGGCTCGAGCGCGTCCGCTTCACGAGCCCGCACCCCGCCGCCTTCACCGACGACGTCATCGACGCCATGGCCGAGACGCCCAACGTCATGCCGCAGCTCCATATGCCCCTGCAGTCGGGCTCCGACCCCGTCCTGAAGGCCATGCGCCGCTCCTACCGGTCGAGCCGCTTCCTCGGCATCCTCGACCGCGTCCGGGAGCGGATGCCGCACGCCGCCATCTCCACCGACATCATCGTCGGCTTCCCCGGCGAGACGGAGGAGGACTTCCAGGCCACCCTCGACGTCGTCGAGCAGTCCCGCTTCGCCACCGCCTTCACCTTCCAGTACTCGAAGAGGCCCGGCACACCCGCGGCCGAGCTGCCCGACCAGCTGCCCAAAGCCATCGTGCAGGAACGCTTCGAACGCCTCACCGCCCTCCAGGACCGCATCGCCCGGGAGGAGAACGCACGCCAGGTGGGCACGCTCGTCGAGGTGCTCGTCACCGACCAGCAGGGCCGCAAGGGAGGCGAGACGCACCGCCTGACGGGCCGCGCCCGCGACCAGCGCCTGGTGCACTTCTCGGTCCCGGCGGGCGCCGACGTGCCACGCCCGGGTGACTTCGTCACCCTGCCCGTCACGGAGGCGGCGTCGTTCCACCTGCTGTCCGACCCGACCACCGAGCAGTACTCCGTGCGCCGCTCACGCGCCGGCGACGCCTGGGACAGGAGCCAGGCCGACTCCTGTGCCGCTCCGGCGCCGGCCGGCGGGGCCCTCCGCGCCGTGTCCCTCGGCATGCCGTCCCTGCCGGTGCGGGGGAGCGGCCGTTGACCCTTCCGGTCGTCGCGGTCGTCGGTCCCACCGGGTCGGGCAAGTCCGACCTCGGCGTCGCCCTGGCGCAGCGGCTCGGGGGAGAGGTGATCAACGCCGACGCCCTGCAGTTCTACCGCGGCATGGACATCGGCACGGCGAAGCTTCCCGAGCATGACCGCGGGGGCATCGAGCACCACCTGCTGGATGTGCTCGACGTCACCGAGGAGGCCAGCGTGGCCGCCTACCAGGAGGACGCCCGCAGGATCATCGACGAGATCCGGATCCGCCGGCGCGTTCCCGTGCTCGTCGGCGGATCCGGGCTGTACGTCCGGGCAGCCCTGGACCGGCTGGAGTTCCCGCCCACTGACCCCGCGGTGCGTGCGCAGCTCGAGGTGGACATCGCCCGGGTGGGAAGCGAGGCCTTCCGCGAGCGGCTGCGCGCCGTGGACAGCGTGTCCGCGGAACGGATCGACGACGACCGCCGGCTCATCCGGGCCCTCGAGGTGTTCGAAGTCAGCGGACGGCCCTTCAGCGCCTTCATGCCGAGGCGCGAGTACCACCAGCCGACGGTGCAGATCGGTCTCGGCGTCGACCGCGAGGTGCTGCGGGAGAGACTCGCCGACCGCGTGCACGCCATGGTCCGCGCCGGCCTCGGACAGGAGGTGGAGCGCCTCGCCGCAGCCGGGCTCCGGGACGGCCGGACGGCGTCGCGCGCCCTCGGCTACGCGCAGTTCCTCCGGGTGCTGGACGGCTCCCTCACGGAAGCGGAGGCCATCGAGGACACGATCGCCGCCACCCGCCGATTCGCACGACGCCAGCTGACCTGGTTCCGCGGCGACCCCCGTGTCGCCTGGACCGACTGGCAGGACCCCGGCCTCGTCGAGCGGGCGGTCGGGATCGTCGAACGGCGCGGGGACCTATCCTAGGACGGTGACCGATTCCCTCGCCGAAGCACCGTCCCCCGCAGCTCCGCGCCCTTCCGACGCCGCGGGCCTGTCCTTCACGAAGGGTCACGGCACCGGCAACGACTTCCTCCTCACCCTCGACCCCGAGGGCGCCGCTCCCACCGACGCCTCGTTCGTCGCCGCCCTGTGCGACCGGAACCGGGGCCTCGGTGCCGACGGGTACATCCGCGCCGTCCGGTCCGCCGCGCTTCCCGAAGGCCGTGCCCTGCTGCAGACCGACCCTGCTGCGGAATGGTTCATGGACTACCGCAACGGGGACGGCTCGGTTTCGGAGATGTGCGGCAACGGCGTGAGGGTCTTCGCCCACTTCCTCCTCGCCAAGGGCGTCGCCGCACTGCCCGAGGGCGGCGCTCTGGCGATCGGGACCCGCGCAGGGGTCAAGCGCGTCACCCGTTCCGGGGACGGGTACGCCGTGGACATGGGACCCTGGGAATTCATCTTCCCGGATGCCGCCGTGGCGCGCGGCACCGATTCCCTCGTGGGCATCGGAGGGCTCGACGTCGACCGGCCCGCCCTGTCCATCAGCATGGGCAACCCGCACACCGTGGTGGCGCTGGCCGAGCACGCCGAACTGGAACGGACCGAGCTGTACAGGGCACCCGCCGTCAGGCCCGCTCCGCCGGCCGGCACGAACGTCGAACTGGTGGTTCCGGCCGATCCGCTGGTGGGGGACGACGGCGTCGGGCGCCTCCGGATGCGCGTGCACGAACGCGGCGTCGGCGAGACCCAGTCCTGCGGAACCGGAGCGTGTGCCGCAGCCGCCGCGACGAGGTACTGGGCAGGAGAGGGCGCCCCCGCACAGTGGCTGGTGAGCGTGCCCGGAGGAGTCGTCGGTGTGACGTTCTTCGACGGTCCCGAGGGGCGCGAGCACGTCCAGCTCAGCGGGCCGGCCGTCCTCGTGGCCAACGGCGTGCTGCTGCCGACCGGCTGACGCCCGGCGGTCCCGGTCCAGCCGCCCGCCTCGGGCCGGGCGGTGTTCCTCGAGTCAGGCGGGGCGGTGTTCCTCGGGTCAGGCCGGGCGGTGCACCTCGAGGATGCGGAACGACTTGGAGGTCTCCGCGCGACGCACGCTGAACCCTTCGGGCAGTTCCTCCCCGAGCCATCGCTGCAGGGAGTCCGCGCCGAGGTTCTTCTGCACCACGAGCCAGGCCCGTCCTCCGGGAGCGAGGCGCGGCAGCCAGCGGAGCAGCAGGCCGTGCAGTTCCTGCTTGCCGATCCGGATGGGCGGGTTGGACCAGATCGTGTCGAACTCGATCGCGGGGTCGACGTCGTCGGGTGCGCCCGCGATCACGTTGCGGAGCCCGAGGCGCTCGGCGTTCTCGGCGGTGAGGGCGATGCACCGCTCGTTCACGTCGACCGCATGGACCTCCGCCTCCGGGGCCTTCAGCGCCATCGTGAGGGCGATCGGTCCCCAGCCGCAGCCGATGTCAAGCATCCGGTGTCCCTCGGGGTCCGGGACCGAGCCGAGGAGAATGGCAGTCCCCTTGTCGACGCCATCGGGACTGAAGAGCCCCGACGACGTCACGAGGTCCCGGCGCGTGCCGGCAAGGACCACGGACAGGGGCCTGCGGGTGTCCGGTCCGGCCGGCTGGGCGCTGAAATAGTGCTGTGACTCCATGACGAAAAGCCTAGTGCCACGCCGGAACCCGTCGCGGCGGGGAGGTTTCGCGCTGGGAGAAGTGGCTGGAACGCGTCAGGCGGGCGGCCGTAGAATCGGACTACATCCATTGAGGGAGACTATGACCACGAATAACGGACACTCCACCGGGTCCGACATGGGCCGGGAGGAGATCCAGGCCGTCATCGACCGGATCCTCGCCAGCGACGAAGCTGCAGCGGCGAAGACCAGGGCGAAGGACGGAACAGCGAAACCGGAGGAGACGACGGCGCCCGCCGAGAAGACGTGGCGACCGCACGCCCTCGCACTCTCGGGCGACGAGGACGCTTCCGACGCCGACGGTGACCAGCAGGACCTGGCCGAGCGGAACGCGCGTCGCCGCGTGGCGGGACTGTCCACCGAACTCGAGGACGTCACGGAGGTCGAGTACCGGCAGCTGCGGCTGGAGCGGGTCGTCCTCGCGGGA
This sequence comes from Arthrobacter rhamnosi, assembly GCF_054510975.1. Taxonomy (NCBI): domain Bacteria; kingdom Bacillati; phylum Actinomycetota; class Actinomycetes; order Micrococcales; family Micrococcaceae; genus Arthrobacter; species Arthrobacter rhamnosi. The sequence continues at coordinate 43,934 of NZ_JBTNDN010000009.1, read as the reverse complement.
CTGTGGAGCGAAGGCACCGCGCAGGACGCGGAGAACTCGCTGCAGGAGCTGGCCGCACTCGCCGAGACCGCAGGATCCGAGGTGCTCGACGGCATCGTGCAGCGACGCCTGAAGCCGGACCCCGCCACGTTCCTCGGCTCGGGCAAGGCCCAGGAGCTGAAGGAGATCGTGCACGCGACCGGAGCGGACACGGTGATCGTGGACAGCGAGCTGTCGCCGTCGCAGCGCCGCGGCCTGGAGGACATCGTCAAGGTCAAGGTCATCGACCGCACGGCACTGATCCTGGACATCTTCGCGCAACACGCCAAGAGCCGCGAGGGCAAGGCGCAGGTGGAGCTCGCGCAGCTCGAGTACCTTCTGCCGCGTCTTCGTGGCTGGGGCGAGTCGATGTCCCGCCAGGCGGGTGGCCAGGTCGGTAGCGCAAGCGCCGGCATGGGCTCCCGTGGCCCCGGCGAGACGAAGATCGAACTCGATCGTCGGAAGATCCGGACCCGCATGGCGAAGCTGCGTCGCGAGATCGCAGGGATGAAGCCTGCACGCGAGACCAAGCGGTCCAACCGCCGTCGGAACCAGGTTCCCTCCGTGGCGATCGCCGGCTACACGAACGCCGGCAAGTCGTCACTGCTGAACCGGCTGACGGACGCGGGCGTCCTCGTCGAGAACGCGCTCTTCGCGACACTGGATCCGACCATCCGCAGGGCCGAGACCCCGGACGGGATCGGCTACACGCTGGCCGACACCGTCGGGTTCGTCCGGTCGCTCCCGACGCAGCTGGTCGAGGCCTTCCGCTCAACCCTCGAGGAAGTGGCGGACGCCGACCTGATCCTCCACGTCGTCGACGCCTCACACCCGGACCCGGAGGGGCAGATCGCCGCGGTGCGCGCCGTCCTGACCGAGGTGGATGCGCGCAAGGTGCCCGAGATCATCCTGCTGAACAAGGCCGACGCGGCCGATCCGTTCGTCATCGAGCGGCTCCGGCAGCGCGAGCCGCGGTCCGTCGTCGTGTCCGCCCGCACGGGTGCAGGACTGACGGAGCTCCAGCAGCTCATCAGCACGAACATCCCGCGCCCGGCCGTGAAGCTGGACCTGCTGGTCCCCTACGAGCGGGGCGAGGTCGTGAGCCGCCTCCACGAGGAGGACGTCGAGATCCTGAGTACGGAACACATCGACGAGGGCACCCGCCTCGAAGTGATGGTGCGGGAAGGCCTGGCCGCCGAGCTGGAGCAGTTCGTCCGGCATGAGTGACAGCGCGCCGTCCGGTGCTGCCGTTGCGGCGCCGGACGCGCCGCGACACTCCGCGGAGGTACGGCAGGCCCTCGACCTGCTCGATGCCGCCGTCGGGTCCATGGGCGGGGAGATGCGCGCCGGCCAGCACGAGATGGTTCGGCAGGTGAGCGAGGCCATCCGGACGGGAGACCATCTGCTCGTCCAGGCCGGCACCGGTACCGGCAAGTCGCTCGCGTACCTCGTGCCGCTGATCGCCCATGCGATGGACAGCGAGCGCCCGTCGGTCGTCTCGACCGCGACGCTCGCCCTGCAGGCGCAGATCGTCGGCCGGGACCTCCCGAGGCTCCTGGACGCCGTGCGGCCGGCGCTCGAACGTCCGATCGACGTCGCGCTGCTCAAGGGCCGCTCCAACTACGTGTGCCTGCACAAGACGGGCGGAGGCTTCCCCGAGGAGGACGCCCCCGGTACCCTCTTCAGCCTCGGCGAGGACGCCGCTCCGCATCCCTCGCCGGCAGGCGGAGGCGGCGCGCCCGCGTCGGCGCTCGGCAGGGAAGTGGTCCGGCTCCGTGAGTGGGCGGAGGAGACGACGATGGGGGACCGCGACGACCTGGTGCCCGGCGTCAGCGACCGCGCGTGGCGGCAGGTGTCCGTCTCCAGCATGGAGTGCCTCGGTGCCGGGCGCTGCCCGGTGGCGCAGGAGTGCTTCAGCGAGAAGGCTCGCGCGGCCGCAGCCGACGCCGACATCATCATCACGAACCACGCGATGCTCGCGATCAGCGCCTTCGAGGGGCTCGCGGTCCTGCCCGAATACGACGTCGTGGTCATCGACGAGGCTCATGAGCTCCACGACCGCGTGACCGGAGCCGTCTCCGGACAGCTCTCGGCCTCCATGGTCACGGCCGCCGCCACCGCGCTCCGCCGCCATGCATCCATCGGCACCGCATCGCTCGATACCGCTGCCGACGCCTTCGAGGCCGCGTCCGAGCTCGTCCCGTCCGGGCTGCTGCCCGGCGCCCTGCCGGAGGACCTGGAGCAGGCCCTGGCACAGGTACGGGACGCGGCACGCGCCGCACTCTCCGACACGAAGACCGACGGCAAATCCGAGGCCGACGCCGACGGCGGACGGCAGGTCGCCCGCTCCCGGACGACACTGGTCTTCGAGCTCGCGGAGCGGATCCTCGCCGCCGCCGATCTCAACGAGGTCGTGTGGGCCTCGCGCCCGAGCACGTTCACGCCGGGCTCCGGGTACGCACAGCCGGACGACAGCGCACCCGCGACGCTGAACGTCGCCCCGCTCTCCGTCGCGGGCAGGCTGCGCGAGGGACTGTTCGAGGACCACACGGTGATCCTCACGTCGGCGACCCTCGCGATCGGCTCCGAGTTCGGGCCCGTCGCGGGATCCCTGGGGCTGAGCGGGCCCGGCGCCCCCGCCTGGACCGGCGTCGACGTCGGCAGCCCGTTCGACTATCCGCGCCAGGGTGTCCTCTACGTGGCGAAGGATCTCCCCAAACCCGAACGAGGCACCTCGGACGCGCAACTGGAGGAACTCCTGGCGCTCCTCACGGCGTCGCGCGGGGGAGCGCTCGGTCTGTTCTCCTCCAAACGGGCCGCCGAGGAAGCGGCGGAGGCACTGCGGCCCAAGGTCGACTTCGAGATCCTGTGCCAGGGTGAGTCCTCGCTCAACGCCCTCGTGACGCAGTTCGCCGACGAACCGGACACCTGCCTGTTCGGGACGATGTCCCTGTGGCAGGGCGTCGACGTACCGGGCTCGTCATGCCGTCTGGTGGTCATCGACCGCATCCCGTTCCCGCGCCCGGACGATCCGCTCATGACGGCCCGGACGAGGGCCGTGGCGCGCAATGGAGGCAACGGCTTCATGAGTGTGTCCGCCACGCATGCGGCGGTGCGGCTCGCGCAGGGCGCGGGACGGCTGATCCGCGCGACGGGCGACCGCGGCGTCGTCGCCGTTCTCGACAGCCGTCTCGCCACCGCGCGCTACGGCGGCTTCCTCAGGGCGGCACTGCCGCCCTTCTGGGCGACGACGGACAGGGCGACGGTCACCGGCATCCTCGAGCGGCTCTCGGCTCGCTGAGCCGCGGCAGGGCCGCGCGCGTGCGGCTCGGGCGGCCCCTGCCAGCCAGATGTTCCTGCCCGATGGTCCTGGCAGGACCCCCGGCAGGATTCCCTGCCGGCGGACCCCGGCCCAGTACAGCTAGAGGGCGCGCATCACCGAGACGACCTTGCCCATGATGCTGGCGTGGTCGCCGAGGATCGGCTCGTAGCGGGTGTTCTGCGGCAGGAGCCAGGTGTGGCCGTCGCGCTGGCGGAAGGTCTTCACGGTCGCCTCGTCGTCGAGCAGTGCCGCGACGATGTCACCGTTCTGGGCACTCTGCTGGCGCCGGACGACCACCCAGTCGCCGTCACAGATGGCGGCATCCACCATGGAGTCCCCGGAGACCCTGAGCATGAAGAGGTCGCCGTGCCCGACGAGCTGTCGCGGCAGGGGCATGACGTCCTCGACGACCTGGTCCGCGAGGATCGGCCCACCCGCGGCGATGCGCCCGACCAGCGGCACGAGGGCGGTGTCCACGGCGATCTGGTGTCCTGCCCTGCGGTCGGCGGACGAGCCGTCCTCGCTCGGAGCCGCTTCGGAGGCGAGCGTCAGCGGCAGCAGCACTTCCATGGCCCGCGGGCGCTTCGGGTCGCGCCGCAGGTACCCGAGGCGCTCGAGCTGCGACAGCTGATGGGTCACGCTCGAGAGGCTCGCCAGGCCGACAGTATCCCCGATCTCCCGCATCGACGGCGGGTAGCCCTTGTCGGCGATCGACCGCTGGATGGTCTCAAGGATCGTCAGCTGGCGCGCGGTGAGCCCCTTGGAGGCCGAGCGGCCGCGCGGGCGTCCACGGCCCGCCGAGATCGACACGGCGTCGGTCGGTACGTCGGCGGTGTTCGATTCCTGCCGGGCTGCCGGTGTTGATTCCGCCACTGTTGTACCTTTCGCCTGGGACTGCAGATCCCATGTCGTCCGCCTGCCGATCACCCGGGGGTTTTCTGTCAGAGGCGGATGGTTGTCTGAGATACACCACCGGCTTGCCTGCCCTGAGCGGCAGCTTCCGCCGGTGATGTCCTGTCCTGTTCACGCTAGGACAGACAGGCGCAGTTATCAAACATATGTTCGAGCGAGTCTCGACAACGCTCGTCCGTGAGTGCTAGAAATAGGCAACGTTGAATTAGAACGCGTGTTCGAATCGAACGGATTGTTCGAGGAGGACATTCGAAGGGAAAGAGGTAAGGCAATGGCTGAAGCACCGGCACTGCACGGCAGCACCGCGCTGTGGGTACTGGCGCCCGTTCGTTCGGAGGCCCGCCTCCGGCTCGTCCCTGCCGCGCCTCGCTCCACCCCCGCACCGTCCCTCCGGTCGGCGTCCAGTTTCGTGCGGCTTCCGCACGTACAGCCGGATGCGTCCCGCACCTCCACGCAGCGGAGTGCGGCGCATGCGCTGACCCTGACGCGCCGCGGACGCCTGCTGCTGGTCGGCCTGCCGATCGCGCTGGGCGTCGCCGCCCTGATCCTCCTGGGCGCCTTCCTGACCTCGCAGGCCAAGGCCGGGGAGTCGGCTCCCGCATCGTCGTCGACGGTCGAGGTGAGTGTCACGGCGGGGGAGACGCTGTGGGACCTCGCCGTCCGGTACGCGCCGGAGCGCGACCCGCGGGACGTGGTGGCGGAGATCGTGGAACTCAACGACCTGCACACCTCCCTCGTCCGGGCGGGGCAGAGTATCGCGGTGCCCGCCGGCGCATAGCCGTGGCGGAGTAGGCACCCGGTGCGGCGACGCGGCATTAGCTGAGACCGGAAGCATCCCTTAAACTCGAAGGGTGCCATCCTCCGTCGACGCCCTCGCGAACCTTCCCCTGCGTGATGACCTCGTCGGGTTGCACCCGTACGGCGCCCCGCAGCTGGACGTACCCATCCTGCTGAACGTCAACGAGAACACCCACGGCGTCCCCGCCGACGTCCACGCCGCCATCGTCGCGGCGGTGGCGGAGGCCACGCAGGGCCTCAACCGCTACCCGGACCGGGAGTTCAGCGAGCTCCGGAAGAACCTCGCCGACTACCTGGGGCACGGGCTGACGCCCGACCAGCTGTGGGCGGCCAACGGCTCGAACGAAGTGCTCCAGCAGGTCCTCCAGGCCTTCGGCGGACCGGGACGCACCGCGCTGGGCTTCCCTCCCACCTATTCCATGTACCCGCTGCTCGCCAGCGGCACGGGTACCCGGTACGTGACCGCCGAGCGCGGCTCCGCGTACACCATGACGGCAGAGGCGACGGCGCAGGCCGTGCGTGACTCGGCCGCGAACATCGTCTTCCTGTGCTCGCCGAACAACCCGACCGGCACGGCCCTCGGGCTGGACGTCATCGAAGCCGCCTACGAGGCCGGGGAGGATGCGCGGGCCGTCATCATCGTGGACGAGGCCTACGGGGAGTTCGCGCACCAGGGGACACCGAGCGCCCTCACGCTGCTCCCCGGGCGTCCCCGGCTCCTCGTGTCCCGCACGATGAGCAAGGCCTTCGCCCTGGCCGGGGCGAGGCTCGGCTACCTCGCAGCAGCCCCGGAGGTCACCGACGCCCTCCGGCTGGTGCGCCTCCCGTACCACCTCTCCGCCATCACGCAGGCGGCGGCCAACGCGGCCCTCACCCACGCGGACACGCTGCTGTCCAACGTCGAGGCGATCAAGGTGCAGCGGGACCGCATCGTGCGGGAGCTCGGCGAGCTGGGGCTCTCCCCGGCCCCGTCGGACGCCAACTTCGTCTTCTTCTCCGGCCTCGAGGACCCCCACCGGGTGTGGGAGGGCCTGCTCGAGGCGGGCGTGCTCATCCGCGACGTCGGCATCCCCGGGTCCCTGCGGGTCACCGCGGGAACAGAGCAGGAGACCACGGTGTTCCTCACTGCGTTGAGGACGCTGCTGTAGCACGTCCCCTCTCCCTGCAGGACTCCCCGCACCGGCGCCGGGTGCTGTTCTCCTAGACTTGGAGTGCAGGGACCACCCGCGACCCCGCGTCGCCCAGCCCGTCGATCAGCGTCCGGCACGCCCGGAAGCGCACAGAAGGAATGCAATGACAGTTGATGCCGCCCGCGGCCGCACGGCCCGCATCGAGCGCGTCACGAGCGAGTCCAGTGTCCTCGTGGAACTCGACCTCGACGGCACCGGTGTCTCGTCGATCGACACCACCGTGCCCTTCTACGACCACATGCTCACGGCGCTGTCGAAGCACTCGCTGATCGACCTGACGATCCGGTCCTCCGGAGACACGCACATCGACGTCCACCACACCGTGGAGGACACGGCCATAGCGATCGGTGAGGCCCTCCGGCTCGCATTGGGCACCAAGGCCGGCATCCGCCGCTTCGGCGAGGCGACCGTCCCGCTGGACGAGGCTCTGGCCAACGCCGTCGTGGACATCTCCGGCCGCCCGTTCCTCGTGCACGGCGGCGAGCCCGCCGGACAGGAATACCACCTCATCGGCGGCCACTTCACCGGGTCCCTGACCCGCCACGTGCTGGAGGCCATCGCCCTGCACGCGCAGATCTGCCTCCACGTCACCGTCATCGCGGGACGGGACCCCCACCACATCGTCGAAGCCCAGTTCAAGGCCCTGGCCCGCGCGCTGCGCGCGGCTGTCGAGCCCGACCCCCGGGTCGAGGGCATCCCGTCCACGAAGGGAGCGCTATGACCGCGCGTACCGTCACCGTGCTCGACTACGGATCGGGCAACGTCCGCTCCGTGGTCCGCGCGCTCGAGCACGTCGGCGCGGAGGTCGTGCTCAGCGCCAAGCCCGACGACGTCCTCACCGCGGACGGACTGCTCGTTCCCGGCGTCGGTGCGTTCGCCGCCGTCATGAAGGGGCTGAAGGACGTCGACGCCCTGCGCATGATCGGGCGGCGCGTGGCGGGCGGCCGCCCTGTCCTCGGGATCTGCGTGGGGCTGCAGGTGCTGTTCGACGAAGGCGTGGAGCACGGTGTGCGCACGCCGGGCATGGGCGAGTGGCCCGGGACGGTCGAGCGACTGAAGGCCGACGTCGTGCCGCACATGGGCTGGAACACTGTGGAGCCACCGGAGGACTCCGTCCTCTTCGACGGCATCGGGGACCAGCGCTTCTACTTCGTGCACTCCTATGGCGTCCAGGACTGGTCCTTCGACGTGACCCAGCCGGCCATGAAGCCGCCGCAGGTCACCTGGTCCGACCACGGGGGCCGCTTCATCGCCGCCGTCGAGAACGGGCCGCTCAGCGCCACCCAGTTCCACCCGGAGAAGTCCGGCGACGCGGGAGCGCAGCTGCTGAGGAACTGGATCGAAGGACTCCGGTGAGCGGGTGCTGAGCCTCGTGCTCATGGGAGCCGCAGGCCTCCTCATCGGGGGAGCGTTCTCCCTGCGCAGCCAGGACTTCCCCCGCTGGGTGTGGATCGCGTTCCTGGTGCTGGCCGCGCTCTCGCTGTTCGCCGCCTACCTGTTCACCCTTCCCGGCGACTAGCCGGATCCCGCACCCGACCGCCCCGACCCAGCGGCCCGCGCCGCACCTACGAAAGCAGACACAGCAGACGATGAGCCCCTTCACCGAATCACCCACGCTCGAGCTCCTTCCCGCCGTCGACGTCGCCGACGGCCAGGCCGTCCGCCTGGTGCAGGGCGAAGCGGGCAGCGAGACCAGCTACGGCGACCCGCTCGACGCCGCGCTCGCCTGGCAGGAGGCCGGCGCGGAGTGGGTGCACCTCGTGGACCTGGACGCCGCCTTCGGCCGCGGCTCGAACCGGGACCTGCTCGAGCGCGTGGTGAAGCACCTGGACATCAAGGTCGAGCTCTCCGGCGGTATCCGTGACGACGCGTCACTGGACGCCGCGCTGGAACTCGGCGCGACCCGCGTCAACCTCGGGACCGCCGCGCTCGAGAACCCGGAGTGGACCGAGCTCGCCATCGCGCGCTACGGCGACGCCGTCGCCGTCGGACTCGACGTCCGCGGCACCACGCTGGCGGCGCGCGGCTGGACCGAGGAGGGCGGGAACCTCTGGGAGGTCCTGCAGCGCCTCGAGGACGCCGGCTGCGCACGCTACGTCGTGACGGACGTGACCAAGGACGGCACGCTGAAGGGCCCGAACATCGAGCTCCTGAAGGAGGTCCTCGCGAAGACCACCCGTCCCGTCGTCGCGTCGGGCGGCATCTCGAGCCTCGACGACATCGCGGCACTCCGTGACCTGGTGCCGCTCGGGCTCGAGGGAGCGATCGTCGGCAAGGCCCTCTACGCCGGCGCCTTCACCCTGCCCCAGGCTCTGGACGTGGCAGGACTGCCCGCCGCGGACGCGTGACCGGCAGGCAGCTGCCCGCTCACATCGCGGCGGCGCTGGCAGGCAACACCGCCGATTCCGCAGGCCGGCCCTGGGCCGGGCGGGACCTGTCCGGTCCGGAGAACCCGCTGCACTCCTTCGACGACGACGACGGGGCCGCGGACCCGCGGCTCGCCGAGGCGGTGGCAGGGCTCCTCGGGCCGGCGGACCAGCCGGGGCCGCACGAACGGGCCGTCCTCACCGCCCTCCGGACCGCGCGGGTCTTCATCCCCATCGTGGCCCAACTCGGGGTGGGCGGGGACGCTGCCTCCGGTCTGCAGGCCGACAAGGAGGCGGACATGGCTCTCGTGACGCTGACGGCGCCCGACGGGCGGAAGGCCCTGCCCGTGTTCTCCTCGACGCAGGCGCTCGGGCGCTGGCACCCGGACGCGCGGCCCGTGGCGGCCTACGCCCCGCGTGCGGCCCTCGCCGCCGCGGCCGAGCATGCGGAGCTCCTGGTACTCGACCCCGGTGCCGACGTGACGTTCGTCGTCCGTCGTCCTGCCGTGTGGGCGCTGGCCCAGCAGGCCGAGTGGACTCCGTCCTACGAGGACCCGTCGCTGGCGTCGCTGGTCGAGGTCGCGGCGGGCAAGGGGGAGGACATCCTCTCCGTGGCCCTGAGGCCCGGGGCCGGCGTCCTCACGCGGTCGGCCGGCGGTAGCATTGCCTCCGGTGGGGGACCGGGCCCCGAGCTGCGCATGGACCTGCGGCTCCGCGCGGGACTCTCGCCCCAGGAGGTGCGGGACGCCGTGTCGGCCTTCCGTGCGAGGCTCCTGGACCTCACCGAATTCGTGGAACGCGTCGACTCGCTCGACATCAAACTCACCCGCTGACGCAGCCGTCGGCGGAGAAGGACTGGCCGTGAACTTCGCCGTGTACCGGGATCTGCTGCGCATCCGCTCCGTGCGGACGCTGCTGATCGTCGGGATGATCGCCCGCTTCCCGCACTCGGCGGCCGGAGTGCTGCTGACGCTGCACGTGGTGCAGACCCTGGACCGGGGATACGCCGAAGCGGGAGCCGTCGCTGCGATCGTCACGATCGGCATCGCCGCCGGTGCGCCCTGGCGTGGCCGGCGCATCGATAGCGTTGGCCTGCGCCGCGCACTTCTTCCCTCCGTTCTCGCGGAGGCCGTCATCTGGTCCGTCGCTCCGCACCTGCCCTACCAGTGGCTGCTCGTCGCCGCGCTGGTCGGCGGCCTCTTCACCCTGCCCGCGTTCTCCGTCATCCGCCAGGCGCTCGGGGTCCTGGTCGACGGCGACCGGCGCCGGACGGCGTTCACGCTCGATGCGATCGCCACCGAGGTGATCTTCATGGCAGGGCCCGCTGTGGGCGTCGTCCTGGCCACCCAGGTCTCCACCGTGCTCGGCCTGACACTGGTGGGACTCGCCACGGCCTGTGCCGGGCTCTTCCTCATGTGGTTCAATCCACCCACCCGGTCGGCGCAACTGCCCGACGACGGGACCGTCCCGGCAGTGGCGCCGGCGGGGATCGGCGAGACCGCCGCGGACCTCATCGGTTCCCGCAATGCCGCCTCCGGGCTCCGCCGCGGTCCCTCACTGCTCCGCCGCGGCATCAGTCGGGCCTTCCCCTGGCTGACGGTGCCCCTCGTGGTGGTCATGGTCATCGCCGCGGGGGCGGGACTGGTCCTGTCGGGCTCCGAGGTGGGCATCGTCGCCACGCTCGAGCTCTCCGGGAACGAGGGTCAGCTCGGCCTCGTCTTCGTGGCGTGGTGCGCCGCATCCGTGGTGGGCGGGCTCCTCTACGGGGCACTGCACCGACCGGTACCGCCGTCGCTCCTGCTGATCGGCATGGCGCTGCTCACGCTGCCGATGGCGTTCGCGGAGAGCACCCTGTCGCTGGCCCTGCTGTCGATCCCCGCGGGCCTGCTGTGCGCGCCGGTGCTCTCGGCCGCCTCGGAGAAGGTCGCCGACCTGGTCGCCGAGGACAGGAGGGGTGAGGCGATGGGCTGGTACGGTTCGGCGCTGACCTCGGGGGTCGCTCTCGGCGCTCCCCTGGCGGGCGTCCTCATCGATGCCACGGGCCCGTGGGGCGGCTTCATCACGGTGGCCGTGGTCTCGGCGCTGATCGGCGCGGCCGGGTTTGCGGCGCGCGGCCTGGGCCGGCACCCGGCGACCGATCCTGAGCGGGTGGCCCGGCAGGTGTAGGTGCCGGGACCACGAAGGCGCCGCACCGGGAACCGGTGCGGCGCCTTCGGCCCGCGGGGTGGGACTATCGGGTCAGTTGACCGGACCCGTGTACTTCTCGCCGGGGCCCTGCCCCGGAGGATCGGGGATGATCGAGGCCTCCCGGAACGCCAGCTGCAGCGAGCGGAGTCCGTCGCGCAGGGGACCGGCGTGCTGGGACCCGATCTCCGGCGCGGCCGCGGTGACGAAGCCCGCGAGGGCGGTGATCAGCTTGCGCGCCTCGTCGAGGTCCTTGAGCTGCTCGGCGTTCTCCTCGTGCCCGAGCCCGCACTTCACGGCGGCAGCACTCATCAGGTGGACCGCCGAGGTCACGATGACCTCCACGGCGGCCACTTCGGAGATGTCGCGCATCTGCTGGCGGACGTCCTGCTCGGCCGCCGCGGGGCCGGCTGCGTGTTCCTGCTCCTCCGCGAAGCTGCGTCGGGAGGGCGTGGCCGGCCCGACGTCGGAGGCGTGCTGCGGATTGTCGTGTGGGGTGTTCATACTGGTAAGCTTGGCATAGACCAACCGGTCGCTGTTACTTGCTGTGCTCCTTCCAGGAGCCGGAGGCAACGGGCCGGGATGCAAGCGGAGTCCTCTCCCACCCGCGTTTGCCTGGTGCAGCCCTTGGCCGCATTGCAGGTAGCCGGGTCACCTGGTCGGTCCTGCGGACGATCGTGCGGGAAGCCTACGCTTCCGCCGACCCCCCCTGAACCGGCTGCCGAGGCCTTCGATTGCGCATGCAATGGGAGGCCTTCTTTCGTTTGCAGGCGGTTCCGGTTTGAGAATCCACAGGAGTCACACATTAGCGAGCCAAGAATCAACGATCGTATCCGCGTTCCCGAGGTGCGGTTGGTCGGACCTGCCGGCGAACAGGTAGGAATCGTCCGTATCGAGGACGCGCTCCGACTTGCTGCCGAGTCCGACCTGGATCTTGTCGAGGTAGCACCGCAGGCAAAGCCTCCGGTGGCCAAGCTCATGGATTTTGGTAAGTACAAGTACGAAGCGGCCGTCAAGGCCCGCGAGGCGCGGAAGAACCAGACCAACACGGTCCTGAAGGAAATCCGGTTCCGCCTCAAGATCGACACCCATGACTACGAGACCAAGCGCGGGCACGCGATGCGCTTCCTCGGCGCTGGTGACAAGGTCAAGGCCATGATCCAGTTCCGCGGTCGCGAGCAGCAGCGTCCGGAGATGGGTATCCGCCTGCTCCAGAAGTTCGCTGAGGACGTCGCCGAGGTCGGTGTGGTCGAGTCGTCGCCGCGGATCGACGGCCGCAACATGGTCATGGTCATCGGTCCGACCAAGAACAAGGCCGAAGCGAAGGCGGAGGCGCGCCGGGAGACGCAGCGGGCCGAGGCGAAGGCTGCCAACGAAGCGGTGAAGGCCGGCGGAGAGGTCAAGCGCATCGACACCTCCCGGGCGAGCACTGCCCCGCTGACGCAGTCGCTCGCCGACCTGCTGCCCGAGGGCTACTCGATCACGAGCGAGCCCGAGCCCGCCGCACCGGAGGCTCCCGCCCAGGAAGCGCCCGCCGCGGAGCCCACGGCTGTTCCGCAGGCCACGGAAGCCCCGGTCGCCGCTCCGGCACCGAAGGCTGCTCCGGCGCGGACCTCGTCGGCTCCGTCGCGGACGTCGTCGGCTCCGCGGTCGACGGCCCCACGGCCTGCGGCCGAGCGTCCGGCCGTGTCGCGACCGGCACAGCAGGCGCCGCGCCCGGCGACGGCTGCACCGGCACCACGTCCCGCCGCGGCCCCGGTCCCGAGGCCGGCGGCAGCGGCACCGAAGCCGTCCGCAGCCCCCATGCCTTCGGCCATGCCCAAGCCTGGAGCGCCGAAACCGTCGGCGACACCCAAGCCTGCCGGCAGGACGGCGCCCAAGAGCCCCACCAGCCGTCCGAAGCCCGGAACCGAGGACTAGGGCCTCGGCCCTGTCCTTACGGGCACGTTCGAACACCAGCAGGCACCTTCGGGTGCCGAATTCCGGGTGCAACCGCCCCGGCTATCAAAAGGAGATCGGTTCCCATGCCGAAGATGAAGACCCACAGCGGCGCCAAGAAGCGCTTCAAGCTGACCGGTAGCGGCAAGCTCAAGCGCCAGCAGGCCAACCGCCGCCACTACCTCGAGCACAAGTCCTCGACCGTGACGCGCCGCCTCGCGAGCGACCAGATCGTCTCGAAGGCCGACGCCAAGGTCATCAAGAAGATGCTGGGCGTCTAACCACCAATCCACCCCCTCGGGAAAGCGCACGCACCTGAAGGTGCGACGCTGCGGCTGCGGCCGTGACCGAAGAAGAACAAAAGGAGTACGCACGTGGCACGTGTGAAGCGGGCAGTCAATGCCCACAAGAAGCGCCGGGTCATCCTCGAGCGCGCCAAGGGTTACCGCGGTCAGCGTTCGCGCCTGTACCGCAAGGCGAAGGAGCAGCTGCTCCACTCGTTCGTCTACAGCTACGGTGACCGACGCAAGCGCAAGGGTGACTTCCGTCGCCTCTGGATCCAGCGCATCAACGCTGCATCCCGCGCCAACGGCCTGACCTACAACCGCCTGATCCAGGGCCTCAAGGCCGCCGAGATCCAGGTCGACCGCCGTATGCTCGCGGACCTTGCCGTCACCGATGGCGCTGCATTCGCGGCCCTCGTCCAGATCGCCAAGGATTCCCTGCCGGCCGACACGTCGGCTCCCCTCAAGGCCTCGGCCTAGGACCATCGGACGCTGCGGGCCTTCCGGCCCGCGCACCGATACATGATGAGCGCACACGGACGCCCCCAGGCGCCACTGATGACCAACACCCAGGCCGACCGGGTGAAGGAGGTGGCACGCCTGGCCGGGCGTCCGTCGCGTTTAAGGCGCCGGGAGTTCCTGGCCGAGGGGCCGCAGGCGGTGCGGGAGGCCGTGCGACTGCACCTCGACCGGCAGGACGCGGGCAGGGACGGCGTCGTCGTCGACGTGTACGCGACGGCGGAGGCCCTCGAACGGCACGCCGATGTCGCGGCTCTCCTCGACCGCGAGGGTGCGCCCTCCCTCCGGCGGGTGACCCCCGACGTGCTGGCGGCGATGTCGTCGACGGTCACCCCTCAGGGCTTCGTGGCGGTCTGCAGGTTCGTCGACGTCCCGCTCGAGGACGTGCTCGCCGCAGGGCCGCGGCTCGTCGCCGTGCTGGTCGAGGTCCGGGACCCGGGCAATGCCGGCACCATCATCCGCGCCGCCGATTCGGCCGGAGCGGGCGCGGTCATCCTGACGGGCGCCAGCGTCGACCCCTACAACCCGAAGACCGTGCGGTCCACCGTCGGTTCGCTGTTCCACCTCCCCCTCGTGATCGGGGTCGAGCTGGACGGACTGACGGACCGGCTGCGGGACGCAGGGCTGACGGTCCTGGCGGCCGACGGCTACGGTGGGACGAACCTCGACGACCTGCAGGACGCCAGCGCGGCGCGCAGGTTCGGTGCCGGGGACGACGACGGCCGGGATGAATCCGGACGCGGGCCGGACGAGGGCGCTGCCGGACCGTCGGCGAGCTCGGTACGGCTCGAGGACGCCGGCGCCTGGCTCTTCGGCAACGAGGCGCAGGGGCTTCCCGCCGAGGTGACCGCCGGCGCCGACGCGCGCGTGGCCGTCCCCATCTACGGAAGTGCCGAATCCCTGAACGTCGGGACGGCCGCCACGGTGTGCCTCTACGCCTCAGCCCGCGCGCAGCGCTGATGCCACGTCGCCGGCGACAGGCCGGCCCTGGCCCCGGCGGTCCAGCCGCCCGCTGAGGACGGCGACGCCGAGTCCGAGCACGGCGAGCACTGCTCCTACGAGCGCCGGCGCGGTGAAGCCCCAGCCCGCGGCGATGACGGCACCTCCGAGGGCCGCGCCCAGGGCGTTCGCGATGTTCAGCGCGGAGTGGTTCAGCGAGGACGCGAGCGACGGTGCGCCGGGTGACACGTCGAGCAGGCGCGCCTGCAGGGGCGGGATGAGCGTCGATCCGGTCGCGCCGACCAGGAACACGAAGAGGCATGCGCTCCACGGTCTGGTGGCGGCGAGGGGGAACAGCAGCAGCACGGCCGCGATCGTCGCCATCACGGCGTAGATGCTCCCCATGATGGACTTGTCCGCCAGCCGTCCCCCCAGGACGTTGCCGACCACCATGCCCACCCCGCACAGCGCGACGACGAGCGGCAGGAGCGAAGCGCCCGCGCCCGCCACCTCGGTCATGACCGGCGAGATGTACGAGTAGACGGCGAAGAACCCCCCGAAGCCCACGATGCCGATGAGCAGGGTCATCCAGAGCTGCGGGCGCCGCAGGGCTCCGAGCTCTCCCCGGATGCTCGCACCGGGCCGCACGGGAACGACCGGCACGAGAGTCCTGATGAGGACGAGGGTGCCGGCCCCGATCAGCCCGACGAGCAGGAACATGGAACGCCAGCCGAACTGCTGTCCCAGCCAGGTCGCGAACGGGACGCCGACCACATTGGCGATGCTGAGTCCGAGCATGACCATCGAGATCGCCCGGCCGCGTTTCGCCGGGTCGGCGAGGGACGCCGCGATCACTGCGGCGACGCCGAAGTAGGCGCCGTGCGGCAGACCGGACAGGAACCGCGATACGAGCATCCAGCCGAAACCCGAGGCGAAGAAGGACGAGAGATTGGCGAGCGTGATGACCAGCATCAGGGCCAGGGCCACCGTGCGCTGGGGCTTCTTCGCCCCCAGCGTCGCGAGGACCGGTGCTCCCACGACGACGCCCAGCGCGTAGGCGGAGATGACGTTGCCGCCCTGCGCGTAGTCCACGCCCAGGTCGGCGCGCATCTCCTCGAGCAGGCCCATGATGGTGAATTCCGTGGTCCCGATCGCGAAGCCGCCCACGGCGAGGGCGCCGATGGCCAGGGCCAGCCGCCGGCCTGCAAGGCGCTGGAGCGGAACGGGAGGGGGAGCGGAGGAAGTCATGGGTGTCCTAGCGGCGGGATCGGTCGGGGACGGGGACGGGGATCGGTCGCCGGAGCACCCTGCAGCGGGCGGAGCGGGACGGCGACGCGGACGCCGTCGTCGCCCTCCAGCCTAGGTGATGACCCGATTCCGTCCCGAAATGCAACCACCAACGACGCCCCGCAGAGTCTGCGGCAGAATGATCAGCCCACTTACCGTTGATGGACGACGTTGGTTGAGCAGCGGCCAGTCGATTCTTCTGCTCAGGAGTTCCGCCATGGAAACAACCGTCCGGCCCGCAGCGTCGCGTGCAGCACACCCATCGACCAGCGCGGTGGCGCCATGAGGACCTTCGGCGTGGAGGAGGAGTTCCTCCTGGTGGACGCCGAGACCGGGTATCCCGTGCCGCTGGGCCAGGAGGCCTTCGGCGGGTGCACGGACGATCGCCTCACCTGCGAGATCAAGCAGGAGCAGATCGAGACGGGCACACGGCCGCACACGGACGTCAACGACCTCGCGCTGGACATCGCGCGGTGCCGAGCCCTCGCCGACTCGGCCGCCCTGCGGGTCGGAGCCCGGGCGGCGGCCCTGGCGACGTCGCCCCAGCCCGCAGCCCCGCTGGCCTCGCCCGGCAGCAGGTACGAGGAGATGCAGGACAGGTTCGCCCTGACCGCGAGCGAGCAGCTGACGTGCGGCTGCCACGTCCACGTCGGTGTCGAGGACGACGACGAGGGGGTGGCGGTACTCGACCGCATCCGTGCCTGGCTGCCGGTCCTGCTCGCGCTCTCGGGCAATTCGCCCTTCTGGAACGGCACGGACACCGGATACGCCAGCTACCGGTCGCAGGCCTGGAGCCGCTGGCCCATGGCCGGCCCGTGCGACGTGTTCGGAACGGCCGAGCGCTACCACGCCATGGTGAGCGGCCTCCTGGACACTGCCGTTCCCGTGGATCTCGGCCAGATCTACTTCGATGCGCGCCTGAGCCACCACCACCCCACCGTGGAGGTGCGCGTCAGCGATGTGTGCCTGTACTTGGACGACGCCGTCCTGATAGCGCTCCTGACCCGAGGGCTCGTCGAGACCGCCGCGCGCGAGTGGCGTGCGGGCGGTGCGCCGCTCCCCGTGCCCACCGCCACCGTGCGCATGGCATCGTGGCGGGCCGGCAGGTTCGGCATGGACGGCAAGCTGCTGCATCCGCTGGACGCCAGGCCGCAGGATGCGGCATCGGTTGCCCTCGCCCTCCTGCGGTACATCCGGCCGGCCCTGCAGGACTCCGGCGACGCGGAGATCGCCGAGTCCCTGCTGCGCCAGCTCCTGGCCCGTGGAACGGGCTCGAGGCGCCAACGCGCCGCCCTGCTCCGCAGGGGCGAGCTGGGCGACGTCGTCTCGGAAGCGGTCCGGGTGACCAACCTGGCACGCGGAGGGATCGCCGAGCACCACGAGGCGGCACGCCGACCCGCACGCCGGAGGCTCGTGAGGACAGGGGGCTGGGGCCGCGCGTCGTCCTCCTGAGGAGACGTGCGACCGTCAAGGGCGCACGCACGCGGACCGAAGGCTGGAACAACGCACCACCGGATGATTGGATCGAACCATGGGCTGGACACCGCATTCATTTCAATTGCCGCAGAGCGAGCACCTGCGGGAGGACATCAACCTGCCGCAGGAGCCCGAGGCCGAGAGCGCCGCGGAATTCTCGGAGGAGACCTACACCTCGACGGAACTCAACGCAGGGCAGCAGGTCCCCGGACTGAGTCCCCACGGCGAGTACCGGCGCGGAGACAACCCGGAACACCAGACGGCCGCGGGCGGCAAGCTCGCCTCGCCCGAGGAGAGCTGACGGCACCGAGGGGCACCGAGACAGGACGACGGCGTCGATAGACTCGGCGGGTGACGCAACCAGCACCGGACCAGCTCCGCCAGATCGTCGGCGGAGCCGTCGTCGACTCCCTCGACCGTCCGACCCGCCTGCTCGTGGCGCGGCGGACGGCACCGCCGCAGTTCGCCGGGATGTGGGAGTTCCCCGGCGGGAAGGTCGAGGCCGGGGAGACCTGCGAGGCCGCGCTGCGGCGTGAACTCGAGGAGGAACTCGGGATCCAGGCACGCCTCGGTGAGGAGATCCCCGGTCCGGGTGCACAGGGCTGGCCGCTCAACGAGGCGGCCGCGATGCGGGTCTGGTTCGTGGAGGCGACCGCCGGCGACGCAGCGCCGCTGCAGGACCACGACGAACTGCGCTGGGTGCCGTTACACCCCGCCCAGGAGCTGGATGCCCTGCCTTGGATTCCCGCCGATCGACCCATCCTCGTCGCGCTGAGAGCCAGGACGGGACTGCAGGTCCAGGCCGGCGGAGGAAGCCAGCGCTAGAACAACGACTGGCTAGAACAGCGAGTGGCTAGAACAGCTACGGGCTAGAACAGCGACGGGCTAGAACAGCGACGGGCTAGAACAGCGACGCCTGCACGGCGCGGGACGCAGGGGCCGGCGCCGGTGGAACCGGCTCCTGCCCGCCGCCCGGGGACAGATTGCGGAAGAAGCCCGCGCCCGCGGCGAGTCCGTGCTTCCGGCGGAAGATCCGGATCCTGCCCGAGAGCCAGTCCCGGTACTCCTTGGACGCGTAGCTCCCGCCGCGGTAGAGCGCCTCGTACTTCGGGACGAGGTGGGGATGGTGGGCGGCGAGCCACTGCATGAACCACTCGCGCGAGCCCGGCCTCAGGTGCAGGGGGCCGGCTGTCACACCCGTGGCTCCAGCGGCGGCCAGCTCGCCGAACAGCCGGTCGAGTGATTCGTCGCCGTCCGTGAGCCAGGGCAGGATCGGCATGGCCATCACGCCGCACGGCAGTCCTGCCTCGCGCAGCCGCGAGATCAGGGCGAGCCGGGCCCGCGGGGCAGGGGTGCCCGGCTCGATCGCCTCGGCGAGGACCGGATCAACGAGTGCGAGCGAGATGCCCATCCCGACGCCCACCGACTTCGCAGCGGCCTTCAGCAACGGGATGTCGCGGGCGAGGAGGGTGCCCTTCGTCAGGATGGAGAAGGGCGTGCCGGAATCGGCCAGGGCCGAGATGATGCCCGGCATCAGCGCGTACCGGCCCTCTGCGCGCTGGTAGGGATCGGTATTGGTCCCGAGGGCCACATGCTCGCGCAACCAGGACGGGCGGGCCAGTTCCCGGCGGAGCACCTCCGCCGCATTGATCTTCACGACGAGCTGCGCATCGAAATCCAGTCCGGTGTCGAGGTTGAGGTAGCTGTGCGTCTTCCGGGCGAAGCAGTACACACAGGCGTGGGAGCAGCCCCGGAAGGGGTTGATCGTCCAGGAGAACGGCATCGACGACGTAGGCGGCACCCTGTTGAGGACTGACTTCGCGGTCACCTCGTGGAAGGTGATCCCGGCGAACTCCGGGGTTCGGACTGTCCGCACCAACCCCGCAAGGGGCAGCAGGGCGGACTCGGCTCCGCCGTCGTCCTGGACTCTCTGGCCTTCCCACCGCATACCGCAATTAGAACACGCGTACTAATACCGTGTCATCGTGCGTCGATCGCACGCCTAGGCTGGGAGCATGATCCTGCTGACAGGCTTCGAACCCTTCGGGGGAGAGTCCACCAATCCGTCCTGGTCCGCGGCCCGGCGGGCCGCCGGGCTCCTGGCCGGGCAGGGACACGAGGCTGTGGCCGTCGAGCTGCCCTGTGTCTTCGGCTCGAGTATCGACGTGCTCGAAGGCGCCCTCGAGCGGGTCCGGCCGGGGATCGTCCTGTGCGTGGGGCAGGCCGGCGGGCGCGAACGCATCTCCCTCGAACGCGTGGCCATCAATGTGGACGACGCACGGATCCCCGACAACGCCGGCCGGCAGCCCGTCGACGAGCCCGTCGTCCAGGGCGGGCCGGCCGCCTACTTCTCCACCCTTCCTCTCAAGGCGTGCCGCGAGGCCGTCCTGCGCCTCGGCGTGCCCGTCGAGGTGTCGCAGACGGCGGGCACCTATGTCTGCAACCACGTCTTCTACGGCCTCATGGACCTCCTCGCGACCCGTCCCGGAACCCGTGGCGGCTTCATTCACGTCCCGTACTCGACGGAACAGGGCGAGGCCAACCGGCAGCCGGGACTCGCCGTCGAGGACATGGCGAGCGCCCTTGCGGCCATCGCGAGCACGACCGCGGGCAGGACGTCCGACCTGCGGGTTCCTGCCGGAGCCGAGCACTGAGGATCTAGGAGCGCCGTGCCCACCGGGTGGGGAGGACGGCGCCGATCGCTGCTCCGATCGGCCGGAGCGGCTGCTCGCGGTACCCCCCGTCGGACAGCCCCGCCCTCCGCTCGAAGGGGTTCCGTGACGCCAGGTCCCCAGTCCGCAGGAGGGAGTACGCCGCCGCCAGCAGATACGCGGGAAGGAACGGCAGCCCGAGGAACGCCGCGTACTGGCGGGCATGGCGCGCCTCGTGCTCCAGCAGGCGGGTGAAGCCCGCGGAGGCGCCCCGCGGCACGTGTCCCCGCAGCAGCACCACGCTGCCCACCGTGAAGGCGCGGGCCTTCGGCAGCCGGCCCCGGTACCCCTCGGCGAGCAGGACCCCGGAGGGGCCGGCCGACACGCGGCAGCCGGTCAGGGCGGCCAGGGCGAGGCCGCACGGCGTCGACAGGTTGATCCAGTTCAGGAACGGCACGAGCCTGCGCTTCATGCCGTCATCGTACGGGGACGCCGCAGGGCCCGTCCCGCGGACCGACCGGCTCCCGTCGGGGTGGAGCGCCGCCGAGCCGGTCGCCTAGACTTGATCCGCCGGTGCGCCACGCTGCGACCCGGCGTTTTCCTGTCCACGGCGCGGCTGCACGCCGCCCGCCGCACATCCGAGAGTGCAAGGTAAGCAATCCCCATGTCCGAAACCCCAGAGCACGCCGGGCCCGGCAGCCCCGATGCCCAGGTCCCCGATCCGCTGGACGCCTCGTCGGTCGCCGCTGCCGTCGACGCCGCGCTCGCGGACATCGCAGCCGCAGCCGACCTCGACGCGCTCAAGGCGGTCCGGATCGCGCACGCCGGCGAGAAGTCGCCGCTGAGCCTCGCGAACCGGGGGATCGGTGCGCTCCCGAAGGAGCAGAAGTCCGCCGCCGGCAAGAACATCGGCCCGGCCCGCGGCCGGATCAACCAGGCCCTCGCCGCCCGGACCACCGAGCTCGAAGCGGAGCGCGACGCCCGGATCCTCGTCGAGGAAGCCGTCGACGTCACGGCCGCCCCCCGCCGTCGCCGGGCCGGGGCACGGCACCCGCTGTCCACCCTGCAGGAGCGGGTCAGCGACGTCTTCGTCGGCATGGGCTGGGAGATCGCCGAAGGCCCCGAGCTCGAGTCGGAATGGTTCAACTTCGACGCGCTCAACTTCAAGCCGGACCACCCCGCCCGCGAGATGCAGGACACCTTCTTCGTGGAGCCTCCTGAAGCCCACCTCGTGCTCCGGACCCACACGTCGCCCGTGCAGGTCCGCTCCATGCTCGAGCGCGACCTGCCGATCTACGTGCTGTGCCCGGGGAAGGTGTTCCGTACCGACGAGCTCGACGCGACCCACACCCCGGTGTTCCACCAGTTCGAGGGCCTCGCCATCGACAAGGGCCTCACCATGGCCGACCTCGTGGGCACCCTCGAGCACTTCACGCGGCAGCTCTTCGGCGACGAGGCGAAGGTCCGCCTGCGCCCCAACTACTTCCCCTTCACGGAGCCGAGCGCCGAGCTCGACATCTGGCACCCGGGTGCCAAGGGCGGCCCCCGCTGGATCGAGTGGGGCGGCTGCGGCATGGTCAACCCGAACGTCCTGCGCGCCACGGGGATCGACCCGGACGTCTACTCCGGGTTCGCCTTCGGCATGGGGATCGAGCGGGCACTCATGTTCCGCAACGAGGTCAGCGACATGAGGGACATGATCGAGGGCGATGTACGTTTCAGCGAACACTTCGGGATGGAGATCTAGGTGAGAATCCCACTGTCCTGGCTGCGCGAGTACGCAGCCGTGCCCGCGGATGCGACCGCGGAAGACGTGATGGCCGAGCTCGTGAAAGTGGGCCTGGAGGAGGAGGACGTCCATCGTCCCACCGATGAGCTGAGGGGTCCGGTCGTCGTCGGCCAGGTCCTCAGCGTCGTCAAGGAGCCGCAGTCCAACGGCAAGACCATCAACTGGTGCGAGGTCCGCGTGGTGCCCGAGGGCGCCGAGCAGACCCTCACCGGCGACGGCATCGACCCGTCGGGCGTGCAGGGCATCGTGTGCGGCGCCCACAACTTCGTCGAGGGCGACAAGGTCGTCGTGACCCTGCCCGGCGCCGTGCTGCCCGGGGATTTCCGGATCAGCCCGCGCAAGACCTACGGCCACGTCTCCGCCGGCATGATCGCGTCGGTGCGCGAACTCGGCATCGGCGACGACCATGACGGCATCCTCGTGCTCTCGACCCTCGGGCTGGACCCCGAGGTCGGCACCGACGCCCTGGAGCTCCTCGGCCTGTACGACGAGGCCGCCGAGATCAACGTGACCCCTGACCGCGGGTACTGCTTCTCCATCCGCGGCGTGGCACGCGAATACGCTCACGCCACCGGGACGGACTTCACCGACCCCGCAGGCGCCGTCGTCGTGCCGCAGGCGAAGGACGCCGGCTACCCGGTGCGCCTCGAGGACTCCGCACCGATCTACGGCAGGCCCGGCTGCGACAGGTTCGTCGCCCGGACGGTCCGCGGCGTCGACCCGTCGCGGCCGACCCCGCCGTGGATGTCGGCGCGCCTCCGCCTCGCCGGGATCCGCTCCATCTCCCTCGTGGTGGACATCTCGAACTACGTGATGCTCGAACTCGGCCAGCCGCTGCACTTCTACGACCTCGACCGTCTGTCGGGCGACATCGTGGTGCGACGTGCCGTTGCCGGGGAGACGCTGCGGACACTCGACGACCGCGAGCGCACGCTCGACGCCGAGGACCTGCTCATCACGGACGGATCGGGGCCCATCGGCATCGCCGGCGTCATGGGTGGGGCCGCCACCGAGGTCTCGGACGAAACACGGAACGTCCTGATCGAGTCCGCCCACTTCGAGGAAGTGGGCATCGGCCGCTCCCGCCGCCGCCACCGGCTGCCCTCGGAGGCCTCCAAGCGCTTCGAGCGCGGCGTGGACTGGAACGTCGCGGACGTGGCCGCGCAGCGCGCCGTCGAACTCCTCCTCGACCTCGCCGGCGGCACGGCCGACGACGCCGTCACCGACGTCGGACAGGCGCCGGCACCGCGCGTCATCGACCTGGCGGCAGATTTCCCGGCCCGCCTGATCGGGCGCGATTTCACGGACGAGCAGATCCGCGGAACCCTCACCGACCTCGGCGCGACCGTGGACGCCGTCGACGGCGGCTACCGCGTCACCGCTCCGAGCTGGCGCACGGACCTCGAGACGCGCGAGGACCTCACCGAGGAGATCATCCGGCTCGTCGGGTACGACACGATCCCCTCGACCCTGCCCGTCGCCCCTCCCGGGCGTGGCCTGACGCGCCTCCAGCAGCAGCGGCGGCGCCTGCTGAACGCGCTCGCCGGGGCAGGACTGACGGAGGTCCTCTCCTACCCGTTCGTCAGCGCACACGCGAATGCCGTCTTCGGCACGCCGGACGAGGGAGCCCCCGCGGCCTCGGTCAAGCTCGCGAACCCGCTCAGCGCGGAGCTCGGCTACCTGCGCCGGTCGATCCTCCCCGGCCTCGTGGAGCTCGCGAAGCGCAACTCGTCGCGCGGCTTCAGGGACCTCGCCCTGTTCGAGTCGGGTGCGGTGTTCCTGCCGGGCGCAGCCCTGGGGACGGACTCCATCCCGCCGCTGGGCATCCGGCCCGACGACGAGGTCCTCGACGGGCTGTACGCGGGCATCCCCGACCAGCCGCAGACCATCGCGGCGCTGTTCACCGGGCACGAGACCACGCCGTCGGCCGGCATCGTCCCCCGTGCATGGGACTGGGCCGACGCCATCGACGTCGTCCAGCTCATGGGGCGGGTCACCGGCGTCGACGTCGTCGTCCGGCAGGGGAGCCACCAGGCGTTCCACCCGGGACGCACCGCCGAGTTCTCGCTGCGCAGCGGCGAGGTGCTGGGCTACGCGGGGGAGCTCCACCCGAAGCTGATCGCCGCGCAGGACCTGCCGGCGCGCACGGTGGCCCTCGAGATCAACGCGGACCTCCTGTTCGACGCCGCCGCCGACGTGATCGTCGCCCGGCCGCTGTCCACCTATCCGCCGGCCACGCAGGACGTGGCGCTGGTCGTGGAGTCCGGCGTGGTGGCGGGGGATGTGCTCGAGACGCTCCGCGAGGGCGCAGGGGAGCTCCTCGAGGACGTCAGCCTGTTCGACGTGTACACGGGACAGGGCATCGGCGAGGGGCGGAAGTCGCTGGCCTTCGCCCTGCGTTTCCGTGCCCCGGATCGCACCCTGACCGCCGACGAGGCGAGCGCGGCACGCGATGCCGCGGTCGCCCTGGCCGCCGAACGGTTCGGCGCCGTCCAGCGCTGACCGCAGCAGGTAACGACCGAAGGCCCGTCCGGATGGACGGGCCTTCGGTCGTTCGGCAGCTCAGGGGAGCCGGGCAGGTCAGGGGATCAGCAGTACCTTGCCGGTGGTCCGCCGCGCCTGGAGGTCCTCATGTGCCCGCGCGGCATCGGCGAGGGGGTAGCGGGCGCCGATCCGGACGTCGAGCTGGCCGGCGACGACCGCGCCGAAGAGCTCCTCGGACCGCCAGCGCCGCTCCTCGGGTGAGAGCAGGTAGTGCGCGAGCGTGGGCCGCGTGAGGAACAGCGAGCCCCCGCTGTTGAGCCGCTGCGGGTCGACGGGCGGAACGGGCCCCGACGCGGCCCCGTAGAGCACGAGGGTGCCGCGGGTCCGGAGGGAAGCCAGCGACTCGTCGAACGTCGCCTTGCCGACGCCGTCGTACACGACGTCCACCCCGGTCCCGTCCGTTCCGGTCCTGACCGCGTCGGCGAATCCCTCGTACGGCAGCACCTCGTCCGCGCCCGCGCCGCGGGCCAACTCCTCCTTCTCCGGCGTGGACACGGTGGTGAACACGCGGGCACCCCTGGCCTTGATCAGCTGGATGAGCAGCAGTCCGACCCCGCCCGCTCCCGCATGGACGAGCACGGTGGAGTCGGGCTGCACGGGGAACGTGGAATTGATGAGGTAGTGGGCCGTCATGCCCTGCAGGGGGAGGGCGGCCGCGGTCTCGAGGTCGACGCCCTCCGGTACCGGGAGCGCCTTTTCCGCGTCGACCACGGCGAACTGGGCGTAGGTGCCCCGGCCTTCGGCGAATGCGACCCGGTCGCCGGGGGCGAACCCCCGGGCACCCTCGCCCACCGACTCGACCGTCCCTGCCGCCTCGGCTCCCGGAGTGAACGGGTGCTCCATGGCGTAGGCGCCGCTCCGCTGGTAGGTCTCGATGAAATTGACGCCGGCCGCCGCCACCTTCACCAGGAGCTGGCCCGGCCCCGGCTCGGGACGCTCGACGGTCGCGACGGCGAGGACGTCCGGACCGCCCGGTTCGGAGACGACGATGGCTGAGGGCATGGTGCTGGTCCTTTCGATGGTGTTCCCTCATGCTATTCCCGGGGCTCCGACCGTGGGAATGCATAACTATGTGTAGCTACGCATACCTTTGTTGTACGCTTGGGGAATGACGTTCACCGCAGCAGTATCCGGGGCCAGTGGCTACGCAGGAGGCGAGCTCCTGCGCCTCCTGGCGAACCACCCCGACATCGAGGTCGGGGCGATCACGGCCCACAGCAACGCGGGCGCGCTGCTGGGGGACCTGCAGCCCCACCTCCACTCCCTTGCCGACCGCGTGCTGCAGGAGACCACGCCCGAGGCGCTCGCAGGACACGACGTCGTCTTCCTCGCCCTACCGCACGGCGCGAGCGCGGAGATCGCCGCGCAGCTGTCACCGGACACCCTCGTGATCGACGCCGGGGCCGACCACCGCCTGCAGGACCCCGCGGCCTGGGAGAAGTTCTACGGCTCGGCGCACGCCGGGACCTGGCCCTACGGGCTTCCGGAGCTCCCGGGCCACCGCGCCGACCTTGCAGGGGCGCGGCGCATCGCGGTCCCCGGCTGCTACCCCACCAGCGCGCTCCTCGCGCTCACTCCCGGTTTCGCCGCCGGACTCCTCGAGTCCGACGACGTCGTCATCGTGTCCGCGTCCGGCACCTCCGGTGCGGGCAAGGCGGCCAAGCCCAACCTCATCGGGTCCGAGGTCATGGGGGGCATGAGCCCCTACGGCGTCGGCGGCGGGCACCGCCACACGCCCGAGATCGAGCAGGGCCTCAGCCTCGCGGCCGGCGAGCGCGTCTCGCTGTCCTTCACGCCGACCCTCGCCCCCATGGCTCGCGGCATCCTCACCACCGCCACCGCGAAGGTGCGGCCCGGCGTCGGCTATGCGCAGCTACGGGAGGCCTGGAAGTCCGCGTACGCGCAGGAGCCCTTCGTGCGCGTCCTCCCCGAGGGCCAGTGGCCCTCGACGAAGTCCGTGCTGGGCTCGAACTACGTGAACCTCCAGCTCGCCTTCGACGAGCACGCGGGCCGCGTGATCGTCAGCAGCGTCATCGACAACCTCACCAAGGGGACCGCCGGCGGAGCCGTGCAGTCCATGAACATCGCCCTCGGCCTCGACGAGACCGCCGGCCTGACCATCCAGGGGATCGCACCGTGAGTATCACCTACCCGGGCGGGTTCCGCGCCGCGGGCGTCGCCGCCGGCCTCAAGAGCACCGGAAAGCCCGACGTCGCGCTCGTCGTCAACGACGGGCCGCTGCACTCCGCGGCCGCCGTCTTCACCTCCAACCGCGTGGCCGCCGCTCCCGTGCTCTGGTCCCGTCAGGTCGTGTCGGACGGGCGCGTCGACGCCGTCGTCCTCAACTCCGGCGGCGCCAACGCCTGCACCGGCCCGGAGGGCTTCCAGAACACCCATCGGACGGCCGAGGTCACGGCCGAGCTCCTCGGCGTCTCGGCCACCGACGTCTTCGTGTGCTCCACGGGCCTCATCGGCGAACAGCTCCCCATGGACCGGCTCCTCGCCGGGGTCACGGGCGCCGCCGGTTCCCTGGGCAGGGGAGGCGGTCCCGGTGCCGCCGAGGCCATCATGACCACGGACACCGTGGCCAAGGAGGCCCGCTATCCCGCGAGCGCCGATGCCGCGAGCGAGGGCTACACGATCGGTGGCATGGCCAAGGGAGCCGGCATGCTGGCGCCCGGCCTCGCCACGATGCTCGTGGTCCTGACCACGGACGCCGTCCTCGACCCCGCGGCCCTCGATGCCGCCCTGCGGGACGCCACGCGCGTCAGCTTCGACCGCACGGACGCCGACGGCTGCATGTCGACCAACGACACCGTCGTGCTCCTCGCCTCCGGCGCCGCCGGCGTGAACCCCGACCCGGCGCAGTTCACCGCAGCCCTGACGGATGTCTGCCTCGACCTCGCCGCGCAGCTCATCCACGACGCCGAGGGCGCCAGTCACACGATCGCCGTCCGGACCGTGAATGCTGCCTCCGAGCGCGACGCCGAGACGGTCAGCCGCGCCGTGGCCCGGTCCAACCTGTTCAAGACCGCGATCTTCGGCAACGACCCCAACTGGGGACGTGTGCTCGCCGCCGTCGGGACGACGGACGCCGCGTTCGAGCCGGACCGGCTGAACGTGTCGATGAACGGCGTGCAGATCTGCCGCAACGGCGGCATCGGCGAGTCGCGCGACCTCGTGGACCTCACCGGGCGGGACGTCACGGTCGAGATCGACCTCGCGGCCGGACCTGCGAGCGCGACCATCTGGACCAACGACCTCACGCACGAGTACGTGCACGAGAACTCCGCCTACTCGAGCTGACGGGAGACACCATGAGCGAGGTATCGACCGGCAAGGCTCCTGCCCCGTCGTCGCCGTCGGCGTCGACGCTGAAGGCACAGGACAAGGCCGCCACACTGATGGAGGCCCTGCCCTGGATCCAGCGGTTCGCGGGCACCACGATGGTCATCAAGTACGGCGGCAACGCCATGGTGAACGACGAGATGCGCCGCGCGTTCGCGGAGGACATCGTGTTCCTCCACCACGTGGGCATCCGTCCCGTCGTCGTGCACGGCGGCGGACCGCAGATCAACGCGATGCTCGAGCGCCTGGGTATCGAGTCCGAGTTCAAGGGCGGCCTGCGCGTGACGACCCCCGAGGCCATGGACGTCGTCCGGATGGTCCTCACCGGGCAGGTGGGCCGCGAACTCGTCGGCCTCATCAACTCCCACGGGCCCTACGCCGTCGGACTGTCCGGCGAGGACGGCGGCCTGCTGCGCGCCATCCGCACCGGTACCGTGGTCGGCGGCGAGCAGGTGGACCTCGGCCTAGTCGGCGAGGTGACGGCGGTCCATCCCGGCGCCATCCTCGACATCCTGCAGGCCGGGCGCATCCCGGTGATCTCCACGGTCGCCCCGGAGTACGACGCCGACGGCGACGCGACGCAGCAGGTCCTCAACGTCAATGCCGATTCCGCCGCAGCTGCGCTGGCCGCCGCGCTCGGCGCGTCGAAGCTCGTCATCCTCACCGACGTCGAGGGCCTGTACGCCGCCTGGCCGGACCGCGGGTCGCTCATTTCCTCCCTCTCGGCATCCCAGCTCCGCGAGCTCCTGCCGAGCCTCGAGTCCGGCATGATCCCCAAGATGACGGCCTGCCTGCAGGCCGTCGAGTCCGGGGTGGAGCGCGCGCACATCGTGGACGGCCGCCTGGCACACTCCATGCTGCTCGAGACCTTCACCACCGCAGGGATCGGCACCCAGGTGGTGCCCGACGACGCCGGCACAGCGAACAACGCCGACACCACGGACAACGCCGTGGACGACACTGCAGGAGTGCACCCATGAACGAGACCGGCACCCCGACCGGCAGTGTGACCGGCGCCGCGACCGGCACCGTGACGGGCCGGCACGCCGCCGAACCCGTCGCCGGCAGCGACGGGACGGTGGACGTCCTCACGGGCGGCGACTCGGGCGCCGCCTGGCTCTCGCGCTACAGCGGCTCACTGATGGGCGTCTTCGGGACCCCGCAGCGTGTGCTGGTCCGCGGCTCGGGCTGCCATGTGTGGGACGCCGACGGCAACCAGTACCTGGACCTCCTCGGCGGCATCGCCGTCAATGCGCTCGGCCACGCGCACCCGTTCGTCACGTCCGTCATCGCGAGCCAGCTGGCGACCCTCGGGCACATCTCCAACTTCTTCACGAGCCCCACCCAGGTGGCGCTCGCCGAGAAACTGCTGACGCTGTCCCAGGCTCCCGCGGGATCGCGCGTGTTCTTCACCAACTCCGGCACCGAAGCACTCGAGGCCGCCGTCAAACTGGCCCGGCGCAACAGCACGGCCGGCCGCTCCCGGATCCTCGCGCTCGACGGTGCCTTCCATGGGAGGACGATGGGGGCGCTCGCCCTCACATCGAAGAAGGCCTATCGGGAACCGTTCGAACCGCTCCCTGCCGGCGTCGAGCACATACCGTTCAACGACATCGAGGCGCTCCGGAGCGCCATGGACGATACCGTGGCGGCCCTGGTGATCGAGCCCATCCAGGGTGAGGCCGGCGTGCGGCCGCTCTCGCCGGAGTACCTGCGGGCCGCACGCGAGCTGACGCGCCGCCACGGCGCACTCCTCATCCTCGACGAGGTCCAGACGGGCATCGCCAGGACCGGCCGCTGGTTCGCGCACCAGGCGGTCGACGGCGTCGTGCCCGACGCCATGACGCTCGCCAAGGGGCTCGGCGGCGGCTTCCCGATCGGTGCCCTCATCACCTTCGGCGAGGACACGTCGTCGCTGATCGGTGCCGGACAGCACGGCACCACCTTCGGCGGCAACCCGGTGGCCACGGCGGCCGGCCTCGCCACGCTGCATGCCCTCGAAGCGTCCGACGCCCTCCGGCACGTGTCTGAGGTCGGTGCCTTCCTGCGGTCGCGCCTCGCCACCATCGAGGGCGTCGTCGCCGTCCGCGGGGAGGGGCTGCTGATCGGCTTCGACCTCGACGGCGAGTACGCACCGGCGGCGGTCCAGGCCGCCCTCGCCGCGGGGTTCATCATCAACGCGACGGGCCCGCTGACCCTCCGCCTCGCACCACCCCTCATCCTCACCACGGAGCAGGCGGCGACCTTCCTCGACGCCCTGCCCGGGATCCTCGCCACCGCCAAGACCCCAGCCCGGGAGGCAATCTCATGACGCGCCACTTCCTCGTCGACACGGACCTCTCGCCGGCCGAGCAGGCGGAGGTCCTCGACCTCGCCGCGGAGCTGAAGGCGAAGCCGTACGCCCGTGCCCCCTTCGCCGGTGAGGGCGCCGGCCGCAAGACGGTCGCCGTGATCTTCGACAAGACCTCCACCCGCACCCGCGTGTCCTTCGCAGCGGGCATCGCCGACCTCGGCGGGGTGCCACTCATCATCGGTGCGGGGGACTCCCAGCTCGGCCACAAGGAGTCGATCACCGACACCGCGAAGGTCCTCGACCGGATGGTCGCGACCATCGTCTGGCGCACCTACGCGCAGGCAGGGCTCAAGGAGATGGCCGCGGCGTCGAGCGTCCCGGTCATCAACGCGCTCTCCGACGACTACCACCCCTGCCAGCTGCTAGCGGACCTGCTCACCATCCGCGAGCACAAGGGCACGCTGGCCGGGCTCACCCTGACCTACCTGGGCGACAGCGCCAACAACATGGCCAACTCCTATCTCCTGGCCGGCGTGACCGCCGGCATGCACGTGCGGATCGCAGGCCCCGAGGGCTACCTGCCCGACCCGGCGGTCGTCGCTGCAGCCGAGGACCGTGCCGCGGAGACCGGCGGATCCATCCTCGTCACCACGGATCCCGCCGCCGCGCTCGCAGGCGCCGACGTCGTCGCCACCGACACCTGGGTGTCGATGGGCCAGGAGGACGAGAAGGCCGCTCGGCAGGAGCTGTTCCGCGCCTACGCCGTCGACGCCGATGCCATGGCGCAGGCGGCACCCGACGCCGTCGTGCTCCACTGCCTGCCCGCGTACCGCGACTACGAGATCGCCGCCGAGGTCATCGACGGACCGCAGTCCCTGGTCTGGGACGAGGCCGAGAACCGGCTGCACGCGCAGAAGGCGCTCATGGCGTGGCTCGTCGAGCGGTCGGCGCAGCAGGACGGTCCGCCCGGGCCGGAGCGCGACTCATGACGGTCCAGCGCGATTCCGTCCGCCCCACCACGAAGACCGCCCGGCACGCCCGCATCATGGACCTCCTCACGGCACAGTCGGTGCGCTCCCAGGTGGAGCTCGCCGCGCTCCTCGCGGCGGACGGGGTGCAGGTGAACCAGGGGACGCTGTCCCGGGACCTGGTGGAGCTCGGCGTCGTGCGCGTCCGGGGAGCCGACGGAGCGCTCGTGTACGCCGTGCCCGTGGAAGGCGGCGGCCGCCACGCCCAGAGCGGGGTGTCGCAGGAGATCCTCGACGCACGGCTCGCCAAGCTCTGCAACGAGCTGCTGGTGACCGCCGAGTCCTCCGGGAACATCGTCATCCTGCGCACACCGCCGGGAGCCGCGAACTTCCTCGCCCTGGCCATCGACCACTCGGTGATGCCGTCCATCCTCGGCACCATCGCGGGCGACGACACCGTGATGCTCGTGAGCCGGGAGGTCGACGGCGGCGCCGCCGTCGCCGAACGGTTCCTCGGGCTGGCACAGGAACCGCAGGGACCCGCCGACCCGGGTTGAGGCCGCCACGCCGCTACGCTGGCAGCAGGGCCGGCCGACGAACAACCCACCACCCACACACGACACCCACACACGACACCCACAGACGACACACGGGCACACGCCCGGACAATCGAAGGAGCATATTCCGTGACCGAACGCATCGTCCTCGCCTACTCCGGCGGACTCGACACCTCCGTCGCCATCGGCTGGATCGCCGAAGCCACCGGGGCCGAGGTGATCGCCGTGGCCGTCGACGTCGGACAGGGCGGCGAATCGCTCGAAACCATCCGCCAGCGCGCCCTCGGCTGCGGCGCCGTGGAGGCCTACGTGGCCGACGCGCGTGACGAGTTCGCCACCGAGTACTGCATGCCCGCCCTGAAGGCGAACGCGCTGTACATGGACGCGTACCCGCTCGTCTCGGCGCTGTCGCGTCCCGTCATCGTCAAGCACCTCGTCGCCGCCGCACGGCAGTTCGGTGCCACGACCGTCTCGCACGGCTGCACCGGCAAGGGCAACGACCAGGTGCGCTTCGAGGTCGGCATCCAGACCCTCGGCCCGGACCTGAAGTGCATCGCGCCCGTCCGCGACCTCGCGCTCACCCGTGACAAGGCCATCGCCTTCGCGGAGGAGAAGGGCCTGCCGATCGAGACCACCAAGAAGAACCCGTTCTCCATCGACCAGAACGTCTGGGGCCGTGCCGTCGAGACCGGTTTCCTCGAGGACATCTGGAACGCGCCCACCAAGGACGTGTACGACTACACCGCGTCGCCCGAGTTCCCACCGGCCGCGGACGAGGTCACCATCTCCTTCCGCGAGGGCATCCCCGTCGCGATCGACGGCAACGCCGTCACGCCGCTGCAGGCCATCGAGGAACTCAACCGCCGCGCGGGCGCCCAGGGCATCGGCCGCATCGACATCGTCGAGGACCGCCTGGTCGGCATCAAGAGCCGCGAGATCTACGAGGCCCCCGGCGCCATGGCCCTGATCGCCGCGCACCGCGAACTCGAGAACGTCACCATCGAGCGCGAGCAGTCCCGCTTCAAGAAGACCGTGGACCAGCGCTGGACCGAGCTGGTGTACGACGGCCAGTGGTTCTCCCCGTTGAAGCGTTCGCTCGACACCTTCGTCGACGACACGCAGAAGTACGTCACCGGCGACATCCGCATGGACCTCCACGGCGGACGTGCGACGGTCACCGGCCGCCGCTCCGACGTCGCGCTGTACGACTTCAACCTCGCGACCTACGACTCCGGTGACACCTTCGACCAGTCGATGGCCCGCGGCTTCATCGAGATCTTCGGCCTGTCCTCCAAGGTGGCGTCGAGCCGGGACCAGCGGGCGGGCGCCTGATGTCCCCAGTGCACGGTGGCGGGACGAACGAGGGTTCGTTGTGGGGCGGCCGGTTCGCCGGCGGCCCCGCCGACGCCCTCGCCGCGCTGAGCAAGTCGACCCATTTCGACTGGCGGCTGGCCACCTACGACATCGAGGGCTCCCGCGCCCACGCGCGGGTGCTGCACCGGGCCGGACTGCTGGACGACGCCGAGCTCGCCGGGATGATCGATGCTCTCGACCGTCTCGACGCCGATGTCCGCTCGGGGGCCTATCTGCCCGCCGAGAGCGACGAGGACGTGCACGGGTCCCTCGAACGCGGCCTCATCGAGCGTGCGGGGCCCGCCCTCGGCGGCAAGCTCCGCGCCGGCCGTTCGCGCAACGACCAGGTGGCGACGCTGGGCCGCATGTACCTGCGGGACCACGCCCGCATCATCGCCCGCGGCGTCCTCGCCACGATCACCGCCCTCGTCGACCAGGCGGAGGCGCACCTCGAGGCGCCGATGCCCGGCCGCACGCACCTCCAGCACGCCCAGCCGGTCCTGCTGAGCCACCACCTGCTGGCGCACGCGTGGGCGCTCCTGCGCGACGTGCAGCGGCTCTCCGACTGGGACCGTCGCGCAGGCGTGTCCCCCTACGGGTCCGGCGCCCTCGCGGGGTCCTCCCTGGGCCTCGATCCGGAAGCGGTGGCCTCCGACCTCGGCTTCTTCTCGGCGACGCACAACTCGATCGACGGCACTGCCTCGCGGGACGTGTACGCGGAGTTCGCGTGGGTGACCGCGATGATCGGCGTCGACCTCTCGCGGATCAGCGAGGAGATCATTCTCTGGGCCACCAAGGAATTCTCCTTCGTCACGCTCGACGACGCCTTCTCCACCGGGTCCTCGATCATGCCGCAGAAGAAGAACCCCGACGTCGCCGAGCTCGCGCGCGGCAAGGCCGGCCGGCTGATCGGCGACCTGACCGGCCTGCTGGCGACGCTCAAGGGCCTGCCGCTGGCCTACAACCGGGACCTGCAGGAGGACAAGGAGCCGGTGTTCGACGCCGTCGACACACTCGAGGTCCTGCTGCCCGCGGTGTCGGGCATGATCGCGACCCTCGTCTTCAACACGGAGCGCATGGCCACGCTCGCTCCCCAGGGGTTCGCCCTGGCGACCGACATCGCCGAGTGGCTCGTGCGCCAGGGTGTCCCGTTCCGAGAGGCCCACGAGCTCTCGGGCGCGGCCGTCCGCGTCGCCGAGCAGCGGAACGTGGAACTGTGGGACCTGACGGACGACGAGTTCGCCGGCATCTCCGCGCACCTGACCCCCGCGGTGCGCGAGGTCCTCACGGTCGAAGGATCGCTGGCCAGCAGGGACGCGCAGGGCGGTACCGCTCCAGCCGCCGTCCGCCGTCAGCTCGCCGCGCTGCGGACCGAGCTCGACGCCGTCGAGGGCTACACGACCGCCTGACGCGGGAGGGGGCGGCGCGGTTCCCCGAGGAGCCGCGCCGCACCCCGGAGCGCCGTCCCGCCGTGACCTGCTACGCCCGCCGCGAAGTGCTTTGACACCCGGTGGTGCCCGGCGCACTGTGTGAGCATGCAGCCTGCCCTCCAGCGTGCCACCCTGCGGGAGTTCTTCCCCTACCTGAGGGGACACATCCGTGTGCTCGCCCTCGTCGCCGTCGTCTCGCTCGTCTCGACCGGCCTGTCGATCGCCCAGCCGCTGATGGTCCAGCAGCTCGTCAACGCCGTCTCGGCGGGCCGGCCGGCCACGGTGTTCGTCTGGTTCCTCATCGCGATCACGCTCGGCGGGGCCGTCTTCGGGGCGGCACAGTCCTATCTCCTCCAGCGGACGGCGGAGTCGGTGGTCCTCGGCGTGCGCCGCTCGCTCGTCGGGCAGCTGCTGGCGCTGCCCGTCCGGGAGTTCGACCGGAGGCGCGTGGGAGACCTCATGTCGCGGGTGGGCTCCGACACCACGCTCCTGCGCAGCGTCATCACCTCGGGCCTCTTCGAGATCGTGTCCTCCGTCCTGATGTTCTGCGCGGCCGTCGTGCTCATGGTGCTGATCGACCCGCTGCTGTTCGGGATCACGCTGTGCGCCGTCCTCCTCGGAGCGGCCGGCGTCCTGTTCCTCGGTCGCCTCATCCGCAGGCGCAGCCGCGACGTCCAGAACGCGGTCGGGTCCATGACCGCAGCCGTGGAGCGCGGGCTCTCGGGCATCCGCACCATCAAGGCCTCCGTCGCGGAGGAGCGCGAGGCCGCTGTCATCGATGGTGAAGCAACCCGGGCTTTCCGCGCAGGGATCGCGATGGCCCGCCTCCAGGCAGCGGTCCAGCCGATCATGTCCATCTGCGTCCAGGGCGCGTTCATCGTGGTCCTGGCGGTCGGGGGGATCCGCGTCGCCGCCGGCGAGTTGCTGCTCGGCGACCTCATCGCCTTCATCCTCTACCTGTTCCTCCTCGTGATGCCCATCGGGTCGGCCATGAGCGCCTTCGTGCAGATCCAGTCGGGACTCGCGGCGCTCGACCGCATCCAGGAGATCGCCCGGCTCGAGCCGGAACGCGCCGACGAGGACCGGCCCGTACGGATCCAGCCGATACCCGCACAGCCGGATGCCGCGGCCGGCTCGACGCACGGTGCCGGCAATTCTGGTGGCAGATCCGCCGGCGCCATCGAGCTCCGGAATGTCAGCTTCCGGTACGACGACGGAGGCCCCGACGGGAACCACGCAGTTCGGACCCCTACTTCCGACGCCGGGGCGCCGCAGGCAGGGCGGGACCGGCGAGCCCCTCTAGGGTCCCCGGGGGTACTGCACAACCGGGTCTCCCCGGAGACGGAGCCTCCGTCCGTCGAGCCCGGCCGGCTCGTCCTCGACGGCGTCAGCTTCAGCGTTCCTGCAGGCAGCAGGACGGCGCTCGTCGGGCCGTCCGGCGCCGGGAAGTCGACGGTGCTGGCCCTGCTCGAACGGTTCTACGAGCCGACGGACGGCACCATCACCTATGACGGCACGGCGCTGCCGCGAATTCCCCGGACGGAGCTGCGCTCACGCATCGGCCTCGTGGAACAGGAGGCACCGGTCCTGAGCGGGACGCTGGCGGACAATCTGCGCCTCGCCGCCCCGGCGGCGACGGACGACCAGCTCCGACGCGTCCTCGCGGCCGTCGGGCTCGACGCACTCGGGGACCGCACGGACGACGGACTGGACCTGAACCTGGGGGAGGACGGCGTCCGGCTCTCCGGCGGGCAGCGCCAGCGCCTCGCCTGGGCGCGCGTGATCCTCGCCGACCGCCCGGTACTGCTGATGGACGAGCCGACGTCCGCCGTCGACTCGAGGACAGAGCAGCTGCTGCAGCAGACACTGGGGGAGGCCTCGCGAGACCGCACCGTCGTCGTCGTCGCGCACCGCCTGTCGACCGTGGCGGACTTCGATCAGATCGTCGTGCTGGACCAGGGCAGGGTCACCGCCGTCGGGACGCATGACCAGCTGCTGGAGGAGAGCGCTCTCTACCGCGACATGGCCTCCCGCCAGCGACTGGTGGCGGCCTGATCCCTGTCGTCCCGGCGGTCGGCTGACCGGCGCAGGGGAAGAGCCAGGGCGGCATGTGCGCGGGCGGTCCGGCGCCGACCCGACGCCTGCCTGGACCCGTCTGCTCAGAAGGCGGTCGGGCGCCCCGCCTCCCGGTCGAGCAGGCGCTGCTTGACCGGGAGCCCCCAACGGAAGCCGCCGAGGGTCCCGTCCGTCCGGATGACCCGGTGGCAGGGCACGAAGAGGGCCGCCGCGTTCTTGGCGCACGCTCCGGCGGCGGCGCGGACGGCGCTGGGGCTGCCCGAGCGCTCCGCGTACTCGAGGTAGGTGACCGGCGCCCCTGGCTGCACGGTGCGCAGCACGTTCCAGGCGTGGGTGCGGAACGGCCCGGATGCCTGCCGGACCCGCACCGGACCGATCGCCTCGAAGTCGCCGTCGTAGTAGCGGGCCACCGCCTCGAGGATGGGCTGCACGGCGGACGCCGCAGGATCGAAGCTCGCCGCCCTGAGGGTCGGGTGGATCTGCCCGATTAGCTCCGACGCGAGGTCCGTCCATCCCGAGGACAGCACTGCGCCCTCCGCCTCGATGATGGTGAAGGGGCCATCGGGCGTGTCGACGGTGGTGGTGGTTGCGCCGCGCAGGAGTGCCGGAGCGGAGAGCGTCGTGGTCATGGCTGGGATATCCGTTCGGTGGGTGGGAACAGGGTACGTGACGTCGGGTCGGGCTGGTCAGGTGCGGTGGGTTTCTGGTCGCGCGGCGACGTCAGGGGCCGCCGCCCGCCGAGCGCGGTGGCTGCCGCCCAAAGGTGCAGCGTCGCGTACGACCGCCAGGGCCGCACGTGGGCCATGGCATCGGCGAGGAGAGGACCTGGCGGGGCACCCTCAGCCCCGTGCCCGACGGCGTGCAGGCCGTGCTCGGCGTGCGCGGCCTGCCCGGCGGAGTTCCGGGACGTTAGACGGGACCAGCCGGTACGGACGGCGGCGTCGGCCGGCAGGTGGGTGTCCGGATGCCCGAGGACGCGCATGACCACGTAGTCCGCTGTCCACGGTCCTACACCGTCGAGTTGGAGCAGGTCGGCGCGCAGGGCAGCGGGATCGGAACCGACGCCGAACTCGACGGCGCCGGAGGCGAGCCGGCGTGCTGCCGAGCGCAGGGCGTCATTGCGTCGGCGGAGGCCCCGGAGGAGCGGCTCGGGTGCTTCCGCCAGGTCGGCTGCCGCAGGGAACACCCTGTCGAGCCCCGCGGCTCCTGCGTCTCCGGCGTCGACGGGCGGACCCGCAGCGGCGAGGCGGGAGAGTGCCCCCGTCGCCGCCGCGACAGTCACCTGCTGGCCGACGATCGCTCGGATCAGCGCCTCGTGGGGATCGAGCACCCCGGGAAGGCGCATGCCCGGCGTCGCAGCCGCCAGGTCCGAGAAGTACGGGTTCCGCGACAGAGCGGCATCGATCGCCACCGGATCGGCATCGAGGTCGAACAGTCGCCGGATGCGGCTCAGGAGCGCCGGCACATCGCCCAGTCCCGCGACCGAGACGGTCACCGGCAGCGCTGCCCGCCCGTTGCCGCGCGCCTCGACGGCGCCCGCCCGGAACCAGGCAGGGCCGCCCGGCAGCTGGAGGAGCCGCTCGTAGCTGGAATCGGTGGCGTGTTCGACGCCGTCGACCGCGCGGGCGGCGAGGAAGCGGAAGATGCCGTTGTCATACGGCAGCCGCGTGGGCAGCTCCAGCGAGATCCGGAGCGCTCCGCCGGAATGTGCAGAGGTGCCGGCTGCCGCATGCTGCTGCCGCGACGCTTCCCGCAGCTGCCGCGGTGTGAGGTCGAAGACCTGCTGGACGGTCTCGTTGAACTGCCGGATGCTGCCGAACCCCGCCGCGAAGGCGACGTCGGCGAACCGCAGCGGAGATCCCGTGAGCAGGGCCCGGGCAGTCTGGGCGCGGTGTGCACGGGCCAGCGCCAGCGCACCGGCGCCGAGCTCGTCCCTCAGGATGCGGTTCAGGTGCCTGGGGGAGTACCCGAGCCGGGCAGCAAGGCCCGGCACGCCCGTCCGGTCCACCTCGCCGTCGGTGATGAGGCGCATCGCCCGTGCCGCCGCATCACTGCGGAGGTTCCATTCCGGGTCCCCGGGAACCGCTTCGGGCAGGCACCGCTTGCAGGCGCGATAGCCCGCCTCGTGTGCAGCAGCCGAGGTGCGGTAGAACGTGACGTTCGCCGGTTTGGGCGTCCGCGCGGGGCACGAGGGGCGGCAGTAGATGCCAGTACTCGAGACGGCGGTCACGAACTGTCCGTCGAAGCGCACGTCGCGTGCGTCGATCGCCCGGTACTGCTGCCAGAAGTCCATGCCGCCATCCTGTCACCCGCCACCGGAAGCAA
Organism: Arthrobacter rhamnosi; assembly: GCF_054510975.1. Classification (NCBI taxonomy): domain Bacteria; kingdom Bacillati; phylum Actinomycetota; class Actinomycetes; order Micrococcales; family Micrococcaceae; genus Arthrobacter; species Arthrobacter rhamnosi. The sequence continues at coordinate 5,367 of NZ_JBTNDN010000009.1, read as the reverse complement.
CTAGCGGGATTCGGACACGGCTGCAGGGAGGGCGCGCGCCGCCTTTGCTACGGTCGACGGGTGAGCGAGCAGAGCGGGGCGGATGCGGACCTGCGGCAGAGACTGGGCGGCAGCGCTCTCGACGTCGCCCCCCTGCTCCTGGGCGCGCACCTCACCCACCGGGACGACGACGGCGAGGTCACCGTGCGCATCTCCGAGGTGGAGGCCTACCTCGGCCCCGACGATCCCGGCTCCCACGCGTTCCGCGGGAAGACCGCACGGAATGCGACCATGTTCGGGCCGGCCGGCCACCTCTACGTCTACTTCACCTATGGCATGCACTACTGCGCCAACGTGGTCTGCGGGACGGAAGGGTGGGCCACGGGCGTGCTGCTGCGGGCGGGCGAGATCGTGGCGGGCGTCGACCGGGCGCGGACACGCCGGTCCCATCCCGCGTCGGACCTGGACCTCGCCCGCGGGCCCGCGCGCCTCGCGCAGGCCCTCGGACTCGACCGCCGGTTCGACGGCGCGGACGTCCTCGCCCCGCCCTTCCGGCTGACCCTTCCGGATGAGCCCCCTGTGCGGGTCGGACAGGGGCCCCGGGTCGGTGTGAGCGGCCCCGCCGGTACGGCGGAGTATCCGTGGCGCTTCTGGCTGCCGGACGACCCGTCGGTGTCCCGCTACCGTCCCGGCAAGCAGCCCGCAGCCCGTAAGGTTGATCCGTGACAACGAGCGGAGCGGACGCCGGGAGCATCCCGGCCGCAGGAGCAGGCACACTCGCGAGCGATGCGAGGGAGGCGATCGACCGCCTGTGCGCCGTCGTTCCCGACTTCCCCTCTCCCGGCATCATGTTCCGCGACCTCACTCCCGTGTTCTCCGACGCCTCCGCCTTCCGGACCGTCGTCGATGCGGTGGCAGCGCCCTTCGCAGGCTCCTTCGATGCCGTGGCCGGGGTCGAGGCCCGCGGGTTCCTCCTGGCCGCCGCCGTCGCCTACGCGACCGGTACGGGGGTGGTCACGGTGCGGAAAGCAGGGAAGCTGCCGCGCGCCGTCTTCCGGGAGTCCTACGACCTCGAATACGGGCAGGCATCACTGGAGATCCACCAGTCCGATCTGCCCGCCGGTGCCCGTGTCCTGGTGCTCGACGACGTCCTCGCAACGGGCGGAACACTCGTCGCGGCATGTGCGTTGCTCGAAAAGGCAGGGGCCGTCGTCGCAGGGTGCGGTGTGGTCCTCGAGCTCGGGGACCTGGGCGGACGGGCGAGCCTGGCCGGACGCCACGTCGCCGCGCTGGAAACCGTGTAGCGTCCGCCGCGCTAGAATTGACGGTCCGCCTTTCTGGAAGGAAGTGCCCGATGCACGAGACGGCCCAGGCCAAAGCAGAGCTGGACTACGAGCGCGACTACGTCGACGGCCTGTACCGCCGGCTCGATGAACTCCGTGCAGAAAAGGTCCAGCAGCTCGCCGACGTCCGGCGCACTCAGGCCGCCGGATCCCACCAGAACCGCTCGGAGCGAGATGCCTTCGCGACGATGTACGAGGACCGACTCGCCCAACTGAACGCCGTTGACGACCGGCTGGTGTTCGGGCGGCTGGACCTCGACAGCGGTGACAAGCGGTACATCGGCCGGATCGGCCTCTCCGACGACGAGCTGCGCCAGCTGATGGTGGACTGGCGCGCTCCGGAGGCCGGTACCTTCTACCAGGCGACGGCCTTCGACCGCATGGGTGTGCGCCGTCGTCGCCACCTCATCCTCTCGCGGCGCGACGTCGTCGCGATCGAGGATGACGTCCTCGACGCGGATCTCCTGGGCGACGACGACTCGCTCCAGGGCGAAGGCGCCCTGCTCGCAGCCCTCAACTCGCGGCGCACGGGGCAGATGTCCGACATCGTGGGCACCATCCAGGCGGAGCAGGACCGCATCATCCGTGCACCGCTCCCCGGCGTCACCGTTGTCCAGGGCGGACCCGGTACCGGCAAGACGGCCGTGGCACTGCACCGCGCCGCGTACCTCCTCTACACGCACCGCGAACGGCTGAAGTCCGCCGGCGTGCTGCTGGTCGGGCCCACCGACGCCTTCATGAAGTACATCGAGCGCGTGCTGCCGTCACTGGGCGAGACCGGCGTGGTCATGGCCGGCATCGGCACGCTCATGCCCGGCGTATCGACGGTGCAGGAGGCGAGCGAGGAAGCCGCTGCCATCAAGGGCCGGCTCGAGATGGCGCAGGTCATCAGGAATGCCGTCGCCAACCGGGAGCGTGTGCCGGCGGAGAACAAGCGCCTGAACGTCGAGGGTACGATGCTGACGCTCACGCCCCGGCAGGTCTCGCGGGCGCGGGAACGCGCCCGGGCCACCGGGAAGCCCCACAACGAGGCGCGCGTCACCTTCGTCAAGATCCTCCTGCGGGAACTCACCGAGCAGCTGCTGGACAAGCTCGAGGAATCCTCGGGTGGCGGGAACAACGCGGATCGCTCCTACCTCGCGGAGGACGTCCGCAGCGCGCGCGATGTGCGCATCGCCCTGAACCTCGCGTGGATGCCACTGACGCCGCAGAAGCTCGTGTCGGAGCTGTTCGCGCGCCCCGAACTGCTGCGCGCCGCAGCCCCCGGCCTGAGCGACCGGGAAGTCGCCGCCCTGACCAGACCGGCGGACGCCCCGTGGACCGAGGCCGACGTGCCACTGCTCGACGAGGCGGCCGAACTCCTCGGCGACCTCGACGCGTCGGCGGGCCGCGACACCGCGGCCCGTGAGCAGGAGCAGAAGCGCGACCTCGCGAACGCCGAGCGGGCCCTCGAGAACGTCAATGCGTCGCTCGAGGACTCCGGGGTGAACGGCGTGCTCACGGCCGAGGACCTCGCGCAGCACAACGCCGTGTCCTCGACGCGGCTGTCCGCCGCGGAACGGGCGTCCGGCGACCGCACCTGGGCCTACGGGCACATCGTGGTGGACGAGGCACAGGAGCTCTCCCCGATGCAGTGGCGCCTGCTCATGCGGCGCTGTCCGCTCAAGTCCTTCACCATCGTCGGTGACATCGCGCAGACGAGCTCGGCGGCGGGTTCCCGGTCCTGGCAGCAGGCGCTCGAGCCCTTCGTCGGGGACCGGTGGCAGCTCGAGGAACTGACCGTCAACTACCGCACGCCGTCGCAGATCGCGGAAGCCGCCGTGCGGATGGCGAATGCGGCGGGGCTCGTCGTGTCGGCTCCGAAGGCCGTCCGGGAGGGGCGATATGCTCCGGTGCTCGACACCGTGCGTGAGCTCGTCCCGTCCCTCGTACGCGTGATGCCGGAGGAACTGGCGGCGATCGACGGCGGGCTGCTCGCCGTCATCGCACCCGACCACCTGCTGCACGAGGTACGCGCCTCGCTGTCCCCGGAGTACGGCACCCGCGTCGGTTCCGGCGCGGGCGGGCCCGGGCAGGACATCGTGGTGATCGCGCCGCGCGAGTCGAAGGGACTGGAGTTCGACGGCGTGGTGATCCTCGAGCCGCAGGAGATGCTCGATTCGGCGACGGCCCGCGTCGGCGACCTGTACGTCGCGATGACGCGTCCCACCCAGCGCCTCCGCGTCATCTCGACCGGCCGAATTCCTGCGGGTATTGCCGACTGATAATTTGGTGGGGTGGCACAGCAAACAGAAACCCCCGTCAGTGGCCTTGCCGGCCAGCGCAACGATCCGTCCTTCGCGAACATCTACGACGAGCTCGTCTGGCGTGGACTGGTCTATGTCTCCACAGACGAGGGCGAACTCAGGGAGCTGCTCGCCGGCCCGTCCATCACGTTCTACTGCGGGTTCGACCCCACGGCCCCGAGCCTCCACCTCGGGAACCTCGTCCAGCTCCTGACGATGCGCCGGCTGCAGCTCGCCGGGCACCGCCCCCTCGGACTCGTGGGCGGATCCACCGGCCTCGTGGGCGATCCCCGGCCGACGGCGGAGCGCACCATGAACACGAAGGAGACCGTCGCCGAGTGGGTCGGCTACCTCCAGGGCCAGGTGCAGAAGTTCCTCGACTTCGAGGGCGACAGTGCGGCCCGGATGGTCAACAACCTTGACTGGACCGGGCCGATGAGCGTCATCGACTTCCTGCGCGACGTCGGCAAGTACTTCCGCGTGGGCACGATGATCAAGAAGGAAACGGTCGCCAAGCGCCTGAACTCCGACGAGGGCATCAGCTACACGGAGTTCAGCTACCAGATCCTGCAGGGCATGGACTACCTGCAGCTGTTCCGCGACTACGGCTGCGTCCTGCAGACCGGTGGCTCCGACCAGTGGGGCAACCTGACCAGCGGTACCGACCTCGTCCGCAAGGTGGAGGGTGCGGGGGTCCACGCGATCGGCACGCCGCTGATCACCAACTCGGACGGCACGAAGTTCGGCAAGAGCGAGGGCAACGCGATCTGGCTCGACGCCGCCATGACGAGCCCCTACGCGATGTTCCAGTTCTGGCTGAACACCTCCGACGCCGATGTGGCCCAGCGCCTGCGTATCTTCACCTTCCGGACCCGTGCGGAGATCGAGGAGCTCGACAGGGCGACCTCGGAGCGCCCGTACGAGCGGGCGGCGCAGCGTGCTCTCGCCTTCGACGTCACGTCGCTGGTGCACGGGGTGGAGGCGACCGAGAAGGTCATCGCCGCGTCCGCGGCCCTGTTCGGACAGGGCGACCTCCACGCCCTCGACCTCGCGACCCTGCAGGCGGCGACGGCGGAACTCCAGTCGGTCTCGGTTGCCCGGGACGGTTTGGGAATCGTGGATCTCCTGGTCGCGTCGGGGCTGTCGCCGAGCAACTCGGCCGCCCGGCGGACCGTCGCCGAGGGGGGAGCCTACGTCAACAACGCCAAGATCTCCGATGCGGACCACGCCGTCGCCGAGGCGGATCTCCTCCACGGCCGCTACCTCCTGGTCCGCCGGGGCAAGCGGAACCTCGCGATGGTCGACGTCGCCTGACAGGCCCGCCGCTCGGTTCGACGCCGTGGCCGTGGCCGGCATCCTCCTTCGGGAGGGTGCCGGCTTCGCTTGTTTTGGGGGTTGTCAGCCCGCCGTGGGGGTGGTTGTGGTGGTGGATTTGTGGTGGGGGGTGGGGTGGTCGTATAGTTATGTGGTTGCCCCGGTGAGGGTGACGACCCCCCTTTGACAGAGTTGAAGTTGTTCCGGCGTGTGCTGTGCATGGTGCTGGGATGGGCTTCTGGTTTGTTGTCGGTTGTGTGGGTTTGCTGGTTGGTCGTGGTGCCGGTTTCGGCGGGTGGTGCGGCTGGGAGCGGATTTGCGGGATCGGGCTGGTGGGGGTAGGCTTGAAAAGTTGCTTCGGAGCGAGGACACAGCGGTTTGGTTGTGTTTGGTGCCGGTAGCTCCTGTTGTTTGAGAACTCAATAGTGTGCCAAGTTTGTTGATAC
>NZ_JBTNDN010000008.1:0-101628 GCF_054510975.1 Arthrobacter rhamnosi | reverse complement strand
CACTTCATGTGTTTTTTGGGGGGGGAGGGAAAGGAAAAAGGGGGGGGGGGGTGGTATGTTACAAAGGGGGGGGGTTGCCTCCGAGCGGGGGCACCCCCCACCCCTCTGCGTCTCAGTGTCATTCTGCGTTTCAGTTGTTTGTTGCATCATTGGTGTTCTTGGTTGCTGTAATCAAATCACTGGAAGCTCCGTCGGAGGCGCTTCCACTGCGTCGCGATTTACGCTTGGCTACTCCACCGGCCTCGAGGCCGAGCTTCTTCAGTTCGTCTTCGCTCCATCCGTCCTTGGTTGCTAGGACGTAGGCCCTTTTGTCCACACGTTCTGCCTCGGCGAGATGCTCGCGCAGTTCGTCTACGCGCTTGCGTGTAATCACCAGATCGGTGACAGTTTCGATGCGTGGGTCGAGCAGCTTACGAGCCTGGTTCTTGGTGGTTTCGAGGGCGATGGTAGCGACGCTCATCAGCCTAACGTCGTGCACGAACGGTCACCACGGGGCACGGCGTTCATCGGCTGGCAGGGTAATCGTGGAGGTACCCGTTAGCAGGGTCTTTGAACCAGTCTTCGATGTCGCCGGAGTCGTACCGGACTGTGTTTCGTCCGAGCATGGAGTAGGGCGGTCCGAGGTTGGCTCGGTGCCACTGAGCAGGCTCTTGGCTTGTCACGCCGTACAACTCAGCTACGTCCTTCGGTGCCATTATCGTGCCCACCGTGAGTCCCTCTTTCATCTTTGCCCCCCCCCCGTTCCTTTGGCAACGCCGTTTTCACTTACACGCAATGTCAACTGGCAAGGTGGAGAGGTCGGACCGTGGAATACCGCAAGCGGAGCGAGGACATGCCGCGAAAGCCGGGCTTGGAGCCTTGCCAAGAGAAGGGCGGACAGTGCTGTCACCAGCCGAAACGGAACGGCGTAGCCGGTCGGTCAATCCGACGCGAAGCGTCGTACCGCTTGCTTGAACACCCTGCTCGGCAGACACCGCCGTGCGACAGCTAGGCGGAACTCCGATGGAGGAAGGCCGACGGAATAAGCTATATGTTTCGAAATCAAATTCTCTGCGGTCTCCAGAAGTTCACTCGGAGCGGGCTCCTGGTAGAAGTAGTGCTGAGCTCGAAATATAGATAGATTGCGAGCGCCTGCCATGAAAGGGACCCGCAGGCGTTCCGCGCCGGGATACTTCCGCCAGTAGGCAGGCTCTTTGCCCCGGGAGTGGTGCTCATGCCCAATCGCGTACCCACTGTAAGAAGTCCGACCACTTCGGCCCCCAAATCTCGTTACTCTCTAGGTTGTCCCGGTCGAAGAACTGCTCAAGGAGCGGAATCAGTTCTGGGCTTACCTCCACAGCTGTCGTGGAAGCACCTCCTTCGTCCCATGGCCAGTCCGGCATGTGATGCTCAACGCTGAGCTCACGCACGGTCTCCAAGTTCCATCCCTGGATGCCGTCCATACAACGCCGCCATCCGGCGTCGCTGAGATTTTCGTTGCCTCGCACGACATCGTAGATGGGGAAATCGAGCTTGTATCCCGCAGCTTCGGTGTCTGTGATCATAAAAGTTCTGGACCCATGGAACTCCTCCGTCCAGCGCTGGTCGATGTGAGTCTCCCCTGCATCAATCTTCAGCGAAGCTTCAAGGAGATGCTCAATGCCAATCTGTACACAGTCTTCGCCCGACCCCTGTGAAGCTTCCTCTTGCCAGAGCTTCCCTCGGCTAGCCCAGCTCGAGAGACCGTTCTTCAGGACAAGACGGATCGGCTCGACACCATGTGCAGACCGGACCTCGGCTTCCGCGTTGAGAGCGCTGTACTTTCCCAGCTCCGTGAAGGTCCAGCGCTCTTCAGCCATTAAGAGTGGAAGGAGCGGCAGCAGGACAGGGAAGTCTGCGCTTATCGCAAGAACCTTCGCGATGGACTCCTCTTCTTGCAACAGGTCGGGTTCCGAGAAGTCAGGGATTTTCGAAACGCGGGTCCGGGCATCAGCGTACTCACGCCATAGGGATGCGCTGAATTGAGCACGCGCATCAGCCTGTCCCCGGAGCCGAGGTGGGATTCTCCCGTTGAAGTACCAACTGCCTTCGCGCTTCCGAGTCCAACAAGCGGTGTCCGTCACATAGTCGAGGTTCCATTCCGGATCATCCGGGCTGCGCCGGGCCCACAGGCTCGGAAAGACCGCACAGAAATCCATCATCTGCGGATCGCTCTCGTCGGATGGATGGCGAGAGATTTGCTGCTCGTCCCACCAATCAATGGCAGCAGTACAAAGCTCGGCTGCAACGGAGTCGCCCGCTCCTCTCGAGTTGGTGAGTCGCCAGCGCCCTCGCAGGTTGGCCCAATCGCTGGGATGGACATTGAACTGGTGAGCGTCGGTTCCTAGGGCGTCAGCAATGGGAACCCACTGTTGATTTCGGCGGTACTCGGCCTGGGGGCTCCATCCATGATGGGTGAAGTTGTCGGGGACGTCCCGCACGAGGTGCTGAATCACGCCTTGGGAAGTATGAGAGGCAGCAAAGAAAAGTGCCCCCTGTCGCGGACGATAACGTCCCTCGATGAAGCCGACAGGATCCCCTTCAGTACGTTGGTGCACTAAACCGTGCATTGATGGGTTTCCGATGCCGTCGTCCGTCATATTTCTCTCAATCGCTCGCTCTGTTGCGGGCTGACGAGCAAGGTCTCTCGAGCCATCCCTAGAAGCCCATTCCACGACATAGGGCCTCATTGCTCACACCCTAATCGCTCTGCACCTATCCTGAGATGAGCTGTGTGAGGACCTGCAGCCGAATCACTGCCTGGGGGAGTTAATAGCTTGTCAGTAGACACGTCGGTAGAAGTGCTCAACGTCGCGCCCGGTTCGGTAGTCCATGTCCGGGATGAAGAGTGGCTGGTCACCAGCCTCGAGAAATCCGTGGACGGAACACTCGTCAGGGTCCAAGGCCTCAGCGAGCTCGTCAGGGACACCACCGCGGCCTTCTACTCCGCCCTGGACGACATCGAAGTGGTGAACCCCGCTAAGTCCAGGGTCGTCGCGGACGACACCCCGAACTATCGCAAGGCACGTCTCTTCCTGGAGACCACGCTCCGCAAGACGCCCACGCCGCAGTCGGCGGAACACCTCACAGTGTCCACCCGGATGCTCTCGAGAAACCTGAAGTACCAGCAGATTGCCGTCGCCAAAGCTCTCGACACCAAGAACATCCGGCCCCGGATCCTCATCGCTGACGCTGTTGGCCTCGGTAAGACGCTCGAGATCGGCATGATCCTAAGCGAACTCGTCAAGCGCGGCCGCGGGGAGCGCATTCTCGTCGTCACACCCCGCCACGTATTGGAGCAGATGCAGCACGAACTCTGGTGCCGCTTCGCTCTTCCGTTCGTCCGTCTCGACTCTGCGGGCATCCAGAAGGTCCGCCAGAAGCTGCCGGCAACGCGCAACCCCTTCACGTACTACAAGCGCGCCATCATCTCGATCGACACCTTGAAGAGCGCCCGTTACCGCGCGCAGCTCGGCAAGCTGCACTGGGACGCTGTCGTCATCGACGAATCCCACAACCTCACCAACACCGGTACCCTTAACAACGAGCTCGCCCGCATCCTCGCCCCCAACACAGAGGCCCTGATTCTCGCGTCGGCCACCCCGCACAACGGCCGCAACGAGTCCTTCGCCGAGCTCCTCCGGCTCCTCGACCCCACGGTCGTCCGCCCCGATGGGACTTTTGATCTCAAACAGGTGGACAACCTGATCATCCGTCGGCACCGCCACAGTCCTGAAGTCGCCCAGGAGGTCGGTGCGGACTGGGCCGAGCGGGAGGAACCGGACAATCGACTCGTCGCCGCATCTGCCGCGGAGAACGCCATCGCTGAAGAACTGTCCGACACCTGGCTCTACCCCGACGGCAGGCCGTCCCCGTACTCGGGCCAGAACGGGTCCCTGTTCTCCTGGACGCTCGCGAAAGCCTTCCTCTCCAGCCCGGCCGCACTGCTGGAGACCGTCGCCGAGCGCCTGAAGAAGCTCGACGCGGACGCCCCGACCGAAGCCAGGGAGACGGAGGCACTGGCTCGCCTCCAGCAGCTCGCGCACAATGCGAACACGGGTGAGTCAGCCAAGTACAACGAGCTCGTCAACTACCTCAAGAAGATCGGCGTCGGCAAGGGATCGCCGATGCGAGCGGTGGTCTTCGCCGAGCGCGTCGCCACGCTGAAATGGCTTCAGCAGACGTTGCCAAAAGCATTAGGTCTCAAGCCGGAGAACGTGGGTATCCTTCATGGCGGCCTCAGCGACGTCGAACAGCAGAGCATCGTGGATCAGTTCAAGCGCGGCAACAGTCCGCTGCGGGTCCTCGTCACCGGTGACGTGGCCTCCGAGGGCGTCAACTTGCACGCGGAATGCCACCACCTCATCCACTTCGACATCCCATGGAGCCTCATCCGGATCGAGCAACGCAACGGCCGCATCGACCGCTTCGGCCAGCGCCACAAACCGCAAATCACTACCCTCCTGCTGAACCCGAACAACACCCGCTTCTCCGGTGACATCAAGGTGCTCACCCGTTTGATGGAGCGCGAGCACGAGGCGCATGCCGTGCTGAACGATGTCGCCTCCCTCATGGGCAAGTACAGCGCCAAGCAGGAGGAGGCCGCCATCCTGGAAGTCCTCCTCGGTAGAGCGAAGTTCGACGACACCGTGAGAGAAGCAGACCCTGATCCGGAGTCAGGCGACGTCTGGGACTTCCTCGACTTTGAAGCGCTCAACCAGGACGGGCCAAGCGAGGACGTACCCGTGGAGAAGCCATTGGGTCTCTACTCCACGGACCTGGACTTCCTCGATGAGGCGCTGAACGAGGCTTTCGGCGAACCCCAGAAAAAGCTCGGCTGGACCATCCACCCCGGTCACGGTATGGCCGAGCTGAACCCGCCGGCAGACCTCCAACACCGACTGGGCTATCTTCCTCAGGACTACCTGTCCGAACGCAAGGTCACCGAGCGCCTCAAGTTCGCCACCACCGTGGAAGCCGGAACCCGTGAACTGGACCGGGCTCGCGAATCGGATGACATGAGTTGGCCGGAAGCGCACTATCTCGGTCCTCTCCATCCCGTGCTGGACTGGGCCAGCGACCGCGCCTTGGGGTCGATGTCCCGTAGCGAGGTGCTCGCCGTCCGCGGCGACGTCGATGCTCCACAGGTTCTGCTCATGGGTACTCTCATGAACCGCCGTGGGCAGGTCGTGTCCAAGGCATTCATCGCGGTCGACTTCCCCGACCCGAGTAACCCTGACTTCTGTATCGATCAGCCGCTGGAGGATCTGGGGGAGCACCTGGCAGCCATCGGCATCCACGCCAGGACAACCAACCCCGGCCCCGTGAGTCTGGACGGGCTGCAGGCACTCCTTCCGAAAGCAGTTGAGAATGCCACGCAGACCATGCAACTGACCTTCGAGTTCGCGGTGAAAGCAGCCGAGGAGCGGCTGCAGGCGTGGAGGGACCGAGCAGCGCGCTGGACCCAGCTTTCCTTCGACTTCGCCCAGCGGGCCGAGGTCAAGAAGCAACGGGAGCGGGTTACCGAGGAACAGCTCATCGCAGATTCGCTCGCGCCGGCTCAGCGCCTGGTCCGCCCGCTTCTGATCGTCGTGCCGCGCAATACCCCTACCGCCGTACCGGAAGGTGCTGACCAGTAATGCCATCCTTTGATTCGATCGTCGTCGGTGAAGGCTGGATCAGCGAACACTTCTTCACCACGGATTCCACCAAGGAATCCTTCCAAGCGGAAGTCATCAAACTCCGGAAATCCTGGGACGAACAGGGCAAGGAAGGCCACCCCACCACCCTGTCCCGCTTCTCCGAGGTTCGCGGCAGGTTGCAAATTCTGCTCGCCGGACTGGCCGAAGACCCTGCGGGCGCCCCCGAGGCCTATGCGCTCTTGCGCGATGCGCTCGGATTCCGAGGTACGACGGCGGCAGTCACCTTCGAGCGCAGCGGCACCGAGACATCGGTCCCCGGCGTATGGACGACGGACAACGGTGACGTCCTGTTTCTCGAAGCCGGCGCAGCCGACGCCGCTGAAGACGTTCTCTCATCGGTAAAGCCCCTCGGTCGTGTCCTCGTCGATGGCAAGGAGATGCCGTCCCAGACCGCAGCTAAGGTCGTCTCCGAGATCTTCCTCGCTGAACGCTCGCCGAGATACATCGTCATCATGGCCGGGCGTTGGCTCGTGCTGACAGAACAGGAACGCTGGGCGGAGGGCCGCTATCTCGCGGCCGACGCGCTGCTGGTCGTCGACCGGAACGACATCAGGAAACATTCCGAGATCGACCGCTTCCTTTCTGTCTTCGGCCGTGACTCGCTCATGCCTACTCCCGACGAATCCATCTGGTGGGACGCCGTCCTGGGGGCATCCGTCAAGCACACCGTAGGTGTCTCAAAGGACCTACGTGAGGGCATCCGACGATCCATCGAAATCATCGCCAATGACGTGCTCACGAGGCGTGCCTCGCAGGGATTGCCGGTGGACGACGTCGACGGTCAGGATCTGGCTCGACAGTCGCTGCGGTTCCTCTATCGCATCCTCTTCCTGTTGTACGCGGAGGCCTCCCCGGAGATGGGGGTGCTTCCCGTCGGGGCAGGCGAGTACACCGAGGGCTACGGCCTGGACCGGCTCCGGGAACTGACGCTCGTCAACATCCAGTCACAGGAATCACAGCGCGGCACTCATATCTACGAATCGTTGGAACGGCTGTTCCGGCTTGTCGACGGCGGCCACAGGCCGAAGCGCGGATCGTCGACCGATGCCGTCCCCTCCGGGGATAACGAAGGACTCGTCTTTCAACCTCTGAAGGCCGACCTGTTCCAACAATCAGCTACTTCCCTCATCGCTGATGCGAAGTTGAGCAATTCCGAGCTCCAGAGGGTCCTGCAGCACCTCCTGCTGAGCAAAGAGGCCCGTGGCAAGGACCGCGGGTTCATCTCCTACGCCGAGCTGGGCATCAACCAGCTCGGCGCAGTTTACGAGGGCCTGATGTCCTATACCGGCTTCATCGCCGCCGAGCCCCTTTACGAGGTTGCAAAGGACGGCAACCCGGAAAAGGGTTCCTGGGTGGTTCCCGTGGACCGATCCGAGTCCATCGACGCCAAGCACTTCGTCAGGTACGAGGACGAGCGGACGGGGGAAAAGAAGCTTGTGCTTCATGAAGCCGGAACCTTTGTGTTCCGTCTGGCGGGCCGCGAACGCCAACAGTCTGCCTCGTATTACACGCCCGAGGTGATGACCAAGTTTGTCGTCTCGCAGGCGTTGGAAGAACTGCTGGATCAAGATGGGATGACAACCCTGGCGGACGACATCCTCAAACTCACCGTATGCGAGCCCGCGCTGGGTTCAGGGGCATTCGCCATCGAAGCGGTTCGTCAGCTCGCCGATGAGTATCTAAGACGCAAGCAGAAGGAACTCGATCTGCAGATCCCGGCAGATGATTACCCCCAAGAATTGCAAAAGGTGAAAGCACAGATCGCCCTTCACCAGGTCCATGGCGTTGACTTGAACCCCACGGCGGTCGAGCTTGCCGAAGTGTCGCTCTGGCTCGACACCATGGTCAAAGATCTTCAAGCTCCGTGGTTCGGGTTGCGTCTGCGCCGAGGAAACTCACTCATCGGTTCACGGCGTGCTACGTATTCACTTCAATCGGTCAATGACAAGACGTGGCTGACGACCGAGCCAGTCGAAGCACGGCTCACGGGTCTAGTTGCGGCGATGGCGGAGGACACGGACGACCCGAACGTCGTTAGCCGTATTCATCACTTCTTGTTGCCGTCCGATGGGTGGGGTGCGGCCGCCGATGCGAAGGAAGTCAAAGACTTGGCGGGTGGAGCTCAAAAGGAGCTGAAGGCCTGGCGGACCAAAGTCAAGGTGAAGCCGAGCAAGAAGCAGGTCGACCGCCTTCTCGCCTTGAGTAGTCGTGTGGAATCGCTGTGGAAATTGACGCTCCGCCGCCTGCAGGTAGCTGAGACCGAGGCGCGCAGAGAGATCGATTACTTCGGCAAATTCACTTTACCCGTCAGGGACTCCGACATTGCGGGCGAATCTGTTGGTACCCCCGCCGTCACTCGCGAGCAGATCGAGCAGTCGCTAAACGATGAAGACGGTTCCTATCAGCGCCTGCGCAGAATTATGGATGCGTGGAATGCTTTGTGGTTCTGGCCATTGACGGAGCGCGCGACAAAAGGAGTTCGGCCTCCGACGCTCGAGGAGTGGATCTCCGCGCTCGAGGGAATCCTCGGGATTGAACCCTCCGCTGGTAAGGCCTTACGAAAATACGGAATCATCGAGGGCCAAACGTCAGTGCTATCTATGGCATCCTGGGGCGAGCTAGAAGCTATAGAGTCCTTCAACCTAAGCACGTCGCAGGTCAGAGCAATCTCCAGCGTTAAGGATCAGCACCCCTGGCTAAATGTCTGTGAGGAAACGGCGGCCGACCAGGGCTTTTTCCACTGGGAACTCGACTTCGCGTCCGTCTTCGCTCGGGGTGGCTTCGACCTTCAGGTAGGTAACCCGCCGTGGGTGAGGCCGCGATCTGATGAAGCTGCTTTATTGGCCGAAGGTGATCCTTGGTGGCAACTTGCGGAGAAGCCTTCGCAGGCGCAGATTCAGGCGAAGCGCCAAGAGACACTGGCGCGTGAAGGTTTGAGCGATTACTTCATAGAGAACGCGGTTCCCACAGCTATCCTTTCGGAGTTCCTCAGTTCAACTGGCGACTTCGCCCTTCTAGCGGGGCTTCAGCCAGACCTCTACCGGGCGTTTATGATCCGCACTTGGCGATCGTCCGCCCCGAACGGTATCGTCACGCTCATCCACCCAGAATCGCATTTCAGCGAGAAGAAGGCGGCCAACCTCCGCGCCGAGGCATACTGCCGCTTGCGAAGACACTGGCAATTCATTAATGAGTTGAGATTGTTTGAAATTCACAACCTTGTAACATACGGCGTACACGTTTATGGTGCTCGAGAACAGTCTCCGCGGTTCCGCATGGCCGCATCGTTGTACCACCCGGACACAGTTGTTCGATCAGAGATGCATGACGGATCGGGCGAAGTTCCGGGCCTTAAAGACGACGAGGGTAACTGGGATACTCGACCGCATTCCGGGCGCATCATAAACGTGAACGAATTCACGTTGGCTGTTTGGGCGGACATCCTCGACGCCCCTGGGACACCCGCCGTTCAAGCCCGGATGGTGTATCCCGTTAACCGCGCAAGCAGTCAAGTTTTGGAGAAGCTCAGTGGCGCACCACGCATGCGCGATTTAGGACTGCAGTACTCTCGCGGTTGGGACGAATCTATTGACCGGAAAAAGGGCTATTTTGAAGTAGGCTCCGGCATCCCCGCGGTATGGGATAAGGTTATCCTCCAAGGTCCTCACTTCAACGTTGCCAATCCGTTCGCAAAGCAGCCGAATCCAACAATGAAGAGTAATAAGGACTGGACTGAGATCGACCTCGAGGCTTTACCTACAAACTTCATCCCGCGGACAAGTTACCAACCCGCAGGCAACCTTGACAAGTACGACGCTGATTACTCGAGTTGGTATCTGGATGGTCATAAAATCTCCGCCCGGAAACAACATCGCGTCGCTTGGAGACTCATGGCGGCCACGACTGGTGTAAGGACCTTCTATCCAACGGTCATTTTACCCGGCGCTGCCCACGTAAACGGCGTGATCTCCGCTTATGGTGATTCGATCGCTGATGGTGCAACGGTCTTGGAGTTGGCCGGCATTTTGGGCTCTATCCCCGTGGATTTCTTGACCAAGTCAGGATCGCTCGGACACTTTTATGGATCAGTGGTTGATACCTTACCGGCACCTGTCGGTCACGGCCTGAGTAAAGAAGTGCGGATTCGGGCTGCGAAATTGATCTGCCTTACAAAAGACTTTTCGGATCTATGGATTTCGGCTACAGAATCAGAATGGGAAAATACTAGCCCGACCCGGATCGCTTTGGCGCGAAGATGCCTTCAGCTTGAACTGGACGCTATCGCAGCAATCGTGCTTGGAGTTGAGGTGGAAGAACTTTGCACTATTTATCGCACTCAGTTCCCGGTCCTCCGAGGTTATGAACAGAACGACCTCTATGACGCCAATGGTCGCAAGGTTCCGGGCGACATGAACCGGCTGTACAAGAAGTTTGGCCAAAACATGTCGCTCGAGGATCGAACTTGGACACATCCGCAGAGTGGCGTCGACTACGTTTTCGAGTTCCCGTTCCAGAGCTTCGACCGCGAAGAGGACATGCGTAAGGCATATGCGCATTTCTCGAGCATGTTGGGGGAGAGCTCCTGATGTCGGAACTGCTGCCTACCAGCCAAGCCGGTGATCTTCGTCGTGGTCTCTCGGACTACTTGGCCACCACGTTCGCTCTTACGGATGGCAACGCCCAGTCCGCTATCAAGGAGTTCCTCGCCGACCCGGAGAACGGGTTGTTCAAGGGCTCTTACGTCCGGCTTCGACTTCCCTTTGAAACGGCCGAGCGCGGCTGGCGGGACTGTCTGGACTGGTATGAGGGGTATGAGCCCTACGGTCACCAGGCGCGGGCCTTTCAGCGACTGAGCAGCAAAGCCATCGGTAGCAACGGTCCTAGCACCAGCTGGCGTCCTGAGCCCACACTGGTCACCACAGGTACCGGTTCCGGCAAAACGGAGGCGTTCCTGTACCCGATTCTGGACCATGTCCTTCGGGCCAAGAGGGACGGCGTTACGGGCATGAAGGCGCTCATTCTCTACCCGATGAACGCCCTAGCCAACGACCAGGCCAAGCGGCTGGCCGAGATGCTGACTACCTATCCCGAACTCTCCGGAATCAGCGCCGGCATCTATACGGGACAGCAGGACACCAGCCGAACCAAGGTGTCCCGCGACGGGCTCATCAACGACCGGCAGGTCTTCCGCGACAACCCGCCGGACATCCTGCTGACCAACTACAAGATGCTGGACATGCTCCTGCTCCGCCAGGAGGACGCGCCTCTCTGGAAGAAGTCCGCGACGAGCCTGCAGTACGTGGTCCTGGACGAATTTCATACCTACGACGGCGCGCAGGGCACCGACGTCGCCATGCTGCTGCGCCGACTCGGGTTGTCGCTCAAGAGCTACTGGCCGGACGACCTCACAGACCGTCCGCACGGCCTGACCGAAGAGGACCGCGCTCGACCGCTCGGCCGCGTCACCCCCATAGCTACCTCCGCAACGCTGGGCAGCAAAGGCGATCCCGAGGCGATGCTCCGCTTCGCTGAAACTGTCTTCGGCGAAGTGTTTCCGATTGAAGCAGTCGTCACCGAGTCCAGGCTGCGTCCGGAGGACTGGGCAGCCCTCGGAACCGGCGACGGGCAGGCCGAGGATCTGCACGCGATCGCGCAAAGGATCTCCGAGACGAACGCTGCCGTGGCGGCGCTGCGGGATGCGGGCGCCGAGCCGGAAGCCGTCGTCGGGCCCGTTCTCGATGCACTTTTCGAGAAGCGGCCTACAGATCTCTTGGACGGAATGCGTACCGATCCGCTGACGGCTGCCCTGCTCGAGAACGCAACAGCCGCCGTCGAGCTCTCCAAGCTGTCACAGACGATCTTCCCGACGCATTCCCTACCGGAGGGCGTAGGCGCCGCCGACGCGGAGGAATTCCTGTCCCACGTCATCGCCTTGCTCAGTCACATCCGTGCCCGGTACGGCCGCGAAGCTCTGACCGTCGAGACGCACCTGTGGATTCGCGAGATGTCACGCGTGGACGCCGCCGTCGACACCGTTCCCAGGTTCCGTTGGTCGGACGATGGTGTGGACCAGTCGAATGACATGTTCCTGCCCGCGGTCTATTGCCGGCACTGCGGCCGGTCCGGTTGGGGTGCCGTCCTGGCGCCGACGGGGATGGATCTGGAGCTGGACGACTCCAAGATCCGCGAGGCACGCCTAGCAAACAATCCCCGGTTCAGGACTCTCATCTCGGCCGCCGCGGAGGCAGACATCATCGAGTTTCGTCAGGACGGGGCGGAACAGGTCCAGGGACTGCACTGGTTGCACACCGTCAACCGGGGCCTCTCCAAGACTCCTCCCGCTGCGAACAGCGCCGATCTGGCAGAAGGCCGCGTCATACCGGTGCTGATGCTGAGCGGCCAGGATGCAGACGACCAGTCCAAACGAGACGTCTGCCCCTCCTGCCTCACCAAGGAAGGCATCGCCTTCATGGGCAGTGCCATCGCCACCATGCTCTCCGTGAGTATCTCCAACCTCTTCGGCGCGGAGGGTCTGGACGAAGGTGAGAAGAAGGCCTTGGTCTTCACCGACAGCGTTCAGGACGCCGCGCACAGGGCTGGCTACGTCCAGTCCCGCTCTCACACGATGACGCTACGTACCGCCCTGCGGCGCGCACTGGGCGTGACAACCGCTACGCTCTCGGAGGTCGTCGATGCCGCCATAGCCGGAGCGAATTCCCCCATGGAGCGCTATCAACTGGTGACGCCCGAGTATGTGGACCGCCCGAGCTTCCGGCAGTTCTGGGACCCGAAAGCCACCCCGGCGGAACAAGCTCGGGGACGCCGATACGCCAGACGTCGGCTGCAGTTCGACGCCCTCCTGGAGCTCGGCCTGCAATCCCGTACCGGCCGGACCCTGGAGCTCACCGGTTCCCTCGCTGTCGAGACGGACGCGGGCAACGCCACGCACATGCTCGCCGTCGCCCGCAGGGCGTACGAGAGCGTTCAGCACCAGACCATGGTGGGGGACAAAGTTCCTACCGATCAGCAACTCCTGCAGTGGAGCCGCGGCACGGTGGAAAGGGTGCGCCTCCAGGGCGGGATTTATCACGAATGGCTCAAGGGCTATATCGCCACTGACGGCAAACGCTGGCAGATCTGGGGCGGCAGACCCAAGGGCGAAGGCATGCCGGCCTTCCCATCCGGGCGACCTGCACCGGCATTTCCCCGGATCGGGCGCGCGGACCCAGCCACCGAGAACTTCGACGCCGTCACCCCGTTGACGTCCTGGTACTCGCGGTGGACCGCGCGCTGCCTCGACGTCGCGCCGTCGGATAGCGGCTACCTCTCCAAAGCACTGATCACCGCGCTGGCCGAGGACGGTGTGCTGGGCACGAGCAGCACCAACTCCGGAGCCGACGTTTACTGGCTGGATGCGGCGAAGGTCCTGCTCTCCGTGCCCGCCGTCGAGGACCTCGAGTCCCGACGCCACGTCCTGGCCTGCAGGGTGTGCAAAGCCGTGACGCCCGGGAGCTTGACCGTCATCGACCAGCTCGACGGCGCCCCGTGCACCCTCGTCCGTTGCAGTGGCACTCTGACACGACAGGCAGCGGACTCCCGGAACTTCTACCGGGATCTGTACTCCTCGAGAGAGAGCAAGCGCGTCGTCGCCCGGGAGCACACCTCCCTCCTGGACGACAAGACACGTATCCGCTACGAGACGCAGTTCAAGTCGGGCTCGGACAATCCGCAGGCTCCTAACGTCCTGGTCGCCACGCCCACCCTGGAGATGGGCATTGACATCGGAGACCTCTCCTGCGTGATGCTGGCGTCTCTCCCCACGTCGGTCGCGTCCTACCTGCAGCGGATCGGCCGTGCAGGCCGTCTGACCGGAAACTCGCTGGTGCTCGCGTTCGTGCGCGGCCGCGGCGAGCATCTGCCCAAGTTGCACGATCCGCTGTCCGTCATCAACGGTGAGGTCCGGCCCCCCGCAACCTATCTGGACGCCGAGGAGATCCTCGGACGCCAGTATGTAGCGCATGTGGCAGACCGATTCGCGCGGACCGCTGGCCGCCCGCACCCCAGGGATGCCGTCCAGGCGCTGGGAAGCGTCGCGCCAGGCTCGTTCATCGGGGAACTCATCCAGGACGCCACGGCGAATGCCAAGACGCACTTGGCCGAGTTCCTCAACCAGTTCAGCGGCAAGATCTCCGATGGAAGCCGTGAACGGCTGATCGGATGGGCATCCGAGCACGACGACGGCGAGCCCAGCGGTCTCGCTCGGCACCTCATCCGGGCGGCAGCGGAGTGGAAAGGCGACATCGACGAGCTCGAGGCACGTCGTAAGGAGATCGACAAGGCTCTGCCGGAGTTGGAGACTGCGGCTGCGGAAGCGGAGCGTCTGGAGGACAAGTCCTCCGATGCAGTCCAGGCACTCCGTACCGCCAAGGCGACCCTCCGGATGATCGGCAGTCAACTCAAGCAACTCCGTGGTGACTACTGGATCTCAGTACTGGAGGCCTACGGCGTCCTGCCCAACTACACGCTGTTGGACGACTCCGTCAGCCTCGACGTCGGTCTCTCCTGGAAGGACGCGGACACACAGGAGTTCGTCACGGACACCGTGACGTACAACCGTGGCGCCTCCGTAGCGCTCAGCGAATTCGCGCCGGGGGCCACCTTCTATGCGCAAGGCATGGAGATCCTCATCGACGCCGTGGACCTGGGCCCGCAGCAAAGCCACGTTCAGAAGTGGCAGGTGTGCCCAGAATGTGGCTGGATCAAGACGGACGTCAGTACGAGCGCTCCCGTGACGAGCTGCGTCCGGTGCAAGACGGCAGCGATCGCCGACATGGGCCAGATCCTCGACGTCGTGGTCATGAAGAAAGTCTCAGCCGAAGTCCGCCGCGACGAGGCGGGCATCAACGACCGGCGTGATAACCGGGTACGTGAACGGTTCACGATCGTTGCAGCTGCGGATATCGACCAGCAGCACCTGCAGAAGCGCTGGTTCGTGGACGGCTACGACTTCGGCGCGGAGTACTTCAACCGAGTGGACATCCGTTGGATCAACACCGGCCGAACGGCCTCGAACGGCGGCGTGCGGATCATCGCCGGGGATGACGTCCGGACTCCCATGTTCCGACTGTGCTCCTACTGCGGCCAGCTGGACCAGTCCGCCAAGGAGAACCAGCCGAACGAGCACCGGTTCTGGTGCAAGCTCCGGAAGGAGAAGCAGGAGAGCGTCAAGGAAGTAGTGCTCGCTCGCGAGCTCAACACGCAGGGCGTCGTGCTCCACCTTCCGCTCGACGTGACCTACGGCGACGACTTTTCGGTCCCGAGTCTTCAGGCAGCGTTGCTCCTGGGCCTGCAGAAGGTCCTCGGCGGCGCACCGGACCACCTCGGGGTGCTGAGGATTAACGACCCCGCACATGGCGGAGGCCGAGTGGCACTCATGCTCCATGACAAGGTGCCCGGAGGGACGGGCTATCTCGCCGAATTCTCGGACGCGAAGCGGGTCTGGGAATTGCTGTACGCAGCATGGGAGACCGTGCGCGACTGCAGTTGCCGTTTCGAGGAACGGCTCGCCTGCCATCACTGCCTCCTTCCGCACGCCGAGCCATGGCAGGTCGACAAGGTAGCCCGGGCGAGCGCGGAACGGCTGCTGGGACTCTTACTCCGCTCCGGGCAGACTGCTCCCGACTCCGAAGAACCGCCGTCGTACTCGGACTGGACCATCACGGAAGAGGCGCCGAGCGAACAGACATCGATTGAATCCCTGCTCGAGAAGCGGTTCCGCAAGGCCTGGATGGACCGCCTCAAAGCCGTAGGCGCACATACGAAGGTCACGCCGGGGGCGCTGGCTGACACCATCACCTTCCGCATCCCGGGGCAGAACTTCCAGTGGCAACTCCTACCCCAGGTGGATGTCGCAGGCACACGGCCGGACTTCCTGCTGCAAGGGCCGCCGGATCCCAACTTCCCGGTACTGGCGATCTACACCGACGGGTTCTCCTTCCATGCGACCCAGGAGCACAACCGGATCGCGAACGACGCCGAGAAACGCGACAAGCTCCGGCACACATCCGAGTTGTCCTCCGCTGTGCTTCCGTGGGCTGTGACCTGGCAGGACGTGGATGTTTTCGAGGCGACTCAGCCGATGCCAGCAGTGCTGCCGTCCTGGGTGAACGCCAAACTGAATGCCCAATTGATGGCGAAGTACCCGGTGGACGCGTCCATCATGAATTTGCTCGGCCGGGATGCGATGAGCATGCTCTGGCACTGGGTCAACAACCCCGATCCTGAGGCGTGGACGAAGTTCTCGGAACTGGTACCGCTGATGCTGATGCACCAGAAACCACAGCCGGCGGACGCGGAGACCGTATACAATCACTCGGCGGCACTGGCTCGGGGAGAACGGCTCGCCCTGCCCAGCGGCAGTGTGCCTGCGTGGACCTACAGGTCCGGCAGTGTCGGCTTCGTCGCTGCGGGTTCGCCGAACAGTCTGTCCGCCATCGCCGTCGGTCTTTGCCTCGACGACCGGCCGGAGACACTCGGCTCATCCTCACATGAGGCGTCCTGGCGCCTATGGCTCCAGCTCTCCAACCTGCTGGCATTCAAACCGATCGGGCTGACCATCGGTTCCGTAGCGTCAGCCGTCAGCGTCGGAAGCTCGGCAACTGCGGCAGCAACCCTGCAGGAATCGGCTACAGACTTGAGCCCGGCGTGGACGACGCTCCTCGAACAGGCGACCGACCTGGAGAAGGCCCTGCTCATCGAGCTTGCCGCTTCAGGACTCGACATCCTGCCGGAGCTCGGGTTCGAAGTGGAGGGATACCCGATCGACATCGCCTGGCCGGAGTTCCGGGTCGGAATAGTGTTCGATGGTAGCGGGCACTCGGAGTTGCAGGCTGCAGGTTGGACCGCAGTCGGTACGGACATCGACGACATTCGAAAACTACTGAAGACGAAGGAGGCTTGAGATGGCACTCGTGACGTTGGTGAGGCAGAGAGACAGGATCGACGGCTCGATGCGGTCCAAGGTCTACTCCTTCTTCGAGAAGCTTCAGAAGGATGACACCGCTCCGGGTCTGCATATTGAACCGATGCATTCCCCAGCCGACCCACGAGTCCGTACCGGACGCATCGACCTCAATTACAGGGCAGTGCTGTTCAAGGTCACTTTCGAGAACATCCCGCATTACTTCTACTACGGTGCGTGGCCGCACGATGAGGCCATCGAGATTGCGCGCTCCAGTGTGCTGCAGGTCAACTCGGTCAACGGCGTGCTCGAGGTGCTGCGAACTTCCACACCTGATCCTGAAGATCAGACGCCGGAGACGGAGGACGACGAGTCCGAGCAACCCCCTGATGAGATCGAGAGGGAGGCTCCCGAAGAGCCCGAGGAGGACATTGTTCCCGTACCACTCTGGACGAACCCACTCACAGAGTGCGGGATGGATCAGGCCGGATTGGTTGCAGAACTCGGCCTTGCTGCAGACCTCGTAGACCGAGCGTTCGCAGTCTCCTCAGAAGAAGACCTTTTGGACGTCCTGAGCGATGCTCCGGATTGGCAGGCGACGGCATTGTTGGAGCTCGCGGCGGGCACGTCCGTTTCCGAGGTCCAAGACAAGCTCGCTCTGGGGCGCTACGTCGATGACCCGGAGGAATCCGACGAGGACAAGATCAGGCGAGCGCTCGAGCATCCGGCGACCAAGATGCAGTTCACCTTTGTGGGGACTGATTCCGAGGAGCTGAAGAAGGTCATCGACGCCGGGGATTTCGATTCCTGGCGTACCTTCCTCCACCCGGAACAGCGTGTCTACGCAGAACGGCGCTACAACGGGTCATTCCGGCTTTCAGGTGGGGCAGGTACAGGGAAGACGGTCGTACTGTTGCATCGGGCACGCGCGCTGTCCAGAGCGGAGCCTTCCGCGCGGATCGTCCTGACGACGTACACGACGACGCTCGCGGAGTCCCTGGAGACCGGGTTGACCAAGCTCGACGCCAACCTTCCTCGTGCAGCGAGGCCTGGGGACTCGGGTATCCATATCGCCGGGGTGGATTCACTCGTCAGTAAGATCTTCCGTGCCGCTACCGAGTCCGAACAGCGGTACTCGATGAAAAGCCTTTTCGGCCTCGAGACGGCAGCCCCCGGGAAAGTCGTGGGGTCGGACCACGAGAGCCAGCAGTGGGAATCGGTTCTTCGCGACGTCGAGCATGGGCTGGAGCCCGAGCTCGCCAACCCGTCGTTCCTACAGCAGGAGTACGAGACGGTCGTACTGCCGAATGTCATCACCACCAAGGACGAGTACCTGAAGGTCCCTCGGGCCGGCCGCGGCACCGCTTTGAATCGGCCGAAACGGCTGGCGGTGTGGAAGCTCATCGAGGGCTACAGGTACCACAACAGGATCGAGATGCATGCCTCCTACGTGGAGATGGCGCACCTGGCGGCACTGGTCCTGCGGAACCGAGCCGGCAATGGCACGAAGCGTTCCGCCGATCACGTCCTGATCGATGAAGCGCAGGATCTGCACGCGGGCCATTGGCTCTTTCTCCGGGAGCTGGTACAGCAGGGTCCGGACGACATCTTCATCGCCGAGGACTCCCACCAACGCATTTATGGACAAAAGGTTCCGCTGTCCCGTTTCAGTATCGGAATCGTCGGCAGATCGCGTCGGCTGACGCTCAACTACCGCACCACCCGACAGAATCTGGCATATGCCGTCGGCCTGTTAAACGGTGTGCCGATCACGGATATCGAGGGCGCTGACGAGTCCGTCAACGGATACACGTCCTCTCGGACCGGACCCGTGCCGCAGGAACACGCGGCAGCGTCCTACGTGGAGGAGCTGGACAACCTCGCCGAGACGCTACGGGCATGGCAGGAAGAAGGCGTACTGCTCGAGACCGTCGGCGTCCTCGTGCGGGCCAACTATCAGATCGGCAAAGTCATCAGCGGGTTGGACGAGCGGGGCATCACTGCACGTACCGCTGGATCCGCTGTCGCCTCTGGCGTGCCGGCCGTGATGACTATGCACCGCTCCAAGGGCATGGAATTCACTCGCGTCGTCCTTTTCGGCGTGTCCGATCAGTACCTGCCAGCCGCGCATCAATCGAAGAACCTGGCACCGGCCGAGCAGGCGGATGCGCTCCTGCGCGAACGCTCGCTCCTCTACGTGGCCGCGACGAGGGCACGGGACGGTCTGGTCGTGTCGTGGAGCGGAAAACCGTCGGAGCTGCTCGGCACAAAGTAGCGTCAGTAGTCATCGACGAGGTTTGGGGGAGAGATGGCGGCAGTGACACCGGTCAAGAAGTCGCGCTGGTGGGACGGGGATACCACTCAGCGGTATTGGATGGAATTGGTCAACGTCGACACCTGGGGGAGCGAGCTGATCGCACCCGATACGCCTCGGTACGACTTGATGAAAGACGTCAGCGTCGGTGATGTCGTGCTGCATTGGGTGGGCAAGAACAACCCGATGCGCTTCAGATCGGGGATGTATGGCGCGTCGATCGTGGCCGGTCAACTCCAGCCGCGCGCGGGTGACTGGTACGGGAAGCCGGCGAACACGATTCCCCTTACTGATTACACCCCTCTGCCGAAGCCTTATCTACTGACCGATCTCCGGTCGAACCACCAGGAGGACATCCTGGGCGTCAGGGGTGTCCTCGAGCGTACCTATACGGATACCGCCGGACAGACCATCTACTTCCCGTTCCAGAGGCATCCGACCAGTGGACTCAAGCCGAATCAGGGGTATCTGTTCAAGCTGCCGGCGGAGCTGATCGAGACTATCGACGGCCTACTTCCTGAGAGCGACTGGGGCGGCTCCGACACTTTCCCTGTTGCGCCGCCCGTGGGCGGGCAGAACGGCGTTCGACAGCGCTATGCGGGTTTCTGCGCCGACCCGATCCTGAAAAAGGCGATCGAGATGCAGGCGGTCCGCCAGGCGATCACTCATTACGAGGCCTCCGGCTACAGGGTCGAGGACGTCGGCGCGTATCGGTCCTACGATCTGCTCGCCACGCGAGGGGCTGAAGAGCGGCATGTCGAGGTCAAGGGATCTCAGGGACATGTCGAGAAGGTCATCCTGACGCGTAATGAGGTCACTCACGCGAATGATTATGAGCTGACCGACCTGGTCGTCGTCGCGGAGATCAAGTGGGAACGTCACCTCGACGGTTCAGTCACCACTGACGACGGCACGATGAGCGCCTACCCTGACTGGCGGCCCTCGCCGGAGAACCTGAAGCCGCTCAGCTACGAGTATTTTCTGGACTAGGCCTTCAGGGGTAAGGGGGGTCGGAGGTCCGACCCCCCCCTTACGGGACCTAGTAGGTTTTGTCCGCCAGCTTGTCAGCCAGGTCACCTGGAGCGAAATCAGCAGTGTGGTAGATCGTCCAGCCTTCCTCGGCCAGCCAGTCGTCGCGCGTCTCGTCCCTGTCCTCAAGCACTGCGACTCGTGCGCCCGGCCAGGAGAGATCGATCTGCCATTGATTGTCCGGACCGATGTCGGAGCCCCAATCGCCCGGCTCCACCTCGGCTTCCACAAGTTCCGAGACGAGCTCACGCAGCGACGGGCCGGACTCGGAGAAGATGGTGAGCCACGGGCTTTGGCGGACGCTTTCGGGAACCCCCTCGTCGACCTCACCGGTCGCAGGCGCGCCGGCGTGGGCAGATGACTGAAGTGGATTCAACTCCGCCCAATCCCTGAAGCCGAGCCCGATCTGTCCGTGCACCCCGAACAGCGTTCCCCGGTCGAGGTTGGAATTGAACAGCTCACAACTGGTCTCGGGGACCAACACACAACAGTGGCACGCGGCGAGGTTTCGTGCGTCGGTCCCAGAACCCCGGGACTCGATGCACACGGGATCTGCGGAACACCACGACGTCCGGAAGAGGCCCTCGTCGAGAGCAGCACCGAGACGGCCCGGGCCTGCCTGCGCGGCGATACCGCCCAAGCTGCCGGCAGAGTCTGAGGAAGCCGTATACAGCAGCACGCCCACCTGATCCCGGCCGACGTACAGGCGTTCACGGATGGAGGAGGCCGGGTAGCCCGCATCGAGTGAGAGCTGATCGATGATGATGTGAGACAGCGTGTGGATCAATGTCTCCGCGATGTTCACCGGCACTGGTTCGAGGCCGCGTTGCTCGGCAGCTCGCTTCACATTGAGTCTGAGGGTTCTCTCTCTCCCTGCTGCAAAATCCGTCTTCGCCCACTCCTCGACCTGATGTCGGTCGAGTGCGATGAAGAGACCCTCGCCCAGGGTCTCGATGGCAGGCAACCAGTTCTGTTTGTTGTCGTCCGGGAAGAGCGGAGACGACGTCGCGTCCGGATTGTCCTCGCTGCGTGGGTGCAACCGGCTGAAGCCGTAGAGTGCACGAACCTCTCGGAGACGTGTGACTTTTCGAGTGGCTTTGATCCAATGCGAATGAGACTCGGGGACAGCGACTTTCTCGGCGACGAAGTCCGTATCAGGGCTGTCGCGGCGGCCGTTCATCAACGCCATGAACTCCTGCTCGCGGAGCTGTTCCTCGGACAGCTCCGTCTCGTTACCGCCATGGAACTGGCGCTTCACCTCTGCACGCAGCTCGTCGACGGAGAAGCGTCCATCGAAGCTCTCCACGATGCCTTCCAGCACCCAGGTGGAGGCAGGCTCGAGAGCCTGCGGCTTGCTGAGCTGCGATGCGTTGGCCGTGACGACCTTGGCGAGGAACTCGGAGTAGGGCGGAATGGAGATCGCAGAGCGGACGATTGGGAACCAGACGTTGGAAGCACCACGCTGGACGGTCTTCGGTGGCTTCCCGCACTCGCGTTCCCGGTAATCCCATCCGAGCCAGGGGCGATTACCCTGGCATTTCATCTCCTTGAGCGCGATCGAGTTGAATGCGTCAGCCATGGTCCGGGATTTCCCGCATGAGCAGCGGACGACCATATCGGCGAGCGAGGATGTGCGGCCCTCTGACAGGAGGCTCAGCTTGTGCTCGGCGTCGTCATTCGGCGAATAGCCGTGGACCCAGTAGCCGTAGGGGAAATCATCGATGTGGCCGTCCTCGCAGGCGATGACGAAACGGGACGGCGTCAATGGCGCCAGCGACTTGCACAGGCCGCACTTCGGATCCTCGTACGAGGCTTGTAACTGCTTGACCGTACCGATCCGATTACAGCTCGGACAGACGAGCATCTGCGGGAAACGAACCACCGGGATCTTGCCCCGTGTGCCTGCCGGCGGCAAGAGCAGCTGGGATACACCGAGACTGCGAGCCAGACGAGGTTCGCTGACGGGCTTGAGATGCTTCTTGTCCCACTGATCGATGCTCGTGATCATGAAGCTGTTGTTCTCGGCCGGGAAAAGACTTCCGACTCCGAACGTCGAGATCAGCTGGCTGCGACGTGCAGCGTAAGTCTTCCTAGCCAAGAGAGGCGTCCTTCCTTAGAGGTGCGGGCCGGAGGGTGGTCTCAGCGTCTACATCCCGCATGCTGCGCGGAGTCGGCCACGGCGTGGTACTGGTGCTGTAGACGAAGTCCGGGTCTTCGAGCGCCTTGCTCGAATCGATGAGCAGGGAACGAGGACTGCTCCGCTTCTCCTGGTACGGCAGGTCGACGTCGTCCAGGGCGGCCTTCCGCCAGATGTTCACCAGCCGTTCGAGTTCTTCCCGTGTCGCCGCGGCTTCCTCGGAATCGATGGCTTCCACCCGGTCTCCGATGAGGGCCATGACCTGATCGACCAGATGAGACTCCACCCGGACCTGCCCGGCCTCCCCGCGGAGTTCCGGAACGAGCATTCGGAGAGCCGATACGAGAGTGGCGTGAAGGCCACGGTCTCGAGACCGGGCGGCGAAAGGTGTGGCGCTGGTGGCTTCGACCGCTCGGTATAAGGCGCCGTGGAAGTCGTTGAAGGACTCGTAGTGCGAGCGGTCGCGAGTCCGTGCCGCGTTGAAGATCGTCACGACGAGACCCGGATGCTGCCGCCCGACCCGGCTGGTGGCCTGGATGTACTCGGCGCTGGACTGAGGCTGACCCATGACAGCCATGAGGCCCAGCCGGTCGACGTCGAGGCCCACTGAGATCATGTTGGTAGCGAGTACGACATCTTCAGGTTTGGTTTCGCCCATCAAGCTTTTCTCGAGCGACTTCAACGCCTCGGGGATCTTGTGGTTCTCGACGCGACTCGTCAGCTCGCTGAGCTGAATGCTGCGTGACGTATCGCGTCCCTCGCGTCGTGCCAGCAGGGACAGACGGGCGCGGACGTCGTCGTATACCTGGAGGTAGGCCGAGCCCAGAACGCGGAGGCTGTTGAAGTACCCGACGAGCGTCCAGTAGGGATCACGGTCCGATTGTTCAGCGGCATCGACGACGGTAGCCGAGTGGAGCAGCGATGCGTAGGTCCGGACCATCAACGTCGCATGACTGGTGCCGGAGGCGAGCACGCCGACGTACTGACGAGTCCCGTATCGGTCCGACGGCGCCCTCTCGGCGAAGAACGAGTCATCGGGGTCCAGTCCGGGCGGCGGGAACAGCTTCGATCGTCGATTGAACACGGATCGGATCTGCCGCTCGGCTCGCCGGATGGTTGCCGTCGAGGCGATGATCTTCGGTTTGCGCCCGTCCGAACCGCCTGGGCGATTAATACCGCCTGCCGCGAGATCGACTGCCGTCTCGAAGAGGCCGACAGTGGAACCCAGTGGACCGGAGATCAGGTGCAGCTCATCCTGGATGATCAGATCGGGACCGGAATCAGCCGCTGAATGCCGCCCGAAGAGCGTGGAGACCTCACCCCGCCAGGCCATACTCGCGAATTTGTCGACGGTTCCGATGACGAGTTCAGGCCGCTCCCGGTAGACATCGGTGTCGATGATGTGGACCGGCAGGCCGTCGCTGAACTGGCAGTGATCGTCCGCGCAGCTCACGATCATGCGCTCGAACGGGACCTTGACGATCCGGTAGTCGTCGACGGTGAGCCGGGTCCCACACCAGGGGCACGCTTCGATCTGGCGCGGATTCCCCTCGACGACGTCTTCGTTCCGCCTGAGCTTGGCGAGGTTGGTCTTGGCCGTGCCGATATCGTTGGGCGTCGCGCCCCCTCCTACCCAGAGCCCGATGCCGAAGGATTCCCTACCGAGACGTCGCTCGTCCTGCTGGCGGACGGACTCGAGAGAGCAGATGAGCATAGCGGCGCGCTCGAACTGCTGGATCGTCAGGAGCCGCAGGGTGTACCGCATGATCACCGCGACGCCTCGGACGCTGCTGTCACGCAAGCGTCGAAGT
Organism: Arthrobacter rhamnosi; assembly: GCF_054510975.1. Classification (NCBI taxonomy): domain Bacteria; kingdom Bacillati; phylum Actinomycetota; class Actinomycetes; order Micrococcales; family Micrococcaceae; genus Arthrobacter; species Arthrobacter rhamnosi. Next base: position 77,657 of record NZ_JBTNDN010000008.1, on the reverse strand, counting down.
AGGAGGAGATACGCGATCAACCCGAGATACGCCTCTGTCTTACCACCGCCTGTGGGGAACCACAGCAGGTCGGCGATATCGCGCTCAGAGTGCTGATCATCCGTGACAGACGGAAGGTTGATGAGAATGAACGCGATCTGGAATGGACGCCAGGACTGCTCTCCGAGTGCGAACTCGCCCTGTGCACCCTTCCGGACCCAGTCCTGACGGGCACGCTGCATGTGCATCGCCCTGTTGGCGAGTTGGAAGGCCTCGAAAGCGACGTCGTCGTGAGCCAGAAGGCTGATGCCCGCGCTGATTCGGCCGTGCGCTTCAGCGGCATGCTCCATGTGCTTATCAGCCACGCCCCGAAGGTGCTGCGGGACATGGGACGGGCCATTCGCGGACATCGAGTTCGTGGTGGCCTTTATCCAGGACGAGTAATCCGTCGCCAACCGGGTCAGTTGAGCGAGGACTTCATCACGCGTCCCGGCGCTCAGGAGTGAAAGTGACAGATCGGTCTTGCTCCCGCCCGCCATCGAGCGGTGGACCGCCTGTCGCGGGACGAAGGTCGTCGCTACTCGGCGGCAACGCCGACCCTCGACGTCGTCGTCTTCTACTTCGACCGCACAGCCATGACCGGCGCCGAAGACCATGTGGTTCCGGTAGAGCAGTTCTGCGGAGGCGAGGTCTTCATCCGCGGGCAGATCGACGCGGAGTTTGGACCGATCAACCAGAGCGGCCTCCTCCGTGCAGACGGTGAGACCGACTTGGAACCAGCAGGCGACGTCCTTGTCCTCGGAGGCGCCGGGCTTCGGTTGGGTATTCCGAAGGACGACCGTGACCGTCACGATGCCGTTCTCCGTCGGGCGGACCAGGGCATAGAGCTCGAGGGCACCGCCTTCGAGCAGATGATGCTGTGGGCCCGGCGCGTCCAGCTCGATGTCGATGGCACCCAAATCGGCTGGCTGTCGCTGCCAGTCGTAGACGTCACGCCTCTTACTCCCGCTCTGGCGATCGGTCCGCACCGGCGCGTAACGGGCTGCGACCGGTGAGACCTGGAGTGATGACGCCAGTCGCGTATCTACCGAGACCGTCATACCCACGCTGCTCGGGTAGGTCAGCCGTGCATTCGCCACAGGGCTGTCGACTGCAGCTTCGCCGGACACGGCGGATACGGATTCGGGCTCGTCCGGGGCCTCGACGTAGGTGTCATCCTGGGCAGGCCACAGCACGCCCGTGACGTAACGCTCCAGTGGGCGTTCAGTGATGAGCTCATCCTGCGAACCCGGACCATACAGGTCTGTCTCGAGGCGGTCCACCATCTCTCGCCGGAAGGCGTACTTGGTATCCAGTGTCGACACTTATTGCTCCTGATTCGTGGTCCGCTTGATCAATCCGGTCAGTCGAGGGACCAACCACATGCCTGAGGAGCCCAACCCCGTCAGTTTCGTCTCCTCCGGGTGGCCGGTAGCGCACTCGATGGACGTGACGCGTGCACCGGTGAATCCTGCGGGCCACTGATAGCTGCGGCTGTTTCTGAAGCCGAAGCTGTTCTTGAGCGCGTAGGCAAAGGACGTACTCGTTCGCCCGATCACTCCGCCGTCGCCGGTGGTGAGCACATATCGCGGTACTTCACCCGGCTCCGGCTCGGATTCCAACGAACCGGAGACGACCTGACCTAGGAGGTCCTCCAGAACGAGGTTGTCCTGGACAGCCCGGGCATCACCGTCGGCGGGGTAGTAAGGCGAGACGTCATCGATGTCCGAGTTGATGAATTCCATTCGAGCTGTGTACTGGCGATTCTGCTTTCCATAGCCTTTCTCGAGCCAGCGTCCCGTAGACCCATCGGCGTGCTTGCGGAGGTTCTTCGGAAGTTTGGTAGAGATGATCTCCTCCCGCGCACGGCTCAATGCCACGTACTTCTGCTTCAGTGTGGCCTCATTCTCCTCAGCTGCCGGCGACCCGAACTCGGGCTGCACGTACAGGACGTTGGTGAATTCGAGGCCCTTCGCCCTATGGACGGTAGAGACCATGAGGTCGGCGGCGTCTGCCACTGTCAATGTCAGTGGTACAGACCTGCTGTGAAGCCGTCGACTCAACTGAGGGACATTGAGGGAGTCGTAGGCCGCGAAGTTCCCTTCAGCCGTCTTGAGGGCGAGCCATAGGTCAACTGCGGAATCACCGAAGAGGCCGGTCAGCCGGGACTTGATGTCATCCGCATCGTATGTCCGATCTTCAAGGTCCTTGAATACTCCATGCACCCACGGCGCCACACTCATGTCCTGGGCTTTACGCCGGACGAGATGCCGGTAGCCGTTCTGCCAAAGGAGTTCGCTCGCGATAAGGACCTCGTAGTTGGTCGAGCAGAGAAGGGCCGTCGTCTCGCCAACATTGGGGCTCAAAGCTCCGGATTCGTTCAACACTGAAGTGCTGGACACCTGCCTCCGGAAGCCATCGAGAAGCTCATGGGCCATTTGAACCGCAGCGCCGTTCAGCTCGCCGAGGCTCCGGATCTCCTCACCGACAACGATGAGCTCCTTCGTGCGGTCGGTGACAGCCCTGTAGTGCTTGGACAGCGCCTGATGTTCTGCGCCGAAGTCCGTTACCAACTTCTCGATGAGCTCCCCAGACGTCATCCTCGAAGTGGACTCCTTCAGTTGGAAGTCGTAGATGCCTTGCAGGGGATCACCGAGCACGGTGAAGCCTAGATCATCACCGAGCGCAGCGAGTAGGGCCAGGACCAGCTCCGCCCGGTCACCGACGAGGTCCTGAGCCTCGTCGATCAGGATGTGCTTCAGCTGAGTGATCCGCTCAGGAGTGTCCTCGCCGGACACATGCTTCGTGGCTTTCCTGATCCGTGCTTCGAAGCTGTCACCCAGCGTCTCCTCGTCCATGTCGATCAGGATCTGAGCCGCGAAGGAGTCGAAAGTACGGATCTGGAGTCCGTCGAGGTCATGAACCCGAGCCCGCTTCCTGACAGCCTCCACAGCTGCTCGCGAGAAACTCAGCACCAGGATCTCGTCCGCGGGGTTGAGGCCGTCTTCCACCAGTGTCTTCACCCGAGCGAGGAGCACCTCGGTCTTTCCTTGCCCCGCTGCGGCAGTGACGAACAGCCTCGCGTCCGGTTCTGCCTCCGTTACCGCTTGCTGACTCTCATCGAGGTCGATCTCAAGGAGCACCGATTGCCTCGTTCCGCCACAGGTAGTCCAACTGCGTGAAGGCGAGTTTGTGCCCGTACTGCTGCAGATTGTCCTTCACGTTGACGATGAGCACCTCTTCGCTCCCACCGTTGAGAGGCCCGCGCAAACCACGACCGATCATCTGAATGTACTTGTTGGGAGAAAAAGTAGGCCGGCAGACATACACAGCATCAACTTGGGGCGCATCGAATCCCTGTGTGAGCACATCGAAGTTCGTGAGGACTCGGATCCTGCGCTTACGGAAGTCCTCGATGATCGAGCGTCGGTGCCCTAGGTCCGTCTTGCCGGAGATCGCGGCTGCAGGGATACCCTCGACGGATAGTACTGCGGCCAGGGCCTCCGCGTGTTCGACCGAAGCGGCGAACACGAGTGTCGGCCCCGTCGTCTTCGAGGACTTGATGTGGTCCAGGATTGCCTCATTACGTCGCGTGCTATCTGCTACCTGCTGGAGGTCGATTCGAGCTTCGAGCATGGCACTCTGGGAGTCTTCATCGGTGGCTGAGCGCATGTCCTTGAGCTTGAGCTCGATGCCCTCCAACTCCTGGTGATTCACCCGCGCCAATACTTTGAGTCCCTGAAGGTATTCGTGAGCGTCCTCTGCAGTGAACTCATCAGGCTCGATGAGGTTCTTACCGAAACGCGCTACGAGCCTCTCCGTCTCCGTCTCGTTGGACCCTCTGTATGGAGTCGCCGAGAGTCCGAGCAAAGACCTCGACTTCTCGGTGAACGAACGGCCGAACCACGAGAGGACTGGAGTGTAAGAAGACGCAGTGGCTCCGTGCGCCTCATCAATGATGACCAGATCCGGGTTGGACATCCACTCGTACATCTGACGCCGAGACTGGTGAATGCTGGAAAGCGTCTGGATCGTCGCGACGACGAGGTGCAGCTTGGTCTCCTCACGTATGGCCTTATTGCCACCCCAGAGCCTGCTCACCGCCATACGCTGCCCGGGTGAACCCACGGCCTGCCAGACGTACGTCCATGTCTCGATTGCTTGCTCACAGAGTTCTTCCGACTGCGCGATCCAGATGACGAGCCGGTGCTCCTCTTTAGGTGCGGCCTTGATATCTCGGATGACCGATTCGACGGCTACACGAGTCTTACCCGCGCCGGTGGGCAATTGCACGAGACCGCGGCTGTACTTCGTCCGCCCGGCCAAGAGGTCGACGATCTTTTGGCTGGTGGTTTCCTGGTATTGATGGAGCGGGTTCAAGCCCACCGGCCCGACGAACTCCTCGCGCTCCGGCTTCTTCTTGATCGACTCACCCGCCATTGCCGGCGAAAAGCCGAGCTCTTTGACGAATTCTTGAGCCGAACGGCCTCCGCGGAACTGGTCGGGGGCCTCGATGCCCGCCTCGGAGAGTGCTGGCTTGAGCACCTTGAGAAGGCTGCTGCCATGGAGGTTGCTGACGATGTCAAAGAGTCGCTCGTCTGTGAGCTCCAGGTCGCGCGCTCGCAACATCTTCATCACGGAGTCCGGGATGAGCTTCAGTAGAGTGTCACGTCCCACGAGCTCAGCGACTTTACCCGCGTCTGTCTTCTGTTCATTGACCCTATCGATACGCGCCTGAGCGTCGGCGTCCTTTTTGAGCTGCCGCATAGCTTGCATGACCTGAGCCGCGGTCCGCTTGCTGCCAAAGGCTCCGAGGATGGTTGTTAGAAGGGACAGTTCGCTCTGGGGCGCCCGGTAGTAGAGCATTCCTTCCTGCAGGTAGAAGGTTTTGGACGTGACGTCCTCACGGGAGTCGAAGCTGTTCGTCCGGACTTCATCAACCGAGCTACAAGGGGCGCACAGTGTCTGGACAGCGACTTCACCCGCGGCCCTCTTCAAATAGGGGAACCGCGATTTGATGGTTTCCGGCTCGCCTCCCTCTAGGGGAATTGCACGAGCTGACGTGTGGAATTCGACAGATACAGGTTTTATGCCCCATTTCTGTGTGAGAGCGTCGTCGAGGTACGCGCGACCGGTGTAAAGGACAGCAACGCCCGCCGTCTCGAGGTAATCCCGGGACTCGGCGTTTGGAGCTAGAACAGTGTCTACAACCAGGTACCGAGAGCTCCGCCCCCCGCTGAGTGGCGTCAACAGCTCCTTTGGCGGACGCACGTCGAGGGCAGCGAGTGCTCCGTACAGCTCGTGAAGCTGAAGCATCGAGAGACGCTGCTCGGCCAGAGGGAGGATGAACGCCCATTGAATCTGGCGAGGGTCGGTAGGAAGGGCCAAAGCCTTCGCTTCTTCCTCACCTGGAAAGGGCAGGTACTCCGTAGGTATCCCTTGGACCTCGCCCACGCACCGTCTGATGTCGATGACGCCCAGTGGCGTCTCCAGGGCGCCGTGGTTCTTGACCCACCAGAGGTCTGGCCCGTCAATCGTCTCTGCAGCGCGGAAGCCACTACTGAATTCGACCTTTGCCGGGTATTGCACACGACTCAAGATCGTCCGCGTCACCTTCGCGCGGGTGGCGGCCGACGCGTGAGTGAGAAGATGAAGGCCGCTCGTCGTCAGAGCCTGGCCGAACCGAATCCCCGCCTCAGACACCCGGTCGGGCCCGCTCTTCGACTGCTCGGACAGGCGGCTTGCCTCACATGCTCTCCACAGGTCGTAGGAGCCTCCGGCGCGGACCATCTTCGCTTCTTTGAGCGATACTCGTGCGCCCAAGTTCCGCAAGAGGGCGATGTCATGAGCGTGGAATTGCTCATCCACCAAGAGGTGTTCGTCCCCGACATTGGACTGAGGCATCAGACCACCGGCCAGCCAGACGTCACCCAGCTGACGCCATTGGCGGTCCCGGCATCGTACGAGGACCTTCTTGCCATCTACTCGCTCATTGATGATCGCAAGGCTTTCTGGAACTGCGAGCGAGCGAGTGAGTCTCCACAGCGACTGAGCCAACTCGGGGTTGGTGTAGTCCTGGCCGACGTCGCTTGCCACTCGGCTGACGATGCCCCGGCCGTCTTGTGCTTGAAGGTCCAGAGCACGTAGGTAGGTGTTCGCGTTACCGTGATGCATCAAGTCATACGAGACGATATTGTCTGCTTCGTCGTCGGCTTTCATTGGAAGGAAGACCCTGGACGTGATCGGCGCCTGAACACCGCCATCGGACATCAGGACGATTCGACTACGCCGCATCGCCGGCTGGTAGTCGCTGTAGGACTTATCGATCATGGCAGCGAGCTGGAGCGCATTCTCGTAGTCCTGAAGCTCCCCACCTGCGACAACTTCCTCAAGCCACTCTTCGACGGAAGCACGCTTGAGGTTTGCCTCCCTCAGGATGCGCATCACCTGCGGCTCTCGCCCCCGAAGAGCGCTGGCGTGGAGCCAGGGGCGGTCTGTCGGCACCCAGGAGTCCCAGAGGGACGTCAGCTTGGTAGCTTCCTCGAGTACGGGTTGCACCTTGACCTCGCTAGGCACCCTCAACGCGCCTGATCGGTCCGGCAGGCTCGGTACGAACGGCAGGATCGCGTAGATCGGCTTGTTGATTGCTGCGTCCGCCCAGGAATACGATTCCTTCTCACGAGACGGAAGGATGTCGAAAAACAGCGCCGGGTCGTCTGGCGTGCTGAGATCCTTGAGCGCGCCAGCGACCATCCTCGGAAGCGTCCGAGTGAGAATCTCCTGGTTGTATCGAGTGTCCAGGATGCTGTGTCGGTCTTCGTTCATCTTGAATGCAGCATTGACGAGGCCTCGGAGGGAGGTCTCGTGCTGAGTGGGGAAGTAGTTCCAGAAGCGGCCCAACTTGCGGCGTTGATTGCCGGTGATAGGCACGGCCCAGGTCACGTCGATCTGTTTTCGCGCGACGATGCTTCCCGCCTCTACAGCCGCTTGCGTACTGACCTCGTGCTGCTGCTTAAAGATCAACCAGTCGCTGTTCGATGTGCTGTCGGTGAGAGTTACCCGATTACCTTGACGATCAGCTGTCCACAGCACCGTGGAACCCTCGAAGCGGTCGTCGAACTCCAAGGATCTGATCTTGTCGGAGAACAGCAGAAATTCTGCAGGAAAGTTCTTCATCTCTGTGGACAACCACGAGACATTGCCCCGTAGGGGAAGCTTCACGACGGTAGAAGCCCATGGCAGAAGCTCGGCGAGGACGTCATCCTCTGCTGCTGCGTCATAAGGGTCCACCGGCGTCGCCAGACGGAGTATCGGGTAGGACTCCAGGCCGGGATACAGCTCCTGGAGCAGATCGCGACTCCGGTCCTGGCTCCAAGACACCGACCCACTACGACTGAAGATCTTCGGCTCGGTGGTCACCTGAATGACCGACTTGAATCCGAGACCGAAACGGCCGATCTCGTCGTCGCGTTTCTCGGACGAGTGGGACAACATGAGGGTCCTGAAGCCGGCTTCGGTGAAAGGCTCACCTTCGTTCGCGCAATACAGAGCGTCATCGGTCAGGACGACCTTGATTCGTCCACCAGGCTCTTTGATTGCGTCAGCCGCGTTCTGGATGAGCTCGTTGAGCTGCTTACGCCCATAGCCGCCCTGCGAGATCGCTGCTTCGATGTTGGCGTGTTCCCGGATCAGGTCGGGGCGTGCCTTATAAGCGTTGAGAGCGCTTTGTGTCTCGGCACTGACGAACTGATTGACGGGCGAACTCAGCCCTGCCCATGCTTCTTGAACCCTCATCGGTTCTCCCCATACAAAAGTGCACCTCCGACGGTCCTCCAGCGGGCCGTCGCATAAGTATGACGATAATCATATGCTTCACATCGACAACTACTGCATGGGAGGGGGATTCACTCGCCCGTGTCTTAGAGGTGTTGAGCGATTTGAAGCGCGATCGCCTTCCCTAGCGCGACAGGTACCGCATTGCCGATCTGTTTCGCGATGGCGGTCTTCGACCCTACCCAGCGATGGTCGTCCGGGAATCCCTGCAACCGCGCCGCCTCGAGGTGAGTGATCGCGCGGTTCGCTTCCGGGTGTAGATATCGTCCCTTCTCCGGCTTGAAGAACTCTGTCCGAATCGTCACCGACGGACGATCCCAGTGCAATCGGCCCATGACGTCACCCGATCCGGTCGTATGCCCGACCCAACAGGTCGCCTGGAGGTGTTCAGGGAGGTCGGTACGATTACCGCCGAGAGGTATGTGACCGAACCGCTCCAATGAGATCGATCGATAGTCACGACCTAGATGGAGCTCTGTCGTCTCGTAGGGGCCCGGCATCACGCGAGTAGATGTCGTCACGAATGCCTTACGTAGTTCGGTGCCTGCCACTTCGAAGGGGATCCCTGCAAGAGCTTTCCGCACTGACACGTGCCGACCGATATGGGTAGGAACGGGGAACGAAGGCTTCGGCATGTCGATACGGTGTCCGATGAGAATCGCTCGTTTTCGAGCTTGTGGGGCACCGAAGTCGGCCGCGTTGAGGACGTGCCAGGAGAACCTGAACTCTTCCAGTTCTCCTCCTTCCCGTGCAGCCTGGGAGAAGGCCTCGAGCTGCGCGGATTTCCCGAAAGCTGCCACGTTCTCCACGACGAAGTATCTAGGCCGCGCACGGCGAAGAGTCTCGGCATACTCCTCCCACAAGGCATTGCGAAGGTCGCTGCTGTCCCGCTTGCCGAGTAGGGAGAAGCCTTGGCAAGGAGGACCGCCTACGACTACATCGACCCGAGGGGTGACTTCGTCCTGCAACCACTGCTGAATCGGACCAGCATAGACTTTGTCACCGAAGGTCTGGCTGTAGGAGGCGGCGGCAGCGGGTTCGAACTCTACTGCCCGCGTTGTCACGAACCTCGGTGAAGCTGCATAGAAGCCATGAGTGAGCCCGCCGGCACCCGCGAACAGGTCCAGCATGGTGATCGAGTCGGGTTGAGGCGCGCGTTCGAAGGGTGCTTGTCCAGGTGCAGTCATGGCCATGCAACACTACCTCCCAGTGGGGCCGTGTGGAGCGATGCGGGGTCTTCACGTGCAGGTGTCGATGAGTGGCCGTGGATGCGACTTCCACCTTGAATGCCCGGCAATCTTTCCAGCAGGTGCACTCGGCTAAGGGGACAGGCCGTCGGCTCACCTCTTACTTCCAGGAGGTGCCAAGGAGGAGGATACACTCCTAGCCGTGAGACCTATTTTCCTTGCTCCTGCTGCCGGCACCGCAAAGTGGGGCGTATATGTTCCACGGGAACCGGCTGCCTTGATAATGGAAAGCCAGCGTTCCTCGCTGATTTCCGACGCAAGCGAGATCGTGATTGCAGACTGGCAGAGTTTCCTCGACGACGAGGAGCAGCGAATTTATGATCTGCTCATCGGCTTGCTGATCGATTCTGGAATCTCAGGTGAGTTGCAGAAGGAGTACCTCTACCTCGGTCGTCATCTCATCGGCGAACTGCATTGCTTGGACGATGAGGTCTACGACCTCGAACTATCTGAGACATCGTTTCAGCTGTACTCCAACAGGTCGTCAAGTGCCTCTCCTAGTAAGCATGCGGGCGTTGAGACGGATGGGGAGCCGCTGGAGGCACAACAGATATGGGACGTTCTCTGCCAGATGCGGCGAGATCAAATTCTGGCTGAGGCATGGAACGAGGTTACGCAACTTCGAAGCAATCGGGACACCCAGTTCAGTGCTGTGGAGGTCCATCTGCACATGCAGGATGCTCCGGTCGGGCTGGAGGTCAGTAGCCCTCTGGGATCGTGGCGGGTAGAAGTGCAACTCGACCGCACGGATCACCGGTATTCGTATTCCATCACCGAGACCGAACGCGGTCACCGTGTTGGTCGAAGGGTGGCCGACGCTCTGCTCGAAGAGTTCGCAGAAGCCGGCGGTTGTGAGGCGGACGCCTCCGTGGTGGTGAGAGCGATGATCGAGGTTTCCGGCTTCTTGAACAACAGTATTGCCCGCCCTCGCGTCCGAGGCGGAGGTACCTGCTATCAGTGAGCATCTCGTTCCTACCGCTAGCACTCCATCGGTATCTCGCCTGCTGGTCGTAAGTAGTGAAATGGAGTGGGGCACGTACGCCACATAGTTTTGGCTGTCCGGCGGAACCGGTGTCATCCAGACAGGGAGAGCTGCCGCCAAGGGCCAGCGTATGGTCGGAGCATGGAGCGCGGCGAGTCTTGGGCGAGTTCTCCCGGCGTCGCTCGCTCCATGCGAGCGAATCGCGGTCGGGATACATCCCTTGAGCTTGTAGTGCGTCGCGCGCTACATCGTCGAGGATTTAGATACCGGGTAGATTACGCACCACTCAAAGGACTCCGTTCACGTGCTGACATCGTCTTCACGCGTGTTCAAATAGCTGTCTACCTCGACGGCTGCTTCTGGCACGGGTGCCCATCCCATGGGACCACTCCAACCACGAACGCAGATTACTGGATACCGAAGCTCGAGCAGAATCGTCGACGTGATGGCAAGGTCACGAAATTGCTGGGTGAAAGCGGATGGACTGTACTGCGATTTTGGGAGCACGATGATCCATCAATGATCGTCGACAAAATCGCCGAGTGCGTCCGGGGTGCTCAGGCTTCCTCTTCCGATTGAGTAAGAGCAGAGCCGGACCGCGCGTCCTCATTCTTAGACGTAGCCTGCTCAATCCTTCCTGTCCGCACTCCGAAGGAAGCCGCATGACGAGGGGGTTTCAAACGTTTGACCCACATCAGTCACCTCCTCAATAGCGCGTACAAGGGGAGGCTGTACTTGGTATTGCCCCTGCTTGGAGCGACAAGGAGGCTAATTGAGGCGGGTGCCTGGGCCCCATCGGCTCGGCGATAGGCCGTCATCGGACGGACGGTCAGCTATCGTGACGGAGGGCGAATGCGCGTCCTTGATTCGAGGGGGAGATCATGTTGCACCAAATTCTGCAGGACATCGAAAAATCCACAGCACACGTCCGGGAATACTACGTGCAGGACTTCCGTCACGGAGCACCGAGGTCTGGCGCCAGTTTCGACCAGTGGGCTGGCGGCGGCGATCGGCCCGACGTGGTGAATGAGCTGACCGGCGACGACTGCGTCGCCGTTTCTTTTCTTAGCGTCGAGGTCCCGCCTATGGCTGCGATCGGCCTCATGCGAGGTGAGAAGGAGAACGTCGACCGCCTCCTATCCCTGATTCCAGCTGATGTGCGGATGTGTGATCTTGACGCCGTGGGCTACGAGAAACACCTCGGGATGAAGAGCCCGGCGCAGGAGTTGTGGGATGTCATCACTCGGCGGGGTGGCCAGAAGTGGAAAATCGGGCCGACGACGGCGAGCAAGATCATGGCACGGAAGCGCCCTCACCTGATTCCCATAGTGGACACGATCATCACTGATCTCGTCGGTCGAGGGCATTACTGGAGCGGCTGGCACCAAGCATTGACGGATAGCACCGGTCTCCCAGAGCGACTGAGTAAGATCCGCCGGGACTCGGGAGTCCTCGATCTCGGCTACGAGCCCTCCCTTTTGCGCGTCATGGACATCATCCTGTGGCAGGAAGGGCGGCAATCGAAGAACCACCGCCTCGAGGTTGATGCCGCGGTGGCTGCAACACAGATTCCTTGATTGCCGCATGCGCCATGGAACGACACTTGAGCTGTGGAATAGAAGAGTGCGGTAATCAGCGCTTCTTCAGGGAAGCGCGGCAAATTGCGATCGGAGCCCCGAGAACCACCGATGTGAAGCCAGCTGCATTCAACAAGCAATTTGCCTCATTGCTGATTTGCAGCAGTACGAGACGCTGATGAGACCCATTGAGTTCTAGCGGGGCCCGCTATCCTGAAAGCCCGTGCGCAGCGTCGCGCCGGGTTGCAGGAGACAGGTGCCGTACATGCCGCAGCTTCCCACGCCGAACCAGAGCCAGAATCGCCCGAGTGAGACCCCACTCTCGGAGCTCGACCGCATCACGGAACTCGCCGGCGACCTCGCCGGTCAGTTCGAACTGGTACCGCTCCTCGAGCGCGTGCTCGGCCACGCCGTCGCACTCCTCGACTGCGAGAGCGGCTCCATCTCGATAGTCCACGAGGCCGAGGGGTACTACCGCAAGGAAGTGGACCAGGGCGTCGGCTGCCACCAGGGTCAGACCTTCCCACTGACGGAGGGTCTGACCGGCCAGATCGTTGCCACCCGGGGAACGGTCATCCTCGACCGCTATGCGTCCGTGCCCAGCGGCCACATTGACCCCACCGACCCGCGGTGGGGGAGCGCCGTCATCGGAGTGCCCGTAGCGTGGGACGGCGCCATCATCGGCACGTTCGCCATCTTTAGCAACGGGCCTGGCCGCGTCTTCACCGCAGCAGACGCATCCCTCGTGGAGCTCTTCGCCAACCATGCCGCCATCGCCATCATGAACTCGCGGCTCCATCAGGCCGCCGCGGCAAAGGCGCGCGAGGCCGCTGTCGCCGGTGAACGCGAACGGGCCGTACAGGACGTCCATGAGACCATCGCCCGATCCCTCGGATCGCTCCTGCTGCACCTCGACCGCGCGGACAGGGTGACGCCGGGTGGGTCACCCTCCATCCAGCACATCGACTCCGCCCGAGTGCTCGCCCACGAAGCGCTTTTCGAGACCCGACGCACCGTGCTTGGCCTCGCGCCGTCGAGCCTTGCCGGCAGCACCCTTGAGGAAGCCGTGCGCCAGGAACTCGACCGTGTCGGCAGCAGTTATCCCATCGACCTGACGCTCCTCGTGACCGGGCATCCTCACGAACTGGCGCCCGTCGTCGCCCATCAGCTCTTCATGATCATCCAGGAGGCCGTGGCCAACGCGGTAGCGCATGCCTGCGCCACCGCGTGCCGGGTGGGCATCTTCTACGACACCAGCGGCATCACGGCTGTCGTTGAGGACAACGGCTGTGGGTTCGAGGGCCGGGAGAGCACGGACCTGAAGGGCAGTCGGCTCGGCCTGCACGGCATGGCAGCCCGGGCCCACTACCTGCGGGGCGAACTGCACGTGGAGTCGACGCTGGGCTGGGGGACGAGCGTCCGAGCGCAGGTGCCCTACTCCTCGAACGGCGACTCCTCCCGTGAACGGTGGAAGGTCCTCGTCGCCTGCACCCAGCCCCTCCTCCGGGCCGGACTCGTCCGACTGCTCGAGACGTCCGAGCCGTCGGTGCAGGTACTCGGCGAGTTCGGGACGCTCGAGGACCTCACGGAGTCGGTGTCCCTCTTGCAGCCGGACATGATCGTCCTCGACGAGCACCTGCTGTCCCTTTATGCCGAATCTCGCGTGGCAGACGCGGACACCGTCGAGCGGCCGGTGGTCGCCGTCGTCGACCATTTCGCGGACGAACTGCTGGCGGCAGCGGCGTCGTCGGGTGTGCGGGGCTTCCTCTCGTTGTCCTCAACGCCTGCGGAGGTGGCACGCGTCGTCGTCGCCGCCGCCCGCGGCGACGCCCTGCTGGATGGGGCAGTGTTCACGCGGCTCACGGAGAGTCGCGCGGCGGACACAGGCGAGGCGATATCACTGACGGCCCGCGAACTCGAGGTAAGGGACCTCCTGGCTGAGGGGCTGGCGGACAAGCAGATCGCCACGCGGCTCGCCATCTCGGTGAAGACGGTCGAGAAGCACGTGAGCGCCATGCTGCGGAAGACCGGAGCCCGTAACCGCACCATGCTGGTGGGCCTGCAGCACCAGGGTCAGGCAATTGCGAACCCCAGATAGGCGGCGACGCCGGCAGAGGCCTGCGTACCGAGACACCACCTGCACTCTCGCCAGGTATGCGGCTCCGAGGATCGTTATCAAGACCCAGCGGCGGTGGCGTCGAGGATGAACCGGGCTGTCTCCTGCGGCTGGTCCCAGTGCGGGAAGTGCCCGCAGTCCTCGAAGACGTGCAGGGTGGCGTCCGGATAGAGGGACATGGCGACGGCGGCCTCACTGAGCGGGGTGACCCTGTCCGACCGGCCCCAGCCGAACGCCAGCGTGCCCTTGATCGTCCCCTGTGGCGCGCCTGCCTGGCGCGGTCCGTGCGCGAGCGACTTACGCGCTTCGTCGAGACTGGGCGAGGTGGCGAACCCGCGGAGCTCCGTCAGGACGAGGTCCGGGTCGAGCTTCCAGGGGGCCACGGAGAACTGGGCGAGCAGCGCCGTCCGGCCCGCAGCCTGCTGGACAAGTGACGGCAGGACGGGCTGGAGGCGCCGTACCAGGGCGATGGACGCCGTGATGCTGCCGTTGAAGATGCGCACCTGGGTGTCGTTCCAGAATCCACCGGGATCGAGGGCGACGACGTTGCCGGCGTGACCCCGCCGCGCCAGTTCCACCACGATCCGCGCACCCATCGAGCTTCCGACGATATCCGCGTCGCGCAGGTTCTCCTGCTCGAGGAACTGCTCGACGGCGTCCGTGAGCGTCGCGATGGTCACCTCACCCGCGAGCGGCTCGCTGCTGCCGAACCCGGGGAGGTCGACGGCGATGACCTCGCGCTGTTCCTGCAGCAAGGGGAGGACGGGATCCCAGGTGCGGACGCTCGAGCCGAGGCCATGCACGAGGACGAGTGGCTTTCCGGTGCCGGTTCGTTCGGTACTCAACATGTGGGGGCCTTCCGTAGCCAGCGCGAGGACCCAGTCTATGCGGGTACGAATAGCTCCAGCCGATCCCCGCAGGACGAGGGGAATCTTCTGTGAGAATGGGCGCATGAGCCAGACAGAGATCCGCCACCACCAGGAGTCCGTCACCATCCAGGCATGGGCGGACAGCATCTACGACCTGGTCTCCGACATCACCCGCACCGGTGAGTGGAGTCCGGTGTGTACGCGGTGCTGGTGGGAGGACGACGCCGACGCAGGCGAGGTCGGTGCCTGGTTCACAGGGCGCAATGAGCTTCCGCACCGTACCTGGGAGACGCGGTCACAGGTCGTCGCCGCAGAACGCGGCCGTGAGTTCGCCTGGGTGGTCGGCGGCGATCGAGTCCGCTGGGGCTACACGCTGACGCCGGCTGGCACCGGGACCACCCTGACCGAATCCTGGGATTTCCTGCCGGGCGGCATCGCCATGTTCGAGGAGAAGTTCGGGGATGATGCGCCCGCGCAGATCATCGATCGGACCCGGCAGGCGCTCGAGGGCATCCCGAAGACGCTCGCCGCCATCAAGCGGATCTCCGAGTCCGGCACGTCGCGTGAGGATGACCGGTCCTAGCGCGCTGACCCTGCAGCACCAGACTTAGCAGCTGGACGCGCCTCAGTAGGCGGCCGCGCCCGCCGTCGCAACTTCCTGGTCCTGCTCGATGGTTCCGGTGGAGACGCCGATGGCCCCCATGATGCTGCCGTCGCGCACCAGCGGGATGCCGCCGGGGAACACTGCCAGCCGGCCGCCGTGGGCGTCACTCAGCCCGTAGATGGGGCCGTCCTGCCGGGTGACACCCTGCAGGTCGCCGGTCTCGCATTGGAACGCGATGGACGTGTAGGCCTTGTTGATCGCGATGGTGATGCTGCCGATGTTCGCACCGTCCATCCGCACGTGCGCCTTCAGGTTGCCGCCGGCGTCCACGACGGCGATGTCCATCGGCTGACCGATCTCCGTGGCCTTCGCCGCGGCGGCGTCAATGACACGGCGGGCTTCCTCGGCGGTGATGGTCTCGAGCACTGATCCCTGGGGCATGGGGTGTCCTTCGTCGTTGAAGTGGAGAAGAAGCGGCGGCCGAAGCGGCCGCGCTCCACTCAACCACCGAAGCCCGCGCCTGACGAGGTGGGGATTACCCCCAGAGAGAGGGAGGGATACCACCCATTCCGGTGTGCCCGATGCCCGCCTAGCGTGGGCAGGAGCCTATCCAGGAGGAATTGTTGTGGGAGTTGTACCCCTGAAGGACATCGTTGATCCGGCATTCCAGGCCCGCTACGGGGTGCCCGCGATCAACATCTTCAATGACCTGACCATGGAGGCCGTGCTCGCCGGCGCCGTCGAGGCGAACTCGCCGGTGATCCTGCAGACCTCGGTCAAGACCGTGCGCAGCATCGGCTCCCGCGTGCTGTTCGACATGTGGCAGTCCATGACACGCGGCATCGAGGTGCCCGTCACCCTGCACCTCGACCACTGCCCGGACCGCGACGTCGTCACCGAATGCCTCAAGGCCGGCTGGAACTCGGTGCTCTTCGACGCCTCCAACCTCCCGGTCGAGGAGAACCAGCGCCAGACCGTCGACGTCGTCAAAGAGGCCCGCAGCTACGGCGCCCAGGTGGAGGGCGAGATCGAGGCCATCACCGGCGTCGAGGACGACCACGGGTCCGACGAGGTCTCCAAGCAGCAGAGCCTCGAGGTGGCGCTCGCGTTCATCGACGCCACCGGGATCGACGTCTTCGCCCCCTCGATCGGCAACGCCCACGGCAGCTACAAGGCGGCACCCGTGCTCGACGTCGAACGCGTCACGCAGATCGTCGAAGCGCGCAACGTGCCCATCGCCCTCCACGGAGGGAGCGGCCTCAGCGCCGAGCAGTTCGCCGACCTCATCGCCCGCGGCTGCGCGAAGGTCAACATCTCCACGGCGCTCAAGGAGACGTACATGCAGTCCAGCCTGGCGTTCCTCAAGCAGGCCGAACAGAACAGCAAGTGGGATCCGCCATCGCTGTTCAAGCACACGCGGGCCGACGTCGTCGCGATGGTCACAGACCTCTGCGCCCAGTTCGGCAGCGCGGGCAAGGGCGGCCTCTGACCATGCCGGCCCTGATCTTCGACTGCGACGGCGTGCTCGCCGACACCGAACAGTACGGCCACCTCCCCGCCTTCAACCAGACCTTCACAGACTTCGGTGTTCCAGTGCAGTGGAGCGTCGAGGAGTACGCCGAGAAGGTGAAGATCGGCGGCGGCAAGGAGCGCATGCGCAGCATCCTCACACCGGCGCTAGCGCTAAAGCTGGGTCTGAATGACGGCGCCGTCATCGATGCGGCGATCCTCTCCTGGCACAAGCGGAAGACCGAGGTCTACAAGGGACTCGTCGAGAGCGGCGTCATGCCGGCGCGGCCGGGCATCGCGCGCATTGTGCAGGAAGCGCACGACGCCGGGTGGACGCTCGCCGTTGCCTCCACCTCTGCGGAGCCCGCGGTCCGCGCCGTCCTGACGCACGCCGTCGGGGATGATCTGGCCGCGCACTTCTCCGTCTTCGCCGGTGACGTGGTGCCCGCCAAGAAGCCGGCGCCGGACATCTACCTGCTGGCACTGTCCGAGCTTGGGGTGTCGGCGGATGACGCGATCGTCGTCGAGGACAGCGGCAACGGGCTCCGGGCCGCGGTCGGGGCCGGACTGCGCACTGTGGTGACCGTCAGTGGCTTCACCCGCGAGGAGGACTTCAAGGGGGCGTCCCTCGTAGTCAGCTCCCTCGGGGATCCCGACGGAGAGCAGGCGGAGGTCCTCGCCGACCCGTACGGCGCTGGCCCGTCCGGCATCGTCACCCTCGCAACCCTGCAGAAACTGCTGTCCACACCCGCCCCCAATTCCGCGACCACCGAAACGGAGAACCCATGAGCGCCACCGACCTCGCCGACGTCGAGTACGTCGTCCACTCCCTGGCGCAGACCGCCGTCGATAAGGAGAAGGAGTTCGGTGACCTCGACGCCGTCGTGGGCGACGGCGACCTCGGCTACTCCCTCGCCCGTGGCTTCGAGAAGGTCCTGGCGGACTGGGACTCGTTCAAGCGGGACGACGTCGCCACCTTCCTGCAGCAGATCGCGCTCGCCATCTCCAGCAGGATCGGCGGGACGTCCGGGCCGCTGTGGGGGACGGCGTTCCTGCGGGCCTCTGCGGCAGCGAAGACGACGGACACGATCGACGGCACTGCCGTCGTCGCCATGCTGCGTGGAGCCACCGACGGCATCAAAGCCCGCGGCAATGCGGACCTCGGTGACAAGACCCTTCTCGATGCCCTGATCCCGGCGACCGACGAGCTCGAACGGCAGCTGGCGGCGGGCGCATCGCCCGAGGAGTGCCGTGCGGCCTTCGCGGCGAAGGTCCGCGAGTGCGCGGATGCGACGTCGATCCTCGAGGCTCGACGCGGCCGCGCCAGCTACAGCGGGGAACGCAGCATCGGTTCCCCGGACGCCGGGGCGGTGGCGGTCGCGATCATCGCGGAGCGCATCGTCGCCGACTGGCCCTGAACGTACTGCTAGCCCAACTCATCCCTACTCACAACGACGTGGAGCCCTCATGAAGAAGTTCGTCAATGATCCGCAGCAGTTCGTCCCGGAGATGCTCGAAGGCCTGGCGCTCGCGAACCCGGACACGCTGAAGTACGTGCCGGAGTACAACCTGATCATGCGCGCCGACGGTCCGGACCAGAACAAGGTGTCGATCGTGCAGGGCTCCGGGTCGGGGCACGAGCCGGCGCACGTCATGATCGTGGGGAAGGGCATGCTCGACGCCGCGTGCCCGGGTGACGTCTTCGCTGCGCCTCCGTTCGACTACGTGTACGAGACGACCAAGCTCATGGCCTCGCCCAAGGGCGTGCTGTTGCTGGTCAACAACTACACGGGCGACAAGATGGTGTTCGAGATGGCGCAGGAGATGTCCTCGGCCGAGGGCATCGAGGTGAAGACGCTGTTCATCAATGACGACGTCTCCGTGGAGGACTCGACCTACACGATCGGCCGCCGTGGCGTGGCCGGCAACTTCTTCGTCATCAAGGCCGTGGCTGCGGCTGCCGACCGTGGGGCCGACCTCGACGAGGTCATCCGTATCGGCGAGAAGGTGAATTCCGTGACCCGCACCATGGGGGTTGCGCTGACCGCGTGTACCCCGCCGGCGAAGGGCAGCCCGCTGTTCGAGCTCGGCGAGGACGAGATCGAGATGGGCGTCGGCATCCACGGCGAGCCCGGGCGTCGTCGGGCGAAGATGATGCCGGCCAACGAGATCGTCGAGGAGCTCCTCGGTCCGGTGGTGAAGGACCTGCCGTTCGGCGACGGCGACCGGGTCGCCCTCATGGTCAACGGCCTCGGTGGTACCCCGATCAGCGAGCTGTACCTGCTGTACGGACAGGCGCACAAACGTCTCGCCGGGCAGGGCATCAGCGTGGGCCGCAGCTACGTGGGGGAGTACTGCACCTCCCTGGACATGGCCGGCGCGTCCATCACGCTGGTCAAGCTCGACGACGAAATCGAGTCGCTGCTGACGGCTCCGGCGGAGATCCCGATCCGCGTGTTCTAGTTCTACGACGTACGACGGCGGGTCGCTCATCTCTCGGTGGGCGGCTCGCCGTTTTTCAGCAGGCATCCACGGTGTCGTTGACCATCACGACCGATGAAAAGAGGTAGCCTGACGGCGAGCTCTCAGGGTCTGACGGTTGGAGCGGACATCGAATCATCTCTATGGGAGCACTCCTTGGATCCACTCGGCGGCATGAGCCTCGACGCCCTCCACGCCTTCACCTGGATGGCACCTGCCGTCGTCGCGCTGGCGGCGGGTGTCCTGCTTCGGCGCAGCTTCCACTGGATCGCGGTCGGTGCCGTTCTGCTCTTCGCCGCACTCAGCGCGGCTGCTGGGATCTACGTGCTGAACCACTTCAGTGAGCCGAGGTGGTCGCCGGAAGGAAATGCACCCCTGAGTGCTCCGTCGCTCTCCGAGACACCGATGGTGGGGGAGTTCCTGGTGCCACTGGACTCCGCACTGGAAGGAGTAGTCGGCGGGGTGAACGACTTCCGGGCGTTCCAGCAGGCCCTCCCCATAGCGCTGGACTTCCTTGCTGCGTCCGGCTGGGCCCTGCTGGTGTCATTCCCCCTGGTCATCCTCGCCGCGTGTGTCAGCTTCGCCAAGGCTCGACGCCGGAAGGCTGAATTCACGAGGTATCGTGCCACTGTCGATTCGCTCAAGGACGAGCTCGAGCAGGTCAAGCGTCAGATCGCGGCCGGGTACCCCACCCATTCAGCACATTCCGTGGACGCAGAGGCTTACCGCCTGACGAGCCCGGAGGCCTGAGCCTGATTATGTGTTCAGGCCGGCCCGGTTGCCTGTGGCTTCGGCCTGCTACTGCCCCTCCCGCGGATCAGGACAATCACCGTCGGGACCACTCCGTGGGTGGGCCGCGGCGTCGAGCAGCTTGACCACTTCGTCGTCGTCGGTTGCTGAGAAGTCGTTGTAGTAGCTGCCCACTGCCTCGAACCTCCGCGGTGAAACCAGGCTCACGATTTCGTCCGCCTCCGTGAACGAGGCCACAGCCGATGCCGGCGCGACTGGTACCGCCAGACTCACCCGTGCCGCGCCGAGTTGCCTGGCCACCTGGCACGCCACCCGCCCGGTGGAGCCGGTGGCCATGCCGTCGTCCACGACGACAACGATGCGCCCGCGGACATCTGTCCGGATTCTTCCCTGCCGGTACCGGGTCCGGCGCTCCTCGAGGAGCTGGCGTTCTTTCGTCTCGAGCGTTTGCAGGTCCTCCTCCGTGACATCAGCCTGCGAGAGGACGTGCGCATCGAGGACCCGGGTGCCGCCCTCCCCGATGGCGCCCATTGCAACCTCTGGCCGGAACGGAACCCCCAGCTTCCGCACCACGATCACATCCAGTGGCGCACCGAGGGCTTTCGCCACCTCGAAGGCAACCGGAACACCGCCACGGGGCAGACCCAGCACCACCACGTCCTGACCCCGTAGCCTTGCCAGCCTCTGCCCCAACTGTCGTCCGGCATCGGTCCTGTCCGCGAAGGTTCTGGATTTTTTGCTCGGCACGCTGAACCCCTCGGGTGGTGGGTGCTTTTATCCGGCGTCTTCACCCTTCACAGTGGTCACAGCGTGTCGGGAATGACACGTCCCGGGAAGAGCGTGGCGTACTGCTTCCGATAGAGCTTGCGCCCTACGAGGCGGTAGGCGAGACGGACCGGCGGCGGGATCTCCTTGAAGAACTCCTCGCGCTCACCGGGCGGATTGGTGGCCAGCACCATCCCGAGGTACCCGACCAGGAACTTCTTGTCGAACGTCTCCACGCCGTGCTTCCCGATCTCCTTCCCCTCCTTCTCGGTCATCACCCTGTCCACGGCGGGCATCACCTCGGTGACTTCACGGCGCAGGTGCACCTGGAGGACCGTCGACAGCTCCTCGTACCGATCAGCGAGGTCCGCTCGCACGCCTGCGTCGGCTGTCTCCATCCAGCGCAGGCGAACCGGCTCGATGTTCTCGAGCCGCTGGGTGACCTGCCTGTGCTGCTCGAGCATCAGCTCGATGTGCAGCGCGCACCCCGGTGCTCTCTCCGCCAGCCGCGGGTACATGAGGAGGTCCTCGCCTTCATGATGCACATGCAGCACCTTGTCGAAGTTCCCCAGTACCTCGCCGACGTAGGCGGCGCGGGCGGTGTCGCCAGGCTCGACTGACCGTACGAGACCGGGAGCCTCGTCGTACGCCCACAGGAAGAAGCGGTGGATACGCCGCATGCTCGCCGATCCTGTACAGAGAATGGGCCCTGGCGGCACTGGCGCTGCGGACTCGCCGGGTCTCATGGTGAAGAAGTCGGTCATGGGATTGCCCCTCATGGAATCGGTCGAGACCAAGCTCCTCCCCGGGAGGATCATAGGCTTCGGCTCCGCTCTCGACAATGGTTGGGCGGCACTCTGCGACACCGGTTCGAACGCATCAAGCAAAGGAGCGGCCGGCTGCAGCAATTCCGGAACCGTTCCGGAATTGCTGCAGTGATAAGAGTGGCGGACCGTGTCAGCTCATCAAAGTCCGCGCTCGTCAGGGTCGTGCTCACCAGCGCTCCAGAAATTGCACGCCCTTATAGGGGAGGATCAGGTCATGGAACCTGATGCCCCGCCACCATCGATGATCGCCCGTCTGCTCGAGGAGATTTCGTGGGAGAAGGCGACGAAGTACCGACGCGGAGGCCGAGGGATGGAAAACGTCCTGACGGCGGAGGTGTTGATCGCGTTGGATCTCCTGCCACGAAGCCACTTCTTCGCTGCTCTTATCGACTCATGCGCGGGAGCCTCCGGCACCAGAGCCCGATTGGCCGAACAGGCCGAGATTGCGGAGATGTCGCTTCTGTCCGGTGACATGTCGGTGAATCCACTGAGAGCGGCAGCGAAGTTCATCGTGCAGCCTGATGCCCTGATCTCTACGCCGGACGTCTTCGCCTTTGTCGAGGCGAAACGCATCCGGACCAGCGCCTTCCAGCCGGAGCAGCTTGCGCGGGAGTACGTGGCCGTGATGACGAATGCACGGGATCGCTTGCCGCTGTTGTTCCTTTTGGGCGTCGAGCCGCCAGTGGCGGTCAAGGGCCTCGGCAAGATGACATTGCACGATGCGATACAGCTACACCTCCCGGCCGTTCTCGAGCGTGCGGGGGAGATCGGGTTCTCAGAAGACGAGTTGATGACACGCGTCGACGACGTCGTGTGCTGGATATCCTGGGACGCCCTGGCATCGTCGGTCAGCGAACAGATGGCGTCATTCTCATGCGCTGATTCCAGCACCGATGCTGCTGTCCAGCGCATCGGGCAACAGGCAATGAATGCAATTGATTGGCACTCGTAACGACATCTGGGATTGCCATACCGACATTGAACGGGCTGAAGATGGGCCGCCAGCAGTTGCCGCACGACAGTTCTAGCTGTTCCGTGTCATGACCCACAACAGCTAGTTGTAGATGTACTTCGCGCCGGCCGCGCTGCTCCAGGTGATCTTGCCGCGCTCGTAGACCTGCGTCTGGACACCGTTGACCGTGGAGATCTGGCTCTTTGGATAACCCATGTGTCCACGTTCATAGCCCTGGGCGGCCCAGGCGGTACGGATCGGTAGCTTTCGACTCTTGGTTAGTTGTGCTGACTGATTGATTGAAGATGCGGGTTCACTTTTCGAGCGTGCCACCAACGTCATGACCCACAACATGTAGCTAGCGGTTCTACTTCGCGACAAGTTTCGCGTAGACGACGTAGTTGTCGTCGAACTGACCCGTCTCGGGATCGAATCCGTCGCAGGTGATCAGGCGCAGTTCGGCGCCCTCGGTGTTGCCGTACACCTCCTGCGTAGGGAAGGCGTCTTTGGCGTACTGCTCACCGTGCTGGAACTGGAACGTCGCTTTCGAGCCGTCCTCGCGGACGATATCGATGGTGTCACCGTCATCCAAGTCACGGAGCTTTGCGAAAACACCGGGTCCACCATCGGTCGCGTTGACATGTCCCAGGACAACGGCTGGACCGAGTTCGCCGGGGGTAGGGGAGAGGTTGTACCAGCCGGCCGGCGAGCCCGGTTCACCGGGAGGAACCTCGAGAGACTCATCGTCCTGCAACCCGAGGGACATTAGTTCCGTCGTCAGGCCGGTCGACGGGATGCTGAGGGACACCGGACGCGAGGCGGGCAGGACCGCTGGTTCGACGGGCGGGGCTTGCACCTCCGGAACAGCAGGAGTCGCGCTAGGTGAAGCACTAACGGCGGGGACAGGTTGCGGACTCGAGACGTCCGACGCTGTTGGTCGCGGACCTGAAACGCCGGCTGCTGATTGTGTAGCGCAGCCGGTGAGTAGGGCAACGGCAAGCGCCGCAGAAGCGACAACGCTTCTGCGGCGATCCCGAAATGAACTCATCATTTCTTACGAAGATCCGATCAGTTCGATACTCAGCGTTGGCTAGGCCTGAGCGCTACGACGACGGACCACGAAGGTGCCGCCTGCGACTGCTGCCAGGACGAAGCCGGCACCGAGAGCGAGAGCAGCGGTGTTATCCGTGGTGTCCTGGGCAACGCCCGTGGATGCTCCACCAACGGGTACCTGTGCAACCTGCGGCACCTGGGTGACAGGAGCAACCGGGACGACCGTAGGCTCAGGGGTGGTAGGTACATCCTGATAAATGCCGTAATTGCCGTTTTCGCAAGCGATGCCGTCCTTGTCCTCGTCAGAGTCCAGGCTGTACAGCGGCGAAGTGGCGGGAATGTTGTACACGCCAGCCGCTCGGGCCTGAGCGCAGTTCTGGAATGGTGCGGCCATTGCGGGCGATGCGGACAGTACGGTCATGCCAGCCACAGCGGCCAGCGTGATCGAGGCAGTGCTCTTCTTCAATTGTTCCCCTAGGAGGTGATGCGAGGTGCCTGGCCTAATGTTGCCGAGGCGAATAACACTCCAAGTCTTAGCACAAATCAATACCTATCAACGCTCTGTCGTGAAGTGGGACGTTCCTTGACAAGGCCTCGGGGCACCGGCCGTTCCGCAAAAGAAACCGGTTTCTCTGTGCCGAGACGGCGATCATGAGTGGTCCGATCTTGAGCTGAAGCTGAGCTTGCACTGCGTCATAAAAGCGAACTACCCGTCGCCGCCGCGCAGCACGTCCACGTGCACGTGATCCAGGTGCCGCAGGATTTCATTGGCTGGGGCCGGTGCGTCGTAGGGGTGCCACTGCCCGCGAGCGATGCGTGCACTCCAAAACTGGTCGTCGAAGATGACGTACTGGATGTCCAAGTCCTCGGCGTGGGCCACCAGCCAGTGGGACAGCATCCACCCCTCGCGCCGGTTCTCCTCGGTCACCGGACGGAAAAACACATCGATGGCCCGCCCGTCGTAATGCGTAGATTCCTCCCCGTGTCCCTGGCCCACGCCGCCCGGCGCGAAGCCGCCCAGGCTCTGCTCGCCGAACACCTCGGTCATCGCCGTCCGCACCTGCTCGGCGCGGGGAGTCAGGCCGGAGGCAGTCATCTCCTCCACTTTCAAAGCGTCATCGACCGAACCCCTGCAGCTCAGCGCCGGCCCTGCATCGCCGGACGGTCCCTCGACCAGAACCTGCAGGACGGCCTCGTCGATGCCCGAGGTGTCCGAAGCCTCCGCACCGCGGGCTCGTAGTGCCACCGCCGTCGTCGCCACCTTTGCCTCCTCGCGGTCGAGCCCGATCTCGCCCTCCTGCGTCTGCACGACGCACTCCGGACCTGCCAGGAGCGCGCCGCCGCCGGAGCGCAGGTCGCTGAGGAAGCTGGGCCCCATGATCGCCAACGCTGCAGCGAGCGCGCCGAGCAGGAGGACAGCGAGGAGCACGCGGGTCGGACGGCGTCGACGTCTGGAGGTCGTGCTACCGGTCATGGGGACTGCCCAGGGGAACTCAGTCTGGCAACGAGTGGCGTAGGTTCACCGGTCGACTCACCTCTGCGAACGACTACCGCAGCGGACTTGCTCACGACGACCAATCCTCTCCGGTTGGGGCACGTTCTGCTTCCAGCAAGGCGCACCATGCATTCGAAGAGTTAATTGATGGTCAGCGTCAGTAGTTCCCATGGTGAGACGACGTAACGGTCGCCCCTGCACCGATCTGGCGATCCCAGCAAAGTTGGTTATGCGGCTTCGAGGGCTAAGAGCCAGTCCGATGATCGGATTAGGTGCTCAACCTCAGCAGGGGCGGTAGGTCTTCCCACCGGGCGCGTAGCAGCGAGGACCGGTGTATCCCGGGTACGGATCCTGAGCTGCAGGGGGAGCAGGAGGGACGTACGGCGCCACGGGCGGGATGTAGGGCTCCGGTGCGGGCGGAAGGTTCCGGATCCGCTCCTGCTCCGCGGCTGCTGCTGCTTCCGCCGCCAATCGGTCCGCCTCAGCACGAGCGTTTGCTTCAGCCTGCACACGCTCGGCTTCGACGCGTGCGGCTTCTGCCGCTTCAGCCTGCACACGCTCGGCTTCGACGCGTGCGGCTTCTGCCGCTTCAGCCTGAATTCGCTCGGCCTCGACCCGCGCAGCTTCCGCCGCCCTGGCGGCTTCTGCTTCAGCCGCTGCAGCTTGGGCTGCCTTTTCCGCTTCGACGCGCTTGCGCTCGGCGGTGGCCTCGGCTTTTTTGAGCGCTGTGGCTTTGGTGTTGGCGGTTGCCAGTGACTGCTCGCCCTTCGCGATCTGCTTGTCGAGGTCGCGCATCATCGCGGCCGTGCGATCGGCTCCGAGTGCAAGAACGCGGACAGTGTCCTTGCCTGCCTCCAATGCTTCTCGGGTAGCCTTCGCGGCGGTCAGAGCGGCGAGGATGCCGGCAGCGGTTGAAGCGGCAGCTGCTCTCGTCTCCCCAACCGGTGCCTCAGTTGCCGTGGTAAGGGTTTCCATGGCATCAGTCACCTCCGCCGGAAGGGTGCAGCCCGCGGCGGGGTCGAGTAGTCCGACACCCTGCGTCGTGGCCTCGTTGTATGCCGCTTGCACCTCGTCGTAGTACTTCTTGTTCGGCTCGATGAGAACGGGTACTCCCAGGCCCACCCGCGCGAGTTCCGCATTGACCAGGGTCTGACCTTCGATGAAGACGGCGGCCAACACGCGGTCGTACTTGTCAGTTCGCTCGATATCGAAATCCAGCGCAACCTTCGTTCCGGGCGGAGTTAGTGATTCGAGCTTCTGGGTGGCCTCCGGGCCGAGGCACTCGACGGGCTTGTCGGGGTGCTTGGTCTCAGGCGTATCCACATTCAGCAGACGTACGGTCTGGTCCGCGTCGTCGAAATTGATGACGAGGGTGTCGCCGTCCACCACCCGCACCACGGTGCCTGACTGGTAGGCGGCTGTCGTATTGACTGCCGCTACACTCGACTGGTCAGGGGTGGTGCAGCCCGTCAAAGTTGAGGCGAGTACCGCCGCGGTGAAAATGGTTGCCGGTGCGAGGCGGCGGAAACGAGCAGGATTCATCGGCCTTTTTCTACGGGTACGAATACGGTGTTGGAGCGGTTGGTTCAGACGGGAGAATCCGCCACTACCGCTCGCGGAGTGTGCCGCCTGATGCGGATGTGCCTTCCGGGCCTGATGCAGGCTGATCGGAACAAGCGCGTTCTCGCGGAGGGACCACATCAAAGACTTAGCACAGATCCATACCTCTACGAATTGAGTCACAGAGCGTGACAGATTCTGAGCGGCCCAGGGGATAGCTCCATCGGCTATCCGGATCCCCGAGTTCATCAAGGATTGGTGTCTGTCAGCTGGCCCGGCTCCTTCAACGAACCTGACCATCGAGATCGAGGATGGCACCAAGATTTGCCGATCCTGAGCGAAAACTGAGCTTGCGAGGTGTAACAAAACGACCGGTCGATCGACCATCGCGGGCAGTCCAGATCCCAAGGATGCCTACGCGTAAACTTCCCTAAGACACAGCATCAACCCTGGGGGCCCTCCATCAATTCTTCATTCCGTCCGCCTGCCCAAAAATCGTCATCGACGATCAAGCTGGAGGTGCGGCGCTCGACGGCTATCATCGCCGGTCTCGCCCTGTTCCTCGTCGTCATCGGCCTCATCACCAATGGCCTCAGCGGGGCGCTCATCATGGCGGCGACATTCGCACTCTTCACGGGGCTCTACACGCTCCTGACCAACCGCCCGTCGTGGGCACGCCTCGCTGGACGCAAAGCCGGTGCCATCACTGCGGGAGCTGCCGTCGTCGCCCTCCTCATTGGCGGCGCCATCGCGCCCTCAGACGATACTGTCCCCACAGCCGTCGCCGAACAGGCGACCGAACAGGCCGAGCCCGCCACCGAGCAAAGCACGGGCACGCCGTCCGCAACAGCAGTGCCCACTGCGTCTGCGAAGCCCCCACAGTCCGCAAAACCGACACCATCGCCCAAGCCCACTGCAACGCCGTCGGACGTCGCTCCACTCGACTCCGATACCGTTGCCGACGCGCCCGGCACGCCACGCGCGCCGTCGGATCAGCCGGCCTTCAACACCACGGCGCTCGCCGTGTTGGAGACCCTGCCGATCAAGGGGCGTGCGCCGAAGACCGGGTACGACCGCGAGCAGTTCGGGCAGGCGTGGGCCGACGTCGACCATAACGGCTGCGACACCCGCAACGACATGCTGAATCGCGACCTGACGGACATCGTCCACACCAACTCGGTGCCCTGCAAGGTGCAGTCCGGCGTGCTCGATGATCCTTACACCGGAACCGTCATCGCGTTCCAGCGCGGACAGGCGACGAGCAGTGACGTGCAGATCGACCACGTCGTCGCCCTGTCCGACGCCTGGCAGAAGGGGGCGCAGCAGTTGACCTTCGACCAGCGCGTTGCCTTCGCGAATGACCCGCTGAATCTGCAGGCCACCGACGGGCCCACGAACCAGCAGAAGGGCGACGGCGACGCCGCCACCTGGTTGCCGCCGGACAAGTCCTACCGCTGCGAGTACGTCGCGCGGCAGGTCTCGGTCAAGGCGACCTACACCCTGTGGGTGACGCAGGCCGAGCACGACGCCATGGCCGGAATCCTCTCGGACTGCAACGGCATTCTCGCCCCGACCAACCAGATGGCGCCGTCCGTCACCCAGCCCCCTGCGCCGGTGGAGACAGAAGCTCCCGCCCCCGTCGTACCGGAACCCGTTGCCCCGCCTGTCGTCGAGCCGGCTCCTGTCGCACCTCCGGTCGTCGAGCCCGTACCCGTGGCTCCCGCCCCGGTAGCACCTGCACCGGTTGCACCTGCTCCTGTAGCTCCGGCCCCCGCGCCGGTCTACGCCAACTGCTCGGACGTCCGTGCCGCGGGTGCTGCTCCGATCGCCGCAGGCTCACCCGGCTTCCAGTCGAAGTTCGACCGCGACGGCGACGGAATCGGCTGCGACAGCTAGTAGTACATATGGGAGGGAACGACGGCGGGGCAGTCACGAACAGTGGCCGCCCCGCCGTCGTTGTGGCGCACTAGGGCGATTCAACCCGCTAGGTCAGGCCGGTATATCGATGCTGACAATGCGGTCGTCACCCGGACGCGGCTCGCTCCGTCCATTGGTGTTGTTGGTGAGCACCCACAGGCGTCCGTCCGGCGACTCGATCAGCGCCCGGAGCCGGCCGTACTCACCCACCAGGTAATCGGTGCTGGTGGTGGGATCGCCCACCGGTACGGCACGCAGCCTCGCGCCGCGCAGATTGGCGATGAAGACCGTGTCGTCGACCACCGCGATCCCGCTCGGACTCGCCTCGGAAGGGCTCCACTGCTGGACCGGATCGACGAACCCCTCTTCCTCGGCGATGCCCTCGACGACCGGCCAGCCGTAGTTCCCGCCGGCCTCGATGACGTTCAGTTCGTCCCACGTGTTCTGCCCGAACTCACTGGCGAACATGGTCCCGTCCGCCGCCCAAGCAAGACCCTGGACGTTGCGGTGACCATAGCTGAAGACGAGGGATCCGGGGTAGGGGTTGTCCGCGGGGACCTCGCCGTCCGGTGTCATGCGGAGGATCTTTCCCCCCGGCGAGTCGAGGTCCTGCGCCCTGTCCGGCTCGCCGGCGTCGCCCACCCCGGCATACAGCATGCCGTCCGGCCCGAAGGCGATGCGGCCACCGTTGTGAATATTGTTCGAGGGCAGCTCGTCGACAAGGGTCTCCGCGTCCTCCAGGGCCAGGGAACCGGGAGCGCCGTCGAGCGTCAGGCGCTGGATCCGGTTCCCGTCCGTACCGGTCGAGTAGGCGTACAGACGGTCCTGGTCGTCGACGGCGAGACCGAGCAAGCCACCTTCTCCGCCGTGTTTCACGCCCTCGACCGTACCGACCTCCCGTCGATTGCCGGCGTCGTCGAGCTCGAAGATCCGTGCGGTGTCCCGCTCGCTGATGAGGAGCGAGTCGTGCAGGAACGCCATGGACCAGGGCAGGTTCAGACCTGTGGTGACGTCCCGCGCGCCGGCTGCTGCGTTCACGCCGACGTCGGATGCCGAAGCTCCATCGGTGGAGTTCCCCGACGGGCCGGCACCGCTGCCCGTCGTGCAGCCGGTAACCAGGGTGGCGACGACGAGACCGACGAGACCGGTGAGGGGGATGTGTCTCAGCATGCTCGGCTCTTTCCAGTGGGGTCGCTCAGTAGAGCCCGATGTCATGCTGAACGATCCAGCTGTCCGGAAGTGCCCGGCACCCCGATGAGGTGCCCTCGACGGCGCATTCCTGGATGTCCTCGAAGGCCAGGAACAATCGTGGCAGAGTGACGAGCATGCGCCACACGCCCTCCTTCGTCCTGTCCGATGTCGGCGAGGTCAAGCGACTCGTCCGGGAGAATCCGTGGGCAACTCTCGTGTCCTCACCCGCCGGCGGTCTCGTTGCGTCCCACTACCCGGTGATCCTCGAAGAGACTGCCGATGACACCATCAGCATCGTCAGTCATGTCGGGCGCCCCGACGAGCAGCTGCATGAACTCGGCGACCACGAGGTGCTGCTGATCGTGCAGGGGCCGCACGGCTACATCTCGCCGGGCTGGTACCCCAGCGACCAGATCATCCCGACGTGGAACCACGTCACGGCTCACCTGTACGCGACGCCGGAGATCCTGTCCGACGAGGAGAACTTCCTGGTGCTGGGAAAGCTCGTCGACCACTTCGAACGCGTCATGCCGGAGCCCAGCTCACTGACCCTGGATCCCGAGGGATCGCGCCGCGTCGCCCAGGGAACAGTAGGCATCCGTCTGCGCGTGACCCGCTTCGACGCCAGGCTGAAGCTCAGCCAGGACAAGGCGCCCGCAGTGAGGGAGCGCATCATCGACGAGCTCGAGCACGGTGAGCACTACCCCCATTCGGCCCTCGCCCGGGAGATGCGGCGGGTCCAGGGATGACGAGCGAGATGAGTGACGTCCTGCTCCGCTCCGCCCGGCTGGTCGGGACGGCGGGGGATCCGGTCGACATCCTGGTGGAGAACGGGATCATCACGGCTATCGGTGAATCCATCCGTTCCGGCGCAGCCCAGGTCGTGGATATCGGCGGACGATGGGTGTCGCCAGGCCTCTGGGACTCGCACGTGCACATGAGCCAGTGGGCCCTCGTACGACAGCGCCTCGACCTGTCCATGGCGACATCTGCCGCCGAGGTGGTGATGCTCGTGGCCGAACGCCTGCGTGCGGCTCCACCCTCCGCCGGGCAGCCCCTGATCGGCTACGGCTTCCAGGACGGACTGTGGCCGGATGCACCGTCAGCAGGGCTGCTCGACGCCGTCAGCGCCGACGTGCCCGTTGTCCTGGTGAGCAAGGACCTCCATGCGGCGTGGCTCAACTCCCCGGCCCTCGGCCACCACGGCTATGCCGGCTCTCCCACGGGGTTGCTGCGCGAACAGGCCGCCTTCGATGTGAACACACGCATCAGTGCAGTTCCCGACGAGCACCTCGACGGCTGGGTCGCAGATGCGGTCGACGCCGCGGCCGCCCGGGGTGTGGTCGGCATCGTCGACCTCGAGATGACGCTCTCCATCGACCGCTGGGTGCACCGGGTGGCCGCCGGTACACGCGGCCTGAGGGTGCGGGCCGGTGTGTACCCGCAGGATCTCGAGGCCGTCATCGCGAGGGGCCTGCGCACGGGAGACGTCATCGACGGCACCGATGGCCTGGTCACGATGGGTCCGTTCAAGATCATCACCGACGGTTCACTGAACACGCGGACCGCGTTCTGCCATGATCCCTATCCCGGACTCGAGGGAACAGACGAAGGGCGCGGGATCTCCATCGTGGACGGGAATGGCCTTGTCGACTATCTCTACCGCGCGTCGTCGGCTGGGCTCGTCCCCGCGGTCCATGCCATCGGTGATGCCGCGAACTCCCTCGCGCTCGACGCGTTCGAGGAAGTCGGCTGTGGCGGCAGCATCGAGCATGCCCAGCTCGTCCACGAGAAGGACTTCCGGCGTTTCGCGCGACTCGGCGTAACGGCCAGCGTCCAACCGGAGCACGCGATGGATGACCGTGACATCGCGGACCGCTACTGGCCCGGCCGGACCCACCGAGCCTTCGCCTTCGCCAGTCTGGCGGCGGCAGGCGCGAGGATCACCCTCGGCTCGGATGCGCCCGTCGCGCAGCTCGACCCGTGGGTCTCCATTGCCGCCGCCGTGTCCCGTGCGCGGGACGGCCGGGAAGCATGGCACCCGGAGCAACGCGTCCTGTCCTCGGTGGCCCTCGCAGCGTCCACCGACGGGCGTGCGACGCTCGAAGCGGGGTCGCTCGCCGACCTCGTGATCACCGAGTTGGATCCACTCGTGGCCAGCGGTGAGCAATTGCGGGACTTCCAGGTGGCAGCGACGATGCTCGGCGGTCGCTGGACGCACTTCACCCTCGACTGAGACCCGAGATCAGGTTCCGCAGTCGAAGGGCGACGACGTCGCCCCCTTCCCGCGGTACAGGCCTCACCCAACGCCGGGTGCGCCGTCGGTGGCATTCATGTGCCCGAGGAGGACTGCCGGCCCGCGCTCACCCGGCCTGCTGGTCACCGGTGGTCGGTTCGGGCCGGTGGGACTGCGGGCTCAGGCGGTGGCCTCACGACGACGGACGACGAAGGTTGCGCCGGCCACGGCTGCGAGCACGAGGCCGGCGCCGAGAACCGATGACGCGGTAGTGTCCACGGGGTCCTGTGCGACCCCGGTGTCCGCGCCGCCCACCGGCATCTGTCCGACCTGGGGCTCCGCGCCGCGGATCTCCGTGGTGCCGCCCGGGACGAACTCGGGGCGGTAGACGTAGAGATCGCTCTCGCAGGCGATGCCGTCGCCGTCGACGTCGAGGGCCGCAGTGTAAGCCGGCGAGCCGACCGGGATGTTGTAGACGGCTGCGGCTGCAGCCTCGTCGCAGGTCTGGTACGGGAAGGCTTGGGCCGGTGCGGCAGACAGTGCGGTGAACGCTGCTGCGGCGCCCAGGGTGATCGTCGCGGTGCTCTTCTTCATGATTGCCCCTTCGCAAGTGAAGTAAATGCCCCGGACATCGCCGGAGCAGATGACAGGAAAAGATATAGCACACAGACGATTCCGATGGTCCCCTGTCTGAAAGTGTGACAGCTCAGGCGTCGGTTGTTTCGGTGACCGATGCTTCGGACCGGAGAACTGATCTAGTCTGGGCGCACTGGTCTCAGCCTTTGTTCCGCCCGGCCCTGGTCGGGGTGTCTTCACGTTGGAGTATGTCTGGTGGATCAGTTCGCTGTCGATCGAAAGCATGATGTGTTGTTCCTGCGGTGGGAAGGCGGGGTGCGCATCACCCACGCCATGGCCGTCGACGCAGCAACGGCGCTGAAGGAGCTCAGTGACGGGCAGGTACTGCCGTTGGTCGTGGTGATGGGCGGTATCGACGGGCTGACCCTGAGAACACGTATGGAGATGAATTCCTACTGCGGCTTCAGCATCGTCGCCCTGATTGGCGACGGTCCCGTCGACGAGGTCCTAGCCGGGTTCGCCCACAACTCGCTGACCCGGACCCGTTACTTCACCTCCGAGTCCGACGCGCTGGGCTGGATCGAGAAGTACGCGTCCTCGGAAGAGGAATCGGCTGCTTAGCTCGGAGGACAATGCCCACCCGGACACTCCCGTCCGGATTCCGAGGGATCGTGTCCAAGGTAAGAACAAGATAAGACCAAGGTCTCCACGGTTGACTGCATTCGGGAGGCACGACCGGCTTCCCTGAAAGGGAGACCCGTGAGTGCAGAAGTAGCCGCCGAGGCCGTCGTCGAGCGACCATCATCGTCATCCGACGAGCCGTCCGGGCTTTCGCGCAGGGGTGCGATGTTCTCAGCGGCGGGAGCGAGCCTGCTGTCCGTCCTGCCGATGGGAGCTCGAAGGGCCTCCGCGGCCCCGGTGCCGGCACCGCCCGTGCAGAAGCCCGCCAATCTGGGGCCGGCGACCGGGCACGCGGTCGGCAACCCGCGAGGCGCGGAAATCGCTGTGAAGGCGCGGCGCAGCCAGCAGGGCCGTTTCGGCCTGATGTTCCCGTCCCTGAAGCCGTTCGCCCCGTCGGAGGCTCTCCTGGCTGTCATGGCCCAGCGGATGATCGACCCACGACAACCACTCGCCGATGTGTCCTCGAGTGAGGATGGTTTCGACAACGCGGAGATGCCGGCCGGGTACACCTACCTGGGCCAGTTCATGGACCACGACATCACGCACGACACCACGCCCCTGTCCCAGCAGAAGGCCGACCCTCTGGCCCTGGTGAACTTCAACACCCCGTTCTTCGACCTCGGCTCCGTCTACGGCCGCGGCCAGGCGGAGGACCCGCAGCTCTACGACCCCAAGAACCCTGCCCTGCTCCTGGTCGCGACCACCTCCGAAGGGATATCGGACCTGCCCCGCACGTCCACAGGAGCGGCCATCATCGGTGACGGGCGGAACGACGAGAACCTCATCGTCTCCCAGATGCACCTGGCGTTCCTGAAGCTGCACAACCACTTCGTAGGCCTCGGCAACTCCTTCGCCGACGCACGCAGGCTCGTCCGCTGGCACTACCAGTGGGTGATCGTCAACGACTTCCTGCCCCGCATGGTCGGGCCCGCGATGGTCCGGTCGATGCTGCTTCCCCAGTCCGATGGGACCATCAGGGTCGACAACAGGTTCTACAAGCCCGGGAACCGCCTGAAGCCGATGATCCCGTTGGAGTTCTCCGTGTGCGCCTACCGCTTCGGTCACAGCATGATCCGCGCCGAATACGAGATGCACGACAACACCACCTTCCCGCTGTTCGATCCTCCGGGGCAGGACCTGCATGGTTCGCGTCCGCTACCGTACGACGCGCGGGCCGACTGGAACTACTTCTTCGACATCCCGGGGGTGGAGCCGCCCATGGGACGCAACACCGCCCGGCTCCTCGACACGCAGCTGTCCTTCCCCCTGGCGAACCTGCCTCCCACGGTAGTGAGTCACATCGATGGCGCCATCTACGCCCTCGCCCACCGCAACCTGCTGCGGGGCGTCAAGCTCGGCCTTCCTGCGGGGCAGGACGTTGCCGCGGCACTCGGCGTCCCTCCCATCCCCAACACCAGGCTCGGGCTGTACGAACCCGAATGGGGGAGCAAGGCGCCGCTCTGGTTCTACATCCTCAAGGAGGCGGAACTGCAGGGCGGCCGCCGGCTGGGGCCGGTGGGTGGGCGGATCATCGCCGAGGTCATCCTGGGACTGCTGGCCCTGGACCCCGATTCCTACCTGAATTCCCGCACCCGGTGGACGCCGGCCGACCCCGCCTTCGGGATGGGCGAACTGTTCAGGATGAGTGGTGCGACCTTCAAGGTGGAGGAGGACCTGCCGGAAGAGGTCCTCCCCGAGGAGGAAGTGCCGGAGGAGGAGCTGGTGGGGGACCACCTGCCCGAGGGTGAACCAACCGGCGCTTGAAAGGGGCCGCGACCCGCTGTCTACGTGGACTCGACGGCCGTCGTTCGCAGGTGCGCCTGAATCACCTCACGCACCGAGGTCCAGTGGTGCGGACCATAGCGTCCGTTGTCGACGTGGTGGAGCTGGGCCTCGCCGCTGAACATGCTGACGAAGTACTGCATGCCCTGCCAGGCCGGGAACGTCGCGTTCTTGTCCTTCGACAGGGCCCGCCCGACCTTGCTCATGGTCGACAGGATCCCCGTGGTGCCGGCCCACTGTGTGCTGAAGGGTGTACCAGTGAGGCCGCTGAGGGTATGGGCGATGCTCCGGGCGGTGACGCGGTCCCCGGCGATCTCGACGACGCGCGGAGCCTCCGCATCGAGGGCCACGAGCGCGACGACGCGGGCGACGTCGTCCTTGGTGGTGAAGTCGAGGACCTGGTCGGGGGAGGACCAGAACAGGACGCGGCGCCGCCCGAAGAGGATCATCGGGGCTTGTCCCGTGAGCATGTCGGTGAAAGCGCCGTTCAGCACGGACGTCACGCGGAGGGGCGCGGCGTCGAGCGTGGCGGCGAACTCGCGCCGGAGCTCGAAATTGCGGTTGCTGCCGGGAGTCACCCGGCGATAGTCCGCCGAGTAATCCGACGGGATGAACCGCTTCACGCCCGCTTTCACGGCAGCCGCCAGGAGGGCCCGCTGGGCGTCGAGGATGACGGTACCCGTACCGCTGACAGCCGAGATGACGGCGTCCACGCCCGACAGTGCAGCAACGAGGGCGGGCTCGTCCGTGTAGGCGGCCTCGTGGATCTCCACCCGATCCTCCCCGGCATACATGGCTTGAGCCGTTCCGCTGCCGGGGCGGGTCAGGACCCGGACAAGGGTGTCCGGGTGCGCGCTATCGCCGAGCAGTTCGCGGACGATCCGGGACCCGAGGTCGCCGGTGGCGCCTGCGACGAG
Source organism: Arthrobacter rhamnosi (assembly GCF_054510975.1). NCBI lineage: Bacteria > Bacillati > Actinomycetota > Actinomycetes > Micrococcales > Micrococcaceae > Arthrobacter > Arthrobacter rhamnosi. Next base: position 41,719 of record NZ_JBTNDN010000008.1, on the reverse strand, counting down.
AACGGTGCTGGTCATGGTGGGCCCTTTTCTAGATGGTTGTCGGCGCGGTACGGCGCTTCAGGCGCTCTCTTCGCCCTTGTCGTCGACTTCCTCGACCCACGACGGCGGCTCGTCGCGGCCCTGCTCCTCGTCCTTCTCGGCGTCCTCCGGCGTCTCCTGCACAATGCCCTGTGCGTGGTGCGTAGGGGCGTAGATCGTGTAGAGACGCAGCGCTTCGTCTCCCGTGTTCTCGACGTCGTGCCAGGTGCCGGCGGGCACCTGGATGCTCCAGCCGTCCTCGACGTCCTGCTGGAAGGAGAGGTCGTCCTTCGACGGGCCCATCTTCACGCGGCCCTTCCCGGCATCGATGCGCAGGAACTGGTCGGTGCCGTGGTGCACCTCGAGGCCGATAGCGCCGCCGGGCTCGATCGACATGAGCGTGACCTGCAGGTGCTTGCCGGTCCAGGCGACGCGGCGATAGGCGGCGTTCTCCGTCGTCGCAGTCTCGATGTCGAAGGCGTTCGGGTTCGGTCCGTTGTCGGTGATGTCCATGAACGCATTCTGTCCCATCTTTGCCGGGGGCCGCCAAATCGGCCCTTCGGGTGCTTAGTCGGTTGCACGCTGCTTCGGATGAGGTACAGAGGAGAGGCGTCAGAAGGCCGGCGTCAGTCCAACCCCGGCTCCGGTCGGTGCCGGGGGTCGGTGCTGAGGATCGACATCATCACGGCGTCCACCCATTCGCCGTTCCAGTGCAGCGCGTCGCGCATCGTCCCCTCCTCCACGAAACCGATCTTCCGGTAGGACTGAATGGCCCGCTGGTTGAAGGCGTAGACCTCCAACCCGACCCGGTGCAGGCCGATCAGGTCGAAGGCATGAGCGATGACAACACGTCCGGCTTCGGTGCCGTAGCCGTTGCCGGTCGCGCCATCCCCGCTGAGAGCGATGCGGTAACCCATCGACGCATTCGCCTCATCGAGGTCGTTCAGGACCACCTCACCGAGGTACTGGCCCGTGTTGCGCCGCACAACGGCCCAGTCGGCGCGGTCCTCACTTTCCGGCACTTTCTCCAGCCACGCGCGGATTTGGTCCCTGGTGAATTGCGCATGCGTGCCCGTCAGGCGTTGTGACTCCGGGTCATTCACGTTCGACCACACACCGTCGAAGTGCTCCGGGCCCTGAGGCTCGAGTCGCAGGCGCGGAGTCTCGATCATCGGCAGACGGGTGAAGTCGTAGTCGGCGTTCATTCTTCCTCGGGTGTTGGTCGTCCGCGCCGGGGCATCTCCAAGCGGTGACCCCACCCTATCCACGGCGGCGCAACCCCTTGCGAGCAGCAGGCGCGGCACAGGCACCGGCCTGGTCCTGTGCCGGTGCGGGCTACCGCCCCACGAGCTCGAAGGGCGACGACGCCGCCCCGGTCCACCGGTACAGGTCCAGCACGGCGGTCTGCTTCGTGACGCCGTCCTCGACGACCCTGCCCTGGGTGGCGATGTAGAAGTAGCCGTTGCCGAGGGACTCGAGGCCGACGTCGGCGGTGAAGTTCCAGCCCCGGATGCCGGTGGGCTCGTGGGAGAGGCCTTGCTGGAGGAGGGGGAGGAGCAGGCCTTCCTCGCGCGTCGACTGGCCCTCGATCACGCCTCGCATGGGACGGGATGAACCGTCGATGGCGTAGAGCGAGTAGTTGGGGAACTGCTCCTTGACGCCCTTGTAGACGCCGAGGAGCCAGGTGTGGGTGAACGCGTCGTAGTTCAGGTTCTGTACGCCGTAGGTGGTGTTGCCGGTGTAGACGAAGTACTTTCCGTCGGTCGTGGCCGGGCCGCTGGTGTGCGGGGCGCCCTGCGTGAGCGGCTGCTCGTACTTCTTCCAGCGCGTGACGTCGTACTGCAGGAGCACCTGGTGGTCGTTGTCGTCGCGCTCGGTGTTCGAGTAGACCCCGTAGGCGACCGTGAGCAACTGCTTGCCGTTCTTCCGCCCGAACGCCGGGCCGAAGGTGACGCCGTCGATCCCGCTGCTGCCGTAGCGGTGGTCCGGGGTGTCGGCGATGTTGCCGTCGAACACGCCGTCGCCGTCCATGTCCGCGGTGAAGTCCTGCACCACTTCGTCGAGGTAGACAGCGGTGACGATGCCGTCCGTCTCGGCGTCCATGTCCATCCCGGTGATGCGGTCGACGTCGACGATGGCGATGTAGAAGGCCTGGGCCTCCTTGTACTCCAATGACCCGTAGACGCGGCCGTCCTTCTCGTTGAAGTCGAGGTCGCCGAGGTGTCCGGTGAAGCCGGTGACGGTGCCGAGCACGGTCCCGTCGAGATCCGTCTTCACGAGCATCGAGGTGAAGGAGTAGTAGACGAACTCGTTCGCGGTGTCGACGGCGATGCCCTGCACGTGCCCGGCGGGCCAGGCGCCGCCGTCGATCGTCTCGGGGAAGTCCTCGACGGCGGGCTTCGCGGCGCCCGTGACCAGGACGGCGGACACCAACAGGGTGATGGCGCGGGCAATTGCTTTCACGAAGGGCTCCTCGGTCGACAGCGATGGTCTGGTGTCCACGCTGCCGAGTGGGAGTCACGGGCGGGTGGCCCTCGCTGGACCCGGAGGTGAACAACCTGCGAAGGGTTCCCCTCGCGCTCCGACCGCCGCACCTGATGTACTCGGGATCAGGACTGCCTTCCGAAAGGACACCATGACCATCGATACCGCCGTCTTCGAGCTCTCCGATGCGCACACCACCGCTATGCACGAGCTCTACCGGCACCTGCACGCGCACCCTGAGCTGTCTATGCAGGAGACGCACACCGCCGCGTTCATCCTCGAGAAGCTGACCCACCTCGGACTCGAGACGTTCATGTGTGGCGGCACCGGCGTCGTCGGGATCCTGCGCAACGGCGACGGACCGGTGGTCGGCTACCGCGCCGACACGGACGGACTGCCCATCGAGGAAAGCACCGGGCTGGAGTACGCGAGCACGACGACGGGTACGCTCGCCGACGGGACGGCGGTGCCGGTCATGCACGGTTGCGGGCACGATACCCACATCACCGTAGGGCTGACCGCCGCGCAGCTGCTGACCGAGAACCGCGCCGCGTGGGCCGGCACGGTGGTGTTCATCTTCCAGCCGGGCGAGGAGATCGGCGAGGGCGCGGAGGCCATGGTCGAGGACGGGCTGTGGGACAAGGCTCCCGTGCCGTCGATCATCTACGGGCAGCACGTCTGGCCAGGGCTCGCCGGCACGGTGAACATCAGCAAGGGCACGGCCATGGCGATGGCCGACTCCTGGAAGGTCATGGTGCAGGGCAAGCAGGCGCACGGCTCGCAGCCGGAGCAGTCGATCGACCCGATCGTCCTCGGTGCCCACATGGTGGTGCGCATCCAGACGATCGTCTCCCGCGAGGTGCACCCGATGAAGTCGGCCGTCGTCACGATCGGCACGTTCCACGGCGGCCTGAAGGAGAACATCATCCCCGCGTCGGCGGAGTTCACACTCAACGTGCGGACGTTCGACGTCGACGTGCGCGAGCGCGTCCTCGGCTCACTTCGGCGCATCATCAGCGCGGAGGCGGCGGCGTCGGGCGCCCCGGAGCCGACCATCGAGGAGATCTCCAGTTTCCCCCAGTGCTACAACGATCCCTCCTCGACCGAGGACCTGATGGCTGTCCTCGGCGAGGTCCTGGGTGAGGACGCCGTCATCGAGGCTCCGCCCGTCATGGGGAGCGAGGACTTCGGTCTCCTGGCCGAGGCCATCGGTGTCCCGAGCGTCTACTGGTTCTTCGGCGGACACCCGCAGGAACTGCTCGACGGCGACGGCCCGGTTCCGGGCAACCACTCGCCGTTCTTCGCCCCGATGATCGAGCCGACACTGACCACCGGCGTCCGGGCAGCGATGACGGCGCTGCTGTCGAAGGTCGGAACGGCGTGAGGACTGAGCTCCACGAACTGTCCGCCGTCGACCTGACCGGCGCCATCCGCCGTCGGAAGGTGTCAGCGCGCGAAGCGCTCGACGCCCATTTCGACCGCATCGATGCCGTCAACGGTTCCATTAACGCCGTGATCACCCAGGACCGGGAGGGCGCTGCAGCGCTCGCGGAGGCGGCTGACGAGCTGACGATGTCGAGCGCGGACCTTCCGCCGCTGCACGGACTGCCGATGACACACAAGGACACCCACAACACCAAAGGGCTGCGCACCACGCAGGGATCGGTGGCGTTCAAGGACTTCGTGCCGACGTTCGACGACCTGATCATTGGCCGCCTCAAGAAGGCCGGCGTCGTGACGACGGGCAAGACCAACGTTCCGGAGTTCGCCGCCGGCGCGCACACCTTCAACGAACTGTTCGGCACGACGGTCAACCCCTATGACACCTCGCTGAGTGCCGGCGGCAGTAGTGGGGGAGTGGCGGCGTCGATCGCGGCCCGGATCCAGCCGTTGGGCGACGGCAGCGATATGGGCGGCTCGCTCCGCAACCCGGCGTCGTTCTGCAATATCGTCGGCTATCGGCCCTCCATCGGCGTCGTTCCGTCCCTACCGACCCGCAACGCCTGGGCGTGGCTGAACCGCAACGGGCTGATGGCGCGCGAGGTCGCCGACATCGCGCTGGGGATGGCGGCGATCGCGGGCGCCGACCCCGCTGTTCCCTACCCCTACCCCGTCTCCGGTTCGTTCACGGCCCCACTCGAGCGGGACCTCACCGGACTGCGGATGGGATGGTCGCCCGACTTCGGACTCGGCGTGCCGGTGGATCACGAGGTGCTGCGGGTCCTCGAGAGCCAACTGCAGGTCTTTGCCGACCTCGGTGCCATCGTCGAGGAAGCGGCGCCCGACCTGCGCGGCGCCGACCAGGTGTTCGGGACGACGCGTGCCTTCGATTTCGTGCTCGGCCTCGGGGAGCTCGTGAAGAAGCACGGCGATTCCATCAAGCCCGAGATCCGCTGGAACGTGGAGCAGGGACTGCAGCTGACGGTGCAGGACATGGTGGACGCGGCTGTCGCCCGGACGCGTCTCGACACTGGTGTGCGGCGCTACTTCGGAAAGTACGATGTCTTCGCCAGCCCGACCGCACAGGTGCTCCCCTTCGATGCGTCGCAGCGCTACCCGACGTCGGTCAACGGGGTGGAGTTCGAGACGTACCTGGACTGGATGCGGTCGGCCACTCTGATCTCGGCGACAGGTCTGCCCGCGGTGTCGGTGCCTGCAGGATTCAGTGACGATGGCCTGCCGGTGGGGCTGCAGCTGGTGATGCCGCACGGAAAGGACATCGAGCTGCTGCAGGTCGCGTATGCATTCGAGCAAGCGACGGGGTGGGCGAAGCGAGCACCGGAGCTGTAGTCGACCGTGAGGACTGAGGTAGATAACGCGACCGCCGTGTAGCCAGAGCAGCGGGATCGGCCAGCCGAATCGCCTGGTGTCCGACAGTGCTAGTGTCACTGGACACAGCACCAGCGTGAGGAGCACACCATGGCGGGCAGAAGGGACAAGGCCTCAGAATTTTTGAAGAATGGTGCTGGAAAAGCCAAGGCTGCCGGCGCCAAGGCGTACTCGATCGCCAACGATCCCGCGGCCCAGGCCAAAGCCAAGAAGGTGATCGAGGGTGGCAAAAAGGCCTATCAGGTTGCAACAAGCCCTGAAGCGAAACGGGTGTACCGCCAGGTCGCCAATGGGGTAAAGAAGATGCGGAAGAAGTAGGCCGGTCGTAACGCCCTCGATGTCACCGGCGGACCTCGATCTCGGGATGGTGCTCCGCGACCCATGCGGCCATTCGGTTGCTCCGTCGTTCGATGAACTCCAGCGTGGCATCCCGGTACGCCACGTATTCCTCGGTTGTCGTCGGTGTTCCTGACGCCTTGAAGTGGTCGAAGGGCAGGCAGAACCGAACTTCCTCGTAGCTAGGCGTCACAAGGTCCTGCAGGTGGAAGAAGTTTACGAACTCCGCGAACCCGTCGAAGAGCGCGAAAAAGTCTTCGTAAGCGTTGATGACATCGGCGAGCGGACTTCCTGGTTCTCCTGCGTAGTGGCGCCGGATGCATTCGAGGGCGAGGTCCATGCGGTCAGCGACCCGTAGCCTCAGCCCTCGTGCCGTGTTCATGGTGGGCCGGTCCTTCTTTCTGACGGGCCAGATCATCGCACTGCCGATGGTGTATGGAGGGTTGAGGTAGCGGGACCGCTGGTCCTCGTCCAGCGAGGCGATGGCGTTAGCGAGAGATCTCGGTTTTATCCACGTTGTGTAGGAGTTGGTGATGGCGTCGCTGCCGTACGCGTGCCTTCCTCCTAGGGAGTCCTCGAACAGGAGGTAGTTGTTACGTCGATCCCGGGGCGCGGTCGGCACTTTCGGCTGGAAAAGGACGCCAGAGCGGAGCTCCTTGGTCCACAGCAGTTCATGGTCCAGCCGCAGCTTCTGACTGTCCCTGTCTGCGTCGGGCCTGGTCCTCGCGGGATTGTCGGTCTTGTAATCGAATGAAGTGTCGAAGACCCGGACATCGCCGTCATTTGTTTCTGTCACGTTTTCGAACCCGTTCCATTGATGTGTCAGTAACTATCGTGTTTCCGCCGAAATTCGCGCAGCAGGTGAAGATCGTTAGCGGGAGTCGCCAGGGATAGGCGCGGATAACGATCCTGGTTCCGGTCGCACTATCCCGTCATCCTTACGATGGATGGATCAGCGGGATCCTTCACAGCAGGTATCCCGGCTGCCGCCGCCTGTGTGAGGCACCACTTCACGAGACTGCCCAGCGCAAGGCTCGCGAGATCGCGGTTCCCCTCGAGGCGTTGACCCACGAGAGAGCCGAACAGTCCGACGTGCAACCCACTCCTGCGCAACTGCTCGTCCTGGAGAGCAGCGAGGAAGGCGGCCCGCACATGCTCTGGACCTGCGGATGACGACGGGACGTGCTGCACGACATGCCGTCGAAGGTGCCCGTTGGTCAGTGACGTCTGTTGGGCTGGCGTGGCAGGTCGTGGTGTTACGACAGCCGCTCCCGCCAACGGTTGCGTAGCAGGCTCGGGTGGCTGTGCTTCCCGCGTTGCCGCGGGCCCCTGATCGATGAGTGCGGCAAGTTCGAGATGGAGCGCGGCCAGTTCCCGGTGTATGGCCGCGATCCTCGACTGCGGAGGCTGCGCGACTACAGCTGGCGGTGAAATCTTCTTCCGGACAGCACCCGATATAGAGCAACGAAAAAGGTCCGCCAATGCCTGGGCCAACAGCAGCTTGCCCGCGTCCGTGATGACCACGAGGGGTACCGGTGAATAGCGCCCATCCACGGTCCTGACGAGTTCTTCGAGCGTTCCGTGAACCTCGCCAAACCGCAGTCGTTCCTGTCGGGTTTCGGGTCCTATCCGCGGCGAGTACACCGTCTGGTACGGATTGATAGCGAGCGGGTCCACGGAAGGAAAATGCTGCTGTCGAATGTCTCGCCGGAGAACCTTGCGTACTGCATCGAGGTGGCGGGCGACCTGCTCCACGGGGTTCGGGACAACAGAACCATTAGCCAGCACCCACGGTTCACCGGCATCGGTCACCTGCAGCACGCGCGCTGGGAATTCCTTCCACTCGCTGAGGATGAAGGTCCCCTTGACGGAGTTGTAGAAGATCCAGTCCACCTCGGCGACCGGCAGTCCTGGCGCGTCGACACGGCAGTTGCTGAAGGCCCAGACGTGGTCGCCCAGTAGCTGATGCAGGCGGGTCACGTCGGCGGGATCCGCCGTGTGGGCGGCGCTGTTCTTCGACGGGAAATGGAGCACGGGTATCTTCCGGTACAGAGTGGCGCTGTGGGAAATAGGGCAGGTCAGAACGGGGGCAGGACGCCCGCGGCCGACGCGAAGAACGTCGCTGGCACCGCGAGGAGCCAGCCGAGCCGTCGTCGTCGTGCCTGTTCCACCAGCCGGTGCAGGGCTTCGAAAGGCCCGATGACGTCGGCCGGGTCACGCAGCACGGGCGCGGAGCGCCGCCAGGTCGAGGGCTGCGCCGCAGCCGCCGACAAGAGCGCGACCTGCTGCTCGGTGTAGATGACCGAACGCCGCGTGATCCACCGCAGGAGCTGGTCCTGGCGCAGAACCGCCACGGACCGGTGCTTCTCCTTCACGGTGACCTGGCGAGCACCGACGACGACGATCGCAGCTGACGCGGGAACATTCTGCCGGACAGCGGCGGAGAGCAGCTTCCCTGCCCGGGCGGCCTCGTGCTCGGAGTTCCGGACGTAGGGGTACCGCGTTCCGGCGACCAAAAAGGTGCCCTTCGCGGTCCAGACGTTCTGCCCGGGATGCCGCTTCGTGTTGATCGTGAGGACGCCTGTCGGACCGATGATCACGTGGTCGATGTCTGACGACTTCTCACCAACCGGAACGGCGTGCAGGACGGTCCACTCCGGTCCCAGCGAGGCGAGGGTGCGACCCACCGCACGCTCGCCGAGTGCTCCCCAGTACCAGGGGCGGCTGCCGGCACTCAGCGGGTGGGCACCGAAGAACCGTGCCAGGAGTCCGCGCGCGTCCTTCGTACCGTGGCCGTCGAGCAGCTCTTCCATGACGGACTGGCCGGGGACGCGCCGCTTGAGCAGCCCGAGCGTCTCGGGCTCGACGTACGCCTCGTCGCCGTCGAGCGGGACAGCCGCGCTCATGTTCCGCTTCCCGACGCCATACGAGTCCCCCCGGACCTGAAGCCCGGGCGAGCTGAGCCTCGCCCGGGTAGGTCGAATCTACCGGGCGATGCTCAGCGGCGCGCTGGTTCGTCCGCCCGGTTGGAGACAGGATTGCCGCAGGATTTACGCATTGCAGGAGAGGCCGGGAGAAGGCCCGCCTGGTGTGGGCCGATAGGCTGGGCAGGGCCGCGGACGAGTGGCGACAGCCTCAGGGGGAACAGTGCACGGTCTCAACTTCACCGCGATCGACTTCGAGACGGCCAACAGCAAGCGCGGCTCGGTCTGCGCGGTCGGTCTGGCGAAGGTACGGAACGGCGTCGTCGTCGATACCGCGTCGTGGCTGATTCGGCCACCGCACTCCGTCAGCGAGTTCGCCCCCATGAACATCTCCGTCCACGGCATCCGCCCGGGTGATGTCCGGACTGCTCCGGAATGGCCCGAAAGCCTGCAGCGCATCCGAGCCTTCGCCGGGGACGATCGGTTCGTCGCCCACAATGCAGCCTTCGACCGCTCGGTGCTGCGTGGTGCCTGCCTTGAGTCAGGGCTGGCGGTGCCGGACACTACATTTCACTGCTCCGTGAAGCTCGCGCAGCGTCTGCTCGACCTCGACTCGAACAGGCTGCCGCATGTCGCGAAAGCCCTGGGTTTGGGAGCCTTCCAGCACCACGACGCTGGAAGCGACGCCGAGATCTGCGCGGTCGCCGTCGTCGCCATCGCGCGCAAGCATGCACTCCACTCGCTGGACCTGCTCTGGCCGGCGACGAAGCCGACGTCGTCGACCGGTTCCCACCGCTACGCCAAAACCCCGACCCTCGCCGAGCTTCCTCAGGCCAATGGTCAGGCGGACCCGTCGAACCCCCTCTTCGGTCAGATCGTGGTGTTCACCGGGGACCTCACTACGATGACGCGCGAGGATGCGATGGGCCGGATCGCCGCCCTCGGGGCAACTCCCGCCAACAACGTCACGAAGAAGACCACGATGCTCGTCGTCGGGCAGGAGGATGCCAGCCTGCGCACGGTCTTCCTCACCTCGGGGAGCAACAAGGAGCGGAAGGCGCTCCAGTACATCGGTGCAGGTCAAGCCATCCGTGCCGTCAGCGAGTGCGAGCTGAGTGAGTGGCTCGGCCTGGCTCGGCCCGAGGACTCCGTCGAGGAGACACCGGCAGATGTTCTGGGAACGCTGGAGTCCGCAGTGACGGGGCTGCTCGCCTGGATCGGGCGCCGCAAGGTCACGTAGGCGGGCTCAGCTCAGGATGTCCTTGGTGCTGAATCGCCCGTAGGCCAGCGTCCCGAAGACGGCGATGTAGCCGAACTGCAGCAGCGCGTTGTCGGCGAACGAGTTCCACACGATCGGCTGCCGCAGCAGGTCCCCGAAGCCCAGCCAGTAGTTCGTGAACAGCCAGGGGTGCAGCCACTCCAACTGGGGGAGTGCGCCGAGGATCTGCGAGACGGCGGCCAGCGCGGCCGTCGCGGCCATGGCGCCGACCGGGATGGTCGTGAGCGTCGAGATGAACAGGCCGATGGCGCTGAGGCCCATCAGGGACACCGTCACGTAGAGCGCCAGGAGCAGCAGCCGCACGAAGTAGCCGGGGATGCCCACGGTGTCGCCGGACAGCAGCGTCACGGGCCCGATCGGGAACAGCAGCGCCCCGATGATGGCGCCGGTGACGACGACGGTCAGCGTCGCCACGAAGCAGAACAGCGCCGCCCCCGCGTACTTCACGAGGAGCAGCCGGATGCGCCCGGCCGGGGCCACCAGCAGGTATCGCAGCGTGCCGAGGTTCGCCTCGCCGGCGATCGTGTCGCCCGCGACGACGCCGATGGTCAGCGGCAGGAACAGGGGAATGGCGACGGTCAGGGCCGTCAGCGACACGAACAGCCCGTTCTGGGTGATGCTGTTGAGGAACGCCGGACCGCGGCCGCTCGCCGACTCGTCCGAGGACACCCGGACGACGACGGCGATGAGGATCGGGATGAGCGCCAGTGCGCCGATCATCGCCCAGGTGCGCAGCCTGCGGAACAGGACGCTGATCTCGGAGAGCACGAGCGTCAGTCCGAGGCCTCCCGTGCGGGGGCGGGTCTCGACGGATTCAGCCGGCAACGTCGAACCCCTCCCCGGTCAGGGCGACGAAGCGGTCCTCGAGGGAGGCGCCGCTGGCCTCGAACCCTCGCACCCGGACGTCCGCACGCACCAGGGCCGCGTTGACGGTCTCCGGCAGGAGGCCGGGGACGGAGAGCTCCGCGGTGAGGACGTCGTCGCGCCCGTGACGCTCGGGGGTGAGGCCGAGCCCCGTGAGGACGCGGTGGGCGTCGGCATGGTCGGGCGTCGTGATGCGGACGTGGGCGGTGCCCTCCGCGCGGAGCTCGTCGAGGGTGCCCTGCGCGACCAGGCGGCCGGCGCTCATGATGGCGATTCCGGTGCACATCTGCTCCACCTCGGCGAGTAGGTGGCTGGAGACGAAGACGGTGGTGCCGTCGTCGGACAGGGAACGGATGAGGTTGCGGACCTCGCGCGTGCCTTGGGGGTCGAGGCCGTTGGTGGGCTCGTCGAGGATCAGCAGGTCCCGCGGGGCGAGCAGCGCGTTGGCGATGCCGAGGCGCTGCTTCATGCCGAGCGAATAAGCGTGCGCACGCTTCCGCGCCGCGTGGCCGAGACCTACGCGCTCGAGGGCGGCGTCGACGCGCTTGTTCCGGGTGGCGGGGGAGGTGTGGCGGTCGGCGGCGTCGAACCGCTGGAGGTTCGCCCGCCCGGAGAGGAACGGGTAGATGGCGGGACCCTCGACGAGGGCACCCACCCGTGGCAGGACGGCCCGGGCATCCTTCGGCATGTCGCCGTCGAGCAGCCGGATGTCGCCGCTGGAGGCTGACGCGAGGCCGAGCAGCATCCGGATGGTGGTGGTCTTCCCCGACCCGTTGGGGCCGAGGAATCCGAAGACCGTGCCGCGGGGTACTGCGAGGTCGACGCCGTCCACCGCTTTCTGCCGACCGAAGACCTTGGTCAGTCCGTGCGTCTCGATCGCGAACTCTCCCGCGGGCGACTGCGGACCCGCGCTGACCCGCGGGCCCGCACTCGGCGTGCGGGTCGGGCGGGCAGTCGCGGTCACCGGCGGGACGCGGCGACGAGCTGGTCGGCGCTGACGGCTCCTGCGAGGATGCGTCCGTCGTCGGTGATCAGCACCGAGACGAGCGACGTCTGCAGGGCGCGGCCGCCGTCGACCTCGGCGAGTGCCTGCTCCAGCATGGCCTGGGCGCCGGCGACCTCCTCGGGATCCATGCCGGGCTTGACCTCCATGATGTCGCCCATGCCGGCCGCTTCACCGGTGCCGAGGTTCAGTCCGAGTCGCGCGGCGCTGCCGGCCGGCAGTTCCACGATGGTGCTCCAGCCCTCGCCGATCACCACGGGCTCCTCGGAGGGGGCGGGCTGGTCCTTGCCATCGACGCGCGCTTTCGCCTCGTCGACGTGGGCCTTCGCCTCGTCGGCGGTGGGTGCCTCCGTGACGGCGCCGCCCTCCGGCGGGGCGAACTCGAAGATGCCCGCATCGGGGGTGCTGAAGTCCACGGCGCTGAAGCCTGCCTCGAACGCAGCTTCCTCCTGGCCCCTGGCCTGCACGGTGACGCTGAGCGGGACGCCGGTCTCGGAATCGATACTCACCGCGATGGACCCGATCAGGGTCGCCGCATCCTCGGGGGTCAGCAGGAGTTCGTACGCACTGCGGCCCGCGACGCGGCTGGTGCCGTCGACGGTCACCTCGGTGCTGGGATCGATCCTCGCGAGGAAGGCCTGCGCGAGTTCCGCCGGCGTCCGCGGGATGTCCTGCAGCTCGGGGTGTTCGGCGATCTTCTCCTGCAGCTTCGCCTCGAGTTCGGCCTTCACGGCGTCCTTGTCGGGCAGGACGGCGTGGGCTGCTTCGTTGGCGCTGGAGTCGTAGTACCAGGCGTCGGTCTCATTGATGACGACGCTGCGCTGGGCCAGCTGGTCGAGCACCTGGACCTTGGCTTTGTCCGGCCCGTCGACGTAGACCTGGGCGGAGTGCTCACCGGTCAGGAGTTCGAGGACCATGGACGTCGGGTCCGAGCTGGGGGTACGGCCCGGGGGAGAGGCGAGGCTCAGGTCCGGCAGGCCGAGGTTGGAGGACTGCTCGACGGTGCCGGAGTAGGCGTCGTCGGCGCTGGTGGCCACGAACTCGAGCAGCTCCTGCGCGGTCCTGGCGGGGAGTTGCGGCTGGGCCTCGGCAACGGCCGAACCGCTCGCGGCAGCAGTGACGATGACCACCGGAACGATGCCGGCGGGGAGCCAGCGCCAGTTCTTGTTCATGATTGAGCCTTCCGAACGAATCTTCGCCCCATCTGACGTCAACGCTACACCTGCAAGCTGGGAGGGGTGAGGCGTGTATACCGGGTGAACGAGCGGGAGGGGCGGGGCGTGCCGGACACGCAGGAGGGCGGCGGCCACGTGTGGCCACCGCCCTCCTGGAACAGACCTGTCAACGCACCCGAGGTTCCTCGGCCGCCATCGGTTCAGCGTCCAGGTGGTGCAGCTGCTCCGCGTGGCCCCGTGGTGAGTGGGCCTTGTCCGAACCGTTCTCGTAGGCGTTCTCAGCGTGGAGCGTGATGTCCAGGCCCTTCGCCTCCACCGCCTCGGGGACCCGGATGCCCATCGTCTTGTCCAGTACCTTCGCGAGGAGCCACGTCACCGTGAACGTGTAGGCGAAGACCGAGAGGATCGCGGTGGCCTGCCGGAGCAGGAGGTCGAAGCCCCCTCCGTAGAGCAGGCCCTGCGCGCCGCTGGGCGCTTCGGGGGTGGCGATCAGGCCGATGAGGAGGCCGCCTGCGACACCGCCGATGAAATGCAGCGCCGTGACGTCGAGGGCGTCGTCGAAACCGAGCTTGTACTTGAGCGACACGGCGAAGTAGCAGACCACGGCTGCGGCACCACCGATGGCGAGGGCGCCGAGCGGTGTCACCGCTCCACACGACGGCGTGATGGCCACAAGGGCCGCGATGGCACCCGAGGACGCGCCGAGGGTGGTGGGGTGGCCGTCGCGCAGGCGCTCCACGAGGAGCCAGACACAGACGCCGGCGCAGGTGGCGGCGATCGTGTTGAACGATGCGACCGCCGCATTGTTGTCTGCCGCGCCGAGGCCACTGCCATCGAAGCCGATCCAGCCGGTGAAGAGCAGGCCGACGCCGAGCAGGGTGAAGGGAAGATTGTGTGCCTTAGGCTGCACGGGCCACGTGCGGCGCTTGCCGAGCACGAGTGCCAGCGCGAGTGCGGCCACTCCCGAGTTCACATGGATCGCGGTGCTGCCCGCGTAGTCGATGGCGCCGAGCGTGTTCGCGATCCACCCGCCCTGCACCGCCCCGTCGGCCGAATCGAAGGCGAAGACCCAGTGTGCCACCGGGAAGTAGACCAGCGTCGCCCAGGCGCCGGCGAAAACGAGCCAGGCGCCGAACTTCATGCGGTCGGCTGCCGCTCCGGCGACGATCCCCGCGGTGAGGCCAGCGAACATGAGATGCAGTGCGGCCAGGGCGAGCGGGGGGAGGGCGGCGTCGTCGGGTGCTGTCAGGAGCTGCCCGAGTCCCGCGTACTCGGTGGGATCTCCAAGTAGGCCGAGACCGCCGATCGAGTTGCCGAAGACGGCGGAGTAGCCGAACGCGACCCACAGGATGCCGACCACGCAGAAGGATCCGAGGACCATGAGCATCATGTTCATGGTGGTCCTGCGGCTGACCATGCCGCCGTAGAACAGGGCCAGGCCGGGAAGCATCAGGGCGACGGCGACGACGGCGGTCAGGACCCACGCCGTATTGCCCGCGATTGCTGCAGTGTCCATGCAAGTCTCCAGAACGGTGGGAGGGAGGCCTGCGCTCGCGGGCCGCAGCGTTTCGATACGCTATCTAAATGGTTGGCCCGGCCGTTTTCGATGCCATATCGAATCTGTTACGCGCTGGTTAACTCTCGGGCGCCACTTCGGGGATGAGGCGGGCGGCCTCCCTGCAGATGTCGGGAAGGGTGGCCGGCGAGGCCAGCATCGACCGCAGGGAGGTGTCGGCACTCAGGCCCGCGATACCTTCCATCGAGTAGGTCTCGGTGGCGCCGGGGAGGGGCTGGCGGTAGTGGCGCTGCAGCCCCTCGTTCAGGGCCAGGGCTGCGGTGGCGGCAGGGATGGGGTCGACGTCGCGCAGTCCGCCCTGCTCCACGCCCTGCCGGATGATCGATGCGGTCAGGGCATGGAGCTCCGCGTAGTCGTCGAAGAAGGCCCCGAAGTTCTGTGGCTGTGCTCGTGCCACCCGCTCGAATTCGTAGAAGTCGAGCGGCGAGGAGCAGAGCTGGATGGTATCGGCAGCGAGCACCGCGTAGAGGCGGGCGGAAGCGCTGCCGGCCGAGGGCTCCAGCCGCCGCGCGAGTTCCAGGGACCCCCGGTTCTCCTCGAGGAGCGCCTGCAGGATGTGCTCCTTGCGGGAGAACCAGTAGTACAGCGAGGACTGCCGGAGCCCCGAACTGCGGGCGATCTCGCTCATGGTCGTCTCGGCATAGCCCTTGGCGACGAACAGGGCGGTCGCCTCACGGATGATGTCGTTCCTTGGGGATGCGCCGGTGGCGCCGCTGAGCCGGGGCCTGCCGGCACCCGTGCTGCCGGTCGTGATTGTGCGACTCATAATTGTCTTTCCTCGTGGTGGTGGAAGCGCCAGCGTATCTCCGCAGACGCCGGGCATCGGGCGGAAGAAGGCCCGCCCTTCAGATATTTACGCCCCGGAAACAATATCGACACTTCATCGAAATTGGCTCCGGCAAAGCTTTTCAATAGCTTATCGAAAAGGGGCCGGAGCGGTCCCGGCGGAGATCGTAGAGGGAGATCGACATGAGTGTTGTAACCACAGGCGCAGCAGTGGAGACCGTCCAGCGCAAGCTTCAGGAGGCGGGCGTCAAGTATGCGATGGCGAGCTTCGTCGACATCCACGGCAACATCAAGACGAAGTTCGTGCCGCTCTCCCACCTGCCCCAGATGGCCGCAGGATCGGAGCTGTTCACCGGCGCTGCCCTCGACGGGATGCCGCAGGACATCAGCGACGAGGAGCTGTCCGCCCGTCCCGACCTGGACAGTGCGGTACAGCTTCCCTGGCGCAAGGACGTCGCCTTCTTCGCCAGCGACCTGTACACCGGAGGTGAGCCCTTCGAGGCCGCCTCGCGGAACATCCTCAAGCGTCAGCTCGAGGCCGCCCGCGCCATGGGATACACCTTCAACCTGGGCATCGAGACCGAGTTCTTCGTCCTGAAGGACACTCCGGCAGGGGTGACGGAAGCCAGCGACCGCGACAACCTGGACAAGCCCTGCTACACGGCGCCCGCGGCCCTCGACAACCTCGACTGGCTCACCGAACTGGTCGAGGCCATGACCACCATGGGCTGGGGCGTGTACTCCTTCGACCACGAGGACGCCAGGGGCCAGTTCGAGATCGACTTCAAGTACTCCGATGCGCTCACCATGGCCGACCGGGCCGTCTTCTTCCGCCTCATGGCCAACGAGATCGTCCGCAAGCACGGCTACTTCGCCACCTTCATGCCCAAGCCCTTCGCCGACAGGAGCGGGTCCGGGGCCCACTTCAACATGTCGCTGGCCGACGTGGAGACCGGGGAGAACCTCTTCGAATCGGACGATGACCCCCGCGGCTGCGGCATCTCCGAGCTCGGCTACCAGTTCATCGCCGGGGTGCTCAAGCACGCCCCCGCCATCTGCGCCGTTATCGCGCCCACAGTGAACAGCTACAAGCGACTGGTCCGCAAGGGCAGCATGTCGGGCTCGACCTGGGCGCCCGTGTTCGTCAGCTACGGCGACAACAACCGCACCAACATGATCCGCGTCCCGCTGGGCGGCGGCCGGGTGGAATGCCGGGCAGCGGACATCAGCTGCAACCCGTACCTCGGCGCAGCCATCATCCTGGCGGCGGGGCTGGAGGGCATCCGGGAGAACCTGGATCCGGGCGAGCCGCACACCGAGAACATGTACAACTACTCCGAGGCGGACATCCTGGCGAAGGGCCTCGGACTCCTGCCCCGCACCCTGGGCGAGGCCCTCGAGGAATTCGGGGCGGACGGGCTGTCGCGTGACGTGTTCGGCGAGGCGATGTACAACGCATACCTGGACTACAAGGGCCAGGAGTGGGACGAGTACCAGGCGCACGTCTCGGAATGGGAGACCAAGCGCTACCTCAGGTTCTTCTAGGCCGGCATGCACGCGTCCTTCGATCTCGGGAGGTTCAGGCTGCTCTCCGGCCTGGACCTACCCGAGGCCCGTCTCGCCTACACGACCCATGGCACCCTGAACGCCGAGGGTACCAATTGCATCATTCTGCCCTCGTACTACACCGGGACGCATGCCAGCTACGAGCCATGGATCGGCCCGGGCCGGGTGTTCGACCCGGAGCGGTGGTTTGTCGTTGCCGTCGACATGTTCGGCAACGGCGTGTCCACCTCCCCGTCGAGGGCCCATCCGGACATCGCCGGCGCCGCCTTCCCCGACGTCGACATCGCCGACAATGTCATCGCCCAGCAGCGACTCGTGGCGTCCCTCGGGGTCGCGCGGATCGCCCTGGTGGCGGGGTGGTCGATGGGCGCACTGCAGGCCTACGAATGGGCCGCGCGGTACCCGGACCTGGTGGACGCGATTCTTCCCATCGCCGGAGCGGCGCGGTGCTCACCGCACAACCGGGTGTTCCTCGAAGGCGTGAAGGCGGCCCTGCAGGCGGACCCCGCCTTCGCGGAGGGTTCCTACGCCACCCCGCCGGTCCGCGGGCTGCGCGCCTTCGGTACCGTCTATGCGGGCTGGGCCTATTCGCAGGAATTTTTCCGGGCGGGGACCTACCGCTCGCTCGGCTACGCGTCGATCGAGGACCTGCTGGAGGAGTGGGCCGCCGACCATGCAGCATGGGACGCGAACGACCTGCTGGCCATGCTCGGGACGTGGCAGCGGGCGGACATCGGCCGCGGACGGGGCGGATTCGAGGAGGCGCTCGCTGGTGTGTCCGCACGGTGCATCGTCATGCCCGGCAGCACCGACCTCTACTTCCCCCCGGCGGACAGCGCGCGTGAGGTGGAATGCCTGCCATCCGCCGACTTGCAGCCCATCGAATCGGACCTGGGGCATCTCGCTGGACGGCCGGGGATCCGGGAGGGCGAGACGGCACAGATCGCCGGCGCGGTGCGGGACCTCCTCGGCGCGTAGGACCGGGCCGGGCAGGCGCCGGGGTATGCGCCGGGGTGGGCGCCAGGAGCGACGACGTCGGGCAGGGGTCCGGACATGAGGAAGGGGCGGCCGAGGCCGCCCCCTCCGTGGTGCTGCTAAGTCCTAGCGCCGGACGTGGCGGCGGCCCGCGACACTCTCGGCGACACCGATCAGCAGTACTGCCACGATGACGGACACGATGAAACCGAAGATGTTCAGTTCCCACATGTTGCCGGTGCCGAAGAAGCTCGCGATGGCACCGCCGATGACCGAGCCGACGAGGCCCAGCAGCAGCGTGGCGAGCAGGCCGAGGTTCTGCTTGCCCGGCTTGATGAGTCGTGCGAGCGCGCCGATGATGAGGCCGGCGAGGATGAATCCGATCATGGTCAATCTCCTTCTCTGTGCCCGCGGTGCGCGGGAAGTCCCTGATGCTGCTGGTGGTCCCGCCACGTCGGTCCTGCCCGTGCCGTGCCCAGTGACGTGCAATGTCTGCTTCTGCCGTGATGCAACGCCCTGCCCGGAACCGGGCGGGTGTTGCCACCAGCACTGATCAGTTCAACGATAGAGGAATGCAAAGCCCACTGAGGAATTTTTGATGGCGAGGCCCCCTCGACAGCGCAGGACGCACGGTGCAGTATTCGCCGGGCGGACCACGCCCCACGGTGCCAGTCGCGTCATCGGACTCATTGTGGGATGGCTCCTGGTGGTCATCGGTCTCGCCGCCCTCGTCCTTCCCGGTCCCGGCCTGCTGGCCCTCGTGGCCGGGCTGGCGGTCCTGGCCCAGCAGTACGAGTGGGCGCGGCGCTGGCTGCAGCCCGTCAAGCGGAAGGCCTTCGCTGCGGCGGCGCAGGGAGTGAAGACGAAGCGCAACATCGTCCTCAGCTTCACAGGCGCCCTGATCCTCGTGCTGCTCGGTGTCCTGTGGGGCGTGCACCCTGCCGTACCCGGGTGGTGGCCGCTCGATGACCGCTGGTGGCTGCCCGGCGGCTGGAGTGTCGGATCGGGCCTCGTCGTCTCCGGGCTGCTGGCTGCTGCCTTCATCGTCTACAGCATCCGGCGGTTCCGGCCGCAGACCTGACACGGTGCGTGCCGCCGCGCGAGCACCCGGTGTGCAGGGGTAGCGTCGGCAGAGCACTGAAAGATCGCGGAGGAGCATCACGATGACGGACACCCGATCCACGCCGACGTATCCCTTCGGGGCGGCCGGGTGAACTTCCAGGAGGTCATGGAGGGCGTGGGCGAGGCGGTCGACGCCGCGGGTGTCGCCGCCATCGTCATCGGCGCCGTCATCGCCACCCTCCTGGCGGGAGGCGCGCTGCTCCGGCGCCGCACGGAGGACGGCGTCTACCACCGGTGCCGCCAGCGGCTGGGCCGCTCGATCCTCCTGGGCCTCGAACTGCTCGTCGCCGCCGACATCATCCGCACCGTGGCGGTGACGCCTACGTTCGAGTCGGTCGGAGTGCTGGCCCTGATCGTCCTCATCCGGACCTTCCTCAGCTGGTCTCTCGAGCTCGAGATCAGCGGTAGGTGGCCCTGGCAGAAGGGCGCCGCGAACCCCGCTGCGGACGGACAGTAAAAATAGTATTGACAAAAACATTTGTCGGCGAGACAGTGGACCCATGGACGACATCCGCGTCATCGAGGACCCTGCAGCCGCCGTCGCGTCCCTGGACCCGACCCGGTCGCGGCTACTCGACCTGCTCCGCGAGCCCGGCTCGGCGTCGTCGCTCGCGTCCCTGACCGACCTGCCCCGGCAGAAGGTCAACTACCACCTGCGCGCGCTCGAAGCCGTCGGCCTGGTCGAACTGGTCGAGGAGCGGCGGCGCGGCAACATGACCGAGCGAGTGCTGCAGGCGACTGCGGCGTCGTTCGTGATCTCACCGTCGGCCCTGGCCTCCGTGGCACCCGACCCGCGGCGGTTCACCGACCGGTTCTCCGCGTTCTGGCTGCTGGCGCTCGCAGCGCGCCTCGTCGAGGAGGTGGGCCGGCTCATCACCGGCGCCGCGACGGCGGGGAAGACCCTGCCGACCTTCGCGATCGACGGTGAGGTGACCTTCGCCTCCGCCGCCGACCGCGCGGCCTTCGCGGAGGAGCTCGGCACCGCCGTCGGGCAGCTCGCGGCCCGATACCACCGGCCAGGCGCGGGCGGACGGCGCCACCGGGTGGTCGTCGCGCTCCATCCGACACTGAAGGATGTGCGGGCGGACCGCCCGGCACCGATCGATACCCCAACTACCCGCCCGGCCACCGGGCCAGCCCTTGAGGAGAAGCAATGAAAGAGAACGGGTCCTTCGAGATCGTCGTGGACACCATCGTGGGCGGGGCGCCCGAACGGGTATGGGAGGCCGTCACCACGGGCACGCCCGCGTGGATGTTCCCCACCGATGACTGGCCCTCCTCCTTCCCGGTGGAGGAGAGGCCGCACCACCTCGTCAACCGCATGGACGGAGAGGACGGCTGGTTCAACCAGCTCGAGCACGTCCTCGAACCGCTGGGCGACGAGCGGACCAGGCTCCACTACGTGCACAGCGGCATCTTCGTGGACGACTGGGACCAGCAGTACGACGGCGCCTCGCTGCACACGCACTTCTATCTCCACACCCTCGACCAGTACCTTCGCTACTTCGACGGCATGCCCGTCACGTTCACGGACATCCAGGCCCCCGCCTCCTCCGCCGCACCCGACGGCTTCACCCGCCTCATCAGCGCGCTGGAGCTCGACGGCGCGGTGCAGGGGGAGCGCGTCACGGTGATCGGACCCGACGGCGCACCGCTCGACGCCGAGCTCGACTACCTGACGGAGCACTTCCTCGGCCTGCGCACCGGCGACACCCTGTACCGGTTCTTCGGCCGGAATGCGTGGGGGGCCACGGTCGGCATGACGGTGCACGACTTCTCCGGCACCGGCCGCGACCAGGCCGAGCCGTGGAGCCGGTACTTCAAGAGCATCTACGCCTGAGCGCATCTTCGGTTCGGTCAGGCGTGACGACGCCGTGCCCCTACTCGGGACACGGCGTCGTCGTTGTGCGACTACTGCCTGCTGTAGTCCAGGTGTGAGCGGACCAGCATGCCGTTCGGCGGTTCCGTTTCGCTCGGTAGTGCGTTCGTCGTGGCGTACAGGTACTTGCCGTCGATCTCGACGTCGGCAGGGAGGACAGCCTCCAGGAGGGGGACCGCCTTGGAAGTCCCCGCGGCGATGACAGAGATCCTGCCGGCGAAGAGCTCGGCGACGAAGATGTTGCCCCGCCGGTCGAGCGCCAGCCCGGTCGGTGTCGTGAGGCCGGACGCGATGACCTCGATGCTGCCGGTGGCCGGGTCGAGCCGGCGTACCGACCCGAGCGTGGGATCCTCGGGGGCTCCCGGCAGCGACGTCAGGTAGAGCATGCCGTCCGGGCCGAGTTCGATGTCCGTGGGGACGGGTTCGCTGTTGAAGGTGGACCCGATGACGCAGTCGGGCAGCTCGAACCCCTGTTCAGCGGCAGAGGCGAAGAGCTCCGGAGTGATCAGCGTCGGCACAGGTTCGAGGACGGTCGCGCTGACGGTGTTGCTCCGCGTGTCGATGGTGAACACAGCGTTGGCGCCGGCGTCGGCTACGTACACGTAGCGGCCGGAGTTCGACACCGCCGTTGCATAGGGGTGCGAGTAGGTCTCGCCCCCGTGGGGCAGCACGATGGGCGCGAGCTCCGGCGCGATCTGTCCTGCGCATGCGGGGTCGAGGTTTTGGAAGCCATAGGCGTTGGCGGCATCGTAGTTGTTGGCGGTCTCGAGCGCGGCGAGATCGGCGATCACGCGGACGGCACCTTTCTCGAGAACGCTGACGTTGGCGATCAGCGGGCCCTCACCCTCGGGCCCACCGCCGGCACTTTCGGTGAAATACACCTCGCCGTGGTGGGTGGACACGGCACCGATCTCGATGCCGGGGCGGTTGATGAGCGTGGCCACTGCGCCGTTGCGGGCCACACTGGTGAGCTGTCCGCCGAAGTTCTGCGAGACGTAGGCCGTATTACCCCGGCCCACGGCGACGCGAAGCGGGCCGACAAGGCCGGTCGCCAGTGTGTCCGGCTCACCGCCGGTGACTGTCCAGCTGTGATGCGAGGAGCCGGGCGTCGCGGTTGCGGCGCCGGCTGGTGAGATGAGGGCGACCGCGAGTGCGGCCACCACGATGGGCGTGCTTGTACCCTTCATGAAGTTCGTCCTTGGGTGCGAGGGATCGTCGAGACTCTCTGACCGGCCCCAGCACCGAGCAGCGGCAAGGCCGCTGGACTACGCGCACGGCCCTGTCCCCCAGGAGTCCCCGTGCTGCTGAAATGCTAGGACTGCCCCGGGCGACTGTCTACGGTGTGCCGAAAAAAGACCTTGTCTGACACCGGTCAGTCAGGAGGGCGCTCAGTCGGACAGCGACTGCACCTGGTCCATCAGCTCGCGGGCCTTCTCGTCCGCTCCGGCCTCGGAGTAGAGACGGGCCGCTTCGGACAGGTGGTGCGCGGCCTTCTCGTGGTGCTCCCTTGCCGCGTAGTACTGCCCGAGGCACGCCTCGAGATCTACCGTGAACTCGAACTCGAGGAGGGTGCGCTGGTCGGCGACCTCTCCTAGGAGTTTGCCCGCCGTATCCAGATCCTCCGTGAGGATGGCGAAGTAAGCCTTGGCGATGGTCAGTTCGAGGTGCTGGCTGGGCGTACCGATAAGGTCCAGACCCTGTTCCGCCTTACGCAGCGATTCTCGGACGGAATCGTCGACGATGCCCGCATGCAGCTTGAAGGTGGCACTCGCTTTGTGGAACTCTGCCCAGGCGGTCAGGTCCGTCTGGGGAAGCAGGAGCCTGGCGGCGAGTGCGTGCTGCTCACGTCCGACGTCGACCTCACCGCGGCGGAAGGCGACGTTCCCGACCGCCCAAGCCCCCCGTGCTACCAGGAGTGACGGCACGGATGGAGCGCCTTCACAGATGCTGAGGGTTTGGGCCACCTCCCACGCCTCCTCGAGGTCGCCCTTCACGGACAGCGCGGCGATGAGGATGAACGCGGCTTGGAGGCGGGCCGGCGACGGCTCGGCGAGGTGCGTTACCGACTCGACGGATTGCCGGGCGAGATCGAGAGCCTCGAGCAGGCGCCCCCTACTCCGTGCGATCGTGGACAGTCGGCCCTGGACGACGGAGCGCAGTTCGGGTGTCGCGATCAGCAGCGACGAGTTCTCCATCCGCAGCAGGACGGACTCCGCGTCCTCCAACCGGCGCAGTGCGATCAGCGACTGCGCCTGCAGGAGGGACATGTCCCACCACGCCGCGGCATTGCGCTGCTCGAACGCGATGCTCGCAGCGTATTCGGCCTCGGACGCCGCGAGGGCGTCGTCGTGCATGTCCCGCGCATAGTTCGCCGCGAACATCGCGGTTGCCAGCGCGGGGGGATCTTCGGCGCCCGGTGGCTCGACCCACCAGTTGAGCGTCTGCGCGTCCATCCCGAGGCGCGCCGCGAAATGCCGCACCATCTCGGGAGTCGGTTGGCGCTGTCCGCGCTCGAGGAGGGAGATGTAGTGGGTGGAATACACCCCTGCTCCCAGTTCCTCCTGGGTCAGTCCCTTGGCGATGCGCGCCTGGCGCAGCATGTCCCCGAATTGCATGTACTTGTGCCCCCAGATACGTGGTCACAGCGATCCGCACTCCACGCAGGATTCGATTCGTGACTTCCCTTGTCTAACAGATGCTTCGGACAATCCGGAAAACGCAGGAAAAACGCTGGGAAGGAGCAGCAGTGGCGGCGCTCAGGCCTCGGGTGGCAGGGCCTCGTGGTGCTCCTTGCCCTTGGTGCGGCGGTCTTCCTTCATCTCCGCTTCGAAGAGGTGGCGCTTGCCCTCGACCAGGGCATCGCGGGCTCCCTTCTCGAAGGCCTTGAACTCGGAGTAGTAGTGGTCGTCGTAGTCCTCCATGATCTGGAACGTCCACCGCCCCTCGATCACGTTGCGGCCGATGATCTCACTCGCGAGTTTGTCGGCGATGTCCGTGTGGCCCGCTTTGCGGAACAGTTCTTCGGCTTCGGAGAGGTTGAGATCCGCCGTGCCGGTGAGTCGGTGGAACCCGTAGAGGAGTCCGCGAGCATGTTCCACGACCTCGAGTGCTTCGGACAGTTTTCCGAGTGCTTCGACCGTGATGTCGGAAACACCCTCGGGGCGCTGGTGGGTTGCATCGGGACCGGGAGTATCGGGGGTAGCCATACTTCGTACCGTACCCGGATGGTTGGCCCCTCACACAGGTCATTCGGAATCACTCGAATGCCCAGCCGCAGCGTCGCGTTGTGCGTAAATGCAGAAGGGCTCTGCACTAATCGGCGTTGATCATGCCACCGCCGGGCGAAATACTTCTAACGCTCCGGTGTGCCCCTCATCACAATGCGCACCGGCTAGCGGAGGCCGCTCACGGCGAACCGCATCATCGAGGACGTGTCGACGAAGACACCCGAAGGAGTAGCCCGCATGAGTTCAACCCAGCACACCCCGCCGCACCGCCAGGAGGCCGACGTCGAACAGTCGGGCCTGAAGAAGGTGGTCGTCGCTTCGATGGCCGGCACCGTGGTCGAGTGGTACGAGTTCTTCCTCTACGCGGCGGCGGCGACGCTCGTCTTCGCCACCGTCTTCTTCCCCAACGCCGACTCGGAGCTCGATGCGATCATCGCCGGCTTCCTGACCTACGCGGTCGGGTTCGTGGCCCGTCCCATCGGCGGCATCGTCTTCGGCCACTTCGGCGACAAGTACGGGCGCAAGCAGCTGCTGCAGCTGAGCATCATTCTCGTGGGCGTCTCGACGTTCCTCATGGGCTGCCTGCCCACGTTCGACCAGGTGGGCTACTGGGCCCCGGGGCTGCTCGTGGTGCTGCGCTTCATCCAGGGATTCGCCGTCGGCGGTGAGTGGGGAGGCGCGGTCCTCCTGGTCGCCGAGCACAGCCCGAACCGGAGCCGCGGCTTCTGGGCCAGCTGGCCGCAGTCGGCCGTCCCGCTGGGCAACCTCCTCGCCACGGGCGTCCTGTTCGGTCTCTCGGCCGTGCTGGACGAGACGGCGTTCCTCGGCTGGGGTTGGCGCGTGGCATTCTGGCTCTCCGCCGTGATCGTCCTTGTCGGGTACTACATCCGCACCAAGGTCAACGACGCGCCGATCTTCCTCGAGGCCCGCAAGGAGGTCGTCGAGGAAGCCAAGGGCTACGGAGTGGCCGAGGTCTTCCGGCGCTACCCCCGCGGCGTCTTCACCGCGATGGGCCTGCGCTTCGCCGAGAACATCCTGTACTACCTCGTGGTCACCTTCAGCATCACGTACCTGAGCACCGTGGTCGGCGAGGACCGCACGCGGATCCTCCTGCTCCTGCTCGTGGCGCACTTCCTGCACTTCTGCGCCGTCCCGGTCGTGGGGCGCTTCTCCGACAGGGTGGGACGCAAGCCGGTGTACCTCGCCGGTGCCGTGCTCGGCGCCACCTGGGGCTTCTTCGCCTTCCCGATGATGGACACCGGCAACGACGCCATCATCCTCGCGGCCGTCAGCATCGGACTGATGTTCCACGCCCTCATGTACGCGGGCCAGCCCGCCATCATGGCCGAGATGTTCCCCACCCGCATGCGGTACTCGGGCGTCTCCCTGGGCTACCAGGTCACCTCGATCGTCGCCGGTTCCCTCGCGCCGATCATCGCGACGACCCTGCTGCGGGACTACGGATCCACGACCCCGGTCGCCGTCTACCTGCTGCTCGCCTGCTGCGTGACCATCGTCGCGGTCCTCCTGCTCCGCGAGACCCGCGGCATCTCGCTCCTCGACGTCGACGAGGCCGATGCGCGCGGCACGGCGGACCTGCTCGCCGCCGCCAAGAAGTAGCCGCGAAGCAGTAGCCCGACGCAGTAGCGGCCGCAGGCCGGAACTGCGCGATACCGGAACCACCCCGGGGACGACGACGGCGGCAGGTGAGCGTCGTCGTCGTCCCCCTGCAGACCCACGAGCGAAGGAGCCCGGACATGGCAACGATCGGCTGGATAGGACTCGGGAACATGGGCGGCCCCATGACCGCCAACCTGGTGCGGGCAGGCCACACGGTGCGGGGCTTCGACCTCAGCGCCGACGCGGTAGCGGCTGCCGAGGCGGCCGGCGTCACGCCGGTGTCGGGGATCGCGGAGGTGACCGAGGGGGCGGACGTCGTGTTCACGATGCTCCCGAAGGGTGACCACGCCCGGGCGGTGTACCTCGGCGACGACGGGATCCTGGCCTCCGCCGATCCGTCGACGCTGCTGGTCGACTCGTCCACGATCGACATCGACTCCGCGGCGGCCCTCCACGCGGCAGCCGCCGAGAAGGGATTCCGCTTCGTGGACGCCCCCGTCTCGGGCGGCATCAGTGGGGCGAAGGCCGGGACGCTCACCTTCATGATCGGAGGTGAGGAGGGTGCGGTGAAGGATGCCACCGCGTTCATCGAACCGATGGCGCGGAACATCATCCCCACCGGCGGCCCGACCACCGGCCAGGCCGCGAAGATCTGCAACAACCTCATGCTCTTCATCAACCTCGCGTCGACGGCCGAGGGGGCGGTGCTCGCGGACCGGCTCGGCCTCGACAAGCAGGTGTTCTGGGACATCGCCTCGGTGTCCTCGGGTGACAGCTGGGCGCTGCGCACCTGGTACCCGGTCCCCGGAGTGGTGGAGACCGCCGCCTCGAACAACGACTTCGCGCCGACCTTCACCACGGACCTGGCGAACAAGGACATCGGGCTCGCGGTCGCGGCGGCACGCGATACGAACACCCCGCTGGAGATCGGCGAGCACGTCCAGCAGCTCTTCCAGCGGCTCATCGACGACGGCCAGGGCGGCAAGGACTGCTCCATGATCATCAAGCTCGTCGACGGCACGCTCTAGCCTCCAACCGAAGGATTCCCATGCAGCAGATCCCGCACTACATCGACGGCGCACGCGTGGCCGACGCCGAGCGCTTCGGCCCCGTCTTCAACCCCGCCACGGGGAAGCAGGAGAAGGAGGTGGCCCTCGCATCGCCGTCGCGCGTCGACGAGGCCGTTTCCGCAGCGGAGGCCGCCCTGCCCGGCTGGCGCTCGGCGAGCCTGGCGAAGCGGGCCGCGGTGTTCTACCGGGTCCGCCAGCTGCTCACCGAACGGAAGTCCGAGCTCGCCGCGATCCTGACCAGCGAACACGGCAAGGTCCTCTCGGACGCGGAGGGCGAGATATCCCGCGGGCTGGAGAACATCGAGTTCGCGACCGGGCTGGGCCACATGCTCAAGGGTGAGCGGTCCGAGCAGGTGTCCACCGGCGTCGACGTCCACTCGATCCGCCAGCCCGTGGGCGTGGTCGCGTGCATCACGCCGTTCAACTTCCCCGCCATGGTGCCGCTGTGGATGATCGGCAGCGCCATCGCCTGCGGGAACACGGTGCTGCTGAAGCCCAGTGAGAAGGACCCGTCCTCCTCGGTGTTCATCGCCGAGCTCTTCTCCGAGGCCGGGCTGCCGGACGGCGTGCTCAACGTGGTGCATGGGGACCGCGAGGCCGTGGAGGCCATTCTCGACCACCCCGGCGTGAAAGCCGTGAGCTTCGTCGGCTCCACGCCGATTGCCAGGACCATCTACTCGCGCGCGGCGGCCAACGGCAAGCGCGTCCAGGCCCTCGGCGGAGCCAAGAACCACATGGTGGTGCTGCCCGACGCCGACCTCGACATGGCAGCGGACGCGGCCGTCTCCGCCGCCTACGGATCCGCGGGGGAGCGGTGCATGGCCATCAGCGTCGTGGTCGCCGTGGGCTGGATCGCCGACGAGCTCGTGGACGCGGTTAGGACACGCATCGGTGCACTGAGGATCGGCCCGGGGATCGATCCGCACTCCGAGATGGGTCCGCTCATCACTGCGGAGCACCGGGACCGGGTGGCCTCCTACGTCACCAACGCCCCCGCCGAGGGTGCCACCGTCGTCGTCGACGGGACGCAGCAGCACTTCGACTTGGACGGCTTCTTCCTCGGCGTCTCCCTCGTGGACCACGTGAAGCCCGGCATGAAGGTGTACGACGACGAGATCTTCGGCCCGGTGCTGGCCGTGGTCCGCGTCGAGACCTACGCCGACGCCGTGCGCCTCGTCAACGACAACCAGTACGGCAACGGGGTCGCGATCTTCACGCGCGACGGCGGAGCGGCGCGCCAGTTCGAGGTCGAAGCGGAAGCCGGCATGGTGGGCGTCAACGTCCCGATCCCGGTGCCCGTCGGAACGTACTCGTTCGGCGGCTGGAAGGACTCGCTGTTCGGCGACACCCACATGTACGGGCCGGACAGCATCCGGTTCTACACCCGCGGGAAGGTCGTCACCACCCGCTGGCCCGACCCGTCCACGTCGGCGATCGACCTCGGCTTCCCGCAGGTCGACTGACGGGGTCCCCGGCCCCGGCCGTCAGTCCTGGCCTCGTTCCGGCTTCGCGATCACGGCGATGTCGTCGTCGCCCGCTCCCGCGCGCTGCGCCTCGGTGAGTGACTGCAGGACCGCCGTGACGGCGGGGAGAGGATCGGGGGTGGAGCGCAGCATCAGCCGCACGTCCTTGGCGAGCAGGTCCGCGGAGAACTGGGTGTCCCTGAACGTGCCCCCGGTGATGACCGGGCCCTTCATGCCGGCGATGGCCCCGAGGCCGGTCCCCTGGAGCAGGTCGAGGACGGCTTCGGCGTCCAGCCCGTTCGCCTTGCCCAGGCGCAGCGCCTCGACGAGGCCCTGCAGGGTGATGCCGAGTGCGAGGTTGGCGAGCAGCTTCCCGGTCGCGGCGTCCGACGGCGTCGCGACGCGGCGGAGGCGCTCACTGTCACCCCACAGGGCGGCGAGGGGTTCGACGACGTCGACATCCTCTGGCGCGCCGCCGAGCAGCACACCGAGTTGGCCCGCACGTGCCGGGGCGAGGCTCCCGATGACGGGCCCGTGGACGTAGCGGACCCCGGCGGCAGCCGCGTACTCGGCGAACTCGCGGGCGTCGTCGGGGGAGACGGTCGTGACGTCGAACCAGACGGCCTCGGCGGGCAGCTCCAGCCCGGACAGCACCACCTCGCGGACGGTGTCCGGGCCGAAGAGTACCGTCAGGACGACGTCGGCGTCCCGGACGGCGTCCTCGGGCGAATCCGCCTGGGTGGCCCCGGCCTCGCAGAGGCGTTCGACGGCACCGGCCGTCCGGTTCCACGCGGTGAGTTCGTGGCCGGCTGCGAGCAGGTGCACGCCGAGTTCGTGGCCCATGCGTCCGACGCCGAGCAGTGCGATCTTCATGAATCCTCCGGATGGCGGGTGGTAGTGGTCATCCTGCCAGTATCGGCCTTTCCGGACCGTGCCCCGAATCCGCGCCTCCCCGGCGTCAGGCCGGGGCAGCGGCTATCGCGGACCCGACCGGCGCGACCGATCCGCGACGGATGAGCCGGGACGGCAGGGCCAGGTGCTCGGGCTCGCTGCGGTCCCCGCCGATGCGCCGGAGCAGCAGCGCCGCCGCGGCGACGCCCTGGTCGTACACGGGCTGGGCGACCACCGTGATGGGCGGCGTCATCAGGCCAGCCCAGGGCAGCTCGTCAAACATGAGGAACGAGACGTCGTCGGGGATGCGGACGCCGGCGCGCTGGAGTTCCGCGAGGGCTTCGAGGGCTATCACGCTGTCGGAGGCGACGATGGCGGTGGCCGGATCCGGGCCCGTCACCAATGCCTGCACCAGATCGCCGATGCTGTGCTGCTTGCCTGCCCCGAGGCGGATCAGGTCGGTCGGCAGGGCCACGCCGGCCTCGTTGAAGGCCTGGCGGATGCCCGCGAGCCTCTCGGTGACGGGATTCGTGCCGAGGTCCAGGTCCAGCGTGAACCCGACACCACCGACATCGAGGGAGGAGATGTAACCGACCCGCGTGTGCCCCTCGTCGAGGAGGTGGCGCGCGGCTTCGTAGGACACCTGCCGCATCTCGGCGACGACGGAGTCCACCGGCAGGCTCGGCAGCTTCCGGTCCAGCAGGACCACCGGGCGTCCCGAATCGACCACGCGGTTGAGGTGCGTGCTGGAGGACCGGGTGACAGGCGCGACGATCATCCCGTCCACCCGCTTGTCCAGGAGGACGTTGACGGCGTCGATCTCCGTGGCGAGGTCCTCCCCGGTGTTGATCAGGATGACGTCGAAGCCGCCGGCCTTCGAGGTGTCGTAGATGCCGCGCATCGCGAGGCTGAAGTAGGGGTTCTCGATGTCCCCGACGACGACGCCGATCGTCTTCGAGCGGCCCGTGTTCATGCTCCGGGCCAGCTCGTTGGGGTGGTACTGCAGTGTTTCCGCGGCAGCCAGGACGCGGGAGCGGACCTCGTCGCTGACCGCGCCGTAGCCGCCGAGGGCGCGTGCTGCCTGCGCCTTGGACACCTGGGCGAGGCGTGCGACATCGGCAACGGTCGTGTAGCGGGACGCTGAAGAAGATTCCATGAAGCCCTTTCCGAAAAGAGTTGACCTACGTCGGAGCGCGGGGTACGTTCTTCACCAACCCGTGTGAGTCCGGTCTCATTCTAGGCAGGTGAGACCGGACTCAACAAGCAAGGCCAAGGCATTGCCGACAGCGAGCACGGGCCACCACCCCACCAGAACCCTTTGGAGTACCCGGACATGATGCGCACTCTCTCCCGCCCCCTCGCCCTGGCTGCGGCCGCACTCGCAGCAACCCTCACCCTGAGCGGCTGCGGCGGCACCGCCGCCTCGAGCGGGGAGGAGAACCCCTACGGCCTGATCGAGCCCGGGACCATCCGCGTGGCGAGCCTCGGGGATTCGAAGCCGTACACCTTCACCGACGAGTCGGGGGGATTCACGGGCTTCGACGTCGAACTGTTCACCGACGTCGCCCACCGCATCGGGGTCGACGACGTCGTCTTCACCGGCCAGGACTTCTCCGGCCTGCTCTCCGCCGTCGCCAACGAGCAGTTCGACGTCGGAGTGGCAGCGATCGGGATCACCGAGGAGCGCCAGCAGACCGTCGACTTCAGCGACGGCTACCTCGCCGGCTACCTGACCCTCATCACCCGCGAGGACTCGGGCATCGGCAGCGAGCAGGACGTCGCAGGCCACCGCATCGGCGTCGTTCAGGGGACGCTGCAGGAGGCCTACGCGGTGAAGAACTTCGCGGAGTCGGACCTCGTGCGGTTCCCCGACAACAACACCGCGATCGCCGCTGTGAACAGCGGCGCCGTCGATGCGCACTTCCTCGACTACGAGGCCGCCCAGGACTACATGGAAAAGTTCGGCCTGGTGTCCGCAGCGGACATCCCGTCCTTCGACGCACCGGCGGGCTTCGCCATCGCCAAGGACAAGGAAGAGTTCAAGGCCGCGCTCAACGAGGCCCTCGGCGACGCCATGGAGGACGGCACGTGGAAGGAGCTCTACGAGAAGTGGTTCCCCGGCTCCCCAATGCCCGAGCAGTACCTGCCGAGCGCCGAGCAGACGGCGACCCCGGCTCCCACGAGCAAGTAGCCGCACGGCCGGCACTGCGCGCCTCCCCGGTGTCGCACCCAACGAACTGAGAGCCCCTCATGGACTTCCTCGACAACCTCGTCAAGACCTTCTTCGACGTCGACTCGATGCTCACCGTCGCACCACAGCTCCTGACGGTGGGCCTCGTGAACACGCTCGTGATCTCCGCCGCCTCCACCGTCATCGGCCTCGTCCTCGGGATGGTGGTCGCCGTCATGGGCATCTCCACCTCCCGCTGGCTGCGGATCCCCGCGCGGATCTACACCGACCTGTTCCGGGGCCTCCCCGCGATCCTGACCATCCTCCTGATCGGGCAGGGCTTCGCGAAGGTCAGCCAGAGCATCTTCGGGCCGTCACCGTACCCGCTGGGCATCATCGCGCTGAGCCTCATCGCCAGCGCCTACATCGGCGAGATCTTCCGCGCCGGCATCCAGAGCGTGGACAAGGGCCAGCTGGAGGCCTGCCGTGCCCTCGGCATGAACTACGGACGGGCCATGGCACTCGTGGTCATCCCGCAGGGCGTCCGGCGGGTGCTGCCGGCACTCGTGAACCAGTTCATCGCGATCGTCAAGGACTCGTCCCTGGTCTACTTCCTGGGCCTGCTCGTCTCCGAGCGCGAACTCTTCCGCGTCGGCCAGGACGCCGCAGTGAACACGGGGAACCTCTCGCCGCTCGTGCTGGCGGGCATCTTCTACCTCGTCGTCACCGTCCCGCTCACGCACCTCGTGAACTACTTCGACCAGCGCTTCCGCACCGGCCGCCGCCGGCCCGCGGCTCCGACGAGCGGGCTCAAGGAAGTCACAGAACTCGATGCGGTCACCCCGCTCACCACAGGGAGCAACACATGAGCAGCACCACCAGCACCTCCGCCGACCAGCTCACCTTCCGCGGTTCCAGCCTCCAGCTGAAGAACCTGTGCATGGCGTACGGCGACGTCCCGGTTCTCCGCAACGTCAGCCTCGAGATCGCTCCCGGCACCACCACCTGCATCATCGGCCCGTCCGGGTCCGGCAAGTCGACCCTGCTGCGGGGCATCAACCGGCTGCACGAGCCCAGCTCGGGTGACGTCCTGCTGGACGGCGAGGACGCCCTGCGCGTCCGGCCGGACGTCCTGCGCCGCAGGATCGGCATGGTGTTCCAGCACTTCAACCTCTTCCCGGACCACACCGCCCTGGAGAACGTCGCCCTCGCCCTCTGGAAGGTCAAGGGGATGTCGAAGAGCGAGGCCACCGAGCGCGCCCGACGGCGCCTCACCGAGGTGGGGCTGGGGGAGCGCGCCGACCACCGGCCGCGCGACCTGTCCGGCGGACAGCAGCAGCGGGTGGCCATCGCCCGTGCACTGGCGATGGAACCGGAGGTCATGCTCTTCGACGAAGCCACCTCCGCCCTCGACCCGGAACTCGTCAAGGGAGTCCTCACGCTCATGGCCGGTCTGTGCGAGCGCGGCATGACCATGGCGGTGGTGACGCACGAGATGGGCTTCGCCCGTCGAGTCGCGGACCAGGTGGTCTTCATGGACGAGGGCGAGGTCGTCGAAGCCGGCCGACCGGAGGACATCTTCGACAACCCCCGCAGCGCACGCCTGCAGCGCTTCCTCTCGGAGGTGCTCTGATGCGCCGGCCCTTCCGCACGGCGATCCTCGGGTTCGGGATCTCCGGCAAGGTCTTCCACGCCCCGCTCGTCGCGGCGAACGCGGACTTCGCCCTCGACGTGATCGTCACCGCCGACCCGCAGCGGGCGCAGGACGCCCGGGCGAGCTACCCCTCCGCCCGGATCGTCGGCACCCCTGCCGAGCTGTTCGCACTGATCGACGCCGGGGAGGTCGGGCTGGACGTCGTCGTGCTCGGCACTCCGCCGGGAACGCACGCCGAGCAGGCGCGGCAGGCCTTCGCGCGGGGCATCCACGTGGTCGCCGACAAGCCGTTCGTCCCCACGAGTTCCGAGGGAACGCTCCTCCTGCAGGAGGCGGCGGAGGCCGGCGTGCTGCTGACCGTGTTCCAGAACCGCCGGTGGGACGCGGACTTCCTGACGCTCGGGAGACTCCTCGCATCGGGCGAGCTGGGGGACGTCCACACGTTCGAGAGCCGCTTCGAATGGTGGCGGCCGGGCGGCTTCGGCAACTGGCGGGACACCACGACCGTCACCGAGGGCGGCGGCATCCTCCACGACCTCGGAGCCCACCTCATCGACCAGGCCATCCGCCTGTTCGGCCCGGTGCAGGAAGCGTACGGCGAACTGGACCGCAGGACCGCGGATGCGGCCGCGGACCAGGACAGCTTCGTCTCCCTGCGCCACGCCTCGGGGGTCCGTTCGCGGCTCTGGATGAGCGGGTTCGCAGCCCGGCCCGGCGCCCGGTTCACCGTCTCCGGGTCCTCCGGCGCCTATACGAAATGGGGGCTCGACCGCCAGGAGCCCGCCCTGGCAGCGGGCGCCGATCCCGCCGCGGAGGAGTACGGCGTCGAACCGGAGGAGGCCTGGGGCGCCGTCTCGGACGGGACCTCGGAGCGCCGCGTCCCGGCCGAGCGCGGGGACTATCCCGCCTTCTACGACCTCCTGGCCCGCGCCCTGCGCGGCGAGGGTCCGCTGCCCGTCGACCCGCAGGACTCCATCGACGTCCTGCGGATCATCGAGGACCTGCACTCCCGGAGCGGACACCCGGCTCCGGCTCCATCACCTGCATCTACCACGAAGGAATCAACCCATGAGCACGGCTGAACCAACACGACGCGTCGCAGTCCTCGGCGGCGGGATCCTCGGGGTCTCGACGGCGGTGCACCTCCTGCGCGAGGGCGCATCGGTGGTCCTGGTCACCGAGGCGGAGCTCGCGAGCGGCGCCTCGGGCAGGTCCCTGTCCTGGCTGAACAGCGCCGGGGAGCGGACCTCCCCGTACCACCAGCTGCGCGTGTGCGGCATCGACCGGTACCGGACACTGTTCGCCGCGGGCCCGTCCCGCGACTGGCTGCGCTTCGACGGCGGCCTCCACTGGGCCGACGCCGGCTCGGACCAGGACACGGTGGCGCGCCACGAATACGAGAAGGCCCACGCCTACGACTCGGTCCTGGTGTCCCCGGCCAGCGTGAACGACCACACGCCGGGGATCAGCGAGGACGCGGTCGGCACCGTGTCGATCTTCAACCCGGGTGAGGGCTGGGTGAGCCTGCCGCACCTGATCGACTTCCTGATGGAGGAGTTCACCGCCCGCGGGGGCGAGCTCGTGACCCACGCCGGCACGGCACGCGTCCTCGTCGAGGGCGGGCGTGCGGCCGGCATCGAGACCCCGAACGCCGGGTCCTTCCCGGCCGACGTCGTCGTCGTGGCCTGCGGACCGCAGACCCCCGCCGTCGTCGCCGAACTGGGCGTGGAGATCGCCGACGCCTCACCGGTGTCGATGCTCGTGACCACCGCTCCCGTGGAACACCCCGCGAGGACGGTGATGAACACCCCGCGGGCGGCTGTGCGGCCCAACCCGGGCAACACCTTCGCGCTCGACCACGACTGGTACGAGGAGAGCATCACGCAGAACGCCGACGGGACGTATTCCATCCCGGAGGAGGTCGTGAACGAGCTCGCCGACGAGGCCGCGAAGCTGCTGGAGGGCGAGCCCCGGCTCACGGCCGCGTCCTGGAAGATCGGCCGCAAGCCCATCCCCGGCGACGGGGAACCCGTGTTCGGTGAACTCGGGACCGTGCCCGGATGCTTCGTCGCGTTCACCCACTCCGGCGCCACCCTCGGGCTCATCGGCGGCGAACTGCTGGCGAACGAGATCGTGACCGGACGCAAGCACCCGATGCTGGAGACCTTCCGGCCCGGACGCTTCGCCTGAGAGGGGAACCCCGCGACGCGCAGAGCGCCGACGGGGAGGGCTCAGGCCTTCCCCGCCGGCGTGGCCTGCTGCACGCGGGAGGGCGGCCCGATGGACGAACGGACCATGAGCTCCGCGGGGAGCATGTGCAGCCGGGGCTCGTACTCCGGCGAGCCGATGCGGGACGCGACCTGCTCCACCGCCAACCGCCCCATCGCGTCCACCGGCTGGGCGATCATCGTGAGCGGCGGCTGCATGACGGTCGCCCAGGACGTGTCGTCGAAGCCCACGAGGGACACGTCGCCCGGGTAGGAGAGCCCCAGGTCCTGGACGGCATGAAGGGCGCCGATGAGTGCTTCCGCCTCGGTCGCGAAGAGGGCGGTGGGAGGATCGTCCGACCGCAGCATGGCGGAGGCGGCCTGCGCCGCCGACGCCTCCGTCTTCGCTCCGGTGGTGATGAGGGCGGGCGAGTAGGGGATGCCCGCGTCCCGGAGCGCGTCCAGATACCCCCGCAGCCGCTCCGCATCGCTCCACAGGCTGCGGGTGTTGACGGTCAGGAGGTCGTCCAGGGTGTCGATCCCGGCGTCGGTCGTCGGGCCCCACAGGAAACCGATCCGCCGATGGCCCGCCTCGATGAGCGTCCGCGTCACGCGCCGGGCCTCCGCCCGGTTGTCGACGACCACGGCGTCGAGGTGCAGCCCCGGGACAAGCCGGTCGATCAGGACCACGGGGGTGCCGCGCCGGGTCGCCTCGGTGAGGTGCTCGGCCTCGGGCGCGCCGACCGCGGCCGAGGACACCACGATGCCGTCCACCTGCTTGTCGAGGAGGACGCCGACGGCGTGGCGCTCGGCCGCCAGGTCCTCGTAGGTGCTGATGACGATCACGTCGAGGTTCCTCGCGCTCGCCGCGTCCGACGCTCCGCGGATGAGG
Source organism: Arthrobacter rhamnosi (assembly GCF_054510975.1). Classification (NCBI taxonomy): domain Bacteria; kingdom Bacillati; phylum Actinomycetota; class Actinomycetes; order Micrococcales; family Micrococcaceae; genus Arthrobacter; species Arthrobacter rhamnosi. The sequence goes on along the minus strand of NZ_JBTNDN010000008.1, from coordinate 5,709 downwards.
CCGGAGAAGAACGTGTTCCCGATGTCGGCCACGACGATCCCGAGGGAATTGGTAACGCCCGTGGTCATGCTGCGCGCGAGGATGTTGGACCGATAGCCGAGGCGCTCGGCGGCGGCCAGGACCCGCTCGCGGGCGACGGCGCTGACCGAGCCGTAGCCGCCCAGCGTGCGCGCCGCCGTCGCGCGCCCCACACCCGCTTCCGCCGCGACGTCTGAGATGGTGGGGGCGCTGGTGGGAGGATGCTCGGACGCCATGGGCTAATGGTAACGAGGCAGCGGTGCGCTGGGCCCGACCAGGGCTGCCCGGGCCTCGTCGGGATCCTCGTCGGAGAACGGCCAGCCATGCCCGAACGCGCCCTCGACCGTGCACTGCTGCGCGGAATAGCGGGCGGCCGCGTGCATCGAGGCTGCGACGTCGACGGCATCCACGCGCCGGTCGCGCGACCAGCCGGCCTGCAGCAGCCGCAGGAGGAACGCCGTCAGGTACGCGTCCCCGCAGCCCATGGTGTCGACTACGGACGACGGCGGGACGTACTGCGCCCCGTCCTCGTAGAACGTGCCGCCGTCGAGGAACAGGGCGCCCTCGGTGCCGCGGGTCGCCAGGGCGGCGCCGGCGCCGTGGCGGATCGCCGTCGAGAGGAGATCGCGCGTCTCCCGATCATCGAGGTCCGCGGAGGAGAACTGCGCCAGGTCCACCGAGGGGCACACCGCGGCGAGGTAGGCATCGGACCGCCGGTCGTCGTCCGCGGAGAAGTCGAAGCTCACACGGGGGACGGCGGCCCGGACGGCGGGCAGGTGCTCCTCGATGCCGGAATAGACGCTGGAGTGCACGACGTCGAACCCGGCCAGGTACGCGAGGTCCTCGGCGGACGGCCGCAGCGGCTCGGCGAGCGTGATCCCGCCATCGTTCCAGTCCAGGAACTGGCGCTCCCCGGCCTCGAGCCGGATGTTCGTCCAGCCGCTCGGCCCGTTCCTCGTGACCGAGCATGAGATGTCGACGGACTCCGCGAGGAGGGATTCCTTCAGCAGGTCGCCGAAGCGGTCGTTCCCGAAGACGCCGAGGTAAGCCGCATCGGCGCCGAGGCGGCGCGCGAAGACGGAGAAGTTGACGCTGTTGCCGCCCGGGTAGGAGGTGCGGCGGTCGATGAAGCGGTCGACGATGTTGTCGCCGTAGCCGAGAACGCGCATGGGTGCCTTGCTGCTCGAAGGAGTCCCGGCCGGGTGACGGGCACCCGGCCGGGAACGAGGGACTCGCCGTCCGCTGGGCTCAGTACTCGACGACCCGGTAGTACCGGCGCAGGTCGAGCGAGTGGTCGCGCTGCTTCTCGAGGTGCTTGCTGATCCGGCTGGTGATCGTGTCCATCACCAGCGGGCCGAGCAGGCCGCGGAATTCGTCGTCGACCCCCTCCAGCGCGTAGTCCGCGGTATCGAGGACGGTGGTCGCCTGCGAGTACTTCTCCGAGAACCTCACGACGCGCTCCATCAGGGGGCGGGTCTCGTCCTCGCCGACGAAGAGCAGGACGCTGGTGTCGGGCTCGATCAGCTCGAGGGAACCGTGGAAGAACTCCGCACCGTGCACCCGGGTGGTGCGCAGCCACTGCATCTCCTCGAGGATGCACATGGAGTACAGGTAGGCGTGGCCCCAGAGGTTGCCGCTGCCCACGACGAAGTGGTAGTCGGTGTCCTTATGGCGGGCCGCGAATGCCTCGGCCACGGGCTCCGCCTGGCGGGCCACCTCGACGAGGGCCGCCGGTACGGCCGGCAGCTGGTCGACGAGCTTGTCGTAGCCGGCGAACTCGCCGCGTTCGGACAGGAACCGCGTGGTGAAGAGCAGCAGACCCAGGTCGAACGGCCAGGCGTCGGGCTCGGTGATGAGTGCGTAGTCGACGGCCTGTGCGATCGGGCTGTCGGCGATCCCGGTGAATCCGACGGTGCGGACACCGCGGGCGCGGCAGTACTCGATGGCCTGGATGACATCCTCGGTGGTGCCCGAGGCCGAGGCGAAGACGGCGACCGCCCGCTCGTTGAGCAGGGCATCGCCCGAGAGGACCAGTTCCGCCGCGATGGCGGAGCGGACCGGGATCCTGGTGTTGCGGCGCAGGAGGTGCTCGTAGGGCCACATCGCGGCGTAGGTTCCTCCCGACCCGATGAGGAAGACGGCGTCGACGTCGGAGAGGCCGGCGACGATTTCTTCTATGCGCGGCTGGAGGCCCAGGAAGCTCCGGGCGCGGGTGAGGAACTGGTCCTCATCGAACTTCAGCATGATGATCCCTTCGGAAGAGGCGAGGTGACCGGACTGATACCGGTATCACCGGCACATCGTTGCACGGGAAAATCTGCAGCGTCAACCATTCCTTCTAATTCTCGAGGGCGTTGAATCGACGTCGGGAAATAATCGCCCCTCATACTGGTACCGGTATCAATCTTGCGCTACTGTGATCCGCACCACGCGGAGACGGAGCGGCCCACCGGGCAGTCGTCGATCCGCAGCGGAGGCTTCCGGGCAGGTCCCGGTCAATGAAGGAGGATCGGCCATGAAGAACGTCCGACTGAGGGCATGCGCGGTCACCGCCGCAGCACTGGTGAGCCTGACGGCCTGCGGAGGGGGAGCCGAGGTCGAGGCAGCAGACCTCACCGCTCCGCCCGAATACGAGGGAACCCTCTCGATCCTGACGAAGTTCGGCGGCGAACCGCTGTCCCCCTACTTCGAGGACCTCGCCGCCGAGTACACGTCCCTGCACCCGGATGTGGACTTCGAGATCATCCAGGAGACGGACCAGAGCATCAAGGACAAGACGAAGACCCTCGTCGCCTCCTCGGCACTGCCCGACATCTACTTCTCGTGGACCGGCGACTACGCCGACAAGTTCATCGAGGGCGGCCTGGCCACGGATCTCAGCGCGGTGCTGTCCCCCGACTCGGAGTGGGGCGGCACGTTCGGGGCCGCATCGCTGGATGCCTTCGCCCAGGACGGCAAGTACTACGCCGTCCCCCTGTACAACAACGGGAAGTTCATGGGCTACAACAAGGCCCTCTTCGACGCGGCCGGTGTCGCCGTCCCCACCACGTTCGAGGAACTGATCGCCGCCTGCCCGAAGCTCGAGGCGCAGGGCGTGGAGCCGCTGGCCTTCGGCAACAAGGACGGCTGGCCCGGACTGCACTTCCTCCAGCAGCTCTTCGCCTACAACGTGCCGCAGGACGTCCTCGAGAAGGACTTCGTCCCCGCGACCGCCACCTGGGGCCACCCGGGCTACGCGAAGTCGCTCGAGGAGTTCCAGGCCGTGGTCCAGGACTGCACCGCCACCGGATCGGACTCCAACGGCGTGCTGTACTCGACCGCCCAGCAGGCCCAGTCGGCCGGCCAGGCGGCGATGTACTTCCAGGAGATCCTGGAGTTCGACTCGGTGGTCACGGACTCCTCGAAGATCACCGCCGACGACTTCGGGATCTTCGCCCTGCCGGCGCCCGAGGGCGCCGAGGGTGACCCCGCCGCACTGGAGGGATCCCCCGAGGGCATGATGGTCAACGCCCGGTCCCCGCGCCAGGCGCTTGCCGTCGACTTCCTCAAGTTCGTGACCACCAAGGCCAACGCGGAGAAGCTCGCCGGGGCGCCCTTCAGCCAGCCGAGCACCATCGTGGGTGCCGTCTCCGAGTCGACGGCGAGCCCCGCCGTCGTCGAGGGCGTCGAGAAGCTCAACGAGGCCAGCTACCTGCTCGGGTGGCTCGACGCCGTCACGGTGCCCGACGTCGCGGACGCCTGGCTCGCCGGCGGCGAGGCGCTGGTGTCCGGATCCGAGACTCCCGAAGAGGTTCTGAGCAGTGTCCGCGCCGCTTCAGACAGCGCCAAGTAGGGCCGAACCCGCCGCACCCCTGCTTCCCCGGACCGGGGAAGCGGCGGTGCGGCGGCGCCGCAGGACGCGGGGCTGGGCGTGGGTTGCTCCGGCACTCCTGATCCTGGGAGTGTTCGTCTACCTCCCCCTGCTCCAGAACCTGCAGTACAGCGTCATGGAGTGGGACATCTATGGAGGCGGGTCCTCCTTCGTCGGGCTGGCCAACTACGAGAAGCTGGTCGGCGATCCGGTGTTCTGGCACGCCCTGCTGAACAACTCCGCCTACGCCGCGGTCTCGCTGGTCTGCCAGGTCTTCGGCGCGCTGCTCCTCGCCGCGCTGGTGGAGGGCCTGCGGTCCGAGCGGTGGCGGCGTGCGCTGCGGGCCATCTACTTCGTCCCGTCCGCGATCTCCCTGACGGTCGCGGGACTGCTGTTCTACTTCATCTACGAGCCGGAACTCGGCATCCTGAATGCGGCCCTGCGGGGCGTCGGGCTCGACTTCCTGACGCAGGCCTGGCTGGGGCAGGAGGGCACGGCCATCTGGGCCGTGATCGCCATGAGCCAGTGGCAGGGCTTCGGCTACTCCACGCTGCTCTTCGCGATCGCCATCCAGCGCATCCCCCAGGACCTCTACGATGCCGCCTCGCTCGACGGCATCGGCCCGGTCCGCAGGTTCCTCCAGGTCACGGTCCCGCTCACCCGCGAGATGACGGGCCTGATGATCATCGTGACGCTCTCGGGCGCTTTCCAGGTGTTCAACGAGGTCATGGTGATGACCAGCGGAGGCCCCAACAACTCGAGCCAGGTCCTGGTCAGCTGGCTCTACCGGATGGGCTTCGGCCGCAACGACTTCGGCTATGCAGCCGCCATCGCCACGGTCATCTTCCTCCTGACACTGGGCGTCGCGCTCCTGCAACTGGCCATCACGCGAAAGAGGAGAGTGGAATGGTAACCCGGACAAGCCTTCTGGGCGTCGTCGCGCGAACCTTCGTGGCGTCGTTCCTGCTGGCCCTCGCCGTCGTCGTGATCTATCCCTTGCTGTGGATGGTGCTGAACGGATTCAAGACCAACACCGAACTCTTCGGGAACCCCTTCGCGCTGCCGCTCCAGCTCAGCTGGGACAACTACGTGAAGGCGTGGAACCGCGGCGTCAGCAGCTACCTGGTGACGAGCATCCTGGTCACCGTCACATCGACCATCGCCACGGTCTTCATCAGCGCGTGGGCCGCGTACGGGCTCACCCGGATGCAGATCCCCTTCAGCCGCACCGTGCTGGCCCTGATCCTCGGTGGCCTCATGCTCGCCCCCGCCGTCGCGCTGATCCCGCTCGTCAAGATGTTCCAGGCGCTCGGGCTCTACAACACGTTCTGGGCCCTGCTGATCCTCTACGTGGCGTTCCGCATCCCCTTCACCACGTTCCTGATCCGCGCCTACATGGTCGATCTTCCGCTCGAGATCGACGAGGCGGCGGCCGTGGACGGAGCCGGCAAGGCGAGGGCGTTCTGGAGCATCATCCTGCCCATGTGCAAGCCGATCCTCGTCTCCAGCGTCATCCTGAACATCCTGTTCACCTGGAACGAGTACCTGTTCGCCATGGTCTTCACGAGCGGCGGCGACCTGCAGACACTGCCCATCGGGCTGACGAACCTGATGAGCAAGCACGGGACCGAATACCCCGTGGTCTTCGCCGGCATGACGATCGCCGCCGTACCGGTCATCCTGCTCTTCTTCCTCACGCAGAAGTACTTCGTGCGGGGGCTCGCCGACGGCGTCGGGAAGTAGCATCAGCGTCGCCACAGCGGCGGGGTGGGGGGGGGTGGGGGGGGGGGGGGGGGGGGGGGGGGGGGGGGGGGGGGGGGGGGGGGGGGGGGAGAGGGGGG
>NZ_JBTNDN010000007.1:0-202333 GCF_054510975.1 Arthrobacter rhamnosi | reverse complement strand
CACAGCGCCGATGGTACTGCACCCGAGAGAGTGTGGGAGAGTAGGACACCGCCGGACAACCATTCAACGGGAAGGCCCCGCACCACCAGGTGCGGGGCCTTCCCCACTTAAACCCACCACCCCGCCGAACCGGCACCGGCACCAGCCGGCACGCGGATGCCGGGCCGCACATGCCCGGAATCCGGCTGGCATCAGCCCAGGCCCTGCGTGACGCGTCCGGGCAAGGCCGGGCCTGCGAGGGGCCCGCCATCAAAGTGCTGAGGATCAGGCGCTCTCCTGCTGCGTCGGGTCGCCGGGTTCGCGACGGGCCCCGTCCTCCCTCGCCTTCGACAGCGTGAAGATTCCGTAACGCATCGCGCCGGTGCGGTAGGCCAGGATCAGGCGGGGGAAGATCAGGACGGAGATGCGATTGCGTGAGCGGAAGGCGAGGCGACGGATTTCACGATCGACGAGCAAGGCCTTCACGAGTCGACGTCCGCAGATTGTCCAGGTGCGCGCGACGCGGTGGCTGACATCTTCATAGTCGGCGATCGTAAAGCCCGCCGCCAGTGCCATCGCCTCGTATTCCTCGCGAGTGCCCATCGAGGGCAGGCGCCCTTCGCGGCAGATCGGCTCGAGCAGGTGGCGAATCTTCCAACGGCCGGCATCGGTCTCGGCGAGCCACGCGCAGACGACGAAACGGCCGCCGGGCGACAACACGCGGTGCGCCTCGGCGAAGAACTGGAGCTTGTCGACCATGTGCTCGCTCGATTCGATCGCCCACGCGGCATCGACCGAGGCATCGGGAAGCCCGTTGGAGAGCCAGTCGCGGAGATGGATGTCCACGTCGGGTACGGGGTGCGCAGCGGCATACTCGGCCTGCTCGGCGGACAGCGTCATGCCGGTCACGCCGACGCCGCGTGTCACCGCGAGTTGCCGCGCGGTGGAGCCGTAGCCGCAGCCGATGTCAGCGCACGCCTCGCCCGGCTTGAGGTGCAGCCGATCACCGACGGTATCGACCAATGCCTCGACGGCGTCGGCCGGCGTCTCGCGACCCGTCGCCCATAGCCCGTGATGGACGTGCTCGCCCCACACCCGACGATAGATCGGATCCAGATCGTCGTAGTGATCCGCGACCGCCACGGCGTTCTGAGGGACATCCGGGACGATCACGCCATCACACTACAACGCTGATCCCTGCGATCGGAAGGCCTTGGCTGGGACACCCGCCCCGGCACGAGGCACCGAATACTCCGGCGGTCGGTATGCCGGAGTGCGGCCGGTCGTGCCTCGGTGCGGCCGCGCGGGATCGGATGGTCGCCGGCTGGGTCCGGCCGGGTCCAGCCCGGCCGACCGGGACCGTACTGGCCATCGGCAGCGGTAGTGTCGGATCATGACTGGATTGTTCTCGCATCCTTCCGCCGCTCCCGACGCCCCCGGCGAGAGGCCGGACCTACGGACGACGGTGTCCGTGCCCACCCCGGCTGATCATGCCTGGGCGGGCCTGACGGAACACCTCCACCTGTGGTGGCCGGCCGGGGAGTTGAGCCGCTGGGGAGACGACAGTTTCTTCGGTCTGGAGGACAACGCCCTGGTCGAGACCTCCGCGCAGGATGACGAGAACGTGTGGGGCGAAGTGACCGGGGGCCGGCCGGGGGAGTGGCTCGAACTGAGGTGGAAGCATGCAGGGTCGGCTTCGACAACGGTGGTGCGGCTGGAGATAACGGGCGGGCAGGACGCCACCACGTTGAGACTGACCCATACCGGGTGGACCACGGCCGACCCGCAAGCCATCTACGACTTCTACCAGGAGTTCTGGCCCGAGGCCCTCGCCCGTTATCAGCGCTTCATGGGGGGATCATGATCAGCGAGGCAGCTATCGATGAACTGGCAGCAGGACTGCCGGGACGGGTGTCGACGTCACCGGCCGACCTGGCCGACTACTCGCGTGACCAGGGCCCCGTTGTGCAGACGATCCTTCCGAGCGCGGTGATCCGGGCGCAGTCCGTCGAGGACGTCCAGGCAGTCCTCGGATGGGCAACACGGCATGGTGTCCCCGTCGTCAGCCGAGGCGCTGGGTCCGGTCTCTCGGGCGGTGCTCACGCGACCGAGGGCAGCGTGATCCTGTCATTGGAACTCATGAACAGGATCGTGGAGGTCAACCCCGACGACGAGACCGCCGTCGTCGAGCCCGGTGTCATCAACGCCGACCTCAACGCCGCTGTCGCGGAGCACGGACTGATGTACGCCCCGGATCCCGCAAGCTACCGCTGGTCCACGATCGGCGGAAACGTCGCGACGAACGCCGGTGGCCTCCGCTGCGCGAAGTACGGCGTGACGCGTGACTCGGTCCTCGCACTCGACGTCGTGCTCGCGGACGGGACCCTCGTGTCCACCGGGCACCGGACGTTCAAGGGTGTGGCCGGCTATGACCTGACCGCACTGATGACCGGGTCCGAGGGAACGCTCGGCGTCATCGTCGGCATCACGGTGCGCCTTCGCTACCTGCCGCGCACCGTGCGTACCCTGGCGGCGTTCTTCGACAGTTTCCCGGCGGCCGCCGCGGGTGTGCTCGCCATCGGTCGTGCCCGGGTACAGCCCGCCATCCTCGAACTGCTCGACGGCAGGACGCTCGAGGCACTGGACGGAGCCCACGGGTCCGACCTCCGCCGGCGCGGCGGTTCGCTCCTCCTCATCCGGACCGATGGATACGGAGCTGCGGCCGAAGCGGAAGCGATCCGTGCGGCGCTCGTCGGGTTGGGGGCGAGCGTCAGCGACGAGGGATCCGAGGAAGCCGACCGGCTCGTCGATCTGAGGCGGCACAGCCGCGGCGACGAGGTCGACGATCTCTACAGGGTGGGGGAGGACGTCGCCGTACCGAAATCGCAGCTGGTGCGCTATGTCGCGGAGTTGGAGGCCATGGCTGCCCGGCACGACGTCCGCCTGAAAGTCGTTGCGCATGCAGGGGACGGCAACCTCCATCCCACCTTCTGGGTGGACCGCGGTGAAGGCGAGCGGGCGCAGGAGCGGCTGGAGGAAGCGCTGGATGAATCGGTCCGGTGTGCCCTCGACCTCGGCGGGACGATCACGGGAGAGCACGGCGTGGGTCAGTACAAGCGCCGGTGGCTCTCATGGGAGCAGTCGCCTGAGATCCTGGAACTGCAGGCGCGTGTCAAGCAGGTCTTCGACCCCCTCGGCATCCTGAATCCAGGCAAGGCAATCGTCCCACGATCGTTGCCCGCCAGCTCCGGGTAGGTGCATCAGCCCAGTGATAATGTTCAGGAAATTGCCGGAATTCCGTCACTTTTCCACTTCTTCCCTTGGGGGCGCCATGTCTGACAACAATCCGGAATCGCAGGGCAACTCGCCCTACGGCCAGAATCCGCCGCAGTACGGGCAGAACCAGCCCCAGTACGGCCAGAATCCGCCGCAGTACGGGCAGAACCAGCCCCAGTACGGGCAGAACCAGCCGCAGTACGGCCAGAGCCCCTCGCCCTACGGCCAGCAGGGGCCGTACGGCTCAGGCGCGGGGAACTATCCCGGCCAGCAGGGCTATCAGGGCCAGCCCGCGGAGAATCCGGGCAGGACGCTGGGTATCATCGGATTCATCCTGGCCATCCTGATCGCCCCGGTGGGCCTGATCATCAGCATCGTGGCCTTCGTGAAATCTCGGCGTGCCAGGATGGGCAACGGGTTCGCGCTGGCCGGCATCATCGTCGGTGCGCTTTTCACCATCGGTCTGATCCTGATCATCGGGCTCATCGCCGCGGCCGCCCCACTCATCCAGGAAGCGGCGGAAGCATGCCAGGGGGTTCCTTCGGGCACACAGGTCACCGTGCAGGGCCAGACCGTCACCTGCCCGTAGCGATCGGCGCACAGCAAGCGGAAGGACCGGCGGCCTCAGGACCGCCGGTCCTTCCTTTTGCCCCCTAGTTGTCGCCGTACTCCGAGTCCTCGTCGATCCCGATGGTCTTGGCGTCGGCCGTCAGCATGATCGCCGCCTCGTCGCGACGGTGCCGCAATTCGTCGTCGAGATATGACTGCACGGCTTCCGCCATGGGTACGTTCCGGTCCTCACGCTCCGACATGTACCAGCGGTGCTCCAGCACCTCGTGCACGACCTCCGCAGGCTCGAGCTTTCCGCCCAGCTCGCGCGGGACGGCGCGGACGATGGGTTCGAAGACCTCGTTCACCCAGAGGTGGGCACTGAACTCCTCATCGAGGGTGGGGTTGTTGTCCGCGCGGTAGGCGTCCATGTCGTTCAGGAGGCGCCGCGCCTGGTTCTCCTGTGCGTCCAGTCCGGTCAGGCGGAGGAGCCGGCGACTATGGTGTCCGGCGTCGACGACCTTGGGCTGCAGCTGGATCTGGGTGCCGTTCGCCGCCGTCTTGATCGCGTACTCCTCGACGTCGAATCCGAGCTCGTTGAGCCGGCGGATGCGTGCGCCGACACGCCACCGCTCGCCGAGTTCGAACGACTCCTTCTCGGTGAGCTCGGTCCAGAGCCGGCGGTAGCTGTCCATGATCAGCTCGCTCGTCGCGAGCGGATCGACCTTCTCCTCGATGAGTCCGCCCTCGGCGAGGTCCATCAGCTCGCCGGCGATGTTCACGCGGGCGATCTCGAGGTCGTATTCTCGCTGCCCGGTCGACAGCTCCGGGTACAGCTCGCCGGTCTCGGCGTCGACGAGATAGGCGGCGAAGGATCCTGCGTCACGGCGGAACAGAGTGTTCGACAGCGAGACATCGCCCCAGTAGAAGCCGATGAGGTGGAGACGGACAAGGAGCAGTGCCTGGGCGTCGATGAGCCGGGTCAGGGTGTCGCGCCGAAGCGTCTGCGAGAACAGTGCCCGGTAGGGGAGCGAGAACTTGAGGTGCCGCGTGACCAGGACAGGATCGAGCTCCTCGCCTTCGGGCGTGGTGCGGCCGGAGATCACGGCGACGGGCTCGACGCAGGGCACGTCCAGCCGCTGGAGTTTCCGGAGCATGTGGTACTCGTGGCGGGCGATATGCTCGCTGGTCTCCTTGACCGCGATGACGGAGCCGCCGAGGTGAGCGAAGCGCACGATGTGCCGGGAGATGCCGCGGGGAAGTGCCGCGAGGGCGCTGGCGGGCCACTGCTCGAGGGCGATGTGCCAGGGGAGGTCGAGCAGCTCGGAGTCGGTCGCTGCTGCGGTGATGTTCAGGGACCCGAGACTCGGGGCCTCCGAGGAAGCGGGCCGCAGTCTCGGCAGCTTGCCCGCCTGGTCGTAGTCGGTGGGCTCGTCATGCCACTGGGCGTTCGAGGTCTCTGTCATGGTGCTGCCTTCGTATCAGGGCGGGAGATGGATCCTGGATCAAGCGTAGTTGCCGTTAAACGAAGCGGTGGCGTCCGCCGGACATCCAGGGATGTCCGGCGGAGCCACCGCCGTCGTCGTACGTAGTGCGCGGGGACGCTAGACCGTCTCGGCCAGGCGCTCACCCGTGGAGGTGTCGAACAGGTGCACGTGGCCCTGCTCGGGACGGACGAAGACCGTGTCACCCTTCATGGGTGGGCGGCGGCCGTCGACGCGAGCCACCATGTCGTGGTTCTTGCCGTCGAGCGTGGTGTGGCCGTAGATGTAGGCGTCGGCGCCGAGCTCCTCGACGACGTCGACCTCGACCTGCAGGCCCTCACCCGGGCTGCTGAGGACGAGGTCCTCGGGGCGGACACCGAGCGTGACGGTGTTGCCTGCAGCGGCGTTCAGGATGTCGCTGCGGACGGGGTAGGTGATACCGCCGAAGAGGACGCCGCCGTCAGCTACCGGCAGTTCCAGGAGGTTCATCGCGGGGCTGCCGATGAATCCTGCGACGAAGACGTTCCTGGGGCGCTCGTAGAGGTTCCGGGGAGTGTCGACCTGCTGGAGGATGCCGTCCTTGAGGACCGCGACGCGGTCACCCATGGTCATTGCCTCGACCTGGTCGTGTGTCACGTAGACCGTCGTGACGCCGAGGCGCCGTGTCAGCGAGGCTATCTGGGTGCGGGTCTGCACACGGAGCTTGGCATCCAGGTTGGACAGCGGCTCGTCCATGAGGAAGACCTGCGGGTTACGGACGATCGCACGACCCATGGCGACACGCTGGCGCTGGCCACCGGAGAGTGCCTTCGGCTTGCGGTCCAGGTAGTTCTCGAGGTCGAGGAGCTTTGCGGCCTCGCGGACGCGCTCGGCACGCTCTTCCTTCGAGACGCCGGCGATCTTGAGCGCGAAGCCCATGTTGTCGGCGACCGACATGTGCGGGTAGAGCGCGTAGTTCTGGAAGACCATCGCGATGTCGCGATCCTTCGGGGGGACATCCGTGACGTCACGGTCACCAATGAGGATGCGTCCTGAGTTGACGTCTTCGAGGCCTGCGAGCATCCGCAGGGAGGTGGACTTTCCGCAACCGGAGGGTCCAACGAGGACGAGGAATTCGCCGTCGGCGATGTCGATGTTCAGCTTGTCGACAGCGGGCTTCTCGGTGCCCGGGTACAGGCGCGTGGCCTGGTCAAACGTTACCGTTGCCATGGTTTTGGTTCCTTTTCACGGGCAGGTACGTGCCCGACGATCCGTAGTGAATGGAAGAGTATTCAGTTGTGGCGCGCGCCCAGCCACCAGTACCGGTGGCCTTGGTCACGCCCCCGTAGTATGACACGTTCCCTAGCTGCGCGCACCTGATGACCGTAACGCCACGAGTTCCTGGAGGACCTCGGTGAAGTCTTCCGGTGTCGCGACGGTGAAGGACGCGGCAGTGTCTCCGGGGCCGATCCGGATGCCGACGTCGTTCGGACCGAGTGTCCGCTGGGCGTGTTCGTCCGTGACATCGTCACCTGCGAAGAGGACCGCCGTCGCCCCGGCGGCCTCCCTCAGCAGCGCGAGCCCCTGTCCCTTGTCCGCTGTGATCACCGAGATCTCGAGGACGCGCTTGCCGTCGGTCACGCTGAGACCCTTGATCCGCGAGAGTTCCGCCCGGGCTGCGGAGACGGCGGAGTCGGCGACGTCGTCGGCCGCCGTCCGCGTGTGGAGGACGACGCCGGCCGGCTTGAACTCGATACGTGTCCCCTCGTGAGTGGCGACGACCCGTTCGATGACGTCGACTGCCCGTGCCCGGAGGTCCTCCTGCTCCGGTGTCAGCGCGAGGGGCGCGCCGTCTGGCCCGGTCCAGGTCTCGGCGCCATGGCTCCCGATCAGCAGGGTGTCCGCCGGCGGGTCCGCGACCGTCCGCAGGCTGCCGAGGGCACGCCCGGAGATCAGCGCCGTCGTCGTATCGGGAAGACCGGCCAGGGCGCGGACGGCCTCCGCGGACGCCGGAAGGGCCCGCGCATCTTCGGCCCGCTCTACCAGCGGGGCGAGCGTGCCGTCGAAATCGAGCGCGACCAGCAGTCGCGGTGTCGCGGCCAGGGCACGCAGCGCGTTCTGGAGGTCCGCGTCAAGCGCCATGACCGGGGCCTCCGGAGTGGAGGGCATTGAGGAATGCCTGCGACCAGCGTTCGACGTCGTTGTGGACGACCTGGCGGCGCATGAGCCGCATCCGCCGCATGGCCTCCGTCTTCGGCATGGTGATCGCCGAGACGATCGCGCTCTTCAGGCCGTCGATGTCGTGCGGATTGACGAGGATCGCCTGGCGGAGGGTGTCCGCCGCGCCCGCGAACTCGCTGAGGACGAGCATGCCCGTATTGCCGGTGCGGGCCGCCACGTATTCCTTGGCGACGAGGTTCATGCCGTCGCGCAGCGCCGTGACGAGCATGACGTCGGCGGCCAGGTACAGCGCCACCATCTCCTCGACCGGGTAGCTGTGGTGCAGGTAGCGGATGGCCGTGTTCTTCATGGTGTCGTGCGTGCCGTTGATGCGGCCGACCGCGCCCTCGATGTCCTCGCGCAGGATGCGGTACTGCTCCACGCGCTCGCGGCTCGGGCTGGCGACCTGGATGAGGGCGGCGTCCTCCACCGTGATGGCGCCGTCCTCGAGCAGTTCGCCGTAGGCCTTGAGCCGATGGCCGATGCCCTTCGTGTAGTCGAGGCGGTCCACGCCGAGCAGGATGTGCTGGGGGTCGCCCAGCTCGCGCCGGATCTCCCTCGATCGCTCGATGACGTCGGGGCGCTGCGCCAGCTCCGTGATCGACGCCGTGTCGATGGAGATGGGGAACGCTTCGGCGCGTGAGACGTAGGCGGGAGTGCCGTCGTCGTCCTCGGGGATCTGCACCTGCTGGGCCTTGATGGTGTAGCCCTTGAAGCGTCGCACGCAGCGGAGGAAGTTGCTGGCGTCACTCGGGCGCTGGAACCCGATGAGGTCGGCGCCGAGGAGTCCCTCGATGACCTGCCGGCGCCATGGGAGTTGCGCGTAGATCTCCAGCGGCGGGAACGGGATGTGGTTGAAGAAGCCGATCTTCAGGTCGGGGCGGGCCTGCCGCAGCATCCGGGGCACGAGTTGCAGCTGGTAGTCCTGCACCCACACCGTGGCGCCCTCTGCAGCCACGGACGCCGTAGCCTCCGCGAAGCGCTCGTTGACCTTCCGATACGAGTCCCACCAGGTGCGGTGGAACTCCGGCGATGCGATCACGTCGTGGTAGAGCGGCCACAGCGTGGCGTTGGAGAAGCCCTCGTAGTACAGCTCCACCTCCTCCTCGCTGAGCGGCACGGGGACCAGGCGCATGTTCGCCTCGTCGAAGGGCTCGAGCGTCTCGTCGGGGGCGCCGTGCCAGCCGACCCAGGCGCCGTCGGCCTTCGCCATGACCGGCGCGAGCGCGGTGACGAGGCCCCCGGGCGATCGCCGCCAGGAGCTTTCGCCGTGCTCGTCGACGACGCGGTCCACAGCAAGCCGGTTGGAGACGACGATGAAGTCGAAATCCCCGAACTGGCCGTCCGCCGAGAAGGTGGGTTTGACGCCGGTTGTGGTCGAAGGTTGTGCTGCGCTCAAAACGGGCTCCATGGCAGTAGGTGGTCTCTGACCTGACTCTATCGGTTCGTGCCTCCGCGGGTCCGGCGCTGTGGCACTCGAAGGCGGGGCCACAGCCCGATCGCCCGGTGGACATGGTGGCCCGGAACCGGCACGACGGAGGGTGGGGCCGACGCGGGATCGCCCGGCTGCCGGCCGAACGGGAGGCGGCGTGCCTGATTTCCCGCGCTGCCGCGGCTGGGCTACCCTTATTGAGCGCTCAGCGTCGATTCCTGCTGCCTTCTGGAGCGGCGGGTACGACGGCGCCGCTGGCCCGGCCAGCACGCCTCCTTAGCTCAGTTGGCCAGAGCACCGCTCTTGTAAAGCGGGGGTCGTCGGTTCGAATCCGACAGGGGGCTCCACCAAACCCTTCCGACCGGTGAATACCCGTCAGGAGGGGTTTTTCATGTCGCGGCGGGCCCCCGCCGCGGGGTCGTGGCGGCCCTGCGGAGCTCCCGCCCGGGTGGTCACTTGGGGTTTCGGCACGTGCTTCCCGAAACGTGCAGGGGAATGCCCCGGTTCTCACCCGCCTTCTCCGACCAGGCGCCGGTAGTCCTTCGCCGGAGCCACATCCCTGGCCGGCCGGACGGATCTGGTGGAGTGTCGTCGGTTCGCCGCTTCCTGCCGCCGGTGAAGGGCCGCGAGTTCCCGCTCCATCGTGCGGTAACTCTGCCAGCGCCGCTCCGGCAGGGCGCCGGTCTCGATGGCCGCCCGGACCGCGCAGCCGGGCTCGCTGTCATGGGCGCAGTTCCTGAAACGGCAGCCGGGGAAGAGCCCCTCGACGTCGGTGAAGACGTCCGTCAGTCCGTCCTCGGCGTCCCACAGCGCGAAGCCACGCAGCCCTGGCGTGTCCATGACGACGGCGCCGTCTCCCAGCGGGACCAGTTCGCGGGCGGTCGTCGTATGCCGGCCCTTTCCGTCACCCGCCCGGACCGGGCCCGTTCCCTGGCGGGAACTGTAGAGGAGGGCGTTGACCAGGCTCGACTTGCCCGCGCCCGAGGGCCCGAGCAGCGCCATCGTCTGTCCGGGGCCGATCCGCCCCCGGAGTTCGTCGAGCCCGTCGGACGCTTCGGCGGAGGTGGTGACCACCTCGACGCCGCGGGCCCGGTCGATCGTCTCGGCGACGACGTCATCGAAGCGGGTACTCAGGTCGGCCTTCGTCAGGATCACGACCGGAAGGGCGCCGGAGTCCCGGGCCGCCACGAGGGTGCGTTCGAGTCGATTGGTCGACAGGGGCCTGTCCAGGGGCACGACGACGCCCACGAGGTCAATGTTGGCGCCGAGCAGCTGCGCCTCGGACAGCGGGTCATGCGCCCGCTTGCGCCTGAGCAGGGAGAAGCGGGGCAGGAGACCGAGGACGGTATCACCGCCGGCGGCCGGGTGTCCGCCCGCGGTGGCCACCCAGTCGCCGGTGACGAGCGCGCGGCCACCGTCGAGGCGGTCGCTATCGAGGCGGTCACTGTCGAGGTGGAGCAGCCCGTCCTGGGATGCGAGCAGGACGCGTCCGCGGTCCGTGCGGATCACCCGTGCGGGCCGCGCACCGGACGGGGGCGGGAAGTGGGCGGTGAAGAGAGCGTCGATGGGGTCGGTGAAGCCGTACTGCGTAAGAGTGTTCACGGGGGATCCTCTGCGGAAGCCTCCCGCAGGGCACGGCTACCACGTGGATGCAGGGGAGGCGGGATTCATGGGGGCGTGTGCGGCGCAGAACGCGGCGACGATGGCCTTCTTCATGACTCCACCTCCTCGTGAACCTTCCGTCCGGCCCGACGGGCCGATGGATTTCCATGGTACCCACGGCGCAGGCGGTGCGAACAGGCCCGCCTGGGCAAGAATGCCCGGACCCCTAATGCCTCCCCTTCGGGAGGACGACGGCCTTCCTCGGGAGCCCAATGACCTGCACGAGTCCGGCGATGCAGCCGATGATGACGACGGAGAGCAGGGCGAGCAGCGGGACGTTCGGTCCCCTGCGCGTCTCGGTGCGCTCGAGGGCCACAGCCTCCGGGCTGGCTTCGGCTGACGCTGACGCGGGGGCCTGCGTCGTCGCCGCAGCCGACGGCGTCGGCGATGGGGTAGGAGTCCTCGTAGCCTTCGGGGTCGCGGTGGCCTCTTCGATCGGCGCCTCCACGATGTCCGGCAGGACCTCGGGAACCGGCGGCAGGAGGACTTCCGGCACGGCCTGCTCCACGGGCGGCACCGGCACGGGAGCAGGGGCCGGGAGAATCTGCACCGGTGCCGGGGAGGGCTCGGGAGCGGGGGGTGGAACCGGGACGGGGGCCAGGGTGGGGTCCTCCGTCGGTGCAGGTGCAGGTGCAGGTGTCGTGGCGGGCGGGGACGTGGGGGCCACCGTCGGGGCCACCGTCGGGGCCACCGTGGGCGTAGGTGTCGGGGTGGCAACTGGAGCCGGGGGCTGAGGACCCGGCGTGGGACGATTAGCAACCTCGTTCTGGCACTTCTTCGTACCGTCACCGACGGTGCAGTCCTCGGCCTGGGCGGACAGCGCGCCGAAGGTGAGGCCGCCGAGCAGAACGATGGCGGCGGCGGACACGGTCCGGTTCAGATGCTTGCTCAAGGGACTCCCGGGTCTTCGACAGGCCCTCTGCCTGCGTCGGCCAGTGTACCGTCCGGAACCCCGCGGGCCGGCGGAAAAAGCGGCACTCGGGCTGATCATGTGCCAGATCTGCGCTGGCCCTGCGCGTCAGCTGCGCTGGTCCGGGCCCTGCGCCTCCACCTGTTCGGCCTGGCGCTGCTCGGTGTCAGCGTCCGACGTCGTCGCGCCGGGTTCCATGCTGTCGAGTTCGCGCCACCCGCCCTTGCGGTACGTCGGTGTTCCCGTCACCAGGACCAGCAGGGTGAGGAACACCGCTGCAAGCATCACGCACACCATGGCCACCGAATCACCCCCGAGGAGGCCGACGAACGGGCTGACGAGCCCGGCTACGCCCGACTGCAGGGATCCGATGACGGCCGCTGCCGTACCGGCCATGTGCCCGTAGTTGTGCAGGGCGAGCACCGAGGCGTTCGCGGCGGTCAGCCCCTGCATCCCGAGGACGAGCCAGAGCCCCACCATGAGCCCCGCGATGCCCCCGAGCCCGGTGAGCACGATCGCGAGGAGGGCGAGCGCGCAGCCCATCTGCACCAGCACCGCGATCCGCAGCACCCGGATGGGGGCTGCACGACGCACGAGGGCCGCGTTCAGTTGGGCCGAGCCGACGAGGGCGACGCCGTTGAGCGCGAACACCACCGCGAACTGACCCTGGCTGAGGCCGTACTCGTTCTGGAACACGAAGGGCGAACCGACGACGTAGCTCATGATGACGGCGAGCCCGAGACCGGGCACCACCGCGAGCGCCATGAAGCGCCGGTCGCGGAGCAGGGACAGGTAGCCGCGCGCAACCTCCCGGGGATTGCCGGGGCGGCGCTGTGCCGGTGGGAGGGACTCCGGCATGAAGCGCCAGACGATCAGGACGAGGGCCAGGCCGATGAACGCGAGAGCGTAGAACACGGCTCTCCAGTGCCAGGCCCCGGCGATGGCCTGCCCGACCGTCGGTGCGAAGAGCGGGGCCACCCCGATGACGAGCATCAACCGGGACAGCAGTCTCGCGGCGTCCGACCCCACGAAGCGGTCCCGGATGACGGCGATCGCCACGACCGACGCTGCTGCGTTGAAGAAGCCCTGGCAGACGCGGAGCGCGATCAGCGTACCGATGTCCGGAGTGAGGGAGCAGAGGATCGAGGTCACGACATGGAGTGAGATGCCGATGAGGAGCGGTAGCCGTCGCCCGAACCGGTCGGAGAACGGCCCGATGACCAACTGGCCGACGCCCGCGCCGATCAGCATCCCGGACATGGTGAACTGCACGGCCGCCTGCGTCGCATCGAGCTCTTCGGCGACCGTCGGCAGCGATGGCAGGTACATGTCGGTGGTGACGGCCGGCAGCGCAGCGAGCGCACCGAGCATCAGGATGTACTTGATACTTGATCGCCGGTCGGTCCTGCCGGCTGTCCTCGCGGTACTCACCCTGAAACCCTAGGCGATTTGTTGACCTGACGAACATATGTGAAGGGCGGTGATTTCGTTCCCCGGTACTGCTGGACAGGGACACGATCCGCAGTTACCGGGGAGGTAGCCGGTGCAGCTCGGCCTGGAGCCCACTGCCGTCGATGACCGCCGTCATGTAGGTGCAGAAAGGCTGGCGGCGCCGGTCCGTGGGGGAACCCGGGTTCAACAGGCGCAATCCCGTGCCGGTGCCTGTATCCCACGGTATGTGGCTGTGCCCGAACACCAGGACGTCGACGTCGGGATAGAGCGCGGCCATGCGGGCTTCCCTCCCCTGCTTCTGCCCTGTCTCGTGGACCACGGCGAGGCGCACGCCGTCGAGCTCCGCCCGGGCGACGAGGGGAAGGCGCGCTCGCAGGTCGGCGCCGTCGTTGTTCCCGTAGCACGCGAGAAGGCGGCCGGCGCGGGCTTCCAGCTCGTCCAGCAGGGAGGCATCGGTCCAGTCCCCGGCGTGCACGACGACGTCGGACGACTCGACCGCGGCCCACACCTCGGCGGGGAGTTCCTTCGCGCGCTTGGGCAGATGCGTGTCGGCCAGGAGCGTCAGGGTGAGGGACATGGAGCCATTGTCCGGTGTCCCGGGGCACCCGTGACAAGTCCGGGGCCCTATGCCATGCTTCCATAAGCACGCTTACTATTGGGCGTGGTTCCACGAGGAGGCAGCATGCAGATTGACAAGTCGCAGATCATCGACCTGCTGAAGAGCCAGGGCAAGGACGGCGACGCCGACCAGGCGCAGTCCGAGCTCCCCGACCAGGTGGATCCGGAGCAGCACTCGGATCTCCTCGCCAAGTTCGGCATCAACCCGAAGGACCTGCTGGGCAAGATCCCCGGCCTGGGCGGCTTCGGCGGCTAGGCGGATCCGGCGCAGAAGCGCCGATGAGTGAAGGAGTCAGCAATGGATACGAGTCAAGTGGTGTGGATCATCGTCGGGATCATCGTCCTCCTGGTGATTCTTGCCGTGGTGGCATTCCTGGCCCGGAAGCGGGGCGACGCGCAGCGCAGGCGACAGCAGGAGCAGGACCGGCAACGTGCTGCCGAGATGCGCGAGAAGGCCAAGAACACGGAACTCGAGGCGCGCGAGCGCGAAGCGAAGGCCGCAATGGCCGAAGCCGAGGCGCAGCGGGCCGAGGTCGAGGCCGAGCGTCTCCGCCAGCAGGCCCAGGCGCGGCAGACCGACGCGCAGGGGCTGCGCGAGAAGGTGACGCACCACATCCAGGCTGCGGACGAGCTGGACCCCGATGTCACCCAGGACAAGGATCCGCGCGGAGGTCGGTAACCAGGCGTCGTCCGGAACGTGCACAGGGAGCTCTCCTCGCGGGGGCTCCCTTCGCGCGCGGGGACCGAGGAAGAGGCCGGGCGGCCGGGTCGAGGAGAGGCTGACAGGATGAATGCAGCAGTGACCGTGGTCATCACGGGCGCGTCGAGTGGAATCGGACGGGCGACGGCACGCCTCTTCGCCGAGGACGGTGCGAGGCTCGTCCTCGCCGGCCGGGACGCCGACACGCTCGAGGCCGTCGCGGCGGAATGCCGGGACAGGGGTGCGGCGGTTCTGGCGGTGCCCACGGACGTCGGGTCCGAGGGCGACGTCGATCGGCTCGCAGACGCGGCCGTCCAGCATTTCGGCAGGATCGATGTCTGGGTGGGCAATGCCTCCCTGTACAGCTTCGGGACCTTCGAGCAGACGCCGTCGGAGGTGTTCGACCGGATCATCGAGGTCAACCTGCTGGGCCAGGTGTACGGAGCGCGTGCTGCCCTGCGTGTCTTCCGTCGGCAGGGCAGGGGAGTGCTGGTGTCCGTGGCCTCGATGTACTCCCGCATCACCTCGCCCCTGGTGAGTCCCTACGTCACCAGCAAGTTCGGGCTCCTCGGGTTCCTCGAAGTACTCCGCATGGAGACGCGGGATGCGCCGGACATCCATGTCTGCGCGGTCCTTCCTGCGACGATCGACACCCCCATCCACCAGCACGCCGCGAACTACACCGGGCGCCCCGTCCGTCCTCTGCCGCCGGTCGTGGATCCGGTCAGGGTGGCCCGGGCGATCGTCCGGGTCTCCCGCCGGCCCCGCCGGCTCACGCAGGTGGGCCGGATCCAGTCGATCTTCGTGTATGCACGGGCAGTGGCGCCCGCCGTGTACGAACCGGCGGTGGCTGTCGCCTACCGTGCACTGGCGCTGAAGAAGGGATTCCTGCCGCCCGCGTCCGGCAACCTGTTCGAGGCGGACCCGAAAGTCACCGGTGTCACGGGTGGCTGGCGGATCCTGCCCTGGCTTCGGCGCACCCCTGGGCGCTGACGGGAGACATCCGAAGGAACACCAGCATCTTCCGCCTCAAGCATGTACTCCTGCCACTGTCAATGTGAGCGACACGATAGAACGTGCTGGCGCCGCACTGTGGGGGCCCCTCCATAGTGGAGGTATGGATCAATGGCAGGGCCTCCTGGCACAGTGCGCCCGGGGAATGGGGTTCGATCGCGGTCGGAAGCGGGCAGCGTATGCGCTCGCGGGAGTAGGGATCTTCTGGGCCGTGGGGCTGCTCGGCGGGCTGCGCATCCTGCACACCGCCGCCTCGCCGATGACCATCCTCGTGCTGCTCTACGTCATGCTCGCCATCGTGGCGCTCTCCCTCGTGATCGCCGCCGCCGCCGTCGCGGAGTTGGGGCGACACGCAGCGGAGAGGCGCCGGCGCTAGAAGGTCCATCCCCGCTGTCGGCAGAGGCGGTTGTCTTCAAGTACTTGAAGTTCCTATCGTTGAGGGTGTGAGCGCACCGAGCATCCGGAAAACGTACACGATCAAGGAAGCGGCGGCGCTGACGGGGCTGCCCGCCAGTACGTTGCGCTACTACGAATCGATCGGGGTGATCACCCCGATCGGCCGCGGCGCAAGCAGCAAGCACCGGGTCTACACGACGGAGGATCTGGATCTGTTGACCTGGGTCTCCTGCCTGAGTGCGACGGGGATGTCCGTGAGTGACATGCGCCGCTACATCGGGAACGGGGCACTCGGGGCGGCCGCCGCCCTGGAGCAGATCGAGCTGCTGAAGGCCCAGCAGGAACAACTGGCCGTCGAAGCGAGGGCGATCGCCCTGCGGAGGCGCTACGTCGCTCTGAAGATCGACTACTGGCAGGCCGTCCGGGCCGGCGAGGAGACCAGGGCCGCACAGCTGTCGGACGAGGCACGTTCCCTGGCGGACGACCTCAAGAAGACCAAGAAGCGGTAGACACCACGCGCCCCCTGCGGACCGCATGGTCCGCAGGTCGGGCGCGCCCCCACGAAGGAAGGCACGAACGATGAAGTACACCCAGAGCGGCGGCCAGAGCACGGTGGGACCGGAGGCCTGGTTCACGGGCACAGTCCACATCGACGGCGTGCGCACCCCCGACGAGCAGTCGGCGGTCGGCTGCGCCCATGTCCGGTTCAGCCCGGGCGCCCGCACCGCCTGGCACACCCACCCCAAGGGCCAGACGCTCTACGTCACCGACGGCATCGGCTACGTCGCCCGCCGCGGCGGAGCCGTGCAGGAGATCCGCCCGGGCGACGTCGTCTACATCGAACCCCACGAAGAGCACTGGCACGGCGCCACCGCCGACCGCTTCATGGCCCACATCGCCATCCATGAAGCGGACGACCAGGGCCAGGTCGTGACGTGGGGCGAGCACGTCACCGACCAGGACTACGGCCGGCCGGCCGCATCCACCAACTGAACGCCCCTCGAAGGAGAAAACCCATGACCACCACAGTCCACGCCTACGCCTCACCCTCCGCCGACGAAGAGCTCGTCCCCACCACCATCGAACGCCGCGACGTCGGTCCCCACGACGTCCTGATCGAGATCAAGTACGCCGGCATCTGCCACTCCGACATCCACACCGTGCGCGGGGACTGGGGGCCGCAGCCCTACCCCCTGGTGCCCGGGCACGAGATCGCGGGCATCGTCGCGGAGGTCGGTTCCGAGGTGACCAGGCACGCTGTCGGCGACCGGGTCGGCGTCGGCTGCATGGTGAACTCCTGCGGGGAGTGCAAGAACTGCACCGTGGGCGACGAGCAGTACTGCGTCAACGGGATGGTGGGCACCTACGGCGCCACCGACCGCGACGGGACCGTCACCCAGGGCGGCTACTCCACCCACGTCGTCGTCACCGAGGACTTCGTGCTGGGGATCCCCGAGGGCATCGAGCTCGACGTCGCCGCACCCCTGCTCTGCGCCGGCATCACCACCTACTCGCCCCTGCACCGCTGGGGCGCCGGCCCCGGCAAGAAGGTCGCCGTCGTCGGCCTCGGCGGTCTCGGCCACATGGCCGTCAAGATCGCGCACGCCATGGGCGCCGAGGTCACCGTCCTCTCGCAGTCCCTCAAGAAGCAGGAGGACGGCCTGCGGCTGGGCGCGGACCACTACTATGCCACCAGCGACGAGACCACGTTCAGCGACCTGGCCGGCTCGTTCGATCTCATCATCAACACGGTCAGCGCGCAGATCGACATCAGCGCCTTCCTGGGACTCCTGACGGTCGGCGGCGCCCTGGTCAACGTCGGTGCGCCTGCCGAGCCGCTGCCGGTGAACGCGATGGCGCTCATCGGCGGTCGCCGCTCGTTCGCCGGCTCCATGATCGGCGGCATCGCCGAGACGCAGGAGATGCTCGACTTCTGCGCCCGGAACGGCATCGGTTCCGAGATCGAGGTCATCCCTGCCGGGAAGATCAACGACGCCTACGAGCGCGTCCTCGCCTCGGACGTCCGCTACCGCTTCGTCATCGACGCCGCCACCTTCGCCTAGGGGCCGAACCCGGACCGGGGCGGGATGCTGAGCCTTCCCGCCCCGGTCCGGGCACACCCGTGCGCCGCGCTTAGCCGGGCCTGACCCGCCTAGCGGCTCACGACGACGTGCTCGTTGGGCACGCAGTGGGTCATGGTCAGGCCCTCGACGTTGCGGGGGCCATTGTTGCCCAGGTTCTTCAGGCGGGCCAGTTCGTCCTCGGAGAGCGTCTGGCTGGCGAGCGGAGGCAGGTCCTTGACGTCGGCGAGGCCGATGCCGAGTCCTTCCCCGACGCGGGCTCCGAGTTCGTCGTCGACGAGGTAGAAGTGCCACACCATGCGTTCCTGCACGGCGCGGGCCGCCTGCCCGATCAGGGTCACGAAGTTGGCGACGAGGTCGTCCTTCTCCCACTGCTCGAGCAACTGGTACCGCTGGCCCGCCTGCAGGTAGTCGTTGGTCAGCGGGATGCGCTTGCGCGTCAGGCGCCCGGAGATCTCCGGCCCCTGCTCGTCGTGCGTCGGGTACTGTCCCTCGCGGAGCCCACCCGTGATGGACGGCTCGTAGTTGACGTGCGGGTTCTGCCCCGGCGCGAGGTCCGTCCCGAAGGACATCTGCCCGCCGCGCTGGTTGGTGTGCACGGCGGCGTTCTTCGCGGAGTTCACCGGTAGCTGCAGGTAGTTCGGACCCACGCGGTAGCGCTGCGTGTCGCTGTAGCTGAAGGTACGGCCCACGAGCATCTTGTCGTCCGAGAAGTCGAGCCCGTCGACGAGAACACCCGTACCGAAGGAGATCTGCTCGTTCTCGTTGTGGTGGTCCGTGACGTTCCGATTGAGCGTCATGGTGCCGACGAGTTTCGGCTCGAAGTCCTGTTCCGGCCAGGTCTTCGTGTCATCGAGCGGATCGAAGTCCAGCTCGGGGTGGTCGCCGTCGTCCATCAGCTGCACGTACAGGTCCCACCTCGGGTAGTCGCCGCGCTCGATGGCCTCGTAGAGGTCCCTGGAGGCATGCCCGAGGTCGGTCGCCTGGATGTTGGCGGCGTCCTCCTCGGTCAGGCTCTTCACGCCCTGGTGCGGCTGCCACGTGTACTTGACCAGTTTCGAGTTCCCGTCGGCGTTGATCCACTTGTAGGTGTTCACCCCGAAGCCCTGCATGGAGCGGTAGTCCGCCGGGATGCCGCGGGGGCTGAAGAGGTTCACCAGCATGTGCATCGACTCCGGTGTCTGCGACATGAAGTCGAAGATGCGGGCCGGGTCCTGCCGGAACGTGACCGGATCCGGCTTGAGGGAGTGGATGACGTCGGGGAACTTGATGGCGTCGCGGATGAAGAACACCGCGAGGTTGTTGCCCACCAGGTCCCAGTTGCCGTCCTCCGTGTAGAACTTCACGGCGAAGCCGCGCGGGTCACGGGCTGCCTCGGAGGAGTCGCGTCCGCCGATGACGGTCGAGAAGCGGATGGCGACGTCGGTCTTCTTCCCGGGCTCGGAGAACGGCTTCGCGCGGGTGTAAGCGGCGATCGGCTCCTCGCCCCACATCCCGGTCGCCTCGAACTCGCCGTAGGCGACGAACCCGCGGGCGTGGACGACGCGCTCCGGGATCCGCTCCCGGTCGAAATGGCTGATCTTCTCGAGGAACTGGTAGTTCTCCAGCGTGGCGGGGCCGCGGGCGCCCACGGTCCGGGAGTTCTGGTTGTCGTAGACCTGGTGGCCCTGCCGGTTGGTCAGGACGGCGCGGTCATCACCTTCGGCGGGCGGCTGGCTGGCGACATCGGTCATGCAGTTCTCCTCACAGGCTCTGATCTTCTCGAGCGGCGCGGGGGCCCACGCCGGGTTCCGACGCTACCCAAGGGCCGGATGGACAGCAATCGAAGGAATCGGGTGGCCGATCGGTGGAAGAGCGAGGCGGCGGAGGGTAGGGGCAGGTCCTATGACGAACCCGTGCCCTCCTCGATGTCCGCATAGCGCTGCACGAGGCCCGCGGCGCTGCCCGCCGGTTCCGCCTCCAGTGCTCCGCGGATGGGATCGAGTTTCGCCGCGCCTGCCGGGAACGGGGGCAGCAGCGGTACGTCCGGGTCGGTGACGACGTCGAGGACGAACGGCCGGTCCGCCGAGAAGGCCCGTTGCCAGGCACCGGCGAGGTCGTCCGGGTCCGTCACGCGGACGCCATCGAGGCCGAGCAGCTGCGCATGGGCGGCGCAGTCGACGTCGGGCAGGGCCTGGCTGGCTTCGAAGCGGGGCTCGCCCTCCATCTCCCGCTGCTCCCAGGAGACCTCCGCGAGGTCCCGGTTGGAGAAGACGCACACCACGAAGCGGGGATCGGCCCAGTCGCGCCACAGCGTGGCCACTGTCACGAGTTCTGCGAGTCCCGCCATCTGCATCGCTCCGTCCCCCGCGAGCACGACGACGGGACGGCTGGGGCTGGCGAGCTTCGCGGCGATGCCGTAGGGGACACCCGCGCCCATGCACCCGAGCGTGCTCGACAGGTGGGCAGGAACGCCCCGGGGCAGCCGGAGTTGCCGCGCGTACCAGTACACGCAGCTTCCGACATCGACGGCGACCTGCGCATCCCGCGGCAGGAGGGCGTTGAGTTCATGCACCACGCGCTCGGGATTCACGGGCTCGGCCGGAGTCATGGCGCGCTCGGTGGACACCCGGTCCCATCGGCGCACCTGCTCCTCGACCTCTTCCCGCCACGTGTGGTCCTGCTGGCCGTGCAGCAGGACGAGCAGTGAGGAGAGAGTCTCCGCGGCGTCGCCATGCAGTGCCACCTCCACCGGATACCGGTTGCCGATGGCCTTGGGATCGATGTCGATCTGGACAGCGCGGGCCTGCCCCGGTGCCGGGTAGTACTCGGTCCAGGGGTCGTTCGAGCCGATGATCAGCAGGGTGTCGCAGTTGTCCAGAAGGAAGGCACTCGCCGTCGTGCCCAGGTGGCCCATGGTGCCGGTCACGAAGGGACGCGACTCGTCGACATACGGCTTGCCGAGCAGGCTCGTCGTGATCCCGGCTCCCAGCCGGTCCGCGACAGCGAGCACTTCCTGCTGGGCGTGGGCGGCGCCCTGCCCGACGAGCAACGCGATCTTCCGTCCAGCGTTCAGGACGGCGGCGGCGTCGTGCAGGTCGGTCTCCCGGGGAGAGACGCACCCCAACGACCACACGGGCGACGACGGCACCACCCCGTGCTCGTGCGGCGTCTCGGGGGCGGGTGCCTGCTGGACGTCGTGCGGGAGGATGACCACGGCGGGTGACCGCGTGGCCAGGGCGGCCTTGAAAGCCCGGTCGAGGACCATGGGTAACTGTTCCGGACTCGCCACCTGCTGGCGGAACTCCGACGCCACATCCTTGAACAGACTGAGGAGATCGATCTCCTGCTGATAGGCGGAACCGAGCACGGTCTGGCTCTGCTGCCCGATGACGGCGACGACGGGCACGCTGTCCATGCGCGCGTCGTACAGGCCGTTGAGCAGGTGGACCGCTCCGGGCCCCTGGGTGGCCGTGACAACGTCCACTCCACCGGTGTACTTGGCGTGCGCCACGGCCATGAAGGCCGCGGCCTCCTCGTGGCGCGCCTGGATGAAGGCCGGTGCCCCTGCCCGGCGCAGCGCACCGAGCAGGGGATTGATGCCGTCTCCGCTGTAACCGAAGATCCGGTCCACGCGCCAGGCGGTGAGGTGGCGGACGACGAAGTCGGCGACGGTGTCGGCCGTGTCCTCCGGCACTAGACCGCTGCCGGCACGTCGGGGCCCGTCGGCCAGCGCAGGAGGGCAGCGATGGGCTTCTGCTCGAGCGCCCCCGACGGGTAGGGGGAGATTGGGGCGATGCTGCGCGGAAGGATCTCGTCGTTCGCCAGCCCGTCCACCGTGCCGGTGCTGCCCTCGGCATAGATGGTGGTCCAGGGGCCGGGCAGTTCGAACAGATGGGCGTGATCGATGAGTCGGTGCGTCACGAGGCTCCCCTGTCGTGTCAGAGGTGGTGGCCTCCGGTGAGGGCGGCCTACCGGAGATACCAAGGACCCTCATGGTCTATCACCCTCGACCCACGGCTGAGAAGGATTTCCGGGTGCGCTGCCGGGCTTGAAAATCACTCGGCACGCGTGGGTGGCGGCGGGTAGCGTGGGGTCATGCTCACAGTTCCCGAGAATTTTCCGCCCGCGTACATCCGTTACCTCGAGGCCCAGGACGAGGGTTTCGCCGAGACGGTCCTGATGGTCATGAAGCAGTCGGTGGCCGAGGGCAAGCACGGCATCCTCATCAGCAACCAGGCTCTCGACCGTGGCGCCGAGACGTCCAAGGAGGTTCCGTTCGGCGAGATCGTCGAAGGGACGCGCTGACGCGTCACCCGGGATCCCCCAGGGTCCGAGGTGTTCCCGCACAATCCGTGCACGGGGGCGTGACAGAGGGAAGCGCCGGTCGATGACCGGCGCTTCCCTCTGTCACGAGGTCCTCCTCGGGCAGGTGGTGCTAGCTGCCCGCACCATCCTGGTCGTCGGGATCCGCTCCCTCGGCGGGATCCTCGGCGTGCACGCGGATGTCCTCCGTGGCGGCCTCCTGGTCGCCCTCTGCGGGTGCTTCGTTGTGGATGCGGTCGTCGTCGCTCGGCTTCTCTGACATGCACTGGTCCTCTCGGTTCGGGGGAAAGTAAGCTCCCTTGCCGTCAGTGTACGGATCCGCCGACCGGCGCATAAGCGCGATGCCCCACGTGACGCGGCGTCATCAGCATGCTTACCATCGTGGGATGGAGACACAGGGGGAGACGGGCGGAGCGGACGTGCTGCGCCGTACGCGGATCGTGGGGGCGGCTGCGGCTGGTCTCGCGTCGCTGGCCCTGGGACTCACTGCACATGCGGTCTCCGGTGGCATCCTGCCGACCGCGCCGATCCTCGGCGGGCTGGCCGCGCTCGCGGTGCTGGCTGCAGCGATCGTGGCTCAGGGCAGGTTCCCCGTCTGGGCGCTCCTGCTCCTCCTCGGAGCGGCGCAGCAGGTCCTGCACTGGCTGCTCGGCGGTCTGGCGGAGGCGCCGTCGTCGAGCGTTCCCGGAACTGAGGGCCACCACGGCGGCGACGTGCCGGTGGGGACCGGCACTACGGGAGGGCATTCACCCGAGGTGATGCTCCTGCTGCACACGCACCTCGCGGCAGCGCTCCTGGTCGGATGGGCGGTGGCCCGGTACCCGCACGTCGCGACATGGGCAGCCCGGCGGGGGCGTCGCCGGCACGGCGTGCCAGCGGAAGAAGGCGCCCCCGTCGCGTGACGGGAGCGCCTTCCGGCGATGCAGGCAGGCCCTGTCCGGGCCTGTCCAGGTGGTGTCCTAGTTGCTGTTGGCCGAGCTGTCGTAGAACGGGTAGTCCGTGTAGCCCTCGGCTCCGGTGGAGTAGAACGTGGCCGGGTTCGGCTCGTTCTCCGGAAGGTTCTCGCGCCAGCGGCGGGCGAGGTCGGGGTTCGCGATGGCCGGGCGGCCGACGACGACGGCGTCTCCTACACCGTCCTCGAGGATGGCGATGGCCTCCTCGCGGTTGGTGATGAGTCCGAAGCCACTGTTGATCAGGAAAGGTCCGCCGAAGCGCTTCCGGAGGTCCTGGATCAGGGCCCCGGTCGGCTCGGCGTGCAGGACGCTGAGGTAGGCGAGGTTCAGCGGTGCGAGGGCGTCGACGAGCGTCCCGTACGTCGCCAGGACATCGGCGGCGTCGGTCTCCAGGGCGTCCTGGATGTTGTGGGCGGGCGAGATGCGGAGGCCGACCTTCTCTGCTCCGACTTCCGCTGCCACCGCGGTGACGAGTTCGATCACGAACTGCGCGCGCTTCTCGGGCGATCCGCCGTAGGCGTCCTTCCGCTGGTTGGACTCGGGGGAGAGGAACTCGTGCAGCAGGTACCCGTTCGCGCCGTGGAGTTCGACGCCGTCGAACCCGGCGATGTCGATCGCCTTGCGCGAGGCCGTCACGAACTCCTCGATGATGCCCGGCAGTTCCTCGGTGGTGAGGGCATGCGGCACCGGATAGGGCTGCTTGCCCGTGCTGGTCCGCGTGGTCCCCTCGATGGCGACGGCGCTCGGGGCCACGACCTCGTAGCCGCCGTTCGTGTCGGGGTGCGTCACGCGGCCCGCGTGCATGACCTGGGCGACGATGCGACCGCCGTCCGCGTGCACGGCGTCCGTGACGCGCTTCCAGCCTGCGAGCTGCTCGTCCTCGATCAGTCCCGGCTGCCCGGGGAAGCCCTGCCCGGCATGGCTGGGGTAGGTTCCCTCGCTGACGATGAGACCGAGGGAGGCGCGCTGGCGGTAGTGCTCGACGACGATGTCCCCGGGGATGCCGGCCTCGCCCGAGCGGACGCGCGTGAGCGGCGCCATCACCACGCGGTTGGGGAGTTCGAGCGTGCCGAGGGTCAGGGGGGAGAACAGCTTCATGCGTTCCTACTTTCCGGGTCGTTTCCTACTGGTCGGTAACCGGCGCCGGCCGGGGGCTATTCCGGATGTGTCCCGTGTCACTGGCCCGGCGCGGAGGCGTGCGGACTGGAGGATGGGCGACGGCGGTGCGACACTGTGCGTGCGCCCGCGGCACCGCGGGGCGTGGACGGATGGTGGGCCATGAGTGGAATCCGGATGGGAACGGCCTCCGGGCGATGGATCCTGGTCGCGACGGTCCTGGGTTCGGGTATCGCCGGTATCGATGCCACCGTCGTCAACGTGGCCCTGCCGACGATCGGGCGGGACCTGGGCACGGGTTTCTCGGCCCTGCAGTGGATGGTCACCGGCTACACCCTGACGCTCGCCTCCTTCATCCTGCTCGGCGGGGCGCTGGGGGACCGGTTCGGGCGGCGGCGCGTCTTCGTGGTCGGCGTCATCTGGTTCGCCGTCGCCTCCCTGCTGTGCGGGCTGGCTCCGGATGCCGGCCTGCTCATCGCGGCGCGTGCCCTCCAGGGCGTCGGAGGGGCCCTGCTCACGCCGGGCAGCCTCGCGATCCTCCAGGCCGCCTTCTCGGGCGAGGATCGTGCACGGGCCATCGGAGCGTGGTCCGGACTGGGGGGCGTGGCCACCGCCATCGGGCCCTTCCTCGGCGGCTGGCTCGTCGAAAGCGTCTCCTGGCGCTGGGTCTTCCTCATCAATGTCCCCGTCGCGGCCGCCGTCGTCTGGATCGCCGTGCGGCATGTCCCGGAGACCCGTGACTCCGACGCGACGGGCAGGCTCGACATCGCCGGGGCAGCCCTCGGGGCGCTCGCGCTCGCCGGCACGACCTACGCGCTGATCGAAGCGCCCGACCACGGCGTGTTGTCCGCCGGAGTCCTCGCGTCCGGGTTCCTGGGACTCGCTGCGGCCGTAGCCTTCCTCGCGGTGGAGCGGCGCACCGCGAATCCGATGCTGCCCCTGCGCATCTTCGGCAATCGGCAGTTCCGTGCGGCGAACGCCGTCACGTTCCTCATCTACGCGGTGTTCGGTGGCATCTTCTTCCTGCTCGTCGTCCATCTGCAGGTCGTGGCGGGCTTCAGCCCGGTGGCGTCCGGCACTGCGATGCTGCCGATCACGGCGCTGATGCTCGTCCTGTCACCCCGGGCAGGCGCGCTCAGCTCCCGGATCGGCCCTCGCATCCCGATGGCGGTCGGTCCGCTCATCTGCGCCGTGTCACTGGTCCTCATGCTGCGGATCGGCGAGGAGGCGTCCTATCTGCGGGACGTGCTCCCGCCGGTGATCGTGCTCGGCCTCGGGCTGTCGCTGCTCGTCGCGCCCCTGACGTCGACGGCGCTGTCCTCGGTGCCGGAACGTCAGGCGGGGCTCGCCTCCGGTGTCAACAACGCCGTCGCGCGGGCGGCGGGCCTCATCGCGATCGCCGTCCTGCCGGCCGCCGCAGGTCTGACAGGAGACGCCTACGACGACCCGAGGACCTTCGAAGCCGGATTCGGTACCGCATGCCTTCTCGGTGCCGGAGTACTGATCGCGGGCGGACTCCTGGCCGCCGTCAGCATCCGGAACCCCGGGGTGCCGGAGGCCGACCACCCGAGGCACTGCGCCGTCGGCGGTACCCCGGCGGCTCCCGGCGCCCTGCGCGAGGCGCGCGGCGGGGACTTCGGCGGGCAGCCCCGGACATGACGAAGCCCCGGGGAGTTCCCGGGGCTTCGCAGCGTTCCGTTCGAGGGCGTTACTTGATGTCCTGCTCGTCCATCGCGCTCAGCGGCGACCCGCCACGGTTCGCGGGGTCGTCGCTCGCGTCGACCTCGTCGTCCTCCATCATGCCGAAGTCGACGTCCGCGGAGGCTTCACCGAGCATCGGCTCCTCCGGCGGATACTGCTCGTCCCCGTGCCGGTAACGGGCCTCGGCCGTCTCCTCGCGGAGGGTCTGGTCGCTCAGGTACCCTTCCTCGCCGATCGCGCTGACGCCGTTCTCGTCGAAGTCGTTCTCGTCGTCGCCGGTCACGGCCGCGCTGGGCTCGTCCTGCAGGAGGGGGTCATCCTGCCACCGGTCCGGATTGTTCTCCGCGGCGTCGGGGTAGTCGTCGGGCCGGCCCTCGAGGACCGGATCGAAGGCCTCGGGAGCAAGCGAGTCGTTCGGCACGTCGGGCTCTTCGCCCACGATGGTCAGTTCCTCATCGGGAAGGTTCTCGGTCATCATCTCTGCCTTTCGTCGGTGCTGTGCATCCTTCGATCATCAGCCTACTGATGAATCGGCCCGGACGACAGTTCCCCACCGCCGCCCCGATCGGGCGCAGGTCCTGCTAGTCGCGGTCGCGCCAGCTGTGCCGGGGTTCGTACCCGAGGACGCGCCGCGCCTTGTCGATGGAGAGGAGCGTTTCGTGCCCACCCACGTCCCGGACCACCTGCACGCCGGGGTACACCTCCGCGGCGAGGTCCGCGCTCGCGCGGCTCATCACGGTGTCAGCGGCAGCGATGATGAAGCGGTCGAAGCCGGGCGCCGCATTCTGCAGGGCCTTCTCCACCGCCTGGGCGCCGTCGCGGCCGTCGATGTAGCCCCACAGGTTCCACTTGCGTGCAGTCGCGTCGGCGTCGAAGGAGGGGAACTCGGCGTAGTCCTCGGGGTCCATGACGTTCGAGAACCGCAGGGCACTGATGCTCAGGTCCGGATCCCACCGTGCCAGCTCGATGGCCAGCTGTTCCTCGAGGTGCTTGACCAGCGAATAGGTGCTCTCGGGCCGTGCAGGGTACTCCTCGTCCACAGGGAGGTACGGGGGAGGGGTCTCGAAGGGGAGCCCGAGCACGGTCTCGCTCGACGCGTAGACGATCCGCTTGATCCCGGCCCGCCGGCATGCCTGGAAGACGTTGTACGTGGCCGTCATGTTGTTGTGGAAGATCGCTGCGTCGGCCTGCAGTCCCGGAGCCGGAATCGCCCCGAGGTGCACGACGGCGTCCAACCCGCTGTGCCGGTCGTCCACGCCGAGGAGGGCGTCGAGGACCTGGCCGTAGTCGCGCAGGTCGATCCGCAGGAACCCGGGGCCGCGCTCGCCGTGCTGATCGAGCTCCAGGACGGTGTGACCGGCCTCGCGCAGGCCGCGGACGACGCTCCGCCCGAGCTTGCCGTTGGAACCGGTGACCGCGACGTTGAGCGTCGCAGGGCCCGCCATCAGACCGGCCGCGTCTCGGGGGACACCGTCTTCGCGACGTCCGTCTCGGCGAGGCCGCCGATCGCGTCGTCGATCGCCTTCAGGACATCGTCCTCCAGCTTCACGCCGGCAGCGGCGGCATTCGACTCCACCTGCTCGGGGCGTGAGGCCCCGATGATCGCCGAGGCCACGTTGCTGTTCTGCAGGACCCACGCGATGGCCAGCTGCGCCATCGTCAGCCCCACGCCGTCGGCGATGGGCGCGAGCTTCTGGACGCCCGCAAGGACGTCGTCGTCCATCCAGCGCTTGATCATGTCGGCGCCGCCCTTGTCGTCCGAGGCGCGGGTCCCCTGCTCCGGCTGCCGGCCCGGCGTGTACTTGCCGGTCAGGACGCCCTGTGCCACTGGGGACCAAACGATCTGGGACAGTCCGAGTTCCTCGGAGGTGGGGATGACCTCTCCCTCGATGACGCGCCACAGCATCGAGTACTGGGGCTGGTTGGAGATGAGCTGGAAACCGAGGTCCTTCGCGAGGGCGGCGCCGTCGCGGATCTGCTGGGCCGTCCACTCGCTGACGCCGATGTAGAGGGCCTTGCCCTGGCGCACGATGTCGGCGAAGGCCTGCATCGTCTCCTCGAGCGGCGTCTCGTGGTCGTACCGGTGCGCCTGGTAGAGGTCCACGTAGTCGGTCTGGAGGCGCTGCAGCGAGCCGTCGATCGACTCCAGAATGTGCTTGCGGGAGAGCCCCACGTCGTTGTGTCCTTTGGGGCCCGTGGGTCCCCAGACCTTCGTGAAGATCTCGAGCGACTGGCGGCGCTCGCCCTTCAGTGCTTCGCCGAGCACGGTCTCCGCTGCCGTGTTCGCGTAGACGTCCGCGGTGTCGAACGTGGTGATGCCCACGTCGAGCGCAGCACGCACGCACTGCGTCGCGACGTCGTTCTCGATCTGCGAGCCGTGGGTGAGCCAGTTGCCGTAGGTGATTTCCGAGATCTTGAAGCCGCTGTTGCCGAGGTATCTGAAGTCCATGCTCCTGATGCTAACCACCCTTAGGAAGCGAGTACAGGACAGACAGTTCCCCCAGGCAACATCGGTGCCGGATCCACGGGAGGCAGGTACACAGCCGCTAGACTTGAGGGCGTCCTTCGCTCGCCGCCCACAGTAAATGAGGAATCTTGGCCGACTTCAGCGCCCGTTTCGCCACCACGACGGAGCAGCAGAACTGGGATGCGCTGGTGACGTCCAATCCGGGCGGCGGCAACGTGCTCCAGTCCGCGGCGTTCGCGGAGGTCAAGTCGCACCACGGGTGGCGGCCCCGGTTCCTGGTCCTCGAGGGCCCGGACTCGACGAGCCACAACCTCATCCTCGAGAAGAGGGTGCCCCTGCTCGGGGCCCTCTGGTACCTCATCAAGGGACCGGCGGTCACCGAGGCGGGTGACGTCCCGGCGGCCGTGCGGGCCGTGGCCGACCTCGCCCGGCGCGAGGGGCACCGCGTCTTCGCCATCAAGGTGGAGCCCGACCTCGTGGACGGTCCCGAGGTGCGCGAGGTATTCCGTGCCGCGGGCCTCGTCAAGACGTTCAATCTGCAGCCGAACGACAGCACGGCCATCCTGGACACCACACCGGACTCCAACCAGTTGCTGCGGAACCTGCACTCGCGGGGCCGCAACGCCGTTCGCCGGGCCATGCGTGAGGGCGTCGAGGTCCGGCGCATGGAGCCGACGCAGGAGACCTTCCGGGCGATGTACTCCCTGATGTCGCACATCGAGGACCGTTCCGCGGCCCGCATGCGCTCCTTCGAGTACTACAGCCGTTTCTGGCAGAACTTCGTGGACGCCGGACAGGGACGTTTCTACTTCGTGTACGAGGACGGCGAACCGTCGGTGGGGGCGTTCGTCATCAACTACGGGTCGAAGGGGACCTACAAGGACGGCGGTTCCCGGCCCGGGCGCTCACAGTACGGGGATTCGCACCTCGTGCAGTGGAGGGCCATCAACGACCTCAAGGACGAGTTCGGGATCGTCGAGTACGACTTCTGTGGAACTCCGCCGAGTGATCGGCTCAAGGACACTGCCCACCCGCACCACGGCCTGGGGCTCTTCAAGACGAGCTTCACCAAGACCGTCACGGACTTCGTCGGCTGCTACGACTTCGTGGTCAGCGGCTGGAAGTATCGTGTGTGGAACACGA
Organism: Arthrobacter rhamnosi; assembly: GCF_054510975.1. Classification (NCBI taxonomy): domain Bacteria; kingdom Bacillati; phylum Actinomycetota; class Actinomycetes; order Micrococcales; family Micrococcaceae; genus Arthrobacter; species Arthrobacter rhamnosi. The sequence goes on along the minus strand of NZ_JBTNDN010000007.1, from coordinate 172,896 downwards.
TTGCGGAGCGTGTGGCGCGCCAGGTGTACTGGCGACGCACGCACCAGCCGTTCTACTGAGGAAGAGCCCGCGGACGCCGCGGCGCGTGACGCATGAAAGGCCGCTGTGACAGACGGTTCCACCCCGGAGGACGGTCGATCGCCTTCCACCAACCCTTCGCCGGTGGCGGAGGCACTCCCCGTCATCCAGCGGCCCTTCGATCCGAGTGAGGACGAGAAGAAGAAGCTCGCCGCCGGCAGGGGGAGCGGGCGGAAGGCGCGGGGAGCTGCCGTTCCACCGAAGAAGCGCCCGGCAGCGGAGCCGAGGACCCCTCGGCAGGGCCGCCAGCGCCAGTCGGCTCCGCGGCCCGCGGACGCCCTGCCCACCACACCGGAGCGCGTACCGTCGTCGAGCCGTCCCAACGCCGCGGCCCGCAGCATGCTCCGCCGCCTGGTGCAGGGGGAGTCTCCCCCCACCCAGGCCATGAGCATCGTCGAGCGGCTGGCGGGCAGTCCCTACGCGAATCCGATGGTCCAGGTCGCCGGGCCCGACGCCAGCGCCCGCAAGGCCCTGGACTTCGCCCTCAGCCTCGCCGAGACCATGTTCCGGTACGGCGCGGGAGCGCTCGAGGTCGAGACGAGCATCATCGCCGTGACCGCGGCGTTCGGCCTGGACAACATCGAGGTGGACATCACCAACCAGTCGGTGGTGCTCAACTACTCGGCCAAGGACCAGACGCCGACGACGGTGCTGCGGGTGGTCCGGTCGTGGACGAACAACTACGCGGGCCTCACGGCCATCCACCGCCTCGTCTCCGATATCGCGGACGGCGGCGTCTCGCGTACCGAAGCGGTCCAGCGGCTCGACGAGATCACCCACCGGCCCAAGCCCTTCCCACGCTGGATGGTCACGGCCGCGTTCGGCATCTTCGCGGCGGCCATCGTCGCCTTCACCGGCGGCACGGTGCTGGCGTCCCTCATCGGCTTCGTCAGCTGCATCCTCGTGGATCTGGTGAGCCGGAAGCTCGGAGAGTGGCGCGTACCCGAGTTCTTCTCGGTCGCGACCTCGTCGGCGCTCGTCACCTTGATCGCCATGCTGTTCTGGTGGCTGCAGGTGCCGATCGCCCCGGCCCTCGTCGTGGTGGGCGGCATCCTCCTGCTCCTGCCGACCGGCAGGCTGGTCTCCGCGACGCAGGACGCCATCAACGGCTTCCCGGTCACGGCCGCGGGGCGGTTCCTCTCGGCGATCCTCATCTTCGCGGCGCTGGTCGCCGGTATCGCCGTCGCGCTCGTCGCAGGAACGGCGCTCGGCATACCCGAACTCGAGGTCCTCGACTCCTCGGGCAGCCAGTACCCGTGGCCCGTGGTGGCGGTGCTGGTCTTCATCTCCGTCGCGATGATCTGCATCGCCGAGCAGACCGACGTGAAGCTGGTGATCCCCACGTCGCTCGTCGCGGTGGCCGGGTACCTCTTCCTGATCACCGTGATGACCGCAGGCGTCGGCTACCGCCTCGCGCCGGCGCTGGCCGCGATCCTGATCGGAGCGCTGTCTCGCGTCGTCGCCCTCCGGCTCGGTGCGCCCCAGCTCGTCGTCGCTGTTCCCGCGGTCCTCTTCCTCTATCCCGGGCTGACCATCTTCCGTTCGATGTACATGCTCACCCTCGACTCGGCATTGGTGTCCGACGGCGCCCTCGGCCTCTTCAACGCCCTGACCGTGGTGCTGGCCATCGCCGCCGGAGTCGTTCTCGGCGACAACCTGGCACGACCGTTCACGCGCAAACTCAGCTCGAACGAGCGGCAGCGCAACCGGCGGCGATAGCCGGGGCGCGGCCGGTGCTGCCCGCCCTGACTAGCCTTCCCTGCCGCCGGCGGTGGTCCGCGACCAGTCGATGGGCTCCGCGCCCTGCTGTGCCAGCAGGTCGTTGACGCGGCTGAAGGGCCGGGAGCCGAAGAATCCGCGGGAGGCCGACAGGGGACTGGGGTGCGCGGACTCCACGGTCGGCGTCGCGCCGAGCAGGGGTTTGAGGCGGAGTGCGTCCTTGCCCCAGAGGATGGCGACGAGCGGACCGCCCCGGGCCACGAGCGCGCGGATGGCGGCGTCGGTCACCAGCTCCCAGCCCAGCCCGCGGTGCGAGGCCGGATCGCCGGCGCGGACCGTCAGCACCCGGTTGAGCAGCAGGACCCCCTGCTCCGTCCAGCCGGACAGGTCACCCGTGGCAGGCGGGGCCGCCCCCGTGTCTGCGGCCAGCTCCCGGTAGATGTTCGCGAGGCTGCGGGGAAGGGGCCGGGTGGCGGGATCGACGGCGAAGCTGAGCCCGACGGCGTGCCCCACGGTCGGGTACGGGTCCTGCCCCACGATGACCACGCGCACCCTGTCCAGCGGGGTGGTGAACGCCCGCAGGATGTGCGGCGCGTCCGGAAGGATCCGCAGCCCCTTGTCCAGATCCGCCGCGAGCGATGCTGCGAGCTGGTGCAGTACCGGTTCGACGGGCTTGAGCGCGGCCGCCCAGTCCTGGGGGACCAGCTCCTCGATGCCCGCGGGAGCAGCGAACGGGAAGACCGACTCGTTGGGCGAGGGCGGGGAGGAGGTCGGCGGCCTCCCGCGACCGGTCTTTCGTGCCGTGCCCGTCGTGGAGGAGGGAGGGAGGTCGAAGAGGGCGCCGTCGTCGGTCATGGCACTATTCTTCCGCGGCGCCGGAGCGCCGTCCGCTCGAATGACATGCCTGTAATTCCCCACTACCATTGAGTAGTAGTTGTGCCAATTGAAGGAAGGCGGTAATGGAGATGGCTGAGCCGATGCGGCAGCCTGCCGATGCGCCCTCCGGACAGGACAAGAAGCCGGCCCTGGGTGACCGCGAGCAGCGGATGCTCGCCCTCGAACGCGAGTGGTGGAAGTACTCCGGTGCGAAGGAGCAGGCCATCCGGGACCTGTTCAACATGTCCGCCACGCACTACTACCAGGTGCTCAACGCGCTGATCGACACCGAGGCGGCGCTCGCGCACGATCCCATGCTCGTGAAGCGGCTGAGGCGGTTGAGGTCCACCCGCCAGAAGGCACGCTCGGCACGCCGTCTCGGCGCGGACATCTAGAACTGCCCGCCAGCCCAACGAGCGAAGGACCATCCTCACCCATGACCGAGCACCCGCGGGACGAGTTCGACAGGGTCCCGGAGGCTCCCGTGCGTCAGGGCGTCCACCGGGAGCGGCTCATCCCGGCCGGATCGAGCGGCCTCGCCCTGAAGATCACCGTGGGGGTCCTCGCGCTCCTGATCGGCCTGGGCTCCTACTTCATCCTTCCCCGGCTGGGCCTCGCGGGAGGCGGCGCCGCGGCGTCGGCAACCGGATCGTCCACGGCCTCCGGCCCGGCCTCGGACCCGACGGCGAACGACGACGCGGGCACGGATGCGACGGGGGAACCGTCCCCGGACGGCACGGCCCAGGACGAGGTGGACGATGCCGACCGCGCGCAGACTGTGAACGTCCTCAACGGCACGGGTGCCCCCGGTCTGGCCTCCGTGGCAGCCGGCCGGCTGGCATCCGCCGGCTGGACCTCGGCGCTTCCCGGGAACTGGGCCGGCGCTCCCGTGGACGCCTCGGTGGTCTTCTACAACGGCGAGGCGCAGCGGGCCGGGGCCGAGGCGGTGGCTGAAGATCTGGGCATCACGAACCTGGTCGACAGCGCGGATGTCTCGCCGGATATCTCGGTCGTGCTCGGACCCGAGTTCCAGTGATCCGCAGGTCGAGGGGGAGCCCGAACGGCGTCCCGGAGTCGCCGTGTGACAGCACGGCAAGGGTACTCCGACGCGCCCGATCGGCTTGCACTCACGGGGTGGGAGTGCTAATTATTGAGTTAGCACTCGCGCGCGCAGACTGCTAAGAAGCGCGTGACGGGTGAAGCAGGCAAACCTCTGTGGTGAGGGTGAAGCAGGAACGTGAAAGAGATCGTTCCGGCATCGCCCGGCCGTCGCGGGCACCACACGCAGGCAAGCATTGATGTGCTGAAATGCAACCGTCCCGAAAGGACCTAAGCCGTTATGGCCAAGATCATTTCTTTTGATGAAGAGGCCCGACGCGGCCTCGAGCGAGGCCTGAACATCCTCGCTGACGCCGTCAAGGTAACGCTCGGCCCCCGTGGCCGCAACGTCGTACTCGAGAAGAAGTGGGGCGCCCCCACCATCACGAACGACGGCGTGTCCATCGCCAAGGAGATCGAGCTCGACGACCCGTTCGAGAAGATCGGCGCAGAACTCGTCAAGGAAGTTGCCAAGAAGACGGACGACGTCGCCGGCGACGGAACCACCACCGCCACCGTGCTCGCCCAGGCCCTCGTCAAGGAAGGCCTGCGCAACGTCGCGGCCGGAGCTGACCCCCTGAGCCTGAAGCGCGGCATCGAGAAGGCCGTCAAGGCCGTCACCGACGAGCTGCTCGCCTCCGCGAAGGAAATCGAGACCAAGGAGGAGATCGCGGCCACGGCCTCCATCTCCGCGGGTGACACGCAGATCGGTGACCTGATCGCCGAAGCCCTCGACAAGGTGGGCAAGGAAGGCGTCATCACCGTCGAGGAGTCGAACACCTTCGGCCTCGAGCTCGAACTCACCGAGGGCATGCGCTTCGACAAGGGCTACATCTCGGGCTACTTCGTCACCGACGCCGAGCGCCAGGAGACGGTCCTCGAGGATCCCTACATCCTGATCGTCAACTCGAAGATCAGCAACGTGAAGGACCTCGTCGCCGTCCTCGAGAAGGTCATGCAGTCCGGCAAGCCGCTGCTGATCATCGCGGAGGACATCGAAGGCGAAGCCCTCGCAACCCTCGTGGTCAACAAGATCCGCGGCACCTTCAAGTCCGTCGCCGTCAAGGCCCCGGGCTTCGGTGACCGCCGCAAGGCGCAGCTCGCCGACATCGCGATCCTCACCGGCGGCCAGGTCATCGCCGAGGAAGTCGGCCTCAAGCTCGAGACCGCCACCCTCGACCTGCTCGGCACCGCCCGCAAGGTCGTCGTGACCAAGGACGAGACCACCATCGTCGAGGGAGCCGGCGACGCCGACGCCATCGCCGGTCGCGTGGCCCAGATCCGCGCCGAGATCGAGAACTCCGACTCCGACTACGACCGCGAGAAGCTGCAGGAACGCCTGGCCAAGCTGGCCGGCGGCGTTGCAGTCATCAAGGCCGGTGCCGCTACCGAGGTCGAACTCAAGGAGCGCAAGCACCGCATCGAGGACGCAGTGCGCAACGCCAAGGCTGCCGTCGAAGAGGGCATCGTCGCCGGTGGCGGTGTCGCCCTCATCCAGGCCGGCGCCAAGGCCTTCGCCAACCTGCAGCTCGAGGGTGACGAGGCAACGGGCGCGAACATCGTCCGCGTCGCCATCGACGCGCCGCTCAAGCAGATCGCCTTCAACGCCGGCCTCGAGCCGGGCGTCGTCGTCGACAAGGTCCGCGGTCTCCCCGCCGGTCACGGCCTGAACGCCGCTACCGGTGTCTACGAGGACCTGCTGGCTGCCGGCGTCAACGACCCCGTGAAGGTCACCCGTTCGGCGCTGCAGAACGCGGCGTCCATCGCGGGCCTGTTCCTCACCACTGAGGCCGTCGTGGCCGACAAGCCGGAGAAGGCAGCTCCTGCCGGCGGCGGCGACGACATGGGCGGCATGGGCGGCATGGGCGGCTTCTAGTCCCCCCTGCTGGTCGCGCCACCCGCGCACAGTACGAGAAGGGCGGCACTCCCGAAAGGGGGTGCCGCCCTTTCGTCGTCCGCAGCAGGACAGGACTGCCCGCCCTTCCGCTGGATCAGCTCAGGAACATGCGGGCGTTGCTCTGCTCGGCGTCGGCGTACTGCTGGGCGGCGACGTCGAGGGCGGCATTGATGCCGGTGAGGGATTCCTCGACCTGCTGCTGGGTGGCCCGCCACTGCAGGATCAGCTGCTGGAAATTGGTGGCTGCCTGCCCGGTCCACAGCCCCTCCAGTTCACGGAGGCCGGCCTGCATGGAGTTCACCTCCGCCTGCAGCCTCGTGATGGTGCCCTGCACCTGGCTGCTCTTGGCAGCCAGGCTGTCGGTGTCTACGTTGAAGAATGCCATGCTGTGCTCCCGGGTGCTCGCGCTTCCTTGACGCATCCGACGGTAGGGCACGGCGGCGAACGGTCAGCGGTCGTCGCGGCCCTTGTGGACAACCGGCTTCGCCGATGGTGCCTGCGGCGGGGTGATCCCGCTCGAGTACGCGGCCTCGGAGCCGGGGCCCGCGCTGTCCTCCCCGGCAGCATCGTCGTCCTGCTCGTCCGCCGGCACGTGGGGGAGCCGGATGGACAGGGTGGCCCCACCCCCGGGTGTCTCCTCCAGCCGCACCGTGCCGTCGTGCTGCGCGACGAGTGCGGCCACGATGGCGAGTCCGAGTCCCGTGCCGCCCGTCTCGCGATGGCGGGACGTGTCCGCCCGGTAGAAGCGCTCGAAGACCTTGGCGGCGTCGTCCTCGGAGATGCCCGGACCGTGGTCCCGGACTTCGAGGACGGAGTCGCTGGTGCCGTGCAGTACCGGCGCGACGCCGACGGCGATCTCGATGGGAGAGCCCTCCGGGGTGTAGCGGAGCGCGTTGGTCATCAGGTTGGCGACCACCTGGCGGAGGCGGGCCTCGTCACCGCGTGTGGGAGCGGAGCGCGGATTCCCGCCGTCGAGGCCGATGATGGTGATGGACCGGTCCGGCGCCGTGGCGCGAGCGTCGAAGGCGGCGTCGTGGCCGAGCACCATGAGGTCCAGGGGCTTCATCTCGAGGGGCCGCTGCTCATCGATCCTGGCGAGCGTGAGCAGGTCCTCGACGAGCTGGCCCATGCGGATCGCCTCGCTCTCGATCCTGCCCATCGCGGTGGCGATGTCCTCGTCCTTCTGCAGGGCCCCGTACCGGTAGAGCTCCGAGTATCCCCGGATGGTGACGAGCGGGGTCCGAAGCTCATGGGAGGCATCCGCGATGAAGCGGCGCATCTTCGTCTCGGAGGCGGTCCTGGCGGCGAAGGTACGCTCGATGTGCGCGAGCATCGCATTGAGGGACCGCGACAGCCGCCCGATCTCCGTGGTGGGCCGCTCGATGGCGACGCGGCGGGAGAGGTCCCCGGTGGCGATGGCGGCGGCGGTCCGCTCCACCCGTGCGAGCGGCGCGAACTGCCGCGTCACGGCGAGAAAGGCGATGATCGAGGCGAGTACGGTCGTGACGAGGCCCGAGGTGAAGATGATCTCCGTCGACTCCTGCACCGACTCGTTGACGGTGTTCAGGCGGGACGCGATGGCGAGGTACCCCTCGCCGTTGGCGAACGGGAAGACGCGCACCCGCCAGCCCTGGCTCGAGGGCGCGGTCCCCGGGACGTCGAAGCCGGAACTCTCGAGGTCCGTGATCCTCTCCGGGGTGAGGCCGTCCAGCTCCGGCACGTCCGCGGCATCGGAGGACTGGTTCTCGGCGACGATGGAGGCGCCCCGGTCGAGGATCGCCGCGTAGTAGCGGAGAACCGTCCCGTCATCGGCGGGAACCTCGGAATAGATGGTCTCCGAGACCACTTTCGCGTTGGTGAGGATGTCGGCGTCGAGCCTGTCCACGAGTCCCTGCCGCAGCAGGGACACGGTGGCCAGGCCCGTGATGCCGACGGTCACGATCATGAGGAGCATGATGATCGCGACCAGCTGCGAGCGGAGGGACGCCGCGTTCCAACGCTTGATCAAGGGAAGGGCGCTACCGCTTGTCGGCGGAGCGGAGCAGGTATCCCACGCCGCGCTTCGTCTGGATCAGGGCGACGGTGTCGGAGCTCCGGTCGATCTTCCGGCGCAGGTACGAGATGTAGGACTCCACGATGGACGCATCCCCGTTGAAGTCGTATTCCCAGACGTGGTCGAGGATCTGTGCCTTCGAGAGGACGCGGTTGGGATTCATCATGAGGTAGCGCAGGAGCTTGAACTCGGTGGGGGAGAGGTCGATCGTCTCCCCTCCACGCCGGACCTCGTGTGCGTCGTCGTCCAGTTCGAGGTCATCGACGCGGATCACGGCGTCGTCGTCCTCGAGCGGGTGCGTGCGCCGCAGGACCGCACGGATGCGGGCCACCACCTCGTCGAGGCTGAACGGCTTGGTGACGTAGTCGTCACCGCCGACCGTCAGGCCGGTGACCTTGTCCTCGGTGTCGTCCCGCGCCGTCAGGAAGACGACGGGGAAGTGGCGGCCGGCGGCCCGCAGGCGCCGGGTGACGGTGAATCCGTCCATGTCGGGGAGCATGACGTCGAGCACGGCGAGATCGGGGTTGTGCGTCTCGGCGGCCGCAAGGGCGTCGCGTCCGTTCGCGGCGGCGACGACGTCGAAGCCGGCGAACCGCAGGGAGGTCGAGAGGAGCTCGCGGATGTTCGGTTCGTCGTCGACGACCAGCAGTTTCGCTTCGGGGACTGTTTTCTTCACGGCACCAGTATCCGCACGTTGTCTGTGAATTGGCTGAGCCGCTGCTGAAGACTTGCTCAGGAGTCCCTGGGCTCCTTGTCGCCGATCGCGGCTGCGTCGAGGATGCGGTAGGCGTACCCCTGCTCGGCGAGGAACCGCTGGCGCTTGGCGGCGAAGTCCTGGTCGAGGGTGTCCCGGGCGACGACGGTATAGAAGCGCGCGGCCCTGCCGTCGCTCTTCGGCCGGAGGAGCCGGCCGAGCCGCTGTGCCTCCTCCTGCCGCGACCCGAAGGACCCGGAGACCTGGATCGCGACCGATGCCTCGGGGAGGTCGATCGAGAAGTTGGCGACCTTGGAGACCACGAGCACGTGGATCTCACCCGCCCGGAAGGCGTCGAAGAGCCGCTGGCGTTCCCGCACCGTCGTCTCGCCCTTGATGACGGGGGCTGCGAGCCGTACGGCGAGGTCGTCGAGCTGGTCGATGTACTGTCCGATCACGAGCAGCTGCTCGCCCCGGTGGGCAGCGACGAGCTTCTCCACCACGTCCGACTTCGTGTCCGACGTCGCGCACAGGCGGTACTTGTCGGCGTCGTCGGCCATGGCATACGCGACGCGCTCGTCCCGTGGCAGGTCCACCCGGACCTCGACGCAGTCGGCGGGTGCGATGTAGCCCTGGGCCTCGATGTCCTTCCACGGCGCGTCGTACCGTTTCGGCCCGATGAGCGAGAACACCTCCCCCTCCCGGCCGTCCTCGCGGACGAGGGTCGCCGTGAGCCCGAGCCTCCGGCGTGCCTGGAGGTCGGCGGTCATCTTGAAGATCGGTGCCGGGAGGAGATGGACCTCGTCGTACACGATCAGGCCCCAGTCGTTCGCGTCCAGCAGCTCGAGGTGCGGGTACAGCCCGCCGCGCTTCGTGGTGAGGACCTGGTAGGTCGCGATCGTCACCGGCCGCACCTCCTTCACGGCCCCCGAGTACTCCCCGATCTCGTCCTCGGTCAGGGAGGTGCGCTTGAGCAGTTCGTCCTTCCACTGCCGGGCCGACACCGTGTTGGTGACGAGGATGAGCGTCGTGGTCTGGCTCGTGGCCATGGCTGCGGCCCCCACGAGGGTCTTGCCTGCCCCGCACGGCAGGACGACGACGCCGGAGCCACCGGACCAGAAGTTCTCGACGGCGAGCTGCTGGTACGGGCGCAGCGTCCAGCCGTCCTCGTCCAGCGCGATGGGATGCGGTGTCCCGTCGACGTAGCCTGCGAAGTCCTCGGCGGGCCACCCGAGCTTGAGCAGCAGTTGCTTCAGCTGTCCGCGCTGGGACGAGTGCACGACGACGGTCTCGCCGTCGATCCTCGGCCCGAGCAGGGGCTGGATCTTCTTGGCGTGCAGGACCTCCTCGAGCACCGGGTAGTCGGAGGTCCGCAGCACGAGGCCGTGCTGGGGGTCCTTCTCGAGGCGGAGCCTGCCGTAGCGCGACATCGTGTCCTCGATGTCGATGAGGAGGGCGTGCGGCACGGGGAAGCGCGAGTACTTCAGGAGCGTGTCGAGGACCCGCTCGGCATCCAGTCCGGCGGCCCGTGCGTTCCACAGCCCGAGCGGCGTGAGCCGGTAGCTGTGCACGTGCTCCGGGGCCCGCTCGAGCTCGGCGAACGCGGCGATCGCGTGGCGCGCCTCGGTTGCCTGCTCGTGGTCCACCTCGAGCAGGATGGTCTTGTCGCTCTGGACGATCAGCGGCCCGTCAGCCATCTGCGGGGCTCCCTTCGAGGATTTCCACGTCCATGACGCGGTGTACAGACACGACTTTCTCCACCTGCTTCTCGGGATCGAACACCCGCAGGCGGCCTCCCGATACCGAGAGTGGAACGAGGACCTGGCGCACGTGATTCCCTTCGCTGTCGGCGGTGCCGAGGCGGATGCGGCTCCGAGACCGGATGGCTGCCCGCAGGGTCTCCAGTCCCAGGAGGATCTCGCTGTCCGAACCGGACGCGGAGTCGGCGGGCCCGGGCCGCGCCGAGCGCAGTGCGGCGACCTGTGCCGCGATCTCCTCCTCGGCGACCGACCAGGGGTTGAGCCGCGACCGGAGCTGTTCCGGCGAGACCCGGGCAGCCGGCGCCGGCTCGGCGGATGTCTTCGCGACGGCAGCCACGGCGTCCGCTGCCGGCGCGAACCCGAGGTCCCGCAGGAGCGCGGTCAGTTCCTGGGGAGAGACGGCCGACACCAGCACGGTCGGCGCCACCTGCAGGATCCCGAGCGCCGCCGCACGCGGGTCCGCCAGGAGGGCCGCGGCGACCGCGTCGTCGTCCGTGCGCAGGTAGCTCCCGGCGCGCCCGACCCGGAGGCTGCCGTACCGCGACCCGGTGTCCTCGACGAGGTAGGTCAGGGGCTGGGGGATCTCCGTGGCGGAGGAGGTGCGCAGGAAGGCGAGGATCGACTCCGCGTCCTCGCCTCCGTCGAGCGCCGAGCGGATGGAGTCGGCCGAGAAACGGTAGGTGGTGGCCGGTCCCTGTCCTTCCGGTGTGGCCATGCGCAGCAGCCCCCGCGCCACCTCGGGCTGCAGGTACCCGGGAGCGACGGCGGTGAGGTCGGCCTGCAGGACGACGTGGGACACCGCGGCCGGCAGGGCCCGGCGGATGCCGTCGGCGGCCTCCTCGAAGCGTCCCTCCGCCACGAGGCGCCCCGCGTCGGCGAGCGCACCGCTCCCCGTCAGGCCGAGGAACGCCGCCTCGGTCAGCATGCCCGGCAGCAGGCGGGCGAAGCGCCGGTGCAGCCGCGGCTGGTGCCAGGTGGCGAGCGAGATGACCGACTGCTCGGTGAGGACCGGCACCGCGGCCGGGCCGGCCGCGGGCCCGCCGTCCTCCTCGGGGCGGGCACCGGAGAGATCGGAGGCCACGGCCAGGAACCGCTGGCGCACCATCGGTGCATCGGGACGGGAGGCCTCGGCGGCGAGGGCGTTGACGGCCGTCCCGTCGGGCAGCCGGGAACCGACCAGGGCCGGTGCGCGGTCCAGGGCCAGCCATCCCTCGACCAGGAGGAGCCACTGGGCCTCGCGGTCCAGCGCTTCCCAGGCGTCGAGGCGGGAGGTCTTCCAGCGCGAATCGTCGGGGTCGAGGGTCAGGAGCCCGACGGCGGCCGCGAGTTCCAGCAGCCAGGCGGCCTCGCCGTCGTCCGTGCGCAGCGCCTCACGGACGCGTCGCAGCTCCCGCACGCCGACTCCTCCGGAGCGGAGCGTGGAGACCGGGGTGGCGGCGACGGATCCGAGGAGGGCGGTCACCAGGCGGAGCGTCTCCGCGATCGCGCCGAAGGCGGCGTTGTCCCGCAGGCTCGCGCGCGTGGTCCGTTCCGCTCCGGCGGGCGGGGTCGTCTCGAGGGCCGCGAAGACCACGTGACCGCGGAGCGCCCTGCCCACTCCCCGCGGGAGTTCGACGTGGAGGGCGTCCAGCGGTGCCAGCAGGCAGCGGTCCACCAGCCAGCGCACGGCGGGCGAGGCCCCGTCCCCTCCTCCCGTCGCCGTCGAGCCGACCGGAGCATCGCGCAGTCGCGAGAGCAGCGGAGCCGCGCCGTCGGGGGCGTCGGCCAGGACGCGGCTCCATGCCTCCGGATCGGCCACCACGCCGTCGAGCACCTGCGCGGCGGACGCGCCCGTCATCGCATCGGTGGCAGCCTCGGCCTCGACGAGGGACACGGCGTGGACCAGCGCCGGCCCGTAGCGCGGGATCGACCTTGCCAGCGTGCGGAAGGGCCGCCCGAGACCTGCAGGGTAGGGCCCCAGCGCATCGGCCAACGCCCCGACCGGTAGGAAGCCCTCCTCCGCGGAACCGACGACGAGGGCCCTCTGACCGAGGTCGGCGAGGATCGCATCGAGAGCTTCGACCTCCGCCGTCGTGAAGGCGGACGCCAGGCGCGCCCGGGTCACGGCAGTGCCGTCGTCCTCGCCGAGGACCACGATCGCCTCGAGGACCTGAAGCTGGGGGCGCGATACGTTGTCGAGGGCGCGCTGCAGACTGACCCGGGTGGATGCCCTCGCCGCGAGCGCGGCGAAGTCAGGCACCGGGGGGAGGATGAGGTCGGGCCGGACGGCAAGCAGGCTCCGCAGTTCGTCATCGCTCCGGAGGGCCAGCTGTTCGGCCAGTGCTCGGATCGCGGACATCCCTCCAAGGTTACCCGGCGCCTCCGACAGACCGGGAGTCCCTGCTCGGCCAGGGTCCTGCCGGCGGAGCCGGGCTACTGCCGGCGAGGCCGGGCTACCGCCGGCGAGACCGTCAGGACGGGAGCTGTCAGGATCTCCGGCGGGAGATCGCCGACGAGACGACGACCGCGCCCATCAGCAGGAAGGCGATCGGCAGGCAGAAGTAGGTGGCGAGCACGAACCCGGGCCATACCGACCCCTGGAGGAAAGCGGTGAGGAGGATCGCGGCGAGCGACACCAGGCCGATGACGGCGAACACGACCGCAAGCACCATCAGCGCGCGACGGAGGCGGGAGGACCGCCCGGACCCGCCGGTGCCCTGCTGGAGGTGCTCGGAGGAGGGGCGCGGTGCCGGTTCATTCGGGATCATAGCCGTCCCAGACTACAAGAACCACGGCAGGGGGGCCGCCCGAAAAGCTATATCCTAGGAGACACAGACTTCCCCGGCGGTGGCAGTGCGCCTGGGCACCCGGCGGTGTCCCCGCACCCGGGACCGGAACCGCAGGCGCATCCCGCCCGGTACAGCTAAGAAGAGGTAACGACGTGCCCATCGGCAAAGTGAAGTGGTTCGACGCGGACAAGGGATTCGGATTCCTTGCCACGGATGACGGCAAGGAAGTGTTCCTGCACGCCTCCGCGCTCCCCGCGGGCGTGAGCGAGGTCAAGGTCGGCACCAAGCTCGAGTTCGGCGTGGCCGACGGCCGCCGCGGACCCTCTGCCCTGTCGGCGCGCATCCTCGAGCAGGCACCGTCCGTGGTCAAGGCGACGCGGAAGAGCGCGGATGACATGGCCGTCATCACGGAAGACCTCATCAAACTCCTCGACGGCGTGTCCAACGGACTCCGCAAGGGGCGCTACCCCGAGAAGTCCCACGCTTCGAAGGTCGCCGCCGTCCTGAGGGCGGTTGCCGACGACCTCGACGCGTAGGCTTCCACCATGACCTCGAGCAACCTGGAGACCGCCGACGGCGCCGCTCCGACCGACGCCGGAGCCGCACCCGCCGACGCCACCCCCACGGAGGCGCCGCGGAAAGTGTCGCGCCGCATCCCGAAGTCCGATGCCGTGCTCGAAGCGGCCGTGGAACGGGCTCGCCGCGGAGTGCTCGAGGTCGCCCCCGAAGCACAGGTGGGCCGTCACGTGTCCGCCACGATCGAGGGCGAGCGCCTCGTCACGCACCGGTTCGAGGCCTTCGTGCCCGGATACGGGGGCTGGCAGTGGTACGCGAGCGTCGCCCGTGTCGCCCGCAGTAAGGACGTGACGGTCTGCGAGGTGGGACTGCTGCCCTCTGCGGCTTCCCTGCTGGCGCCCGAGTGGCTGCCGTGGTCGGAGCGGGTCCGCCCCGAGGACTCGGAGCCGGACGAAGCGCCGTCGGACTCGGAGCCGGACGAAGCGCCGTCGGACTCGGAGCCGGAGGAGGCGCCGTCGGACGTGATTCCTGCCGACCCGGGCGAGGACGGGAACCAGGAGCAGGTGCCGGAGGACGCATCCGCCGGAGAGAACGCCGGACCGGGCGCCGGGGCGCCCGAGGAAGCAGTCGTCCCCGACGTCGACCCGCTGGAGGACGCCGCAGGGACCTCTGCGGACCGCACCGATGACGGAACGAGCCGCGACGCCGAAGGACAGCCCGACGCCGGGTGATGCAGCAGTGGCGCCGGAACCGAAGAGGAGGGGCTTGAGCACCTTCCGATCGCTCGGGATCCACAACTACAGGCTCTGGTTCATCGGAGCGCTGATCTCCAACATCGGTACCTGGATGCAGCGCACTGCCCAGGACTGGCTCGTCTACGACATCCTCACACCGCAGAACGCATCCGCCCTCGGGATCGTGATGGCGCTCCAGCTCGGGCCGCAGCTCGTCATCGCCCCCTGGGCCGGGCTGATCGCGGACACGGTCGACCGACGGCGCCTCCTCGCCACCACGCAGGTCGCCATGGCCCTGCTCGGAGTGGGCCTCGGCCTGATGGTCCTCGTCGATGCCGCCGTGCTGTGGCACGTCTATGCCTTCGCCCTGGCGCTCGGGATCGTGTCGGCCTTCGACGCACCGGCCCGCCAGGCGTTCGTCTCCGAGCTGGTGCGCGACGACTACCTCCCCAATGCCGTCGCGCTCAACAGTGCCTCGTTCAACGGCGCCCGTCTGGTGGGGCCCGCCATCGCCGGGCTGCTCACGGCCGGCGTGGGTCCGGGCTGGGTATTCCTCATCAATGCGCTCACCTTCGGCGCGATGGTCTACGTCCTGCTCGCCATGCGCGGCTCGGAATTGAACCCGCAGCCGCGGTCCGCCCCGGGCAAGGGCCGCATCCGGGAGGGGTTCCGCTACGTGCGGCAGCGGCCGGACCTCCTGATGGTCCTGCTCGCGATCTTCATCGTGGGCACCTTCGGACTCAACTTCGCCGTCTTCATCGCCGCGATGGCGCGCACCGAGTTCGGCCAGGATGCAGGCGTCTTCGGCATCCTGTCCTCGGTGATGGCCGTAGGGTCGGTCGCCGGCGCCCTGCTGTCCGCACGGCGGGAACGGCCTCGCCTGCGCTTCGTCTTCGGTGCTGCGGCGGCGTTCGGGGTCGCCTGCATCCTCGCCGCCGTGGCCCCGAACCTCTGGCTGTTCGGAGCGGCCCTCGTTCCCGTGGGGCTGTTCGCGCTGACGCTGATGACCAGTGCCAACGCCTACGTGCAGACGACCACGGACCCGGTGATGCGCGGCCGTGTCATGGCCCTCTACTTCGCCATCTTCCTCGGCGGGACCCCGCTGGGCGCGCCCGTCGTGGGCTGGGTCTCCGACGCCTTCGGTCCGAGGTGGAGCCTCGGGGTGGCCGCGGCCTCGGGGCTCATCGCCGCCGCGGCGGGCATTTTCTGGGCATGGCGCTACCACGACGTGCGGTTGCGCTACGACCGTTCCGCTCCCCGCCGCCTCCGGATGGACCACGAGGCGACGGACGGAACGTCCTAGAGGAGGTTCTCGACCACGTGGTCGATGCAGGCGATGAGCGCCGAGACGTCGTCGGGCTCGATGGCCACGAAGGTCGCGATGCGCAGCTGGTTGCGGCCGAGCTTGCGGTACGGCTCGACGTCGACGACGCCGTTCGCGCGCAGGATGGCGGCGATGCGTGCCGCGTCCACCGCGTCGTCGAAGTCCACGGTCACGATCACGTTGGAGCGATCCTCGGTGCGGGCCACGTAGGGGCTCGCCACCGCAGAGGCCTCCGCCCACGAGTAGATACGGCCGGCGGAGTCCGCGGTGCGGGCCGCAGCGAACGGCAGGCCGCCCTGGGCGTTCAGCCATTCGACCTGCGCGTCCAGCGTGACGAGGGTGGACAGCGACGGGGTGTTGTAGGTCTGGTTCAGGCGCGAGTTGTCGATCGCCGTCTGGAGGTCGAGGAAGTCCGGGATCCACCGGTCGCCGGCGCTGATCCGCGCGGCACGCTCCAGCGCGGCGGGGGAGAAGAGTCCGAGCCACAGGCCGCCGTCGGACGCGAAGTTCTTCTGCGGAGCGAAGTAGTAGACGTCCGCCTGCGACACGTCGACGTCGAGGCCGCCGGCCGCGGAGGTGGCGTCGACGAGGACCAGTGCGCCGTCGTCCGCCCCCTCGACCCTCCGCACGGGAGCCGCGACCCCCGTCGAGGTCTCGTTCTGCGGCCACGCGTAGGCGTCGACGCCGGCCTCCGCGACGGGGTCGGGGCGGGTGCCCGGCTCGGCGGTGATGATGCTCGATGCGCCGAGGAACGGCGCCTTGTCGGTCGCGGAGGCGAACTTCGAACCGAACTCCCCGAAGGAGAGGTGCTGCGCCTTCCGGTCGACGAGGCCGAACGCCGCCACGTCCCAGAACGCGGTGGACCCGCCGACGCCGAGGACCACCTCGTACCCCTCGGGGGCGCCGAAGAAGGTACTGAGCCCCTCACGCACGCGGCCGACCAGGTTGCGGACGGGAGCCTGGCGGTGCGAGGTGCCGAGCAGCGACGGCCCGGCGGACACCAGTGCGTCGATCTGCCCGCTTCGCACCTTGGACGGACCTGCGCCGAAACGCCCGTCCGCGGGCAGCAGGTGGTCGGGGATGCGGGGCAGGTCGGTCATGGTCGCTCCAGCTGTGTCGGCGGCGGGTATCGCCCTCATTCTGCCCCAGCGGAGGTCGGCCCTCCATTTGTGAACGCCGGAGCGGGAGACCTCCTGCGCCTGCCCGTGGCGTCGTCGGAGCTGATTGCCGGGCGCGTCGCGCCATGGGTTAACCTTGGGAGGCGTGGGGCGGAGCTGGCTGTGCCGGCCGTGGCACCCCCACCGGCGTGAGGCATTCCAGCCGCGCGACCTCACTGCACCAAGGAGCTGAACCGCATGACGGACCTCATCGACACCACCGAGATGTACCTGCGGACCATCCTTGAGCTCGAGGAAGAGAACATCGTCGCCCTCCGCGCCCGCATCGCCGAGCGGCTTCGTCACTCGGGGCCGACCGTCTCCCAGACCATCGGTCGCATGGAACGCGACGGACTCGTGGTCGTCTCCGGCGACCGGCACCTCGAACTGACCGAACTGGGTCGCCGCAGGGCCACCGGGGTCATGAGGAAGCACCGCCTCGCGGAGCGGCTCCTGAGCGACGTGATCGGGCTCGACTGGGCCTACGTCCACGACGAGGCCTGCCGCTGGGAGCACGTGATGAGCGAACGCGTGGAGCGCCGGCTCTACGAACTGCTCGGAAAGCCCTCCGAATCCCCCTACGGCAACCCGATCCCGGGACTCGAGGCCATCGGCGGCGTCCAGTCCGAGCTGTTCACCGACGGCGTCGTCACGCTGCTCTCCGCGATGGGCACGTACTCGCCGGAGAAGCAGGTCACGCTCGTGCGGCTGGCGGAGCCGATCCAGGTGGATCCGGAACTCCTCACGCAGCTCGACGAGGGCGGCCTGCGCCCGGGTGCGCAGCTGAACCTCGAGTCCGTCGGAGGGTACGTCTCCGTGCGCGTGCCGGGCGTCGAGGGTGCACTGGAGCTGCCTCCCGAGGTGGCCTCCCACGTCTTCGTATCCGTCGCGGCGTAATTGCCGTCACCAATAACACACCATTCTGTGACCAGAATGTGACATAACCTGCATTTGTGTTGTACGGTTCATTTCGTGCCAAATTCGCTCTAGATCCGGCACCCTCCTGCAAATCGCCTAGCTCTGCCATTGCTCGAGGTCCGTCCGCACCATCGCATGGCAGAGGCGGGGGAACCAAGTTTCGGATTTCTTTCGAGAAATCCTTGGGGTGAAGTCGCTGTTAGCGCAGCGGCCGGGTGACTCCCATCCGAATCCGACAGCTCACCTCGCAGGCGTTGGGAGAGGTAATCCAACGTGTCCACCAGCTCTTCGCTGGGCCGCCACCGCGCGCCCCAGAACGCCAACCCGCTGACCGCTCTTTCCGCCGCAGTAGCGTCGAACGCAGGATCGGTCGGCCGCCAGGCCGCCGTCATCGCCGCGGCTTCCGGCCTCGTGCTGACCAGCGGAGTTGCAGCCAACGCCGCCGATCTCCAGCCGCAGCGCGACGTCGCATCCTCCAGCATCACCGTCACCTCGGCCCGTCAGGCCGTCGTGGCGTCGTCCAAGACCGTCGTGTCCTTCAACAGGACCGCGGTGAAGGTCCACGCCAAGCCGGTCGTCGCCAAGAAGGCCCCGGCCGTCAAGGCCCCCGCAGCTCCGGCTCCTGTCGTCGAGGCTCCTGTCGCTGAGGCCCCCGCCGCTCCGGCTCCCGTCGCTCCGGCTCCTGTTGCTCCGGCTCCCGCTGCTCCGGCTCCCGCTGCTCCGGCTCCGGCCGCTCCGGCTCCCGTCGTGAAGGCTCCCGCTGCTCCGGCTCCCGCCGTCCAGGCCGTCGCTGCTGTCCAGGCCGTCGCCGCTCCCGCGCCGGCTCCCGCAGCCGCCCCGGTTCGCGCAGCTGCCCCGGCACCTGCTCCCGCACCTGCTCCCGCCCCTGCAGTCTCCTCCGGTGTCGCCGCGACCATCGCCGCCGCTGCCAAGGGCCAGCTCGGCGTCATGCAGGACTGCACGCGCCTCGTCAGCAACTCCCTCGCCGCTGCCGGCATCAACTTCCACGGCTGGCCGGCAGGCTACCTCTCCCTGGGCCGCACCGTGAGCGCCGGCCAGGCCATCCCGGGCGACCTCATCTACTACGCCGACGGCGGCATGGGTGCAGCCCACATCGCGGTCTACATCGGTGGCGGCCAGGCCGTCCACGGTGGATTCAACGGCAACACCACGGTGATCGCACCGGCCGAGCTCGGCTCGGGTGGCGTATACATCCGCGTCGGCGGCTGATTCCCGCACGCATCAGGATCAAGGAACCGGCACGCTGTGCCGGTTCCTTGCGTTTAACCGGTCGCAGGAGGGAGCCGGGCGCGGTACGTCAAGCCCGCCCGGCCGGGATTCTCCGCAGGCCGGTCTCCGGCTTACCCTTGCAGTGTCAATCCGAAGCTCTTCTCCCGTACCCCGGGATGGCAACCGGTGCGGGGAACAGGTCAGCAATGAGGCCACGCATGCGCACTCTTGTTCTGAATGCTGGGTATGAACCACTTGCGGTCATCACATTCCGCCGGGCACTGGTGCTTGTGCTCACGGGGAAGGCGAGCGTCGTGGCGGAGGACGGCGAACCGGTGGTCGGCCCCACCGAGATCCTCGGCAGACCCTCGGTGATCCTGCTCAACCGCTACGTGAAGATCCCGTACCGCCACGACCTGACAGCCACGCGGCGGGGGGTGCTGCGTCGCGACAACCACCTGTGCGCCTACTGCGGCAAGACCGCCTCGACCATCGACCACGTCCTGCCGCGGTCCCGGGGCGGAGGGGACACCTGGGAGAACCTCGTGGCCTGCTGCCTGAAGTGCAACAACGCCAAGGGGAACAAGACCCTCGGCAGCCTCGGCTGGAAGCTGCGCACCGTGCCGATGCCTCCGCGGGGACCGCAGTGGCAGATCCGCGAGCTCGAGAAGCCGGCGCCGCAGTGGAACGAGTTCCTCAGCGAGACAGCTGCGTGACACCCGACGTACCGAGGTTCGACGCCGTCGTCCTCGCGGGTGGCAGGTCCTCGCGGCTCGGCGGCGTGCCGAAGGCCGGACTGGTCCTGGAGGGTGCGACCCTGCTCCAGCGCACCTGCACAGCCCTCGCCCGCGCGGAACGCCTGACAGTCGTGGGACCGGAGCCCGGCGACGCCGTGCGGCTTCCCCCGGCGGCCGTGTTCGTGCGGGAGGAACCCGCTTTCGCCGGACCGGCGTCCGCGGTCGTCGCCGGATTCCGGGCGGGATCAGGACCCAGAGCGCCGTGGTGCGCCGTCGTCGCCTGTGACATGCCCCGCGTCGCCGTCCTGCTCGAGGTGCTGCTCGCCGAGGCTGCCGCAGGAGCGCAAGACTCCCTGGTCGCGGTCGACGGCGGGCGTGACCAGCCGCTGGCGGCGCTGTACCGGAGCGGCGACCTCGCGGCCGCCATCGACGCCGTCCTCGCGCGCGGACCCGCCGACAACCTGTCCATGCGCAGCCTCCTTGCTAGTGTGAAGACAAGACCAGTCCCGGTTCCGCCGGGCACAACGCACGACGTCGACACCTGGAACGATGCCCGAGCGCTCGGCGTCGACGTCCCCTAGCAACGCCCGGAGGGCTCATGGACGATCGGAACAAGCTGCTGCACGACTGGACCGAGCAGCTGCTCGCCGCCTTCGAGATCGACGGGACGGACGTGGACATCGACGCCGTCCTGGGCCTGGCGGGGAAGGCGGCGCACGGCGTCGTCCGTCCCGCGGCCCCCCTGACCACCTTCGTCGTCGGTTACGCCGCCGGCCTCGCCGTCGGCAGCGGCCAGGCGGACGAGCAGCTGGCGATGCGATCGGCGATGGCCGTGGCCGAGGCGCTCTGCGCCCGGGCTGCGGGAGAGGGGAGCCCCGAATGAGCGAGAACACCGACGCCCGAGATGTCGACTGGAGGACCGCCCGTGCCCTGGCCCACGGAGCCGGACGCCCGCTGCCGTTCCAGACGGTGAACCTCGCGGATGCCCTGGGCCAGACGCTCGCCGAGCCGGTCCACGCCCTGCAGGCCATTCCGCACTATGCGTCCTCTGCGATGGACGGCTGGGCGGTCAACGGGGAGCCGCCGTGGAAGCTCGTGAGCCACGCGGAGGACCAGAGCAGGGGCAGGCCCTCACCCCACGCCGACTCGGGTGGGGTCTCGCTCGCCCCGGGTGAGGCGACGTTCATCCTCACGGGCGGCGTGGTTCCCCGGAATACCCTCGGCATCCTCCGTACGGAGCACGGCTCGGTCCGCGGGGACCTGCTGGACCGGAACGAGGCCGCCCGGCCCGGCGAGCCGTCGCTGCACGAGCACGTCCGGCCGGCGGGCGAGGAAGCCGAGGAAGGCTCCATGGCCATTCCTGCCGGGGTGGTCCTCAACCCGGCGCAGATCGCGCTGGCCGCGGTGTGCGGCCACGACACGCTCGCTGTCCTCCGGGCACCGCGCGTGTCCCTGCTCATGACCGGCGACGAGGTCATCGATCACGGCCTGCCGCATCCCGGCCAGGTCCGTGACACCTTCGGGCCGCAGCTCCCGGGGTTCGTCGCGATGCTCGGCGGCCACGTCGACGTCGCCAGCCGGGCGAAGGACGACCTCGACGACGTCGTGGCCGCGATCAGCGCGGAGCCAACCGACGAGTCCTCGCTGGCCCGGGCCTCGGGTGACGTCCTGATCACGACCGGCGGGACGGGGAGCTCCTCGGCCGACCACATCCGCCGCGCCCTCGCCGAACTCGGGGCCGAGCTGCTCATCGACGGCATCGCCATGCGGCCGGGACACCCGACCCTCCTCGCACGGCTGCCCGACGGCCGTTTCCTGGTGGGACTCCCCGGCAACCCCCTGGCGGCCATGATGGCGATGCTCACCGTCACCGCACCGCTGCTCGCCGGACTGAGGGGCACCGCCCTCGAGGAACCCGCCGCCGTCACCAGCGCCGACGCGTTCGAGCCCCTGCCCGGCAGGAGCCGGCTGGTGCCCTACCGGCTCGAGTCCGGGCGGGCCGTCCCGAGCACCCACCAGCGCTCGGGCATGCTGCGCGGACTGGCCGGGGCCGACGGCGTGATGGTCGTTCCAGCAGCAGGCTGCGAGCCGGGCGACGACGTCCCGTCGCTCCCGCTGCCCTGGGTCGGCTGACCCGGGCAGCCATGCGGGGCCAGGGCGCTCCCTCCGTCGGAGGAATTCCGCCCCGGCGCCCGCCGGTCCCGCGCTGTCCACCTCCTCGTGCGGGGGACGACAGTGCCGGGAGGTGGCTGGAGTCAACTAACCTCGTTCTAGGGCCGAGGTTAAGGAGTGCCGGATGAACCGGGTTACACAGCGACGCCGCATCACGAAGTTCCGCATCGGAGCGCAGACCGGGCGCCGGGAGGATGTCCTGGCGGGCGAGGAACCGCTGGAGATCCGGCTCGGAGGCAGCGCCTTCACCGTGACCATGCGGACCCCCGGTGACGATTTCGACCTGGTGGCGGGATTCCTCGTCTCCGAGGGCGTCGTCTGGGAGCCGGGCCAGTTGCCGAGCCTGCGCTACTGCGCCGGCGTCGACGAGAACGGGCAGCAGACCTTCAACGTGGTGGAGGCCCAGCTCCGGCCCGGCACCGTCCTGCCGGAGACGGCGATGGAGCGCCACGTCTATACGTCGAGCTCGTGCGGCATCTGCGGCACGGCCTCGATCGACGCGGTCCGGAAGTCCTCGCGCTTCGACCTGCGCACCGACACCTCTCCCGTGGACCTCGGCGTGCTCGCATCCCTGCCGGACCGGCTGCGCGAGAGCCAGAAGCTCTTCGACCGCACGGGAGGAGTCCACGCCGCGGGCCTCTTCACCGCCGAGGGGGAGCTGCTCTGCCTCCGGGAGGACGTCGGGCGCCACAACGCCGTGGACAAGGTGGTGGGCTGGGCGCTGCGCGAAGGCATGCTCCCCCTGAGGGGAACGGTGCTGCAGGTCTCCGGCAGGGCGTCCTTCGAGCTCGTGCAGAAGGCGCAGCTCTCCGGCATCCCCGTGCTCGCCGCCGTCAGCGCCCCGTCGTCACTGGCCGCGGATCTCGCGGACGACGCCGGGCTCACGCTCGTCGGATTCAGCCGCGGGACCTCCCTGAACTGCTACTCCCACCCGGACCGCATCACGGCCTGACCGCCCGCTGGAACGGGTTGAGCAGGCGCTGGCCTCGGACCCGAGTCATCGGGGCGCAGGGCGCATGCGGCGTCGTGCACGCGGTCCGTCGCCTGAGGGCGTGTCGCAGCGCAACGCACCGACGTTCCGGGAGGTATGGCTGTGAAAGCCGTGCGCGAAGCCGCCGGGCGACAGAGCCTGACCGCCCGCTAGAACGGGTTGAGCAGGCGCTGGACGAACCGGCGGGTCCGTTCCTCGCGTGGATTGCGCAGCACCTGGTCGGGGTGACCGCGCTCGACGACGACGCCGCCGTCCATGAAGACCACCTGGTCGGCGACCTCGCGGGCGAAGGCGAGTTCATGGGTGACGATCACCATGGTCCACTTCTCCTCGGCGAGCTCCTTGATGACGGTGAGGACCTCGCCGACCAGTTCCGGATCGAGGGCCGAGGTCGGCTCGTCGAAGAGGAGGAGGTCGGGCTGCAGTGCGAGTGCGCGGACGATCCCGACGCGCTGCTGCTGGCCGCCGGAGAGGTTGAACGGGTAGTCGTCCCGCTTCTCCGCGAGCCCCACGCGGGCCAGGAGCCGCTCCGCGTCCGCGACGGCCTCCTTCCGGGGCCGCTTCTGCACCTGCACCGGACCCTCGATGATGTTCTCGAGGACCGTTCTGTGCGGGAACAGGTTGTAGTTCTGGAAGACCATGGCGCTGCGGTCGCGCAGGGACAGGGCCTCCTTCTTCGTCACCTTCGCGCCGAAGTCCACCGAGGGGCCGCCGCGGAAGGCGACCGTCCCGCCGTCGGGCGTCTCGAGTCCGTTCAGGCAGCGCAGCACGGTGGTCTTGCCGGAGCCCGACGGGCCCACGAGCGCGACCACCTGCCCGCTGTCGATGTGCAGGTCGATGGACTTCAGCACCTGGTTGTCGCCGAAGGACTTCTGCAGTGCCGTGGCCGTCAGCAGGGGACCGGAGGTGACGGGAGGATGCAGCGGATCAGTGGGCGACATAGCGGTCCAACCTCTTCTCGAGCGCGGACTGGCCGCTGGACAGGACGAGGCAGAACACCCAGTAGATCGCGGCGGCCTCGAGGTAGAGCAGCATGAACTGCTGCGAGAACGCGGCGATCTGCTGGGCCTCGCGAAACAGCTCCGTCACCAGGATCAGCGACGCCAGGGAGGTGTCCTTGACGAGGCTGATGAAGGTGTTGGACAGCGGGGGCACCGAGACGCGTGCCGCCTGGGGGAGGATGACGCGGCGCAGGGTCAGGGTGCGGGACATCCCGATGGTGTGTCCTGCCTCCCACTGGCCCTTCGGGACGGACAGGATGGCGGCACGCAGGATCTCGGCCGCATACCCTGCCACGTTCAGCGAGAAGGCGATGATCGCGCTGGGCCACGGATCGATGGTCAGTCCGACGGACGGCAGGCCGTAGAAGATCACGAACAGCTGCACGAGCAGCGGGGTCCCGCGGATCACCGAGACGTAGAACCGTGCGATGCCCGCGAGGACCGGCTGCCCGCTGATGCGCATCAGCGCGACGACGAGGGCCAGCGCGAGGCCGAGCACGAACGACGTGATGGACAGCGGGATGGTGCCGACCAGGCCGCCGTGGAGCATGGGCCAGAAAGATGTGCGGAGCAGCTCCCAGTCCACTACTCAGCTCCTCCGGCCAGGGCGCCCTCCCGCGGTCCGGGATGCGGTCCGTCCCTCAGCGGCCGCATCACTCGCTGACGTCGGAGCCGAAGTACTTCTCGGAGATCTCTGCGAGAGTACCGTCCGCGCGCAGCTCACCGAGGGCGCTGTTGATGGCGTCCACGAGCTCCGTGCTGCCCTTGGCGACGGCGACGGCGCTCTCGGAGGTCTCGTCGGTGGTGGCCGCGATCTTGATGCCCTCGTTGTTGTTCGTCTTCTGGTAGTCGAGGTACGTCAGTTCGTCGTTGATCGTCGCGTCCACGCGGCCCTGCTCGAGGAGGGTGATGGATTGTGCCCAGCCCTCCACCGGTTCGACGTTCGCGCCCGCTTCCTGCGCGAGCTCGTACCAGTTGCTGGTCAGCGACTGGGCCGTGGTCTTGCCGTCGAGGTCCTCGAAGGAGGAGATGTCGTTGTTGTCGGCGGCCGTGACGATCACGCCCGAGCTGACGGTGTACGGGTCGGAGAAGTCGTAGCTCTGCTTGCGCTCGTCCGTGATGGACACCTGGTTCGCGATCACGTCGAACCGGCCGGCCTCCAGGCCCGCGAAGATCGCGTCCCACTGCGTCTCCTGGAACTCGGGCTCGACGCCCATCTTCTCCGCGACGGCGGTGATCACCTCGACGTCGTACCCGGTGAGCTCCCCGCTGCCTTCCTCGTGGTAGCTGAAGGGCTTGTACGTCCCCTCCGTGCCCACGGTCAGGACGCCGGAGTCCTGGATCTCCTGCAGGGCGCTGGACTCCCCGGACTCCGCGGACCCGGAGGGGCTACCCTCATTCGCAGGGGTCGACGACCCGCAGCCGGCGAGCGCGAGGGTCAGGGCGGCAGCGGCACCAAGGATGGACAGGCGGTTGGTCATGGGACTTCCTTCGGTTTCGGACGGACGGGCGCGCCGGGCGGGGGAAATAGAAGAGGTGGCCAACGGCTTGAACCCTAGGTACCTCCACTCCACCCGGCCGGGACCGGAGTAGAACACTACTGGGGTGAACACCGGGACATGCACTAATTGTTCCGAAGTATTGCGACGCGGGTCCACACACCGGGGATCCGCGCCGGGACTGGCACGGGAGGAATTGCTATGAGCATGGAAGGCGCGGCCTGGAGCTCGCTGTACAAGATATCGACGGCGAAGAACGGCACGCACGGGTTCTCCCGCGAATCCGTCCGGAGGATCCTCACGTTCGCCGTGCCGTATCGGACGAAGCTGGTGCTCTTCATCCTGCTGTCCGTGGTGGGTGCGTTCCTCGCCGTGGCGACGCCGGTGCTCGCCGGCAAGGTCGTGGACGTGATCGTCGCCCGCGGCGAGGTCCGCACCGTGGTGTGGCTCGCCGTCGTCATCGCGCTGGTCGCCGTGGCCGACGCCGCGGTGTCCCTCGTGACGCGGTGGTACTCGGCACGCATCGGCGAGGGCGTCATCCTCGACCTGCGCACCGCCGTCTTCAACCACGTCCAGAAGATGCCCATCGCCTTCTTCACACGGACCCGCACGGGCGCCCTGGTGAGCCGCCTCAACAACGACGTGATCGGCGCCCAGCAGGCGTTCAGCGGGACGCTCTCCGGTGTCGTCACCAATACCGTGGCCCTCGTGCTCACCCTGGCCGTCATGCTGAGCACCTCGTGGCTGGTCACGGTGCTCGCCGTCGTCATGCTGCCCATCTTCCTGGTGCCGGCCCGCCGGATGGGAAGCCGCCTCGCCTCGCTCCGCCGTGAGGCCGCCGACCACAACTCGGCGATGAGCACGCAGATGACCGAGCGGTTCTCCGCCCCGGGTGCCACCCTGGTGAAGCTCTTCGGCCGGCCCGACGAGGAAGCCGAGGAGTTCCGGGTCCGCGCCGCACGCGTGCGCGACATCGGCGTCCGCACGGCCATGCTGCAGTTCGTGTTCTTCACGGCCCTGATGCTCGTCTCCGCGCTGGCGCTCGCCCTGGTGTACGGGCTGGGCGGGTTCCTGGCCCTCGGCGGACAGCTCGACACCGGCGAGGTCGTCACGCTCGCACTCCTCCTCACACGCCTCTACGCGCCGCTCACGAGCCTGGCCAACGCGCGCGTGGAGATCATGAGCGCGATCGTCAGCTTCGAGCGGGTCTTCGAAATCCTGGACCTCGAACCGCTCATCCAGGAGAAGCCGGGCGCCGTTGTCGTCCCGGCCGGCCCGGTCTCGGTCGAGTTCGACGACGTCCGCTTCGCCTACCCGTCCGCGGACAAGGTCTCGCTCGCCTCTCTCGAGGAGGTCTCGACGCTGGACACGCGCGGCGGTGAGGAGGTGCTCCACGGCGTGTCCTTCCGGATCAAGCCCGGGCAGACGGTGGCCTTGGTGGGCACCTCGGGTGCGGGCAAGTCGACCATCGCCCAACTGCTCGCGCGCCTATACGACGTCGACAGCGGTGCCGTGCGCCTCTCCGGCACCGACGTCCGGGACCTGACCTTCGCGTCCATGCGGCACACACTCGGCATGGTGACCCAGGACGGTCACCTGTTCCACGAGACGATCCTCTCGAACCTCCGGCTCGCCCGGCCGGACGCCACCGACGACGAGGTCTGGGACGCCGTCCGCCGTGCCCGGCTGGAGCCCCTCGTCCGGTCGCTGCCGGACCAGCTCGACACGATGGTGGGCGAGCGTGGCTACCGGCTCTCGGGCGGCGAACGCCAGCGGATGACCATCGCTCGCCTCCTCCTCGCCCAGCCGCGTGTCGTCATCCTCGACGAGGCGACGGCGGCGCTGGATTCGACGTCGGAAGCGGCCGTGCAGGCAGCTCTCAGCGAGGCGCTCGAGGGGCGGACCGCCATGGTCATCGCGCACCGCCTCTCGACCATCCGGAGTGCGGACGTGATCCTCGTGGTCGAGGGCGGAACCATCGTCGAACGGGGATCGCACGACGAGCTGCTGGCCCTCGGCGGGCGCTACGAGGAACTGCACCGCACGCAGTTCGCCGTGCAGAAGAACGTGGCGATGGACGAGGAGCCCGAGGCCCTCAGCGGCGTCTAGGAGGATGCCCGGCGGAGGGTTCTGCCGCGTAGTGCCGGGAGGACGAAGTCCGTCAGCAGCGGTGCGAGGTCCTGCCGGTGATGCTCGGAGTCCAGGTCCAGCCAGTCTAGTTCCTCGATCTCGGCGGCCGGCAGGGGCTCCGCGGCCAGCGGGCACAGGAAGACGGTGGCCAGCAGCCGGGTATCGGCCTCGTTGGCCGCCGGGCCTTCCCACGAGCCGACCAGGGTGAGGTCCCCGGGCCCGACGACGAGGCCCAGTTCCTCGAACAGTTCACGCACGCCGGTCTCCTCCGGCGTCTCGCTCTGCTCCGGTTTCCCTCCCGGCTGCATGAACATCGTGGTTCCGCGCTTGCGCACGAGCAGCAGGCGGCGGTGGTCGTCGAGCAGGCACAGCGCGGTGACGGTGATCGTCGGGACGTCCGTCATCGGTCCGGCCTCCTGGCGGTTGCTCCTGGTGGTTAAAAGCGAGGAGGACGGGCGCGGTGCCCATCCTCCTCGTCCCCGGCGACGTCGTTCCCCGTCGTCCCGGGCTGCCTGTGCCCCTGGCCGGAATCGAACCGACGACCTTCCCTTTAGGAGAGGGACGCTCTATCCTACTGAGCTACAGAGGCGCGGATCCGCTGATCCAGCGATCCCAGCTTACCCGTTCTTCGCGCCGCTTTCCGCGCCGGTCCGCGGATGCCGCACGCGCCGCGGCAGGAAGACCGCCACGGCGCCGGCTCCCAGGCTTCCCGCGAGCAGCACCCACCGCAGGACCGTCAGCGTCGAGGCGAGTGCCACGGCGCCCGCATCAGGAGCCTGCGCGAGCATGGCGTCGATCGCGATGTTCTCCCACAGGTCGACGACGACGAACAGGATCACGGGGGACCACAGCAGCCAGCGCAGCCGGCGGCGCCCCACCTGGAGCTGGACGAGCAGGAGCCAGGCGAACGCGAAGATCAGGGGGAAGAGCGTGCCCGCCGTCTTGTGGAGGTAGCTCAACTGGCCGCGGGCGTCGTCGTCCATCGCTCCGCGCAGGCGCTCCACGGAGCCGACGTCGTACCCGCCGACCCTCATGTCCGGCATGGCGAGCCCGCCGCTGAGCTGCGTCATCTGGCCCAGCGTGAGCAGGTGGAAGTACCAGAAGAGGAACAGGGACGCGACGGCCGCCGCGATGAGGATCAGGCTGCCGTTGTCCTTACGGTCCGCCCGATCTCCGGCAGGCGGGGCGGAGGGTACCGCCGCCGGTGCGCCTGCTGCATGCTTCCGGTTGATCTGCGCCCTCGTCTTCGCCACCCTCCCAGTATGGGCGACGCCGGACCGGCCCGCCCCCGGGCGGGACGGGAGGAAGTGTCGGGGGCACCGCCTAGAATTGGAGGACCATGGACATGCTCTTCGATCCCTACGTCTCCCCGCCCACGCCCGCCGAGAAGAAGCGTGCACGCGAGGCGGCGATGGCGGCCGAGCCGGCGGATCCCGCGGCCGGGCACGTCCCCTCGCGGGTCGGCGTCGACGAGCACCGTGCGCACGAACTCCTCCTGGGCCTGAACCCCCAGCAGGAGGAGGCGGTGAAGCACGGCGGGACCCCGCTGCTGATCGTCGCCGGTGCGGGCTCCGGCAAGACGCGCGTGCTGAGCCACCGGATCGCCTACCTTCTGGCGACCGGCCGGTCCCACCCCGGGCAGATCCTGGCCATCACCTTCACGAACAAGGCCGCAGCGGAGATGCGGGAGCGCATCGAGGGCCTCATCGGCGACGTCGCCAAGCGCATGTGGATCTCCACCTTCCACTCCTCCTGCGTGCGCATCCTCCGCCGGGAGGCCGCGTCCGTCGGCCTGAACTCGAACTTCTCCATCTACGACTCCGCGGACACGTTGCGCCTCATCACGCTGGTCGCCAAGGGGCTGGATCTCGACCCGAAGAAGTTCGCGCCGAAGGCGATCCAGCACAAGATCTCCGCGCTGAAGAACGAGCTGATCGACGAGGAGACCTTCGCGTCCGACGCCGATCCGTCCGATCCCTTCGAGCTGGCCGTGGCGGAGGTCTACACGGGTTACGCCCAGCGCATGCGCCAGGCCAACGCCATGGACTTCGACGACCTGATCGCGCAGACGGTCTTCATGTTCCGGGCGTTCCCTGGCGTCGCCGACTACTACCGGCGGCGGTTCCGCCACGTCCTCGTCGACGAGTACCAGGACACGAACCACGCGCAGTATGCGCTGGTCCGCGAGATCGTCGGCGTCCCGGGGGAGTCCTCCGACGATCC
The DNA here is from genome assembly GCF_054510975.1 of Arthrobacter rhamnosi. Lineage (NCBI taxonomy): Bacteria > Bacillati > Actinomycetota > Actinomycetes > Micrococcales > Micrococcaceae > Arthrobacter > Arthrobacter rhamnosi. The sequence goes on along the minus strand of NZ_JBTNDN010000007.1, from coordinate 143,321 downwards.
GGCGGAGCTGACCGTCGTCGGCGACTCCGACCAGTCCATCTACGCCTTCCGGGGCGCCGACGTCCGCAACATCGTCGAATTCGAGAACGACTACCCGAGCGCCCGCACCATCCTGCTCGAGCAGAACTACCGCTCCACCCAGAACATCCTCAGCGCGGCCAACGCGGTGATCTCCCGCAACCCCGACCGGCCGGAGAAGCGGCTGTGGACCGCCGAGGGCAGCGGCGAGAAGATCGTCGGCTACGTGGGCGAGAACGAGCACGAGGAGGCCCGCTTCATCGCGGAGGAGATCGACCGGCTGCAGGACGAGGCGAACCTCCGCCCCGGCGACGTCGCCGTGTTCTACCGGACCAACGCCCAGTCGCGGTCCATCGAGGAGATCCTGCTGCGCGTCGGCCTGCCCTACAAGGTGGTCGGGGGCACCCGGTTCTACGAGCGCAAGGAGATCAAGGACGCGCTCGCCTACCTGCGGGTCCTCGTGAACTCCGACGACGTCGTCAACCTGCGCCGCATCCTCAACGAGCCCAAGCGCGGCATCGGCGACCGCGCCGAGTACGCCATCGCGGCGCTCAGTGAGCGCGAGCGGGTCAGCTTCATGGAGGCCCTTCGGCGGGCGGACCAGGCGCCCGGCATGGCCACGCGCTCGGTCAATTCCGTGGCCGGCTTCGTGAAGCTGATCGACGACCTCGCGGAGGTCGCCAGCGGATCGGGCGCCTCGGCCGCCCTCGAAGCCGTCCTCGAGCAGACCGGCTACCTCGAACAACTGAGGACCAGCAACGACCCCCAGGACGAATCCCGGGTGGAGAACCTGGCCGAGCTCGTCGCCGTCGTGCGCGAATTCGAGCGGGACAACCCGGAGGGGACGCTGGGCGATTTCCTCGAACAGGTGTCCCTCGTGGCCGACGCCGACTCCATCCCCGACGCTCCCGACGGTTCCGCAGCCGACGTGCAGCGCGCCGTCGAGGAGGCCCGCAGGCAGGGCGTCGTGACGCTCATGACGCTGCACACCGCCAAGGGCCTGGAGTTCCCGGTGGTATTCCTGACGGGCATGGAGCAGGGGATCTTCCCGCACCAGCGGTCCGCGACCGATCCCAAGGAGCTCGCGGAGGAGCGCCGCCTGGCGTACGTGGGCCTGACCCGGGCCCGCCAGCGCCTCTACATCACGCGGTCCGAGGTGCGCAGCATGTGGGGCCAGAGCCAGTACAACCCGGCCAGCCAGTTCGTCAGCGAGATCCCCGAGGAGCTCATCTCCTGGAAGCGCGAGGGTGCGGTGAAGCCGGCCTGGACGTCCGGCGGGAGCATCAGCGGACCGAGGTTCAGCGGATCCTACTGGGGCGCCAGCGGTGGTGGCTTCAACGGCAGCGCCCCGGCTCCCTCGAAGAGCGTGGGACGCGTGCAGCCCCAGAAGGAGGTCGTCTCGGTCGCGGTCGGGGACCGGGTCAACCACGCCAGTTTCGGGAACGGCACCGTCCTGTCCGTGGAGGGGGCCGGTGACAAGACCGTGGCGAAGGTGCGGTTCGACGTCGGGGAGAAGCGGCTGCTGCTGCGCTACGCCCCGCTGACCAAGGTCGCCTGACGCCGGTTCCTGAGCCGCCTCCGGCACGGGTTCCAGGGGCCGAAAACCCGGCAATTCCGGGCATTTCTTCTACAAAAGATAGAAGTGTGGCCTTACTCACTAAACCGGTACTCTGGGGAAGGCCTCAGGGCCGAGGGGCTAAAGTTCCCTCTTGTAAACCTACTTCGACGTAGAAGGACTCTAGCCCGTGGACCTGTTTGAATATCAGGCGCGCGATCTCTTTGAGGCACACGGAGTTCCCGTGCTCGCCGGCATCGTGGCGCACACCCCAGAAGAAGCAAAGGCAGCAGCCGAGAAGATCGGCGGCGTCGTCGTCGTCAAGGCGCAGGTCAAGGTGGGCGGTCGAGGCAAGGCCGGCGGCGTGAAGGTCGCCAAGACCCCCGACGAGGCCTATTCCTACGCTTCGGACATCCTCGGGATGGACATCAAGGGGCACACGGTCCACACGGTGATGATCGCGCAGGGCGCGGACATCGCCGAGGAATACTACTTCTCCGTCCTGCTCGACCGGTCCAACCGCAACTACCTGGCCATGTGCTCGGTCGAGGGCGGCATGGAGATCGAGCAGCTCGCCGTCGAGCGTCCCGAGGCACTCGCCCGCATCGCGGTCGACGCGGGGACCGGCATCGACCAGGCCAAGGCCGAGGAGATCGTCGACGCCGCCGGCTTCGCACCCGAGCTGCGCGACGGCGTCGTGAACACGATCCTCAAGCTGTGGGACGTCTTCGTGAAGGAGGACGCCACGCTCGTCGAGGTCAACCCGCTCGTCAAGACCGGCAGCGGCGACATCCTCGCGCTGGACGGCAAGGTCACCATCGACGAGAACGCCGGGTTCCGCCACGCGGACCACGCCGCCCTCGAGGACAAGGACGCCGCGGACCCCCTCGAGGCCAAGGCCAAGGAGAACGACCTCAACTACGTCAAGCTCGACGGTGAGGTCGGCATCATCGGCAACGGCGCCGGGCTGGTCATGTCGACCCTCGACGTCGTGGCCTACGCCGGCGAGGCGCACGGCAACGTGAAGCCCGCCAACTTCCTGGACATCGGAGGTGGAGCGTCCGCCGAGGTCATGGCCGCCGGACTGGACGTCATCCTCAACGACAGCCAGGTCAAGAGCGTCTTCGTGAACGTCTTCGGCGGCATCACCGCATGCGACGCCGTCGCCAACGGCATCGTCAGCGCCCTCGAGATCCTCGGCGACGAGGCCAACAAGCCCCTGGTGGTGCGACTGGACGGCAACAACGTCGAAGAGGGCCGCCGCATCCTCGCCGAGGCGAACCACCCGCTGGTGACCATCGCCGACACCATGGACGAAGGCGCCGACAAGGCCGCCGCGCTGGCCTACGGAAAGTAAAGGGTTCCCCACATGTCTATCTACCTCAACAAGGACTCGAAGGTCATCGTCCAGGGCATCACGGGCGGCGAGGGCACCAAGCACACCGCCCTCATGCTGAAGGCCGGAACCCAGGTCGTCGGCGGCGTCAACGCCCGCAAGGCCGGCACCACCGTCACGCACGGCGACGTCACCCTCCCCGTCTACGGCACGGTCGAGGAAGCAATCCGTGAGACCGGCGCCGACGTGTCGATCGTCTTCGTGCCGCCGGCTTTCACCAAGGACGCCGTCGTCGAGGCCATCGAGGCCGGTATCGGCCTCGTCGTCGTCATCACCGAAGGCGTCCCCGTCCAGGACTCGGCCGAGTTCTGGGCCCTCGCCCAGTCGAAGGTCGACGCCGACGGCCAGCAGGTCACCCGGATCATCGGCCCCAACTGCCCGGGCATCATCACGCCCGGCGAGTCCCTCGTGGGCATCACCCCGGCGAACATCACCGGCAAGGGCGGTGTGGGCCTCGTCTCGAAGTCGGGCACGCTGACCTACCAGATGATGTTCGAACTGCGTGACCTCGGCTTCTCGACCGCCATCGGCATCGGCGGCGACCCGGTCATCGGGACCACCCACATCGACGCCCTGGCAGCCTTCGAAGCGGATCCCGAGACCAAGGCGATCGTGATGATCGGCGAGATCGGCGGAGACGCCGAGGAGCGTGCCGCCGAGTTCATCAAGGCGAACGTCACCAAGCCGGTCGTCGGCTATGTGGCGGGCTTCACGGCTCCCGAGGGCAAGACCATGGGCCACGCCGGCGCCATCGTCTCCGGCTCGGCAGGAACCGCGCAGGCCAAGAAGGAGGCCCTCGAGGCCGCCGGCGTCAAGGTCGGCAAGACCCCCTCCGAGACCGCGAAGCTCCTCCGCGAGGTCTACGCGACGCTCTGATCCACGTCCCACCCCGGCAGCCTCCCCCGCATCCGTGCGGGGGAGGCTGCCGCCTTTAAGGCCCGGTCGGATGGGTCGCCGTCCGGGCGGGAAGACCCTCCCGGAGCCGGAGCGCCGGAGCAAGGGAACGGCGGACGACCCCGGGCGGTGGGGCGGGACCTCCGCTGCTTGTAAGGTGGCGACAGGGGAACCACCGATTGCGTCAGGCAAGCTTCTAGGAGATTTTCATGCGCGCCACCATCATCCACGGGCCCGGCGACATCCGCGTCGAGGACCGCGACTATCCGACGATCATCCGTCCCACGGACGCCGTCGTGCGGGTCACGGCCTCGTGCGTCTGCGGATCCGACCTCTGGCCCTACCGCGGTGTCCGGCCCACGAAGGAGCCCAAGGCGATCGGCCACGAGTTCGTCGGCGTCGTGGAATCCGTGGGCGACGACGTCCGGGACCTGGCGGTCGGCGACTTCGTGATCGCCCCCTTCGTCGACAGCTGCGGCAAGTGCCCGCAGTGCCTGAACGGCGTCACCGTCGCCTGCGACCACCTCGCGGGCTGGGGCAGCACCGACGAGCACGGCGATTTCCTGCAGGGTGGCCAGGGCGAGGCCGTGCGGGTCCCCCAGGCGGACGGCACGCTCCGCAGGGTCGAGGGCGTCACCGAGCCCGACGCCGCCCTCACCGCCAGCCTCCTGACCCTCTCCGACGTCATGTCGACCGGTCACCACGCTGCCGTGTCGGCGAACGTGGGCCCGGGCAGCACCGTCGTCGTCGTGGGTGACGGGGCGGTCGGCCTGTGCGGGGTGCTCGCCGCCAAGCGCCTCGGCGCGGAGCGCATCATCGCGATGTCCCGCCACGAGGACCGCCAGGCCCTGGCGCGTGAGTTCGGGGCCACCGACATCGTCGCGGAACGCGGCGACGAGGGCGTGGCGAAGGTGCGAGAACTGCTCGGGGGAGTCCTCGCGGACTCGGTCCTCGAGTGCGTGGGGACCAAGGAGTCCATGGACCAGGCGCTGCGCAGCACGCGTCCGGGCGGGCACCTCGGCTTCGTCGGGGTCCCTGCGGGCGGACCCGAGCTGCCGGTCAGCCTCCTCTTCGCGAAGAACATCACCGTGGGCGGCGGCATGGCCCCGGCCCACACGTACATCCCCGAACTGCTGAAGGACGTCCTGGACGGGACGATCAACCCGGGCCGGGTGTTCGACGTCGAGATGCCGCTGGAGGAGGTCGCCGAGGCGTACCGGGCAATGGACGAGCGGCGTGCCATCAAGGTGCTGCTCAAGCCATGACAGCCGGCTCCGGCACGGACTCCGCCTACCTCATCTCCCGCGAGCGGCTCATCGACGCACCGGCAGCCCGCATCTTCGAGGTCCTCGCGACGCCCGCCCTGCACAGCGTGATCGACGGATCGGGGACCGTGCGGGGCGAGCAGCCCAACGGCCCGTCCCGCCTCTCGCCGGGCGCGAAGTTCGGGATGGACATGAAGCTGGGTGGCCGGTACAGGATCCTCAACCACGTGGTCGAGTTCGAGGAGGGCCGCCGCATCGCATGGCGGCACTTCTCGGCGCACGTCTGGCGCTATACGCTCGAGCCACGCGGCGACGCCACGCTGGTGCGTGAGGAGTGGGACGGCCGTGCGGTGCCCTGGAGATTCGTCTTCCGGCTCACCGGCTTCACCCGCCGCCATCCGGCCAGCATCGAGGCGACGCTGGCCAACCTCAAGGACTACGTGGAGCGGGACGCCACCTAGGTGCGGCCCGCCGCTCAGGGCGGGACGCCGCGCCGGTCATGCGACCCGCAGCTCTTCGGGCTGCACGACGATGTCCACCAGCGCGCCGTTGCGCCACACCGTCATCTCCATCCGGCGGCCGATCGCGGTCTCGACCATCAGCCGCTGGATGCCCGTGGCACTGCGGACGGGTATGCGGTCCAGCGAGATGACCACGTCCCCGGCGCGGGCTCCGGCGCCGGCGGCGGGGCTCCCGGCGACGACGGATGCCACCTGCATCCCCGTGGGCGAACCGACGCGGGCCGCGATCTCGGGGATGAGCGGAATCTGGGCTCCGACGACGCCGAGCCACGCACGGCGCACGCGGCCCCTGGTGGTGAGCGCGTCGATGATCTCCCGCGTCGTCGTGTTGATGGGGACGGCCAGGCCGAGTCCGATACCGGCGACGGCCGTGTTGACGCCCACCATGCGTCCCGCGCTGTCGGCGAGCACGCCCCCGCTGCTGCCCGGATTGAGGGTCGCGTCGGTCTGGATGACCTCGTCCACCACGCGTCCGGACACCGTGGGAAGGGATCGGCCGAGTGCGGACACGATCCCCGCGGTGACGCTGCCTGCCATGCCGAGCGGGTTGCCGAGTGCCACCACGAGCTGTCCGACCCGGAGTCTGGAGGCATCCCCCCAGGGCACCGGCGGGGGAGTGCGGCCGTCCGCCGCGAGGACGGCGAGGTCCGAGAGCGGGTCGCTGCCGACCACCTGGGCGGGCAGCACGGATCCGTCGCCGAACGCGACCTCGATACGCCGCGCGCCGGCGACCACGTGCGCGCTCGTCAGCAGGTGCCCATCGGGCGAGATCACGGATGCGCTACCCGCACCGGTACCGCGGGCGGTTCGCACCGTCACCGCCGCCACCGAGGGCAGGGTGGACTCTGCGATGCGCACGATCGCCGCCGAGTACGCGTCGAGCGCCTCCTGCTCGTCCATGCGCACCATTCCAGCACTCCGGCGGTCGACGGGAAACGCCGTTCGCGCAGGGCGCACGGCGTTCCCCGGATGCCGGCTCAGGCCACGGACGTGCCGAAGAGCAGGCCGAGGAGGTAGGTCACCGCGGCCGCGCCGAGACCGATCGCCAGCTGCCGGAGCGCCAGCCGCAGCGGCGAGGCGCCCGACAGCAGGGCGACGACCGCACCCGTGGCCAGCAGTGCCAGTCCCACCAGGACGCACGCGACGACGACGGCTGTCACGCCGCTGAGGCCCACGAGGTACGGGAGCACCGGGATGACGGCACCCGAGGCGAAGAAGCAGAAGCTCGACGCGGCGGCGCCGAGGCCGGTGCCGACCGCCTCGTGCTCGTCGACGGCGTCGTCCTCCTCGGGCTGGAGGGAGAAGCTCGGGTCGCAGTCGCAGCTGTACAGGCCGAGGCGCTCCGCCGCGCGGTGCTCGGCGGCCGCCGGCGTCATGCCCCTCGCGCGGTAGACGAGCACCAGTTCGTTCGCGGCGATGTCGAGTTCCTTCGCCGCTGTGAGGGTGATCTGCGTGGGACGCGTCGCCGACAGCAGCTCACGCTGGGACCGGACGGACACGTATTCGCCGGCGCCCATCGACAGGGCGCCGGCCAGGAGCCCGGCCAGCCCGCTGAACAGGATGAACGAGGGAGAGACGCCGGTGGCACCGATGCCCATGACCAGCGCGAGGTTGCTGACGAGCCCGTCGTTCGCGCCGAAGACCGCTGCCCGGAAGTTCCCGGACAGCCGGTTGCGGCCGCGGGTCGCGAGGCCACGCACCACTTCCTCGTGGATCTGCTCATCGGCCACCATGGCGCTCGTGGCGGAGGGGTCCGTCGCGTACGGGGACCGTCCTTCGGCACGCTGCGCGAGGGCCAGGACGAAGACCGACCCGAAGCGCCGGGCGAGCACGCCGAGGATCCGGTTGCGGACGGAGGGCCTCAGGGGCCGTCCGACGTCGTTGCCGAGCAGTTGAAGCCAGTGCGCCTCGTGGCGGCCTTCCGCCTCGGCCAGGCCGAGGAGGATCTCACGCTCCTCGCCCGTCCTGCGGCGGGCGAGATCGCGGTAGGTGGCGGCCTCGCCCCGCTCGTCGGCGAGGTACTGGCGCCAGCGCTTGATGTCGTTCCGGGAAGGGGACTGCTCAGGGGATGTCACGGGGATGCTCCGGTGGTCGGGGTGCCCGTGCGCGCCACGGCCGAAGCGGGGGGCTCCGGCCGTGGAACGCAGGTGCGCTGGTTCGGCCGAAGGTCTCGCTCGCCGGGTGGATCCGGTGGACTGCCGGGCACCTCTGGCGCCAGTATGTCGACAGGCCGCGCGTCCTCGGGACGCGGAGCTACTCCCCTTCGACCATCCATCCTACCGGACCGCCCCGGACCGCCGGGCCGCAGGCTCCGTCCCGGCGGGTCAGGTACCGGAAGCCGGAGACCCGCGCTACAGTCGAACGGATAACAGGAAGCAGGCTTATGGATTTGGCAGCCCGGCCCTGGGTGGCGAGCTACGCGCCCGGCGTACCCCGGTCCTTCGACGTGCCCGACGGCACGCTCTCCGACCTGCTCGATTCCTCGGTACGCTCCTACGGCGCAGCGACGGCACTGGAATTCTTCGGTGCTTCCACGACGTACCGCGCCCTGGGCGACGCCGTGGCGCGCGCCGCGGCAGGCCTGCGCTCGCTCGGCGTCACCGCCGGCGACCGCGTGGCCCTCGTGCTGCCGAACTGCCCCCAGCACATCATCGCCTTCTACGCCGTCCTCCGCCTCGGGGCGATCGTCGTCGAGCACAACCCGCTCTACACCGACCGCGAGCTGAGGCACCAGTTCGAGGACCACGGAGCGAAGGTGGCGATCGTCTGGGACCGGGTGGCCCCGCGCGTCCAGAGGCTGCCCGGGGACATCCCGGTCACCGCGGTCGTGACGGTCGACCTCATCCGGGCCATGCCCGCAGCACGCCGCCTCGCCCTGAGACTGCCTGTCCGCCGGGCCCGCGACGCGAGGGCCGCGCTCACGACGACGGAGAAACCGGCCGGCCCCCGGACCGTGGTGCCGTGGCGGGACCTGCTCCGCCACCGGCCCCTGCCGCACCGGCATCCCCGCCCGGCACCCCAGGACACGGCCGTCCTCCAGTACACCAGCGGCACCACCGGTGCGCCCAAGGGCGCGATCCTCACGCATCGGAACCTGCTGGCCAACGCCGCCCAGGGCCGCGCCTGGGTGCCCGGCCTCGAGGCGGGCCGTGAAACCGTCTACGCCGTCCTGCCGATGTTCCACGCCTACGGCCTCACGCTGTGCCTGACGTTCGCGATGAGCATCGGGGCACGCCTGGTCCTCTTTCCCCGGTTCGACGTCGGGCTGGTGCTGGACGCCGCCCGGACGAGCCCACCCACCTTCCTGCCCGCCGTCCCGCCCATCTACGACCGGCTCGCAGCGGGCGCTGCGGACCGCGGAGCGGACCTCCGCAGCATCCGGTTCGCGATCTCCGGCGCCATGAACCTCCCGCAGGCCACGGTCGAGACCTGGGAGGCCGCGACGGGGGGTTACCTGATCGAGGGCTACGGACTGACGGAGACCTCGCCCGTGGCGGCAGGCAACCCGATCGGTCCCACCCGGCGTCCGGGGACCGTCGGGGTGCCGTTCCCCGGCACCGACGTGCGGATCGTCGACCCGGAGGACCCCACCCGGGACCGCGGGCCGGGCGAGGCGGGGGAGCTGCTCATCCGCGGGCCCCAGGTGTTCGCCGGCTACTGGCGCAGGCCCGACGAGACCCACGCGGCCCTGCTCGACGGCGGCTGGTTCCGCACGGGCGACATCGTCCGTATGGACGACGACGGCTTCCTGACGATCGTCGACCGCATCAAGGAACTGATCATCACCGGCGGTTTCAACGTGGCGCCGTCCGAGGTGGAGGACGCGCTCCGGGCCCATCCCGACGTGACGGATGCGGCCGTCGTCGGACTCCCGCGGGCCGGCGGGGGCGAGGACGTCGCCGCCGTCGTCGTCCTGGCCCCCGGCGCCGTGCTCGATGCCGAGGCGCTACGGTCCTCCTGCCGCGCGGCGCTCGCCGCCTACAAGGTCCCACGCACCATCGTGCAGGCCGAGGACCTGCCCCGGTCCCTGATCGGGAAGGTCCTCCGGCGCGAGGTGCGCACCCAATTGCTCGACGATGGCCCTCGGGCCGAAGGAAAAGGTGACATTCGATGACTCCATTAGCGCGGGCGGAAACGTCCGCTCCACAAAGCCCCTGGCACGACACCCTGGGGCGCGCCAGCATCCGTGTGGCGCAGGTGCTCCTGCTCCTGGTGCTCGCCGTGGTGGCCGTGTACGCCCTGATCCAGGTCCGGCTCGTGGTGATCCCGATGCTGCTGGCACTGATCCTCGCGGCCGCGATCGGCCCGTTCGTGAACTGGCTACGGCGCAAGGGCTGGGGAGCGTCGTTGGCCACCGGCGTGTCCTTCCTGCTGCTCCTGCTGGTGTTCGGTGGCCTCATCACGGGCATCGTGTTCGCCGTCGTGGGTCAGGCCGGCGAGTTGGCGTCCAGCGCGACGGAGGGCTTCGACCAGCTCTACGCCTACGCACAGAACGGTCCCATCCCGATCGACGACGCCCAGATCCAGCAGGCGCGCGACGCGGCTGTGGACTTCGCGACGAGCAGCACCGCTGGCGCGGGCGCCATCTCGGGCCTCAGCGCGGCCGGCAACTTCATCGCCGGTGCCCTGCTCATGGTGGTCATCCTCTTCTTCTTCCTCAAGGACGGCGAGAAGATCTGGGCCTTCATGCTCCGCGCGTTCAAGGGCAAGCGCCTGGTCAAGGCCCGCCGGGTGGGTTACAGCAGCATGGCCGTCCTCGGCGGCTACGTGCGCGGCACCGCGATCGTGGCCCTCGTCGATTCCGTCTTCATCGGACTCGCGCTCTTCTTCCTCGGCGTCCCGCTGGCACTCCCGCTGGCCGCCATCGTCTTCATCGGCGCCTTCATCCCGCTGGTCGGCGCGACGCTGGCCGGCGTGCTCGCGGCCCTGATCGCCCTCGTGGCCAACGGGCCCTTCGTGGCGCTCATGGTCATCATCGCGGTCATCGTCGTGAACCAGCTCGAGGGCAACTTCCTGCAGCCCGTGGTCATGGGCCGTACGCTACAGGTCCATGCCCTCGTCATCCTGCTGGCCCTGACCGCCGGCACCATCCTCGCCGGGATCATCGGCGCGATCCTCTCCGTCCCCGTGGCCGCCGTCGGCTGGGCCGCGATCAAGGCGTGGAACCAGGAGAAGGACGACGAGATCACGGAGGCCGAGGTCGACAAGGCCGAGGTGCTGACGGCGCTCGACGAGACCGGGCACGGCCTGAGCTCCACGCCCAAGGAGGAGCAGGCCGCCAGGGTCGCCCAGGCGCTCCCCGCGACGGACGAGGCGGACGACCGCCCGGGCACGCAGAACCGCAGGGTCCAGGGGCACGACGACGACGGCGACGACCGCGCGGACACTGCCGGCACCTTCGACGGCGCCCGCGCCCTCGACGATTCGCGCACCCGCGACACCACCGGCCGTCACGGAGGGTCGTCACCCGCCTGACGGCGACCGCATCGTGGTCCGCGGCGCTCGAGCGTCACCGGCCGCGATCGCCCCGGAACGCAGGAGGGCTCCCGGCGCATGCCGGGAGCCCTCCTGCGTTCCTGCGTTTCCGTCGCGTCCGGCCTGCCCGCGGTCAGCGGGCGGCGTCGACCGGCACGTCGTCGGGCACCTGCCCGGCAACCCGGCGGTCCCAGGCCTCCATCACCTCCGGCGCGGTGGGGCGGGTGAGGAGGGAGACGGCGACGTACACGAGCGCCGACACCGCGAGCCCGTAGTAGATCGGCTCGTTGGCGTAGATGCCGTCGTACTGGTTCTCCGCGGTGATCTCGAGATAGGCCATGACGCCGAGGGTGACGAGCGAACCCGCCGCCATGGACGCTCCTGCTCCGATGCCGTTGCCCCGACGCCAGACCAGGCCGCCGAGGATCGCCACCAGGAGCCCGCCGACGAGGATGTCGTAGGCGATGGTCAGGGCGGCCACCACGTCCTGCACGATCACGGCAAGGGCGATCGTGACGATGCCGAGGCCGAGGACCCACCAGCGGCTGGACCGGACGTCGTGGTCCGACGTCGCGCGTTCCCCGGTGTCCCTGCCGAACCAGCCGGCCACGAAGGGGACGACGTCGGTCCGTGCGACGGTGGCGGCGGCGATCAGCGCACCGGACGCCGTCGACATCATCGCGGCCACGGCCGCGGCGAGCACGAGCCCGCCGATGCCGATCGGCAGGACGTTCAGGGCGACATCCGCGTAGACGTCGTCCCGGGACTCGATGGCGGGCAGGATGACGCTGGCGCTCATGCCGATGACCGCGCCCGCGATGCCGTAGAGGATGCAGTAGATCCCGGCGGCGGAACCGCCCCAGCGGGCGATCTCCGGCGTCCGGGACGTGAAGACGCGCTGCCAGATGTCCTGGCCGATCAGCAGCCCGAGCGTGTAGACCACGAAGTAGGTGATGATGCTCTGCGCGCCGATCCCCGTGATGCTGAAGAACTCCTCCCCGGCCCGTTCGGCGATCCCCGAGAAGCCCCCGGCGGCGGCCAGCGAGAAGGGGAGCATCAGGGCGAAGACGCCGACGGTCTTGATGACGAACTGCGCCATGTCCGCCAGGGTGATGGACCACATGCCGCCGACCGTGGAGTAGATCAGGACGATCACGCCGCCGACGGCGATGGACGCCGCCCGGTCCCAGCCGAAGAGCACCACGAAGATCGTGGCATAGGCGCCGGTGGACGTGGCGCAGAGCATCAGCGTGTAGGCGAGCATCACGATGCCGGAGACCCGGGTGGCACGGTGCCCGTAGCGCAGCGTGAGCATCTGGGAGACCGTGTAGATCTTCAGCCTCTGGATTGTGGGAGCGAACAGGAGGCTGAGCAGCAGGACGCCCGTGCCGATGGCCACCACCAGCCACATCCCGGAGATGCCGTACTGGTAGCCGAGGCCCACGCCCCCGACCGTGGATGCCCCGCCGAGGACGACGGCGGCCATGGTCCCGGTGTAGAGGAACGGACCGAGGCGCCGTCCCGCCACGAGGTAGTCGCTGGCGTTCCGGGTGCGGGACTTGCCCCACCACCCGAAGCCGAGCATGGCGACGAGGTACGCCACCACGATGCCGATATTGAGTGCTTGCATGAAGAGGTCCTTTGGCTGCTGGTCCTGATGCCTTAAGGGCAACTATTGTTGACCGTTAAGCTACCCGTGACGGACGTCACCTGCCAATCATGGCAAGGTCGTGTGTCGGCCGGATGTCCCTCGGGGAACAGGTAGGCTTCCGGAATTGCCGTAGGAGAGGACAAGCATGAAGGCCCTACCCGTTGAGCCGACGAACACGCCGGTCGCCATCGGCTCGCGCATCCGGGCCACGCGCCAGGCCCAGCGCATGACCATCGAGCAGGTGGCCGACTCCACGGGCCTGACCAAGGGCTTCCTCAGCAGGGTGGAGCGGGACCTCACGTCGCCGTCCGTCGCCTCGCTCGTGACGCTGTGCCAGGTGCTCTCGATCTCCATCGGCGACCTGTTCCTCGTGCCGGAGACGCACCTGACGCGCCTCGCCGATGCCCCGCGCATCAGCCTCGGCGGGGAGGGCATCAACGAGCGCCTGATGACGGCGCGCTCGGAGCGGCGGCTGCAGATGATCCGCGCCGTCGTGGAGCCGCACGGCCGGGGAGAGGACGAGCTCTACTCCGTGGACTGCGAGGTGGAGACCCTGCATGTGATCGAAGGCCGTTTCGTGCTCATCTTCTCCAACGACCGGTACGAACTGGACGCCGGGGACACCGTGACCTTCCCGGGCCGCGAACCGCACACCTGGCTGAATCCGGACGGACGTACGGCCGTCGTGCTGTGGACGCTCGTGCCCGCGGCGTCGGGGAAATAGCCGGCCTCAGCCGACGTGCACCCACGGACGCTTGGTCACGTCCGGTTCCGCGGCACGCAGGACCTCACGCGTCACCGGGGCGATCTCGCCCTCGCCCGTGAACAGGAACTTGAACAGGTTGGCGACGGGGTCCCCTTCGGTCCACCGGAAGTACACGTGGGGCATGAGCCCGGTGATGTCGCGGATGTGCAGCATCACCGCGGCGATGGTGTTCGGCACGTTGGAGCTGTGGACCTCCAGGATGCGGAAGCCGTGGCGCACCACGCCACGCACCTGCAACTCCGTCTCGAACTCCGAGGAATCGTCGACGGTCACCTCGATGAAGAGGGGCCTGGCGGTGTTCGGGAAGTGGGAGACCGCGCAGGCGTGCTGGAGCTTGTGGCGGTAGGCGGAGCTGCTCAGGCGCTTGGGCTCATGGGCGATCAGCAGGATCTCGCCGTCGTCCTGCGCACTGACGAAGGACAGTGCCGTCTCGTCGAGGCGGATGCTCGTGGCCCGCAGCTCGAAGGCGCGGCGTGAGCGGGAGATGAACGAGATCACGATGATGCCGAGGATGAAGCAGGTGGCGATCTTGAGCCCGTCGGGGCGCTCGACCATGTTGACCGCCGTCGTGAGCACGAAGACGGCGGCGGCGATACCGAACCCGATGGTCCGCCCCCGCTGGTGCCTGCGGTGGGCGGAGAGCGTGACGGCGACGGAGGCCGACGTGATGAGGGCGAGGACGCCCGTCGCGTACGCGCCGCCCTGGGCTTCGACGTCGGCCCGGAAGAAGAACGTGACCACGATGGCGATCAGCGTGATGACCAGCACGAGCGGGCGGACGGCCTTGGCCCACGCCGGGGCCATGCCGTAGCGCGGAAGGTAGCGCGGCACGAGGTTGAGCAGGCCGGTCATGGCGGATGCGCCGGCGAACCAGAGGATCCCGATCGTCGAGATGTCGTACGCGGTGCCGAAGCCGTCCCCGAGGTACAGGTGCGCGAGGTAGGCGAGTGCCCGGCCGTTGGCGGGCCCGCCCTCCGCGAAGGCCTCGGCCGGGATGAGCAGGGTGGTGACGAAGCTCGAGGCGATGAGGAAGCCGCTCATGATGAGCGCCGCGGACGTGAGGAGCTTGTGGGCGCCGGCGATGCGGCCCGCGGGGTCCTCGTCCGTGTCGCCGGGCCTGCCCTCGATCTGGGGCATCACGACGACGCCGGTCTCGAAGCCCGAGAGGCCGAGTGCGAGGCGCGGGAAGATCAGGACGGCGAGCCCCACCATCACGAGCGGATTGCCGTGCTGGGTGTTGAGTGCGGCCCACCAGTTCCCCACCAGCCCGCCCTGCTCGACGATCTGCACGGCGGCGACGACGACGACGCACAGGTTCAGCAGCAGGAAGATCGCGACGAGCGCGACCGCGATGCCGATGGCCTCGCGGAATCCCCGGAGGAAGACGGCGGACAGCAGGCCGAGGAACACCACGGTGAGGAGGATCTCCTGGCCCTGCAGCCAGGACGGGGCGAAGGGGTTCTCGATGAGGTGCGCACTGGCATCCGCGGCGGACAGCGTCATGGTGATGAGGAAGCTGGTCGCGGCGAATCCGAGCAGGACCAGGACGAAGACCTTGCCGCGCCACTTGGGCAGCAGCTTCTCCAGCATCGCGATGGAGCCCTCGCCGCGCGGACTCTCCGCTGCCACGCGCTTGTACACGGGGAGTGCGGCGAAGAGCGTCACGGCCACCAGGACGAGGGTGGCGAGGGGGGAGAGGACCCCGGCGGCAGCAGCGGCAATGGCCGGCTGGTAGCCGAGGGTCGAGAAGTAGTCGACGCCGGTCAGGCACATGACCTTCCACCAGGGCTGCGTCCGCTCCGGTTCGGGTTGGTGGGCGGTGGGCTGGCTGGACTCGTTGAGCAGCCAGCGCTCGAGGCGCTTGCTCGACGGCGCCGGCAGGGTGCGTACCGATGTTGAACTCACAGCATCACAGTAGGGCCGGGGCGGTTCCTCTTCGGGCGTCTTAACACTTCCTTAACGGGTTTTCGAGACAACCGGTCTCCGTCCCGATCCTTGACCCCGGTCCCGCGGGAGAATAGCCTTATGCAAAACGTTTGGTGCATATTGGGCAACTTTCTCGCCCGGATCGGATGGAAGCTGTGGAAGAACTGCGCGTCACCGGAGGCGGCCACCTCGGGCCCATCGACTCCTCCCGTATTCCCCGCTACGCGGGCGCGGCGACCTTCGCGCGCCTGCCCCGCCTGGACCAGGTGGACCGCGCCGACGTCGCCGTCGTCGGCGTGCCCTTCGACTCCGGGGTGTCCTACCGGCCCGGGGCGCGCTTCGGCGGCAACCACATCCGCGAGGCGTCGCGCCTCCTGCGGCCGTACAACCCGGCGCTCGACGTCTCGCCGTTCGAGCGCGTGCAGGTCGCCGATGCCGGCGACATGGCCGTCAACCCGTTCAACATCCACGAGGCCATCGAGACGGTCCAGCAGAACGCGCTGGACCTGACGGCGGACGGAACGCGCCTCGTGACCCTCGGCGGGGACCACACCATCGCCCTGCCGCTGCTCCGCGCAGCCGCGGAACGGGCTGGAAGCCCGGTCGCCATGCTGCACTTCGATGCCCACCTCGACACCTGGGACACCTACTTCGGCGCCGAGTACACCCACGGCACCCCCTTCCGGCGGGCTGTGGAGGAGGGCATCCTCGACACGGAGGCCATCTCCCACGTCGGCACGCGCGGGCCCCTCTACGGCGTGCGGGACCTCGAGGACGACCGCCGCTTCGGTTTCGGCATCGTGACGTCCTCCGACGTCTACCGGCAGGGCGTGGACGAGGTCATCGACAAACTGAGGGCACGCATCGGCAACCGCCCCCTCTACGTGTCGGTGGACATCGACGTGCTCGACCCGGCGCATGCGCCCGGTACCGGAACACCCGAAGCCGGTGGCATCACGAGCCGGGAACTGCTCGAGATCCTGCGCGGGCTGCGCGGACTGAACCTCGTCGGCGCCGACGTCGTCGAGGTCGCTCCCGCCTACGACCACGCCGAACTCACCGGCGTCGCAGCCTCCCACGTCGCCTACGACCTCGTGACGCTGATGGCCGACACGCTGACGCCGGCCTCCGAGGGCGAGTAGATGGACATCACCGGCGGCGCGGCCTCCGTGCCTCCCACTCCCGTCAGCGGGCAGCGGAACGGCGGTGATCTCGTCGTCGAGACGCTCTCCGCCCTGGGGGCCACGACGGTGTTCGGCATCCCCGGCCAGCACGCGCTCGGCCTCTTCGACGCCCTGTCCCGTTCCGACCTCCGCTTCGTGTCGTCGCGCGTCGAGAACAACTCGGCCTTCGCCGCCGACGGCTTCTCCCGGGCCACCGGCGACGTCGGCGTCCTGTTCCTCTCCACCGGCCCCGGCGCGCTGACCTCGCTCGCGGGACTGCAGGAGGCGTACGCGACCGGCGTGCCCATGGTCGTCGTCGCGAGCCAGATCCCCCTCGAGGGCCTCGGGGCGCGACGCAAGGGCATGCTGCACCAGCTCGATGACCAGAAGGCGTCGGCGGCGAACGTCACCAAGAGCCAGCGCCTGATCCAGCACGCGTCCGGAATCCCCTCGGCCATCCAGGACGCCTGGACCGAGGCCGTCTCCTCCCCGCAGGGCCCCGTGTGGGTGGAGGTGCCGCAGAACGTCCTGCTGGATCCCGTGATGGTCCCGGAGGTGGAGGACGCGCTCGCGGAACCCTTCGACAACCCGCCGAGGATCGAACTGGTACGCGAAGCCGTCGCGTGGCTCAGGGATTCCCGGCGGCCGGCGATCGTCGCCGGCGGCGGCACCCGGCGGGGCAGGGCCGAGAAGTGGCTCCTGTCCATCGCCGAGAAACTCGGCGCTCCCGTGGTGTGCTCGCCCGGCGGCAACGGGGCCTTTCCCTGGACGCACGAGCTGTCCCTGCAGTCCTGGGTCGAGGACCGGCACGTCACCGAGGTCCTCGAGGAAGCCGACGTCCTGCTCGTCGTCGGCTCGTCGCTCGGCGAGGTCACGTCCAACTACTTCACCCTGGAACCGCGCGGACGCATCATCCAGATCGACGCCGAACCGCGCGTCCTCGAGTCCAACCGGCCGGCGCTCGGTATCCGGGCCGACGCCGGACAGGCACTCGCCGCCCTCGACGCCGCCCTCGAGCCGCTCGACCGGGACCGCGAACCCGGCTACGACGCCGCTGAAGTCGTGGCCGGGACACTCGCGAAGGTGCGCTCGCGGCTCGACGCACAGGACCTCGCCAAGGAGCGGGCGTTCCTGCAGGATATCCGCGACGCCGTTCCCGCGGCCATGCAGACTTTCTGGGACATGACGATCTCGGCGTACTGGGCCTGGAGCTGCTGGGACGCCCGCGAGGGCCAGTTCCACTCCGCGCAGGGCGCCGGCGGTCTGGGCTTCGGTTTCCCCGGAGCCATCGGCGGTTCCGTCGGCCTGCAGTCCCGCGGGCTTCCCGCGAGGGTCCTCGCAGTGTCCGGCGACGGATCGGCGATGTACTCGATCGCCGAACTGGCGACCGCCCGGCAGCACGACATCCCCGTCACCTGGCTGATCGTCGACGACGGCGGTTACGGCATCCTCCGCGAATACATGGAGGGTGCCTTCGGCAAGGCCACGGCGACCGAGCTCGCGCGCCCCGACTTCGTGGCCCTCGCCGAATCCTTCGGGGTGCCGGCCCGCCGCGTGGCACCCGAGGACATCAGCCCGGCCCTCCGCGAGAGCCTCGAAGCCGAGGGCCCCAACGTCGTCGTGGTGGAGACGCTCGTGCGGCTCTTCGCTCCCACGCACCTCGACCAGTAGCCTTCCGTTTCTTCCCGTCAGGTGAGAGTGTCGGAAGCACAACCACCTCGGGGAAGGAGCGCGATGTCATTTCGCAAGGGCGATACGGTCACCTGGAACACGTCCCAGGGCACGACCGAGGGCAAGGTCGTGGAGAAGCACGACAAGGAGTTCACGTTCGACGACCAGAAATTCAACGCGTCGAAGGATGAGCCGTACTACACGGTCGAGAGCTCGAAGTCCGGCAAGAAGGCTGCGCACAAGGAAAGCGCGCTGTCGAAGAAGTAACCGACCGACGCAGCGCAGGGCGTCCCGCACCAGCGGGGCGCCCTCCGTCGCATCGAGGGTGCCGGTCCGCTGCTGCTATTTCAGGGGATCGTGTCCCCAGTTCATGAGCGAGTAGCGCCACTTCGAGGATTCGACGTCCTCCTTGGTGGGTCGCTGGGCGAGATGGCGGTGGACGTAGCCCACGACCTTGTGCATGTGCTCGACGTCGTCGTCCGTGTGGTCTTCGCGCTTCGTGTTCAGGATGTCGACGATTCGCTTGCCCGATCGATGTCCCACGGACTCGTCCGAGCCCGACTCCTTCTGTCCCACGGCTCGTGATTCAGCGGTGTCCAGCCACGCCGCGAGCTGGGAAGCGCTCATGTTGACCGCTTCCTTCCACGCGGGCCACAGCTGGTCGAGATCGTTCGTAGGGTCCGTCATGCGCGTCGGCCTTTCGTAGCAGCTCCCCGGGAAGGATCCCACCCGGTCTTCCCGTCCGGTTTCCCGTAGCTTAATCCTAAGCATGCTGATAAATGTAGAGGGTAGGTCGAACCAACGTCTAAGGAGCTCTACATCATGGCAGGAAACCTTTTGGCACGATCAGCCCACGACCTCGGCGCCGCTGCATGGTTCGGCGGCACCCTGATGGGCGCCGTCGGACTCAACGGTGCGACAGGCAAGGCGAAGGACCCCAAGGAGCGCACGCGCCTCTCCGCGCTCGGCTGGGCCAAGTGGACCCCGGTCCAGGTCGCCGCCTTCGCAGCCCACGCGGTCGGTGGCATCGGCCTGATCCTCGGCAACAAGGGTCGCGTCGCCGCCCAGGACAGCGTCGGTTCCAACACCGTCTGGAAGTCCGTCGTCACCGTCCTGGGTATGGCGCTCTCGCTGTACTCGGGCATCCTCGGCAAGAAGGTCGGTGAGCTCGCCGAGCAGGGTAGCGCGGGCGCCACCGAGCCCCGGCCCGGCGCCAGCGACGAACTGGCCAAAGCACAGTCGCAGCTCAAGGTCACCCAGTGGCTCCTGCCCCTCATCAGTGGCATCGTCGTGGTGATGGGTGCGAAGCAGGGCGAGATGCAGCGCCCCGAGAACGTCAAGAAGGGCCTGTTCAAGAAGTAGGCCCTCCGGTTCCCTGGCCGGTCGACCCCCGCAGCGCCCCGCCGTCCGCACCCTCCGGTGCGGATGGCGGTACGCTGCGGGGGTTTCTGCGTCGGGGCACTGCAGGCGGCGCGGTCTCCTACTGCATGGTGAAGGCGCGCGCGACGCCCCCGTGGATCGCGTCGCTCCTGAGGAGCGCCCCGAAGACCGCGTTGCGCAGACGCATCAGCGGCGCCGGCAGCGGACGTCCCAGTGCCATGTTGATGGCGGCCTTCCGGCGTGCCTCCGCGGCCTCAGCGCGGCGTTCCTTCTCGTACAGCACCAGTTCCCCGGCGACGTCCCGCCCGTCCCGCACCGATGCCGCGATGATCGGTACCAGCCGGACGGCGTCGAGCCAGCCCAGGTTCATGCCCTGTCCGCCGATGGGAGACACCTCGTGCGCCGCGTCGCCCACCAGCACCGTGCGCCCCGAGACGAAGCGATCGGCGAGCCGCGACTGGACCTCGAAGGCGCTGAGCATCGAGTTGGTGCCCGGATCGACGCCGACACCCGTCCGGTCCAGGATGAGCTGCGTGAGGTCCTCCGCCGTCGGGCGTTCCACCGGGCAGCCGACGCGGACCACCCAGCGGCGGATGCCGCCGGGGAGGGGGAAGGACTCGACGATGCCTCCGGTCTCGAGGTAGAGGACGGCGTCGTCGCCGTCCTGCGTACTGTCCCGGAAATCCCCCATCACGTAGCAGTCCGGGTAGCGCCGCACCGGCGCACGGATCCCCGCGGCGTCCCGAAGCGGGCTCCGGGCCCCGTCCGCGGCGACGACGAGCCTCGCTTCGAGGACGCCGTCCTCCCGCTCGGTCCTCGTGGCGGCCAGGACGGACCCACCGGCGTCCCGCGTCCCGACGACGGCGACGCCGCGCCGCAGGGTGCCGGGGAAGGCCTCCTCGAGCCGGCGTTCGAGGACCTCCTCGGTGACGGCCTGCGGTACGGCGAGCACGTATTTCTCGTCGCCGGGCAGGATGCCGAAGGACAGCGTGCCCACCGGCCGTCCAGCGCTCCGGGCGACTCCTTCGCGGATGAGGACCCCGCGGTCGCGCAGCTCGTCGGCGATGCCTCCCGCGGCGAGGGCCCGCAGCGCCGGCGGGTGGATCCCGATGGCCCGCGAGTGGCTGCTGCGTTCCGTACGGCGTTCGAGCACCACGGCGTCGAGGCCCGCCCGCCGCAGGAGCAGTGCGGTGTAGAGCCCGACCGGACCGGCGCCGACGACGATCACGTCATGCACTGCGCGGTGCCCCGCGGGACGGATCCAGTACCAGCAGGTTGATGAAGGGCACCGCTGTGCGTACCTGCCAGCCTTCGCGGTCCGCGATCGAGGAGCGCAGCTCGTCCGGCGTGTAGCTCCGGCGGATGGAGGTCAGGCCGTCCCGGCGGATGTAGGACCCGGGGAGCGGCAGCGTGCCGGCCGAGAACAGGGCGTACCCGAGGGGGTGCCGGGCGATGTCGCTGTGGACCGCGACGCGCCGTGCCAGCCGTTCCGTGTCGTCGAGCAGGCCGGTGAAGCCGGCGGGGTCGAGGTGGTGCAGGACGTGGTTGGAGGCCACGGCGTCGAACACCGCGCCCTCGGCCACGAGCTCGGCACTGAGGGCGCGCCGGAAGGACAGCCCTGGCAGGGGCGGGCGCGACGACGCGTAGGCGTGGGCGCGCTCGTCGGGATCGATCGCCGTCACCTCGAGCCGGAAGCCGTCGCGGCGGGCCCAGCGCGCGATCGTCCGCGGTACGTCGCCGCCACCCGAGCCGATGTCCAGCAGCGTGTTCGTGCGGTCCCGCGAGAAGGCCGGCCGGAGCAGCGAGGCGTAGGTGCGCCGCCAGCCCGACACCACGGCGTTGACGACCCCGAACTGGGCGTAGGTCCGGTCGAGCTTCCGGGGGTCGCAGTCGGGCCGGTCCATCTCCTCGATGGCCTCCGGGTCCCGCTGTGCGAGGAACCCGAGTCGGCTCATGCGCCGGCTTCTGCGAGAACGGGCTTGAGGTCTTCGGCGATGGACGCGTCGCGGAGCGTCGTACCCGCCGCCGTCGTGCCCGCTGCCGTCGTGCCATCTGCCGCGGCGTCGGCGGAGGGTGCGCCGATCCTGGTGAGCAGTGCGGTCTCGACCGTGAGGCCGGGGCCGAACGCCATCGAGCAGATCCGGTTGTTCCCGCCGGTGGCCGGCGTGTCGAGGATGTTCCGAAGCACGAACATCACGGTTGCGCTGCTCATGTTGCCGTAGTCGCGCAGGGTCTCGCGCGCCGGGACGAGCTGTTGCTCGCTCAGGCCGAGTTTCGCCTCCACCTTGTCGAGGATGCTCCGCCCGCCGGGATGGATGGCCCAGTGCTCGATGTCCGAGTAGTCGAGGCCCTGCAGCGACGCGTCCCGGGCCAGGAGCGGTTCGAGGGCGCCCACGATGTGGTCGTCGATGATGTGGGGGACGTACGTGCCGAGGACCATCTCGAAACCCTCGTCGCCGATGTTCCAGGCCATGGACTCCTCACCGACGGGCGTCAGGACTGTCTCGAAGTGGTCCAGACTGAGGGCGGGCCCCGCCAGGGGGATGTCCCGCGCGGAGACGATGGCCGCCGCCGCACCGTCGGCGAACAGGGAGGATCCCACGATGGTGTCGGGGTTGTTCGACGAGCGGACGTGCAGAGAGCACAGCTCCGCCGAGATCACGAGGACGACGGCGTCCGGGTCCGCCTCGCAGAAGGCCTTCGCGGACCGCAGCGCGGGGAGGGCCGCATAGCAGCCCATGAAGCCGAGGTGGGAGCGCTGCACCGACGGGTTGAGGCCCAGGGCACGCACCACCTTGTAGTCGGGGCCCGGGGCGAAGAAGCCGGTGCAGGACACGGTGACGACGTGCGTGATGTCCGCAGCCTCGATGCCCGGAGCCGCTTCCAGTGCCTTCCGCCCGGCCTCGATGAAGAGTTTCGCACCCTCCTCGGCGTAGACCTCGTTGCGGGTCTTGGTGCTCGGCGAGAGGACCCGCATGTTCTCCCGGTCGAAGAAGACGGGGTCGTCGAAGGACTTGCCGAGGGTGAACTCCCCGATGACGCTGTACCGGGTCTCGATGCCGGAGGAGTCGAAGGCCGCCCCGACGAGGCGCTGCCCCAGCCGCGTGAGTCCCGGCTGCGCCGCGAACGCGTCCCGGACCTGGGACTGCACCAGGACCGTGTCGGGTACAGCCGTTTCAAGGGACCTCAGGATCACTGTCATAGGTCAATTACTAGAGGACTAACGCGACAAACACAATGACAGTAGGCTTAGTATTCCCGTCCGCCACCATCAGGAGCACCATGGGCAACGATCCGTCAGGCACGCTCGACCAGGACGACCCGAGAGGGCCCGCCGTCGATGCGTCTCCGGAACTGCAGGAATATCCCGGCTTCACGGAGCGCATGGACCCGCGTCCGGACCACGGGGAGGACAGCTACACGGGACACGGCCGGCTGCAGGGCCGGCGGGCGTTCATCACCGGCGGTGACTCGGGCATCGGCAGGGCGGTGGCCCTCGCCTTCGCCCGGGAGGGTGCCGACGTCGCGATCGGGTACCTTCCCGAGGAGGAGGAGGACGGCGCCAGCTGCCTGGAACTGATCCGTGCTGAGGGGCGGACGGCGATGGCCGTGCCGGGAGACCTGCGCGACGAGGCGTACGCGTCCTCGGCTGTCCGCCAGGTGGTGGACGGGCTCGGAGGGCTCGACATCCTCGTGAACAACGCAGGCTTCCACATCGCCCAGCCCCAGGGTCTTCCCGACATCGACGCGGACCAACTGCGCCGCACCTTCGAGACGAACGTCTACGGCACCATCTGGCTGACGCAGGCCGCCCTGCCCCACCTCACCGAGGGCTCCTCGATCATCAACACCACCTCGGTGCAGGGCTACCATCCGTCCACGAGCCTCATGGACTACGCCGCCACCAAGGCCGCGCTGAACAACCTGACATTCAGCCTGGCCCAGCTGCTGGGGGAGCGCGGGATCCGGGTGAATGCCGTGGCTCCGGGGCCCATCTGGACCCCACTGCAACCGGCGACGACCACCAGCGAGAAACTCGAGTCGTTCGGGGAGGACACGCCCCTCGGCCGGATGGGGCAGCCGGCCGAACTGGCGGGCGCCTACGTCTTCCTCGCCTCCAACGACGCCCGGTACGTCTCGGGAGAGATCCTGGGCGTCACAGGTGGCAAGCCGCTCGCCTGACGGAGCGTCCTCCGGACGGTTCCGGAGCAGGACCAAGCCGGGCCCGGCGGTGCGACGAATGCCAGGTACCAGCGCCGGAGCCTCGCACCCCGGCGGCCAGCTGACAGGATGGGTCGAATCGATCGTGAACCTCGGAACCGCACTGCCGCCCGGACGCCGGATCGCCCTCTTCGCTGTCGCGCTGTCGGCCTCGCTGGCACTCGGGGGCTGCGGCACCGTCGAGGAGAATCCTCTGGGCGTCAACACCTCGGGCCGGGAGCAGCCCGGATCGGAGAGCGCCCCGCAGGACGGCAGTCAGGCCGTGCCCGTGGGGGACCTCGGGGACGATCCACTCGGCGTGGGCATCGACGGCGCGCAGCTGTGCGGTGTGCAGCCCGATGACAGCCGCCTGCGCTACACGGTCATGCTGCACAATCCGACCCTCGAGACCTTCACCTTCGGGAAGATGACACTGGGCGATCCCGAGGGCCTGGTGGTCCTCTCGTCCATGGTGCAGACCGCGAATCGCGAGGGGCACCACCACCCGGGGGCGGAATCGACTCCGGGCGCCCACGAAGAACACGCCGCCACGCCGACCCCGAGCACACCGCCGGAGCCGATCGGCCCGCCCGTCCCCGCGGACGGTTACGAGTTCGAGCCCGATGCGCATGTCAACATCATCATCACCGTCGAACTGGCGGAGGGCGTCAGCCATGGGAGCGCGGACAACATCCTCGTCGCCTACTCCACCCCCGATCGCGACTACTCGGTGGCCCACGACCTCGCGATCGACGTCGACGCCACGTCCTGCGGCTAGGTACGTACTCCCGGCATTCGCCGAGCAGCCGGTGTCCGAGCCGCGTAGCCGTTAAACGACTGAGCCCCCGTCTCGAGGAGACGGGGGCTCAGTTCGGAGTCAGGCCGGGCAGGTCACGCGGAGGGCGTGGGGTCCGGCCCGGCGCCGATCGGCCGGACTAGGCCGGGAGCTGCAGGATGGAACCGGTGAAGATCAGGTCCGCGTGGATCACGGTGTCGGTGTTGGCGGCGAACAGAGCCTGCCAGCCACCCTCGATGCCGAGCTTCTCGGCGATCGTGCTGAGGGTGTCGCCGGCCTGGATCGTGTAGGTCTGGCCGCTCAGTGCGACGGGAGCTGCGACGGGAGCCTGGACGACGACCGGAGCCGCGACGGGAGCCTCGACGACGACCGGAGCCGCGACGGGGGCCTGGACCTGAACGGGAGCCTCGACGACGGGAGCCTGGACGGGAGCCTGGACGACAACGGGAGCCTGGACGACAACCGGAGCCGGGGCCTGCTGGAACTGGACCGGAGCCGGAGCGGCTGCACTGCCGAGGCCGAGCTTGGCCGAGCATGCGGGCCATGCTCCCCAGCCCTGACCGGCGAGGACGTTCTCGGCGACAGCGATCTGCTGCTCGCGGGATGCGTTCTGGGGGGCGCCCTGGCCGCCGAAGGCTGCCCAGGTCGAGGGGGTGAACTGCAGTCCGCCGGAGAAGCCGTTGCCGGTGTTGATGCCCCAGTTTCCGCCGCTCTCGCACTGTGCCAGTGCATCCCAGTCGCTGGCGGGGGCAGCGTTGGCTGCGCCAGCCGCTGCGCCGAGGCCGAGGCCGGTGAGTGCTACTGCTGCGAGTCCGCGACGTGCGCTGGTGCTGAAGGTCATTTTGTTCATGGGGTTACGATGCTCCGAAAGGCCACCCGCACTAGGCCCGTCCCCGGACTTCTTCGCGCCGCTGCTCACCTTGACGATATAGAGGTCATGGTTCGGCAGCCGCCTGTTGAGCAACGAGCGGTGGAGGGCGGCGCCGGGCATTCATCGCTGCCCGATTGTCGGCAGCTTTTTCGCTTCCCCGGACGGGGAACTACCTCCACCGTAGATTAATTTTCATTCGTTGCCAAACCGGTACGGTGCGGTGCTTGACATTGATGAAAAACAAGGGAAGAAAAAGTGGATCATTTGAGGATCCTCTGGCACACTTGCGTTCTGCAGTCCCGGGAGGGCGCAGGAAGGGCCCGGACAGCTCGTGCCCGGGCCCCTCGCCGCTCCGTGGACAGGGCGTCGCAACCGCCCGTCAGTGGGGCTTCGCCACCACGTCAGAACGGCATCGACGAGTCATTCCTGCCGCGTCGGCTCGCCGTCCTCGAGGCGCGTCGTCCGGTCAGGCCGCCACGTAGCCGTGCGGATCGAGCACGTACTTCGTCGCAGCTCCGGCGTCGAACTCCTCGTAGCCGCGCGGTGCCTCCTCGAGTCCGATCGACTTCGCGTTGACGGCCTTCGCGATCGACACCCTGTCGTGCAGGATGGCCATCATCAGCCCCCGGTTGTACTTCATGACCGGACACTGGCCCGTGGTGAAGGACAGTGACTTTGCCCACCCCGTGCCGAGGCTGATGGAGAGGGATCCCACCTTCGCGGCATCGTCCACCGCGCCCGGGTCGCCCGTGACATACAGTCCCGGGATGCCCAGGGCGCCGCCGGCCGCGGTGACCTCCATGAGGGAGTTCAGCACCGTGGCAGGGGCTTCGCTCGACGAGCCCTTCCCATGTCCGCGCGCCTCGAAGCCCACCGCGTCCACGCCGCAGTCCACCTCGGGGACGCCGAGCAACTGCTCGATCTGGTCCCGGGGATCACCCTTGGACACGTCCACCGTCTCGCAGCCGAAGCTCCGTGCCTGCGCCAGCCGGCCCTCGTTGAGGTCGCCGACGATCACGACGGCGGCGCCCAGCAGCTGTGCCGACGCAGCAGCGGCAAGACCGACCGGACCGGCCCCGGCGATGTAGACCGTCGAGCCGACCCCTACTCCGGCCGTCACGGCGCCGTGGTAACCCGTGGGGAAGATGTCCGAGAGCATCGTCAGGTCGAGGATCTTCTCCAGCGCCTGGTCGCGGTCCGGGAACTTCAGCAGGTTCCAGTCCGCGTAGGGGACCAGGACGTACTCGGCCTGGCCACCCACCCAGCCACCCATGTCGACGTAGCCGTAGGCGGCTCCCGGACGAGCCGGGTTCACATTGAGGCAGATGCCCGTCTTGCGCTCCTTGCAGTTGCGGCACCGCCCGCAGGCGATGTTGAAGGGCACGGAGCAGATGTCCCCCTTCTTGATGAATTCGACGTCGGGCCCCACCTCCACGACCTCGCCGGTGATCTCGTGCCCCAGCACGAGGTCGGACGGCGCCGTGGTGCGGCCGCGGACCATGTGCTGGTCCGAGCCGCAGATGTTGGTGGTCACGGTCTTCAGGATCACGCCGTGATTGAGTTTCCGGCCGATGTTGGCCGGGTTCACCCCCGGTCCGTCCTTGAGTTCGAATGTCGGGTAGTCGGTGTCGATGACCTCGACCTTCCCTGGTCCCTTGTACGCAACAGCTCTGTTACCGCTCATGGAACTTCCTCTCGTGCCTGCACGTGGTGGGTCCGGTGTGCCCGGGCGCTGCACCCCGGCGTACGACGGGCAGGAATGCCCGATGACGCCGATAGCGCGACCGTACAACCCGAAGGGTCGCATCGACGTTGCATGGTCAGCAGGCTGTCTTGCGCGGGTGGCCGGCGCGGGGGAAGGTGGCTGCATGACTGAGACTGTGCTTGTCACGGGTGCCACGTCCGGCATCGGAGCCGAGTTCGCGCGGCAGTTCGCCGCCCGCGGCTGCAACCTGGTCCTGGTGGCCCGGGCTCCCGGTCCGCTCGAGGAGGCGGCGACGATCCTGCGGGAGACGTGGGGCGTCGACGTGGAGACTCTCGCCGCCGATCTGCTCGACGACGACGGCCTGGGACGGGTGCTCGGCAGGATCCGCGCCGCTGGGGAATCCGATCCGGGGGAGCCTGCTGCCGGGGGACCGGGCGCCGTGCCGCGTGCCGTCACGGTGCTGGTCAACAATGCCGGGTACGGGCTGGTCAGGCCGTTCGCGGACAATACGCTCGAGGACGAGATCCGGCATCTCCGGATCCACGTGGAGGTGCCCCTGGCGCTCGCCCACGCGGCCCTGCAGTCCATGCGCCCGCGGAGGGCCGGGACCATCATCAACGTGGCGAGCGTCGCCGGATTCACCCCGAGGGGTACCTACGGCGCGGCCAAGGCGGCCATGATCAGCTTCAGCCGCTGGGCGAACCTCACCTACGGGCCGGAGGGTGTCCGGGTGACGGCGGTCTGCCCGGGCTTCGTCCACACCCAGTTCCACCAGCGGATGGGAGCCGACAAGGCCAGCGTCCCTGCCGTCCTGTGGCTCGACGCCGGGCTCGTGGTCCGCGAGGCACTGAGGGATACGGCCGCGGGCAGGGCCGTGTCCGTGCCCAGCCTCCGCTACAAGGCGCTCACGGCACTGGCACGGGTGGCGCCGTCGTCGGTCGTGGCGCGGCTCGCGCAGCGGGGTCGCTGACTCCTCGCGTCAGTCCTCCGTGTCGCGGTCCCAGGCATCGGGCTCCAGGACGGCGTCCTCGGGGTGGCGGTTCTCGTCCGGATGGTCCGGCGTGCCTCCGCCCACGTACGCGGCGGGCACCACGCCTGCCTGGTGGGTGTGCTGCTCGTCCCGGATGGAGGTCCCGTGGTGGTCGCCGGATCCCGGCGAGGGATCGAGGGCGTTCTCGCGTCGATCCGCGTGGGGGCGACCGTCATCGCCGCGACCGGACGCGCCGCCCCGGACTGCGGAACCGGAATCCCGGCGACCGGTCGGGGTGATGGGGTCCTCCCGGCTGCGCCGCGTTTCCTTCTCGAGCGGGGGAACGGGAACTGCGGGCCCGAGGGGGTGATCAGCGGGAAGGGCTGCGCCGGCAGGGTTCCCGGCGCTGCTTGACTCTGTCATCGTGCTCCTTCTGGTCGATGCGCTGTCGTCGACACCGCCTGGTCGAAACGGAGGTGGCACCGGGAACACTACTGGACCCCTCCGCTCCCGCGTGGTGTCCGTTCCCCGGAAACGAGTACCGGGTCCCGCAAAACAGGTCG
This sequence comes from Arthrobacter rhamnosi, assembly GCF_054510975.1. Classification (NCBI taxonomy): domain Bacteria; kingdom Bacillati; phylum Actinomycetota; class Actinomycetes; order Micrococcales; family Micrococcaceae; genus Arthrobacter; species Arthrobacter rhamnosi. The sequence continues at coordinate 114,535 of NZ_JBTNDN010000007.1, read as the reverse complement.
GTAAGTATGCTTATCATATGGGACCGCAGGTTCGTGGGAATGCCCCTTACAAGGAGGTAGGACGATGGCAGGATACTTCAAACTGGTGGATGCGCATGACGACGGGTTCCGGGTGAAACTGACCGCTCCGGATGGAACGCTCGTCGCAGTCTCCACGTACTACGCCTCGAAGGAAGAGGCGATCGCGGGGATTGAACTCATCCGGGAGATCGCCGGCACGGGCCCCGTGGTGGACCACAGCAGGATCGGATCGCCGGACCAGGAGGGCGTCTTCGCCGGGCCGCAGGGCACTGTCGGGCGGGACGGCCCGAGGCGCCGCGAAGCCTAGAATCTCGCTGTCGGCAGCATTGGTGTACGACTGTATACAGTGACGCTGGACGTGGAATAGGATGAAGGTATTCCACAATCTCTCTGAAGGGAGCCAACGTCATGTCGACCGCGGACTCATTCGGCGCGAAGGGCGTACTCGATGTCGCCGGCGCTGAATACGAAATTTTCAGGCTAAGCGCGGTCGAGGGCGCCGAGAACCTTCCGTTCAGCCTCAAGGTCCTGCTGGAGAACCTGCTGCGCACCGAGGACGGCGCGAACATCACGGCCGACCACGTGCGTGCACTCGCGCGGTGGGACGCCGCAGCGGAGCCCGATACCGAGATCCAGTTCACCCCTGCGCGCGTCATTATGCAGGACTTCACCGGGGTTCCCTGCGTCGTCGACCTCGCAACGATGCGTGAGGCCGTCGCAGACCTCGGCGGAGACCCCAAGCGCGTCAACCCGCTCGCGCCCGCCGAGATGGTCATCGACCACTCGGTGCAGATCGACGCCTTCGGCAATGCCGGAGCCCTCGAGCGCAACATGGAGATCGAGTACCAGCGCAACGGGGAGCGCTACCAGTTCCTCCGCTGGGGACAGACCGCGTTCGACGACTTCAAGGTCGTCCCGCCTGGCATGGGCATCGTCCACCAGGTCAACCTGGAGTACCTGGCCCGCACCGTCATGACCCGCGAGGTCGACGGCGTCCTCCGCGCCTACCCCGACACCTGCGTCGGTACCGATTCGCACACCACGATGGTCAACGGGCTCGGCGTGCTCGGCTGGGGCGTCGGTGGCATCGAGGCCGAGGCTGCCATGCTCGGCCAGCCCGTCTCGATGCTCATCCCGCGCGTCGTCGGCTTCAAGCTGACCGGTGACATCCCCGCCGGCGCCACCGCGACCGACGTCGTCCTCACGATCACCCAGATGCTGCGCAAGCACGGCGTCGTCGGGAAGTTCGTGGAGTTCTACGGCGAGGGCGTCGCCTCCGTGCCGCTCGCCAACCGCGCGACCATCGGCAACATGAGCCCCGAGTTCGGCTCGACCGCCGCGATGTTCCCGATCGACGACGTCACGCTCGACTACCTGCGCCTCACGGGCCGCCCGGCCGAGAACGTGGCGCTGGTCGAGTCGTACGCGAAGGAGCAGGGCCTCTGGCACGACCCGTCCCGCGAGATCCGCTTCTCCGAGTACCTCGAGCTGGACCTGTCCACCGTGGTCCCCTCGATCGCCGGCCCGAAGCGCCCGCAGGACCGCGTGGCGCTCACCGAGTCCAAGGGCCAGTTCCGCGAGGACCTGCGCAACTACTCGACCGACCCGGAGCTGTCCTTCGCCCCCGGCGGCACGGTCGACGAGTCCTCCCAGGAGAGCTTCCCCGCCTCCGACTCGCCGAGCTTCACCCCCGGGACGACCTCGTCGGTCACCGACGAGAACGCAGAGCCCCGCGAGACGGTCCCGGCCGGAGCGAACGAGTCCACGCGTCCGTCGAAGAAGGTCAGCGTGAGCATGAAGGACGGCCGCGAGTTCGAGCTGGACCACGGCGCCGTCAGCATCGCGTCGATCACCTCCTGCACCAACACGTCCAACCCGTCGGTCATGCTCGCCGCCGCCGTACTGGCGCGCAACGCCGTCGAGAAGGGCCTCGTGTCCAAGCCGTGGGTCAAGACCTCCGTGGCCCCGGGCTCCAAGGTCGTCACCGACTACTACGAGAAGTCGGGCCTGATCCCGTACCTCGAGAAGCTCGGCTTCTTCACCGTGGGCTACGGCTGTGCGACCTGCATCGGCAACTCCGGCCCGCTGGAGGACGAGATCTCGCAGGCCATCCAGGACAACGACCTCGCCGTCACCGCCGTCCTGTCCGGCAACCGCAACTTCGAAGGCCGCATCAACCCGGACGTGAAGATGAACTACCTGGCCTCGCCGCCGCTGGTGGTCGCCTACGCACTCGCCGGCACCATGGACTTCGACTTCGACGCCGAGCCGCTCGGCCAGGACGAAGCCGGTAACGACGTCTTCCTGAAGGACATCTGGCCCAACCCGGTCGAGGTCCAGAGGGTCATCGACGAGTCCATCGACGAGGACATGTTCACCTCGAGCTACCGGACCATCTTCGAGGGCGACGAGCGCTGGCAGTCCCTGCCCACGCCCGCCGGCGACACCTTCGCCTGGGATCCGGAGTCCACCTACGTGCGGAAGCCCCCGTACTTCGAGGGCATGCAGCGCGAGGCGAGCCCGGTCGAGGACATCGACGGCGCACGCGTCCTGCTCAAGCTCGGCGACTCGGTGACCACCGACCACATCTCGCCCGCGGGATCGTTCAAGTCGGACACCCCCGCCGGCCGGTACCTGACCGAGAAGGGCGTCCAGCGCAAGGACTTCAACTCCTACGGCTCGCGCCGTGGCAACCACGAGGTCATGATCCGCGGCACCTTCGCGAACATCCGCATCAAGAACCAGCTGCTCGACGGCGTCGAGGGCGGGTTCACGAAGGACTTCTCGCAGCCGGACGCGCCGCAGGCCGCCGTCTACGACGCCGCCGAGAACTACCGCGCGGCGGGCACCCCGCTGGTGGTCCTCGCCGGCAAGGAGTACGGTTCCGGATCGTCCCGTGACTGGGCCGCCAAGGGCACCGCGCTGCTCGGCGTCAAGGCCGTCATCGCCGAGAGCTACGAGCGCATCCACCGCTCGAACCTCATCGGCATGGGCGTGCTGCCGCTGCAGTACCCGTCGGGCCAGAACGCGCAGTCCCTGGGCCTCACCGGCACGGAGACCTTCGCGGTCAGCGGCGTGACCGAGCTCAACGAGGGCCGGACTCCCCGTACGGTCCGGGTCACGGCGACGCCCACCGACGGCGGCGCGCCGGTCGAGTTCGACGCCGTCCTGCGCATCGACACGCCGGGTGAAGCGGACTACTACCGCAACGGCGGCATCCTGCAGTACGTGCTGCGCCAGCTCGCCAGCTAGCGACCGCATGGTTCCGGGCCGGGAGTCCTCCCGGCCCGGGCCGTCCGCAGGCCACCGGTCCTGCGATCCGATCCGCGACATTCCGAGGGGGCGCCATGGCCGAGTCCACAGAACTGTCGGCGCGCGTGGACGGCGATACCATCTTCCGGGTCCTCCGCAGCGAGATCCTCGCCGGCGTGCATCCGCCGGGGACCGCGCTGAGGGAAGTGGTCATCTCGGAGCGCTTCGGGGTGTCACGGACGCCCGTCCGTGAAGCCCTCAGCAGGCTCCAGCACGAGCGGCTCCTCGAGAGGGCGGCCCGCGGCCTGCAGGTGCCCCAGATCGATGCCCAGGAAGTCATCCAGATCTACGACCTCCGGGTCATGCTCGAGGAGGAGGCTGCCGGCCAGGCGGCCCTGAACCGCGGATCGGCGGACATCATGCGGCTCGAGGCGCTGCTCGAACGCGACCGCGCCGTCATCGACCCGGATGACACCACCAAGGTGACCAACAACCTCGAATTCCACACCTCCCTCTGGGCCTCCGCGCGCAACCCCATCCTCATGGACCTCCTGCAGCGGCTCTCGACCCACCTCATCCACACGCCGCGCTCCACGCTGTCCGTGGGCAACCGCTGGAAGGACGTGCTCCTCGAACACGAGTCGCTGATCAGCGCCATCGCCGAACGGCGCAGCGACGACGCCCGCGCCATCGCGCGCACGCACATGGAGACGGCCCGCACGCTCCGGCTGCAGCTGCTCCGCACCACCGCGGCGGACTGATGGTGGCGGACACCCGGCAGCGCCTCCTGCTCGATGTCGACACCGGCATCGATGACGCCGTCGCCCTCCTGTACCTGCTCGCAACGCCCGGCGTGGGCATCGAGGCCATCACCTGCACGGCCGGCAATGTCGGTGCCCGGCAGGTGGCCCTCAACAACCTCGCCCTGCTCGAACTGTGCGGACATGCCGGCGTCGAGGTGGCCATCGGCAGCGAGGTCCCGCTCGAGGTCCCGCTCGTCACCACCGAGGAGACGCACGGCGACCAGGGCATCGGGTACGCCGTCCTGCCGTCGCCGCGGGGTTCCGTCTCGGCGCGCCACGCCGTCGACGTGTGGCTCGAAGCCGTCCGCTGCCATCCGGGGCAGATCACCGCGCTGGTCACCGGACCGCTCACCAACCTCGCTCTGGCCCTCCGTGCCGAACCGGAGCTGCCCATGCTCCTGAAGGGGCTCGTGATCATGGGTGGGGCCTTCAACTACCCGGGGAACACGACGCCGGTGGCCGAGTGGAACATCCATGTGGACCCCCACGCGGCCAAGGAGGTCTTCGCGGCCTACGAGGGGCTACCGCGGGAGAAGCTGCCCGTGGTGTGCGCGCTCGAGACCACCGAGCGCATCGAGTGCACGCCGGCTCACATCGACGCCCTCGCGCGCGCGGCCGGTGCCGGGCCCGAGGTGCTCGACCCCGACGAACCGGAGGGGACCCGCAGCGGCAGCGACAACGCCGTCGTCGCCTGCGTGTCCGACGCCCTGCGCTTCTACATGGAGTTCCACCGCCTGTACGACCAGGGCTACATCGCGCACCTGCACGACCTGTTCGCGGCGATGGTGGCGACGGGGGAGGCGGGCTTCGAGGAGCGGCTCGCAACCGTCGATGTCGAGACGGACTCGCCGCTGACCATCGGGCAGACGGTCGCGGACGTCGCGGGGATGTGGAGGCGGGCGCCGAACGCGCGGATCGTCACGGGCAACGATCCTGCCGCGGTGTTCGAGCTTCTGGTCCGCCGGTTGTCGAGCCTTGCGAGGATGCACGGCTGAGGCCTGCTGTCCGGTGTGCACCTGGCGTCTGGGCGGGCAGACGTTCGTCGAGCGTGCAGACGTTCGTCGAGCGGGCACCCGGCGCGGCGGTGCAGACCCGTGGCGGCGTTGCCCCGGGTCTGGACGCCCGGCGCGGCGGCGCAACGCCCCGGTACACTGGTAGCTGCCCGCAGTGCTGCGCGGCTGGCGCCGAGGTGACATGAGGTGCGTCCTCCTCCCTCCATCGCGCCCAAGGAATATCGTGAGTTCACCCCTGACCCTCGCAGCCGAGCCCACCGCACAGCGCCCGCGGCGCCTGCTCCTCGCCCTGGGCGGAGCGCTCATCGTTGCCACCTACCTGTTCCTCGTGATCGTCCAGCCGGCGGAGATCGCCGGCGGGATGGGCAGCACGGCGTCGCTCGTCTCCCTGTTCGGGTTCCTCGGCGGCGGTGCGCTGCTGGTCGGCGGCATCCTGCCGATGCTGACCACGAGTTCCCTGGTCGTCATGCCGCTCGGCATCGCCCTGAACATCGCCATCGGGCAGATCGCCGGCTCCCTGGGCATGCAGATCTACCTCGACGCGATCGGGACCGTCCTCGTGGCCGTCCTCGCCGGTCCTGCCGCCGGAGCGGCAACCGGCGCGATCAGCAACGCGATCTGGGGCCTCTTCAACCCCTTCGCGCTGCCCTTCGCGGCGGGCGCCGCCCTCATCGGGCTGCTCGCCGGCCTGGCCGCGAAGTACGGGGCGTTCCGCCGGGTGTACCTCGCGCCCATCGCGGGTCTCGTCGTGGGTGCCATCGGCGGGTTGGTGGCCGCCCCGGTGGCCGTGTTCATGTTCGGCGCGGCCGGGACCTTCGGCACCAACGCCATCATCGCCGCCTTCCGCTCGATGGGTGACAAGCTGCTGGTCGCGGCCACCAAGCAGGGACTGCTGTCGGACTCGCTGGACAAGATCGTGGTCTTCGTCCTGGTGGCCCTGATCGTGTACGCCCTGCCGCAGCGCGCCGTCCGCCAGTTCCCGTTCGCACGGACCCACCGGGTCCTCGGGACGCGGGCCGGCACCCGGACCGGCGACGCTGCTGTCCAGCCCGCGGGGAAATAGCACCCGCGCAGCCTCGGCCATGCCCCGCCGACGGATCTACAACCCCCTGACCGAACTGCTCGCCGCGGTCCTGCTGGTGGTGCTCGTCCTCGTGGTGAACCGCTGGGAGTTCTCCCTCGCGGTCCTGGTGTTCGGGGTGCTCCCCGCGGTACTGCTGTCCGGCAGGGCGCGCCGGATCGGCCTCGCGATCGTGCTGGTGGCCGGGCCGCTGCTGCTCTCGTCGCTCCTGCTCCACGGCCTGTTCTTCCCCGAGGGCAGCACGGTCCTGGTCGACCTGGGCATCGCCCGGGTGACGGCGGAGGGCCTCACCTTCGCGGCCGGAATGGGCCTGCGCATGACCGTGTTCACCGGAGTGCTGCTGACGGCGACGATGACCCTGGACATCCCCGAACTCCTGGCCACCATGACGCATCGGGGCTGGAACCGGAAACTCGTGTTCATCGTGGGATCCGCTGTCGGGCTGCTTCCCCATGTCACCCTGCGGGCGGGGCAGGTGACACGCGCCCAGCAGGCCCGCGGACTGGTCGTCGGCCGCGGCCCGCTCTCGCGCTTCCGGGCACTGGTGGCCGTCACGACGCCGCTCGTCATCGGGCTCCTCGTGGACGCATCGGAACGCAACTCCATGCTCGAGGCCCGGGGCTTCTCGTCCTCCGGCGCGCGCACGAGCTATCTGCCGGACACGGACACCCCGCTTCAGCGCCGGGTGCGCCGCGCGATGGTCGGCGTCGTCGGCGTGTTCTCGGCGGCATGGCTCGTGGTCACGGCGATCACGTGATCAGCGTCGACAGCGAGACCTTCGCCTACGACGACGGCGTGCCGCTCCTGGCGGGTCTGACCCTCACGGTACGGCCGGGGGAGTACGTCGTTATCGCGGGAGCGTCGGGTTCCGGCAAGACGACACTGGCCCGGCTGCTCGCCGGGATGACGGGCGCCGATGCCGGGTCCGTCTTCCGCGGTTCGATAGCACTGGACGGCGAGACGATCCGTTTCACGGGCACCCCCACGGATCCGCGGATCGACCCCGCCGCCTGGAGCAGCAGGGTCGCCTACGTGGCACAGGGAGCGTGGGGGCAGCTGTCCATGATGTCCGCAACGGTCGGAGAGGAGATAGCCTTCGGCCCCTCCAACCGCGGCGTCCCCACGGAACGGCTGCGCCGGCTCGTCGCGGAGGTCGCAGCGTCTTTGAAGCTGACACCCCTGCTCGGCCGTGATCCCCGCCGGCTCTCCGGGGGCCAGCTGCAGCGGACCCTCATCGCCGCTGCCGTGGTCCAGCGACCACGGATCCTCGTCCTCGACGAGCCGTTCCAGGGGCTCGACGACGACGCGGTACAGGACGTCGCGGCGGCCCTGGAGGCCCTTCGTCGGGACGGCACGGCCGTGGTGGTATGCGAGCCGATGCTCCCGCGGTCCGCACCCTCCGGCGCCCGCGTCGTCGCACTGGCCGACGGACGTCCCGTCTTCGACGGCCCGCTGGAGGAAGGGCTCCGGGCGGGACTGCGGCGCTACGGGATCGGCACGGCAGGGGAGTCTCCCCGCGTCGATCCCGGGGCCGTAGCCGCCCAGGGCTGCTCCGGTCCCGTCCCCGCTCCCGTCCCGGGACCCGACCGGAAACCCGGCCCTCCGCTCGTCGTACTGCGCGATGCCACCTTCCGCTACCCTGCGGCCGGTGGGCCCCACCCGCCGACGGGCCTGACGGACGTGAACCTGACGATCTCGGCGGGCGAGATCGTCGCGGTGAGGGGACCCAACGGTTCGGGGAAGTCGACGCTCCTCCAGCACCTGGACGGCCTGTACCGGGCGGACAGCGGCTCCGTCACGGTGGACGGGATCACGATCCGCCGCCAGCCGACGGGCACCCTCGCCACCACGGTCGGCTACCTGTTCCAGGACACGGACCGGCAGCTCTTCGAGCGCACCGTGCTGCGCGAGGTCTCCTACGGCCCGCGGGCCACCGGGTCGCGCAGGGCGGACGCCGTCCGGAAGGCCGGTGAGGCCCTCGACCGTGTGGGACTGGGTGGGCTGAAGGACGCCCATCCCTACGAACTGAGCTTCGTCCGGCGGCGTCTCGTCGCCCTTGCCTCCCTCATGGCCACGGGCCCGCTGGTCTGGGCGCTCGACGAGCCGACCGCGGGCCTCGACGAGCCCACCCGTTCGATGCTCGCCACCCTGCTGACCCGCCATGCCGAGGGCGGGGGCGCCGTCGTCCTGGCGACGCACGATGCCGCCTTCGCCGACACTGTCGCGCACAGGTCCGTCTGGCTCGAGGACGGCAGGATCCGCGCCACCGGCACTGGCACCGGCGCTGCCTCCTGACTCGGCGCCCGGCTCGGCACCCGGCTCCTGATACGAGATTCCGGCTCCTGATACAGGATTTCTGCACCGGCTCGGCGCCCGTCCGCGCCGGTGAGCACCTAGGGTGGGACGCATGGACGTGTTGCGCGAGAGGCATCGGACGATCCGCACCCAGGGAGCGGACCTCGCGGTGTTCGAGTACGGGCGGGACCCTCACCCCGACGCTCCGACGATGGTCTTCCTGCACGGATACCCCGACAACCACCGGGTGTTCCACCCGGTCCTGCGGGAGCTCGCGCCCACACACCATCTCGTCGCGTTCGACACGCGCAACGCCGGCCGGTCACGCCCCCGCGACGGAGCCGGTTTCACGCTGGCGGAACTGGTCGACGACCTCTTCGCCGTCCTCGACGGGATCGACGCCCCCGGCGGGGTCCGCCTCGTGGGCCACGACTGGGGTTCCATCCAGGGCTGGGCCGCCGTGCAGGACGAGCGCGCGGACGGGAGGATCACCGACTACACGAGCATCTCGGGTCCCGACCTGCGCCATTTCTCCCGCTGGCTGCGCGGCCGCTTCCGGAACCCTCGGCTGGTCCCCCAGGGGATCGGACAGGTACTGCGCAGCTGGTACGTCGCGGCCTTCCAGCTGCCGGTCCTGCCCGAGCTGTCCTGGAAATACGTCCTGACCCGCCGCTACGAGCTGACGGCGCGGCGCAACGTCGGCGCGGACCCTCTCCGCGGCCTCGCCCTGTACCGGACGAACATGTCCCGTACTGCAGAGCCTCCCCGGGGCCGACCGGTCACCCTTCCCGTGCATGTCATCGTCCCCCGGAAGGATCCGTTCCTGTCCCGGCACCTCGTCGACGGACTGGAGGAGTGGGTGGAGGACCTCACCGTCACCACTGTCCACGGTGGCCACTGGTGGATCGCCTCGCGACCCCGGGAGTTCGCGGAACTGCTCGACCCCTCGCTGCGCGGCGAGGCCTGATCGAGGTTCCGGGCGCGCGCTACGCCTCCAGCAGGCCCCGGATGTCCTCGGCGGTGAGCGCGGAGCTGAAGACGGCGTCGTCGTCCATGACCGAGGTGAACAGCTTGGCCTTCTGCTCCTTGAGCTTCATGACCTTCTCCTCGATGGTCCCCGTGGACACCATGCGGTAGACCATGACGTTCTTCGTCTGCCCGATGCGGTGGGTGCGGTCCACGGCCTGCGCCTCCGAGGCCGGGTTCCACCAGGGGTCGAGGAGGAAGCAGTAGTCCGCCTCGGTGAGGTTGAGGCCGAAACCGCCGGCCTTGAGGCTGATGAGGAACACGGGGGCCTTGCCGTCCTTGAAGGAGTCGATGACCTCGCCCCGGCTGCGGGTGGAGCCGTCGAGGTACGCATACTCGATGCCCCGGGCGTCGAGCTGCTCGGCGGCCTTCTTGAGGTAGGACGTGAATTGGCTGAAGACGAGCGCGCGGTGTCCCTCGGCGAGGACGTCCTCGAGGTTCTCGAACAGGACCTCGAGCTTGGCGGACGGGACGCCCTCGTGCTCGGGATCGACGAGCGAGGCATCGAGACTGAGCATGCGCAGCAGGGTCAGGGACCGGAAGACGATCATCCGGTTGCGGTTCATGTCCTCGATCAGGCCGAGGAGCTTCTGCCGCTCGCGCTGCAGGTACGTCTCGTAGATGCGCCTGTGCTCGGGATGGAGCTCCACCTCGAGGACCTGTTCCTGCTTCGGCGGGAGGTCGGACGCGACGGCCTCCTTGGTGCGGCGCATCATCAGCGGCCGGATGCGCTTGCGCAGCCGCACCAGCGGCCGGTTGTCGCCGATCTTCTCGATCGGCGTCCGGTAGTCCTCCGTGAACTTCCGGGCGGAGGGGAACAAGCCCGGCGCCACGATGTTGAACAGGGACCACAGCTCCATGAGGTTGTTCTCCATGGGCGTTCCGGTGATGGCGAGTTTGAAGGGCGCGTCGAAGTCCTTCGCCGCCTGGTGCACCTTGGACGCCCTGTTCTTGACGAACTGGGCCTCGTCGAGCACGAGCCCGGACCACGAGAGGTCTTGGTAGGCGGAGAAGTCGAGCCGGAACAGGGTGTAGGAGGTGATGACGACGTCGGCGTCGCCCACCTGCTCGCGGATCGGGACGCCGGAGGCGCCCTGCGTGTCACTGATCGCGGCGACCTTGAGGCCGGGCACGAAGCGGTGCGCCTCCTTGGACCAGTTGGGCACCACGGAGGTGGGCGCTACGACGAGGAACGGAGCATCGAGCCCCGTGCTCTCCTTCGCGTAGGCCATGAGCGCGAGCGCCTGCAGGGTCTTGCCGAGGCCCATGTCGTCGGCGAGTACTCCGCCGAGCTGGTGCCGCCACAGGAACGCGAGCCAGCTGAAGCCCTCCGCCTGGTAGGGCCGCATCTCCGCGACGAGGCCCGCGGGCGCCGGGGTGGCTTTGACATCCTTGAGTTCGAGCAGGCCGCTGACGGCGTCACGCCAGGACTGCGCCTGCTCGGTCTCCTCGGCGAGGTCCTCGAAGTCCGCCCACAACCCCGCCTGGTAACGGCTGATCTGCAGGCCGGACTCGGGATCCCACTCGCTCAGCGCGCGGGCCTCCTCGATGAGTTCACGGAGCTGGTCGAAGACGGGCTGCTCGAGGGACAGGTAGCTGTTGTCGACGAGCTTCAGCTTCTTCCGGCCCTGCGCCAGTGCGCGGAAGATCGAGTCGAAGGGGATGGTGCGCCCGCTCACCGTCACCATGACGCCGAGGTCGAACCAGTCGCGATTGTCCGTCTCGACGGTGCTGATGCGCAGCGTGGGCGTCTCCGTCAGCTCCCGGTAGTCCGGCTTCTCGCCGACGACGTCCACGCTCACGCCGTCGAGCTCCAAAAGTTTCGGCAGCACGTCCTCGGCGAACTCCACGGCCTGCATGTCCTCGAGATTCAGGGACTTCAGGGGCAGGGCACCGAGGACCTGGCGGACAGCAGCGGCGAGCGCGTCCTCGGCATCGGTGTCGCGGTATCCGTCGTCGCTGCCCGGACCGCCCCGGCGGAACGGCCTGCGCTGCACGGCGTCACCCAGCGGGTAGTCGAAGTTCCAGTCGAGGGCCACGGACCCGTCGGCGCCGTAGGCCGTCGTCAGGACGAGGACCGGGGGCTGGATCTCGGGGAGCTCGACGGTGCCGTCGCTGCTCTCCACGGAGATGGACTGCCGCAGCTTGGGGTAGTACTCCTGCAGGAAGAGGGACTTCTCCTCCTCGGGGACGACGACGGCGCGGCCGCGCTGCAGGAGCTCGATGTCCTTGGGCGTGAGCCTCCGCGAGGTCGGCGCGAGCGTGATGGTGTCATCGGGGGCCACGGTGTAGATGCCGTGGGTGCTGATGACGTGGGCGGTCTCCGAGGGGTGGGGCCGGCCGTCGACGTCGAGGGCCGGGCAGAGCTGGAGTGAGCCGTCCTCCGTCTCCGTCGCGTCGAGTTTCAGGGTGGCGCGGGCGGCGAGCTCGATGGTCACCGATTTCTTGGACCCCACGAAGGCGATCCCGAGGCGCTGCGCCTCGTCCAGCAGCTGCCACAGGAGCGGGTTGCTGAAGTCGTCGAGGTACAGCCAGGAGTCGTTGTTGCCGAAGTAGTTGACGCCCGTCCCGCGGTGCAGCGCCGGGAACTGGGAGAACCAGCGGTGCTGGTCGGGGTCGAGCTTCAGCCCGTACGTCTGGTAGCTGATGCTGCCCCAGGACAGGTTGTTCTTGATCCACTTGCCCTTGCCGTTCTGGCTGACCGGCCGCACCCCGAGGCGCGTATTGAGCGTCCGCTGCCCCTGGCGCTGGGCTGCCGACCCCCACCGCTGGACGGCCACTTCGGGGGTCCGCAGCTCGAACTGGAGCCCGAGGGGCGTCAGCGCCGCCGCCGGGCTCCCGTCGGAGCCGTCGGCGTCGAGGAGCTCGAGGAGGGAGGCCTGCCAGCCTTCCGGAGCCGACGGACGCGGCGCGGGCCGTGCGCCCAGTTCGCGCTCGTGCTGCGCGAGGAGGTTCTCGGTGTTGCTCTGCAGGGCCGTGGCGGCGACGTGCTTGCAGTCCGCGCCGACGGGGCAGCTGCAGAAGTTCTCCAGCGGGCGGAAGCGGCCGTCGCCCTTCACCCCGAGGCGGAGTTTGGTCCGGTAGTCGGAGGGTGCGGTGCCGCGGACCTTTCCGGTCAGGATCTTGGACTCCGCATCCCACGCGAGGGAGCTGACGGCGCCGTCCTTGGCGTAGGTCTGTCCGCGCTGGAACGCAGCCCCGCCCACGATCCGGATGATGTCGGTGACATCGACCATGGGGTGGCTGGAATTGGGCATAATTCCATGCTCTCACGCGAGGGTGACGCCCCGGGCCACAGGAGTCCGCTTTCGCGCGCAGCTGCCCGCCACCGCGCGCCCGGATGCTGCGGCCGGCTGCCGCCGCCCGCCCGGATGCGGGTCCTGGACCATGCGCCCTGACGGTGCAACCGGATGATGGGTCGGAATGCCTGCCCTACTGTTGGTAAGGGGGCTGACAAACGCCGGGGTCGGCGGAAACGGAAGAGGTCGTGCGTGTTCGAGGTACCCAGCATCATCTATGCGGCGGCGGGGCTCGCCGTGTTCGCCGCCGCGCTCCTGCCACGGCTGCTCATGCGCGCGCCGGTCTCGATGCCCATGGTGTTCCTCGCCGCGGGCATCCTGGTCTTCGGTTTCGCGCGTGACCTGCCCGATCCCGACCCGCTGAAGTACAGCGACGTGGCGCTCCACCTCAGCGAGGTGTGCGTGATCATCTCGCTCATGGGAGCCGGGCTCGCCCTGGACCGCAGGGTGGGCTGGCGCAGCTGGTCCACCACGTGGCGCCTCCTCGGCATCGCGATGCCCCTGTGCATCCTCCTCCTGACCCTGATGGGGCTGTGGCTGCTCGGGCTCGGCCTGGCCTCCGCCCTGCTGGTGGCTGCGGCTCTGGCGCCGACCGATCCCGTCCTCGCCTCCGAGGTGCAGGTCGGTGAGCCGTCGGAGTCGGAGGAGGACCTCGGTGCCGAGGACGAGGTGCGCTTCGGGCTGACGTCCGAGGCCGGCCTCAACGACGGGCTGGCCTTCCCCTTCGTCTACCTCGCCATCCTGATGAGCACTGTCGGGCTGGCGCCGTCCGCCTGGTTCGCGGAATGGATCCTGCTCGACGTGCTGTGGCGGATGATCATCGGCTGTGCCTTCGGGTTCGGCATCGGCAGGCTGCTGGGCCGTATTTTCTTCCGGACGCCGATCAAGAGCGTCCGCCTCGCGAACTACTCCGAGGGTTTCGTGGCGCTGGCCGCGACGTTCCTGACGTACGGACTGACCGAAGCCGTGGAGGGCTACGGTTTCATCGCGGTCTTCGTCTGCGCCGTCACCATCCGGGCCGGCGAACAGACCCATGGCTACCACGGAGTGCTGCACAGCTACATCGAGCAGCTGGAGCGGCTCCTGACCGTCGTCGTGCTCGTCCTGCTCGGCGGCGCCGTCGCCCGGGGGCTGTTCGAGGGCCTGCGACCCCTGGAGGTGGTGGTCGCCGTCGCGTTCATCCTGCTGGTCCGCCCGCTCACCGCCTGGCTGAGCCTCGCGCGTGGCAAGACCGGCCCCAGGGAACGCACCGTGCTCGCCTTCTTCGGGGTGCGCGGGATCGGCTCCATCTACTACCTCAGCTACGCGCTGTCGAAGGGCGAGTTCGCGGCGGACGAGACGGCACTGTGGCGGGTCGGCGGACTCGTCATCGTCCTGTCGATCGTGGTCCACGGCATCACTGCCGCGCCCGTCATCAACGCCCTGGACCGCGCCCGCCAGCGCAAGGCGCGCGCGCAGGGCGATGAGGCGCAGGCGCCGAACACCCCCGTCTAGCCGCATCCGCCTCAGCCGAGCGGAGCCTTCCGTTCCAGGGCCGCCCGGACCAGGAGCCCGCCGACGAGTGCCCAGAACGCCCCTCCGATCCCGAGGACGGACAGGCCCGACGCCGCCAGCAGGAACGTCACGGCGCCGCTCATCCGGCCCCTCGCATCCTGAAAGGATGCCGTCACCGCCGTCGCCATGGTGCCGATGAGCGCCAGGCCGGCCACGGCCTCCACGAGCCCTGCCGGGGCGGCGCCCACGACGACGACGAGGGCACCCGAGACGCCGGCGAGCACCAGGTAGGAGAGCCCGGCCGTCAGGGCCGCGATCCAGCGGCGGTCCCGGTCCTCGCCTGCGCCTTCCCCGGCGGACAGCGCCGCGGACAGGGCCGCGAGGTTGACCGCGTGCCCGCCGAAGGGCGCGACGACGGCGGTGCCGAGTCCCGTCACGGCGAGCGCCGGCCGCCAGGGTGCCCGGTAGCCGAAGGACGCGAGGACGGCGACGCCGGGGAGGTTCTGCGACGCCATGGTCACCACGTAGAGGGGCAGGGCTATGCCGACGACGGCGGCCGGATCCAGGGCCGGCAGGGTGACGGTGAGCGTCGGTGCCAGGGAGGAGGGGTCGATGACGGTCCCGTGGAGGGTGAGCTGGACGCCGATCACCGCCAGGGCGGCGGCGAGGGCGAGCGGAACGGCCCACTTCGGCACGAGCGCGGAGGCAGCGAGCCAGACGGCGATCACCGGGAACACCAGCAGCGGGATGGAGCCCAGGGACTGGAAAGGGGCCAGGCAGAGCGGCAGCAGCACGCCTGCGAGCATGGCCTGGGCGAGGTGCTGCGGGATCCGGGCGACGAGGCGGCCGAGCCAGGGCACCGCGCCGGTCAGGGCGATCAGGACGCCCGTGACGAGGAACGCGCCCACCGCTGCCGGCCAGCCTCCCGCCGGGATGCTCGCGCCGGCCAGGAGGGCGGCTCCGGGCGTGGACCAGGACAGGGTGACCGGGAGGCGGTACCGCAGCGACAGCAGGACGATCCCGACGCCCACGACGGCCGTCAGGGCGAGCAACCCCGAAGCAGCCTGCTCCGGCGTGGCGCCGGTGGCCCGCAGTCCCGCGAGGACGACGGCGAAGGACGACGTGAAGCCGACGAGGGCCGTGACGACCCCGGCGAGGACGGGTTCGTGCAGGCCGGGCCGGACGGCGGTACTCGTGTGCACCGGGGTCTCCTGTTCGGAACGCCGAGCGCCCAGTCGATCGAAGTGTTCTGTATATGGAACGGCAAGCGTAGGATGCGGGGATGCCCGAGGACAAGCCCGACCGGACCGGATCGCTCCGAACCGCCGTCGCCCGGCGCATCACGGCGCTGCGACAGGAGAAAGGGCTCTCACTCAGCAGCCTGGCCGCCCGGGCAGGGATCGGCAAGGGCACGCTGTCCGAACTCGAGGCCGGCACCCGCAATGCGACCCTCGAGACCCTGTACGCGCTGGCGGGTCCGCTGGGAGTTCCACTGACCGGCCTCGTGGGGGACGAGACGGGCCGCAGCGTGTCCGACGGCGTGGTGGACGCCCGGCTCCTGTCGGTCCGCCTGCACGACGACGGCGGGACCACGGAGATCTTCTGGCTCACCATCGCCGCCGGCGGCACGAGGACCTCGCCACCGCATGCCCCGGGCACCACCGAGCATCTGCGGCTGGTGCGGGGGAGTGCGCAGGTGGGGCCCCGGGGCGCCGAGCGGCCGGTCGACGCAGGCGGGTCGCGGTCGTGGTCCGGCGACACGGTGCACTGCTACGGGTCCGCGGAGGGAGCCGAAGGAGTCCTCGTCATCGAGACTCCGAGGGGGCCGGCCTGAGCAGGGTCAGGTAGGGCCGATCGGACGCCCGCGTCCCCTCAGCCGTTGCGGACCTGCTCCAGGCGCCGCTGCACGGCTTCCAGTTCGTCGCTGAGGGACTGCAGGCGCGCGGTGTTCTGTTCCACGGCGAGTGCCCGGACGAGGGAGTCCTGGCGCTCGCGGAGCGCCGTCTCGGAGGTCGGCAGGTCGGGATTCGGCATGCTCCCAGTCTCGCAGAGCGCGGCCTGCCGCGGCGTGATATCGGCCACTGCCCTGCAGGGCCCGGGCCCTGCAGGAAATAGATGCGCCGAGGCAACCGTTCCCTCAACAGGCCCACGACTGCCGTCGTGGTTCTGGAAATCGAGAGGTGCATCCATGACTGTCCCCCTGTCCATCCTGGATCTGGCGCAGGTCGCCGAGGGTTCCACTCCGGCGGAGACGTTCGCGTCCAGCGTGTCGCTCGCGCAGCACGCCGAGACGTGGGGCTACCGCCGTATCTGGTACGCGGAGCACCACAACATGGGCAGCATCGCCTCCTCGGCCACGAGCGTCCTGATCGCCCACATCGCCGCCCACACCTCGAGCATCCGGCTCGGTTCCGGCGGCGTCATGCTGCCCAACCACTCACCGCTGACGATCGCGGAGCAGTTCGGCACCCTCGAGAGCCTGCACCCCGGACGCATCGACCTCGGGCTCGGCCGCGCCCCGGGGAGCGACCAGGTCACGGCCCGCGCGCTGCGCCGCGATCCCGCGTCCGCGGACAGCTTCCCGCAGGACGTCCTCGAACTGCAGGGCTACCTCACGGGGGAGACGAGGGTTCCCGGCGTCCAGGCCACCCCCGGCAAGGGCACCAACGTCCCGCTGTACATCCTCGGGTCCTCGCTTTTCGGCGCGCGGCTCGCCGCTGCCCTCGGCCTGCCCTTCGCCTTCGCCTCCCACTTCGCGCCGCAGGCCCTGCAGGATGCCGCCGCGATCTACCGCCGGGAGTTCAAGCCCTCCGAGCAGGCCGACAGGCCGCACTTCATCGCCGGGGTCAACGTGATCGCGGCGGACAGCGCGAACGATGCGCACCACGAGTTCCACGAGGCGATGCTGCGTCGCGTGAGCCTCCTCCTCGGGCGCGGCCAGACCTTCACGCGCGAGGAGTCCGAAGCCATCCTCGCCTCTCCGGGCGGCCAGCAGATGGCCGACATGGCCCGCTACAGCGCGGTGGGAACGGCCGACGTCGTGCAGGACTACCTGGACCGATTCGCCGCCCAGACCGGGGCGGACGAACTCATCATCGCGACGCAGGCGGGCAGCACGGAGGCGTGGCTGCGCTCCTTCGAGCTGGTGGCCGACGCCATGCTTCGCGTCGGCGCCTGAGGGCCACGAAAAAAAGAACCTCGCACTTCTGCTTGCCATCACCCTCCAACGTTTGGTTAAGTAGGACCTAGTTGTAGTGTTGCGCATTTGAATTTCGCGCGGTTTAGCCCTCGCGGGATAGGCCGCGTCTCTGAAAAAGCGGACAAGCACGCCGCGACTGGGGCGTTCCGAAAGTCGGAGCGCGTCTGAATTTCAGAAGGATGAACAAAAAATGGCAACAGGTACCGTGAAGTGGTTCAACGCTGAAAAGGGCTTTGGATTCATTGCTCCCGACGACGGAAGCGCAGACGTGTTCGCACACTTCTCCGCGATCAACGCGAGCGGCTACCGCTCGCTCGACGAGAACCAGAAGGTCAGCTTCGACACCGAGCAGGGCCCCAAGGGTCCCCAGGCGTCGAACATCCAGCCCCTCTAAGGCTCGGATCTTCAACTAGATCTTTTCGAAGAAGCAGGATGGACTCCGGTCCGTCCTGCTTCTTCGTTTAACTCGCCGGGCAGCGGACGGGGTCGCCCGTCAGGAGACGCCGGCGCAGAGTCCGATGAAGGCGCCGAGCTCCTCGAGGGCTGCCGGCGTCGACGGCAGGTGGTGGGTCAGCCGGGGCGAGCGGATGAGGACGGCCCGCCATTGACCGCGTGAGACGGCCACATTGATGCGATTGCGGTTGAGCAGGAACCCGATGCCCCTCGGTGCCTCCGCAGCCGAGGATGCCGCCATGGTGACGATCACGACGGCGGCCTGCTGGCCCTGGAACCGGTCCACCGTTCCCACCCGGACGTCCCCATACCCCGCGGCGGCCAGTGCCTTCCGCACGAGCTGCACCTGTGCGTTGTAGGCGGCCACCACGAGGATGTCGGTCTGCGCGAGGGGGCGGGGCGTGGCGCGCGCGTCCGGGGTCCAGGGAAGACCGAGGTGCCGCCGCACCTGAGCGACCACCTCCTCGGCCTCCTCGGGTGAGGACGTGGCATTGCCGGAATGCTCCACGGACACGCATTCGACGCCGGGTCCGGACCTCTCCAGGTGGCGGCCCCGGGCGGCCGGAGCCGTGGTGAGGCGTCCGTCGTAGGCGAAGGCAGACACCGCCCGGCACAGGTCCGGGTGCATCCGCCAGGTGTCCGCCAGGAAGTAACCGAACTCCGCCGGAAGGGTCGAGTGGCCGGCGGAGAGCCAGCCGAGCGCCGAGGCATCGACCGGTTCGGGGTGGGTCCCCTGGGTCACCTGCGGAAGCTGTTGTGGATCCCCGAGGAGCAGGAGCCGGGAGGCGGCCTGCGCCACGGCCATCGTGTTGGCGAGCGAGAACTGACCCGCCTCGTCGATGACCAGCAGGTCGAGCGAGCCCGCCGGGACCTTGCTGCCGGTCATCGTCCAGGCCGTGCCGCCGATGAGGCACCCGCCCGCCGTGCCGAGAAGGCGGGCGACGTCGTCGTCGGACCGCTGGTTCCAGGGCGTGGTGGGGTCCTCGGTCCGTTTGGCCACCAGCTGTGCGGGAACCCCCGCTTCCATCGCGCGGCACAGCAGGTTCTCGACCACGGCATGGGACTGGGCGACGACGCCGACCTTCCAGCCGCTCCGCACCAGCCGTTCGACGACGTCGGCGCCGACGTGCGTCTTGCCCGTGCCGGGCGGTCCCTGCACCGCGAGGTACGAGTCGGAGAGCAACCGCAGTGCCGCGGTGATCGCCTCCGCATAGCCGTTGCTCCCCGGCGGGACGGCGGGCAGGACGCCGCTCGAGAGGCGTGGCGGTATGCGCCGCAGCAGGTCGAGTGCAGGACCCGCGGGGATCCCGGGCAGCGCCCGGCCGACACGGTCCGCAAGCGCCACCAGTGCCTCCTGCAGGGACTTCGTCAGGAGGGGCTGGTCCGGGGAGAGGGCCACGGGCACGACGGGACGAGGCTCTGCACCGCGCTTCAGCTTCTCCCGGAGGACCGCTGCGACGCCGTCGCCGTCCTCCGACAGCTCCGTCACCTCGACCCCGAACCACCCGCCGCGCCCGGTGCCGCTGCTGTCCGCGACGTCGGCGCCGGCGGGCACGGGGGAGTCGTAGATGGCGAAGTAGGAGGAGCCCTCACGGAAGTCCGCGCCGGGCTGTAGCCGGGCTGTGACCTTCAGCGTCCGCACGGGGTTGGACCGGGACGTCGGCCGGGCCCAGTCCTCGACGACCTCCAGCGTGCGGAAGGCCATCACATCGCGGGACTCCTCCCACTCGGAGGCGGGAGCCGCCAGGCGGTCGAAGTGCGACCACCAGAACTGCTTCCTCTCCCGCCGGTGGTAGCCCACCGCCGCCGCGACGAGGGCGACGGCCTGCTGGTCGGGGTGCTTCGCCTCCTCGGGCGACAGCCGCGCGAGGTGGTCCAGCAGCCGCGCCTCCTCGGGGGCGGGCCCGTAGGCGATCCGCTCCTCGGCGGCCGGACCATCCCGGTCCACCGGGTCTGGCCCCGCGTGGCGTACCCGGAGGCCGAGCAGCCAGTCCCGGAGCCGGAGCGTCGAGACGCAGTCGTACCGGTTGTAGTCGCTGATCCCGGCCAGGATCTCCGCCGCAGCGGCCTGCTCACCGGCGTCACGAGCGGTGCAGTAGGCGGCATAGGCGACGACGGAGGCGCCGGCATCCGGGACATCGCCCGAGCGGAGGTCGCCGTCCATGTAGAGGGGCTCGAGCTTCTTGAGGCTGTAGGAGCGTTCGGAGATGCGGAGACTGGAGCGCACGGTCTCGTAGAGGTCCATGAGCACACCGTCCCGCAGCAGCGTGTCCACGGCGTCCTCGCCGATGACGTGGACGAGGGACAGGCGGCGCAGCGCGCTCTTCTCGTAGGCCGCGTAGTGGTAGACGTGCAGGTCCGGATACTGCCGGCGGCGCTGCGCCACGTAGTCCAGGAAGTGGGCGAAGGCACTGCGTTCCTCGGCCCTGCTGTGCGCCCAGAACGGACGGAAGGTCGGCTCCGCCGCGTCGTCGGCCGGCTGTTCGACGACGCCGAACAGGTACTCGATGCCCCAGCTCCCATCCGCGGGGTCCTGCCACAGCGGATCGCCCTCGAAGTCGAAGAAGATGTCGCCCTTGCTCGGGGCGGGGAGCGACGCCAGGGCGTGGCCGGGGAGGACGCGGTAGGAGACGGTGTGCTCCCGGCCTCCGGCGTCGCGGTAGGTGACGCCACCGTCGACCTCCGCAGTGCCGAGCTGCAGGCGCGCCTGCTCCTGCAGCCGGGTGAGGGATGCATCCTCCGGGCGCGGTGCCATGGCGGCGAGCTGCTCGATCGTCGCGATGCCCTCGCGGCGCAGCCTCGCCCTGCGCTCCCCGGTCATCGAGGCGACGAGCAGCAGGTCGCGCGTCGCCTCGACCTGCTCCCAGCAGTAGTCGCAGCGGCCACAGGCGGCGAGGTCCGCCGTCTCCCAGGCCACGGGGTCCGGCTGGTTCCGGTGGCTGTGCACGAGGTCGAGGAAGCGTGCGCGGCGTTCGCGGAACACCGGCAGGAGGTCGGAGAGGCTGTGGACGCTGCGCGTACGGTCGCCGAGCACGAGCGTCACGTCCGGCGAGGTCGGGATGCCGGCCGCCTGCAGCTGATCGCCGTAGGCGGCGAGCTGGAGCAGGGCGCCGACCTTCGCGTGGCGCGCCAGCTTCGTGTCCCAGACGGCGTAGGAGCCGTCCCCCTGCCGGACGAGGAAGTCGGAGCGGCCGTGGAACGTGCCGTCGAAGAAGGCCGCCTGGAACACCACGGATGCTCCCGAGCGCAGCGCGCGGATCGATTCCTCGTGCTTGTCCACCAGGACGCCGCGGTCCATCACCGCGGCCGGTTCGACGTCGTACACGCCCGTCGGGTTGCCCGGCGACCAGAGCCCGTGCTCGGCCACCAGCTCATCCAGCACCCGGCGCTCGTGCAGGTCGCCGAGGGCGGCCGCACGCTGCAGCATCTCATCCGTTGCGAACTCGGCACGCTCGGCCCGTCCCAGCTTCTCGTCGAGGACGCGCAGGAGCCGGTACCCGCATTCGGAGGCCAGGACGAGGTCGGTCGCGGAGAACACGAGATCGGGGCCGGACGCCTCGGGGCCACCGTCGAGCAGGAACATGTGCTGCGGACCCTTCCGTCGTGCTGCCAGGACTCCTACAGTCCATCATGTCCCACCGACGTCCGTGTGGCCCGGCCCACAGCAGGACGGGGCGGAGCGGTGCCGACCCCGGGGGATGGAAGAATTGGCAGTACCGACCACCGACCAGGAGCAACCGCCATGAACCCCCGCACGCTATTCCGCACCGTCGCCGTCGCGGAGGCGGTGACCTGGGCCTTCCTGCTGCTCGGCATGTTCTTCAAGTACGTCGCCCGCACGACCGAGGCGCTCGTGCCGCCGGCGGGAGCGGTGCATGGATTCGTTTTCCTGTGCTTCGTGGTCACGACGGTGTTCGTCTGGATCAACCAGCGCTGGTCCCTGGCGACGGGCCTGCTGGGGCTCGCGTCGGCGGTCCTCCCCTTCGCCACCGTCCCCTACGAGCGATGGCTCGAACGCCACGGGCGGCTCGCGCGTGCCTGGCGCCTCGCTCCCGGCGCCGAGGCACCCCGGAACCCCCTCGAGAACCTCCAGGCCTGGGTGCTGCGGAGCCCGCTCGCCGCACTGCTGGTCGCCGTCGCCGGGATCTCGGTGGTCTTCACCGTGCTGCTGATCGTCGGGCCTCCCGGATCCTCGAGCTGACGGGCGCACCATGACCGAGCCAGACGGCACCACTGACGACGAGCGGTACTTCCTCTCCGGCGGACGCCGCTGGCGCAGGGCCGATCCGTCGCTGCCCGAGGACATCAAGGCGCGGCTGATGTCCCACCTGGGTCGCGGCCGATCGGGTGTCCGCAACAGCGCCAGGGGCGACGACGGCGGAGCGCTTCCCCGCGCACGACGTACCGTCCAGCTGGCCAAGGAAGGGCTCGGCGAACGGGGGACTCCCTGGTGGGAGCAGTCCGAGGCCGAACGGACGGCTCGCTGGGCCGCCGCACTGAAGGAACTCGACGCGCTGCACCCGCAGCGGCCCGGCGGTACCGACCGGAAGCGGTCCGGGGATGACTGACCATCCCTCCGACGAGGCCCTGCGCGCGGAGATCCTGCGGATCGCCGAGCACCGGGGGAGTGAGAAGACGTTGTGCCCCTCGGACGCGGCCCGCAGCATCGGCGGCAACACCTGGCGGGAGCTGATGCCCTCGGCGCGGCGGATCGCCTTCGAGCTCGCCGGCGAGGGGCGCGTGGACGTCACGCAGCACGGGGAGCGCGTGGAGGCGGAGGCGCGGGGCCCCATCCGCATCCGTTGGGTGGACGGCCCCGACCGGTCCTGAGGTGCGGGGAATCCCGGACATCACGACGACGGCGGCACCCGGTGGGTGCCGCCGTCGTCGTCCCCGCGTCTACTTTTTGGCGAGCTCGGGGTGGTGGAGTTCGGTGACGTCGGGGTGGGCGCGGACGCGGCCCTTCAGGACGTTCGACCCGTAGGTGGACAGCATCGGGTTCTCCGGATCGTCCGTGATGCCGCGGGCCGCGGCCTTCAGGTCCTCCGTGAGCGGCACCGGCGCGATCACGGCGTCGAGGCGCGGTGACCAGAAGAACGGGACGGCGTAGCGGTCGACGCCCGCCGGGGGCGCGGTGACGCGGTGGATGGTGGCGGCGAGGTAGCCCTCGGTGGCCACCTCGAGCATCTCGCCGAGGTTCACGACGAGTGCCCCGGGGATCGGTGTGACCGGGACCCACTCGCTCGCGCTGTGGGGGAGGACCTCGAGGCCGCCCACCTCGTCCTGCAGCAGGAGGGTCACGAAGCCGTAGTCGGCGTGGGCGCCCACGCCCTGGGATCCGGCTCCCTCCACGACGCCTCCGACGTAGTGGACGAGCTTCGCCATCCAGGCGGGCGTCCTCTCGAACGGCTCGGCGAAGTAGTCCTCGGGGAGGTGGAGGGCGACGGCGATGGCCGAGAGCAGTTCGGCGCCGACCCGGGACATCAGCCCGGCCCAGGCCATCGCCTGCTCCTCGAGTTCGGGGAGGGTCTCCCGCGGCCACAGGTTGGGCCCCTGGAGCAGCCAGTACGGCTCGTCGGCGGGGTAGTCGCTGAGCGGTTCACGCTCGGGGGAGAAATCGATCTGCTCCCGGGCGTCGGGCCTGCCGCGCGTGATCTCGGTCCCCAGTCCCGCGTAGCCGCGGAAGTGGGGCGAGGTGCGGTTGTGGATCTTCAGCCGCTCCTCGAGCGGGAGGTCGAAGAAGCGGCGCGTGACATCGAAGAGGTCGTCCACCTGGGTGGGCGCGGCGCCGTAGTTGACGACGTGGAAGAAGCCGACGGTGTGCGCGGCGTTGCGCAGTTCCTCGATGAAGCCGGGGTTGAAGGAACCATCGGCGGAACGTGCGGTACTGAGGTCAAGGGTGGGGATCGATCCCGTGGAATGCTCCATGCGGAGGAGATTACGCCCGTTCAAAGACGCTTCATGACTTTTCGTTACGCAGTATTGCGGCCGGGCCCACCGGTCTCCGGACCGCCCACGCCCGCCAACCCGCGCACGAGGCGGAGGCCTCCCTCGGATCCCGGCCAGTGCCGCTCCAGCGCGTCCGGTCCGGCGCTCCGGACGACGGCGCGCAGGACGACGGCGACCAGCACGATGTCGTCCGCGTAGCCGATGACGGGCAGGAAATCCGGGACGAGGTCGATCGGCAGCAGAAGATACACCACGAGGGCGCCGAGCAGGAACCGGGCACGCCCCGGGACCGTCCGGTCCGCGGCGAGCCGGCGGATGAGCCGCAGGAGGTCCGGTCCGAGACGCAGCACGTCCGTCAGCGACAGGATCTCCGGGTGCCGCCTGGCGTAGAGGCCCAGGAAGAGGAGGAAGAGCCCGTAGGCGGCGAGGATCGCGATGCCGGCCTCCAGCAGCACGTGCCAGTCCACTCCGTACCCCTTCCCGCCATGGTCCGTGAACACCCTACTGCTAGGTGGCCAGGGCGGCGCGCAGGACGGCCGCGATGCTCTCGGTCACCTGTTCCTCGGTGACGGCGCCGGGATCGGCGGCGCACTCGATGGCCATGCCGTTCACCGTCGCCAGCAGGATGGTGGCGAAGACGGTGTAGTGCTCCGGCTCCGACGGCGCGCCGAAGGCCGCCGCCCGCTCGGCCAGCGTCGCGGCCAGCAGCGAGCGCCGGGTGCGTCGGTGCTCGCGGAACACGGCACCCACCTCGGGGTCCCGGCCCGCCTGGAGGGCGAACTCGACGACGAGCGCATGCCAGCGCTGGTCGCGCAGGACACCCCGGGCGAGGTAGCGCGCAGTGTGCAGGACGGTCTCGTCGAGCGAGGTCAGGTGATCCACCTGGCTGAGGACGTCCGCGGCGGTGTCGGCGAGCCGTTCGCCCAGCAGGGTGGCGAAGAGTTCCTGCTTGGAGCCGAAGTTCGAGTAGACGGCGCCCTTCGTGTACCCGGCCCGCTCGGCGATCGTGTCCAGCCGGGCGGCGACGTAGCCGATCTCCTCGAAGACCTCGAGCGCCGCGACGAGCAGCCCCGCGCGGACGTCCTCGCGCCGTGGGCGGCGGCGTGGCCTTCCCGCCGTCGTGCTGTCGGTTGTCGTACGTGCTGTCATGTCGTCCTCCCACAGTTACGATACCATTGGTATTGAATACTCCCAGTATTGAAATCGAGGATCGCCATGGTCACCTCCCTGCTCCCGAACCCCGACGCCCAGGCGGGCGGTGCTCCTGCCATCGTCGTCGAGGGCCTGGCACTACGGACGGGGAGGAGGACGATCTTCGAGGACGTCAGCTTCGACGTCCCGGCCGGGTCGCTCACCGTGCTCGCGGGAGCATCCGGGACCGGCAGGACCGCCCTGGCCCTGGCGCTCGCCGGACGGTTCTCCGTCTCCGCGGGGCGGTTCTCGGTCCTCGGCCTCGCACTGCCACGGCACGCCGGTGAGGTGCGCCGCCGCGTGGGCTTCACGGGCAACGCCACGGTGGTGCCGCTCGACGAGAACCTCACGGTGCGGCACCACGTGGCCGAGGCGCTCGGGCTGGCGGGCCCGTGGTGGAGGCGGTCGGCCACCCGCGAGCGGGTGGACCGCACCATCACCGCCGCCAACGACCTGCTCGCCGCCCTCAAGGACGTGATCGGCGGGAACGCACCGTCGGGGCCACTGGCGCAGGCGCGCCTCCACCGGGGTGAACTGGTGCGCGACGCCTCACCCGTGGCGCGCTTCACGCTCAGCCTCGTCCTCGCCCTCGTGTCGGGTCCCGACGTCCTCGTGGTGGACGACGTCGACCAGCTCCGCACCGCCGACGAGCGCCGTGCCGCCTGGGCCGCACTGCTCACCCTCGAACGCACCCGGCGCGGCGACGGGGGGCCGCTGACCGTCGTCGCCACCTGCCAGGACTGGCAGGAGCTCGACGACGTCCTCGACCCGGGCCGGCTCGGCGCCCTGCCCCTGCGTCCCGTCACCGTCCACACCCTGGGCGCCCCAGTCTCCGCCCCGACCCCAGATCCAGAAACCAGGTAAAACCGTGTTCTCCCTGCTCCGCACGGAACTCTCCCGCTTCCGCATCTCCCTCCTGTCCAGGGCCGCACTGGTGGTGATCGCCATCATCCCCGCGCTGTACGGCGGGCTCTACCTCGCGGCCAACTGGAACCCGACGGGCAACCTCGACCACCTGACGGCCGCCGTCGTGAACGAGGACCAGCCCGCGACGGCTGCCGGCCCCGACGGCACCGAAACCACCATCTCGGCGGGCGCGGACCTCACCGGTACCCTCACCTCCTCGGACGGCGCCGGGTTCACCTGGGTCGAGGCCAGCAGGGAGGACGCGCAGGAGGGCCTCGATGACGGGACCTACGCCGCCACACTCGAGATCCCGTCGGGGTTCTCGGCCAGGCTCGCCTCCGTCGGTGGCGACACCCCGGCGCAGGCGACGCTCGACATCACCACGAACGACGCCGACAGCTACATCGTCGGCCAGGTCGGCAACACCGTGGCCGCCACCCTCCAGCGCCAGGTGCAGTCCGGCGCCACCGAGGACTACCTCGACAGCATCTACCTGGGCTTCTCCTCCCTGCACGGCGAGCTCACCGAAGCCGGCGAGGGTGCCGGCAGGATCGCCGACGGCGCACGGAGTGCCGATGAAGGGTCGGGCTCGCTCGTCGTCGGGCTCGGCAGCCTCGTGGACGGCAGCGTCCAGCTGTCCTCCGGCAGCGCGCAGGTCGCCGGCGGAGCGGCGGACCTCTCGGGAGGAGCCTCCGACCTCGCCGCCGGGCTGGCCCAGCTCGAGGCGGCGACGACGGACCTTGTCCCGCAGTCGCAGCAGCTCGCGGAGGGTGCCGCAGCGGCAGTCACGGGAGGAGCAGCGGTGCGCGACGGAGCCGCACAGGCAGCGGCGGGAACGCGGTCGGTCGCCGACGGGGCCGGCTCGCTGTCCGGTTCGGCGACGGCCCTCGCGGACGGCACGCGCAGCGTCGCCGACGGCGTCGCCCAGGTCGGGGACGGGGCAGCGGCCCTCTCCGCGGGAGCGACGCAGCTCTCTGCCGGTGCAGGGCAGGCGGCCACAGGCTCGCGTGCCGTGTCCGACGGCCTCGCACAGCTCACCGCGAACTACGGTGCACTGACCGACGCCGAACGGATCGCCGCACTCCAACAGCTCGCGTCCGGCGCGGATGCCGCGGCTGCGGGGAGCGAGCAGATGGCCACCGGCACGGGGACCCTCGCCGCCTCCGCCACGGACCTCGCCACCGGTGCCGGAACTGCGGCCGCC
The DNA here is from genome assembly GCF_054510975.1 of Arthrobacter rhamnosi. Lineage (NCBI taxonomy): Bacteria > Bacillati > Actinomycetota > Actinomycetes > Micrococcales > Micrococcaceae > Arthrobacter > Arthrobacter rhamnosi. The sequence continues at coordinate 87,349 of NZ_JBTNDN010000007.1, read as the reverse complement.
GGAGCGGGCGCCGCGGCCGATGGCGCAGGCCGCCTCGCCACGGGCGCCTCCGACCTCGCGACCGGCGCGGACGGTGCCGCAGCGGGTGCCGGACAGGTGGCACAGGGCGCGGCGGGCCTCGCCGACGGGCTCGAGCAGCTCCAGTCGGGGACCGGTACCCTCGCTGCAAGCGCCCCGGCGCTGCGTGACGGCATCGTCTCCGCCTCCGCCGGCGCCGGCCGCCTCGCCGCAGGAGCGTCCACGCTCAGCAGCGGTGCGGAGCAGGTGGCCGGGGGAGCGGCAGCCCTCGCCGACGGTTCCGGGCAGGCGTACGACGGCGCCACCCGCCTCGAGGACGGCCTCGGGACCCTGTCCAGCGGCTCGCGGGACCTTGCACAGCAGCTCGAGCAGGGCGCAGGGCAGGTGCCGGACTACTCCGACGCCCAGCGCACGGAGCTGAGCGGCGTGGGGGCGTCACCGGTCGCCGTCGAGCGGACGCACGCGAATGCCGTCGACGCGTACGGCGAGGGCATGGCGCCCTACTTCATCCCGCTGGCCCTCTGGGTCGGCGGCATCGTGACCTACATCGTGCTCCGGGCACTGTCGCCGCGCGCACTGGCCTCGACGGCCGCTTCCTGGCGGGTGTCAGCCGCCGGCTACCTGCAGGGCGCGCTGTTCGCGGTGCTGCAGGCACTGGTGCTCCTCGGGGTCCTGGTGGCAGGCGTCGGGTTGACCACGCCCCACCCGGTGGGCCTGCTGGCCTTCACGATCCTCACGGCGCTGGTCTTCACCGCCATCCATCAGGCGCTCGTCGCCCTGCTCGGCGGCGTCGGCAGGCTGGTCGCGCTGGTGCTGCTGATGCTGCAGCTCACGTCCGCGGGAGGCACCTACCCCGTGGCGACGTCGCCCGGCTTCTTCCAGTTCCTGAGCCCGCTGCTGCCCATGACGCACGCCGTCGTCGGCCTGCGTCACCTCATCGCCGGCGGGGACCTCGGTGTCGTCTGGCTCTCGGCGGCTCAGCTGCTGGTCTTCTTCGTGCTCGCGGCGGGCCTGTCCGTCGTCGCGGCGCACCGGCACCGCTCGTGGTCCCTCGGGAAGCTGCACCCCAGCCTCGCGCTCTGACAACTCCCCGCAGGTGGGGAGCGCGCACGCGCAGGAACTTATAGGTTGGAACGGTACCCAAGCACAGTACGTCCACCAGGAAGGCACCATCCCATGATCTTCATCGTCGTCAAGTTCAACGTGAAGCCCGAGTGGAGCGACCGCTGGATCGATCTGACGCGGGACTTCACGGAGGCCACCCGCCAGGAACCGGGGAACCTCTGGTTCGACTGGTCCCGCAGCGTCGAGGACCCGAACCGGTTCGTGCTCGTCGAGGCGTTCCATGACGACGCCGCGGAAGCCCACGTCAACAGCGCCCACTTCTCCCAGGCCATGGAGGACATGCCGCAGGCACTCGTGGAGACGCCGGAGATCATCAGCGAGCGCATCGGTGCAGAGGGCTGGGGCCGCATGGGGGAGCTGACGGTCGACTAGGGTCGCGTCGCCCAGGGCGGGGGTGCCGGACGGGTGTGCTCCGCGAGCAGGCCCGTCACCTCCCCGTCCGCGATGAGCGCGTGATCCCCGGCGGACAGGAAGGACCCGGGCTTCCGCAGGTCCTTGACGATGTCCCAGTGCAGCGACGACTGGTTGATGCCGCCGCAGTCCGGATAGGCCCGTCCCAGCGCCAGGTGCATCGTGCCCAGGATCTTCTCGTCGATCAGCAGGTCGCCCGTGGCGGTCGTCATGCCGGGGTTGGTCCCGATGCCCAGTTCCCCCACGCGTCGTGAACCCGCATCGGTGCCGAGCAGCTCGTGCACGAACCCCTCGCCCCGGGCCGCGGACGCTTCCACGACGGTGCCGCCCTCGAACCGCAGCTCCAGCTCGGTGATGGGAGTACCGGCGAACCAGAAGGTGCCGGGGAAGCGGATGTGACCGTCGACCCCGTCGTCGAGGGGAGCCGTGGCGATCTCCCCGTCCGGCAGGTTAGCCTCGCCCGCGAAGCTGATCCAGGTCCGTCCACCGGTCCGGAAGGTGAGGTCGGTGTCCCCGGTGACGACGCGGACGGTGTCCTCCTGCCCGAGGGCAGCACACAGCGTGTCCCAGCGCGCGCGGAGGTCGGACCAGGGCGCCAGACAGCCGGCGAAGAACTCGTCCAGCAGACCGACGTACCCGACGCCGATCAGCTCGGCCCACTCCGGCGTCGGGACCCGCACCAGGCACCACGCGGTCTCCTCCCACCGGGCGGTGGATACGAGGCCCTTCCCCCGACGCTGGGCGGCGAGCCGCACCTCGTCGACGTCGTCGCCCGTCGGAGCGATCATGCCCCGGAAGGACACGTGGACGTCCGCCCAGTGCATCGACGCCAGCTCCAGGGGAGCGGGCGCGGACAGCATCTCCACCGGGGCGTGCGCGACGGCGAGTCGGTCGAATCGTTCGTCGGTCGCCAGGACCTGCGGACAGGCACCCAGGCGGTAGCACTCCTCGACGAAGGCTTCCACCGCGGGCATGACCTGCGGATCCGTCATGAAGACCGAGACCCTGCTGCCATTCCTCACACCGGTGCCGCCGGCGACCTGCGCTGCGAGCAGGGCCCACCGGTGATCAGCGGTCATGGCGTCTCTCCATCCTCCGTGCGTTCAGGGGCGACAGGGAGCGGTACAGCTCCAGGTAGTCGGCGTGGTCACTGCGGAGGACCGCGGCACTGGACGGCTCGACGTCGATCCTCTCGCCGAGCCGGACCCAGTCCCTGATGCTGTCCCGATGCGGGAGCCTGCCGACGGCGAAGGCCGCGATCGCCGCATCGCCGAGGGCTGCGCCGTCCGTCAGCGCAACGGTCTGCGGGGAGCCCGTGATGTCCGTGACGGACTGGGTGAAGATCCGGTTCTTCGTCCCGCCGCCGACCGCGAGGACCCGCTCAGGGGTCTCCCCGACGTCGTCGTAGGCGGAGAGAGCGTGCGCGACCGAGTGGGCGACCCCCTCCAGGACTGCCCGGGCGATATCCGCGCGGCCGTGCTCGAGCGACAGGCCGATCAGGGCTCCCCGACTCGTCGGATCGTGGACAGGTGTGCGTTCCCCGCTGAAGTGCGGAAGCAGCAGCAGGCCGTGCGCTCCCGGAGGTGACTGCTCCGCGAGCGCCAGCAGTCCACCGAAGAGCTCGTCGTCGCTGACGGACAAGTCCAGTCCCAGGACCTCCGCCACCCACCGGGTCAGGGTCCCCGCCGTGGACGTGCCGGCGGCCAGGACGAACGTCCCGGGGAAGACGTACGGGGCGGACCAGAGCACCTTCCCGCGCAGGGGCGCCTCGGTCACCTTGATCATGTAGGTCGAGGAGCCGTACATCAGCATGAGATCGCCCGGATCGACCACTGTCGCGCTCACCGCTTCCGCGGGAGCGTCGACGGCGCCGAAGACGACCGGGACCCCCACCGGAAGGCCGGTGAGCCCGGACGCCTCCTCGGTGACGGTCCCGGCGATGTCCGTGGCCCAGCCCAGCTCCGGCAACTGCTCCCGGCGCACGGCATCCTCGCAGCCCGTGACATCCCAGGACTGGCTGTCGAGGTCGTAGAAGGGATGGAAATACCCCGCGGTCCCGTGATCCATCGTCACCCGGCCGGTGAGCCGGGCCACGAGGTAGCCGTGCGCCGTGACGTACCAGCGCGCGGCCGCCGCGATCTCCGGCTCGTTGTTCCGAACCCAGGCGACCTTCGGTCCGGCGGACTGGCTGGTGAGCGCATTCCCGCTCCGCCGGAAGACCTCCTCGCGGCCGAGGGTCTCCTCCAGCTCTCCGATCTCGCGGGAGGCCCTGGTATCGATCCCGTACAGAATTCCAGGGCGCAGCGGGCGCAGGCCGGCATCGAGCGGCAGCACGCACGGCCCGATCGCGCTGCAGCCGACGGCGGTGACGGTCCCGTCCCGGGCGGCGTCCGACGCCATCAGCTTCGAGCTCACCGCCGCGAAGTCCGACCACCACACCAGGTCCGCGTCCTGCTCCACGTGTCCCTGCCGGGGCGTGGAGATCCCGTGCCGGCGTCGGGCGCGCGCCTGCACGACGCCCTCCGCGTCGACGAGCACCCCCTTCGTCTCGAAGGTGCCGACGTCGATGCCGACGAACAGCTCCACGGCGGCTAGAGCGACCGTCGGAGGTTCTGGACCTCGGACATCAGTTCCTTCACGCGCGCGGTATCGGCGGGGTTCTCGAAGACGCCGTCGGACTTGAAGTAGGTCCCGACGATGGCCGCGTCGGCGACGCGCAACTGCTCTGCGGCGTTCGCCGCCCTCACGCCGGTGTTGACGATCACCGGAGTGGATCCCGCATTCTCCTTGACCGTCGCCAGGACACTGGTGTCCGTCGGGGCGCCGGCCGTGAGTCCGGAGACGCAGAGCCCGTCGGGCCGGCAGTTGAAGACGGTGCTCCGGGCGATGTCGGCGATGGTGCGCGACCCGAGGTAGGACGCGGCTTCCGGCACGATGTTGTAGAGCAGCCGGACGTTCTCCCCGCCGACCGCCCTGCGGTGCCGTGCGGTGGCGCCGACGTTGGTGTCCCACGTGCCGAAGTCCGATGCGTACACGCCGGTGAAGATCTCCCGGACGAACGAGGCACCCGTCGCGACAGCCAGGTCGATCGAGGCCGTCGCGTCCCAGAGGACGTTCACGCCGAAAGGCACCCGTATCCCGTCCCGCAGCTCGCCGATGATCCTGGCCATGGTGATGGCGGTGATGGGCTCCGTCTTCGTCAGGTAGGGCAGGCTGAATTCGTTGGAGATGAGGATGCCGTCCACACCGCCGTCCTGCAGCGCCTGCAACTCCCGGCGTGCATGGTCGAGGACTGCTGCGACGCCGCCGTCCCGATCGTAGGAGGGGTCACCCGGGAGTGCCTGCAGGTGGCACATCGCGATGACCGGTTTGGGTACCTCGAATACGTCGTCCAGCCACGTCATGGGGGTCCAGCTTTCTGTTCGGGGTGCCTGCCGGGCCGGCAGGCAGGGGTGCGGATGCTAGTTCGCGGCCTTCCAGGACTGCAGGAACCGCAGGAACGCGGTCGCCCCCGGGTCCTGCAGGCCGATGCTGCGCTCCTGGAGCCAGGACGCGCGGCCCCGGCGCGACTGCATGCCGACGGTGTCCGTCACGCCGCGCTGTGCCGCATCGATGGCCTTGTCCAGGGCCGCGTCCGGTGGGTCACCGGCAGACAGTGCTTCCGCGGCGGGCATCAGGGCATCGAGGATGGTCTTGTCACCGACCTGCGATTTTCCGCGTTTGCCGATGTTCTCGCCTGCCGCGGTGGCGAAGGCGCCGGCGTCGGCGACGCTGATCGACGCGGCGTCGTCCCAGACCCGGGATCCCGCCAGTAACGCCCCGGCCACCAGTGCAGCCATGGTCGACGGGTTGGCATTTGCGAAGGCCTTCGCGCAGGTCTTCGCGATGTCGGCGGGGAGCGCGTCGTCGGGGAGTTCCTCGAGCGCGGCGCGGACTGCTTTGGCCCCGAGCGACACGGTGACGCCCAGATCGCCGTCGCCCAGCGCGGCGTCGAGGTCGCGCAGCTCGTCGGCGTACTGGATCACGTCGGCCAGCGCGTTGCGGATCGCTGTGTTGATGTCCGGTCCCTGCATGGCACTCATCCCTCCCGGAAGAACGGAGACTCGGCGGGGGCGTTGAGCAGCGCGAGCCGCTCATCGCTCAGCTTGAGGAGCGAGATCGAGGCCCCCGCCATCTCCAGGCTCGTCGCGTACTCGCCGATGTAGCGTTTCTCCACCGTCAGGCCGAGCTCCTCGGCGATGTGGTGGACGCGCCGGTAGAGGACGTAGAGCTCCTCCAGGGGAGTGGCTCCCATCCCGTTCACCAGGACGGCCACACGGTCCCCGGCCGCCAGTCCGAGGTCCTCCACCAGCGGGTGGACGAGCCGGGTGGCGATCTGGTCGGCCGTCTCCAGCTGTCCCCGGTGGATGCCCGGCTCGCCGTGGATGCCGATCCCGATCTCCATCTCGCCGTCGGGCAGGTCGAAGCTGGCCTTCGCCGTCGTCGGAAGGATCGTGGGGGAGAGGCCGATGCCCATGGTCGCCGTGTTCCCGATGATGTCCTCGGCCACGGCCGCCACCTCGGCGAGACTGTCGCCCCGTTCGGCGGCAGCACCGGCGGCCTTGTACGCGAAGACGATGCCGGCGACGCCGCGCCGGTCCTCGGCGCGTTCTTTCGGCTGGCTTGCGACGTCGTCCCGGCCGAGGACGGTGCGCGTCTCGACGTCCTCGAGCTCGGCCAGATCGGCCGCCAGGTCGAAGTTGAGGACATCCCCGCCGTAGTTGCCGTAGAGGTAGAGGACTCCGGCGCCGCCGTTGACGGCCAGGGTCGCCTCGAGGATCTGCTCCGACGACGGCGAGGAGAAGACGTTGCCGATGGCGACGGCGGAGCAGAGGCCCCTGCCCACGTACCCCTTGAACAGGGGCAGGTGCCCCGAGCCGCCGCCCGTGACGATGCCGACCTTGCCCTGAAGCGGAGCATCGGCCCGCACCAGGATCCGGGGATCACTGCCAGGGGTCCGGACGAGATCCGGATGGGCCAGCGTGATCCCTTCGATCATCTCGTCCACGAAGTTCTCCGGGTCGTTGATTATCTTCTTCATGATTTCCTTCGTCGTTACGGCAGCACCGGGTTGGTGTCCGGGAGATCCTTGCGGGCTTTCCTCCTCCGGAAGTGGATCTGGTCGAAGACCATCACCGCGATGAGGATGAGGCCCTGGGCTATGGAGTACTCATAGGAGGACAGGCGGATGGCGTTGAATCCACTGGAGACGATCTGCAGTGTCAGCGTGGCCATGACCACACCGGCGACGGTCGCGAATCCACCGCTCGGGTTGGTCCCTCCCAGCACGGCGATCACGATGACGAGCAGGACGTAGGACGACCCGTAGTCGGCGCTCGCCGTCGGATTGCGGGCGAGGAAGACGATGCCGGCGAGCCCGCCGAGGAGACCGGACACCAGGTAGGTGCCCATCAGGACCCTCCGGCTGCCGATGCCGGAGTACTTGGCGGCCAAGGGGTTGGCGCCCTGCAGCTGCAGCTTCAGCCCCAGCGGTGTCCTGTTCAGCAGGACGGCGATGGCCGCGGCGACCAGCAGGAAGAACAGGAAGAGCGCGGGGATGCCGGCGACGGTCGTCGTCGCGAAGGTGGTGAGGGCCTCGGGCGCACCGTAGAGCGTCTGCCCGTTCGTCCAGACCACGGCGATGCCGTTCAGGATCTGCATGGTGCCCAGCGTGGCGAGGATCGGGGTGATTCCCACGACGCCGATGAGGAACCCGTTGAACAGCCCGGCGACAAGGGCCGTTGCGAGCCCGAGCACCAGGATCAGCGGCATCATCGCGGCGGCCTGTGCCGGATCCCCGGCTGCGATCCCGGAGTAGACCGTGGTGATCGTGATGGCCGCGAAGTTCGCGATGGCGACGATCGACAGATCGATCCCGCCGGTCACCATCGCCAGCATCATCGCCACAGCCAGGATGCCGATCTCGGGCGAGGCGATCGCGATGTTCTCGAGGTTGAGCGGATTCAGGAAGATCGCCGGCTTCAGCAGGGCGAAGATCGCGAAGGACAGCAGGAGGAGGATCAGCATCCGGGTGATGCCCTTCTCCCTCCGGATCGTGGCGAGGAAGGACCCGAGGCCCTGATCGAGCTGCGCGTTGAGCCGGCCCAGGGTGGGCCCGGCGTTCTTCTGGTCCAGAGACATGGTTACGCCCCCGCCTCTTCGGTGACGAATACCTTCTTGGACTGCCGCTTCGCGGAGAGGGCCTGGATCCCGACGCCGACGATCAGCAGGACGCCGACGGCGGTGCGCTGCCACGCGGTAGGAATGCCGACCAGGATCAGGCTGTTGTTGATCAGCTGCACGAGCAGCACCCCGAGCACCGTTCCGAGGACCGACCCCCTGCCACCGAAGATGGAGGCCCCTCCGAGGACCACGGCGGCGATGATGTCCAGCTCCGTTCCCACGAGCGCCTGCGGATTGGCGTTGCGGCCGAGGATCACATGCAGTACCCCGGCGAAGGCGGCGAGGACACCGGCCAGCACGTACAGCGCCACCTGGATCCTCGTCACCGCGAACCCGGCACGGCGTGCAGCCTCGGGATCGCCGCCGATCGCATAGATTCCCCGACCGAACATCGTCCGTTTGAGCACCCACGCCACCAGGACGCACAGGGCGATCACCGGGACCACGAGCACGTGCAGGAAGGCCTCGGAGTCGCCGGCCCGGATGGAGATCACGTTGGCCGTCGATACCGCCGACATGCTTCCCGGCAGGTCCGCGATGTAGCGCGAGCCGATGTAGGCGACCAGGAGTCCGCGGAAGATCCCCTGCGTCCCCAGGGTGACGATCAGCGTCGAGAGCCGGAAGCGGGCGATGACGGCACCGTTCACCAGCCCGAGCAGTGCCCCCATGCCGCAGGCGATGGCGAAGACCCCGATGAGCCCCGGATCGAAACCGCCGGCCTCCGATACCCTCACGGTCGTGTACCCGGCGAAGATCGCGATGGCTGCGAAGGAGACGTCGATCCCGCCGGAGATGATGACGATCAGCACTCCGAGGGCGAACACCATGGGCACGATGGCGCCGCGCATGATCGAGAACAGCGTGCCGACCGTGAAGAAGGAGGGGCTGATCAGTGCCATGCCGATGATCAGCACCAGCAGGACGAGGGCGAGGACGCCCTCGTTGTTGGCTCCGCGCAGGTCGGCCCATCGGAGCTGCCTCGTCCGGGCGAGCACGTCGCTCATGCCGCCATCCTCTCCTCGATGGCTCCGGGCTGGATCTCCTCGCCGCCGAGTTCGTCGACCACGGCGCCCTGCCGCACGACCAGGACCCGGTTGCAGACCGCGACGAGCTCCGGGACGTCGTCGGAGATGACGATCACGCCCATGCCGCCGTCCGCCTGTTCCCGCAGGACCGCGAGGATCTCCTCCTTGGAGCCGACGTCCACCCCGACGGTGGGACCGTTGAGGATCAGGATGGCCGGGTGGTTCGCCAGCCACTTCGCGAGGACGACGCGCTGGGCGTTGCCGCCGGAGAGGCTCCGGACCGGAGCTGTCACGTTCGCTGCCTTGATGCGCAGCTGGTCGAAGAGCCGTTTGATCGTCTGCGCGACCTTCCGGGAGTCGACGAACAGTCTGCCCTGCAGGTGCTTGTCGACGGAGCCGGCGATGATGTTGTCCGCGATCGACTTCTCGAGGAAGAGTCCCTGGCTGAGCCGGTCTTCGGGGACGTACCCGATCCCCGCGCGGATGGCGTCCTCGATGGAGTTCAGCCTCACCCGTTTCCCGTTCACGTGGACCGACCCGGAGTCGGCGGGCAGCACCCCGAAGAGGCTCTCGGCGATCTCACTGCGGCCGGAGCCGAGCAGTCCCGTGATCCCGAGGATCTCCCCGCGGTGCAGGGTGAAGGAGACGTTGTGGAACGCGCCCTGGAGGGTGAGCGAGTCGACGGTCAGGACGGGATCCTCCTCCAGCCGCGGGGTGGTGACGAGACGGGTCTCGTTGACGTCACGTCCGGTCATGTGCCGGATGAGCGATCCCCGGTCGAAACCGGCGGTGGGTCCTGACACGACGTTCCTGCCGCTGCGCAGGATGGTGAGGTCCTGTGAGACCTCGAGGGCCTCCTCCAGCTTGTGGCTCACGAACACGAGAGCCACGCCGCGCTGCTGCAGGGTGCGGACGACGGCGAAGAGCCTCGCGACCTCGCTGTGGGTGAGCGCCGTCGTCGGCTCGTCCATGATGATGACCCGGGCATCGTTCACCAGGGCGCGGCAGATCGCGGTGAGCTGCTTGTCGGCCACCGAGAGGCGCTCCACGTCCTGGTCGAGGTCCAGGTGCAGCCTCAGCTCTTTCACGATGCGCTCGGCGGCCGGCCGGGATCTCCGCGCCGAGAAGGTCCTGCTGCGAGCGGCGACAGCGGACGTGAGCACGATGTTCTCGGCCACGGTGAGATTGGGGAAGAGGGAGAAGTCCTGGTAGATCACCTGGATACCGGCCTTGATCGCTTCCGCGGGAGTCATGAAGGCGTGAGGACGGCCGTCGATGAAGATCTCGCCCCCGTCGGGATGCTCGGCTCCGCTGATGATCTTGATGAGGGTGGATTTGCCGCAGCCGTTCTCACCGGCAAGGCAGTGGACGTTGCCGCTCACGAGGGAGAGGCTGACGTCCTGGAGGGCTTTCGCGCCGCCGTAACTCTTGGAGATGTTCCTGACCTCAAGGACCGGAGGTGCGCCGTCGGGCGCGGAGGATGTGCTGGTCATGGGTGCGTCCTCGGTATGCAGCGGGGCGGCCGGCGCGGCGATATCCGTGCCGGCCACTTCCGAACTGCGCGTCGCTGCTAGAAGTTGTAGTCGCCGACGTTGGACTTGTCCACGACGACCGCCGCATCGCCGACCACCACGTTGTCGAAGCCTTCCAGCTTCTTCAGTGAGTTGTAGCCCTCGATGCCGAGGTCGGTGCCGTCCCCGACCTCCTCGCCATCAGCGAGGAGCTGGGCGATCTTCAGCTGCGCCTCACCGGCCAGGGCCGGATCCCAGAAGAAGATCTTGTCGATGGATCCGTCCTCGAGGTACTTGCTGGCGACCGAGGGGATGCTGGTGCCCATGACACAGACGTCGTCCTGCTTGCCTGCTTCCTGCACGGCGCGGGCGATGCCGGCCACGTCCGTACCGGCGGACCCCTGGAAGCCCTTGATGTCGGGGTGCTTCGCGAGGACTTCCTTGGCCCGGTCGTAGGCGACGTTCTCGTCTTCCTTGCTCTCGATCGGATCCTCGACGCGGGTCAGGTCGGGGTATTCGGCTTTCTGCTGATCGAGGGCTCCGCTCACCCAGTCCATGTGGGTCTTCGCCGTGAGGCCGCCGACGAAGGAGACGTACTCGCCCTTCCCTCCCATGCATTCGGCGAGGTTGTCCATGATCTGCGCGCCATAGGCCTTGTTGTCGAACGCCTCGATGTCCATGTCCGCATTCTTGATGCCGCTGGCCTCATGGGTGACGACGACGATTCCCTGATCCCGCGCCTGGGTGAGCACGTTCTCGAGCCCCTCCGGCGAGTTCGGCACCACCGTGATCGCTGTCGGCGCCTGGGGGATGAGGTCCTGGATGATCTGGATCTGCTTCTCCGGGCTCGCGTCGTCCGCGCCTTCCTGGCGGGCATCGATACCCGTGGTCTCGGCGAAGTTGTTGACGCCTTCCTCCATGCGGTCGAACCAGCCGACACCGCTGATCTTCACGACGGTCACCATCGTCATGTCCTCGGGGGCGGCGCTTGCGCCTCCCTCGCTCTTCTCCGCGGTACCTCCGCCGCCCGTCGTTCCGCACGATGCGAGGAGCATCGCGACGGCGCCCGCGGACAGGACTCGGGCAGACTTGCTGTGCTTCATGTTCACTCCCTTGTGAAAATGCGATGCAGCGACCCGCTGCATCAGAGCAGTTCGTGGATGCTGGATGGAGTTGAACTCTAGGGTCGCGTCCGCGCGAGTGTCAACGGATTTGCCCTTATTCTGCGCGGGTCTCTTCACGACTCGCGCAGTTCTGCGCGATGTCGCGCAAACCGCGCAGTACTATGGCCGAATCGGAGTGCCATCGACGTCAGGACCCCTATGTCGCGCCAAGCGGAGATCATCGAGATCCTTCAGGATGAGGGCTTCCAGTCGGTCGTGGAGTTGGCGCGTCGGCTGGGGGTCAATCCCTCGACGATCCGGCGGGAGTTCGAGAAGCTGGAGCAGCTGGAACTGATCCAGCGGACGCACGGCGGTGCCTACCCCGTCAAACAGACCGACACCCCGTCGCTGATCAAGGAATCCCTCCACCACAGGGAGAAGGAAGCCATCGGCCGGGCGATGGCGGACAAGGTCCTGGACGGCCAGACGATCCTCCTCGACAGCGGGTCGACGACCCTCGAGGTGGCGAAGCATCTCGACAACTCGCGGTTGACCGTCGTCACGAATGACCTGCGGATCGGCCTGGAGATCGCGAATCGGCAGTGCGCACATCTGGTCCTGATCGGGGGCGAACTACTCCCCAACGTGTACACGCTCTGGGGTCCCTCGTCGGTCCAGCAGATCGAGCAGCTGCGCGTGGATGTGGCCATCTTCGGGGCGGACACGGTGGACGAGCAGGGGATCTTCAATACGAGCAGCTACGAGCTGGAGCTGAAGCGCACCATGCGGTCCATCGCGAAGGAAGCCTTCTTCGTCGCCGACAGCTCGAAGTTCGGCAGGGAAGCCCTCTTCAAGGTGTTCGGCCTGGACCAGTTCACGGCCGGCATCACCGATGACCTGCTGGATCCCATCCGGGCGTCCCACTTCCCCGTCCCGATCATCAGCGTCAGCCCGCAGAGGCTGGCGAAGAAATGACGGCCCTGCCGGGCCTCGGCCCGCTGGAGCTTAGGTGGCGCTGTCCGCGCGGGCAGGCAGCGTCTGCTCCAGGATGAAGTCGTCCTCGAAGCGGTTCCCGAGCCGGAACCGCTTGGTGCCCACGGTGCGGAAACCGCTCTTCGTGTAGAAGCGGATGGCGCGGGCGTTCTCCTGGTTCACGCCGAGCCAGATGCCCGGCAGCCCGGACGCGGCGGCGCGTTCGAGGGTCGCCGCCATCAGGGCGGCGGCGGACCCTCGGCCGTGATGGCCCGGGTGCACATAGAACTTGCTGAGCTCCACGGCCGGCGAGGCCGACAGCGCCGCCAGGACGTCCGGATCCGACGGCTGGTCCAGCACGATCATGCTGTATCCGGCGATTCCGTCGCCGTCCCGGATGCACAGGATCGTGTGCCCGGGGGCCGCGATGTTCGCGGCGAACCGCTCCGCGGAGAGCTGCGTCTGGATGTGCCGCCGGATGTCCTCCGGGTCGGCATCGGGTGGGCAGGCCAGCGGGAAGGCGACGGCGGCGCACGCCGCGAGGGCGGCGGCGTCGTCGGGCGTCGCCGTCGAGATGTCGAGGGTCATGCTCCCAATCTAGGACGAAGAACAGCAGGACGCGGACCTGGTGGTCCACGTCCTGCTGTTCTGCTGTGCCGTCGCTGGCAGGGCGGGGCTACCCGAACACGGGCACGCCGTCGCGGGTCAGCTTCCAGTTCTCCTGGAAGAAGGTCGAGGGGTCGATCGTGCCCTCGGCGATCAGGTAGTCGATCAGCAGCTGGCGGATCTCCGTGGTCTGGTTGACCAGCACCGGAGCCGAGGCGATGTGCGGGAAGTTCCCGCCGCCCGACTGCCGGTAGTTGTTGGTCGCCACGGCGAAGCGCTGCGCGGGGTCGATCGGCGCACCGTTGTAGCTCAGGTCGGTGATGCGCTCGCCGACGGGCTTGCTGATGTCGATGTCGTAGGAGACGCCGGACATCATGTCGTAGTTGTAGTCGGGCGTTCCTGCGGCATTGGTCAGCGTCGCAGGGTCCACCGGAGCGCCGGGAGCGGTCTGGTTGAAGTACTTCGCCGAGTACTCGAGGTAGTCCTTCACCTGGGCGCCGGTCATCTCCACGCCGAACAGCGTGTTCGGGAAGACGTACAGCCCGGCCATGTCGCGGATGGTCACGGGACCCTCGGGGATGACGGCGGCCCGGTTGAAGGGCGCCACGATGGACAGCACCGGCAGGTCGGCGTTCGGCGTCCCCTCCAGGGCCTTGTCGACGGCGCCGGCCTGCACCTCGTTGACGAAGTCCATGACGGCCGTGTCACGGATCCGCGCGTCGGCGGCGGACATGGTCTCCGTCGCGGTGCCGATGGGGGTGTTCACGTAGTCGATGACGCGCTGGTGCTGCTCGGCGATGATCGACGAGACCTTCGGATCGGCGGGCACGGTGTTGGCGTTCAGCAGTTCCGACGACGCCGAGGTGACGTCCCACTGGCCGCGCACCTTCGTGAGCCCGAAGTCCATCACGGACAGGCGCATGCCCCAGTTCTTCGGTTCGGTCAGCAGCACCCGGTCACCGGTCTGCCGGTTCGTGACGAAACGCTCGGGGATCTCCTGGTGCGCGTGTCCCACGAGGATCGCGTCGATGCCGGGTACCTGCTCGGCGAGCTGCGTCGACGCGTTCTCGAGGGGCAGGTCGCCGCCGTAGGACGAGGTGCCCGAGGTGCCGGAGTGCGAGCTGACGACGACGACGTCCGCGCCGGCGGCCTTCATCTCGGGAACGTACTTCTCGGCCTGCTCGACGATCCCGGGGAAGCGCAGCTTGCCCTCGACGTTGTTCCTGTCCCAGATGGCGATGCCCGGGTTGGTCAGGCCGAGGATGCCGACACGGATGGGCTTCTGCCCCGCGACCTTGACCGTCTTGATGACGTAGGGCGTGAAGGCCTCCGCCCCGGTGGTCCAGTCCACGACGTTGGCGCCGAGGAGCGGGAAGTCGAGCTGGTCCTCGTACTTGCGCAGGAGCGGCAGCCCGTAGTTGAACTCGTGGTTGCCCAGCGCTGCGGCGTCGTAGTCCATGGCATTCATGGCGGCGGCCATCGGGTGGGTCTCGCCGCTCGCCGTGACCGGCTTGACCGTGGCGAAGTAGTCCGTCAGCGACGTGCCCTGGATGGTGTCGCCTGCGTCGATGAGGAGCGTGGACTCCGCGCCGCGGTCGGCGCGGACCTGGTTGATGAGGCCCGAGACCTTGGCGAGCCCGACGTCGTTGTGCGCGGCGTCGTCGTACTCCGCGTTGGTGAAGTAGTCCCAGTTCTCGATGTAGCCGTGGAGATCGCTGGTCCCGAGGACGGTGATGGTGGCCGTCGGGTTCCCGGGACCCTTGCTTCCGCCGGGTGCGGCGGTTGCTGCGGGCGCGAGTGCTAGTGCTGCGACGCAGCTGACGGCGACTGCCGCGATGGCGCGGCGGTGCCCCCTGATGAAACTTCCTGGCACGGTGAATCAGCTCCTGTTGTGGTGCGGTGGCGCCAGCTTAGCCGTGACCGGTGACACACTGGGAACGGTGGGCTGACTCCCGGATGAACGGGGAGGTCCGCCGTTCGCCACGCGTCCATCCGGGCATTTCGCCCGGATCCAGGTCAGGGAGGACCATCATGACACCGGAGTCGGAGCACCAGGACGCGTATCGCGAGGACTTCCTCGGTCCCGGCTACGACGTGCGGACGCTGCCGCTGCGGCCCGACGACGAGGGCCAGGTCGTCGCGACGCTGGTCCGCTCTGCCGTCCCGGGCGGTTCACGCCGGGCAGTGCTCTACGTCCACGGCTTCGTGGACTACTTCTTCCAGACCAATCTCGCCGAGGCCTGGCGCGAGGCGGGGTTCGACTTCTACGCCCTGGACCTGCGGAAGTACGGCCGGTCCATCGGGGAGCACCAGACACCCAACTACGTCACCTCGCTCGAGGACTACGACGAGGAACTCGACGAGGCCGCCCGGATCATCCGCGAGGACGAAGGCCACGACGTCCTCGTGGTCATGGGTCACTCGACCGGTGGCCTGATCACCTCCCTCTGGGCACACCGGCGGCGCGGCCGCGGCATCGTGGACGCGCTCGTCCTCAACAGCCCCTGGTTCGACCTCAATGCCAGCCTGTTCCAGCGCACCCTCGGCACGGCCGCGGTCCACCGGATCGGCACGCTCAAGCCCCGCACCGTCGTCGGTAAGCTCGGGACCTCCTACGGCCGCTACCTGCACCGGGAGACCGGAGGGGACTGGGACTACAACCTGGCGTGGAAGCCGCACGGCGGGTTCCCCGTCGTCGCCGGCTGGCTGCGCACCATCCGCGCCGGCCATGCGCTCCTCAACCGTGGGCTCGCCATCGACTGTCCCGTGTTCGTCGCGTGTTCGGACGCCACCTCGAATCCCGTGCGGGAGCCGGAGCGGATCTCGTCGACGGACGTGGTCCTCAACGTGGACCACATCGCGGCACGGGCACCCCGGCTCGGCCGGCACGTCACCCTGGTGCGCATCGAGGGCGGCATCCATGACCTCGCCCTCTCGCCGCAGCCGGCCCGGTCCAGGTTCTTCGCCGAACTCGCGCGCTGGCGGGACGCCTACGTGCCGCAGGCCGGAGCGGGCGGCCATCGGGGCGTCGGGGCGAACGACGACGGCGCCTCGCGCCGCACTGACGCCGCCGGACCTACGGCGGGCCGTGCGCGACGTCGTAGGTGAGGAACGCGAACTGGCCCTGCTGCTCGACGGACCGCAGCGTGAGCCGGTCCGATTCGACCCGCAACGGCAGCAGCGGGGCTCCGCCCGTCAGCGCGACGGGCGCGATGGCCACCTGAATCTCGTCGAGGAGTCCCGCCGCGAGGAACTGCCCGGCGAGGTCGCCGCCTCCGACCACCCAGATGTCGCGATCGCCCGCCGCCTCGCGCAGCTGCCCGAACACCGCGCGCACGTCGCCCGACACGAGGCGCACGTCCGCGCCGTCCGGGACCGAAAGGTCCCGCGTCGTGAAGACGAAGGTGGGGCGCTCGCCGTACAGCGTGCCCCACTTGTCCGGATCGGCGAGCAGTCCCTCGAAGTCCAGCACCCACTCGTACGTCGTCGAGCCCTCCACCAGGACGCCCACCGTCCCGAGGAAGCGCTCGTAGAGTTCGGGCGGTGGTGGTTCGACGGCGAAGAGCCAGTCCAGCGAGTTGTGCTCATCGGCCAGGAAGCCGTTGAGCGTGGAGGCCGTGTAGTAGATGACCCGCGTCATGGTTCATTCCATCACCGACGGGGCGCCGGGGCCAGGGGGCCCAGCGCGCTCATCAGCACGCAACGTGCCCCTACTCCCTACCGTCCTCGAGCGGGATGAGCATGGTGCGGAATGGACCCGCTACGGCATGGAGGCCCCAGACACGGTCGGCGACGTCGTCGATGCCGTTGGCAAGCTGAAGCTTGGGAATGCCACCGGGGATCACGAGTTGCGCGACACGGATGCCCTCACCCTCGAGTGCGTCGTGGAGCATCTCGCCGTAGGCACTCTCGGCCGGGAACGCGACCGATGTGCCGGCGAAGTCGGCGCGTGCCTTGACCGAGGTTCCGCCATTGATCAGGAGGACGCTGCCGTCTCCTGCCTGACGCATCGCTGGTAGAACCGTACGCACCGCGTGAATAAGCCCGAGAGCCGAGAACCGCAATGCTTCCAACGCCAGCTCGGGAGTCATGTCGAGTACGGGCTTCAGGTAATCACGCGATGGGAGTGGGCTGTACTGCAACGTGGTGATCGGTCCCAGCTCTGCCGCGGCACGTCTGAGGGCGTCCTCCAACGCTGCCGGTACCAGCACGTCTGCAGCGTAACCACGGGCGGTCACGCCGGCGTCCTCGAGCTCCGCGGCCATGACGTCGAGCTTCGACTGGTTCCTCGAGATCAGGGCTATCGAGAAGCCTTCGCGCCCAAACCTCCGCGCAACTGCCGCCCCGAGTCCCGGTCCAGCTCCGATGATAGCGATGACAGGCACGGGGGGTTTCCTTCGCTTGATCTATTGTCCTGACGGTCGTGCGGTCAGGTGTGTCAGCATCACCGTCGACACACCCGAATCCCTGACTCTAGTTCACGCCGTCACTCCTCGCGAGCGTCAGCTGGAGAGCTCGGCTCATCGGTGTCGAGTCCAGATGAACCGCCTGATCCTTGTGCCTCGACGCCGCTGATGAACTGCCGCACCAGGGCGTCGAACTCCTCCTCGCGTTCGATCTGCGGCATGTGCCCGCACTTCTCGAACAGGTGGAACTCCGCATGCGGGAACACCGCGCGGGCGTGTTCCAGGTGCGACGCCGGGAGGACCCGGTCCTCGTCGCCCCACACCACGAGGGTGGGTTTCCGCTGGGCGGCGACCGTGCGGAGGAGTTGGGTCCGCCACCGCCGGCGCACACCGCGGACGGTGCCGAGGTGCCGGGCGACGGCCAGCAGGACGTCGTCGTAGCCGGGATTCCTGCCCACCTCCTGCGCGTGGTCGAGGCGTTCCTCGGTCACGAACCTCTTGTCGTAGAACAGCGAGCGCTCCGTGCGGTAGGCGGCCTTGCGGGACTTGTCCTTCAGGAGCCGTCGGCCGATCGGCCGGACGGCGAGGATCCGCAGTGCGAGCGTCACCTCCTTGCCGAAGCCGGCGCTGTTCACGAGTACCAGGCTCCGGACGCGCTGGGGCTCGAGGGCGCTGATCTTCATGGCGACTGCGCCTCCGAGCGAATTGCCCACGACGTGCAGGGGCCGGTGCTCACTGAGGGTGTCGAGCGCGGCCAGGACGAAGCGGGCCATCGACTCCATCGAGTACCGTCCCTCGGTCCTCTCGGACAGCCCGAAGCCGGGCAGGTCCACGCTGAGGACACGGTGGGCGGGGGCGAGCCGGCCGTACAGTCCCTCCCAGTCCTCGAGGCTGCGGCCGATGCCGTGCAGCAGCAGGACGGGAGGCTTCTCCCGGGCGCCCTCGTCCCGATAGCGGACGCGGATCCCGTCGACCCGCAGGAAGCCCTCGTCGGCCGTGCTCGACATCGACGCAGGCGCAGCGGAACCGGATGACCCTGATCCGGCATGCGCCCCGCTCATCGGCGCACCTTCCCGGCGAGGCGGACGAGTGCCGTTGCGCGGCGTTCCAGCGTGCCGAAGGACATCGGCGCAACGCGGGCGACGACGTCGGGCACCTTGGCGCTCAGCCCGATCAGCAGGCGCGGCTTGCGGGCCTTCGCCGCTCCGAGAATGAGCTCGGCCGCCTGGTCGGCCGGAAAGGTGAGCAGTTTGTCGAAGTCGGCCTTCGCCTTCCTCACCTCCGCCTCGCTGAGGTTGCCGCCGATGCGTGCGTTGCGTGCGATGTCGGTCCGGATGCCGCCGGGATGGACGGACGTGGTGCCGATGCCGCGCGGCAGGAGTTCGTTGCGCAGTGCTTCCGTGAAGCCGCGGAGGGCGAACTTGCTGGACGAGTACGCCGTCTGACCCTTCGGTCCCACGAGGCCGAACAGGCTGGAGACGTTCACGATGTGTCCGCCGGGGGAGATCCTCGGCAGCAGGCGGTGGGTGAGCAGTACGGGCGCGGAGAAGTTGATGGCCATCACCCAGTCGAAGTCCTCCATGCTGATCTGGTCGAATTTCCCCGCGAGGGCCACACCGGCGTTGTTGATCAGCAGGTCCACGGTGTCGGTGGCGGCGAGCAGATCGGCCGCGAGGCGCTCGACGGCACCGCGGTCCGCGAGGTCCGCGACGAACGTCGTGACTCTGCTGCCGGGATAGGTGGAGCGGATGGAGGAGGCGACGGCGTCGAGCCGGGAGGCGTCGCGGTCGACGAGCAGTAGCGTGCTCCCGCGCTCGGCGAGCTTGCGGGCCAGGTGTTGGCCCATGCCTCCAGCGGCTCCGGTGAGGACGGCGGTGGCGCCGGCGAACTGGAAGGGTCGGATGCTCACGCGTGGATCTCCTGGAGGTCGGGTGCGGGTGTGCTTGGGGGTGCGGGGGCGTCGAAGACCATGTTCTTCGCGAGGTTGCCGTGCAGTGCGGTCGGGGCGTCCAGCAGGTAGTTCTGGCGCATGATCCACGGCTGCCGGTCACCCTGCTTGGGGAAGGCCGAGACCGCGCGCTGCACGTACCCCGATGTCAGGTCGAGGATGGGATGGGCCTTCATCCCGCCGTCGGCGGCCGGTGCGCCATAGCGGTGGCCGGTGCGGTCCAAGTACTTGATGAAGCGGCAGACATAGCGCGAGCTGAGGTCCGCGCGCAGCGTCCACGAGGCGTTGGTGTACCCCACGCAGAGGGCGAGGTTCGGCACGCCGCTCACCATGACCCCCCGGTACACCCAGGAGTCGCCCAGGTTCACGGGCTTCCCGTCGACGGTGAACGTGGCACCGCCGAGGGGCAGCATCGACAGCCCGGTGGCGGTCACGACGACGTCGGCCTCGAGTTCCTTCCCGGACGAGAGGCGGATGCCGTGGGGTGTGAAGGTGTCGATGGTGTCCGTCACCACCGAGGCCCTGCTGGACTTGAGGGCCCGGAAGAAGTCGGCACTCGGCGCGACGCAGAGCCGCTGGTCCCAGGGGTTGTAGGCGGGCGTGAAATGCTCCTCCAGGAGCGTGTCGTCGCCGAGGATCCGCGCCGTCTGGGAGCGGATGAGCTTCTTGGCGAGCTCCGGGCGGCGACGGCACAGCTGGAAGAAGGCCTGCGTGAAGAGGACGTTCTTGGCCCGCGCGACGTGGTGGGCGAGCCCTGCGGGCAGGTGGCGGCGCGCGGCGTCGGAGAACTTGTCGCGGCTCGGGACCGCCGTGATGTAGGTGGGGGAGCGCTGCAGCATCGTCACATGCGCTGCGTCCTCCGCCATCGACGGCACGAGGGTGACGGCGGTGGCACCGCTGCCGATCACGACCACGCGCTTGTCCGTGTAGTCCAGGTCCTCGGGCCAGAACTGGGGCCGGACGACCTCGCCCTCGAAGGACCCGAGGCCCGGGAAGGTCGGGTCGTAGCCGTGCTCGTAGTTGTAGTAGCCGCTGCAGAGGTAGAGGAATCCGCAGGTGAGACGTCGGCGTTCGGTGGTGCCGTCGTCGTCCGTAACGTCCAGTTCCAGGGTCCACCGGGCGTCGTCGGAGGACCACGCCGCGCCGACCAGCCTGGTGCGGAACCGGATGCGCTCCTGGATCCGCGGATCCTCGGCGGTCTCCCGGATGTACATGAGGATGGACACGCCGTCGGCGATCGCCTTGGGCTCGGTCCACGGGCGGAAGGGGTAGCCGAGGGTGAACATGTCGCTGTCGGAGCGGACGCCCGGATAGCGGAAGAGATCCCACGTGCCGCCGATGGCACTGCGGGCTTCCAGGACGGCGAAGCTCTTGCCCGGAAGTTCGGTGGAGACGCGGTAGGCGGCGCCGATGCCGGAGAGCCCGGCGCCGACGATCACGACGTCGAGGTGTTCGGGGGAGGATTCCATAGATCCATTATTCGGTGGTCGCCCGTCCTCGTGCTTGACTTCGCGCGACACCTATTTACCCTTGGACGACATGGGCTCCGTGATCCGATCCGCAGGCATGCGCGGCTTCCGCACCATCGTCGAACAGTTCGGGGGTGACGCCGCAGCGCTCGCAGCGCACTACCGTGTGCCCGTGGAAGCCCTAGACAGCGACGACGTCCTCGTCTCCGACGTGGCCATGGCCAAGCTCCTCGAGGGTGCCGCCCGCGTGTTGCCCTGTCCGGACCTCGGCCTGCGCATCTCCGAATACCAGGACATCGGTATCCTCGGCCCGCTCGCCGTCGCCGTGCAGAACTCGCCCACCGTCGGCGCTGCCCTGGAGTGCGCGTCGCAGTTCCTCTTCCTCCACAGTCCGGTGCTGCGCTTCACGATCGTGCCCGACCCGGAAGGTCGTCCCGGCGAAGTGGGCCTCTGCTACGGGTCCTCCGAGGGCACGCCGCCGCGGCAGGCCACGGACGCCATCCTCGCCTTCTCGCATCGGATGATCCGCTTCCTGGTCGACGGGCCCTACGGCCTCCATTCGGTGCACCTCTCGCACACGCCGAAAGCTCCTGCCTCCCGGTATGCCGAATTCTTCGGGGCCGAGGTGCGCTTCGGTGCCGCCGCGTCCCTGCTGCGCGTGCCCCGCAGCCTCCTCGACCGCCCGCTCGCCGGAGTGGATGACACGCTGCGGGAGATCGCGCTCGACTACCTGCACAGCCACTTCCCGGAGCCGGGTCGGGTCGTCGCCCCGCAGGTCCGGAACGCGATCGACCGCATGCTCGGCACCTCGCCGCCCCGCATCGACTCCGCGGCCCGGCTGCTGGGAATGCACCCGCGGACGCTGCAGCGGCGGCTCGCCGCGGAGGGCACCACGTTCGAGGCACTGCTCGACGACGTCCGCCGGGACTCCGCGCTCCGGTTGCTGACGCGGAGCGATCTACCCCTGCAGCAGGTCGCGGGACTGGTGGGCCTGTCCGAGCAGTCGGCCCTCACGCGGTGCGTACGCCGGTGGTTCGGGGCGACGCCGAGCACCGTGCGTTCCGGAGGGGTCGGTACCGCCGTGCCGGCGGCCCACGGGAGCGGTATCTCGAGGACCAAGGTCAGCTACTCCATCCCCGGTACGGAGTGAAGTCAAGGATGGTTGATGGGCGCCAGCCATTGAAGGGATGCGGCTTGGGTGCTAAAGCTTGGGGGAGTGTTGCCGGCCGCGGTCGGCAACCGCGGCCCGTACCCGACCCGAGGAGATCCCATGGCAACGCCCGACGACGCCGAGCGCACCCTGAACGACTGGAGCCGCACGCTCGGCCAGGCCCTACAGGTCCTCGACCTCGAACTGGACCACGCGACGATCCTGGAGCTCGCCGCACGGACCTCGCACCTGCTGTCGGCGGATGCCGGTGTGATCAGCGCTTTCATGGTCGGCTATGCCGCGGGCACCGTCACTACCGAAGGTCGGGCCGAGACGGACGCGGCCATCGAGAAGGCCGTGAAGACCGTATTGACCATCATCGAGAAGGACGAGCACACCAACGAGCAGGCAGGCTGGACCGGTACGGCCCAGTAGCGCGTCACGCCGCCGCGGGTGTTCCGCGCCGTATCGAGCCGAGGCGCGTAAGCGTCCAGGCCATGACGACGGCGACCAGCGCCGCGGCGGCGAGCCCGAGGCCCGCATAGCCGAGTAGCACGAGGGTGGGGCCCGCGAGGGCTCCGCCCACTGCGCCCGAGCCATTCATCACGAGGTCGGAGAAGCCCTGTACGGGTGTCCGCTCGGAGGGTTCCACCGCGCCGGCCAGGAGCGCCGACGCGGAGACGACGCAGGCCGACCAGCCGAGGCCGAGCAGTACCAGGCTCGTGGTCACCCACCCGTCGGATTCAGAGCCACGCCAGGCCGTGACGAGTGCCAGGAGCAGGAGGACCTGCCCGCACAGGATGCCCTGCGTCTTCCCGAAGCGGTCCGCAATCCAACCGAACACCGGCGACAGCGCGTACATGCCTGCTACGTGCAGGCTGATGGTCAGTCCGACGACGGACAGCCCCGCGCCGTGGTCGTGGAGGTGCACCGGGGTCATGGACATGAGCGAGACCATGGCGGCGTGGCTCACCGCGATGGTCGCGACAGCGAAGCGCGCCGAGGGATTCTCGGCGAGGATGCGGAGCCCGTGCCGGCGTTCGGGCGCCACGCTGCCGACGGGCCGGGCATCCGCCTGCCGGGCGAGGGCGGTCAGAAGAGGATCGGGCCGGAGCCCGAGCGCATAAACGGCCGCGGCGCCCGCCTGCGCCGCTGCGGAGAAGACGAACCCGCCACTGAGCGGCGGGATGCCGAGCACCAGCGCGACCGCCGCGCCGGGTTCGAAGAGATTGGGCCCCAGGACCGCCCCGACGGTGGTGGACCAGACGACGACGGCGAGGCTCCGCCCCCGTGTCCCCTCGGAGGCGAGGTCGGTGGCTGCGAAACGGGCCTGGAGGCCCGTCGCGGAGCCGACGCCCAGGAGCGCGAGGGCGAGCAGCAGCAGGGGGAACGCGGAGAGTGATGCCGCGGCGATCGCCAGCACTGCGCCGACGCCGGAGATGACAGCGCCCGTAGCCAGGGACACCCGGCGTCCCCTGCGCTGGGCGAGGGCTGCGAGGGGCACGGCTGCCGCGGCGGCGCCCAGGGTTGCCATGGTAGCGGCCATCCCCGACCACGCGCTCGACCCGGAGGTCTCAGCAGCAAGCAGAGCACCCAGGGAGAGTGTTGCGCCGGCCCCGAGGCCGCCCAGGATCTGGGCGGCCACGAGGACGCGGATGACGCGGCGCTGCTGGGCCTGGAGCACGCGGGGATGCGCTGCCGGGTGCGCAGCCTGCGGTCCCGTGTGCTGCCCAGCCCGTTGTGTGTCCGACTGTTCCTCCACGCTGTCCGATCCTCCGGTCGTCACGACCGGAGCAGTCTATCCGCGGCGGTGCCGTCAGGCGTTGGCTGCCTCCGCCTTCTTGGCCGGCGCCGTGGTGCCGTTGGTCGGGAAGCCATCCGGCTCCACCTCGGGCGCCTGTACGGTCGCGACGGAATCGTGCGCCTCGGGTGCCGTGTGGTTGCTCGGCTCGAACCGGACGATGATCTGCTTCGACCTCGGCGTGTTGCTGCCCTCCGCCACTTCGTCGAGCGGAACCAGCACGTTCGCCTCGGGGTAGTACGCAGCTGCGCAGCCGCGCGCCGTCGGGTACGAGACCACGCGGTAGGCGCGGAGCACGCGCTGCACGCCGTCGTCGTACACGCCGTGGACATCCACGTTCTGGCCGTCCGTCAGGCCCAGGTCCGCGATGTCCTCCGGGTTCATGAACACCACGTGGCGGCCCTTCTTGATGCCGCGGTAGCGGTCGTTGTGGCCGTAGATCGTGGTGTTCCACTGGTCGTGGGAGCGCAGTGACTGCAGGATCAGCGTGCCCTCGGGGCGCTCGAGGTACTCGAGGTCGTTGACGGTGAGGACGGCCTTGCCCGTGGGCGTGTTGAACGTCCGAGAGTCACGCGGCCCGTTCGCCATGATGAAGCCGCCCTTCAGGCGAATCTTTTGGTTGTAGTCCTCGCACCCCTCGACCACGTGCGCGATGTGCTCGCGGATGAGGTCGTAGTCCTTCTCGAAGCCCTCCCAGTCGGCGTCGATCTTGCCGTCGATCGTGGCGCGGGCGAGCCGGCTGATGATCGCCGGTTCGGAGAGCAGGTTGTCGGAGACGGGCTCGACGCTTCCCCAGGAGGGGTGTACGGCGCAGACCGTGTCCTCGACGGAGACGAACTGCTCGCCGGTGGCCTGGCGGTCGATCTCCGTTCGCCCCTTACAGGGGAGGATGAGCGCCTCCTCGCCGGTGATGAGGTGCGAGCGATTGAGTTTGATGGAGATCTGCACAGTCATCTCGGTGTTCGCGAAGGCCTTCTCCGCCACCTGGGTGTCGGAGATCGCTGAGACGAGGTTGCCACCGAGCGCCACGAGCACCTTGACGTCGCCGTCGCGCATGCGCCGGATGGACTCCACGGCGTCGACGCCGTGCTCCTGGGGCGGTTCGAAGTTGAACTCCTTGCCGAGGGAGTCCATGAACGTCTGGGGCATCTGCTCCCAGATGCCCATGGTGCGGTCGCCCTGGACGTTGCTGTGGCCGCGGATGGGGGAGGCGCCGGCGCCGGGCTTGCCGATGTTGCCGCGGAGCAGGAGGAGGTTGATGATCTCCTTGATCGTGGCGACGCCCTTCTTCTGCTGCGTGATGCCCATCGCCCAGGTGATGATGACCTTGTCCGCCGCGAGGTAGCGTGCAGCGAGCTCGTCGATCTCCTCGATCCGCAGGCCCGTGGCCTCGAGGACCGTGGCGTCGTCGAGCTTCATCAGGTAGTCGCGCAGCTCATCGAGGCCTTCGCAGTGCTCTTCGAGGAATGCGTGGTCCAGGACGGTACCGGGGTTCTTCGCCTCGGCCTCGAACACGCGCTTGGACACGGCCTGCAGGAGGGCCATGTCGCCGCCCAGTCGGACCTGGAGGAACTGGTCGGAGATTTCGGTGCCCTTGCCAGCGACGCCCTTGACCTTCTGCGGGTTCTTGTAGCGCTTCAGGCCGGCTTCCGGCAGGGGGTTCACGGAGACGATCTGGCCGCCGGACTCCTTGCACGCCTCCAGCTCGGTGAGCATGCGAGGGTGGTTCGTGCCCGGATTCTGGCCCATGACGATGATGAGGTCGGCGTCGGCGTAGTCGTCGAACGTGACCGTCGCCTTGCCGATGCCGATGGTCTGGCCCATTGCCCAACCGGAGGACTCGTGGCACATGTTCGAGCAGTCGGGCAGGTTGTTGGTGCCGTAGCCGCGTACGAACAGCTGGTACAGGAACGCGGCCTCGTTCGAGGTGCGGCCGCTCGTGTAGAAGGCGGCTTCGTCCGGGGCGTCGAGGCTCTTCAGCTTGTTGCCGACGATCTCGAAGGCCTTGTCCCAGCTGACCGGCCGGTAGTGGTCCTCACCGGCGGGCTTGTACACGGGCTCCACGAGGCGCCCCTGCATGCCCAGCCAGTACTCGGAGCGCTCCCGGAGGTCGCTGATGGAGTGTTCGGCCCAGAAGTCCGAGGAGATCACCACGGGCGTTGCTTCCCAGGTGACGGCCTTGGCTCCGTTCTCGCAGAACTCGAAGGTCTTGCGCTTAGCCGGGTCGGGCCAGGCGCAGCTCGGGCAGTCGAAGCCGTCCTTGTGGTTCATCTTGAGGACGGTCTGGAGAGTGCGCTTCACGCCCATGTGCTCGATCGCCGGCTTCATGGAGTGGTAGACGCCCGGGATGCCCGCCGCCCAGTCCTTCGGCCGCTCCGAGACCTCGATGTCCTTCTCGTCGACTTCCTCTACGCGGGGTTCCTTGCGCGTCATGGCGAACGTCCTCTTCCGTGGCCCGGGGGTGGGCACTTCCTGACAGGTGATCCAACTGCCCTTGTGTATCAGGCCTAACAGGGCGGTGGCCGGAACCGCAAGCCTTCGGGGCCGTGTCCCCGCATTCTTGACGCGCAGCGGGACCGCGAGGCGCCGGGTGAAGCCCCGGTCGGCGGACAGTATGAGGCGTTCGATGGCGTGTCGTCCATGAAAAGGGCAGGCCGCAGCACCTCGTTGAGCCGCCAGCGTGGAGGGTGATTTATTTAGTTGACCTAACGAAACGGCAGGCGTACAGTTACTTAGAGCAACGAAGTAATGAGGCCGGGAGTCGGAAATGTCAGTAGCACAGCACACGGCCGCGGAGCTGGTGCACAACATCTTCGATCTGCAGCGTGCCCTGCGCGGCGTCACCGCCGCCGGGATGAAGCACTCGGAGCTGGGGCCCGCCCACACGGGGGTCCTCTTCTTCATCGGTGAGGGCGGCCCGATGCGCGCATCGGCCCTCGCCGCGAAGCTCGGCGTGGGGCCGTCGGCGCTGAGCCGGCAGCTCGCGGACCTCGAGCAGTACGGCTTCGTGGTCCGCACACCCGACCCGCTGGACGGCAGGGCGTGTCTCCTCTCGCTGTCGGAGGAGGGGCAGAGCTACCTCGCCGAGACCTACGAGCGCAGGGCCGAGACCCTGCGGGAGATCCTCTCCGACTGGACCGAGAGCGAGGCCGAGGCCGCGTCCTCGTCGGTGCAGCACCTCACGGCAGCACTTCGCTCCGCCGCCTCGGGCGCGGCAGGACACGCCGTCCTGGACGCTCCCAGAACTCCCCGCACCACAGCACACCACACGGGCAATGGCGGCCGTCACCACCTGGACTCCTCGTCCGAGATCACGAAGGAAGCACTCTGATGGCCACCCATTCCACTACGGCGGAAACAGCGCCCGCGCCGCACCCGGCCCGGGCCCCGCATCACGGGGCTGCTGAGCCCATGAACCACAAGCAGATCCTGCAGGCGCTCACGGGTCTGCTGGCCGGTCTGTTCACGGCGATCCTGAGCAGCACGATCGTGGCGAACGCCCTGCCCACGATCATGAGCGACCTCAACGGGTCGCAGACGGACTTCGCCTGGGTCATCACGGCCGCGCTGCTCGCCAATGCGGCGACCACCCCGATCTGGGGCAAGTTCTCCGACCTGTTCGACAAGAAGATCCTGGTGCAGGTCAGCATCGTGATCTTCGTGGCGGGCTCGGTCCTCGCAGGCCTCGCACAGACCATCCCGCTGCTGCTCGCCGCGCGCGTCGTTCAGGGTGTCGCCATGGGCGGCCTGACCGCGCTGGCCCAGGCCATCATCGGCACCATCATCGCCCCGCGCGAGCGCGGCCGGTACTCCGGCTACATGGGCGGCGTCATGGCCGTCGCCACGGCCGGAGGGCCCCTTCTCGGTGGCTTCATCGTCGACTCGCCCCTGGGCTGGCGCTGGACGTTCTTCGTCTGCGTGCCGCTCGCGATCATCGCCCTGATCCTGCTGCAGGTCACCCTCAAGCTCCCCGACACGCGCCGCAAGGCCCGGATCGACTGGCTCGGTTCCGTCCTCCTGACCGCCGGCGTCAGCCTCCTGCTCATCTGGGTCTCCTTCGCCGGCAAGGAGGGCTACTACGAGTGGTTCTCCCGCGAGAGCGCCCTCATGGTCGGTGGCAGCGTGATCCTGCTCGCACTCCTGCTCGTGGTCGAGGCCCGAGTGGCCGAGCCGATCATCCCGCTGAAGATCATCTCCGAGCGCACCACCGCCCTGGCCATCATCGCCTCGATCGCCGTCGGCATCGCGCTGTTCGCCACCTCGAGCTACCTCGGCCAGTACTACCAGGTGGCACGCGGCGCCACGCCCACCGAGGCAGGCCTCCTGACGCTCCCCATGATCGCCGGAAACCTGCTCGGATCCATCGGTGCCGGTCAGCTCGTCACGAAGTTCGGCAAGTGGAAGAGGTACCTCATCGCGGGCGGCCTGTTCCTCATCGCGGGCCTCGGACTCGCCGGCACAATTGACCACCTCACGGAACTCTGGGTCGTCGGCATCTACACCTTCGTGTTCGGCATGGGCCTCGGCCTGATGCTGCAGAACCTCGTCCTCGCGGTGCAGAACACCGTGGCGGTCAAGGACATCGGCTCGGCCAGTGCCTCCGTGGCGTTCTTCCGCTCGCTCGGCGGGGCTGCCGGCGTGGCTGTCCTGGGCGCCATCCTGGGAAACCAGGTCGCGGACAAGACCACCGAGGGCCTCGCTGCGGCAGGCATCCCCACCAGCGGCGGTGCGGCCGGCGGCTCGCTCGACCTCGTCGACCTCCCCGCGCCGATCGCCGACATCGTGCGGGCCGCCTATGGCGACAGCACGGCCCTGATCTTCCTGATCACGGCGGTCATCGCGGTCCTCGGGCTCGTGTGCGTGCTGTTCATCAAGGAGACCCCGCTGCGGCGTACGGTCGACTTCGCCCAGGCCGCACCCGCCGGTCCCGCGGCCTCGATGTCACCCGCGGCGACGGGCACCACGCCCGCCGTCGCCGGAGCGCAGGCTGCCGCCCCGTCCGCAGCGGAGTCAGCGCCTGCACACTCTCCACGCAAGGACGGCGCCGCGCACGCAGCGGCCGGTACGGGGGACTCCGACGTCGTCGCGCTGAAGCCGTCCCGCGGCCGTCACAGTGCCGGACCGGTGGCCATCTCCAAGGCGGATCTGGAGCGGGTGGCGCAGGAATTGTCCGAACTGGACGCCGAGCTGTCCGACCGCGCGGGCGCCAACCGCTGATCCGACAGCATCGGACACCAGGCCACCGGGGCAATCCGGTGGCCTGGTGTCGTCTCCGGGGAGGGCGCTGCTGCCCGCGTCGCAGACGGCGGCATTGTGGAGCTGGGGGCCAGTAGCATCGAGGGGTGAAACCGTTCCTCCTCCTGGGCACACGTGCCGAGAACCATGCCGCCGACGCCGAATACCGGAGTTTCCTGCGCTACGGCGGCCTGGCCGAGGGAGACCTGCGGCGCATCCGGCTGGAGGCGGAGCCGCTGCCCGAGCTGGATCTCGCCGACTACTCCGGGATCTTCCTCGGCGGCAGCCCCTTCAATTCCTCCGACCCGGAGGAGGAGAAGAGTGCCGTCCAGGTCCGTGTGGAGCGTGAGCTCGGCGGGCTGCTGGACCGTGTCGTCGAGGAGGACTACCCCTTCTTCGGTGCGTGCTACGGCGTCGGGACCCTGGGGCGCCACCAGGGAGCCGTCATCGACTCCACCTACGCCGAGCCGGTCGGCGCCGTCGAGGTCACCCTGACCAGGGACGGCGTCTCCGATCCGCTGCTGGCCGGGTTGCCCTCGTCGTTCGCCGCCTACGTGGGGCACAAGGAAGCGTGTGCTGCGATGCCGGGATCGGCGGTGCTGCTCGCGTCGTCGGCCACCTGCCCCGTGCAGATGTTCCGAGTGGGGGAGAACGTGTACGCGACGCAGTTCCACCCTGAACTCGACGTCGAGGCCCTCGTGGGGCGCATCCGTACCTACCGCCATGCCGGCTATTTCCCGCCGGAGGAGGCCGACGACTACATCGCGCGGGCCCGTGCCCTGGTGGTGGACAGGCCCGCGACGATCCTGCGGACCTTCGTGACGAGGTACGCACGCGGCTGACCGGCGTCGTCCGGTGCGGTCCCGTGGCGTCCGGTACGGCCCGGCGGCCCGGCGGTTGCCGCGGTGCCGATCCGGTGCGGCAGGGGCCCTGGCCTCACCCCGGTTTCCCGGTTCCCTGTCCTGCGTCGGTGCCGAGCGGTACTGTCAGGGGACAGGCCGCGCAGGGTGATCAGAAGAGGTAGTTGCCATCGGATCCAGCACGAGCACTCCACGGGCGGGCCGGATGGTCCCCGTCATCCCCGCTCCGGGGGAGAAACGCCACCACCAGGTGCTCATCATCGGTGGCGGCAACGCCGGCGTGTCACTCGCCGGGCGTCTGAAGCGATACCGGTTGAAGGACATCGCCGTCATCGAGCCCCGGAGCCGGCACCTCTACCAGCCGCTCTTCTCGCACATCGCGGGTGGCACGGCCGACGCGTTCGAGGCGGTGCGCCTGCAGTCCGCCGTGATGCCGCGGGGGGTCACCTGGATCCAGGACAAGGCCACCGATGTCAGCACCGACTCCAACACGGTGCTGCTGGAGTCCGGGTCCGCCGTCACCTACGACCACCTCGTCGTATGCCCGGGGATCCAGAACGACTGGACGGCCATCCCGGGTCTCAAGGAGGCCATGGAAGGGCCGTACGGGGGATCGAACTACGAGTACGAGCTGGCTCCCAAGGCCTGGAAGCTCTTTCGGGACCTGACCAGCGGGACCGTGGTCTTCACGCAGCCGCCCGGGCCGGCCTCGTGCGACGGTGCCGCCCAGAAACCGATGTACCTCGCGTGCGACCACTGGCGGCGCCAGGGCGTCCTGAAGGACATCCGGGTGGTCCTCGCCGTCTCCACGCCCACGATCTTCGGCATGGAGATCATCGACGAGGAACTCAACCGGAAGATCGACGAGTACGGGATCGAGGTCCACTACAGCACCGAGCTCGAGTCCGTGGATCCGGAGGCACGCACGGTGGTGCTTCGGCGCTCCACCGATGACACCACCGAGACGATCGGCTACGACGTCCTCCACGCCGTGCCGCCGCAGTCCGCGCCGGAGTGGCTGAAGAGCACGGACCTTCCGGCGCCCGGAAACCGCGGAGGCTTCGTCGAGGTGGACCCCGTCATCCTGCGGCATCCGCGTTTCCCCGCCATCTGGTCCCTGGGGGACGCCGCCTCGACGCTCAACTCCAAATCGGGAGCGGCGCTTCGCATGCAGACGAAGGTGCTCGCCAAGAACCTCAAAGCCGTGATCAAGGGGAAGAAGCCTACCGCGAAGTACAACCATTATTCGGCGTGCCCCTTCGTGGTCAGCCGGAAGACGGTCGTGTTCTCCGAGTTCGACGACAAGTACTCGCCGATGCCCACCGTGCCGGGCTGGAAGAACCTGGCCCGCGAGCGCAGATCCACGTTCATCGTGGAGCGCGTCGTGCTGCCGAAGGTGTACTGGAACCTCATTCTGAAGGGCCGCGCCTGAGCAGAGGGTCCCGATGCGGGGCCTGAGCAGGAGGCGGGTCGGCCGCGCGCATGCTCGTTCCTGCGGTACGCCGTCGTCCGCCTTTCCTCTTGTTCCCTGGCGCCGGCAGGCCTATCCTTGCATTATCAACCAGCTGGTTGATCAACGAGGAGGTGGATCATGCAGGACGATGATCTGGATGCCGCTTTCTCGGCGCTCGCTGACCCAGCCCGCAGGGCCATCATCGCGCGGCTCTCGCGCAGCTCGGCCACCGTCAACGAACTGGCGGAACCCTTCGCCATGACCAAGCAGGCAGTCTCCAAGCACATCCAGGTGCTCGAGCAGGCCGGCCTGATCACCCGCACGCGGGACGGCCAGCGCCGTCCCTGCCATCTCGATCCCGCCGCGCTCGAAACTCTGACGGGCTGGATCGACACCTACCGCCTGGAAGCCGAACGGCAATACCGCAGGCTCGACGGCGTGCTCGCAACCCTGCAGCACCAGTCCAAGGAACAGTCATGAAAAATCCCACCACCATCACGGCGGAACCCGGCCAACCATTCGTCGACATCGTCCGCGAGTTCAACGCCCCGCGGAGCGTCGTCTTCCGGGCATTCACCGAGCCGGACCTCGTGCGCCAGTGGCTCGGCCCGCGCCGCATCACCATGGAGGTCCTCGAGTTCGACGCCGTCACCGGCGGCTCGTACTCCTACATCCACCGCGACGACGAGGGCCACGCCTACGGTTTCCGCGGCGTCTTCCACACCGTTCTCGCGCCGGAGCGGATCATCCAGACGTTCGAGTTCGAGGGTGCCCCGCACCAGGCCAGCATCGAGAGCATGGTCCTCGAGGAGCTCGACGACGGCCGCACGCGCTGTTCGGCGCGGTCGGTATTCCTCGCCGTCGAGGCCAGGGACGCGATGATCAGCAGCGGGATGGAGAACGGTGTCATCGAGGGGTACGAGCGCCTCGACGACGTGCTGTCCTCGCTGTCCGTCGCCACCTGACACTCCGCGGTCGGGACGGCTTCCGGCCCTTGTCCGGGCCGGGGCCGCCCCGTAGCATCCGGTCATGGAGATCATCGAGTACCACCCGCGGCGCGACCAGCTCGTGTACACCTTCGGTGGCAGCGCCCCGGTACTCACGGTCCAGCCGGGTACCGCACTGAAGCTCTGGACCGAGGACGCGTTCAACAACGCGCTGACCTCCGTCGACGATGTGTCCGGCGAGAAGGTGGACCTGGACTTCGTCAATCCGCAGACCGGCCCGTTTTATGTGGAGGGTGCAGAACCGGGGGACACCCTCGCGCTGCACATCGTGGACCTCACTCCGGCCCGCTCCTACGGATCGTCCGCCACCATCCCGTTCTTCGGGGGCCTGACCAGCACGGAGCGCACTGCGACCCTGCAGGAGCCGCTGCCGGACATCACCTGGATCTACCACGTCGACACCGCACGGCGGACGGTCGGCTTCCAGGGACGGCTGGGCGACTTCGAGGTCGCACTCCCGCTCGAGCCGATGCTCGGCACCGTGGGGGTCGCTCCACCCGGCGGTGAGGTGCGCTCCTCCCTGGTGCCCGAGCGGTTCGGCGGCAACATGGATGCGCCCGACGTGAAGCCGGGCACCACCGTCTACCTCGGCGTCAACGTGGAGGGCGCCCTGTTCTCCGTCGGGGACGGACACTACCGTCAGGGCGAGGGAGAGGCGTGCGGCACGGCTGTCGAAGGTGCCATGCACTCGACGATCATCGTCGAGCTCATCAAGGGCGGTGCTCCCGCCTGGCCGCGGCTCGAGACCGACTACCACTGGATGGCGGTCGGGTCCTCGCGCCCCATGGAGGACTCCTGGCGCATCGGCCAGCTGGAGATGGTGCGGTGGTTCGGTGATCTCTTCGGGTTGCACCAGCTCGACGCCTATCAGCTCCTGACCCAGACGGCCCTCGCGCCGATCGCGAACGCCGTCGACGTCAACTACAGCGTGGTGGTCAAGGCGCCCAAGGCGCTCTTTCCTGCCGTCGACGCCTATGGCGGACTCCATGCCCACCTCCGCCGGCAGGGCGCCGAGCTCCGCTGAACCACCCGGGGCTGCGCCGGCAGGGCGGGCGCCGGGCCTTCCAGACCACCGAACCGAGCACCGAACCGACCACCGACCCTCACCGGAGGACTTCCATGGACCTGCACCTCGACGGCACCACCGCCCTCGTGACCGGCGGCACGAAGGGTATCGGCCGCGCCGTCGTCGAGTCGTTCGCGCGGGAAGGGGTGAATGTGGCCTTCTGCGCGCGGAATGCCGCAGAGGTGGCGGCGACCGAAGCGGCCTTCGCCTCATCCCCGGTGCGGGTCGCCGGGTACGTCGTCGACGTCGGTGACGGTCTTGCTCTTGCAGCGTGGGTGCAGACCGTGGCGATGGAGTTCGGAGGCATCGACGCCGTGGTCAGTAACGTCAGCGCCCTGGCCATTGAGGACACCGAGGAGAACTGGGAGGCGAGCCTGCGCGTCGACCTGATGGGGACGGTGCGCCTCGTGAAGGCGTCGCTCCCGCATCTCGCACGGAGTGCGACGCCGTCGATCACCGCGATCTCCAGCGTCTCCGGGCGCGAGGTGGACTTCGCCTCGGGGCCCTACGGGACCGTGAAGTCCGCGCTCATCGCCTACATGGCGGGGCTGGCCTTCCAGCTCGCGGAACAGGGTATCCGGGCCAACACCGTCTCGCCGGGCAACACCTACCACGAGGGCGGAGTTTGGGAGAGCATCGAGGGCGGGAACCCGGAGCTGTTCTCCACGGCGATGGGCCTCAACCCGACCGGCCGCATGGGCACGCCGCAGGAGGTGGCGGACGCCGTCGTCTTCCTCGCCAGCCCGCGGTCCAGCCGCACCACGGGAGCCAACCTCCTGATCGACGGCGGACTCACCCGCGGTATCCAGTTCTAGGAGGGACGTCCGGCGACGTCCGCCGCAGGGCGCCTGGCCCTGCGGCGGATGGAATGCTACTTGGCGAGGAAGCGGAGCAGGACCTCGTTGATCTCCGCACCGTGCGTCCAGAGCATGCCGTGCGGTGCATTCTCGACCTCCACGTACTCCGCGGAGGGCAGGCGCTTGGTGAATTCGCGGCCGGTCGCGTCGATCGGCAGGATGCGGTCGCCGGTGCCATGGACGATCAGCGACGGGACGGTCACCTTCTCGACGTCGGACCGGAAGTCGGTCAGCCAGGAGTCGACGACGGCGAAGGATGCGTACCAGGAGGCTCCGGCGGCGACGTTCCAGGCGTTGCGCAGTGCTTCCTCGCTCAGGCGGTTGCCGAGGAAGTCGTCGGTGTTGAAGAAGTCGTTGTAGAAGTTCGTGAACCAGGCATAGCGGTCCACGATGGCGGCGTCACGGATGCCGTCGAAGACGGTCGAGGGGACGCCGGAAGGGTTGTCCTCGGTCTGGAGGAGGAACGGCTCGAGCGAGGCGAGGAACGCGGCCTTGGCGACCCGGGCCTCTCCGTAGGTGCCGATGTAGCGGCCCACTTCACCGGTGCCCATCGAGAAGCCCACGAGGACGACGTCCTGCAGGTCGAGGGTCTCGAGCACCGTGTTGAGGTCGGCAGCGAAGGTGTCGTAGTCGTAGCCCGTGGTGGGCTTGCTCGACTTGCCGAAACCCCGGCGGTCGTAGGTGATGACGCGGTAACCGGCATCGAGGAGAGCTGCGGTCTGCTTCTCCCACGAGCCGCCGTCCAGCGGGTAGCCGTGGATCAGGACGACGGGCTGGCCCGTTCCGTGGTCCTCGTAGTAGAGCTCGATGTCCGTGGTGTTCTCGGTGCCGACTGCGATGAAGCCCATGACCATGTCCTTGTCTCGAAGTAAGAGAACGTTCGTTCTCTCTGGGTGATCCCATCGTATAGAACGATCGTTCTCCCTACAAGTAGAATGGGTGCATGGATATTTCCGAGGCCCGCTCCCGCATCGTGGCGACCGCCGACGAGCTCTACAACGCGAAGGGAATCCAGGCCGTCGGCATGGACGAGCTGCGCACGGCGGCAGGCGTCTCGCTGAAGAAGCTGTACCAGGAGTTCCCGTCGAAGGGCAGCATCGTCCTGGCGGTGCTCGAACGTCGGCACCGGTCCTGGACGGAAGGACTGGATGCGACGGTGCGGCAGGCCTCGACGCCGCGTGCACGGCTCCTCGCGATCTTCGACTTCCTTGCGCAGTGGTTCGACCAGGATTCCTTCCGCGGATGCGGCTTCATCAACAGCTTCGCGGAACTCGGAGCCGTCAGCCCGGACGTCGCGGAGTACGCCCGGAAGCACAAGGCATCCTTCCAGGACTACGTCGGACGCCTGGCGGAGGAGGCAGGGGCGCCGTCGTACCTCGCGGCGCAGCTGTCGATCCTTGCGGAGGGCGCGCAGACGACGGCGGCCATCGCCGGGACCCCGGAAGCGGCAGGGCAGGCGCGTCGGGCGGCCGAGGTGCTCATCGATGTGGCGCTGGGTGAAGGGGCCGGACGCGCGAGCTAGTTCACCAGGTCCTGGTACTCGGGGTGGTCCTCGATGAAGGCCGCCACGAACTCGCACTGCGGGACCACGGTGAGGTGCTGCGCACGGGCGTCGTCGAGCGCGTACCGGATCAGGGTGCTGCCGATGCCATGGCCCTCGACCTCTTCGTCGACCACCGTGTGCGTGAAGACGATGGTGTTCCCGGACCGTTCGTACGCCGCCATGCCTGCAGGGTCGCCGTCGAGGTTCGCGATGTAGCGGCTCTTCGCCTCGTTGTTCGTGACCTGGATCGCGCTGTTCTCGAAGCTCATGCTGTCACCTTCGCATTCACCACGAGAACGGGTCAACGCCCCGTCCCGGCGGTCCTGTGCTAGTCCCGCGACGCCGGTCTCGTAGCCTGTCCGGTCGTGCTGCCATCGAGCAGCCATGCGAGCGCTTCGGTCTCGGAGCAGAAATAGCGAGTGACGGTGGGGGAGCGGTGCGAGAACCCCGACATCACCTCGTCGACGACGTCCTCACCCACGACGGCGACCTTCGAGAACCCGCGGTAGGCAGCCATTCCTACGCGTGCCTCCGGGGTGATCCCGGTGATGCCGTGCATGTGGACCAGGAGCGGCAGTGCGGTGGGACCGTGGAATTCCGCCAGGGCGCGAGCGGCGGCAACGGCATGCGCATAGGTGATCTCGACGCCGCGCTTCCACCGAAGCCTCAGGATTCCCCTGTCGAGGTGCGCGCTGAATGGGTCCATCAAGGTCCTTTGCCGAGCATGAGCAGTAGCTTGACAGCGTAGCAAGGTGGACTTCCTGGTTCTGCCTCTTTTTCGGTTGTCCGATTCCACCCGTGCTCTTCGGGCTCCCGGCGCAATGCGGGCTGTAGCGTCTGATCCATGACACTGAGCATTCTGGTAACCGGCGCGAGCCGCGGGATCGGCGCCGCCATCGCCCATGAGCTGGCCGGACGGGGGCACCGCATCGCCGTGCATGCAGGACGTGATGCGACCGCGGCCCTGGCGGTCCGCGATGCCCTGCCGGGCGCAGGTCACTCCGTCGTCGTCGGCGATGTCGCCGATCCGGAGGAGTGCGTGCGGATCGTCGATGAAACCGTGCGGGAACTCGGTGGGGTCGACGTCCTCGTGAACAATGCGGGGATCTTCGAGGCGCATCCGGTTGCCCGGGCGTCCTTCGACGACTGGCAGCATGCCTGGCGCCGCACCCTCGCCGTCAACCTGCTGGGGCCGGCGAACCTGGCCTGGCTCGTGGCGCGCCACCTGCTGGACCGGCCCTCCGGCCCCGAGGGCGGTCGGCTGATCAGCGTGGGCTCCCGCGGCGCCTACCGGGGTGAGCCCCTCACCCCTGCCTACGGGGCGAGCAAGGCTGCGCTGCACTCCATGACCCAGTCGCTGGCCGTCGCGCTCGCACCCTCCGGCATCCTCTCGGCGGCGGTCGCGCCCGGCTTCGTCGAGACGGACATGGGACGGTCGGTGCTCGACAGTCCGGAGGGCGACGCTGTCCGGGCACAGAGTCCGTTCAACCGCGTGGCGACGCCGGAGGAGGTGGCGCAGACCGCGGCATGGCTCGCCACGGATGCTCCGCTCTGGGTCAGCGGCACCGTGGTCGACGTGAATGGGGCGTCCTACCTCCGCTGATGCTGTGCTGCACGTGAGGCATTGCCGATCGTGACGCACTGTGACGGGTGCATATGGACGCCGGCGCGGATGGGCATCTAGGCTCATTCCCAGAATCAAGAGTTCCAACGTCAAACCCTGGTTTGTTGGACGGCAACCCTCTCGCTGTAGCGGGGTGCCCCAGGTGAGGATTCGGCCCGGCATGCACCATGCGGGCAAGTATGGCGCTTCCCTCATGGCAGTGCCCTGACATGAGGATTTTCCATGCCCGCATCACCGCGCCATATCCGCTTCAATGCCTTCGACATGAACTGCGTGGGCCACCAGTCGCCGGGCCTGTGGCGGCACCCGGACGATCAGTCGTGGCGCTACAAGGACCTGCGGTACTGGGCCGACCTCGCCAAGACCCTGGAGAAGGGCCTGTTCGACGGCATCTTCATCGCCGACGTGCTCGGCACCTACGACGTCTACGGCGGTTCCAACGAGGCCACGCTGCGCCAGGGGACGCAGACCCCGGTCAACGATCCGTTCCTCCTCGTCTCCGCCATGGCCCTCGTCACGGAGCACCTCGGTTTCGGAGTCACGGCGGGCACCGCGTACGAGCACCCCTACCCGTTCGCACGCAGGCTCTCCACGCTCGACCACCTCACCAATGGCAGGGTCGGCTGGAACGTGGTCACCGGCTACCTTCCCTCCGCCGCGCGGAACATGGGCAACGAGGACCAGCTCGAGCACGATGAGCGCTACAACCACGCGGACGAGTACCTCGAGGTGCTCTACAAGCTGCTCGAGGGGTCCTGGGAGGACGACGCCGTGATCCGGGACCGTGAGGCCGGGGTCTTCACCGACCCGGCGAAGGTCCATGACATCAACCACGACGGCAAGTACTTCACCGTCCCGGGGATCCACCTTAGCGAGCCTTCGCCGCAGCGCACCCCGGTCATCTTCCAGGCGGGGGCCTCCTCCCGCGGTATCGCCTTTGCAGCAGGAAACGCCGAGGCGGTCTTCGTGGGTGCACCGTCGAAGGCGATCCTGAAGGACGTCGTGAAGAAGATCCGTGACGCCGTCGAGGCCGAGGGACGTGACCGCTACTCCGTGCGGATCTACACCCTGCTCACCGTCATCACGGACGAGACCGAGGAGAAGGCCCAGGCGAAGCACGCCGAGTACCAGAAGTACGTCAGCTACGAGGGAGCGCTCGTGCTCGTCTCCGGCTGGTTCGGCGTCGACCTGTCCGTCTACGCTCCCGATGAGCCGCTCGGCAACGTGAAGTCCAACGCCATCCACTCGGCCGTCGCCACCTTCCAGAAGGTGAACGACGACGGCAAACCCTGGACCGTGCGGGACATCGCCGAATGGGGCGGGATCGGTGGGCTTGGTCCGCGCATCGTCGGTTCAGGCGCTCAGGTTGCGGACGAGCTTCAGGCGTGGGTCGAGGAGACCGACGTCGACGGCTTCAACCTCGCGTACGCCATCACCCCCGGCTCCTTCGAGGACGTCATCGAGTACGTGGTCCCCGAGCTGCAGAAGCGTGGTGCCTATCCCACGGAGTACGTCGAGGGAACCCTGCGCAACAAGCTGTTCGGCAAGGGCGACCGTCTCCCCGAGGAGCACCGCGGAGCGCGCTACCGGCTCCAGTCCGTCCGCCCCTGACGCCGCACTGATCTGACACGGCCCGCCGGCTTCCCGGCGGCCGAACCTGCAGCGCGCCCATCCCATCGACGTTGCCTCACCGCGTCCTGCCCAAGGAACACCATGATCTCGCTTCGACACCTGACCAAGACCTACGGTCGTGGGCACGCTGCCGTCACCGTGCTCGACCACCTCGATTTCGAGGTGCCCACTGGCCGCATCGCTGCCGTCGTCGGGCCGAGCGGTGCAGGCAAGAGCACCCTCGCCCAGTGCATCAACCTGCTCGAACGTCCCACGTCGGGGGCCGTCGTCGTCAATGGCGAGGAGCTGTCGGGCCTGCCGGAGAAGCGTCTGCGTGAGGCGCGCCGCCGTATCGGCACGGTGTTCCAGTCCTCGAGCCTGCTCAGCCGCCGGACCGCCGCGGAGAACATCGCCCTGCCCCTCGAATACCTCGGCGTCACTCCTGGCGAGGCGCGGGCCCGTGTTGCCGAGTTACTGGACCGCGTGGGGCTGTCGGACAAGGCCGGCCACTACCCGTTCCAGCTCTCCGGCGGCCAGGCGCAGCGCGTGGGAATCGCTCGGGCGCTCGCGCTGCGGCCGTCCATCCTCCTGGCGGACGAGGCGACCTCGGGGCTCGATCCGGAGACCACCCGATCCGTCGTCGGCCTCATCCGTCAGCTGCGCAACGACCTCGACCTCACCGTCGTCTTCATCACCCACGAGATGGACACCGTGCGGCAGGTCGCCGACACGGTGGCGCGGCTGGACCACGGTCGCATCGTCGAGCAGGGCGACCTCGTGGAACTCCTGACCTCGCACGATTCCCTCCTCGGGCGGTCGCTGCAGCCCCGGCGCGGCCATGCCGGACCGGAGGCCGGAACCCGTACCTGGTACGTCACCTACGACTCGACCGATGTGCCCGGAGACTGGATCCAGCGGCTCACCGGGGACCTCGACGCCGTGGTGCACCTTCTGGGTGCCTCCGTCGAGACGGTCCACGGCGTCAACACCGGGAGCGCGACGCTCGGCATCGGAACCGACGACGACGTCCGGGTCCAGGGTGTGCTCGCACGCTACGGACTCAGCGGAACGCCCGACGGCGGTGGAGGCGGCCAGTCGCACCAGCTCCTTCCGGCCGCGGCCGTGCTGGAGGACGTGGCATGAGCGCACTCATTCTTCCCCGCACCGACGTCCCCTTCAACGACCTGCCGGCGCTGCTGCTGCCCGCCTATGGCGAGACCTTGACAATGGTCGGCATCGTCATGGCTGTCGTCATCGTCATCGGTACGCCCCTCGGAGTCCTCCTCCACAACGTCGCGCCCGGTGGCCTCTACGAACGCCCCGCACTCCACGCGGCACTGAGCTGGATCATCAGCATCGGACGATCGCTTCCGTTCCTGATCCTCATGGCGGCCATCGTTCCGTTCACCCGGTTCATCACCGGCACGAACATCGGCATCGCGGCCGCCGTGGTCCCGATGTCCCTGGCCGGTATCGCGTTCTTCACGCGTATCGTCGAGAACTCGCTGCGGTCCGTGCCGCCGTCCATGGTCCAGGTGGCCCGGGCCGCCGGCGGCTCCAACCTGCAGATCATGCGCACGGCGCAGTTCAGCGAGGCTGTCCCGGCAGTCATCGGCGGGCTCACCATCCAGGTGATCGCGATGATCGAGTACTCAGCCATCGCGGGCACCATCGGTGCCGGCGGTATCGGGTACGTGGCCGTCACCTACGGTTACCAGCGCTTCGACAACACCGTCATGCTTGCGACGATCGTGATCCTGGTGGTGACAGTCGCTCTCGTGCAGATCGTCGGAGACCGCCTCGTACGCTTCACGACTCCGCAGAAGCGTCTGCAGCGCGCCTGACGTTCCCGCGCGTCACCCCCCATCCTCTCCGTTTCTTTCATGCTCATCCCACCCCTGCGCTTCCCCGAGCGCGCCCAGAAAGGCATTGCCATGTCCGAAAACACCACTCCTGAGCCAACATCGACGACTTCCTCGCCAGCAGGTGCGGACCATGGATTCACCCTCCGCAAGCGGCGCAAGGCACCATGGATCGCAGGCGGGGCCGTCGCCGTCGTTGCCGCCGGCGCCTTCATTGCCGTGCCACTGCTGAACCCGTCCGAGTCTGCGGCGGAAACGGAAGGCGCAACCCTCCTCGTTGCGACCGCCGAGGGGAACCACGCGGAGCAGGCGCTCATCGAATTCATTGACCGGGACATCGCGCCGAAGTACGGCATCGACATCGAGTTCAAGGGATTGAGCGACAGCAACACCATCAACCGGGCCGTCAGCGAGGGCGAGGTCGCCGCGACGGTGTACCAGCACGAGCTGTGGCTCGGACAGGTGCTGGAGGCCAACCCGGACTTCCGCGAGACGGCAGTGGCGCCCGTCTTCCGTTGGGGATTCGGCATCTGGTCGGACAAGTACACGAGCGTGGACCAGATTCCCGATGGCGGCACCATCTCCCTCTACTCGGACCCGGCGAACGAGGCCCAGGGTCTCTGGCTGCTGGAGCGGGCAGGGCTGATCACGCTCAAGGAGGGCACCGACAAGTGGGAGGCGACGCAGGATGACATCGCCTCGAATCCGAAGAACCTGAAGTTCACCCTCCTCGACTTCGGCGCTCAGTCCAGGGCACTGCCGGACCTGGATGCTGCCGTCGGCTACACCGAGTACTACACGGCCGCCAAGATTCCGCTCGAGAAGCAGATCTTCGCGCCTCCGGCGCCCGACGAGTTCGCCGCACAACTCACGGTCGGCACCGATTACGTCGACACGGACAACATCAAGAAGCTCACCGAGGCGTTCGCCGACCCCGCTGTGCAGGAGTTCCTGCGCACGGATCCCTCGGTGAAGGACCTGCTGCTGCCTATCGAAGCCCCCTAAGCATCCACAGGCGGAACCGGGAATAGGCGTGCGCCGGTGGCTGAACGCTTGCCGGTAGGTGGCCAGCCCTCGGGCAAGGGGACTAGCGTCGAAAGCAAGACAGCCGACGACCTGAAGGAGTTCCCATGTCACGCGTAGCCATCATCGGTGGACACGGAAAAGTAGCTCTGCACCTGACGAAGATCCTCACGAGCCAGGGCCACCGGGTGAGCTCGATCTTCCGCAACCAGGACCACGCTTCCGACGTCGAGCAGGCGGGAGGTACGCCCGTCGTGGCAGACGTCGCGGAGCTGTCGGTGGAGCAGATGGCCGACCTCTTCCGGGGGCATGACGCCGTCGTGTGGTCCGCGGGTGCGGGCGGCAGCAGCCCCGAGGCCACGTACGCGGTCGATCGGGATGCAGCCATCCGGTCTATGGATGCAGCGACGGAAGCTTCGATCGGCCGCTACGTCATGGTTTCCTATCTCGGGGCCAGCAAGGACCACGGGGTGCCGAAGGACAACGGCTTCTTCCACTATGCGGAGGCGAAGGCGGCGGCGGACGAGCACCTGCGGAAGTCGGAACTCGCGTGGACCATCCTGGGACCTGGTTCCCTGACCATCGACCCTGGAACCGGCAAGATCGAGGTATCGGACAAGCCGCAGCGCGACTCCGTTCCCCGGGAGGATGTCGCCCACGTGGCTGCCGTCGTGCTCGGTGATCTCGGGACGGTGGACAAGACCATCCAGTTCAACAGCGGCGAGACGCCGATCGCGGAGGCCATCCAGGGGGCCTTGAGGTCGTAAGAACTACGAAAGGCGGCGCTCTCTGAGCGCCGCCTTTCGCGTGTCCGCTGGGTCAGCGCGGTGTCGCTTTTGCTAACTACGGTGCGCCTCGACGTGGATTCGGATACCAGCGTGTCCTAGATGCCGACTAGCCTTTAGATATCGACCTGCGTTCCGATCCGGACGTGCGTTCGAGCGCAGAGTCCGGGCGGGCCCTCGTGGAATTGGCCGGCTCGGTGCTGGGCTTTGGTCAGGTTTGGTCTGACCTCGCCTGCTCCGGCCAACCCCAGCCAGGACTGGCTGGGCCCGTCTGCTCGGGTCGGTTCCAGCCGGGGCTGGTGGACTCTGACTGTTCGGGCCAATTCCAATTAGGGGTGGCCGGTTCTGTATGTTCCGGTCGGTTCCAGCCAAGGCTCGCCGGCTTTGTCTGTTCGGGCCAATCCCAATTAGGGGTGGCCGGTTTTATGTGTTCCGGTCGGTTCCAACCAGGGATCGTGGGGGCCGGGCGGGATGGATCGTGGAGTGGTTCCTCCTGCAGGATTTCTCCACGTGCCAGCCCTTCGTCGAGTTGGTGGAGTTGGTGGTGGACGGCTTGTCCGGTGTTCCAGTAGGTGTTGGTGCGGGGTGTTCCTGCCCGGCCGGGGTGCCCGGGTGCGTGGAACCAGGGGACACCGTCTCGGGGTTGCACCTTCCAGTGGCCTTGGTGGATGAGGTGGTGGTGTCTCGAGCACAGCAGGACCCCGTTGGTGAGGCCGGTGGTGCCGCCGCGGGACCAGGGGTCGATGTGGTGGGCTTCGCACCAGGGGGCGGGGATAGAACAGTCCGGGAAGGCGCAGCCCTTGTCGCGGGCGACCAGGGCCCGGCGCAGGTGGGGCGGGAAGAGGCGTTGGGCTCGTCCGAGGTCCAGGACCTGACCCGCTCCGCCGAGGATGATCGGGATGATGTCCGCATCACAGGCGATCCGCCGGATGGTCCGGGCGGTGGCCTGCCCGGCGAAGATTCCCTGTCCGGGGTGCTGGGCGTGGCCGAGGAGGTCCTGGTAGTCGATGGTCACCATCACCTGGGGCCGGTGACCGCCGGTCGCGGGAAGACCGCCGGTGCTCAGGGCGATCCTGCACGCGCCGACCAGTCCCTCCAGCAGCAGCTGGGCCCTCGTCGCACCCTCCGGATCACCGATCACACCCGCACCCGAACCCCAGCGGGAG
This sequence comes from Arthrobacter rhamnosi, assembly GCF_054510975.1. Taxonomy (NCBI): domain Bacteria; kingdom Bacillati; phylum Actinomycetota; class Actinomycetes; order Micrococcales; family Micrococcaceae; genus Arthrobacter; species Arthrobacter rhamnosi. Next base: position 43,490 of record NZ_JBTNDN010000007.1, on the reverse strand, counting down.
TCGTCGGTGGTGCCTGGCCCGGTATGCGATCCTTCGTCGGCGCCTGTACCCGTGCTGGTGCCTGACCCTGAGCCTGTGTCGTTGCTGGATCCTGCGCCGCTCGGGGCGGTGGTGGCGCTGTCGCAGCTATCGGTGCTAGCAGCAGCACCCGCAGCACTAGTGGAGCCGGGTTGTGTGCGGGGGTTGGTGGCGGTGTTCATGACGGTGGCGAGGTGTTCGAACTGCTCGTCGGTGGCGCCGATTTCCAGGACGTGCAGGCCGTGGCGGCGGCCCTTGAGGAACACGCCCTGCCTCGCGCGGAGGACCTTCTCTGATGGTTCCTGCCCGTCCTGATCGAGGACTCCTTCCCAGCGGTGGGCCAGGACCCGCAGGATGTCCTCGTCGGACTCCACCGCCTGCCGGGTGAGATGGGACTCCATGGAGTCGAGTTGCTCCGGGGTGGCGAAGGACTGGACCCGGTGCACGGCCTGGGACACGATCGTCGCGGCCCGCCCACTGACCTGGGCCGCCTTAGTCGCCGCACCGAGGGTTTCTAGTCGGGCCGGCAGCGGGGCTCCCGTAGGAGAGGTGCGGGGCAGCACCAGCTCCGCCAGCGCCAGCCGGCGGCGGGCCTCGGCACGGCTGATCCCCAAGGTGCCGCGCAGGAAATCCGCGCAATCCCTGAACCCATCCGCTGCCGCACCCGCCCCCGCACCCCACGCGGATGACAGGGCGCCGTGACGGTCGGACAATTCGGGATCCGAGGAAGCGGTGCCCGAGGAAGCGGGGCCGGAATCGGCCAGCGACGGGGCATCGGCGCGGACCGTCTGTTCCGCTCGGGCTAGCAGCGACCCAGCACCGGACGTACTGCCGGGATCAGGCTCGTCGACCCGGTAGTGCTCCTCCGCCAGGCGGGCGGCGAGTACCTGCAGATGATCCACGATCCTCGAGGCCTGTTCGACGTCGACGATGAGCTGCAGCGCCTCCGGCCGGGACAGAACGCCGCCCTGCAGGCTCACCTCCCGGGCACACTCCGCGAGGGCAACGCACGCCGACTCGACAGAGGTCGGGGTCTGCGGGGGACGCTCGAGCGGGGCGATGGCCATACCCCAAATTTATCGAACACACGTACTACTCCAGCGGCCCCGGGAGCCTATGTGGACAACTAGAGGACGCTCCTTCTCCTTTTAACAAGGGCATGTAAATCCCATACCTTACGAAGACCAGGGGCGACCTGCCCGGCATCGCTCGCCCGCACGAACCCGGGACGATCACCCGCACCGGCCCGTGCTACACCCCCACGAGCCCCGCGCTACGCGCCCGCGCCGGTCTCCGCCGTCGTCGTCCGCGGTGCATTGCCTGCCCGCCACACGAATTCCGGCACGGTCCCGTTGATCTCCCAGTCGCCGACGATCCTCGACTTGTAGATCACGGGGTTGTGCGACGAGATGGTGCGGGCGTTCCGCCAGTGCCGGTCGAGCTGGAGGCCCTTCCGGGTCGACGATGCGCCGAGAGCGTTGAAGATCGTCGAAGCAGCACGCTGGACCTGCTCCGTCACCACGATCTGCGCCTGTGAGGAAGCGAATTCCACCGCTACTGCGGCAGAGTCCGCCTCCTCGCGCGGGAGGTCGAGGTGCGCTTCGTAGGCCTCCTGCACCAGTTCGGCCACCCGGAGTGCAGCAGCCTCGGACGCGAACGCGAGAGCCGAGACTTCCCCCACCACCTGCTGCACCTGGATGTCCTCACTGGGCCTTGTTCCGTTTCCGTGACTGAAGGTACGGGTCCTCCCGCGCACCTCCGCAGCCACGTCCCGGACAGCTGCGCGGGCGATCCCCGCAAGCGTTGCGACATGCATGAGCTGGTAGACACCCGTGTCGTACGGCGGGTGGTCCGCCTCGATGATGACGTCCTCGGCCGGCACGACGACGTTCCGGAAGACGGACGTGCCGCTCGCGGTCAGGCGCTGACCGAACCCGTCCCAGTCATCGATGACCTCGACCCCGGGCGCGTCCCGCCGCACGAGGGCGATCACGTCGACGCCGTCGTCCGTGCGCGCACCCGTCTGAATCCAGTCGGCGTACAGGCTTCCGGTCGTGTAGTACTTTGTGCCGTCGACGCGGTAGTCCTCGCCGTCGCGCGTGATGGTGGTACTGACACCGCCGACGGCGACAGGTCCGGTCTCCGTCCACGCGTTGCCCAGCACCGCTCCTTCGGCGACGCGACGCAGCCAGACAGTATCGTTCGCGTAGAGCCGGTCCTCGACGAACGCGATGTGGGACCGAAGGGCCTGTGCGAGGTTCGACTCGGCGGCAGCGAGTTCGATGAGCAGCCGGAAGAACTGCGGCGCCGAGAGCCCGCCACCTCCGAGCTCGACGGGAACCCGCAGCGCGGTGAAGCCTGCATCGACGAGCTGACGCACCTGGCGGTGCAGCAGGATCCGCTCGTTCTCGCGCTCCGCGGCCCCGGCCGCGATCTCGTCGAACAGGGGTCGGAACCGTTCCGCGAGTCGGCCGTAGGTCACGGGTGCGGTCAGGGTTTCAGTGGTCATCGGTCAGCTCCTGCTGGATTCTGTGCGCACGGGGATGCGATGACCGCGAACCGGCCGTCGGTGGCGCAGGCGGTCATCGGTCGGCTCCTGCGTCACCCTGCGCGGTCGGGGCGCCGGGAACGACGACGGCGGACCGGCGCTCGGGCATCTCCGGAACGGCGGCGAGCAGCGCCCGCGTGTAGTCCGTGGTCGGGGTGGTGAAGATCGCCTCGGCGCTACCCGACTCGACCACGCGGCCGTCCTTGAGGACCAGGACGTCGTCGCTCACGTGGTGGATGACGCCGAGGTCATGGCTGATGAAGAGGTAGCTCAATCCGAGTTGCTCCTGGAGGTCCGCGAGCAGGTCGAGGACCTGCGCCTGGATCGAGACATCGAGGGCGGAAACGGGCTCGTCGAGCAGCAGGACACGTGGCTGGAGCGCGAGGGCACGGGCGATGGCCACGCGCTGGCGCTGCCCACCCGAGAGGGTGAGCGGCCGCCGCTCGATGAGGTCGAGCGGCAGGCCCACCTGCCCGAGGAGTTCGGCCGCCCGGTCCCTCCGCTCGCCCGGCGTTCCCACGGCACCGGCGTCCAGGGCGTCGGTGATGACCCGGCCCACGCTGAACCGCGGATCGAAGGAACTCAGCGGATCCTGGTTGACGAGCTGGATGTCGGGCCGGTGTGGGCGGCGGAGATCCTCGGTCACGGAAGCCGCAGCAGTCGCGCCCCGCGCTCGCCGGCCGCCGACGGACCCGGAGAGCCGGGAGGGCCGGCGCTCCCTGCTATCACTGCGATCGGCATGGACGCCGGCGGTGCCTTCGACGTGCCCCACCCACGGCAGCCCGCCCAGGGTGACCGTTCCGGCGTCGGGCTCGGTGAGGCCGAGCGCGATGCGCGCCGTCGTCGACTTCCCCGATCCCGATTCACCGACGATGCCCAGAGTCTTGCCCGCGGGCACCGTGAAGGAGACGTCGTCGACCACGGTGCGGCGCGTGCCGTCCGGGGACGCGTAGGTCTTGACGAGGTTGCGGGCCTCGAGGGCCGGGGCCGCGTCGGAGAATGCCGAGAGCCGCGTGGGCCGGGAGGTCACCGAGACCCGCGGCACGGCGGACAGCCGCGTGCCCTTGCCAGCAGCGGAGGGCACGGCATCGATCAGCTGGCGCGTGTACTCGTGGCGCGGGTTGCCCAGCACCTCGGACGCCCGACCGGATTCGACGATGCGCCCGTTCTGCATGACGGCGATCTCGTCCGCGAGATGGCTGACGACGGCGAGATCGTGCGAGATGAAGATGAGCCCACGGCCCTGCTCCTTCAGTCCGGCCAGCAGCTCGAGGATCTGCGCCTGGACCGTGGCGTCCAGTGCGGTGGTCGGTTCGTCGGCGATCACGAGCTGCGGGTTGAGCACCGTGGCCTGGGCGATCAGTGCACGCTGGCGCAGGCCACCGGACAGTTCGCCGGAGCGCTGGCGCGCACGGACCTCGGGGTCGGGGATTCCGGCGTCCCGCAGGGCGGCGTGGACCCGTTCCTGCCGCTCGGCCTTGCCGCGGACGCCGTGCGCCCGGAGTGCCTCGTCGATCTCCTGGCCCACCGTCCGCAGGGGGTCGAGGGACACGAGGGCGTCCTGCAGCACGTAGCCGATGTCCTTGCCGCGCAGTCCGCGCCACTGCCGTTCCGACAGGCGGGTCGCGTCGTGGCCGAGTACGTCGAGCCGGTCGGCGGTCACCCGGGCGTTGGCCGCATTGAGCCCGACGAGCGTGCGGGCCGTGACGGTCTTGCCGGAGCCCGACTCACCCACGAGGGCCAGCGCCTTGCCGGGCGCCAGGGCCAGCGAGACGTCGCGGACGACGTCGACCGTGCCGCGCGGCGTGGTGAAGGAGACGTTCAGGTTGTCGATGGCGAGCAGGGGCTGCTGCCCTGCGGTGCCGCTGGTGTTCTCAGTCATGTCAGACCTCTGCTTCGAGTCGGCGCTGCAGGTGGTGGCCCACCACGGTGGTGGTCAGCGCGGCCAGGGTGATGAAGATGCCGGGGAAGGCCGCGATCCACCAGGCGACCTGGAGGTAGTTGCGTCCGTCGGCGAGCATGGCGCCCCACTCCGCGGCGGGCGGCTGCGCGCCCAGTCCGAGGAAGCTCAGCGACGACGCCCAGACGATGGCCTGTCCGATGCCGAGGGTGACGAGGACGAAGAGGGGGCGCGCCACGTTGGGGACGATCGTGTGCCAGAGGATGTGGGACCGGGACCGGCCGAGCGACAGAGCTGTTTCCACATACGGAGCTGCCACGACCTGCAGGGTCTGGGTGCGGAGCATCCTTGCATAACCGGGGGCGGAACCGACCCCGACGGCGATGGCAGCGGTGACGACGCCGGTGCCGGATACCGCGATGACGATCAGGGCCAGGAGCAGGCCCGGGAAGGCGAACAGCACCTCGACGAAGCGGCAGATCGCCGAGTCCAGCCACTTGCCGGAGACACCGGCGGTGATGCCGAGCGCGCCACCGAGGATCAGCCCGATCGCCGTGGCGGCGAGGCCGAGCAGCAGCGACTGGCCCGTACCGGCGATGACGCGGGAGAAGACATCACGGCCGTTCTGGTCCGTGCCGAACAGATGGAGGGCGTTGGGTGACTGGAAGGCGTTGGCGGGGTCGATCTCGAAGGGATCCTGCCGCAGGAACACGAACGGAGCGAGTGCTGCGAGCACCAGGAAGGCGAGGAGCGCGGCGGCGATCCAGACACCGATCGGCGTGTTGCGGACCAGGCGTCCTGCACGCGAAGGGGCCGGTGCGGGCGACAAGGGAACGGCGGTGCCGCCCTCCGCCGTCGGAGTGGGGTCGAGGGTGAGGCTCATGCTGCTGATCCCTTCGGGTTCGTGCGGGGGTCGACCACGCGGTAGAGGAGGTCCACGGCGAGGTTCACGAGGATGTAGACCGCTGCGGTGATGAACACCACCGCGAGGGTGATGGGCAGGTCGCGGTTCACGATGGCGTCCACGAGGGACCTGCCGAGGCCCGGGCGGGCGAAGATGATCTCGGCGACGACGGCGGAACTGACGAGCGAGCCCACCGCCCAGGCTGAGAGCGTGAGGCCGGGGAGGATCGCGTGGCGCAGTGCGTGCGTGATCCGGACGGCCGTGTCGCTCAGGCCACGGGCCCGGGCGCTGAGGACGAACGGCTGCGCGAGGGCGTCATCGAAGGAGGACCGCGTCACCTGGGCGATGAACCCGGCGAGGGGGACTCCGAGCGACAGCGCCGGCAGCACGAGCGACTTGAATCCGTCATTCCCCGCTACCGGGAACCAGCCGAGGATGACGGCGAAGACGACAGCGAGCATGATGCCGACCCAGAACTGGGGGAGGGATGCGAAGAACACCTCGACCGCACGGCCGACGCCGTCGAGCACGCGCCCGCGGCCCACCGTCAGGAGGGTGAAGGCCAGTGCGATTGCCCATGCGAAGACCAGGGCGAGCCCGGCGAGCTGTAGCGTGGGAAGGATCTGCGGGCCGATGATCTCCACGACCGGGACCTTGAAGATGTAGGACACTCCGAAGTCCCCGGTGACGAGGTTGCCGAGGTAGCTGAAGTACTGGACGAGGACCGGCTGGTCCAGCCCGTACTCCGCCCGGACCGCCGCGACGGTCTCGGGCGACGGCGACGAGCCCGCGCCGCCGAGGATCGCGGTGACCGGATCACCGGGCGTGAGGCGGAGGACGAAGAACGTGAGGGTCACTGCGGCCCAGAGGACGAAGACACTGCCGGCGATCCGTCGGAGGATGACGTTGCCGGCACTGCCGACGGTCGCGGTGGTGCGGGGTGCCGCGCTGAGGGAATCGAGGGAGGAGGTGCTCATTCGGAATCGACCGCCGTGACGTCGTAGAGGTAGGGGAGGGAGAGGCTCGGCTCGAGGGCCAGGGAGGTGAAGCGGTCGCTACGGAGCGCCACCTGGCTGGCCTGGTTGTAGAGCGGGAGCTGGAGGGCGTTGTCGCTCACGATCTGCTGCGCCTGGTAGTAGAGGTCCTTGCGGACCTCCGGGTCGTCGGTCGCGAGTGCGTCGTTGAGGATGTCGTCGAGCTCCGGGTTGCGGAAGCCCGAGCCGTTGGGCACGAAGCCCGCCGACTCCGTGTACTCCGAGGAGAAGACGATGCGCAGCACGTCAGCGGTGTTGGTGTTCCAGTAGTCGGCGCGGAGGTCGTACTCGAAGTTGTTGCCGAGTTCGCTGACGCTGGCGCCGTCGCCGTTCTCGATCAGCACCTCGAACCCTGCCTTCTTCGCCGTCGCCTGGATCTGGGTGACCAGGGCCTGGTGCGCTGTGGGCCACCAGTCAGGTGTGTAGGGGAAGTGCACCGTGAGGCGCTGGCCGTCCTTCACGCGGTAGCCCTCGTCGTCGCGTTCGGTCCAGCCGGCCTCGTCGAGCAGGCGTGCCGCCTCCTCGGGGTCCGGATCGTAGACGTGCTCGAAGTCGGGGGAGTAGAAGCCGGTGGTGGAGCTGAGTGGTCCGCCGGCCCGCGTCACGGTGCCGAAGTACACGCTGTTGATGCCCGCGTCCACATAGGCGCTGCGCAGGAAGGCCTTGCGGACGTCGATGTCGTCGAACGGTGCGCGCGTGGTGTTCAGGATCAGGTTGGTCGGGTTCCCGGGCCGGTCCTGCAGGATGAGTTCGACGTTCGGATCGGCCTCGGCCTCGTCGAAGTGCACCGACGGCATGAGGTCGAGGGCGTCCACCTGGCCGGCACGGAGGAGTCCGTAGCGTGTGGAGTCCTCGGGGACGATCCGCCACTCGATCTTCTCGATGTGGGCCGGGCCCTGGTGCTTCGCATAGGGAGGAGCGGAGTTGTAGTCCTCGTTGCGGACGAGGCTGACCTTCGACTGCGGCACGTAGTCGACGATCTTGTAGGGGCCCGAGCCCACCGGCGCGTTGCAGTTCTCGGCCCGCGGGCGCTTGAGGGCCTCAGGTGACTCGATGCCGAGGAACGGCTGGGCGAGTACCTCGAGGAATGCCGCGTAGGGGCGGTTGAGCGTGACGACCGCGGTGGTCTCGTCGACCACCTCGGTGGAGGTGTAGGGCTTGAGGTAGCCGCCGGCCGTTCCGGACTGCGTGTCCGGGTCGACCATGTGGTCGAGGTTCGCCTTGACCGCCTCCGCAGTGAACTTCGTGCCGTCGGTGAACCAGACGTCGTCGCGCACCGTGAAGGTGTAGGTGAGGCCGTCGTCGGACACGGACCAGTCCGTGGCGAGCCACGGATGGATGGCGCCCTCGCTGTCCTGGGAGACCAGGGAGTCGAGGTAGTTCGCCGCGATCGAGGCCTGCGGCATGTCGCCGTCGACGTGGGGGTCGAGGCACGAGATGTCCTTGCCGGTGGCGAACACGAACGTGTCGTCCTCGCTGGCTGCCGCTGATCCTCCGCAGCCCGATGTGGTGAGGAGAAGGCCGGCCGCTGCCGCGAGCAACGCGAGGGTACGGGGTGTGCTGGGGCTTGCTGTTGTCACGCTGGGCTCCTGAATCATCGCCCGATGGAGGGCAGACAGGACAGCCAGCGATCACCCGGGCGTGCGGAAGCACGGGAGGGGAGACCAACGAAAGCGTGTAGCTTCTCCATCGGTCCTGGCAGTAGCACCGTTCCCCGTTGCTACACAGGGAGGGTTGCTGCGGCGTCGTCGATCCAGGTCTCTCGGCCGCTCGGGATGGTTATGGCTACAGCTAAGCGCACCGGGCATCGGCAACGCCAGTGGTCCCCGTCATATTCGGTCATGCGGGAGGTCAGGCGAGAGGTCGTGTGAGCGGTCATGCGGGAGGTCATAGGAGGACCGGCCGGACCGGCCGGACCGGCCGGACCGGCGACCGGCAGCTAGGCGCGACGCGCGAGTTCCATGAACATCGTCGAGTGCAGGCTGTCGACGTGCGCGTGGGCGATCGAGACCGCCTGAACCGCGTCGCGCCTCCGCAGCGCACGCACCAGGTCGATGTGGTCCTCGTTGGCGCGGTGCAGTGCGTCGATGGGGTACGGGACGAAGTGCTCGTACAGCTCGCCGAGGGCTGCCGAATACACGGCGGTGGCAGCACCGAGGTGGGACGCCGCGGCCACGGACCGGTGGAAGGCGTCGTCGGCCTGGTGGTATTCCGACCAGTTGGTGGCCTTCCCCATGCGCTGCGTCAGCGCCTCCAGCGCCTCCAGCTCGTCCTCCGTGGCGTTGACGGCGGCGAAGTGGGTGACCGCGCACTCGGCGAGGAGGCGCCGGTCCACCAGATCGTGGACGGCCGCGGCATCCGGCAGTCCCAGGGACAGCCTCTCCAGGGCGACGGCGGGAGGATCCGCCGCGACGAAGGTACCGCCGTCACGTCCACGCCGCCGGACGACGATCCCCTCGTCGGCAAGGCTCGCCATCGCCCGACGGGCTGTCATCGGACTGACCGAGAGCCCCAGGGCGATATCGGCCTGGTCCGGCAGCCGTTCGCCGGGTTGGATAAGGCCGAGCGAGATGGAGGTGGCGATGCGGGCGCGGACGGCATCGATGGCGCTGCGCCGTCCGTGACCGGGCGGCAGGCCGGGCGGCAGGGCAGAGGGCATAGGAGCCGGCAGTGCAGACGGCAGGGGAGACGACGCCGCCGTACCCGGCGGTTCCCGCACTTCAGCAGCCATGGTTTCACCCTAACGTCGTCCCGCCTTGATAATAGTTCAATGTGAGCTAATATTGCGTGAGCCCCGTCACTGCAAGCCAAGGCGACCCATGTCACAGCCCCTACCGCTCCTCGCGGTCCAGTCCGAACCGATCGCGATCGGCGAACCACTCTCGGTCTTCGCCACCCAGGTCTCCAATGCCCTCGCGGCGCATCCCGGAACCCGGCTCCTCGTCTACCCCGAACTGCACCTGTTCGGTGACGGCTACCCCGACCAGGCGCGCACGGAAGCGCTCCAGGAGTCTGCGCAGCCCCTCGACGGGCCCCTCGTGCGGGAGCTCGCACAGCTCGCCGGGGACCTCGGCGTGTGGCTCGTGCCCGGAAGCATCTGCGAGCGCGGGCCCGAGGGGCAGCTGTTCAACACCGCCCTCGTGTTCTCCCCGCAGGGCGAGCTCGAGGCGAGCTACCGCAAGATCTTCCCGTGGCGTCCCTTTGAGCCGTACGATCCCGGCGACGCCTTCGTCACCGTCGACCTCGAGGGCTACGGCCGGGCCGGTCTGTCCATCTGCTACGACGCGTGGTTCCCCGAAGTGACCCGCCAGCTCGCCTGGCTCGGCGCGGACGTGATCCTCAACGTCGTCAAGACCACCACGGAGGACCGCGAGCACGAGTTGGTCCTCGCCCGGGCCAACGCCATCGTCAACCAGGTGTTCATCGTCAGCGTCAACTGTGCCGGCCCCACCGGACGCGGTCAGAGCCTCATCGTGGACCCGGAGGGCGCGGTCCTCGAGTCTCTCGACGACGACGGTACCGGGATGATGGCGGCAACTCTCGACCTGTCGCGCATCGACTATGTGCGCACGCACGGCACCGCGGGGCTGAACCGCATGTGGTCCCAGTTCCGCGCCCATGAGACCCCGATCGAGCTGCCCATGTACTCCGGCCGCATCGATCCAGCCACCTGGACCCCCGCGTCCACTGCCCGTCAGGACTAGCCATGCAGACCTCGTCCCAGCTCACCCGCACCCTCCGGCTGCCCTCGCTCGTCCTGTTCGGGCTCGCCTACCTCACACCCCTGATCGTCCTGGCGATCTTCGGCGTCATTGCCGAGGCGACGGGCGGCGCATCGCCGTCGGCCTACCTCCTCGCCCTCCTCGCGATGCTCTTCACGGCGCACAGCTACGGACGCATGGCCGTCGCGTTCCCCGTCGCCGGCTCCGCCTACACCTACGTCCGGCGCACCATCGACGCCCGCATCGGGTTCCTGGTCGGATGGGCCATCCTGCTCGACTACCTCTTCCTGCCGATGGTCATCTGGCTGATCGGCGGGTCCTACCTCACCGCGCAGTTCCCGGGCACCCCGATCTGGGTGTGGATCCTGGCCTTCGTGCTCGTGACCACCGTGCTCAACGTCATCGGGATCCGGGTCGCCGAGAAGGCGAACTACCTCCTGATGGCGTTCCAGCTGCTCGTCATCGGCATCTTCGTGGCACTGACCATCGGGACCCTCGTCAGCACGTCGGGCGCCGGCGCGCTGGTGAGCTCGGCACCGTTCATCAACCCGACGGCGAACCTCGGTACCATCGCTGCCGGTGCGGCCATCGCCGCGTACTCCTTCCTCGGGTTCGACGCCGTCACGACCCTCACCGAGGAGACCGTGGAGCCGAAGAAGACGATGCCGCGCGCCATCATGCTCATCGCGCTGATCGGCGGAGCCATCTTCGTGTCCGTCTCCTACGTGACCCAGCTGATCCGCCCCGGTGGCACGTTCGAGGACTCGGCCTCACTCGCCTCCGACATCGCCCTGCAGATCGGCGGCCAGCTCTTCGGCGCGGTCTTCCTCGCGGGCCTCGTCGTCGCGCAGTTCGCCTCCGGTCTCGCAGCCCAAGCGAGCGCATCCCGCCTGCTCTACGCGATGGGGCGCGACGCCGTGCTGCCGCGGAAGGTGTTCGGCTACCTCCACGACCGCTTCCGCACGCCGGTGATCAACCTCGTCATCACGGGCATCGTGGGACTCGTGGCGGTCTTCCTCGACGTCGCCACGTCCACCTCGTTCATCAACTTCGGTGCCTTCACCGCGTTCACCCTGGTCAACGTGTCCGTCATCGCCTACTACCTGCGCGAGAAGCGGACCGGGCGCAGCCTGAACCCCTTCTCCTACCTGGTGATCCCCGCCGTCGGCGCCGTGGTCGACGCCTTTCTGCTCACCCAGCTCGACCCCACGGCGATCACGCTCGGCCTCGTCTGGCTCGCGATCGGCATCGTCGTGCTCGCCGTCATCACACGCGGCTTCCGCTCCGCGCCGCCCGAACTGGCGTCGGTGGAGAAGGAAGTCGTTTCATAGGAGGTATGCGCATCACCCTCGGGCAGCTCGCGTCCGGCCCGGACACCGCAGCGAACCTCGCCCGGATGGAGGAGGTCGCTGCCGCGGCGGCCGACGCCGGCTCCAACCTCGCGGTCTTCCCCGAGTACGCGAGCTACGAGAAGAGCCGGGTGGACAGGTCGTTCGTCACGGCCGCGGAACCGCTCGACGGCGACGTGGTCCGGTCGCTCGCGGCGATGGCCCGTCGGCACGCGATCAGGGTGGTGGCAGGGGTGATCGAGACCTCCGAGGACCACGAGCGTGCCTACAACACCATCGTCGCGCTGGACCCCACCGGCTCCCTGGTCGCGGCCTACCGCAAGATCCATCTCTTCGACAGCCAGGGCTTCCATGAGTCCCGGCACATCAAACCGGCGCCCGACGTCGGACCCGTCACCTTCTCCCTGGACGGCACCGTCGTCGGACTGCTCACCTGCTACGACCTGCGGTTCCCGGGAGTGGCGCGGGCGCTGGCGGACGCGGGAGCGCAGGTGGTCCTGGCGCCGTCGTCGTGGGTGCCGGGACCGGGCAAGACGGACCAGTGGGAGGTGCTGCTCCGTGCGCGTGCACTGGACAACGGCGTATTCGTCGCGGGTGTGTCCCAGGCCGAACCGGTGTCGATCGGCCGAAGTATGGTGGCCGGCCCCCTGGGGGAGGTGCTGGGCTCGTGCGGTCCGGCGGAGGACGTCCTGACCGTGGACCTGCACCTTCCGGCGGTCGCGGACGCCCGCCGGCAGTTCCCCCTGGCGAGCCAGCGTCGCGTGGAGGGGTGATCCGGGTGCCGCGCTGACGCGGCTGCACGGTGCCCTGTTAGAGGCCGTCGGCCGCGTGGAAGGTGCGCAGGGCCTCGACGACGAGCTTGTGGTCCTCGAGCTGCGGCAGTCCGGACACCGTCACAGTGGCCACGGGTCCCACGCCCCGGACGTACAGCGGGAACGAGCCCCCATGGGCGGCATGCGTCGAGGTGTCGAACATCGGGTTGTCCTCGGCGTGGCCGCCGTTGCGTCGTGCACGCAGGCCGACGAGCAGCGACGGCACGAAGTAGCGCGCCGCCGTGCGGCCCTTCGCATCGAGCCAGTAGTCGTTGTCGGGGGTGGCGCCGTCGAGCGCGGCGCGGAAGAGGATGTGGTTCGGCTTGCAGATGCTGATCGCGATCGGCAGGTTGCGGCTAACGCCGAGCTGGACGAGGAGCTGCCCGAGCGCCACGGCGTCGTCGTTGGTGAAGCGGGTGAACTGGAGCTCCGCGACCTCCGCCTCGACCGTCGAGATGAGCGTCTCGAGTGCTGCGGCAGGCTGGTCGTCCCCGCCGTCCGGATCGAACGGGGCGAGGATCGCTGCGGAAGCTTCATTGCTCATTCGCCTAGGGTACGTCGTTGACGTCCCTCGGTGGAATCCGCTTCGGCCGTACAGCGACATGACCGTGACAGGTACCATTCCGCGCGCTGCATGGGGCCGGGCGATCTACTTCCTGGTCCGGCGGCTCCCGCCGTGCCAGTCCTCCTGCAGCCCGGCCTCGTCTTCCGCCATGCCGAAGCTGCGCAGCTGGGGGCGCTCCCGCAGGCTCCTCTTGAGCTCGGCGAAACCGGGGAACTGCGCCAGGCCCAGCACGTGGTCCCAGAGTTCGACGGCCTGATCGGGATCGGGCAGGCGGCTGATCACGGGACCGAAGAAGGCCACGCCCTCCGGCGGCTCGAAATGGATGATCGGCGTCCCGACGTCCTTGCCCGTCAGGGACAGGGCCTCGTCCGTCTCCGCCTGGAGGGCGGCGTCGAGCGAGGAGTCCTCCAGGGCGTCGGCGAGGTGTTCGGGCAGCCCGGCCTCCGCGAGGACCGGCACCAGGAAGTCCGCAGTCCCGCGGTGGCCGCCGTCGGAGTCATCCTTCTGCGTGTCGAAGATCCGGGTGCCGAGCCGCTCGTAGAGGCGCCCGACGGCGTCGGGCCCGTGCTCCTCCCGGGTGCGTGCGGCGACGCGCAGCAGGCGCAGGCCCGCGGTATGCCCGGCTTCGTAGCCGGCGGGGAAGTGGGTGTCGTAGTCGATGGCGGCGTTGAGCAGGCGGAGCGAGATGAAGCGCCACTCCACCGAGTAGTCGCGCTGCTCCGACACCATGCGCACCCACTTGCTGGTCATCCACGCGAAGGGGCAGACGGGGTCGAAGTAGAACCGGATATCGGGGGAGGTCATGACTTCACGCTAGGGATGCTGCACGCCGGGGGTCAAGGACTCACAGTCCGGGCACGCAGGGACCGGTGCCGAGCAGTGCGAGGCCGGCGCGGTCTCCGTCGCCGAAGGAGGTCTGCCCGATGTTGTCCGCGTACATGAGCTGATGAGGGTCATCGACGTGATCGAGCCCGACGACGTGCCCGAGCTCGTGCATGATGGTCGCCTTCAGGTACGCGCGGCCGTCCGGGTACTGCAGGGTCTCGGCGGCATCGGGTGCATCGAGCTGCACCTGCCCGCCCACGTACACCAGTGGGTGTCCCGGTATCTGGGCGTAGTCGCTGCCGCCGAGGCCGGCCACGTCACCCTCGAGTCCCGGGATTTCGCTGGGGCCCGTCCATGTGATGAGTACCGGGACCCACCTCTTGCCGTACAGCTCCGGCTGGTACAGGTCGCGGTCCTCAGTGGGCGCCTCCGTCGTGGTGCCGTCGTCCACGAACTGCAGTCCTGTGGCGGCCGAGACCTCCGCGACGGCTTCTTGGACGAGTCTCTCCGACCCCGCCGGGGCGTTGTCCGGCCGGACGACGTAGTGCACGGGGCGGCAGGGGTCGTACGCCACCCACTCCTGGTCCTCGACCGGCGACTCCATCAGCTTGAACGCGTTCGACGCCGGTGCGGGCGGCGGAACCCCGAGTGGGACGTCGCCGGCCTCGACGCCCCGGGGCGGCACCTCGGCGCCGGGCAGGTACGGCAGGGCGGCGGGCAGCACGTAGCGGTCGAACAGCGTCGGCGTCAGGTACAGGAGGACGAGGAGCGCGAGCGCGCCTACGGTCCCGAACCGCAGCCTTGCCCTCGGCCGGCGGCGCTTCTTCGGTGCCGGACCGGGGCGCCAGGGCGGGGGAGTAGAGGCCTGACGGAGGGCGTCGTCGAGCGACCATTCCGGGATCCTGCCCGACGGCGACCGGCGCACGCCGTTCATCCGGGCGTCGCGGCCCTCATGGAACCACTCGCGATCCCTTGCGCCCATCGACCCGAGCCCTCCCCCTAAATGATCCTCGTTCATCCTGCTGTACGCGCCGGGACGGTTTGCCCGATTCCGGGTGACCTTGGGCAAAGCTGCGCGAAGGCTGATGCGGGTGCGGTGCGTGCCGGCAGGCTCGGTGACGGCGGTTCGGCGGCGGGTGGCTCGGGTGCTCGGCGCGGCGGCGGTTCGGCGGCCCGGAGTGCCGTCGACCAGGGCTTGGTGGACCGGGTGCGGCGTCGTGCACGCGTTTCACCGACAGATTGCTCCGATGACGGCGTGTTGGAGCGCGACACGCGCTTCAAAGCGAAACGCGTGCAGGAAGCCGCGCAGGCCCCGCCGTCGATCCCGGTTCTCGCCTGTGCGCGTGCCGCAGACCGGATTTTCCTGCCGCAACAGGCGCTTCCAAGCGAGCATTTGGGCGCAAAGCCGCACATGGCATGCCTTCGTTCCCGGCTTTTGCAGACGTACGGCTCGAGGACCGGCGTGTTCCGCCGCGACACGCGTTTGGGGCGTCAAAACTAGAGAACGACGGCGACTCAGCCCGCAACGACGACGGCCCCGCCCACTGCGAAAGCAGCGAGCGAGGCCGGTCTGGCAGGACCTACGGCGCTAAGGCGCTCCGGCAGCCGTCAGTGGGCGCACACCGAAAGTCCTTCCTGCAAGACCCGCCCGGCGAGCGGGGACGCACCGGGCAGCCCGTCGGCGATGCGCTCCCTCAATCGTGCCGCGGCCTCAGGCGACCGCACAGACTGCTGCAGCAGCGCGGTCCACAACTGCTCGACGGTGTCGCACCTGGTGCTGCTGCCCGTGCGTCCCGCGAGGATCCAGGAGTCGCCACTCACCCGCACGACGGGCCCGCCGGGCAGCCCGGTGGTGATCGAGTTCACCAGTTGCGCCACGACCAGCAGGTCCCGCGTGGTCCGCACCGGTCCGAGCGCCGGATCGGCGACGACCGTCCGGCCGCACGCCCCACACATCAGGAGCCCTTGACGCCGGTCGTCACGGCATCACGTCGCCGGAGTTCGGGCCGAGGGTCTGGCCGACGAACAGGTTGCCGCCCGGATCGCTGGCGAGGAGCAGGGCCGTCGGAGCCACCTCGGCCGGCACGCCGAACCGCCGCAGGGGCAACTCCGCACGCTTCGCCACCTTCCAGTCCTCGGAGATCCCGTCGACGAGCGGTGTCTCGATCGGTCCAGGGGCGATGCAGTTGGCCAGGACGTTGTCGGCGGAGACCTCGAGGGCCAGGGCCTTGGTCATCCCGATCACCCCGGCCTTCGCCGCGCTGTAGTGGCCGAGTCCCGTGCCGCCCTTGATGCCCAGCTGCGAGGAGATGTTGATGATCCGCCCCCATCGCTGTTGCCGCATCGAACCGACCACTTCCCGGCAGCAGAGGAACACCCCGGTGAGGTCCACCGAGATGGTCTCCGACCAGAGCTCCAGCGACATGTCCTCGATCGGGGACTCGGTGAGCAGCCCGGCGCTGTTGACCAGGATGTCGATGGTCCCGACCCGGTCGCGGGCGGCCGCGAAGGCGCTCCTCACGCTGTCCTCCCGCGCGACGTCGATCTCGATGACCCCGGGCCCGGGGGCGCGGTCCAGCACCACCACCGTGTCCCCCTGTGCGGCGAACCCGTCGGCGATCGCCGCCCCGATCCCGCTGGCGCCTCCGGTCACGACGACGGTGCGGGGACCGCCGGCACCCCGGGGACCGCCCGTTCCAGCCGCCGTCATGCGCGCATCTTGATGGTCAGGCCGCCGTCCACGATGAGCGACTGCCCGGTGATGTACCGGGAAGCGTCCGAGGTCAGGAACCCGATCACGTCGGCCACCTCCTCCGGCCGGCCCACGCGCCCCCACGGGATGTCCTTGCCGGCCCGCTCGAGGCCCTCGGGGCCCAGTGAGTTGACCGGGTCGAGGGACTGGGGTGTCTCGATCAGGCCGGGGATCACCGCGTTGGCGCGGATCTGCCGCGGCCCCAGTTCCGACGCGACGCTCCGGATCAGCCCGAGGACACCCGCCTTGGCCGAGGCGTAGTGCGCGTGTTCCTCCCACCCGTACACGCCACCGGCGATGGAGGATACGGCGACGAGCGCACCCGGTCCGTCCATCCGCTGCGACGCGGACCGCAGCGTACGGAGCACGCCGGTCAGGTCGACGTCGAGCATGGCCGTCCAGAGATCGTCCGTCAGCTCGTTCAGCGGAGCGTTGCGGAGGATACCCGCGTTCGCGATGGCGTAGTCCAGGCGTCCGTACTCATCCAGGGCGCGCTGTGCGAACGCATCCACCGAAGGAGTGGAGCGGACGTCGACCTCGTGGATGACGGCCTCGCCGCCGGCGGCCCGCACACCGGAGAGGGTCTCCTCCGGGTCGTGCGGGTCGCCGGGGAAGGTGCCGATGACGGTCCGGACGTTCCGGCCGGCGTAGTGGACGGCGAGGGCGCGGCCGATACCGCTGGCGGCACCCGTAACGATGGCTACCTCAGACTGTGGCATGGGGCTCCTCGAGGGCGACGGCCGCGACGGGCCGGGCCGCGATCATCAGGACGCCGGAGAGCAGGGTGCCGACGGCGCCGACCCACAGGGCCGCCGCACCGGTGCCTGCCGCAGCGGCGACGATGGTGAACAGGGCGCCGCCGATGATCGTCCCCGGTTGGCTCATGGCGCCGATGAAGGCAAGGCCCGTGGCCCGGCAGCTGACGGGGTAGCACTCGGCCATGAAGTACTGGATGGCGGCGTAGGGGCCCACCAGGAAGAACAGGCCGGTGCCGTAGGTGAGGATGATCAGGAACGGGCTGGAGACGAGGGGGCTCAGCATCACGGCGAAGGACAGGCCCGAGATGATCCAGCCCACGATGATGGTCCTCTTCCGGCCCACCTTGTCACCGATCCAGCCGTGGAAGACGTAGCCGAAGTAGGCGAGCATGTTGATGACGATCAGTAGCAGGAAGGCGTCGGTCAGCTCGACGCCCTTGGCGTTGGCGAGCACCGAGGTGCCGAGGACGCTGAAGATCGCGATGCCGAAGAAGTTCAGGATCCAGGCGAGTGAGAAGACGATCGTGTTGCGGCGGAACTCGCCTTCCCAGATGCGCTTGAGCGGCGACACCGAGGAGTGCTCGACGCCGTAGGCGGCGGCGAGTGCGTGGGCTTCGTCGCTCTTGCCGCCCTTCTCCAGTTCGGTGAGGCGCTGGTGCAACTCGAACTGCGGCGTCTCCTTCAGCTTCTTGCTGATGAGCAGGACGATGATGATCGCCGGGATCGTGGCCATGAGGTAGAGCGCGCGCCAGCCCAGGAGGGGCAGGAACGCCAGTCCGAGGGCACTCGCGAGGAGGAAGCCCAGCGGCCAGCCGCCCTGGATGAAGGAGTAGTGGAAGCCGGGACGCTTGCGCTTCCGCTCGTCCTCGGTGACCTGGTAGACCTCGTTCATGTAGGTCGCATTCACGGCCTGCTCCGAGAAGCCCAGTCCGCCGAAGGACCGGACGAGGACCAGGAGCGCGTTGCTGGCGAAGCCGAGGGTCGCCGGGATGAGGGCGGTGATGCCGGAGATGACGGCGGTCCCGCCGACGGTCAGCATCATGCCCTTCTTGCGGCCGAGGCGGTCGATCACCGGTCCGATGCCGAAGCAGACGATGGCCGTTCCGACCGCGATCCAGGTGTTGACGGCGTACGCTTCCGGCGCCGTCCAGCCGAACTCGTCCTGCATGGCGGGCAGCAGGGTGCCGAACAGTCCGTAGTCGAAGACCGCGACGGTCCAGGCGCAGAGGGCGAGGACGGTCGCCGTGCTGGTCTTCTTCTTCGAGAACACGGGGAAATTGCGTTGCTCGTTACTCGTCGGTGTCGAAAGGTCGACACCCGCCTCTTTGGTGGACATCAGTTCGATTCCTTTCGGGGATTGCGTGCCAGGAACGAGTCGGCGATCTGGTCGAAGGTGTGCCAGGTGACTCCCTCATGGGAGTTGAAGTGCTGAATGAGGCGCTCGAGCATGAGCAGGACCTGCGGCCGACCCGAGACGTCCGGGTGGATCGTCATGGTGTAGACGGCGGAGTCCATCTCGGCGTAGACCCAGTCGAACTGGTCCCGCCACATCTGCTCGATGTCCCGGGGGTTGACGAAGCCGTGGGAGTTCGGTGAGGCCTTGATGAACATCATGGGAGGGAGGTCGTCGAGGTACCAGTTGGCCGGGATCTCCACGAGGTCGGTCTCCTGCCCGCGGACGAGGGGCTTCATCCAGGACTCGGCGGGCTGGGTGTAGTCGATCTTCGTCCAGCTGTCGCCGACCCTCACGTAGTAGGGCTCGAAGTCGTTGTGCATGAGCGAGTGGTCGTACTTGATGCCGCGCTCGAGCAGGATCTCGTTGGTGATGGGCGAGAACTCCCACCATGGGGCCACATAGCCGGTAGGACGCCGGCCCGAGACCTTCTCGATGAGGTCGATCGACCTGTCGAGGATCGCCGTCTCCTGCTCGCGGGTCATGGCAATCGGGTTCTCGTGCGAATAGCCGTGGACGCCGATCTCGTGGCCGGCGTCGACGATCATCCGGGTGAGGTCCGGGAAGGTCTCGATCGAGTGGCCCGGGACGAACCAGGTGGAGGGGAGGGAGTACTTCTCGAAGAGGCGCAGGATCCGGGGACCGCCGACCTCCCCGCTGAAGAGCCCGCGGGAGATGTCGCAGGGGGAGTCCTCGCCGCCGTACGAGCCGAGCATGCCGGCAACGGCATCGACGTCGACGCCGAAGGCGATCTGGATATCTTTTGTCATGGGTACGGCCTTTCCTGGTGGGGATGGGGGACGGGTGGTCGGTCAGGGGTTTCCGCGCTTGCGGACGTGGCGGGCGACGTCGTCGGGCGGCAGTCCGAGCGCGAGCAGCGCATGCAGGAGGGTGCGTGCCTGGGACGGGCGGAGCAGCCCGGACGGGACGGCGCCTGCGTCCTCGAGCGTCCTGCCACCGCCGGCGCCGTAGACGCCGCGGACCGGTCCCGCATGGACGCGGGTGCTGGTGACGACGACGACGCCGTCACGCACCGCCGTGCGCACGGCGTCGCAGAGCTCGGCATTGGCATTCCCGAGCCCGGTGGCCTCGAGGACGATCCCGCGGGCCCCAGCGTCCAGGGCGGCGGCGAAGAGGGTGGCGTCCGCACCCGGATAGGAGGGGACGATGTCCACCCGGACGGAGCTGCCGATCGGGGGGACGTCGAGGGGCTCCGGCCGCGTCGGCGCCGGGCCGAGCGTAATGGTCCCGGTGCCCGCGACCGACCCTGCCGCTCCGAGGTCCGGGTTGTTGAAGGCGCGCAGGCGCGTCGTCTCCGTCTTCCGGGTGCCGGGCAGCGGGAACACCTCGCCGTCGAACACGATCAGGGCGCCCCTGCCCCGCGCGTCAGGTGACGCCGCGAGGGCGATGGCGGCCCGCAGGTTGGCAGGGCCGTCCGGATCCTCGCTGTCGGCCGCCCGCTGGGCCCCCGTGAACACGACCGGGCGGGGGTCGTCGTGGAGGAGGTCGGCCAGGTAGCCCGTCTCCTCCATGGTGTCGGTGCCGTGCGTGACGACGACGCCGAGAGTGTCCGGGGATGCCAGGGCGGTGCGGATGGCGGTGCAGACCGAGAGCATGTCGTCGAAGGTGAGGAGGTAGGAGCCCTTCTGCATGAGGTCCACGACGTCCACGGCGAAGGCGTTCTGCCCGGCTGATGCGAGCACGGTGCTGCCCGCATCGGCGGCGACGGTCGCGCCGGCTGAGGATTCGGCGCGGGAGGCGATCGTGCCGCCGGTCGCCAGCAGCACGACCTGCCCGGTTGTGGTTCCCATGCTGTCCTCCCTTACCCAATCGTTTGGGTAGTCGCCACGGGGTCCAAGGTCCCGATCAGGGACGAGGAGTTGTGTGGGGCTACCTACCAAGGAGCGAAAGCGGACCCAAACGTTTGGGTTTGCTGAGGAAAACCCTAGGATGTGAGGTGGGTCTCGTCAATGGACTGCTCAAGAGTTCACGAACGCGAAACACACCCGGAACTGGAAGGAAAGGGGGCAGCCGTGAAGGCACCAGGCAAGGGACGTGCAGCGGTGACTCTGAAGGACCTCGCTGCAGAGCTGGGGATCCACGTCTCCACCGTGTCGCGGGTGCTGCATTCGAACACCGACGTGGCTCGCGGGGCGGCGTCGACGGAGACTGCGAAGAAGGTGCGGGACCTCGCAAAGCTGCGGGGCTACTCGCCCGACCCGCACGCCACGAGCCTTCGTACCCGCAGGACGCGGGCCATCGGGGTGATCGTGCCGCGGCTCTCCGACCTCGTCCTCGCGACCATGTACGAGGGGGTCGAGGAGGCTGCCGCCGAGAGCAACCACTCGACCTTCGTGATGAACTCCCACGACGATCTGGACGAGCAGCGGCGGAAAGCCGAGATCATGCTGGCGCGCCGGGTCGACGGGCTGATCCTGGGGGACGTTCACGCCGGCAGCAGCCTGGTCGACGACCTCACCGCCCGCCACGTGCCGTTCGTCCTCATGAACCGCCGCTACCCGGGATTCCCCTCCTCCACCTGCGACGACACGGCGGGTGGGCGCCTGGTCGCGGACCACCTCTGGAGCACCGGGCACCGATCCGTCGCTATCCTCGCGGGCGAGCCCTATGCCAGCACGGGAGTGGACCGGACGGCAGGGTTCGTCGAGCGGTGGCACGAACTGGGCGGCGAGGTGCCGAGAGACCGCATCCTGTACTGCCGCTTCGACACGGAGGGTGGCCGGGAGGCGGGCGACAAGCTGCTGGCCCTCCGGGGGAACATGCCGACGGCGGTGTTCGCCGTCAATGACTTCGCGGCCATCGGTGCGATGGGGGCCTTCCGTGCCGCCGGACTCGTCGTCGGCCAGGACATCGCCGTCGTCGGGTTCAATGACACGTCCCTCGCCGCGCAGCTCCCCATTCCGCTGACCTCGGTGCGTTCACCCATGGTCGAGATCGGGCGGGCCGCCGTGGGCATGCTGCGGCGAGTGATGAACGGCGAGGAGGTCGACTCCGTGCGCCATGCCCCCGAGCTGTTCGTGCGTGAGAGCAGCGCATCGGCCCGCGTCGGGGTTCTGGCGTCCAGCCACTCCGGTCAGTCGGCGAGCAGCTCCCTGATCCCTTCGTCGATGAATGCCTGATCGGCGGGGTTGAAGGGAGCCAGATGGCCCCAGATGGTCGGGATGGGCCTGGTGATGGCACCCGGTATGCGGGCGGCTTCGTACTCGCTGTCGATGGGCGGGAAGTACCGGTCCGTCTCGGCGTTCATGATGATCGTCCTCGCACGGATCGCTCCGAGCGCGGCGTCGAAGTCGCCACCGAAGGCGGGATGGTCGCCGAGGTCGTTGTGCATCCAGGTCCGGATCTGCGCGAGGAGGTCATTGGCGTCGCACTTCAGGAAGAACGGTTCCCAGAAGATCTCGATGAACTCCTCCGGGCTGGCGGCGCCGAACCCGCGGTACACCTCCTCGCGGTAGAACGGCTCGGAGAAACCCCAGCCGGCGTAGATCGACGCGAAGGTCCTCAGTCCCCGCACCGGGGGTTTGTCCCCGTAGAAGCCGTCATTCCAGTCGGAATCCCCGGTGATCGCACGGATGAGGGCGTGCAGGAACACCTGGTTGTAGTGCCCAGTGCGGGCCGACCCGGAGATGGGGGCTATCGCCTCGACCATCTCGGGGTGCAGCGCGGCCCAGGCGTAGGTCTGGGCGGCGCCCATGGACCAGCTGGACACCAGGCGGATCTTCTCGATCCCGAACTCCTCGGTCACCAGCCGGTACTGGGCATTGATGTTGTCGTACACGGTGACCCGTGGAAACGTGCCCCGGCCGAACGGGGGAGGTGTGTTGCTCGGCGAGGAGGAGACGGCCGCCCCGAAGTGGTTCGGCACGATGATGAAGTACTCGCTCGGTTTCAGGGCGCGGTCCTCGCCGGTCATCCACGTCGCCGTATCGGTGGGTGTGGCGGTGAACCAGGTGGGACACACCACCACGTTGTCCTTCGCCTCGTTCAGCTTCCCCAGCGTCGTGTAGCCGAGTTGTGCCGAGGGAAGGACGGAGCCCTTCTGGAGGCTGAAATCCCCCAGGTCGAAAAGCCTATGCTCCATTGCATTGCTCCCTTCGCTGAGGCTCCGTCAGTGGAGCCCAGCCCGATCGTACAGACGGCGGGCCACCCGGTACAGAGCGGGAGTGCGGCGAGGTCGGACGGCCCTCACTCCCGGACGGCACTCACTCCCGGACGGCCCGGCGGATCCTCGCCGCGTCCGCCCGCGCGGCGATCGCCTGCTCCATGGTCACGGCCTCGAAGTGCGTCACCGTCCCCGGTGCGCTGCGGGCGACGAGGTCCATGTCCGCGCTGATGACTGTGGCGACCATGGCGTACCCGCCGCCGGAGACGGCGTCGCGGTGCAGCACGATCGGTTCCTTGCCGCCGGGGATCTGGATCGAGCCGATCGCATAGCCTGCGTCCACGATGTTGGACGGGTCCGACCCTGCACCGAAGGGCTGGGTGCGCGGCTTCCACGCGATGTCCGGGCCCGAGTAGCGCAGGCCGGTGCGGTCCGCCACGGGCGTGAGTTTCCATGCGGCGCTGAGCAGGGTCTCCATGCCCTCGGCCGTGAGCCGGTGGTCGTACAGGCCCGACAGGATACGGACGGTGACCTCCTTCGCGTAAACCGGGCGCAGGTCCTCCGGGATCGAATCCCGGCCGGCTCCCGACGACGGCCCGACCTCGCCCACAGGGACCGTGTCCCCGGGCTTCAGGGTGCGGCCCTGCAGGCCGCCGAGCGCGCCGAGGGCGTAGGTGCTGCGGCTCCCGAGGACCACGGGGACGTCGATGCCGCCCTGGACGGCGATGTAGTAGCGCGTGCCGCCCGAGAGCATCCCGAAGGACACCTCGTCCCCCGCAGCGAGTGACAGCCGGGTCCACTGCTCCGCCGTCGTGCCGTTGACCTTTACCTGGACGGGCGCACCCGTGACGGCGAGGACGGCGTCGGTGTCGGTGGTGAACTTCGGGCCGAGGTAAGCGCATTCGAGGACGGCGTCCGTCGGGGCGTTGCCCACCAGGGCGTTCGCCATCGAGGCGGACAGCTGGTCCATGGCGCCGCCCTGCGGGATGCCGACGTTGTAGTAGCCGAGCCGGCCCTGGTCCTGGACCGAGGTGGCGAGGCCGGGTTCGAGGATATTAAAGGCCATTGAGCTTCTCCAGAAGGTCCCGGTTGTGGGCGGTGGGATCGGTCAGGGCCTTCTGCAGGTCGAAGGTGACCGGGGCCTGACGGTAGGTGAACGTGCCGGCGTCGACCTCGGCCTGGATGGCGCGGTATTCGTCCTCGTCGACGGGCCGGAACTTCACGATGTCCCCGGGCCGGAAGAAGATCATGAAGTCCGAGAAGTCGCTCAGTTTCTGCGCCGGGTCGAAGATAGGCGCCGCGGCGATCCCGAACATCTGATAGCCGCCCGCGCCCCGCACGGAGTAGATACAGGCGAAGCAGCCGCCGTGGCCGACGGTCAGCGGCGGCGTGTCCGTGCGCGGGCTCAGGTACTTCGGGACCTCGAGCTGGTCCTCCTGCGGGACGATCTGGAACATGAAGGGCAGCCCGGCGACGAAGCCGACCATGGACACCAGCCAGGGGGACTCGTGGTGCTTGCTGATGAACTCCTGCGGGGATGCGAGGCCGTTCTCCTCTGCGGCGAAGTCCAGGTCCGTCCCCTCCGGGCGCTGGTGGCCCTTGCGGAAGCGGGCGCCGGTTTCGCGCGTGTAGGGGTCGTCGTACCAGACGGGGATCTCGATGATGCGGGTCTCCAGTGTCTGCTCGCTGAGCTGGGCCACTTCCTCCTCGACCTCGCGGACGAGCGCCTCCAGTCGGTCCGGCGGCACCGTGTCGGGGTCGAAGCGCAGCAGGAGGGAGGCGTTCGCCGGGCAGATGTCCACGACACCGTCGATGGCCCGCGCGGTCAGCCGTGTCGCCATGGCGTTCGCCTTGAAGTTGGCGGCCAGGCTCATGCTCTCGGCGATCTCGACGAAGAGGAACTCGTCGCCGCCCCAGGTGTAGCGGGCGGCGTCCAGCTGCTGGGAAACGGAGGTCATGACTGGGCTCCGAGGAGGTCGGGGGTGGACTCGAGGAACTTCGAGTGGTGGGTGACGTCCCGTACTTCAGGCCGCTGGAGGACGGTCGACAGGAGCGGGAGGGTGGTCTTGACGCCCTCAATCCGCACCTCCCCGAGTGCGCGCACCGATCGCTGGATGGCCTCGGCCCGGGTCTCGTCCCACACCACCAGCTTGGCGAGCAGCGAGTCGTAGTAGGGTGCAACGGCGGATCCGGCGACGACGCCGGAATCGATTCTCACGCCGGGGCCTCCCGGCCACTCCAGGCGCTGCAGCGTGCCGGGGCTCGGCATGAAGTTCTGCGACGGATCCTCGGCGTTGATCCGGAATTCGAAGGCGTGGCCCCGGAAGGTGATGTCCTCCTGGCGGAGCCGCAGCCTGCCGGTGGCCGCCACGAGCAGTTGCTCCCGGATGAGGTCGAGGCCGGTCACCATCTCCGTGACCGGATGCTCCACCTGGAGCCGGGTGTTCATCTCGATGAAGGCCGCCCGCTCCTGGTCCGCGTCGTAGAGGAACTCGATGGTCCCGAGACCGGAGTAGCCGCACTGGAGTCCGAGCTCGATCGACGAGGCGAGGATGGTCTCGCGGACGTCGTCGGGCAGGGACGGAGCGGGGGCCTCCTCGATGATCTTCTGCTGGCGACGCTGCAGGGAGCAGTCCCGGTCACCGAGGTGGATGACGCGGTCACCGTCGCCGAGGATCTGCACCTCGACGTGCCGTGCGCGCTGGACGAAGTGCTCCAGGTACACGGCGGGGTCGCCGAATGCCGCCTTCGCCTCCGCGCGGGCGACGTCGACCGTTGCGACAAGGTCCTCCTCCCGAGTCACGAGCCGGATGCCCCGCCCGCCGCCACCGGAGGACGCCTTGACGACCAGCGGATAGCCGACGGCGTAGGCGATGGGCAGGGGGTCGACGTCGGGGTCCAGGGCGCCGTGGCTCCCCGGCAGCGTGGGCACGCCCGCGTCCTCCGCAGCCTGCCGTGCGCGGGACTTGTTGCCCATCAGTTCGATGGCGTCGGCTGAGGGGCCCACCCAGGTGATCCCAGCGGCGGCGACAGCTCGGGCGAACCCCGCGTTCTCGGACAGGAAACCGTAGCCCGGGTGGACGGCGTCGGCCCCGGATGCTTCCACGGCGGCGAGCACCGCGGCGGTGTCGAGGTAGCTCTTCGCCGCCGACGCCGGTCCGATCACCCGGACGTCGTCGGCGAGGGACGCCGCGTAGGAGTCGCGGTCCGGTTCGCTCGCCGCGAGGACCGTTTGAAGTCCCAACTCCCGTGCCGCGCGGATGACCCGTACGGCGATCTCCCCACGGTTGGCGATCAGCACCCGTTCCATCGCTAGCCCTCCGACACCGTAGCGATGACGTCGCCGGGATTCACGGTCCCGGAGTCCTCGACCGCGAAGCTGTCCAGGGTGCCGGAGACCTCGCTGCGGATCTCGGAGAACTGCTTCATAATTTCCACGACGCCGATGGTCTGGCCCGCCTCGATGGAGTCTCCTTCGTTCGCGAAGGGTTCCTTGTCCGGTCCGGGCTTGCGGTAGAAGATGCCTGGCAGTGGGGAGACGATGTCGGCCACGGGGAGTCCTTTCGGGAGGTTGGGTCAGTAGCTGTCGAGGGCGGAGCGGACTGCTGCCGCCACGGCGGGTGAGTTGGGCGCATCCGAGTGGACGCAGATGCTGTCGAACGGGATGGTGAGCAGGGTGCCGTCCGAGGCCTCGACCTGCCCGTCGGAGAGCGCGCGCGTCACGCGGCGAGCGGCCGCTTCCGGATCCGTCGGTTCCGGGCGGCGCTGGATCAGTAGTTCGCCGGCGGGTCCGTAGTTAAGGTCCACGTACAGTTCGGCGACGAACGGTATGCCGAGTTCCTCGCAGACGGACTGGTGGGCCGTGCCGGCGATGCCGTAGATGGGGACGTCGAAGAGCCGGGCCACGCGAGCCGCACTCCGCATCAGCTCCGGGTCCCGGGCCAGCATGCCGTACAGGGAGCCGTGGGGCTTGATGTGGTTGAGGGGCGCTTCCTCCCGCCGCAGGAAGGCGCTGAGGGCTCCGACCTGGTAGAGGATGATGTGCTCCACCTCGGCGGGGGAGAGCTTCATCTCGCGGCGGCCGAAGCCCACGAGATCCGGCAGTCCGGGGTGCGCGCCGATCCGGACGCCTTTCCCGTGGGCCGCGGCGACGGTGTCGGCCATGGCGTCCGGGTCACCCGAGTGGAAGCCGCAGGCCACATTGATGGCGTCCACGGTGTCCAGCAGTGCGAGGTCGTTGCCGAAGGAGTGGAGGCCGAGGGATTCGCCCATGTCCGAGTTGATCATCGGCGTCGCACGCCGCGCTCCGGGGTCCGTCATGGACCAACCATAGTGATCAGCCTGCTGACGATCTAGGGGTTGCGCCCCTCCTTCTGCGACGCGGGAGGACAGCTGCGTCTGCTTTCCGGCCCGGCAGGTCCTGTGTGTGCAGGATCAGCACGCGCTGGAGTGCGCCCGCCAACGACGACGGCCCCGCCCGCTGCCGGAGCAGTGGACGGGGCCGAGGGCCGGAACCGGACCTAGGAGGTCTCGATGTCCTTCGTCCCGTAGTCGAACCGGATGGTCACCGAGGTATCGGAGAGCAGGTGCAGTTCATGGTTGTCGCCGTCGCGCACCCCGAACCGGCCGTAGTTCTCGTCCCAGGAGCCATTGACGAGGATCTTGAACTGGTAGTTGCCGGCGGGCAGCTGGAGGGTTTGCTTCCAGATGTTCTCCGTCGGCTCCCACACGAACTGCAGTTCGCGGAGGTCCGTACTCCAGTGGCCTGCCTCACCGAACAGGGGGTCGAAGTTCCCCGAGAGGCCGACCGACTGCGGCTGGTCCTGCCACGCCTCGTCGGCGGCAGTGTCCGTCGGCGCGTGCTCGGGGGCGGTGTCCGAGACCTCGAGGGTCGGCGTGACATCGGGCGGAGTCGGGTCCTCGGCTCCCGACGAGGATGCAGGGCCGGACGGCGCCAGGTCCGCCATCGTCTCCGAGACCTCGGCCGTCTCGGGTGCGCGCTCGGCCTGATCGACCTGCGCCTCTTCACCGAGGGACTCGGGCGCCTGCGGTGCGTGTGCGGGGGCCTCGGCCTGCTCGGGGACCGGAGCGCCGCTGATCATCGCGTTCACGAACTGCTCGGGATCGGTGAAGGCGTGAACGGCGCGGACGCCCTCCTCCGTGGCGGTCCAGCCGCTGCGGCCCTTGACGAGCCAGCCGGCCTTCACGAGCTTCGCCGTCGCCGTCGTCAGGGCCTTGTAGCCGCGGGGGACACCGCCGCCGAGGAGTTCGGCTTCCTTGTCGTCGAAGGGAACCTTCGCCACGGCCTGGGACAGCAGTTCGCTGGGTGCGACGGCGGTTCCGGACTTCTGGTTGTCGGCCAGGAGGGCGAGGGTGGCGCGGAGTCGTTCGTTGGTGCGGTTCCGGGGGGCGATGGCGGTCTCCTTCGTGGGCGTGCTGGGGCGTTCTGCCGTCCATCATCACCGAATCTGCGTGCGCACGGTAGTTATTTCCGGGAACGGATTGCTGTCCGGGCAGGCCTTCGGTGCTGGCGCGATGGACGGCAGCACCCTGATTTTATCGGAGGCTGGGAATTTCCGGTGTGTATGACGAGAAGCCGCGGCGACATTGCGCGCCCCGACCCGTCCCGCCGGATCCTGTCAGGCCAGGGGCGGGATGATCCGAGTGGCGGCCAGTTCGTCGAAGAGCTCGAGGAATCGGTCCTCCGTGTCGAGGCAGTCGGCGAATCCGTGCTGCCGGGCCTTGATGGTCGAGGTGACGTTGTCGAAGCCCGAGCGGAAGAGGAAGTCGCCGAAGGACCAGCCCACGAGGTCCTCGTAGGGAGTGGGGACGAGGCCGTACTTCGTCACCAGCCGCTGCCAGAGGTCCTGGTGCTGCGGCATCGCCTCGGACAGCGGGACCGGCTGCGGTTCGGCGTAGTCCATTCCGAAGTGGCGGGCGAAGACCGGCCACAGGTGTCGCCACCGGATCTGGTCGCCGTTGGTGATGTTATAGACCTCGGCGGCGGCTCGCGGCTCCAAACCCGCCCAGACGGTCGCGCGGGCCAGCAGCGACGCGTCGGTCACCTGGTAGAGGGCGTCGTAGGCGGCGTGGGTGCCGGGGAAGCGCAGGGGCTGGTCGAGTTCCCGGCAGATGCTCGCGTAGACGGCGATGACCATGAGGATGTTCATCGGGTTGCCGACGGCGTACCCCACCACACCCTCCGGGCGCAGCATCGTCGCACCGAAGCCGTGCTTTGCTGCGGCAGCGCGGAGGATGTCCTCCTGCTCGTAGTAGAAGTTGGGCTGGATGAGCCGCGGATCGCGTTCCTTCGCGGGGGTGTTGAAGTAGCCCAGGTGGGCGCCGTAGGCCTTCCCACCTTGGTAGAGGGTGACGTGACGAAGGGGTGCGCCGGCTGCCTCGAGGCCTTCCAAGGTATTGACCAGCAGGGCACTGTTGACCTCGATCTGCTCCCTGGTGGTGGGCCGCTCGATGTAGGCGCCGAACACCAGGTGGGTCGTGTCCCGGGCGCTTTCCAGTCCGGTCCGCGCTGCTTCCGGGTCGAGCAGGTCCACGGACAGGTGCTCCCACCGGGCACCGGCAACCGGTCGACGGCTCAGTCCGCGGACCGGGGTCCCTCTGCTGAGGTATTCGTCCGCGACATGCCGGCCGATGACTCCACCCGCACCGGCCACCAGCACGACACTCGACGCGTCCGTTTCGGCGGAAGGCGCCGTCGGGTTGGTGTTCGCATTAGTCACGGGAGTGCTCCTTCGACGTCGGGATCGGTACCAGTGGCAGCGGCGGGGATTCCGGCTTTCCGGTCGACGTCAACAATATCCAGAGGGCGCGCTCGCCAGGCGGGGTGCGTTCGGGATGCTGTCTAGTCGGCCGGTGGTGTAGTGGGTCGGCCAAAGCGTGCATCCCGTGGTCCGGCCGCCTCGTGCTCGCCGGTCGGTCGATGACTCGGTGCTAGGCTCCGCCGGATGACGCCTCCAGCGCGCACCTCCCCGGTCCGGACCCTCGCACGCGTCGTGCTCGGAGCGTTTCTCCTCTTCGCCGGGACCGCGCATCTGACGGTGGCGCGGTCGGAGTTCACCGCGCAGGTCCCTTCCTGGCTGCCGCTGGATGCTGACGTCGTGGTGGTGGCATTTGGCATCGTCGAACTGGTGCTCGGCGCGGCGCTGGTGGCCCTCGGGCGGCACCAAGTGCTGGTCGGCTGGGTCGTCGCGGCCTTCTTCGTCGCCATCTTCCCCGGCAACGTCGCCCAGTACGTCGACGCCGTGAGCGCGTTCGGACTGGACACTGATGCCGCCCGCCTCATCCGCCTGTTCTTCCAGCCCGTGCTGATGCTGTGGGCGCTGTGGTCCACAGCCGCCTGGCGGGACCGGCGGTTGCTCCGGCGCTGACGCTTCTGCTTCGGCTCGGGCAGCTGACAGGGATCAGCGGGCGACGGCGATCGGGTAGAGGTCCGTGCCCTCGAGCATCACTGACTCGATCTTCGCCGCGAGTGGCCCGTCCACCTCGGACGCCGACTTCGCATCGATCCACCGCTGGTCAGCCTGGAAGGCAGCCCAGTTCGCCTTCGGATCGCCGTCGTGCTCGAGGATGTAGACGAGGACGTCGTCGGTCCCGACGGGGGTCCAGTAGCCGAGGCTCTTCATGTTGTGCTCGGTGAAGAGGCCGATCGTGTTGTCCCGGAAGCGTGTCATCAGGGCGTCCATCTTGCCCGGGTTGGCGGTATAGGTGCGGAGTTCGTAGGTCATGTGGTGCTCCCTGTGAGGACGACGATATGGGGGCAGTGGTGGCAACCACGGCCCCGCCCAGCATAGGCACAGCGGCCGACGGTGATCAGTTCAGCTACGCGCCACCGGCGGCCGGGCTCGTCGAGATCCTGCTGTTCTCCTGTGCTTTTCCTTCAGAGTCATGCACCGGAGCTCTCCTAGGCTTATTTCGCAGGCATATGGGGGAGAGAACGTGGAAGCAGGACAGGGTGCTGCGGAGCAGGCTCAGCGAATAGGTGAGCGGGTCTCCCGGTTGGAGGGCGAGATCGAGCGGCTGGAAGTCGAACTCGAGCAGGCGCGGAAGGCGCAGCAGGCATGGCTTGCCGGAGCTGAGGGCGAAGCGCGGGTAGGCGAGCAACTGCTCCAGCTGGAGCTTCAGGGCTGGAGGATGCTTCACGACGTGCACTGGCCCGGAAGACCGAAGGCGAACCTCGATCACATCGCTGTCGGGCCGGGGGGCGTCCTGGTCATCGATGCCAAGAACTGGTCGGGCGACGTGCGCATGCGCGATAGCGAGCTGTACCAGAACGGCTACATACGTAAACGCGAGACAGTGTCGGCGCTCGAGCAGTGCGCAGCAGTGGCGGCGTTGCTGGAGCCGCAGCATCGGAGCACGGCACAGGCATGGATCTGCCTGGTGGGACAACCGGACCTTGTCGGGGCGACCAATGTCGGAGTGACCGTCGTGGGCATCGACGCGCTGGTTGACGCAGTGCGTGCGCTACCGTCGGTCCTCGAGGATGAGTTCGTCAGAGCAATTCATGAGTACCTGAAGGGCCTGTTGGCCGGGCCCGTGAGTCCGGCGGCGGCGACAACTGCCCTGCTTGATCGTCCGCAGGGCGAGTCGTCACTGCTCATAGCTCGGCGTGCGGCCGCAGCTTACTCTGCTTCTGATGGTCGACCTCGAGCGGCACCTCGAATGCCCGCCGCCACGCCTTCGAATCGACGACGTCGAAAGAACGAGCCCAGCTGTCTCGGTGCCATGTGGCGTCTTGTGCTGCTGGCCCTGGTGCTATGGATCGGGGCAGGAGCGCTACAACACGTCGTGGTGTCCTCGTCCACGCCGCCCGTGCAACCGTCGCCATCACCCAGCATCGTGCACCCCGATCTGCCTGGATAGCCGGCTGAGTAGAGCATTATCAGGTGCAAAAGTGCCCCGGGCGTCGATTGCAGAAGGACTGCCAGTCGTTGTCGCACGGGGGCCGAAGATAGCTGAGGCCCTGCGATTCCTGTGGCTGGGCTTAGAATGCCACCGCTACTCGAAGAAGTCCTCGTCAACCTCGACGACGGTGTATGTCTTAGCTACCTGCACACCGACGGAATGACGGATCATTAGATCGGTGAGTTGCTTGCCGTCGATCAAAATGATGCGCGTCGGAATGGCTCGGGCATAGTCGAGGGCTTGGGTTGAGAATCGGCTTGTCGTGATGAACACTCCCCGAGTCGCCCCACGCCCTGCGAGTGCGCCAACGAATGATTGGATGGCTTCGCGCCCAACCGTTGACTCCGCCGCGTAACGCTTGGCCTGAATGTATATCTGATCGAGACCGAGCGCGTCCTGATCTATGACTCCGTCAACGCCACCGTCACCTGTTCCCCCAATTCGTCGGCCACGGTTCTCCGCGCCGCCGTAGCCCATTGCGAGGAGCAGCTTCACGACAGCCTCCTCGAAGAAGTCCGGGTGACGATCCTGGAGGCGCTTCAGCAAATCGGTCGCGACATCCGCTCTCAGAAGCTCGATACCGCTCTCGATCTGCTCAGTCGGATCGAGTTCGGATTCCTCATCAGTCCGCCTTTGAACCGCGTTGTTTGTTGCGACATTCTGACGCCTTGGCTCATAGTCGTTGTACGCAGGTATTGCTCGAAGTGTTTCCTTCGTGATGTTTCCTCCGTTGGCAGCGAGTAGCTGCCGGCCGACATCGGTGATGATGAAGCGTCCGCGCTCAGGTTTGGCCACCGCGGTAGCTCGTGTCAGGTCGGACATCGCCCACCCGATCCGATTCTCGGCGCTCGGCTGCCCCGAGGCGAGGAGGATGGCGCGCTGATCCTCCGGAATGGCTTCCTGATCGAGCACGTCGGCGATCAGTTCGCGTCTAGTTCTTGTTCTACCGTCAGAGAGAACCCTAAGCACTGGCCGCATGAACTCGTGCCACTTCGGCATCGGTTCGATCATCGATTCGTTGTCTGACATAAGGGTCACCCTGCTCGTTGGGGAGGCTGGTACTAAATCGCGCTTTCAAAGACCCTATTGGATGCGGTAATCCTTGGAAGCCGATAAGTCGTCAGGATGTGATGGTCGAAGAGCTACTTGCCTGGGCCGTCCGAGGGTGACGAATCGTCGTCGTGCTCCTTGATGACCTTGCCGTCGTGGACCCTCTTGAGCTCGATGCCCTCGAGGTAGCTGGGCACGGGTGGGTCGAGGTCTTCGTCGCTTGTCATGGTCTCGATCCTAGGCGTGTGGGAGCAGCTACTTCTTCTGCGCGGTCCGCCAGACGTAGTCCCATCCCGCCGCGAGCGCGGCGGCCCGGCAATGACCATGTTCCACTTGCCCCGGGATCAGAATGGGTCCGCCACGGATGCGGTTCATGCCGTCGAACAGAGGTACTTGGGACTTCGGAAGCGATCCGCTGCCACGGCGAACGTTCTCTCTGTGCGGACGGAGGAGTGCGTGCAACTAGAACGGACACGATGTGGTTACCTCAGGCCGCGTGGGGCACATCACACAAGAAAGAGCCATCCTTCCGCCGGGCCTGGCAGAACTACTCCGTAGTCTTCTGCCGTGGCACACGTCCACCTGACCCGACGGGAACCGATGTTGATCATCACGCTGAACGGCCACCGCGGGGGCCGCGCCGCCCGCGTCGGGCAATGACCCCCTCGACGACCGCCGCGTCGGCACTGGTGGTCATCCCCGCCTTCGGTTCGCCGGAGCTGACCGATGCGGTGGTGCGTGATCTGGTCCGCGACGGAAGCGACCTCGACCCGGCCCTGCGCATCGTGGTGGTCGACAACGCCGGTGACTACGTGCTCCCCGAGGGGAACATCGAGGTCCACCGCCCGGGGCGCAACCTGCGGTGGATCGGCGCCGCCAACTGGGCCCTGCAGACGGCGTTGCGCGATGGCCATGCGGTCTGCGTGGTGCTGAACAACGACATCCGGCTGTCACCCGGGTTCCTCGACGGACTGCTCGCGCCCTTCTCCACAGCGGACGACATCGCGCTCGCGGCGGCCTGCTACGACGATTTCTGGCTCCACCAGCGGGCCTCCGCGATCCCGGGTACCGCCGCGGAATACGTCCCGCGCGACGTGCTGCGCGACGTCGACTTCTGTGACGGCACCGCGATAGCGCTCGCCGTGCCCTCCGTCGTCGAACTGGGGGGCCTGGACGAGGTCACCTTCCCGCGGCACGGCTACGGCGCGGACATCGACCTGGCGATCCGCGCGCGGGCGGCCGGCCTGCGGTGCGTGGTCACGGAGGGCGCCTACGTCTCACACCTGCGGCGGCAGACGATGAATCGGACCGGTCAGAGCTCCGAGGGCAACCGGGCGGAGATCCTCCACGGACTGGACGCCAAGTGGGGCGACGGGTGGCGGGCGGACGTCGGGCTCGGCCCGGACTCGTTCCCCGCCCACAACACCGGGAGCGGCGCGTCCTGGTACCTGACGGCTCCGGCATGGTGAGCACTCCCGGACGGTCTCCGGGGCGGATTGTCTACGCCGGTTTCGCGACGCGCCACCACAGCGGCGGCGTGCACGTGATGACCCAGCACGTCCGGTTGCTGCGCGAGCGCGGCCACGAGGCCTGGTTGTGGCTGCCCGACGCGGACGACCGCACCGACTGGATCGCCGACGACGTGCCGATGCTGTTCGGCGCCACGACTGCGATCGGCGCCGACGACCTCCTGGTGCTGCCGGAGACGCCGACCGTCCAGGGCCGCGATCCGGCACCCGGAGCGCGCAAGGTCATCTTCAACCAGAACCACTTCTACACCTTCGCTGCCGGTGCTCCCGGTGAGGACTTCCCCGGGTGGTCACCGGCGCCCGCGATCTGGGTGGTGTCCGAGGAGAGCCGCGACGTGCTGTCCGCCGCGCTGCCCGGCCTGCCGGTGAGCGTGGTGCCCAACCCGGTCGACGGCGAGCTGTTCGCCCCCGGCGCCGCCGGGCAGCTCCGGGTGAGCTGGTTCCCCAGGAAGCGGCCGCGGGAGGCCTCGCTGCTGAAGCGGCTGCTGGCCGGCGAGCCACGGCTCTCGGGGGTGGAGCTGGTGGAACTGGTCCATGCCCCGAGGGCGGAGGTGGCCGCCACCCTGGCAGGCTCGGCGGTCTTCGTCGCCCTCGGGCACACCGAGAGCTACGGTCTACCGGTCGCCGAGGCACTGGCGTCGGGCTGCCTGGTTGTCGGGTACGACGGCGGCGGCGGGCACGAGCTGTTCGAGGCACCCGGCGCGTGGCGGGTCCCGGACCAGCGACCGCTGCTGATCCGTGACCAGGTGGCGTCCCTGATCCAGGACCTCGACGCCCTGGCGCCGGTCCGCGCAGCGAACCGCCGCTGGGTGCTCGACCGCTACCCGTTCGCCCGGACCGGAGCGGCACTGGAGGAGGCGGTCGCGGCCGCGCGGGCCAGGCCGGGCGCAGACGCCGTGGCCGTGCATCCGGCCGCCTGGCTCGACACCCTCGGCCCGAACTTCACAGCGTATGCGTGAGGATTCAGTGGGCACCCTTCACGACGTTGACGAGGTCCTCGCCGGCCACGTAGCGGCGCACCTGCGCGTTGACCAGCGCGAAGGCTCGCGGGCCGGACTGCGCGATGGAGCCGGCGGCGTGCGGGGTGATGATCAGGTTCGGTGCGTTCCACAGCGGGTGGTCAGCAGGCAGGGGCTCCGGCTCCATCACGTCCAAGGCGGCGCGCAGCCGCCCGGACGTCAGTTCCGCGAGCAGTGCCGAGGTGTCCACGACCTTGCCGCGCGCCACGTTGACCAGCAGGGCGCCGTCGGGCATCCGGGACAGGAACTCCGCGTCGACGAGACCTGTCGTGGCCTCCGTGAGCGGAACGGTCAGCACCACCACGTCGGCCTCGGGCAGCAGGCCCGGCAGCTCCGAGGTGGCGTGGATGCCGTCACGTGCCGTGTGCGCCACGAGCACGGGAACGGCATCGAAGCTCCGCAGGCGGCGCGCGGTCTGCTCTCCGAGGTCGCCGGCGCCGATGATCAGCACGCGCTTGTCGCGCAGGTCGTCGGCCTCCATCGGGTCCCACCGGCCCTGTCGCTGCGCTTCACCGAAGTGGGGCAGCCGGCGCAGCGTGGCCAGGACGACGGCCAGGACCAGTTCGGCGACGGCCGGACCGTGTACGCCACGGGCGCTGCACAGAGTCACACCGTCCGGGACGTGCTCGAGAATGTCCTCCACGCCGGCACTCGTCAGCTGAGTGACCTCGAGCTTCGGCATGGCGGCGAACTTCCCGGGGAGGTTGGTGGACTCCTCGACCTGCGGCACCCAGAAGACGGTCTCCGCCAGGCGCTCGGGCTTCTCGCCCTCGCCGTCCCAGACGATCACCTCGACCTCGTCGGGCAGGGCTCCGAGGAAATCACGGGCATTCGAGTCGGGCACGCAGACGACAGTCATTCTGTCAGTGTAAACATCCCCCTGACGAGGCAGGGCTATGGTGTCAGCAGGACTTCTACAGAACTGAGAAATTCATCCACGGTGGCCGGAAACACCCGTGCCCGATGGATCAGTCGCGCCCGTTGGGGCGGCTTCGAAGGCAGAACCGAACTTCTACAGGAGACTCGTCATGGCCATCACACAGCTCACCTACCCCCACCAGGAGCCGGAGCTCACCGGCGAGGACATCCGGCTCCGCAACTGGGCCAGGAACTCCCGGCTGGGCCTGCCCGGCTCGGTCGTCGCGCCGGCCACCGAGGCGGAGCTATGCGACTTCCTGTCCACCAGCGACGGCCGGGTCCGGATGATCGGGAGCCGGATGTCGCCCGGCAGGATGATCGAGGTCGCGGACGGGGCCGGCACGCTCCTGGACCTGAGCAGGCTGAGCGGCCTGATCTCCAGCACCGAGGACACCGCGACCTTCGCCGGCTCGACCTCCCTGGCCGAGGTGTACGCGTTCCTCACCGCGCGGGGGCAGATGCTGGACGCCTCTCCCGGAGTGATCGCCGAGCAGACGCTGGCCGGTGCGCTGTCCACCGGAACCCACGGCCAAGGCCTGCAGCAGAGCTCGATCGCCGGCGCCGCGCTGGCGATCCGCATGGTGCTGGCCGACGGCACGGTCGCGGAGTTCGACCATGACCACCCGGACTTCCCCGCCGTCCAGCTCGGTCTCGGTTCACTGGGCGTGATCACCGCCGTGACACTGCGTGCACGGGAGTCGATGATCTACACCTGCGTGAAGAAGGCCGTCGACGCGGGCACACTCGAGACGGACCTGGAGACCTGGAACCGGGAGAACATCCTGGTCAAGGCGTGGTGGTTCCCCCAGGAGAACCAGGTCCAGGTCTGGACCGCCAACGAGGCGTCCGACGACGAGGTGTCGCGGTACCGGGCCGGCGGCAGTCAGCTCGTGGAGTACGCGACGACCGATACGTCCATGAACAGCACGATCGAGGCAACGCTGCAGCACCTCCGCGACGACAGCAAGGGCGTCGCCGACAACGGCAAGTCGCTCCGCACGGTGTCGCGCTTCCGGGACTTCACCGACGTCACGGGTGACATCTACCAGGTGTTCTGCAAGGGGATCGCGACCCCCCAAATCAACGTGGAGATCGGCATCCCGCTCGCGCAGGCCGGAGCGGTCATCAGGAAGATCAAGGACTGGCACGCGGAGACCCGCCCCCGCATGCACTACCCGGTGATCCTGCGCTGCACCGGCGCGTCCGAGGGATGGCTGAGCCCGTCGAACGGCCAGGACACCTGCTACTTCGGCTTCGTGGTCTACTACGCGGCCGACGGTTCGCTGTCCGAGGAGGGCGACAGCTTCCTCCGGGCCGTGGAGCGGGCCCTGGCCGAGGAGGGCGGCCGGCCCCACTGGGGCAAGTACTTCGACGAGTCCCTCTACGACTGGCCGGCGCTCTACCCCCAGTGGGAAGCCTTCCGCCGGGTGCGCGAGACGCTGGACCCGGAGCACCGCTTCGCCAATGCCTTCACCGATGCGCTCCTCGACTGACCCGACCCCGCTACTACGACAGGAGCACCACCGATGAACGCCTGGGTGACCTTGCTGACTCAACCCGACTACCTGATCGGGGTCCGGACGCTGCGGGCCTCGCTGGCGGCCTCCGGCAGCACCGCCCCCCTCGTCGTCATGGTGACCGAGGGGATCGACGAGCAGGCCCGGCGCGTCCTGCAGGACGACGGATGCCTCCTGCGCGAGGTCGCACCGTTGCGGCCGGCCGGGGGATCGGCGGACAGCTACGCCAACTCCCGGTTCGCGGAGGTGTGGACCAAGCTGGCAGTCTGGGGCCTCACCGAGTTCGAGCGCGTCGTCTTCCTGGACGCCGACATGCTGGTGACCCGCAACATGGACGAGCTGTTCTCGCTGGACCTGGCCGACGGCGCCATCGCCGCCTGCCACGCCTGCCGGTGCAACCCCAACCGGATTGCGAGCTATCCGCCGAGCTGGCGGCCCGAGACCTGCTTCTACACGCACTGCCGGGGCGGGGACCACGTCACTGAACCGGATGCGACGGACAACTACCTGAACGGCGGCTTCCTCGTGCTGTCGCCCGACGAGGCCGTCCTCGCCGAGATGGTGGGGCGGCTGGCAGGCGTGGAGG
The DNA here is from genome assembly GCF_054510975.1 of Arthrobacter rhamnosi. NCBI lineage: Bacteria > Bacillati > Actinomycetota > Actinomycetes > Micrococcales > Micrococcaceae > Arthrobacter > Arthrobacter rhamnosi. Next base: position 5,183 of record NZ_JBTNDN010000007.1, on the reverse strand, counting down.
ATTTGTCGCACTACCCGTTCGCCGAACAGGACTTCCTCAACGAGTTCTACCGCGACCGCTGGCAGCCGTTGCCCTACGTCTACAACGCGCTGAAGACCCTGCAGCACCAGCACCCGTCGGTGTGGGATCCGGCGTCGGTGAAGAACATTCACTACATCATCGACAAGCCGTGGGCGAAGCCGCTCGACCCCACAGACCGGTACGTCGAGGTGAACCGGCTGTGGTGGGAGATGGCCGACACTCTAAGCGCACCCGTCGGCTCCTGACTTTGCAGGCGAAGGTGCTCGCTTCCGACCCCGTTATGAGGTACGGAATCGAGCGTGACGGCGTGCGGTTTGAAATTGGCCCGCACGTCGCACAGGGTGTGGAAAGCCTCTACAACTGCCCAACCCGATGCCGCCAGAGTACGCGCAATCTGCGCCGCTAATTGCGTCTTGCCGTGACCGCCGACAGCATAAATGACCCGCACTGGCATCCGCGCAGTCCCGAAACTTAGCTTGCCAGTTCAGCGAGCTCGCTGAACTGGCCCACCAGATGGACCATCTCGTATTATGTTGCCAAAGGCCGAGTAGGAAAATTGCGGGCAATCAACGGCGGCACTTGTTGGCAACAATGGATGACGCGGACGTAACCGAACGGAGGGTCGCCTAGAAGGTTCAACATGTACTGATTACCATTCTTGACGGCAATACATGGCCATTATCACTTCGATTATGCTAAATCATTCAGTTTCTGTTCTTGCCGGTAGTAAATTAGGGCAATTTTCTCAATAAATGTTGGGATTGCCGCCATCGGTCTTAACTTATTGTGAATTTGTTGCACCCTAAACGAGTGACTCTACGCGGCACATCGGTGATCCGTTTCGTGCCTAGTCAACGAACACTCCGATAATCATCTTTGCCCCCGCTAAGTAAAGATTCTCTGATTTCGCGTATTGACCCTAATCGCTGCCGTGAGGCTTCGTCACCTGCGGCTGCTAGCGTCTCGTGAAGTTTCACAGATTCATGTGCAGCGGAGAGTCCAGCCTCCACGTGCCTTCGACTCAAACGGCAGATCTCTGCCATGGTCCCTAGTGATGTTGCGAGGTTGGGGAGGTATGCGGGGTTTCCGGTCTCGGGGTTGGCCAGCGTCCGAAAAGTGTTGATGGCTTCCTGAGTGGGGGCGAATGCATCCTGGTGCCGGCCCAATTGCGCCAGCCGGTTACCGAGGTTGTTCAGTGACATTGCGAGGTTGGGGAGGTATGCGGGGTTTCCGGTCTCGGGGTTGGCCAAAGTCCGAAAAGTGTTGATGGCTTCCTGGGTGGGGGCCAATGCATCCTGGTGCCGGCCCAATTGCGCCAGCCGGTTACCGAGGTTGTTCAGCGATCCGGCGAAGTCCCGAAGGTAGGCGGCGGGGTTTCCGGTCTCGGGGTTAGCCAAAACGCGACGAACGTTGGCGGCTTCCTGGGTGGGGGCCAGGGCGTCTCGGTGCCGCCCCAATTGCGCTAGGCGAATCCCAAAGTTGTTCAATGATCCTGCGAGGTTCGGGAGGTAGGCGGCGGGGTTCCCGGTTTCGGGGTCGGCCAGGGTTCGATAGATGTCGGCGGCTTCCTGGGTGGGAGCCAGTGCGTCGTGGTGTCGGCCCAGGTCCGCCAGCCGATTACCGAGGTTGTTCAGTGACATTGCGAGGTCGGGGAGGTAGGCGGCCGGGTTTCCGGTCGTAGGATCGGACAGCATCCGGTAGGTCTCGGTGGCCTTCTGGGTTGGAGCCAGCGCGTCTTGGTGCCGGCCCAATTGCGCCAAGCGAATCCCAATGTTATTCAGCGATCCCGCAAAATACGGGAGGTAGGCGGCCGGGTTTCCGGTCGCAGGATCGGACAGCATCCGGTAGTTATCGGTGGCCTTCTCGGTTGGAGCCAGCGCGTCTTGGTGCCGGCCCAAATCCGCCAATAGGGCACCGAGGTTGTTCAGTGACATCGCAAGGTCGGGGAGGTAGGCGGCGGGGTGTCCGGTCTCGGGGTCGGCCAGCATCCGAAGAATGTCGGCGGCTTCCTGGGTAGGGGCCAGTGCGTCTTGGTGCCGGCCTAGGTCCGCCAATAGGGCACCGAGGTTGTTCAGTGACATCGCGAGGTCGGGGAGGTAGGCGGCGGGGCGTCCGGTCTCGGGGTCGGCCAGCATCCGAAGAGTGTCGGCGGCTTCCTGGGTAGGGGCCAGTGCGTCCTGACGTCGGCCCACGTTGTGGTACCTGTAGCCCAGCTCCGCTAGTAGCTTGGCGTGTTCGGCGGTGTTCGTGCTCGCGTTCGGGACAAGCGCCATCCGACGCTCTGAAACGACGACGGCAGCTTCATCGAAGTCGAGGTTCATTCCTGGAGGAAGCTGTCCAGCGATGAGATTAAGGAGATCGTTATCGCCGTCAGCCAATGAAGCAAGACGGGCCGTGGTCGCGCCACCGCCGGCAAGCACTAGAGCTGGGTTCTGGTCAAGGATCGGACGCAATGCCTGAGGAAGTAGATGGGGCCAACGTGATGCTGCTTCCACCAACCCTATAACTGCGGGCCGGAGGTATGTGGGCATGGAAGAGGGGCGGTTGGGCTGCAAAAATTGGTTTGACAGGAGCAAGCGGCTCAAAGCAGAAACGGCCCATGGGTCAGCGAAATCGGATTCTGGTTCACTTCCAGGAATGGTGAGCGCAATGTAATCTTCGGCCAAGCGGTCAGGAGCCATCGCGTCGAGCACCATCTCCGGCCTCATTGTGGGATAGGCAACCTTATGATCCCGCAATAGCTGATCCGCTTCAGAGTCAGATGTTGCGATTCCGGTGGCCTGGACTACCTGTATGCCCTCGGAGTAGGGCACGGCTTGGGTGAGTGCCGCTACCATGCTGGCATGTCTTATCTGCTGCGGCGTGGAGGTAATCTTGCCCGAGCTCGCGAGCTGCTCCCACCCTTTCAGCTCCCGATCCAGCAAGTAGGTTGACAGCGCCGCACGGTCAGATGGTAATTCCGATCCACGGGCTGTTGCATCAACTGCGACCAAGGCCGCCATGTATAGGGTCAACGCATGCTCCCCGCCAAGTGCTGATGCGTACTCAGGGATTAATACGGAGGATGGATCGGTCAGACCAAGGTACGGGGAAAATGCTGTCACTGCCGCGTTAAATGCGTGGTGGGCGTCCAATCCTTCACGGGCCAGTCCGTCGGCTAAAGGTGGCAGCTTGACTTCGTCGACCTCGTCAATCCCCGCGTCAAGTAGTGCGCCTTCCACTGATTTCCACCAGCCCTGAACTCCCCGTGCCACCAGCAGGACCCGGACCGGGCCAGGGAGATTGATATGTGCGTCCAGTATGGCGAGCAAGTCCGCGATGGGCCAGCGGTCCGCATAGTCGATAAGCACCAGCAGTCCGGCGCTGTCTCGAGATGTAGCGGTATCTGCGGCAGTCATGGTGCCTCCCAGACGGGGGGCCTCGCGGTGGTGGGCTTCCACCACCGCCCACCCAGACTGGGCCATGTCGAAGGCTAATCGAGCTGCGAGCCGTGTCTTTCCCTGCCCGCCCATAGCGCGGACGACTCTCACCGCGGTTCCGGCCGGTTCCGACGCCCAATTCCTCAATTCCTCAAGCTCGTTCTTGCGGCCAATGAAATTGACTATTTCGTAACGGGCAGCCAGCAGGCGGCTCGGAAACCTGCGAGCTGTAGTTTCTGATAGCTCCGCTGGTCCCGTGCCAGCTGGCCGCAACCGATATTGCGGATCGCCTCGATACGTCCAGGCGTAGAGGTCGCCGTTTTTAACAGCGAACACATCACCGGCACCCCCGTGCACCGTCTGGAGGCCACTGGTGTCATCCGCGGGTTCCTCCAAGGTTGCAGGGGCGCTCCGATTGAAGAGAGGGGTCCTCGTCATCAGTTATCGCTCAGCTTCGCTTCGGGGCTTGACCGCCGGTCCACGTTCATAGTTCCGTTCTGAACCCCGAAAGCATCCCCTTGCTGTGCGTGAATCACCTGTACCCCCGGCACCGGGTCGCTCGTGGGTTTCGCTGTTTGAAGGCCCGCTACGCCTAAAACAATCCCGACCACGGACAGCACGAAGCCCCAAATTCCCAGCGCACTGGCAAGGCCTTCAGGATTTTTTGCTGCAAGCATCACCATCACCACGGCACATACGACAACAACTATCGACACAAAAATCAGGAGACGACTGAGCATGTTGACATGCTCTCATCTGTTGTCCATGCGATCCAGAGGAGAGGAAAGGATCTGTATCACTCTGGGAAAAACGGTGAAACGAGAACGTAAGGAGTACTGCGGCACGATGCAGGCGTGGCCGGTTCCCACGTCTACTCCCAAAGCCATGCGCGCGTAGTTCTAGATGCCTCGTCTTCGCTGTCTTGCATCCAGGGGATGATCCGCAAGCTATACTCGCATCCCAGACCAGCAGCAAACCCTATTATCTGGATGGCAGTCCAGGCGGCAGTGGCACCCACGGCTTAGCGGGTAGCCTCCGCCTCGAGTGGAGTAGTTCCTCTATCATCTGTCCTAAGCTGGCGTGGCATCAGGAACCGTCTTCGGTGCTGAACTGAGAAAGTTGATCAATTTTGCCGATAAAGAAACAACCGCTCGCTGAGAAACTTAGTGCTAGGACGAGGGTTCGACAGTTAGGAGGGGTCTTAATTTCAGCACAGCCAAATCTTGCAGACGAAGCTGAGGCACTAGCGCAGGCTGCTTATGACATGCCTGCCGCCCAACTGGCATCAGAGATTAGGGCGTTGGTGAGGAAAGCTGAGCCTTTCGTAGGTTCGAACGGTGTATGGGGAGCTCTCGACGATCTAAAGACGCTGGTGGAACAGCTGGACTAGTCGTGCCGCGTAAGGTGGTCGGTGGACTAACTGAGGATTCGCAGCAGATGGAGCAAATGAGTGATACCACAACGAATCGCAACCTCATCTGTCAGGTCAAGGCATCCTCATAAAATGCTACAAGATCAAGGCAACAATCTACTCATCGCCGCAGAGGGCATGAACTAGCGCTTGAATACCAAGTCACGCGTTTGTCTACTGTGGCGGTGAATCGAGAGCGACAGTTAGAGTTTTAGGTTCTACACGCAGAGGGGTGGGGGCTCCCCCGGGGGGGAGAAAACCCCCCTCCTCCCCACTTTCCCCTTCCTTTTCCTTTTTTTTTTTCTTCTTTTTTTTTTTTTTTTTTTTTCCCC
>NZ_JBTNDN010000006.1:0-253773 GCF_054510975.1 Arthrobacter rhamnosi | reverse complement strand
TGTCACCGGGCCGTCAGTGTCACCGGGCCGTCAGTGTCACCGGGCCGTCAGTGTCACCGGGCCGTCAGTGTCACCGGGCCGTCAGTGTCACCGGGCCGTCAGTGTCACCGGTGCATCAACGGGTTGTCAGGTGCTGGCGGACGTTGTCATTGCTGGCCGAGTTGATGAACACAGCCAGCGTCCTCGCTTCGGTCGGGGTCAGAAAGACGTCGAAGGACTTGATCTGGCCCGCCACTTGAAGGGTGAGAGTGAAGCCTTCAGCACCTACGCTCGGGCGGGCAGACCAGCTCTCCAGGACCGGCGTGATGTCCTGGCCCAAATGGACCGAGTGCCCTTCGATGCACCACGGGGAACCGGCATCGATCAACGCTTTGTGGTCCTCGCAGACGTAGGCCTCCCGATAACCACCATGCAGGCCCTGACTACCCACCACGAAGGCGGCACCGGGATTTGTGCACCGAAGCACCGGACAAGGAAGCATGCCCTCGACGGTACTCAGCGGATATTGGGAAAACCCTGCGTGCCCATCAGCAGGAAGCCATGTACGAGCGAGACAGATCCCACCCGGTGAGCGGGCGGTCGCAAAGCTCGAGCCGGTGGAGCGTCGAGCCCGCACGCGGTGACCCCAGCGAGGCGCATGTCGGGAGGCGCCGGAAGCGAGGGGGGAGTGTAGGGCAGCAGCACCGTCTTCGGGCCCGGACGAACTGCTGTGTATTCCCTGGACAGAGCTTCCGAAGGTTTATCCAAGAAGTGGGATGCAGTCTTCTCCTCAGGGGTGGCAGTACGTCTGTCCCGCCGGGCCCGGCCCCCTGCCGGGACAATCAGGAGGATCGAAACCATGGGTAAGAAACTTTCCACTTCATTGGCCGGAGTCGCACTGACCGTACTGGCGCTGACAGGGTGTTCCGGGTCCGGGCAGGAGGCCGCCGAGACCGTAGCGGCCGAGGCTTCCGAAGCGCCGGCAGAGACGACGGCGGCAGCCGAAGCCACACCCACAGCCGAAGCCACACCGACAGCTGAGACCACACCGACAGCCGAGGCGAGCGGTGCGGCCAGTGGGGACGCCACTCCGGAGGCCAGTGCGCCTGCGGCGGCCGGTCCGACCACGCTGGGTGTGGCGACGAGTGACCTGGGCGAGATCGTGGTCGATGCCAAGGGCATGACGGTCTACTACTTCACCAAGGACGTTGCCGATTCGGGGGTCAGTGCCTGTACGGACGATTGCCTCGTGGCCTGGCCGCCGGTGATCAGCGGAACCGAGACCCCGGAGGTGGAAGGTGTCACCGGTGAGGTCGGCACGATCGAGACCCCCGAGGGTGAACTGCAGATGACCATCAACGGGATGCCGATCTACTACTTCAACAAGGACCTGGCCGCCGGTGACGTCAACGGGCAGGCCGTCGGCGATGTCTGGTACGTGGTGGCTCCCGACGGGACGATGATCCAGTGAAGTCCGTCGCCCGTCTTTCGAGGCGGTGACGCACATTCGCAGCCGCGAGGGGAAGTCGTCGACAGTCCGTGCGTTTCAGGTGGTGGTTCGTGCAGGCGTGGATCGCAAGCACCTGTCCCACCGGAGCGTACTGGAGTTTCCGACGACTTCTCCCGGCCCGGCCCCGTGCACCCTGAACGAGTGCCATCGTCGATGGCAGGGCCACCCACCAAGCCACCTGCCTGACAACTCACCCCGCCGCTCACCGACTCATCACTCCCGGGAAGAATCGCCATGAAGATACGTTACGGAATATCAGTTCTGATGTTCGCCGCGGCCATTACGGGCACCACCGCCTGCGGCTCCGATACCGAGCCCAGCACGGCTGGGGCGACCAGTGCAGCTACGGCACCCGCATCAGCGGCGGCCACCGCCGGCGCCGGGACGTCGACGGAAGCTGCGCCGGCGGAAGAAGCGACGATCACCATCGCGGACTTCGAATACGTGATGCCTGCGACCATCGCACCCGGCGCGACGGTGACGGTGATCAATGAGGACGACGCTCCGCATACGGTGACGGCCAAGGACGAGGGCGGGTTCGACGTCGACGTTTCCGGCGGTGAGACAGTGACGTTCACCGCACCGGATGAAGCAGGCGAGTACGCCGTCATCTGCACCTATCACCCCGCGATGTCCGGAACCCTGGTCGTCGGATGAGCACGTCAGGAGCCGCTGCCGGCAACAGGAAAGCTCAACCTCCACCGAGACAGGGTCCCGACGCCGGGGGAGAGGCGCGCAATCGACTGCTGATGATCGCCCTGCGGGTCCTGGTTGCAGTGGGTCTGATCGTCAGTGCGGTTATCCACTTCCAGCTTGCCCCAGGGTTTCAGCAGGCCGCACCGACCGGAATCGGCGGGGGCAACCTCTTCCGGATCCAGGCGGTCGTTGCGGTCCTCGCTGCGGCGTATGTCCTCATCAGGGGCAGTCGAGCCGCCTACGCGCTCGCCGCCGTCGTGGCGTTGTCTGCTCTGGCAGCGGTGGTTCTGTATCGATATGTGCAGGTGCCGGCGATCGGGCCCATCCCGTCCATGTATGAGCCGGTCTGGTACGCGAAGAAGACTCTGACGGCAGTGGCAGAAGCCGTAGCCGGGACCCTTGCAGTCGCCGGATATGTCCTCCTGCACCGGAGGACCCGGTGAGCAGCTGGATGGTGGCCAGGTTCTGCTCCTCGCCTGCACTTCCGTCGGCACCGGCGATGAAACGCCTGGGCAACTCGTCGGAGAGCGTCACGAGCGCCTGGCCTAGCTTTCGCTGGTCCCCGCCCTGCTGACCAGCGCGGGTGGCTGATGATTCCGGCTTACTCCCGCGCAGGTGAGCTTGCCGGACTTCGGGGGTCGCCGCCGTATGCCCGGCCTGCGGCGGGAGGAGGTTGCGCTGGTGGCCGGGATGAGCCCCGAGTACTACAGACGGCTCGAGCGGGGTAATGCAGCGGGCGTCTCGGAAGCCGTCATCGACGGAATCAGCCGCGCCCTACACCTCGATGACGCCGAGCACGCACACCTGCATGCCCTTGTCCGCGCGGCAACTGCAGGGGCCCACCCGCAGCAACGACCCCGCTCGACGAAAAAGTCACGGCTCACACCGGGCCTGCAACAGACCATCGATGCGATGCCCACAGTGCCCGTCTTCGTCCAGAACGCGCGGCTCGATGCCGTCGCGACCAACGCTCTGGGGCGCGCTGCTCTCCGACATGCTCGACGACGCCGAGCCTCCGGTGAACGCCGCCCGATTCATCCTCCTCGACCCCCGTGCGCAGACGTTTTACCGGAGGTGGGAAGCACAGACCCGTCAGATCGTCGCCGTGCTCCGGGCTGAAGCCGGCCGATCACCCTACGGCACCTGCTGCGGACACCATGCCGAGCCCCACAGCCGATCATTCTCTGAGCTGTGCACCTGGAATTGTTCGCGGGGACCGGTGCTCCGCAGCCCAGGAGGCGAGCAGTCGAAGCCGCTCCGCCGACGGCGACCCGGGTTCGGCGGTGTAGATCAGAAAGACCAGCCCGGGCTCGGCCGTGGGCAGCAACTCCTCGTAGGCCAGGCTGAGTTCGCCGACCACGGGGTGGTGGAACCGCTTGGTGCCGGCTCCGTGCTGCCGCACGTCGTGGGCGCCCCATAGCGTGCGGAACGTGTCGCTGCGGGTGGAGAGTTCCCCCACGAGCTCCTGGAGGGCGCGGTTGCGGGGGTCCCGCCCTGCTTCTGCCCGCATGATCGCCACGCACATCTCGGCGAACGTCTCCCAGTCTGGGTAGAAGTCGCGGGAAGCCGGATCCAGGAACTGGAAGCGCGCGAGATTCGGTGTTCTGCCGCCGTTGCCGATCAGCGGCGAGTAGAAGGCGCGGCCGAGGGCGTTCGTGGCGAGGAGGTCCTGGCTCTGGTTGCGGACGAACGCGATCCCGTCGGTGATCGCTTCGAGGGCCCAGAACAGGCTCGGCCGTGCCGGCGCCTTCCTGGGCGTTCTCTGCCGTGGGCGACCGGAAGCGGGTACGCCGTCCGCTGCCCGGGCGAGGTCGAACAGGTGGGTGCGCTCGGCGTCGTCGAGCTGCAACGCCCGCGCCAAGGCGTCCAGGACGGAGGACGATGCGCCGGCGATGGCCCCGCGCTCGAGCTTCGAGTAGTACTCGACGCTGACACCGGCCAGTGTCGCGACCTCGTTGCGGCGGAGCCCGGGCACACGACGGTTGAGGCCTGCGATCAGGCCTGCGTCCTGAGGGGTGACTTTTGCGCGCCGCGACATCAGAAAATCCCGGACTTCCGCTCGATTGTCCATGCGTCAAGCGTAGGTCGCCCCTCCCTGCGCGGGGGTGCCCTGCCAATACATCCCTTACCAGGGACTCCCTTGCGTGCGGAATCGGCGGTGAACTGGATACAGCAGCCGCACCACGAGGAGGACTATTGTGACCATGCGTTCCATACGCCGATCAGCCACGGTTGCGACCGTCAGCGTGGCGGTGTTGATCACCTCCTGCAGCGCGGCAACCGACGACGCCGGCCCTCGGGCCACCTCGCCGTCCGTCTCCTCGTCGTCGTCCCCGGCGAACAATGCGCCCTCGGGCACCACCGGCCCCTCGGATCCGAGCACGGGCGGGGCAACGGCATCACCGGGCCGACCGGTGCCGTCGGCCGAGCTCGTGACAGTCGCTTCGGGCTTACACGCTCCGTGGTCCGTGGCATTCTCCGAGGGGGCGACTCTCGTCAGCGAACGCGACAGCGCCCGGATCCTGCAAGTCCTCACCGACGGTTCGACCCGCGTCGCCGGAACCGTCGAAGGCGTCGCAGGCTCGGGGGAGGGCGGCCTGCTCGGCCTGGCCGTCGACGATCAGCAGAGGCTGTACGTCTACTCCACGGCAGCGGACGGAAATCGCATCCAGCGCTTCGCTCTCACCGGAAACCCGGACGCCGTGGAACTGGGGGAGGCGGAGACACTGCTGGAGGGCATTCCTTCGGCGAGCTATCACGACGGCGGTCGTCTGGCGTTCGGGCCCGACGGCATGCTGTACGCGACAACGGGCGACGCCGGCCGACGCGACGCCGCCCAGGACCGGTCCTCCCTCGCCGGGAAGATCCTCCGGATGACTCCTGATGGGCAGGTTCCGGCCGACAATCCGTTCCCCGGCTCGTTCACCTACAGCTACGGGCACCGCAACCCCCAGGGTCTGGCGTGGGCGGAGGACGGCACCATGTTCGCCACAGAATTCGGGCAGAACACCTGGGACGAGCTGAACATCATCACGCCCGGTACCAACTACGGCTGGCCCATGGTCGAAGGCATCACCGGGACCGAAGGATTCACAGATCCCGTCCAGCAGTGGGAGCCCGAAGCCGCCAGCCCCAGCGGCATGACGCGCCTCGACGACACGCTGTACATCGCCAACCTCCGCGGGCAGGTCCTACGCTCCGTGCCGGTAGCCGACCCTGAATCCTCCGCCGACTACTTCACGGGTGTCTACGGCCGACTCCGGGACGTCACCGCGGGCCCCGACGGCAGTTTATGGCTCCTGACCAGCAACACCGACGGCCGCGGGGAGCCCTCCGACTCGGACGACCGGCTCCTGCGCCTTCCTGTCGAAGCCTCCTGACACCACACCTCCTCCGCAGCAGGTTCTGACGCCGCTCCTGCACGCCGATTCCACGAAAGTTGTTCATGAATTCCACCAACGTCCTGACTGCTCCTGCGCAGCCCGATACACCGCAGCGACTGCCACTTCTGACCCTGATCGTGCTCGCCGTCATCGGGTTCGTCCTCGTGGCCATGGAGACGATGCCGGCCGGGCTGCTACCCGTCATCGCCTCCGGGATGGGCACCACCGAGGGCACGGTGGGTCTCTTCGTGAGCGCCTACGCCCTCGGCACGGTCATTGTGACCATGCCTGCGATCGCCCTGACGCGTGGACTGCGAAGGAAACCCCTGATCCTCGCGGCGATCGCGGGCCTGGTGCTGTCCAACACGGCCACGGCATTCTCCACCGACATCACCCTGTCCCTGGCCTCACGTTTCGTGGCCGGCGCGTTCTCCGGGGTCATCTGGGGCGTACTCGCCGCCTACGGGCGCCGCATCAGCCCTCCCCGCAATGCCGGCCTGTCCCTGGCCATCGTGTCTACAGGCGCTCCTGTGGGATTCGCCCTCGGAACGCCCCTCGGTTCATGGCTGGGCATGACCTTCGACTGGCGCTGGTCCTTCACCGGACTCAGCCTCGTCGCGGTCGTCGCCGCCGTTCTCATCGCAGTGCTCGCACCCGACGCCGGCGGCCAGGGCCGAGTGTCAGGAGGAACGCAGAAACTTCCCCTACGGCAGGTCTTCCGGATACCGGGCATCGCGGTCATCCTCGCCGTCATCGGAACCTGGATGCTCGCGCACAACACCCTCTACACGTACATGTCGCCCTACCTGCGGGCAACGAGCAGCACGCTGTCAGTCGACGTCCTCCTGCTCGTCTTCGGGATCGCGTCCATCGGCGGTGTCGTCCTGACCGGAGCCCTCCTGGACCGGTGGCCCCGCCCCCTCCTGCACACGAGCGTCGCCCTGTTCATCGCAGCGGCCGCACTCCTCGTGGTGGGAACGGGATCGACACCGGTCATCCTCATCGCCGCCGTGCTGTGGGGGCTCACCTTCGGAGGAGCTGCCGCTCAGCTGCAGGCCGCCCTGACGTCCGTCGGAGGTGAGAATGCCGACGTCGCGAACTCCTTCCTGCCCGTGGCCTTCAATGTCGCCATCTTCCTCGCAGGCATCCTCGGAGCGGGCCTCCTGACCCAGTTCGACGGTCTCGTCCTGCCCGTCAACATGATCATCTTCGGCTCGATCGCTTTCCTGCTGACCATCTACGGCCGCCGCTCGGCGTTCCACGCCCACCTCTGATCCGCCTGCAGCGCGGGAGACGCGGAACCGCACACGATCCGAGTGCGGGACTGCGAGTCAGGAGGCTTTGCTGCCCCCTGGGGGCGGGCGGTGACCAGAAGGGTGACGATGAGGGCGGCGACGGCGAGGATGACGGCTCCGCTGCTCAGGGCGGTGGTGTAGCCGTCGACGATGGCCTGGCTCGTGGTCGCAGCGATGGCCGTGTCGCCAGCTGAGCGTGCTTCGCGAAGGGCGGCGAGGGCGGTCGGGAATCGGCTTTCTGTGGTGGTGACGCTGATGGTGGACAGGGCGGCGATGCCAAGGGCGACGCCGATCTGCTGGGCTGCGTTGAGCAGTGCGGAGGCGATGCCGGAGTCTTCGGGGCGGATGCCGGTGAGGGCGGTGAGGGTCAGAGGAACGAAGCTGAGCCCGAAGCCGACGGCGACGGCGAAGATCCCGACCATGAGGTGCTGGACGTACCCGGAGTCAGGGGTGATGGTCGAGAGCCAGAGGATCGCGGCGGTGGAGGTGAGGATCCCGGCGACTGCGACGACGCGGGGAGCGAATTTGGCGACGAGTTTCGAGGCGATGCCGGCGGAGAGGATGATGCCGGCGCCGAAGGGCAGCCAGGCCAGCCCGGTCCGGACGGGGCCGTACTTGAGGATGTGCTGCATGTGGAGGTCAGCAGGTAGAAGGTGCCCATGGGCCCGAAGCTGACGAACAGCATGCCGAGGTAGGAGCCGGTCCGGTTGCGGTCGGCGAACAGGCGCAAGGGCAGCATCGGGTCCGCGCTGCGGGTTTCGATGGTGACGAACGCCGGTAGCAGGACGGCGGCGAGGGCGAAGACGATCAGTGTCGCCGGGACATCCCAGCCCTGCTCGCCTCCGTGGATGATGGCGAAGACCAGGGCCGCGATCCCACCGGTACCGGTGACCGCTCCAGGGACGTCCGGCCGGCCGGTGTGCCGGGGTGCGTCGACGAGGGTCCGGGTGCCGGCGAGCAGGGCGAGCCCGATGGGAAGGTTGATGAAGAACACCCACCGCCAGCCGAGCATCCCTGTCAGCACTCCGCCCAGCAGCAGCCCTACGGTCACCCCGAGGCCTGACATGGCCCCATACAGGGCAAGCGCCTTGTTTCGTGCCTCGCCGGCAGGGAACGTCGTGGAGATCAGGGCGAGTGCGTTCGGCGCGGTCAGGGCGGCGCCGAGTCCCTGGACCGCGCGGGCTGCGACCAGGACCGGGCCGGTCGGTGCGATCCCGGCGACAAGCGATGAGATCGTGAACAGGCCGATACCGATCTGCAGGATGCGCCGCCGGCCGAAGAGGTCTCCGAGCCTTCCCCCGAAGAGCAACAGACCACCGAACGCCAGGATGTAGGCGTTGATTACCCAGGGCAGGCTCGCGGAGGAGACCGCCAGCTCGTTCTGGATCGACGGCAGCGCGATGTTCGCGATCGAATCATCCAGCACCAGCATCAGCTGCGCGCCGGCAACCACCAGCAACGCCAGAGCAAGGCTCCTGCTCTTCGCAGCGGCAGGTCTGCCGGAAAGTCGGGAACCGAGTGGCTTCACGGGCATTGGATCTCCTCCAGGAATAGGTGGTCCATCCGGGTACCCGCTAGGGGTATCTCCGGATAGTTATACCCCTAGGGGGTATCAGAGGCAAGTCGAAAGAGCCCGGCGTGTTCGATCATGATGGGGGAGTAGCGAGAAGTCCGCGGCCGATGGTGATGCCGCGGTTCGTGGCCCGTCCTGAAATGCTTTCAGCATCCCACTGAGGGCGGAGCTGATGGTCGCCCGAGAGTCAGTCTTCCTGCTGTCTAAGGATGAAGCCGGACATACCCGGGACGGTGAAGGCGACTTGTCCGTACTTGGGGGAGTAGATGATGCCTTTATTGATCAGTTGCGCTCGAGCGGGGCCGAGAGCGGTTACTTTGACGCCGAGTCGTTCGGCAATCTGGCTGGTACTGGATCCGGCGTCACCATCATGAGCCATCGCTCGGAGATAGCCGCGTTCCTTGCGTGTTGCGCGTCCCCAGCGTGAGGAGAAGAAACCTGCGTCGAGTTGGCTCCGACCGATCGACACTGCTACTTCGGCGTCTTCCTCGGTGAACGGTGTGCTCGGAGCTGCGTCCCAGATCGCCTTGCCGAACTCCTGAATGAAGTAGGGGTATCGCCCGGAGGCATCAAGCAGGACGTCGAGAGCGTCCTGGGAATATTCCGCCCCCATCTCTTTGGCCGGCCGCGTCAGTGCATACTGCGCATCTGTGTCAGCGAGGGGGCCGATGGTGCGGTAGGTGAAGAGCCTTTCGGCGTAGGTCCGGGCTTCACTGAGGGTGGTAGGGAGATTGGGTAGGCCGGCGCCGACGATGTAGAACGGCCAGCCGCGTTGACCTGCTGCATGCTGGACGGTGATGAGGGCAGAGAGTAGTTCCTGGTCGAGGTCCTGCATCTCGTCGATGAAAATCGCGAAGGCTCTGTTGTCTGTCTTGAGGGCGAGTGAAACGTCCTCGACGAGCTCCTCGAGGTCGATGTCGATGGTGCCGGAGTTGGCTCGGTTGGAGCTCACGCTGATATCGGCTTTGATCCCGGGCACACCCAGGGCGAGGTTGAAGGACTGAATCGTCCCGAAAGCCTCCCGCAATCGGTCCTTGCCGGACGGCCCGTTGTATCGGCGTGCTGCTGAGGTGAGTTCCCGTGCAAACTTCTCCCGAACCTCTGTGAAGCCTTGTGCTTCCGGCTTGCCCTCGAGCCAGATGGTGAACCAGCCGTGGTTGTCCGCGTGGGACCTCAGGTAGTTGAGGAGGACGGTCTTGCCGACACCCCGAAGCCCGGACAGCACCATTCCACGGTTCGGCAGGTCCCGTTTCGTTCGCGCGACGATAAGGTCGAACGCGTCCATTTCCTGCTGCCGGCCTCCCATGACACGGGGCGGTAGTCCGGATCCGGGGTTATAGGGGTTCAGCTCCAAATGCATATAAGGAAATCTAGCCGCTTGTAAGGAAACTTCTAGAACTTGCTAGAACTTTGTAGTTCCGCGTGAGCGGCTGAGGGACGGTGAGCTGTCCGCGACGAACAGCACGTGTCCGATGCCGAGAACAGTCCTGTGCCCGCAGCCCTCATGGCGAAGCCGACATGGTGTCGTGGTCATCGCATCCAGGCCGACGCGGGATGCTTCGGTAGCTGAAGGCCAGGAAGTTCGGTGAGCGACAACAACTAGGAGGAAGAGTCCATTCGCCGTCGGTAATCCCATGCCCGACGACGGCTCTGGCTCCACTTCCTGAAACGCCGATAATCTACATTATGTCAGGTAGTGGTTCAGGAAAGGGCTGAATCCACTCCTATTCGGCGCTCTCTGATGCAATCTCGTCGAAGGCTGCAGCAAGTTCATCGGCGGCCAGCAGGGCTCGTCGTTCCGCGGCCGGCAGGGTTTCGTACGTGTACAATCCTGGGAAGCACTACAGGCGACATGCCCGCGGCCGACGGCCACGAGCTCCACCCCAGACAGCTCGTGACCATCAACAGAACCTCATGCCGTGCACCGCGACGCTGCTACACGTCACCACTGATATTCGCGAATTCAGCGCCAAGAACTAGTACCGGCTCAAGGTTTAATGCCACTGCAGAGATAACCGGGGTGACTACTCACAGAGGGTAACGAACTTGTCGCGATCCGTTGACATGGGCGAACAGTGGATTGATCCTATTGGGACGGTGGCAATTCCCGTCGTGTGAGCAACAACCGCACACTAGTCATCCCTGTGCTTCACCTCGGGTCATGCCGTCATTCATAACGGATTCAACGGTGAATCGAGGATCATGATGAACAAATGGCGACTCGCCTCAGCCCTTGCCATGACCGGTGCTATCACCTTCACCGGTGCGGTTCCAGCATCAGCATCAGCATCGACCGGCGCCTCTGTGTACAAACAGCTTGGATGCGTGGACTACGGCCATGTCGAGGTGTGTGGGACGATCCACTCCTCCATCACGGTCGTCAACACTCCATCCGGTCACGTAGTCATGCGCGGCAGCACCCGATACGACACGACGACGACCTTCGATGAGGGCTATTCCTACTCCACAACTGGCTCCATGCGGTCCCACCTGCTGCGGAAGGACGATCAGAACGCGGTTTACCACGATCAGTTGACCGAGACGCTCGTCGACCCGAACCTGGGTACCTGCACTGCAGTCATCGACGTGCACTACGCAGGCGGCGAGTTCCAATTCCAGCAACGCAGCTTCGAGTGCGTCTAAAGGACGGCCCGAGGGTCCGTCCAATGATCCGGTTCGTGCGTAATGCCCCGGCACCCCTGCATGGCCAGGGCATTCGCGTCGTTCTTTCTAGTGATCCTTTCTAGGGAAGGATGCAGCTCACGGAGCCGTGGTCGAACTTGGATTCGTCACGGATTGCGATGAAGTCCGTTTCGAAATTGCATTCCATGCCGTCCGGGAAGACCATTGTGCTCGCGCCCTTGAGCTTGATGACCTTTGCCTGGAAGTTGAGTCCATCTATGTACCATTCGAAGACGCTGACGGATGTATACGCGCTCTCCTCCGTGGTCGTCTGCCCCTGGTGAGTGGTCGTTGATGAGGACTGGATCCGGCCCTGCACGATGACCCTGCCCGAGGGTGTGTACACCTCAATGCTGCTTTGCGTCCCGGTCGTACAGGACACCAATCCGACTTCTTCGTCGATGATGCACCGATCGAAGGTGATGGTTTGCCTTCCCTGCGTGCTGGCGGCGTTTGCCGGGACTGCAGTCGAAGCCAGAAGTACAGCCGCGGCGCCCGCGCCGACAGCTACCTGACCCCAAAATGGTCGATACATTATTCCTCCCCGATTTTGTTGAAGACGGTCCAGACCGGACCGTTGGCGGAACAGTACGAGCCACGTGAAGTAGGCGTCAAGAACCAAAAGGGCGGATCCTACGGATGGTGCGGACGTTCTTAGGGGCGGGAACTAGGGAAGCATTTGGGCTGTCGCACGGTGGCATCTGAATGGTGCCCATGGCTCGCAGCAGTGGCTGCAAAGATGCTCGCCGTAGGGTGAGCTGCATGCGTGACATCGCCAATCTCCTCATGAAGCTCGCCCTCACCGTCGGCGTGCTGGTGGTCGCCAGGCTGGTCTTTGATCTGAGCACCGCCGGCGTGCTGGGTGGTGGCGCTGCGGGGTTGGTCTTAGCCACCGCACATTACGTCAGGGTGCGGAGGGAGAAGCGGGCAACCCTTCACGGTGCCGACGACCGACCGGAGGGTTAAAAGCTGGAAGCGGCAGCTGCACCACCAGCTCCCGCTTCCGTACTGCTTTTCTTGCGTTTCCCCGCAACGAGGAAATCTATGGGGCCCGGTTCTTCTCTTCCTCGAGAGTCCGTCGGCCGGGCCGGAGGGCTCCCGGTGCGACCGGTTCCCACTTCCTGCCGTTGTTGTGCTTGCGCTGCAGGCGCTTCACCTCGCGCATCACAGCTGCTTCGATCAAGTCTGTCACGGACCGGTACCCCCCGGCCTGTCCCGCGGCGAGGAACGCGGCCCGCACCTGGTCGGCGTCGGTCTGTGTGAAGTACGGCGTGAATGACGCCGGTTTGCGCTTGCTCACCTGCTACTCCTCGTCGTCGAAAGCTCCTGCTGACGGCGGTCTGAGGCCACCGCTGAGTTCGTCCGGCTCGCTCGTCTTGTAGATCCTGATGATGTCCTGCCAGCCCTCGGCATCCGCGGCCGGTGCAGTGGACAGCGGGTGCTCCCTGCGTCCGCAAGGAGCGCTCACTCCTGCGGTATCCCGTCCCCGTACAACGTCAACGGAGACGCTCATCCGCACCCGGCACACTCGGTCGCCTGACCACCTGGCCACGTGCTGGTCGATTCGCACCCATTCGCCCAGTCTCTCAGTCCCCTGCGTCAGTCACGGTGTCAGAGCCGTGTTCTACGCTTCGTAGTGGAGTCCTGTCCGGGGTGTCCGTCGTACTCGACCTACCGTGCACCCTGGGCAGGACTTCCTGCCGTCCTTTAGTACTGTCCGCAATACTGTCCGCCGGCGTACTGGTGTGCCGCGCAGCGGCTTTAGATGATGTTGCCGTCGGGCCAGTCGTAGAGTCGGGCGTGGCGGACGATGGAGGTCGGGGTGCCGTCCTCGGTGAACTCGAACCCTGAGTGTTCGTGGCTTCCGCCGGCATGAGCGATCGCTGCGAGGACGAGGGCCAGCACGTCACGGTCCAGGCGCGGGATGATGTCCCCGAGGTCGACCAGTGCTCCCCCATCACCGAGGGAAGCGACCAGCAGCATGAACCGGCGTTCACCTCCGGAGAGGCCTCCGAGGTTTTCCTCGATCGCTTCGAAGTCGACGTAGGGCCAGCGGCTGCCCATCCCGATCCACGGCTCCCCCGACCTGGCGAAACGACCGTCAAAGGCCCGGATCAGCAACTCCGTTGCCGCTTCGATCGTGTAGGTGCCTTTCGCCCAGGACCGCAGGCCGCAGTGATGCTCGTTCGTGAGCGCTTGCGCCTCGGGGCTGCTGCTCATGGATTTCTCTCTCCTACTGGGCGGTCTACGGGGCCGCTTGCTGTGACTGGTTGGTGTGACTGGTGGTGTGGTGCGTCGGTAGCCAGCGTAGAGCCAGCCACCGACGCTTGTCCGCCATGCTGTGCAAAGCCTGCGCTTAGAACGGAGGTTCACTCTCGGGGCCGTTCCCCCATCCCCCGGCGCGGCCAGCACCAGCTGCTGCAGGAGCTCCCCATGGATCGTCGGCGGGCTGCTGCTGCCACGCCGTGTTGTTCTGGTTGCCCTGGTTGCTGTGTCCGCCTTGCTGCGCTCCCCCACCGTTGCCTCCCGTGCCGCCGTTACCGGAGTTGCTGCGCTGGGTGCGGGCGACTTTCGCGGAGGCGTAGCGCAGGCTCGGTCCGACCTCGTCGACCTCGAGTTCCATGACGGTGCGCTTCTCGCCTTCCTTGGTGTCGTAGCTGCGGGACTTCAACCGGCCCTGGGCGATGACGCGGGTTCCCTTGGTCAGCGTCTCGGCGACGTTCTCGGCCGACTCGCGCCACACGTTGCAGCGCAGGAACAGGGTTTCGCCGTCCTTCCAGTCGTTGGTCTGCCGGTCGAAGGTGCGCGGGGTGCTCGCGATGGTGAAGTTCGCGACCGCTGACCCGCTGGGGGTAAAGCGGAGTTCGGGATCCGCGGTGAGGTTCCCGATGACGGTGGTGACGGTTTCTCCGGCCATGATGCTCAACTGCCTTATCTATGGGTGCTGGTGCTGTCGTTGGTTTCAGTACTTCTGTGCTTCTGTGTATCCGTACTCACGTACTTACAGACTCCGGTACTCCCGCACCTGCGTGAGGCTTACTGCTGCGTGGTGTCGAGCTTGATGACCTGGGCAATTTTGAGTGGATTTAGGCCGGACCAGTGGTCCTCGCTGCCGTCCTTCTCGTACACGACGACCGGTGCCTGGCTGTAGCCGAGTTCTTCGGTGATGTAGGCCAGAGCCTGGTCGTTGGCGGTGATATCCACGGTGGTGAACCGGACGCCGGCGGCGTCGAACAGTTCCTTCGTCTTCTTGCATCCGAAACAGCCCGACGGCTTTTCGTAGACGGTGATGGTCATGGCGCTCAGTCCTTGGTTACGTATCGGTTTTAGTGAGAGTCGACTGCTGTGCTGCTGGTACTAATTCAATTGTTTATTCATCTGAATAAACAATGCTTTTCCCCTTAGATTTAGCATCTTTGAAGCTTCTGTATGGGACGTCAGAATCCGTAGTTTCGGTCCTCCGGCGAGGGGCCGCACCCCGCCCGCTGGGGCGGGATGCGGTCTCTGTCAGCGGGTTTTAGCAGCGGTGGATGTATCCGTAGGGCTTGGTGAACTCGTCGTCCAGCTCCCCAGCCGTGGCGGGGAGGTGGGCCGGGCCGTCGGCTTGGCCGTGCTTCCAGTACCAAAAGACCTCGGCGGTGATCGCCGCATGGCAGGCGTCCTCGGTGCGGTACCAGTGCGTGTTGGTGTCGCCCTCGACGTAGGTGCCGTACCCGTACAAGGTGCCGGTCTCGTCATGGTGGATGGCGGTGGCGAAGAAGACGTAGGGCCAGGATCCGGCGTCCCATCCATCGGTCCCCCACGCGCCCATGACCTGCCACGGGCTGCCGGTGAGGTTTTCGAGCCAGTCGTACCCGTCGCCTGCCCGGTCGTCCACGGGCAGGACCGGAGCGGTGGTGGTCTCCTCGGTGTCCTTCGTGGTGGTGCTGACCAGAACTGCGGTGTCGGTGTTCAGAGGGTTGATGGTGGTGCTCCTTATCGATGCAGGTAGTGAGGTCAAGAGGCCTTGGTGACCAGCAGTGGCCCCTCTCCCCCGACGCTTCTATGTCTGTCAAGCGGTTGGAAACGGATGCGGGTGCGGGTGCGGACCAAGTTGTCTGCCGATGGTGGGGCGGCTTAGGTGACCGGCCAGCACTCCCTCTCCCCCAGTTGTTTTGGCTGCTGGCGAAGCTTGCGGAGCTGTGGCCGGAGCGGACACGTACAACCTTTGGGACAGCAGCCAAAAAAGAAAAGTACTTCTACAGCCCGAGCGAAGCGAGGACCATTACATAGCGCCCAGCGCTGTGCTCCGCGGGATGTCGCTGTCGCGGGCAATCGCTGCCAGGGGGACGTCGTCCTCGACGTTCAAACCAGGTAGGACCATCGCTTGGCGATCACATCGGTGCGGACGGGTCCTTTTTCCTGGACGATGCACTACACCACGGTTGTCCGCCTCTATACCCTGACGTTTTCGCCGAGATGGCGGTAAATAGTGCCGCGGGACGGAGCGGGCCGCCTTCGGTGGCTCATGCTTCCGAGCATAAGGACCCGCGAGCCATCTGGGGCGGCGAATACCCAGTGACCGGTGATTGAGCGGCTGCGAGCTAACTGGCGCCTTGTGCCGCTCGAAATCCTTGGAAGGGCGTTGGGTGGTGTTGTCCCGCTGGGGGGGGCGTGGGGATGCCAAAGTATTAGCTGATGACTCGTTTCCTCGTGTTCAGTGCACCCATCCTCGTTGCGTTCTCAGTGATGGTTTCTGCGCGCTTCAACTACCCAGCGGTGAGAGAGGGCAACGCGCTCGATCGCTTCTTTATCGGCGTGCAATTAGTCCTCAACGTCATATCGATCGGCCTAGCTGCGGCCCTCCCATCACTGACGGGTTTCATAGGTCAGCCATGGCTCGCCTACGCCGCCTTAGTTCTGGTGACCTCAGCTTTGCTGCTATACCCCATACAACCACCCGCTTGGCGCAAGGTGGCTCCCTCTACCCGAGGTCGACGGTCAGTACCGGCATCAGATCTCCGGCGAACACGTTGGCCCTACCAAGCTCTCTTCTCGCTCGGATACCTTGCTCTCCTGATCTATTCATTTCCACTCGCTACAAGGTATGCAGGCTGATCCCGAACGCTGAGGGATCCTCTAGTGGGTCAGTAGCCGCGTTTCTCGATAATCAGCTTCTCGTGCAGGAGGGTGAGCTCTCGGTGGCTTAGCCCGAGTTGCAGCATTGGCGCGAGATTGACGTGAGCGTAGAGCTCGATGGACGTCTCGTTCACTTCCCACAGCGCCGACCGGTTTCCCTCGCTCTGGTCCGTTTCGTCAGCAGCTTTTCCATAGATGTTGGTGAGGCGGTCCCGCACGATGTCGAACGCGGTGCCTGCGAGTACGTGGGAATCCTGTGTGCCTGGATAGAAGAAGAACCCGAGGAAGTGCAGCTTGCCTGCCAGCGCCGCCCAGGACCCACCCTCCATCGGCACCCCTGGCATGAGCAGTGAACCGCGAGAAGAGTTTGGCAGGTCATCCTGATGCTTGAACAAGGGCCCAGGTACGCAGCCGATGGTCGCGAAGTGCGCGTTGAACTGGTCTGGATCCTCAGGCCACCGTGCGCTGACTACTGTGTTGATCAGGTTTAGGATCTGGTCGGGAGGAGGGTCGAGAGATTGCAGCGCCGTTTCAGCCATGACTGCACCCTATGCCTGCCTTAGGATGAGCGCCCGACCTACTGCCCGCAAGCCGATCGCCTAACGATCATTTCTGGCACCCCTCGTTGAACGCACACAATAGCGAGGGCCACCCCCGGCTGATCGGGGCAGCCCTCGCAAAGTGGGGCAGAAAACTAAGCGGCTCTGGTCGTACGTCGCCACCAGCCGGCGGCGATCATGGCTGTGATCGCAAGGGCCGTGATGCTCGCGATGACGACGACGACGGTCAGGCTGATGCTCGCCGCGCCCGGCCAGGCGACAAGTCCGTGGACGGTGCCGCCGGTGTTGATCATTTCGGTGATTGAGCCCGTCAGTCCGATGAGGGCTACGACCACGACGCTCCCCCAGAGGGCAGCGGCGAGCTGTGCGGCGAGGCGCCGGCGGGCAGGGGTTACTTCGGCTGTTGCCATGGTCTTCGTCCTTTGGTGGTGGGTGGTTGTCCAGGTGATGTCGGCCGCGACGCCGCGAAGGGCACGCAGGGCGATCGAACGGTTTAGCGCTTGGGAGGACATGCCACTGTTCGAGGCGCGGCTCTGCTGTTCGTAGAGGTCCGACGCGAGCTCGTCGCGGCGACTCTGTGCAAGTTCCGTGGGGAGAGCGCGCGTGTAGATGTCGACCCAACGGAGGACGGCGCGGACGGCCCCCGCCTCGTGGGCATGCCGCTGCGCGGTCATGCCTGCACCGGCCTGAACGTCGGGACCACAGCGCAGAAGGAGCAACTGTCCTATCAAGGGTTCCTCGCCGAGCTGCTCCTGGCTGAGTGCGACGACCGTGGTCGGCGTTCCTCGGTTCGACGCGTCAAAGCGGCGGGATTCCCGCGGGACAAGTGGCTCGGGGACTTCGACTTCGACGCCAACCCGAACATCAACCCGGCCACCATCAACACGCTGGCTACCGGGGACTGGGTCCGCCGCGGGCAACCACTCTGCCTCATCGGTGACTCAGGCACCGGCAAAAGCCATCTCCTCATCGGTCTCGGCACGGCGGCGGCGGAGAAAGGCTTCCGGGTCAAATACACGCTGGCCACCCGGCTCGTGAACGAACTCGTTGAAGCCGCCGACGAGAAAACCCTCGCCCGAACCATCGCCCGCTACGGCCGCGTAGACCTGCTGATGATCGATGAGCTCGGCTATATGGAACTCGACCGACGCGGAGCCGAACTTCTTTTCCAGGTTCTTACCGAACGAGAGGAAAACAACTCGGTCGCGATCGCGTCCAACGAGTCCTTCTCCGGCTGGACCAAAACCTTCACCGACCCCAGACTCTGCGCCGCCATCGTGGATCGGTTGACCTTCAACAGCACCATCATCGAAACCGGCACCGACTCCTACCGCCTCGCCCATACCAGCGCCAACCACACCACCTGACCAGCCCGAGTCAGTCGAGGTGATCGGCTTGGGTCGATTTCCAACGTTCTGAAGAGACACCCGCCGCCCGTGCGCCTAATCACATGGTGTTGGTTGTGATGCCTCCGCTGTGAACGGGACGGATTTCGACGCCGCCAGTACTTGTGCGTACGGCAGGGTTGAGTCGGGCAAGGGCTGTTGCGGCATCGAGGTCGGGGGCTTCAAGGACGTAGAAACCTGCCACGAACTGGTCAGCCGCAACAAAAGGCCCTGACGTTGTTCCGGACTGTCGGATGGACACTGCGGCCGAGCGGGGTGTGAGGGCGTAGGCGAGGGTCATTGACCCTGAAGCTTGAAGGTCGCGGGCGTGCTGATCGTTCTCCTCAAGCTCGGCTTCTGCTGCGTCCAGGGCATGGAGGGACTCATCAGCGTAGATGAGGATAGCGAATTGCGGCATTGGAATTCCTTTGTCGAGTTGATGGGTAGGTCTGCGTATGCCGTGTCAAACCACGACGAGGTTCTGATGCCCATCAGTCAGCTCACGCACGATATCAAGGTGACCGGCATGGGCTGACGTCTCGAGGAGCACGCGACACAGTACCTCTCGGCCAGTGGACATGGGCGGTCCGCCGAACTCACTCGCCGGCGGCCACCAGCGCGGAGCCGCGTCCAGATCAACCCGGGCAAGGACCTTATCGCTGGCGGTGATCTCACGCTGATAGATCCTGATTGCTTCTGCACCCGTCATCGGTTCGGACGCCCAGCCGTTGTGAAGAGCGGCAATCGCTTGGCTTTCCCCACCGAGAACGGCTGAGATCCAAAACAACTCATCATCGAATGCGAGGTGATTCAACATCCGGGTCATCGTCCAGCCTGATGGGACCAGTGAGCTACCCATCACAGGCTCCGGGACGCCGTCAACTGCTCGGAGTACGTGTGATCGCTCCTGAGCCAGCTGGGCCA
Organism: Arthrobacter rhamnosi; assembly: GCF_054510975.1. NCBI lineage: Bacteria > Bacillati > Actinomycetota > Actinomycetes > Micrococcales > Micrococcaceae > Arthrobacter > Arthrobacter rhamnosi. The sequence continues at coordinate 234,668 of NZ_JBTNDN010000006.1, read as the reverse complement.
GGAGAAGACCATCACTCACGCTTTCGACTCGTACCCGATGAGCCACCGAAGGCCATGACGATCCGTAACCTGCCCGTCCGAGCCATCCCACGGCCGTTGCACCAAGGGATCGATAGCTGTCCCACCAACGCACAGCTTGTCGAACCATTCGTGCAGAACCGTGGGCTCAGCAGTCCCCAGCAGTGACAGCATCAGACCTTCCACTCGTACCGGCTGCTCTCCCGTCGCTGCGTCTGAACCTGCTAAAGCAACCACACCGTCAAGAACCCCATGCGCAACAGCATTCTGCGGCCCATCGGTCCTCCCGTGATCCTCGTAGGAGTGCAGCGACAAGTCGCCCCCAAACACGTCCCTATAGAAACTCAGTGCTTCCCGTGCGGTCCCGGGAAAGCTGACGTAAACAAGGGGTGCTGCCATAGTGAAGCTCCTAAATCTCGGTGACCAGAGTCGAACGCGGTCAGTTGGTACTCAGTAGACGGTTCCAGTTGATCAGAATCATCGGTGCGATCGAAGCGACACGAAGATTGACACGTAGGCAGCCATCGCTCAGACGCCTCCTCCACCTTCCAAAGCACCACCGGCACCGGCAACTACCCACCCACTCAGGCCGCACACCAACACTCAGTCTCATCAGCGGGGTACACCCCCTCAACTCTGAGGTGGGTCCCGCTAAGACCGCCCCCCGGGTCCCACTTAGATCGACATAGCCAATCGGGTCGGTTCCGCGGTGGTGTAGAAGGCGTTGAGCTGGCGGTAAAGGGTTCGGGCGATGTAGCGCTTGAGGGATCTGCGGATTTCGCGGTAGCTGCGGCCTTCTTGAGTACGTCTGGTGACGTAGTCCCGTGTTCCGGGGTCGTGGACCATCCGGGTCATCGTGATGGTGTGCAAGGCTCGATTGAGGCGCCTATCACCGCCCCGATTAAGCCTATGCCGGACAGTGTTACCGCTTGAGGCAGGCAAAGGACTTACTCCTGCCAGTGAGGCGAAGGCCGCTTCGCTGCGAACCCTTCCTGGATGCGACCAAGCTGTCAGGACGGTGGCGATTGTGACAGCCCCGGCGCCCACCATCTCCAACAGCGGCGCCGCGGGGCTTTGCTGGATCAGTTCTGTCATGCGCTTCTGGTTCGCAGTCAACTGAGCCGTCACTTCGAGAACGCGGCGCGCCAACCGGACTGCTTCCTCACGCGCGATCGATAGTTCGATCTGCTCCTGTCGTTCCCGCCATCTGGTGATCGTGGCGATCTGGACGGGAACAAGCGGTTTACGTGCGTCGATTCCCAGATCATGTGCCCGGAGTAGGGCGATAAGTGCGTTGACATTCACCGTTCGGTCCCGCGTCAACTGATCCCGGGCCGCGCTCAGGATCCTGAGTCCGGCACGGGTTCCTTCATCCCGGCGCGGGGCTCGGAGCTGGGACTCCTCCAAGGCCAGGACTGCGGTTCCGATGGCGGCGGCGTCCAGCGGGTCCGACTTGCCGATCCCCCGGCGCCCTCGAGCGTTCATCCGTGGAGCTTCAGCGACGTCATAGCCGGCGTCGGCTACTGCCCTGGCCAGACGCGCACCATAGGAGCCGATACCCTCGACGGCCCACAGACCGGCCATATCGCCGTCTGTCCGTCGGCCTACCCAGGCAAGCGCGCGGGAAATCCCTGCCGAGGTGGTCGGGAACTGCTCGCACGCGACCGGTCGCTTGGTGCTGGCCTCGATGATGGCGTACGTGTGTGTGCGGGCGTGGCAGTCCACGCCGAGGACGAACGGGCGGGTCTGCGCAACGATAGTCATTGCGGCCACCCTCCTTCCTACCGAACGGGCAAGACCGGTCGCATGGCGACCGGCACTGACCTGGGAGGAATCACGTCGAGGCAATACTGTGATGAGCCACAACCGCAGGGGCTGGGCAAGCTTCTAATCAAGCCACCGTCGTGGGACAGGTCAACGCTGGCCGCTCCACCCAGCGCGGACAAGTCGGGGGAAATGCACCCGTAAAGGGGCCATTTGTTTTTCGAGTCACGCGCCAAGCAGAACGACCGGCATCAACACTGCCAGCTAGTCCCAGACCAGCCACTGCAAGACTCACAGTTGTTTTTGCCTGCTGGCGAGCTCGCTCGCTCGTCCCCGACGGAGCAGGGCTCAACGCCGCAGGTGCGAGGGTGCACCCATCCTGGGAGGAAATAAGCGACGCAAGGAGCGCCGGACAGGATGGGTGTGCCCGATGCCGGCGAACCCGGTTGACGCTGTGAAGCGGGGGCGCACAATCCGAAGGACAGCAGCAAAACACGTCGTAGACACAACAGGGCCGGGTGCGACGAAGGAGCGCCCCGGCCTCATCAGGCCGGAGCGAAGCGAGAGGACCATTGCTCCGGTTGGAGCGCCAGCGGAAACCGCAGAAGCACTACAGGTGAGTCGTCCGCGGCCGCCAGCCACGACACATTAGTAGAGTCAAGACCATGGCAATGGGGACGAACGACCAATCACGGACAAGAACACGCAACTCGAAGCGCGACGCGGCGATCTATGGGTTCGCGGGCGCGATGTTCGCATTGGTTTCGGTGATGACGTTCTCGAGCGTTGACGCCTGGTACATGGTCGTCGGCTCCTGCCTCATCGCGATCGCGGCCGTCGTGTGGGTCGCCAAAGCGATCATCGCGCTGCGGCAGGGCGACGCCGCTCCTTCGGAAATCCACAACAGTGCTGGTCACGGCGCTGATGTGAAGGTTCAGGATGGCGCGACCTTCACGGTGGTCAAGCGCTCGAGCCCGGCCGCCGGCCAAAGTTCCCACTACTGGTTGGGCGACAACGGCCAAGAGATTGACCTGACGCAAGAAGAGGCCGCCCGGCTTTCGTAGCGGCCCCAAGTGGAGATTCCTACCGTAGTTAGGGTGTGGGATGACTGCAGGGACTCGCTATTTGTTCGGGGCCTCGCTCGTGTTCGGGGTGGACGTGACGATCCTCGCCGAGCGGTTGCCGGCCTGGTGGGGTCCCGCGTCGATCCTCACCGTGGTGCTGGCTGCGTCTGCGTTCCTGATCTGCTCGGTCCGTGACTACCTACGTGAGAATGCGGCGAGACGACTACGCCAGCTCTGATCAGATACACCCACTACTTAGAGCGAAGGACACAGCAATGCTGACCAGAACCGAACGAATCATCATCGCGCTGGCCTTTGCCCTCGCCCTCGTGAATCTCCTCTTCATGGGCATGGGCATGGGCTTGCTCTACTACATCTGCCTGGTCGTCGTCTTAGTCGTCTGTGGTAGCTCGGTGCTGCGTTGGGCCATGCGGCGCGAGCCGGTCACTGGCCGATAACCTCCGAGTCGCACACGATGTCTGAAGGAACCATCGGTCTGGCCTTCCTACTCTTCACCCTCATCTTCCTGCCTGCCGCCTGTGTTTTCGTGACGAGGCAGGCAGCGGAAGGCTCGATCAATCGCAACGCTGCTGCCGGGATCCGCACCAGGTACACGCAAGCATCGGACGAAGCGTGGACCGCTGGGCGTGCAGCAGCGCTTCCGGTAGCGGTCAGTGTTCATTTCCTGGTCGGTGGCCAGGCCGGCCCTGTCACTGCCCTGGTGGCACTCATCGCGCAAACAGTGATCCTCTTCCAAGCTGCTGCTGCGGCCAATGGGGCTACACGCACGGTCAAGGACTAGGCGGCCGAACGGCTCGTCGGGTAAGGGATTAGGAGCAGCTCAGGCTCAGTCGAGCCAGTCCGGGGGGCCGGCGAGGCCGATCCGGTAGCGCGCCGCGTCCTCGGAGGGGCTGTGCGGCCCGAGGGCCAGCTGGAAGGTCCGCAACTGCCAGCGGGTGCGCTGCAAGCGGAGGCGGGCTACGGGCGAGCGGTCACCGCGACCGGGCACCCCGGCGAAGGGAGCCACGGACGGGGAGACCACCAGCGCCCCGGCGCTGGCGAGGCCCTTGTAGAAGATCCGCTCGGCACGGTTCAGCCCGCCAGGGGCGGACAGGAAGGCGAGGAGCTCGGCGGGGACGGCTTCGAGGTCGGGCTCCACCGCGCGCAGTGCCTCGGCGAGTTCCCGGCGGCTGGCCGGGAGGTCCTCGGCCCCGAGGGCCCGGGCGCTGCGGGACCAGTCGGCGACGTAGGTGTCGGCCCAGGTGCGGCCGAACCGCGGGGCCAGGTCATGCCCGACCGCCTCGTGGGCCCCGAGGAAGGCGTCGGTGAAGGCCAGGTGCACCCAGCGCAGCAGGGCGGGATCGGACGCGGAGTAGGCGCGGCCGTCGTCGGTGGTGCCGCGGACCCGCCCATGCATACCGCGGACCCGCGCCGATTCCCGCTCGGCGAGCTCCGCGGAGCCGAAGGTACTCACGGTGAGCCAGCGCGCGGTCCCGGCGAGGCGGGCCCACGGGTCGCTGCGGTAGGAGGAGTGCCGTGCCACCCCGGCCATCGCCAGCGGGTGCGCGCCCTGCCCGAGGAGGGCCGCGACCCCGCCGACCAAGGTGGAGAGATTGCCGTGAACCCGCCAGACGACTCCGTCGGGCTCGAACCAGCCCGGCCCCTCCCCCACCAGGGCGATCTCGCGCACCCAGTCCGGCGCCCCGGTCGGATCGCCCGAAACCCGGGCACGAAAGGCACGGCGGACGCGGTGGGCCAGCTCGGGGGTGTGCAGTATCGAGCTAGCAGGCATGATGCTCCAACGACGGTAGGTCGGGTACGACGGACACCCCGGACAGGACTTCACTACGAAGCGTAGAACATGGCCCTGACACGATGATGGCGAGTTTGCCCTCGTAGTTAGAAGAGCGTCATAAAAACCGCCAACCCAAGGCCGTCGACACCGGAATGTGGCGCGAGCTGGAGGTTTCCTGCGCTCGTACTTTCCGCGTAGGAGCATCGTGCTCCCGCTTTTTGCGTCTCTGGTAATAGATCTTCTTGGGGATGTTGCGTAGGCGTAGGATCTGCCGCATCACCGTCGATGGAGCCGTGATGGTCACGAGAGCCAAATACCTGCAGCTCACCGGATGTGTGGTGGGGTTGTTGGCGACGCTTGCCCTTGCGGGTTGCGATCCAGGTGGTGGGACCGGGGGTGGCGGCAGCGGGCCCGACACGGGTTCTGGGGTCGACGAAACGTACGAGACGCAGACTGACGAAACGTACGTGCCGCCGGCTAATGAAACGTATGGGCCTGTGACCGTGGCTCCTGCTCCTGCTCCTGAGTACGAATGCCCGTTCGCCTTGGACGGTTATACGTTCTACCCGTACACGGGGCTTACACCTGATGATGCAGAGATCTACGAGGACGTCCCGTACTGCTCGGATGGTGAGAGGGCGACGTTGGAGAACAAAAGCGACGGAATCTGGGTGATTGACGCCAGCATCGTCGATTCAACGGCTCGATCCAGCGCAGAATCGGATTTCTTCAGGTTCACTGTTTCCGGTGCCGGAGGGGCTGAACTGCAGAACCTGGTACTGGTCGCTCCCGGCGACATCATCAACGTGCACCCTTCCGAAACGATCCTCTGGGCGCCTCACTACGAGCTGTCGACCGCATGGCAGATCCAGGAGATCGGTGTGGGCCGCCTAAAGGGTTACGGTGCCGAATACGTGGACAACACCCTAGGGAAACGGACCAACCACTCGGGTGCAATCGCCGAGTGCACTCTGAAGACATACGAGGCAGTCAAGAGCGCAGCGGAAATCGATGTATCGAGCAACTCAGTCGATCACGCTCAAGCCGGACTCAAGGCAGTAAGCGCCGGCACCTGCCCCGTGGCGACGGACGAAGCCGACAACGCAGCACGGGCCGAGCGAGCAGCGCAACCCGGACAAGTCGTCGATGACCTTCCGCCGGCCAGCTCCTCCTTCACCCGCCGTGTGCATGAGCTTTCCGGACAGCTGGACGAGGGCATAGACATCGCCAAGGTCATCGCCCGCGCCCCAAAGGTTTGCGTGAACGTCAAGGTCCACCTCTGCCTCTAGCGCACCTCGAAATTCCGGTGCCGGTAAGCCGCTGCGCGCACAAGCGATGAGGAACGAAATCCTGTCTGCGCCCCTGTCCATCCGGCCCGAGCGATGATTCAAAACGCCCACTTATTATTACCTACGCGTTGATAGTTGCCTCAACCGGGAGTGGTGCACGGCAGCAAGTGGACCGCTATGCCACTTGACGACTCAATCAGGGTGTTACCTGCTTCCCCTTGAGTGGGAGCGCGTACCCCGAGGCTGTGATGAGTGCGCCGGCCGCGAACAAGACGAGAAGGTACATTCCCGGCTCTTCCGGGGCAGCGGGTGCAGCTTCGCTTGCTCGTGTAGCGGCAGTTTCGACCAGCTGTTGCTTATAGAGTTCCGTCGCCAGTTCAACAGGTAGTCCTGACCCGGCGGGATCGAGGGTGGGCCATGGAGCCGGGGTTTCGGTGGTGGCTGTTGATGTTGCAGCAGGATCGTTGGCGAAGAGGGCGGGTACCCCGAGGAAGGGCAGTGCGATGCCTGAGAGGCCGACGAACAACGCGGCCAGGGCCATGCCGAGGTAACCGATCTGCCGGTTCACTATTGCGGTGACGTCCTGGATGAAAGTGTTGAGCCGGGCGTACGCCTTCTTCTCCCGGGCAGCGTACTGCACGTTCCAGGATGGATCGATCCTCGGTGCGGAGACGATGTACGTGAGGTAGATGCTGGACAGCACGACCGCGGCGCCGAGGAACACCGGGGCAACGAGGCCTCGGAGTGGCAACGGGTTACCCGTCGTGGAGAAGACTAGGGCCAGGACACCTGTGTACAGGCCGGCGATTGCCGCGGATGCTTTCTGGAATGTTTCGGCCGCGAACTTGGATCGCTCGAGGGACCCTATTGCAAGGGCATAGTACTGAGCGTGCATCTGGTTGAGGTTGGCCGTATCAGCGCTTTCAAGGCTCGCCCGCCGGGAAACGTTCTCCGCCCGTTGGGACTGGTTAAGCCATTCAGGGTCATCATCCAACCGCGGCTTGTGCCCGGGCTCGGGTTTGTGGGTGGGGGGTGTGGGACTTTGACGTATCAGCTTCCACAGGTCGCCGAGGCTCATGGTCGTTCCGACACCCTCGACAGCTGCCACATGCCCCCATCGGTGGACGGTGTGCCATGGAACGACACGTTCCACCCCTGCAGGGTGTGGCCGGTTCCGGGGTGACCGCCAGTGGGATCCGACTTGATATGGACGATGAGGCCTTCCGGGTCCATGCCGAAGGCGCTGTCCGGGAAACTGTTCTGCTCGACCTCGCAAAAGTGCTCTACATCTGTGTCTAACGCAGCCACGACTCCTCCTTGAATCACGACGGGCGCTCAGCGTAACCCCAGCGTGGGTGCGGAATCGACAGTGTCAGGCAGTCAGTAAGCTCCGATCACTCCGACGAGCCCACTGCGTGGAAGGTCGAGGCTAAGTGAGGTAGCCATCCGGTGTGGCCTCTATTGACAGCCAAAAAGAGCAGGCGTAGGTTCTCGCGATGTGCGCCCGGACTGACGGACACGGCGATGTTGTTCCTGTCAGCGGACCCGTCGCCTTCACGGCATCCAATGCTTATTCGGGCAGGATCCGTGGTAACCGGACTCCTGCCAAACACAGGAGCCTGAAATGAATGTTCAGAACAAGCTGTGCCTGTCCCTTCTCGCCACGCTGTCCCTCGTCGCGGGATCGGCGTCGGCCGCCACGGCCCACGACGAGGACGAAGCCCCTGCGCCCGGGCTACCGGCGGAAACCCACGGGTACGTACCCGTCCCCGAGGAGTACTACGCCGACGCTGTGTTTCCGGCCTGCGGCACCACTGTCACCCTGGAATCCGGAGACGTACGGGAGGTCGAACAGAAAGTCCAGGTGAAGCATGACGGGACGACAGTGGTGAAGTACCGCGGCGATGGCACCGTTGATCTGACCGCCGAACCAGGCGGAGACCTCCCGGACGGAGGCTTCATCGACGAACTCGACGTTTCCGGAGCGGGCAGCACACGTATCTCTGCAGACGGGACGACCCTTGTCATTACGCTCAAAGGGCCTTCCATCGTTTTCCCACAGAGTGAGACCGACGCCGCAACCCTGGCCGATGAAGGCCTCCCTGAGATTCTGTACTTCGAGCACGGAACGCTGACGATCGAAATCGTCCTGCCCGAGGATGAGACCGCTGTCGAACCCGAATCGGTGGAAATCCTGAAGAACACCACCAAGGGTGCGGTGGATCTGTGCCAGGCGCTGAAAGCATCGGCGGAGCCTTCCCACTGACGGGCATCCCTCCTGACACTGCAAGGGAACACTCAGTAATCCGGTTGAAGGGCGGAACGGCACCAATCAGGCCAAGGACAACTTTCTGCCCAGGCAACACCGCGGCACCGAAGCCCCGCAACAGCCCTCCGGGGACGCGGCGCTTCGGTGCCCTGCTGAAATCCTGCCGGCGTTGTCGTCCTCGCTTAAGCTATAGACGCGGTTCCCGAAGTACTGAACGGAATACAGGAGCCGATGAACAGCGTCGAAGTGTGCGATGAGTACCTTCTCCACCGGTCAACTACCGATGAACGTGACCACCAAGCCGCCCAGGGATGCGGCGAGCAGGACGAATGCCTGCCCTGAGAGGGTGACCATGCCGTGTTGGCCGAGCATCTCACGATCAAGTGGGCGACGAGCACCACGAGTGACAAATAGCCCAGATTACGCGCTGAATTTGCGACCCGTGCGCGGCCGGGAGTAACGGGTCAGGACATCTTTGAGCGCAAGCGTGGCGACGATGATCGACACGGCGACGCCCGCGAGCATGAGGTAGAGCCCGACAAGCATTACCATCGGCGAGCTCGCGTCGGCCAGAAAACCGATACCGCTTACTACTCCAACGACCCACACCACCGCCACGGCGATCAGCACCGCTATCGACGGTAGGGCCGCCTTATTGGCCCTGACCCGCCGCGCTATCTGTCCTGCTTCAATCCCCTTGAGCGCCATGCTCCAAGTGTCCGACCCGCCGATCCCGAAACGGGCGAGGACACGTCTGAGCTGGGTCACGACGTGGGCGCGACAGCCCGACCGAATGGCTTGGGAGAGAACACCACCCAACTCCGATCACGCACACCGATCACCGATGCCACGGCCAGCGTCCTTCGGCTCATCCCGAACATCCCGGTGATCGCGCCCATCGCTGACCCAGGTCGAAGCCATCGGCCGACGACACCCCTGAACGAGGTGTAGCTATCCACCGCGTACCTACCGGATGAAGCCACCGATTCCTTGGTGGGCGACAGCCTCGAACGCGACCGGTCCACAATGTCGCATGGGCACTTTCCAGCTGAGCGATCCATGGCAGGGTACATGTCGCGATAACCGGGCTTCCCGTTACCGGAAGCAGCAGGCAAACGCGTGCCAGAAGCGCCCTCAGCTCACTGGAGTGCGGTGACTCAGTGCCCTGAGTTGATTGATTTGATGTATTGCTGGACGGCTGTTTCCGGCACCCGGTAGGAGCGCCCGAACCGAATATCATGCAGCGCCCCGGACTGCACCAGCCGGTACACCGTCATCTTCGATACCCGCATCTGCGCGGCTATCTCCGCAACGGTCAGAAGGTTCATCGTCATTGAATCCACTTGTGCCATAGCTACATCTGCTCCTTGAGACTCTTTCACCACTTCTGGAACAGGAATAACAGTGCTCGCCTGAGGTGGGTTACCGCACGAGTAGTCACTACGTGTTCTTGCCCGCTCGTGCCCTAGGTAATCGATGGGGATAGTCCCCGAAGGGGGTCGACGTGCCGGACATGGACCACTACCCGGGCCACCGGCCTGATACCGCCGCGAAATTTCGTGCTCGCACAACAGCGCCGCACAGTAGCTTCTCGCCCAGTGCCACGCGGAGCTCCGGCACATCTTTAGCACCTAGGTGGGCAGTTGTGTCCAGCCCAATCTGCAGCGTGGCGCCCTTGGATTTATGTGAGGGCCTCGAACCACGAAACAGCGCCCGGTGCGACGGCTACGTCCCGTTCCTGCTGATGGTGGGGTCACCGAGTACCAGGTTGATGGCAATGACGAGCATCATCACACCGGTAGCTAGTTCCACGCCGCGCCACGTCTGGGGGCTGCTGAGCGGTTTAGAGAGTGCCCGGGCCCCGTATCCCAGGGCGGGAAACCACACTGCGCTTCCTGCCATCGCCCCAGCTGCGAAAACCCACCGGGCATCAGGGCCATGCTGGTTAGCGAGACCGCCCAGCAACACCACCGTGTCGAGGTAGACGTTGGGGTTCAGATAGGTCACAGCCAGAGTCGTCACCACTACCGGGCCCCGCGACCGCGCAACCTCGACGGTCAACGTTGGCGGCTTCAGTGCAGCCGCGAAGGACCGCACCGCCCACCATCCCAGGTAAGCGACCCCACCCCACCTCAGCACGATCAAGGCCGCAGGAACCCCGGACACCAAAGCCCCGATTCCAAAGGTGCCCCCCAAAATCAGCATCGCGTCGCTTGAAATACAGAGAACCACCACCACGCCCACGTGTTCGCGCTGGAGGCCTTGACGCAGCACGAACGCGTTCTGCGCTCCAATGCCGAGGATCAATGCGAAGCCGGTCATCAGCCCTGCACTCCAAATACTCCACATAGTTTCGACCCGGTACCGGCCCTGGCAGGGCCCTTGGATTCTCGTTGAACAGGTCTGGCGCGAAGTCCCGGTTCAGGTGGGCCCGCTTCGCAGCAGGTGAACGTGGTGGCGCACGCGTCGAAGTGTCACCCCACCCAATCGTGGGTGGCGTATGCACGTGATCGCCGAAGTGCTGCGGCTACCCTGCTCGATGGAGGCGCCGAAGATGCCATCAACCAGGGCCGCGAGGTCACGGGACTGGACGCCGGAGGAACTAGCGAGGGGATTACGAGTCGAGGCCGCCGGGATCAGCGGCGGAGGAACAGCAACGCTCCAGAGCTCGTTGGGATTCATCCACGAGCACCACCTTCGCCCAGGTCGAACGTGGATCGTCTACAAGCATGCGCGCACGATTGCACCCGGTCAACGCACTGCAGCACCCAAAACTTGTCCCCCTGCCGGATGGGACTGCTGAGTAATCAGCGTCAGTCGATGACCGCGGAGCTGTGCCTGGTCAGGGTGGGCGCAGGAGCGGGTGAGGTTCGGCTCGGCCTCGTCCTGGGGACGAGAGGTCGCCCGTAGATTGGGGGTATGGTCTCAAACCTTGCGCGAATTCTCACCGCGCTGCTGCTTCTGTCCCTCACTGCGTGCAATATCAATCCCAGGGCTGTTCCCTGTGATCCCGTCGACGGCCGGAACCTCGCACCCGAGGACGGGACGCTGATGGGCGTGAACCTGGAGTGGGGCCGGGAAACCCTCGCCGAGTACTCGGACAAGCTCGGTGAACGACCCGCTGTGGCCGTGACCTTCGCGGACTTCCCGTTCAACGAGGAAGACCCGGGCCTGCTCGCGTCGGCTGCCGAGCAGGTACGCCAGAACGGCGGGATCCTGCTGCTCACGCTCGAGCCGATGGACGGGCTCGAGGCGGTCACCGAGGACCACGCCGATGAGCTGGCCGGCATGCTCGCGCGCTTCAATGCCAACGGCGTGCCGGTCATCGTCCGCTTCGCCCACGAGATGAACGGATCCTGGTACCCGTGGGGCCAGCAGCCCGCCGACTACATTGCCGCCTTCCAGCGCGTGGCCGACGCCGTCCACCGAGTCGCGTCCGGGTCGGCGATGATGTGGGCGCCCAACTACGCCGGGGGGTACCCCTTCGCCGGCGGTGAGTACGAGTCCCTGCCCGGCACGCCGGGCTTCCCTGTCCTGGACACGACCGGGGATGGGGCCCTGACGTCGTTCGATGACCCGTACGCCCCCTACTACCCCGGCGACGACGCCGTCGACTGGGTGGGCATGTCCCTCTACCACTGGGGTAACACCTACCCCTGGGGTGAGAGCGAGATGCCCGAGGAGGGCAAGTTCGCCGACCAGCTCAACGGAACCTATGACGGGAAGAACGGGGATGACTCCATGCTCCCAGACTTCTACACCGAGTACGCGGTGAATCACAGCAAACCGGTCGCCATCCCGGAGACGGCGTCCCTCGTGCAGGACGACATCGGCGACCTCCGAAGCCTGAACATCAAGCGCGCCTGGTGGAAGCAGGTCTTCGACCCGACCGTGCACGAGCGGTTCCCGCAGCTGAAAATGATCAACTGGTTCGAGTGGAACAAGATGGAACCCGAAGTCGGCGCCCCCGTGGACTGGACCGTCCTGGAGGATCCCACCATCCGCTCCGAATTCACAGCCGCCCTACCGGCGTGGCACCGCTTCGCCCAGGCACCCGACACCTGCGGGGAACCCCTCGTCGACCGCGGAACGTAAGACCCCCGTGACGCATGCCCTCACCCAAACTGAGTCCTAGACTCCCGGGTTTGTTTCCGGCGTCCACCAAGTAGGCATTGGGGTGCAGGACAGGTGGGCGAGACATGGCTGCCGTCTCGCCACTTCTGGACCGCCGGCGACGAGTGGTCGTGTCAGTGTGACCGGGTGGTGAATTCCTCGAGGAGCCGGAACCCCTCCCGGTCGACGGAGCGGTGGACCGCCGCGAGCACTACGACTCCGGTGCCCGCGGTCCTGTCGAGTCCGATCCAGCTGCTGAATCCTCCGGTACTGCCGTTGTGCCAGGTGATGCTGTGGCCATGGTGCTCGAGGGTGATCCAGGCGGCGCCGATGCCGACCCTGGGGGTGAATTGCGCGGCGGGATCGAGCGCCGAAATGCCGGGAGATGTCCCGTCGAGGAGCGAACGGAGCAAGCTGCGCGTCGTGTCAATGGTCGCTCGGACTCCTCCCGCGGGCGCGATGGCTTCACCGACCCACGGCTGCATGGGGCGCCCGAAGCGGTCGAATCCCGTGAGGTCTGCGGGCCCAAGGTCTTCGGCGCGTGCGGGCGTCAAGAATTCTGGGCCGAGGACGTCGTGCAGGAGTTGTGCGTAGCTGCTGCCGGTCGCTTTCGCCACGGCGTGCCCGAGTAGCTGGAAACCGAGGTTCGAATACCGGGGCCGAGAGGCGCCGACGCGGACCGCATGCGTCTGGTCCAGGAGGTCAGCGAGCGAGTCGCCGTAGGGGTTCTCACCGCGGATCCAGAACCCGATGGTGCGCCGGAGCGGGTGCATCCCCGGCGGCAGACCCGGAAGCCCGGAGCGGTGGGTGGCCAGAGACTCCAAGCTCACGGAGCCGACCTTCGCGTGCCCCTCGAGAGGGAGCAGTTCGCCAAGGACCGTCGCCGGTGAGACGAGGCCGTGCTCTACCGCATTCCGGTACAGAAGGCCGGTGAGCCCTTTCGAGATGGACCCGATTTCGAAGGTGGAGTGGTGGTGGTAGGAACCCACCCTGGCGGTCATTTCGCGATCCGGGGTGACCACTGCCACGGCTACCGCTCCGGCCGTTGTTCGAAATGTGCGCTCCACTACGCGAACGATCTCCGAGTCACCGATCCATGCAGTTTCCACGACGCACTTCCTTTCCTCGGGCACATGAAGCGAAAAGCGTCATCGAACTCGAGTCAACAGGAGTTGACGACGTCGCCTGGTCGACCATAATTGACGTCAAGATCATTAGTCAACATCAGTTGACAATTCTGCTTGACTGGCACCATTACGGTCGCCTTCCTGAGCGACGCGACCACCAGGCCATCGGACGACGGAAGTCTGAACAGTTCGATGGATCCGAAGCCCTTATGGGCCCAAGCCTTTGCCCAGCGCTATCGCTTGCCGTACTTCCGATGCACTGCCTGCTTAGTTACGCCGAGGCACTGTGCAATTGCTTCCCATGACAGCCCGGCCTGGCGAGCATTGCGGACGAAGCCTGCCTCGCTGCGCGCTACCTCCCGATGAAGTTCAGCCACGATTTGCAGAGCTTCGGCGGGCCCTTTGCCGTCGATCGACCCCACAAGCACCTTCAGCCGCTCCAATTCCATACGTCAATACTAGTTGACGAGCAAGGTGGGAGTACTTTACTCACCATGCCGAAGTCCTCGACGCATGGACCGACACCACAAACAGAGCACCCTGATGCTCATCGTCCTGCTGGCCCTGTCTGGAGAGCCTTGGTGGTCCGATCAGGTCCGCGGCGGCGTCGGCTGGGCTGCCCGGAAGTCCGGCAGAGCTGCATGACCCTCAAGGCCCTCCCCGCTCTGCGCTTGTCGCGCCGCTGGCGTCAGGAGAGTCTGTCGGGGTTCTTGCGGATTATCAGGACTGTCACATCAACGGCGGCGGGGCCCTTACGGCCGATCAACCGGTTCAGGTCGGCGGGAAGGTCCGTGCTGGCTGCCAGGCCCTCCAGTTCTCCAGCGAGTTCCTCCAGGTCTTCACCGAGCAGGTCCAGGACGCCGTCGCTGGGGACGATCAGCGCATCCCCGGGGCCCAGGGTGAGGGCATGGGTGTGCCACTGCATTCCGGGCAGGATCCCCAAGGGTGCACTGCTGGTGGGTAGCCTCCTGGCCGTCCCGCGAGCTGACCCATTGGCTGACCCGTGGGACGGTATGTGATGTGCGAGTCCGTGCCCGACGTCGGAATAACCGATGGTTCCGGTGGCCGGGTCAAGATCGCCATGGAAAGCGGTCGCGAAGGAATCGGTCCGTGCCAGGTTGGTCAGCATCTCCTCAGACATCACTGTCAACGCCCCCGCTGGGTCACGACCGGCAGCGGCACGAAGACCCGCACGGATTGTCGCGGCCAGGATGGCCGGACCGGTCCCCTTACCCATCACATCTGCCAGGGTGAAGCGGAAGGCGCCGTTGATGATCTCCCAGCCGTAGAAGTCCCCGGAGAGCTCACCGGCAGGCCGGGACGCGGCGCTGATGGTGTATCCGGGCAGGGACGGGACCTGCTCGGGCAGGTGTGCCCGTTGAATGACCACTGAAGTCGACGGCAAGGAGAAACATCATGGGGCTGGACGACAAGATCAGCATCGCCGCGCAGAAGCTCGGCGGTCAGGGCAAGGAAGCCGCCGGTAACGCGACTGGAGACGAGAGCCTGAAGGCCGAAGGCCGGGGCGATCAGGCCAAGGGTGACCTGAAGCAGGCCGGCGAGAAGATCAAGGACGCTTTCAAGAAAGACTGACGTTTTACCCGTCCGGCGCCTGGAGTAATCAGGCGGACGGATACGGAGAAGTGGAGGGAGTGCGCCCATGACGGGCGCACTCCCTCCACCCGTTCCGGCACCTGTCCACTCCTTCCCTGCGCATATGTCAACTCATAACGGGTAATGCGCGGGGGTCAGTGTTCGGTGCGGTTGATGATAGTGGAGAGGATCGGGCGGAGCGCTTCGACGTCGGCCGGCAGCTGAATCGACTGGAGGCATTCCTGGGCTGCGGCCAGGAGTGCCCTGCCCTGGTCGGTGATGCTGACTGCTACCTGGTTCTGGCTGAGGCCATGCTGACGAGTGACCCACTGTTGGTCCTCGAGCGTAGTCAGGACGACTCCGATGGTCTGTGGGCGCACAAGAACCAGTCGGGCGAGTTCGGATTGCAGCATCGGGCTTCGCTCGCTGAGGTGCTCGAGAATGTAGAAGCCCAGTTGAGGCAGTCCGAGTGCTTTGAGGTAAGCCGCGGACTTCCGTTGAACGGCGCGGGCCGCGAGGGACAGCAGGTGCACCGAGGACCAAGCTTCGGTCCCCATCATGACCCCTTCACGGCATTCCGGGTCGCCACCACAGGACGCCGACCGTAGGACGTGGGGGGCCGGAACTGAGTTCCGCCAAAGATCATGAGGACGAATCCCAGCACCCCGATCAGCAGGATCTTCACGACGACGGCCAGGGTTACGATCGTGAACGCCACCAGCACAATTACCAGAGCCAGCACTCTTCGGGCTACCCCTGCCGTGCTGGCTCTGTAGTGCGCCGACCTGCGGCTCCCATTCGATGGGTGCAACTGAGGTCTCCCAGCTGCCAGCTGCCGCTCGAGCTCGGCCCATTGCCGGGGTTCCTCGGCTGACAGCGCCATATCGTTCTCCCCTTCATGGGCACCGTTACTACGCTGCCTTTTCCCTGTACGTGCCGTGCTTCATCCCGACATCACGGGGCATACCTGAAGACGCGGGAGGGATGCTGCCTTAGACCGCGCCCCTCCCCGTCCAGTCCCTCAGGGTGCCCTGGTGCGACCAGCAGATGAGGTGCCCCCGCACGACCAACAGATGTCAATCCCAGATTAGAGTTCCCCCGAAAAGAACACAAGGGTACTGATCATCAGTTTCCTTAGGTATTTTGGTGGGAGGGCATTCCTCCTCGGGCAGGCGTCGGATTCCCCGCCCGCCAGAGAAGCGCCAACCACCGACCAAACCAAAGATTTCGTATGCGAAGGACATGACATGGCAAAGGACAACACCTCGGGGTCCAGTACGCCCAGGGCGCGGAAGAACGACGTCGTCGCCGCGCAGAAGGAACGCTTCGGCGGCATCAAGTGGGGTTCGGCGTTCTTCGGATGGCTCACAGCCATCGGACTGACCGTCCTGCTCAGCGCACTGGCAACAGCAATCGGGGCCGGCGTAGGAGCCGCGAACACCAGCGGAGCCCAGGACGCCGCGAACCAGGCAACCCAGAACGCGGACACACTCAGCATCATCAGTGGCATCGTGCTCGCCATCGTCCTGTTCCTCGCCTACTACTGCGGCGGCTACGTCGCAGGCCGCATGGCCCGTTTCGACGGCGTGAAGCAGGGCGTCGCCGTATGGCTGTGGGGCATCATCATCGCCATCGTCGTCGCGATCCTCGCCGCCATCGCCGGCAGCCAGTTCAACATCCTCTCCAGCATCGGCGGCGCCCCCCGAATTCCGGTTGATGGCAGCCTGCTGACCGCCAGCGGTCTGGTCGGCCTGGCCATCGCCGTGCTCGTCCCCCTCATCGGTGCGATCCTCGGCGGCAAGGCCGGTATGCACTTCCACCGCAAGGTCGACCAGGTCGGCATCAACCACCAGGCCGGCCTCAACGGCTGACCCCCGCATCACCACGACCGACAGTGGACAACGGCCGAAAAGCCGTTGTCCACGGGGTCCTAGGCACTCCCCCAAGACCGTAACCAACCGGATCTCACACCCCGTTCCATTCATCCGACTTCCAGGGAGCAGTTCATGATTACGCAGAACCACATCGACACCATTCTTTCCGGCCGCGGCCACGTCCTGGATTCCCACGGCGCGAAGATCGGGTCCGTCGGCCAGGTCTACCTGGATGATCAGACCCAGGACCCGAGGTGGGTCACCGTGAAGACGGGCCTGTTCGGCACCTCGGAGTCCTTCGCACCCCTGCAGGGCGCGAACGTGACCGGCAACGACGTCACCATCGGCTACACCAAGGACCAGGTCAAGGACGCACCCCGCATCGAATCCGACGGAGACCTCAGCCCCGAAGAGGAAGACACCCTGTACCGCCACTACGGGCTCTCCGGACACACTGGAACCACTGACTCGAACACCACGAGTCTGACGACCGGGACGACGACGGGTACGACCGGGTTCGAGCTTGGCTTCCAGGCTGGCGACGAGCGTCACGACCGCAAGGACACCGTTGGTCACGACACGTCCGGTCCGACCACCGATGACGCGATGACCCGCTCGGAGGAGCAGCTCCACGTCGGGACCGAGCGCCGCGAAGTCGGGAAAGCCCGCCTGCGCAAGTACGTCGTCACCGAGACCGTCACCAAGACCGTCCCTGTGTCCCACGAGGAAGTACGCATCGAGCGGGAACCCATCACCAATGCCAACCGGGGTGACGCCTACGACGGGCCTGCGATCAGTGAAGAAGAGCACGAAGTGATCCTGCACGCCGAGCGTCCGGTCGTGGAAAAGGAAGCCGTTGCTGTCGAACGCGTCCGCCTCGACAAGGAAACCGTTACCGAGCAGGAGACCGTTTCGGAGCAGGTGCGCAAGGAGCGCATCGAACTCCTCGGTGCCGACGGCACCACCGACGGCACCGATACCATCGACACCACCGGTCACCGTCGCTAGGTAGATCCACCGGCAGCAAACCCGCCGATAGTAGGTCATCCAGTAGAACCCAAGTCTACCGAGGGGCGCCGTACATGCGGCGCCCCTCGGCGCGTTCACGGAGGACCACCGGGCACGTGTCCACTCATAGGTCCAGTGAACAAGGAGCCGCTGCGGTATCCTCGGTTTCGCCTCTAGAAGCGGGGCATTCAGATTGCCAGCACGTGATTGAGGCCTTTCGTGAGCGATAGCAGCAGATTGGATCCGGACAAAGACTTTCCAGAGGATCTGACGTCGATAGATCGGGATGACCTGGACATCCTCAACAGCAGGAATCACCGGGCTCGGGACTTGCAGTACGTCCGCGACGGTGAGGTGGGTGCGGAGACCGACGGCCAGCACCACGAGCTACGGGAAGAGCTCGATCGCCGGCAGGCGATTCGCGACGCATCAGCTGACACCTCCGCCACGACCAAACCCGAGGCCGAGGCGGAAGAAGCCGAGGCCGGGGCCGAGGAGGACGTTAGGGTTCGCGAAGTCTGAGCAGGTAGGGGCTTTGGACGCGAGCTGCAACCCTCACTTTGTTCGTGCAATCCCCTTCACCGCTGCCTGCGGCCTTCGAGACGATTAACGGAACCGGGGAAGCGTGAGGGTGGTTTAGGTGTTGAACGCCGAGGAGCAGCGGCACGAGTTCGTGCGGATGATCCTGCAGGAGGACCTTGATCTGCACGATGTGTGGCTAGTGTATTTCGCGATGTCAGGTAGCGCGTCCGAGGAGGAAGTGGCCCTCTACACAGTGG
This sequence comes from Arthrobacter rhamnosi, assembly GCF_054510975.1. NCBI lineage: Bacteria > Bacillati > Actinomycetota > Actinomycetes > Micrococcales > Micrococcaceae > Arthrobacter > Arthrobacter rhamnosi. The sequence goes on along the minus strand of NZ_JBTNDN010000006.1, from coordinate 215,975 downwards.
GGATGATGATGCTACCGGAGGCCCAGCGTGACCTGCTGGCCCTGGCGGCACAGGAGTCTGCACAGAGTATTGGTATTGCGTTCCACACCAGATTCGAACCGTTCCTACGCCGGCTCGAGGACCACGGCGGCGACCAAGGCCAGGACCACGACAACCACGGCGAGGCGGACGACTACCGTCGCTGACGAGCGATGCCGATAAGGCCATCGTGCCGTCCCGCTAAGGGATCGACTACCGAACCGCTCGATCGCGGACGGTCAGGACGTGTAAACCATAAAGGTCGCGCCTGTTTTGCATGAACCTGGCAAAGCTTCCGTCAGTTCGGGCGCCTCGCTATATCCACCACCCAGGGACACCTGCTGGCCCAGCGGAATCGTGTCGAACCCAATGTCGAGCTCCCCTGCGTCGTTGAAGTGCGTGCCAGCAGGGAACTCGACGTTGTAGATCGTGCCGTCCGAGGCGTGAGCTAGCAGGCATTCGTCCTTACTGGTGAGCAGGACGCCCTCAAATAGTGCTTCAGGCCCGAATCGACCGTCGCGCTACTCATCTGAAACGAGCACTTGGAGTGCTGAGGACTTCTGCAGCCCGCCGGCAGCTTCGATGGTACACGCCGTCATGGATTGACCGCCGATCAAAGCGAGGGCGAGCACGAAGTAGCGACCCTTCACACTCATCACCTCCTGAGCAGTCAACTTCTGCTTCAGTGCATCACGCGACGCGAGGTGCCTGCCTGCGGGTGTCCTTCCGGGCTGTCAGTCAAAGGTCTTCCTTTATGAGGCGGCAGAGCTTACGTGTACCGCGGGTAGATCTTAGCCGTGGGGGCAAATTGAACAGCCTGGGTCGGCCAGTCCAAGCATCGTACGGATTTGGCTGGCGCCTGGAAGTGGCTTCCGCCGTGTTTGGCTGCAGGCGTCGGGGCTGTCGTGGGGTTAATTAGGACCCGGAGCGTAGCGTTGAGAGTGTCGTTAGTGAAAGAGCGCTGTAGTGATGATTATCGCCGTGTTTCGGGTTCTCCGGGCGCTGCCGCTCCGCGAACGCTGATCTCCTGGATAGGAGAATCATGAACGATCAACCCCTCCTCACCCTCGACGCCGAGGCCGCCTCACCCGCCCCGACGCCTAGTACTCAGCCGGACGGTCCCGTAGTGGCTGTCAGCGAATTAGCGGATCTGCAGGATCTGGTCCTCGACAGTTCGGGCGTGGAGCATTTCCTCGGTACTCTTGCGCAGCTCGCGGCCCGGCAACTGTCCGACCCGGGACGTGAGGTGTTCTGCGGGGTGACACTGCTGCGGCCCCGGCACGCCGAAACCGTGGCGAGCAGCAGCGAGAAAGCCCTGAAGCTCGACGAAATCCAGTACTCCTACGGGGACGGACCCTGCCTCACCGCAGCCCGCACCATGGAAACCGTCTACGTCCCTGACACGCGCATCGATGGCCGGTGGCCCGAGTACTTCGCGACCATCGCCGAACACGGCATGCTCTCCATCCTCGGCGTGCCCATTCCCCTCAAAGGCGAAGCTGACTGCGCGCTAAACCTCTACTCCAACACGGTGGATGGATTCACGCCGGAAACCGCCGCGGCTGCGGAAGTCTTCGCCCGGGAAGCGTCCAGATCCCTGCGTTTGGCGGTACGGATCGCGCACCTGTCCGACAAGGAGACCCACCTCAGTGCGGCCCTGGAATCCCGGACCGTCATCGACCTTGCCGCCGGGATCATCATGGGGCAGAACAAATGCAGCCAGGCAAAGGCCATGCAGATCCTCAAAGCAGCCTCCAGCGGCCGGAACATCAAGCTCCGCAACATCGCAGCCCGCGTCGTCGCCACCACCAGCGATGAAACGCCGACCACCCACTTCGAATAACTCGTAGCTGGCTCACATCATGCGCCCGGCTGGGTACAAAGCCGCTGTTTACTAAGGTTCCGGGAGCTTGCTCGTTGTTCGATTTGCGCAGGCTCTCCGCCTGTTGCCCGGATGTCTGCGGTGCTGAGGCGGGGGCGGCAGGACACGTGCGTTGCACAGCGTTCCTGCCGCCCCCAAGTGGCATCTGCCTACTGCTAGACATGTGAAGCCAGCGGAAACACTTAATATTCTGCTGCCCTCGGTAGGCCAACGGTGGATCTCGCATCGGGAGAGGTTCCCTGCGCATTGATGGTCGTGTAAGGCGCGCGAGTGTCATGGTCAGAACCTGAGGTGTCGCCAAAACCTAACGGTTGGTGAAACACGCGGACGATCCCTCAACAGTCGTGCTAGTTCAGGACTGCGATGTCGGTTGCAATACGATTTCGGCTCCTCAGCTGTCGTGCTGAATCAGACTGCCATCGTGATAGGAGTGACAGCTGTTAGTGGAATCAAGGCTCGGCACCCGCAGGTCAGCGAGTCCCTTAGTGTCCCGGCAGGAAGCCCCGCAGGAAGACGACGTTGCCCGTGATCCTGCCACCGTATGAGCCGGTGTACGTTCCGTTGCAGATTCAGGCTCACCTGTCGATCAGCCGTCCCTACGTAAAGGCGGGCGACGCAGAACGCGTGAAAACCCTACTGTTGAATCACTAGAGGAAGCGGATCAGGTGCCACACAGGGCCCCTGACGATTCGGTGGAGGAGTGAACGTGCTGGATGAGTACGTGCAGCAGTGGAGTGCGATTCAGACCGTCCGGGCAGCGAGCTTGGATACCAAGGACGTATTCATGGCGTACTTTGCCCTCACGGGCGACGCGGACGAGTTCGACGTCCAGGGATATCTGTCCGGCCTGGTGATGCTCCCGGTACCGGACCGCGACCTGCTCGCCCACGCCATCAATGAACTGCTCGACAGCACTGGTTCCATGGTTGACGGTGCGCACTACAGCAATCAGGGTGCGGCGTCGTCCTCCGGGTACGACGGTTACCTTCGCGACGTGGCTCTGTCCCCCGACGGATACGACTTCACCGCACCGCCGGTCGGGGACCACAGCACCAGCGCTTCCCTTGGTACTGCGGACGCTCAGGGTGCCGCGGATGCCCGGGCGGGAGGGATCGACGATGCAGGCCCGGACGAGCATGAATTTCGGCGCCTGCACGCGTTGCACGAGACCGGGTTGCTCGAGTCCGGGCCGGAGGAACGCTTCGATCGGATCACCCGGCAGGCCCGGGACCACTTCGGTGTCAGCTCAGCCTCCATCGCCCTGATCACCGAGGACGCCCAGGTCATCAAGTCCGTCGTCGGACCCATCGGCCAGGACCTCCCCCGAGGCATCGCATTGTGTGCGAAAACCATCGAACACGACCGCACCCTCGTCATCACCAATGCCGCCCTCGACCCGGAATGGCGTGATCACCCCCTCGTCACCGGCGCCCCAGGGATCCGCTTCTACGCCGGGCACCCCATCAGCACAGCCGCCGGCTGGCGCATCGGCACCCTCTGCCTGATCGATGACCAGCCGCGGTCCTTCACCGAGGAAGATGTCCAGGTCCTCAGACGCCTCGCCGCGCAGGTTCAACTGCACATCTGGGTCTGAACGACCAAACCCGAGGCGCTGTCATACAGCGAGTTGTAAGCCGACGTGGTGTCTTTTTCCAGTGTCTTGCCGATACTCTCGTCGTGACACCGGGGTCCAGAAAAAGGCCATCGTTATCACGAGCACAGGAATGGCCATGACAGAACTCCTGCACCCAGACCCCACCGAACCATCCACAGCCCTTGCGCTGGATGAGTCGAGCACAATCACCTCCTCGGCCGATTCCCGCAGCAACAGCCAGGCGCCCCGAGTGCGGACCGCCCGCCATGCGCGGGACAGCGCCGAGCTGGAGGGAACCCTGACCCCCGAGGACCTCGCCGCACTGCCCACTAGGCACCTGCGGATCTTGGTGAACCAGGCCTACCAGGTCATGGATACCGACTACCCGCCCACCGGGGCCATCGACCGTTACGAGATGATCGTCGAGGAGCTCGAGCATCGCGCACAGCAAGCCACCGAGGGCGGCGCCGAAGGCGGAGCCGAATCTGGCACGGTGCACCAGGTCAAGGAAACATTCCGCGATAACTCCCTGTACTGCCGGTTCGAGCTTTTCATCGACGGTGACCTCGCCGCATGTATGAAGTACACGATGAACGGCGGGCACGTCATCCTCATCGCGGGCATAGAACACCCCGAGTTCCGGGACCAGGGCATTGACGCGACCCTGATGCACCACATCGTGCTCAACACCCATAAACGACGCCTGAGCCTCATCCCGCAATGCCCCATGGCACATACCTTCCTCGCCGACAACCCTCAGTACCAGACCCTCACCGGCCGGCCTCGGCGCTAGGAGCCCGAAAGGTCCGCAGCTTCTCGCGGCCAGTATTCCGTCGACCACGCTCCGGGGCATGATCGGAGCAGAAGTGGAACCATCGGCGGATGAGCGGTAGGCATGGCGTACTTCCATGCCCGTCACCAACGCGTTTACCGGCTGTAGTAGTGCCAGTACCGGCTTGTGGCGTTCACGTCGGAGAGGAGCAGTACACCGCTGCCGACCGTGCCCCGCCCAGTGCTGTAGGGGTTCTGCTTCGTTGATCTGACGTTGTGGACGTACTGGTCGGCGTCCATGATGCGCGGCGTCTTCGAGGTGGTGAAGCTGATAGTGCTCAGCGGCGTGGACTTCTCGTGGACTTCTCATCGATGGCACCTCCGGATCTGGTGCAGACGCCTGCGTGGTGACACGTAGGTCTACAACCGTATCGAGCGGTTCTGGTGGAATGGGGATGCTTCCACAAATGCGCTCGGCTGCCACTGCACCACAATCGACCTGAGCAGAACCTGGAACAGATCCCTCCCCGAAGGGAGCACCGTACCCCTCTCGGGAGAGCTGATGCACCACATGCCATGCAGTGGGTTGCACCGCGAGGAGGAAACCAGGCTTTCGCCGCGGCCACAGGCGTCGGTCGTGGTTGGCGGCTTTTTCCGGCTTTCAAGTGTCTTGCAACCCTTCAGTGGTGCATTCCATATCCTGGAGGACAGCTTTCATCTGGAGGGATTACCTCGAACCCGACGGATGGCTGGTCCTGATGGGTGCAGGGGTCGCGTTTGACAGATCCGTAGGGACCGCAGACCTTATTGGTTGCTCCCGCAACAAGGAGACCGATCGCAATTCCTAACGGAAGAGCAACGCCGAGAATGTCTCCTACGGTGGTGTCGGATTCGAGCCTGACACTGTATCCGGTGCTGCGGATAGCTGCCCCATCTTCTCGGATGAACGGATCTTCCCGGCCCATTTGGTCCCAGTCGTTATTCCTGTCCTCTGCATCTAGAGTTCCTCCGAGGGAGCGTTCAGCGCTTACGGCGAGGGATCTTCCAGCACTGTCATGGAAGTGGGAGAACGCGACGATGACTCCAACACCAAACGCCGCGACGCCGGCCAAGACCTCGGCGGACGGCGACCCATCTTCTCGGACAGTCAGATCGCCAACGCTCGTCGGCTCATCGAGCAGGGCCAACCCGCCTCCCATGTCGCCCGCGACCTCGGCATGTCTAGGGCAACCCTGTACCGGCGGATCGCCCACCTTGATGCCCGACAGTGGATTGCCTCCCATCCGGGTACAACAGGCACCTGATCCGGAATACGTGGTGCACCGAATGCTCTATACATGGCGCTGGTACCACCCGCTGCGGATGGGGACCGGTTTCGCCCGTTTCGTCCTGGAAGGCTGACCTGCTCTGTGCCTTTCACCCTAAGGAGAGGAAGCGTGCATGCCTTTTCGTAGTCGCCAGACCCTTGAACGTTGGGTTCAAGAGTTCCGAGACACACGGGAAGGAGGTGCGCTGATCACCGTCCTCGTTCAGGACGGGGTCGACGGCGCTGATAACGGCCTGGTCACAGTTCCGCTGCGCGATGACGGCACCGAAATGTACATGCAAGCCAGTTGCCGTCGATGACCCGCGGTGGTCCATCACATTCGGGATGCACGACAGCGACACAACACTCACCGCCCCCGAGCTGCAGGGGCTCGCCGTGGAACTGCTGGTCGCCGCATCACTATGCCAGTTCCTCCAGGAGAAATCCATCGGACACGAAGAAGAACCCGAGGGGTGATCTGGTGGCGCCATCGGATTCCTCACCGGCACGCGCAGACGGCACTGGCCGACCTGCGCCGGCGACTAAGCCATACCGCCGAAAGCCCTAATAGCAAACGAGCGCGTGCAATCTTTCCTTGACACTGGGACCTCGGAAAGAGAGTCTTATTCTGTCGCCCCAGACCCTGGCGCACAGCCGTTCACGCCGTGCCAGCAGGGAGTGCCATGAGGCAGACACACCAGAACCCGGACGAGTCGAATCTCCGTCATGGGGTGACGATGGCGCCCCGGGGGGACAACACCACGCATGTGGAGGCGTTAAGTGATCGCCAGGCGGTGATCGCGGTGATGACCAGTGGTGGCCTCACGTGTGATGAGATTGCCCTCGTGCTACCCATTCCGATACGTACGATAGAGGATGACCTGCAGCGGGCGATGAGCATTCTCGGTCTTTCTGACACCAAAGATCTAACGCACCTTGTCGTTGCAACGCACTACGACCGCGTCCGGCCCACCTCTCGATTCCTCAAACACCGGGTGGAGGATGCTGCCCACCTGACAGATAAAACGCGGGACAGTGATGCCCCCACACTGGGTGAATTTTCACAAGCATCGCGGGGAGTTGATACTGACGTTCTCGCCGCCGTCAACACCAGCAGCCACACCGGCGGCTCGGCGAACTCCTTGGTACTACTGGACGCAATCGAAGCCGCACAAGCGCACACTCAAGAACTAGGGGATCCACACGGTCCCGGGTCGGGCAGTGTGGGGATAGGGCGGCCGCGGTGATGTTGCCGGATAAGGAGGAAGAGACGCAGCGCGTCCTCATCCATGCAGCGATGACCGCTTCCAACATTTCCTGTTTGTATGCCTGGCGGCGTTACGCCCAATACACCGGAGTCGTTGACCTCTTCGGGATCCGCGCCTACCTTGAAGGGCTGGTCTCTCTGCCCTTGGAGGAGTGTAATCTTCTTGCGCACGCGGTCAACGAACTCATAGACGAACGGCCTCCGCCTCCTAGGGCCCCTCATCGCGGTCCCATACCTTGGGCCCTGAGGCCCAGCAGCCCCAGTGAACGCGACGAGGCCCCCGATGAACTCCTGACCCAATGGCTCATGGAAACCTCCGCAGAAACGACCTATTGGTGGGAGGCCTAGGATCAAACTCCACCACGTTGCTGAGCCTCACGGCACCTGTGAAGGAGAGATTCCGTACTCTGAATCCTGGCGTCATACCTATCAAATAGGACCTGTTGCCGACAGGGTCAGTGCTGCCAGAGCACACGCGATCGGACCGGTCGGCTGTACGAATTGCATTCCTACTATCGGTACCGGTGGGCCGCTGATGTTTCGGGGCCGAAAGTCCCCACCTGAACGCCGACGATGGGCATGCGCCACTGATCCTCTGCGTCGGGCCGTCCTGTCAGGTGTGCCCGCACCCGAGAGCTTAGTTCCCCGCTCGTCTGCGTCTCATCAACCACGTCACGCAGTAGGTGGCCTCCGTGGCGGGGCAAGGACACTTTTGTTCCATCAAGGAACGACAGGATGAACTTCACTTGGGTATGCGTACGACCCTGCCGTATTGCCTGGACCGCTTCGTGTTGCAGGGCGCCAGCGGCGTGATCAAAGACCCGACTCGGTTGGTCGAACACGGGATGGGAGGGACGAACGACTGTGTGAAATGCTACCCAGTGCAAGGGATGAACATCGGCAACGACTGTCATCGCACCGATACGGGCACGGATCTGCAGCCACAATAGGTCATCGGCTACCCCGGCCTGCCGGGCCAGGACGCCTCGCACACTACATGCATCCCACAAAGACTCAATTCGGTGGCGTACCGCTGGAACATCTGCACACGTCACCGCAAGCCCGTCGTCGTCTTCCTTGACATCGACCCTGAACACCAGCATTCCGCACCGCCTGCCCGGGCGCGGAGGGCGCCCGTGCGCCCACAGTAAAAGTAAAAGCACAACACCAGCAACCCAAAACTTCAGGCCCAAGTCCCTCCGCTGTCATGGGCAACATCAAGTCGCGGGTAGCGGCCGGGACTTTACTGGCTCACCGACAGCAGGGGTCATACCGATTGCTCTCAGACAGTAGAACCGGGTCGTCCTCGCAGACGGCCAGTCGGGTAGCGGTTGCGGTCTGGAAGGGATGGGGTGATTAGAGCGTGAGGGTGCGGCTCAGGACCGCTTCTGCCGTGGCGCGCAAGCTTGTGTTGTGCGCGCGCGCATGGGCACGGAGTCGCTGGAAGGCCTCGTTCGTGTCCACGGTCGAGATGTGGGAAATCATGCCCTTGGCCTGCTCGATGAGGATCCGGCTATTGAGTGCGCGCTGCAACTGATCGTTGACCACAGCCGATTCCTGGATGGTGCGCTCCTGCAGGATGCTGATCGTCGACACGTCCGCCAGCGCCTGGCCGATCGCGACATCCTCGTCGCTAAGTTCACCCCTGTCGACGCGGAACAGGTTCATCGCGCCGATGGTCCTGCCGCGGACCCGCATTGGGAAGGCGTGAACCGACTGGTACCCCTGCGCTGCGGCCGCGTCCTTGAATTCGGGCCACCGGTCTCCGGTGCCAGCAATGTCCCGGATAGTGACCGGGACGCCCGTGACGTAGCACTCGACGCAGGGGCCGGCCCCCAGTTCCTGCTGCAGGACTTCCACGAGATGGCTCTCCTCGCTGGTGGAGGCCAACACCTGCAGGACCCCGTCCGGGCCGGCCAGCATCAGGCCGGCGGCGGTCGCATCGAGCAGGTCCACGCATTCATCCACGAGGGTGTGCAGCAGATCCAGCACGTCGTACTCGTCGACGAGGGTGTCCGCGATCCTCACGAACGCAGCACTGACCCGGGCAGCTCGGGTAGATATGTCCATAAACCCAATTTTACGGCCCCTTGCCGCACGATCAGGGAGTTGGGGGCGGTGTGAAATCCAGCCGGCGTTCCAGGACCTCGATGGAAGTTTCCCGCACCGTCTGCCCATGCGCGAAGGCGTACCCCCGCAGCAGGAGCAACGCGTCGGCCGCTGTCCCCCCAACCTGAGCGAGCACCATACCGGTTGCCTGGTGTATCTCACGGCGTGACGGGGACAGACCAATCTCGGGAGAACCGTTCCCGGACTCCGGGACGAGGACTCGCCGCAGCAGACTCCAGGCCGCCCCGTCGACCAGCGCGCGTGCGGTGACCATTTCGGATTCGCTCAGGTCCCCTGGGGTGGTCCTATAGAGTTCGACGACCCCGATATCCATGGCGCCGACGACGAGGGGGAAGACGAAGAGGCCCTGCGCATCGGTGTCTGTCAGGGCCTTCCCGAAGACGGGCCACCTCTCGTGGGGCATCGAGCGGACATACGGCAGGAGGACCGGCGCCCTCATGCGAGCAGCCTCCCACCGCGGGCCCTCCCCCAGGTCGAACTGCAACTCATCCAGCCTTGCGGCTAGTTCATCACTGGCATGCAGCCTGGTCTCCTGCGGGGAACCGCTGAACGCCGACAGCGCGGCCCCCGTCACTGGCAGCATTTCAATGAACGACGCACACAGCGTCGCACACAACCCATCGAGCCCGGATAGATCCTCCCCGCTCACTCGCCCACCGCCTGGACGACGATGACAAGGAGATAGGACCAGCCCCACATCTTCCTCACCCTTCCATGGACTCGACAGTCAGTCACGTAAACCATTGCCTACGACGATCGCCCTGTTAGTTCTTCCACGTCCTTCACCGACCCACCACGGACCAGCAAGGCGACGTCATAAGCTTAGACACCGACTAACTAGCGCCGGAGAGCACCGCACTGCAGATCTATGGGAGACGGTGCAGGGATGGTCTTCGTGCCGGTGACAGACCAGAAGGCACGAATTGCCTCCACGTCGGCTTTCGTCCGGACGATCCAACCGTCGAGATAGACCGCATCGTGGCTCGTGGTGGCCGCAAGATTGACATCGCTCGAGGCGTGCAACCGTGGACTGGGCTCGCGGACCCGGCGGGCAACGAGTTCTGCATCCCGGGAGCCAGAAAGGCAGTTCCGACAACTGACGTTGCGGGCAACCCAGAACAAGCATGCGTAAGCCGATTCACTTACGGGCCGCTCGAGGGAACCTCTGGGTCGTAGGGCCGGGTCGTAGGGCCAGTGCTGGTGGGCGGGGCTGGTCCCCCGGGTTTGTGTACGAACGCCGGGGTTAGAATTGGTTCGATCATCTAGCAAATCCGGGTTCCATCCGGATGGTGCCAGGCTTTTGAGCGTGGCCGCAACGGTGAGAATCGCTGAAAGCCGGAATACTATGCCTGACAATGACCCACGCACGGATGTCTCAGCTGAGATCCCTGCTGAAGCTTTCGCCGATGTGTCGGTTTCAGGGATGCTGCAGGACATGGTGCTCGAAAGCACCGACATCGAGAATTTTCTGACAAACCTGGCAAAGCTAGCCGCCGCGAGGTTCTCATCCCCTGACACCGAAGTCCTCGCGGCGGTGACACTCCTGCGGCCGCGCACGAAGATCACTGTGGCCAGCAGCAATGAACACGCGAAAAAGATGGACGAAATCCAGTACGCCTTCGATGACGGGCCCTGCCTGCGCGCCGCACGCGAGGTGAAAACCCACACCGTCGTAGACTTCCGCACCGAGACCAGGTTCGGCGGTTATCCGAAAGCCATTGCTGATCACGGCATCCTTTCCGGCCTGGGGGTTCCGATCCCGCTCGACGGCGATGCTAATGCGGCGATGAACCTCTACGCCCTGAACGCGGACCACTTCACCGCTGAGGACATTGCCGAAGCCGAGATGCTGGCACGCCAGGCATCGAAGTCACTCCGCACGGCCGTACGAATCGCGAAAGCCACCGACACCACTGATCACCTCAGAGCAGCCATGAACTCCCGCACCGTCATCGACGTCGCAGCCGGGATCATCATGGGCCAGAACAGGTGCAACCACAACACGGCCATGACCATCCTCAAAGCCGCGTCCAGCGGACGAAACATAAAACTCAACGTCATGGCCCTCAACGTCGTGCAGTCCCTCGGGCAGGGAGTCCCCAACACCCACTTCGACGCCTGAACGCATCTGGGCAACGACCACAGTGGGCTGGACAGTAAGCAGTAAACCACTCATCCCAGCACCAAACTTGCAGTCGCGCCTCATCCTCCGCCGGCGACCAATCCCCCCTGCTGGCACTTCAGGTAACAGCCGCGACCAGCTGGCACGATACCCGGTCATCGAGAAGACCTCAGGTATCGGCGTACATCTCCGTCACGGCGTGAGCGAGCAGTTCCTAGTCCAGTGCCGGCAGGGGCATCAGTGCGTGCAGGTACGCGGTGACCTCCAACTCGTTGACGCTGCCGCCGATACTGAAGTAGTACAGCCATAACTCATGCGCTGTGATGTGGGCCCGTTCCATGGCGTCGACGATGTGGGTGTGAAGGGCCTGCCCTGAACCGTCCTGATTCACGGGCGCACACACCTTGTAGTGTTCGAGATTGCCGGGTGACACCATAAGGCTAAACAGGCTTACCAGCCCCCCGCAGGACGAAAAAGTTCTTGCCCACAGCAACACTTTCGGGATGATCCACGATCGACCTTCGCCCGCCCCACCAGAAAGATTCCAGCCTCATGGAAGATTCCAGGTACTTCTGGGAGACTCCCACGAGACAGCGACGAATGCACTTCACATGTTGTAGTGATGCACACCCGGTGGTTGATTTGAAGAGAAATAGTAGTCCTACTAAAGATGCGCGGAGCGGCAGCTGCGTCGTTCAACCGCTGAGTGTCAGGTGTGCTTCCGGGTTCGTGGGGTAGTCAGGCAGCCAGGTCAGGGCCTGGTTGCGGCTGGGTGAGTACCGGGTCGGGTAGCGCGGGTGGCGAACCTCGATGAAATGATCCGCGAGAATCCGTAGCAGGCGGACCCACCGATGCCATCGCCGCAATGTTCAGTTCGTTGGCGAACTGGACGAGGGCGTTCCTGCTCGGGGTCACCCCGCCGCTGAGCTCGACCAGTATCGGTGGACATACGTCCGTGCTGATCACATCAGCGCACTCGATGGAAGCTACTGCGTCGGCTCTCAAGGGGGCTTCAAACACGCACAACGTCACGTTGCGCGACTTGGCGAACAGTATCGTGGCGCACGTCGGCGGCACCCCGACCACGTACTTCATGCCGTGGCCGCACTTCCAGCGGATCAGGGCCGCTTCCGCTCCGGCTTCTACTCCTGCTCCGCCAGTCCGGTTGGTTCTACGTCCTCATCGCCGAGTATGCGCGGGCCGTTGATCTCATCCTCGACCTGACGAGCCAGGGCACGTAGTTTCCTGCCGTCACTCATGGAGTACTCCCGCGGCTTTTGGTCGATCACACACAGCGTCCCGATCGTCCACCCGCCGGGCCCGCGGAGCGGGTATCCGGCGTAGAAGCGGATGTAGGGCTCGCCCGTGACCAGGGGGTTGTCCTTGAACCGGTCGTCCTCGAGAGCGTCACGCACAATCAGGGGGCCCGCATTACGGATCGTCGCGTTGCAGAACGAGATCTCCCGCGGCATGTTCTGCTGGACCGGCCCGATGACGGACTTCAGGAACTGCCGCCGGTCATCGATGAGAGCCACGATCGAGGAGCTGACCCTGAAGTAATCCCTGGCTTCCTGGGTGATCCGATCGAACCGCTCCTCCCGCTCCGTATCCAACAGATCGGAACGGGTCACCGCGTGTAGGCGTTCCTGTTCCCGTTCCTCCGCCGTGAACAGGAACGCACCGGCAGCGCCGAGCTCGTACCGGGACCGTGTCGATTCCGTTGACGAGTCAGCTGAGCAGCGGTTCACCCTCTCCTTTGCACCACGGTCTACCAGGAGGTCGTTCATTGCATCGGCCAGGATGTCGCATTCGTGGTCCTGCAACAACAGCAGCCCGCCCAGGTAGGCATCGAGTTCGCACTGGGATACCGACCCACCCAATCCGTAGTACCTGATCCAGACTTCCTCAAGGGACAAGCCCGTTTCGGACAGGACCGCCCTCATCTTCTGCACATGCACCGGTGAACTCATGACGCGAACCTTTGTATCGACAGTCCTGCCCAAGCCGTTGGATCGTCGTTGTAATGCCTACCGACCAGTTCCCGCGCCCATTACTCAGCTGGCTTATGGTCTGAGGTTACCAACCACGGGGAGACGCAATACCAGATTGACGCTGGATCAGCGACCTGTACATCAAGTCCGCTCAGTGGGTGGGAGTTGCATTGGTTCCTGCTGCGTTCGAAGAGCGCGGGCGTCTCGGGACCTATGTCGGTGAGCAGGAGACGAATGATCAGGGAAGCACTTCTCTGTGGTGTACGACTCAGGGGCTTGCCTGACGAACCGGCCATTCGTGCAGGTATCCTACGAGGCTGGTTGGGGGTGCTGATCAGCCGAGGATGGCCAGGGCCCGGTGGGCGCTGTCGATGATGACGGTGGTGTTGGCGTCGACGTCCTTGACCTCGCCGTCGATCTGATACGGCATGGGTTTCAGGGCCGAGAACTTGTACTGCGTGTAGCTCGGCTGGTCACCAAGACCCTTGGTCGAGGCTCGGAGTGCGGTGAGCAGGATCCGCCACTTGGCCATGTGGGGGAAGATGACGACTTCGAATTTCCCGTCAGCGGGGTGGTCGCTGGCCTCGCTCAGGGTGGCGTACTTCGCCATCTGCGAGATGTTAGCGAAGACCAGGCTGTCGAACGTCCGGCGTTTCCCGTCGCTCTGGCGGATCTGAAACGGCTTGAACTTGCTGAAGGTACGTACCACGGAGAGCATTTCCTTGATCGCGCCTTTGCTGCCCTTCTCGAGGTCGATCGCCATGATCGGTGTCAGACCGAACCCGATGTAGGAATGCGCATAGATCGGCTCGGGGTCCGGCCGGGATCTGGACGCAGACCCGGACGTGGACCCGCCGTAGCGGATGCTGAGCCGCAGCAGATCGATGCGCCGGACGTTGCCCTCGATGATTGCCTCTGCCAGGGGTTGCCGTCCGGTGACACGGCTGTGGTCATTGGCGTTCCCGGCCGCCAGGACCGCCGATACGGCATCGTCCCGGCCGCTGGCCATCACCCCGTTGACCACCTCGTTGTATCCACCGTCGCCACTGACCGAGACGACCAGGGCGTTACCTGCCGATGCCGCTTCCCGGGCGAGGTCGACGGCGTGGCCTGCATGCTCTGTAGGGGTCAATCGGACATCGGTTCCCGGGAGCCTGGGTGTGAGCTCGTCGTGGAGTTCCCGGGCCAGTGCTGGGGCGTCGCCGGTGCTGTTGGGGTTGAAGATGATGGTGATCGTGTCGAACCTGCGAGGCCATTGCGTTGATGTCTGGTCCATGTCTCTTCTTTCCGTGGGAGGGTTTCGCTCATACGGCGGCGTTATTGATGACCGCCTCGGCAGGTCGGCTTTGATAGCGGATTATCGACGAACGAGGAAACTGGTGACGGCAGCTGCTACCGTGCCGGCGGCGCTGTGGTGTGCCGCGTGGGGTGCGCCGTCGATGGTGCCTGCTTCTCCGTGGTGAGCGGTGCGGGCGAGCCGGTCTGACCACGCAGCCCCGGCGACGACGTCGCGTGAACCACGCAGGACCAGCACGGGCTGCCCGGCCAGGGGCAACCGGTCCTCGATCGGGTAGCTCATCGCCAGTTTCAGCTGGGCCAGGTACCAGCGCGGCCCGCACCGCAGGACGTCGAAGAACTGCACCGTGCTCAGCAACGGCTTCTCAAAGATCGAATTCACGCCCAGCCTCACGGCCTGCTGCCAGACGGTGCGGTGGTCGACGTCGATGGCAGCACCGATGAGGACGAGGTGCGACACCAGATCGGGGCGTCCGATGGCCAGTTCCGTTGCGCTCTGCACTCCCATGGAGTGACCGACGACCACGCAGGACGACGCACCGGCTTCGTCGAGTAGTCTCCCGATCAAGTCGGCTGTTGCTGCATTACTCGACGCGCGCTCCGGTCGCCTCGTCCAGCCGTACCCCGGCAGGTCGATCAGGTGCACATCGCCGTGGGCGGCAAGGACGGCGCCGAGGCGGCGAAAGTACCGGTGGGACATGCCGATCCCGTGGATGAGCACAAACACCGGCACCGGTGTTCCATGGTGCGGGTCGACGCGGCCTTCGCGGCCTGGACCTGCGCCATGAGCAATGAAATAGGCCCGGCACTGCCGGTCCCCCACCGTGATACTTCTCAGCTCGAGCACCCCGGGAAGGGATTGGAGCCCGGCGGTGTAGGACCTGGAAGAACGGGTAGAAGAAGCGTGCGCGTGCTTCTCCTGGAGCAGCTCGCCCTGCAGCGGTCGGTCACCTGCTCGCCCATCCGCTGGCTCGTCTGACTGGTCAGCAGCCGGCTCCTCTATCTGCTCACTTGCCTGCTTTTCCACCGCGTTGAGAACTGCTGCACTGAGCACCGCGGCGGCGATCGCGGCGGCGCCTCCGCGGTGGGCGGCGTGTGGTTGTCCCAGTATCTCCACGAGGTTCCCGTCTCGGGCGTTGCAGCTGAGTTTCTCGCACCAGTCGTGGCCGGAGATGATATCGCGGGTGCCCCGGATGACCAGGACAGGGCGATCGACGAGGGGCAGCCGGTCATCGAGGCGATAGTCGAGCATGACGGGTAGTTCCCGTAGGTACCAGCGGATCCCGCACTCGGCGTAGGCGGTGCCGACCATCAGGTTGGTGACGGGCCGTTCGATCAGGGTGTCGGCGGCGAGCATGAGTGTGTGCTTCATGGGTGAGCGGTGCTCGACGTCGGTGACGGGCCCGATGAGCACGAGCTGGGACACGAGGTCGGGTCTGCTGATGGCGAGTTCGGTGACGAACTGGGCACCCATGGAATGCCCGATCAGCACGCACCCGCGGGCACCCTCCTCGTCCAAGGTGCGGGCTATCACAGCCGCGTAGTCCTCCACACTCATCCGGCGCTCCGGTTTCGGCATGCCACCGTAACCAGGCAGGTCGAGGACGAGGGTGTCGCCCTGCTCGATGAGTCTGCGCTGCAACTTGTCGTAGTAGCGGTGGGACATTCCGATGCCGTGCACCATCACGAACAGGGGCCGGACTCGTCCGTGGCCCGCCGCCCGGCGGGACAGGTGCATCCTGCAGGATAGGCGCCCACGCACGTCATCGATCTCGATCGTTCTCGTGCTCGCGACGGTTGCGGCAGTGTCAGCAGCGTCAGTAGCGTCAGCAGTGTCGGCGGTTTGTGTTGGCATCATTGGTTTCTTATGGTCTAGGAGTTCTTGGGGGCCGACTCGCGGGATCCTGGGGTATGACGTCCCGGTCGTCGCGTCCAGGTCGTTCGCCGTCAGTTCTGGAGCAGGTACGTCAGGGCCGGCGGTAGCGGTTGACCTGGGGGCAGTCGAAGGGATCGCGCGCAGCGAGGCCGACGCGGTTCAGGTAGGAAACCACGGCTCCGTAGGATGCCGCGACGCCCACCTCGGTGTACGGCACGCGGAGGCGCTCGCAATGCTCCCGGACGATGACGGCGGCGCGGCGGAGGTGCGGGCGCGGCATGTCGGGGAAGAGGTGGTGCTCGATCTGGAAGTTCAGGCCGCCGAAGGCGTTGTTGACGAAGGACCCGCCGCGGATGTTGCGCGAGGTGAGGACCTGCTTCTGGAAGAAGTCCAGCGTGCTGTCCCGCGGCACCACGGGCATGCCCTTGTGGTTCGGCGCGAAGCTCGCGCCCATGTAGATGCCGAACACCGCCAGCTGGACGCCCAGGAAGGCGAAGGCCAGGCCGACGGGGAGGAACCAGAACAGGATGCCGAGGTAGGCACCGAAGCGTGCCCCGAGCAGCGCCAGCTCCACCCAGCGGCCCTTGATGGTGCGGCGGGAGAACAGGGTGCTGATGGAACGGGCGTGCAGGTTGATGCCCTCCAGGGTCAGGAGGGGGAAGAAGAGGTAACCCTGGCGCCGCGTGATCCACGCTTGCAGGCCGCGGGCTTTGGCGGCGTCCTCCTCGAGGAACGAGATGGTGTCCACCTCGATGTCCGGGTCCTTGCCCCGGGTGTTGGGGTCGTTGTGGTGGCGGGTGTGCTTGTCCATCCACCACGCGTAGCTGATGCCGACGACACCGGCTGCGAGGATGCGCCCGGACCAGTCGTTGGCGCCCCGGGTCCTGAAGATCTGGCGATGCGACGCCTCATGGGCCAGGAAGGCGATCTGCGTGAGGACGACGCCGAGCACGGCCGCGACCAGGAGCTGGAACCACGTGTCGCCCAGGAGCGCGAAGCCCGTCCAGGCCGCGCCCATGGCCAGGGCCAGGACCGCGAACACAGAGACGTAGAATCGCCGACGGCGGTTCAGGAGGCCCTCCTTGCGGACCTGCTTGAGCAGGACGGAATAGGAGGCGACGATGTCGTTCGGCTTGGAGATACGGACGATGCGCGGGGCAGGCGACTGTGTGTTTCCAGCAACGGGGGCGGCAGAAGTAGCGAGGTCACTCATACGGGTCCTTGGCATTCATGGAACTGCGTTCGTGGGAGCACTGGTGGGCGTACTGATCGAGACAATCAGCGGGAGACTTACTGGCGAGCATCCGACGGGCCAGTTGGAACTGGTGTCCGCCACCGGCGGCGGATCGAACCCGCTGGATACAGGTGATCCCCGCACCGGAAGTAAGTAGCTCCGGTGCGGGGATGACGGGTGTCGTCAGACGCTGTAGTACTCGCGGCTGCCGGACTTCGCCAGACCACGGGCCACCATGTAGCCGATGGTGAGGAACGTGATCAGTTCCATGCTTTGGTGGGCGTTGAACATGTCGATGCCGTCCTCGCCGTCGCCGTCGCCGACGACCATCGCGGTCACGACGGTCGCGATGACCATGGCGACGTAGGCGAAGAACTCGGTGGTTTTCGTCGAGGCCTTCGTCTCGGTCGAACGGCGGGTCTCGACCCGGTTCCCGGCACCGTTGTGGCCGGGGTCATTCTCGCCTCGGATGTCGCTGTGGTCTTTATGGGTGGTGCTGTGCACAGTGCTATTAGCCAAAGGGGTTCTCCTGAAAAAGATAAGGGCACCGAGAGTCGGCGATGAAGGCCCGGATCGGGCTGCTTCATGGATGTGAGCTGGAAGGGTCCGCAGTCTGCTCAACGGTTGCTCTACGCTGTAGACTCTACGGTGTAGAGCAGTGGATAGCAAGGCCGCTTACAAGCCTCGAACCAGGAAGTGGTGTTCAGGATCGCGAACAACCGGAACGATCGACCGTCCTCCCCGACCGTCGACGGCGGGGCTGAGCCCCCGGACGACCCGTCGCGTCCAGGTCGTGCGCGGGGCTCCCTCAGCCGGGAGATCGTGCTGCAGACCGCTCTGGATCTTGTCGATGAGGACGGGCTTGACGCCCTGTCGATGCGGCGCCTGGGGGCCCGGCTTAACCGGGATCCCATGGCGCTTTACCGGTACGCGGCCAACCGGGAAGCTTTGCTCGATGGATTGACCGAACTGCTGCTGGACCAATGGACGATCCCGGCCCCGGATAGGACTCAAGAGGCGTGGCAAGGGAAGCTTCGTCGAGCCGCCCATGATTTCCGCGACCTGACGCTGCAGCACCGTAATATCGTCCCCCTCCTGGTCACACGCCCCTTGTCGACGCCCCTCGGGCTCAGGCCCCTCGGGGCGCTGAGACCCATCGAGCGGATCCTCACCACCCTGCGGGAAGCAGGCTTCGATCCCGCCGGAGCACTCCATGCATATCGCACCTACTACGGGTTCCTGCTTGGGCACCTTCTCAACGAACTAGAGGAAGTCGTGGTGGACCCTGACGAAGACGAAACCGGACTACGCATGGGCCTCCACCGGCTTCCGGAGAAGGACTTCCCACACCTGCGCGATCTGGCACCTCTCCTGCTGGCCTACGACGGTCAGGCAGAACTTGACCAGGGCGTGACCATCGTCCTCCAAGGCCTCCAGTCACAACTGCACGCAGCAGGGTCACGATGAGACCACCGAAACAAGTCTTAACAGCGATTGAGCCAACCCCCTTCACGGAGCCCCAGGCTCGGCCTGATTCGTCACCGTCAGCCCTCATTCCAACGTCAGCCATCTCAACCGAAGTAGCTTCCAGTCCTCTGCTGCCTCCTCGGCATGCATCGGCATGTTCGAGCTAAATGGGGAAGCCCTACTCCAGTCTCGACGAGCTGAAACTCTTCAGGAGTCCCTGGAAGCCCACAGTCGCCCGGACGGGATCACCAGCAAAATGAGTGCGACAGTGTCTCCTTCAATTGCCTCACCGCAACCCGTCTCGCAAGTTGGACGGCTTGGTGTTTTCGGAATTCCGACTGTCGCCTGCAGTGCGGGTGATGTTTCCCCACGGTCCACTCTTTGCGACGGGCCGCGGGTAAGGGCGGGAAGGACAGCGTCATGACCGGCGTATTGCTCGGCACCCGTATGAGCTTGTAGCACGAAGACCTCTGTCCGCGGCACAAAACGGCTTCGCCTCGGAACTTGACCTCCCCCTGCTCTCCTATGATCAACTGATCAGCAGGCTTAGTAGTTGGTCAAGAAGTCGGCTGCCGCTGAGCCTATCGGGCAGGGGTCGGTGTTTATCGGTGAATCAGCCCGGCTCCTGCCCCCTCGCCCTTCCGGCCTGGCTTCTCCTACACAAGGGGCTCTCCTAGCTTGTCATTACTCCTTCGGGCGCGGTGGGCGAACCTCGTATCGCGACTGGACAGGAGAACTGACCTTTGGGCTGCCTCGTGATCGCCCCCTGGACAGCACAGCGTTTTGTGTTCCTGTTAGTCTGCTGTTCCAGGTACGGGGTAAGACGCTAGCTCGTTCCATCTCCGTCGAATGGTTCCCATGCCCTCCACCGTTGGGTCTTCGCCCTTATCCGCGTCCGCGTCCAGTGTCGACTACTTCATTGACTGCCCTACCGGCACCGTCGAGCATTACTTCGCCGATGACACCTACAACTGGTCGGACGAGCTGTACCGGATCCACGGGTACGAGCGCGGCGACATCGCCCCGACCCTTGAGCTCGGCATGTCCCACTTCGACCCGGAAGATCGGGGCGCCGTCCGGGCGTTCTGGACCAAAGTCACCACCACCGGCGGGCCGTCATCGGTTTACGCGTCCCTTCGCGACCTCAACGGTCACACGCATAAACTCCTGATCTCCGCGGACCTCATCCACACCGAGGACGAGCAGCCGGTTGGGGTATGGGCGCTGGTGGTGGATCTCACCCACTCCATCCACGTCGATACACACAAGATCGCCAACGAGGCAGTCGCCGCGTCCGCACTCAGCCGGGCCGTGATCGAGCAGGCCAAAGGGATCCTCATGGGCCGTGCAGGCCTCAACGCCGCCGAAGCATTCGAGCGGATCAGCTCCTACAGCCAGCGCACGAACCGCAAAGTCGTCGTCATCTCCCAGGAAATCATCGATCGCGCATTATACCTGACACGCCAGGTCTCCCACCAGTCCTCGCCCGACGCGATGATTGACCTCTTCCAAGCGCTCTAAACTACAGCGACCAACGCCTCATAGCACGGGCAATGACCACCGGTTTCCGCCACCATCGCGACACTTGAGATGGGCGGCAGCTCCCCGGTGATCCTGACAGGACTCCGGATATGGGGAAGGCCCGCTCATATGAGCGAGCCTTCACCATGTCAGAACACTGATCAGTGCTGATCAGCGCTGGTGGAACTAGTGTCCGGAGCCGTTGACGTCGTTGACGCGGGTAGCGCCGGTGGTGCGGACGTGATCGACGTGTTCCTTCTTGTTCCTTTTCAGGAGGCCGGCCAGGCCGAGAAGGCCGAGCAGGCCCCACAGGCCGGCGTCGCCGCTGTCGTCGGTTTCCTGGGTCTGCTCGGTGGCAGGGGCCGTTTCTTCCGCGGCGGTGGCAGGAGCTGCCACGCCCATCAGGACGGCGAAGGACAGGGCTGCAGTAGCTGCGCTCGTGCGAATCATTGCTTCTCCTTGAAGTCAGGGAGGACCCCCTGATGGAGACCCAATTGGTAAGCCTACTTTCTATTTCCGGATTCGGGTGTCATACATCGTGGTATGGCGTGGCGAAAAGCCCTGCTCATAGCCTGAGTCGTGGCATTCGTTGCGCGAGGAGATGTGGAACGCATTGCTTCACCACCGCGCGCATAAAGCGCTCGTCACGACGCGCACCTGTGCGTGAGAGGGCTACGGTTCCGTAGAAGCCTCACCTGTGATGAATCGAGGTGATGCATTATGGGGCGCGCGTACCGGCGATGGTCTCGGTTGTTGCAATCAGTAGGGCTGCACCGATGAGCGCGATGATGAGCCCTCCAAGGTTCAGGTCGAAGAGCACCCCAGTACCCACCAGGGGTGCGGTGAAGGCGCCCAGGAGTGATCCCACAAGTCCCAGCACCAGTGCGAGGAGCAGACCCAGGCGCTGCTTCTCCGGTTTGATCAACCGGGAGAGAGCACCCACGAAAAGCCCGACGACGGCGAACTCAATCATCTATCACGCTCCCTCCTGATGCGATCCGGTCGGATCTGGACCTGCGTATTCAAGCGTGCTTGTTTCAGGATCCGGAGAATAGCTTGTCGCGCTCGGCTTTACCGAGCTGCTCGAAGCCGCCATCGTTCATCGCTTCCTGGTAGACCTGCTCACCGGCGCTTCCGGCGTCGATCTTTTCCCTGATGGTTTCCTGTCCCGCTTCCATGCACGCTTCGAAATCCGACGCAGACACCTTGTCGCCGCATGCACTGGTGGCAGTCAGAAGCACACCAGCTACGACCAGCCGGACGGTCATGGTTGAGCTCATCGGTCAGAGCCTAGTCCGCGAGCACGCTCACTCCCCGCGTCCTGTGACGTGCAGGATCAGGTTGCACAACACGCCTTAACCCCTTACCTGGAGGACTCATCCGGCCTCTGGTGCTGTGATGAAGTATCAGGTCAGGCGCTGCCGTTCATACACCCTCATGACGAACTCCACCTAGGTCTCATCCATGACGGACGAGGCACCAGAACCATATGCAGGTCGTCAGTGCGGTGACTGAACGCTCAGCACCCCTTACTTGTTGCGGTAGGACTCCTCATCCACTCCCATGCTGAGGTAGCGGTATATCATGGCACGGCTTGCCCCAATGATTTCTCCGATGTCGGCGGGAGCGAGCCCCTGGGCTTTGAGATCCCGGGCTCGTCTTACCCTGGCATACTCAGCGGTAGCTTCCCGCCGGCCGGCCTTCCGCCCATGTTCCGCGGCTGCAGCCATACCTGCACTGGTGCGTTCGGCAAGCTGGTCACGCTCAAGCTGCGCAAAGGCGGACATGACGGTGAGCATGGCCCTACCCATCGGTCCGGTAGTACTGATGCCCTCGGTCACACTGCGGAAGTGCACGCCCTTCTGCTCCAGATCATCGATTAGGGCCAAAAGGTTGCGGGTGTTCCGTCCCAACCTGTCCAGCTTCCACACCACAACCTCGTCACCCTTTCGCAGGTGATCGAGCAACTTGTCGAGCTCGGGTCGGCTAGCTTTGGTCCCACTCACCCCGTTGTCGGTGAAGATCCGGGCGCAGCCCGCCGCGGTAAGCGCGGCATGTTGCAGGTCAGCGTTCTGGTCCAGGGAGCTGACCCTGGCGTAGCCGATACTTCCCATTCCTACGCCCCTTGTACTCATCAAAGGCTTTGTCTCCTGTTGTTGAGAATAGCGCAGGTGAGACACATTGCTGAGATAACATAGGAGCACCACATTTCCCGCCGATACTGGGCCCGTCCAGGTCGCTCGAGAGCTCACGACTCGATCCAATCAAAGGATCCTTTGCTCGGATGCGTTGCGGGCATTGCATGTGCAGGAGAGGCAGTAGATTCGGTAAGTGTCCCTCCTCGCGTTTCCCGTTGTCGTGGCGGTTCTGCTGTCTGTCGTGATCCCCATGATCGTCGGAGCGGCCGTCCGCCGAAGCGACCGGAACGGTCGCGCGGGGGCTCGCCCGAACCCAGACGCGGGGGCACTGTTCGTCGTGAAGAATCGTCGCTGGCAGTCGGTCCTGTTCCGTGTGGTCGGCATCGTCTTCCTGGTCATTGGCGGTTTCTTCACGCTCGTCGCGGTTGTGGAATCCGAGCAGATGGATGGGCCGGGTCCCCTCATCAGTGCGGCCGCAATCATGGTCGCCGGATCGCTCTTCGTCCTCCTCGCCATGGGAATCCGCCGGTTCCGAGTCGACGCGTTCGACAAGCACCTGACGGTCCGTCCCTGGTTCCGAGCGATGCGGGTCGTCCCACTGACCGAGATCGGGTCAATCGGCCCGTCACTCAACCAGTTAGACGGAATCGCCGTGAAAGACGCGAACGGCAGGACGCTCTTCACTGCGACCAAGATCAGCATCGGCTACGACAACATCGTCGCGTATCTGCAGGAGCGCTTCCCCCGGCAGCAGACCCCCAACCCTGCGGCGCCCAGCGACGTCGAGCCCTGGCAGGGCACAACCCTTCGAGCCCAGTGGATCCAGCTTCCCCGCGGGCGCAAGGGCACCTTGGAGTCGGGCGTTCTCCTCAGTGCTGGAGAAGTGGCCGGGCGCATGTACGCGAGCGAGCTCATCAACCTGCTCAATCACCGGATCGGCATTGTAGAGTCCACCACCTTGGATCCCCTCGTCTTCCTGTGCTGGCCCGACGCAGCATCCCCGTCGTCGGTTGTCTGGGAGTCCACAAAGAACCTACCGGCCGACTCACTGGCCCTCCTCGCCGACCCCATGGACAGCGGCCCCGCCGCCGTGCTCACCGGAACCGAACTCACCCACTTCTCAGAATGGATCACGGCGCTTCCCCGCAAGCCCGGCCCAAAAACACCCGTCCCCTCCTAAGAATGTGGCTCAACTACTAGAGGAGTCAGCTTCATCGCTGCGACTCCCGATCCGCCGTCAAACCTGCGTGAGCGTCCAGGTAACGAACCCGCTGGACGTCATTGGGATGACGACCGTTTCCGTAATCAGTTCGAGGGCACCTCCGATTCCGGTGAACCCCCGGTGTCGGTCGTCGGCAGGGCCTTCGGCTAATCCATCCGCTCGAGTTGAGGAGTGGAGGTCATTGTGTCGCCGGCCTGCTGCGAGGGCTCGTCGCGAGGGTCGGTGTCGGTGCGTTTGTTGGGTTTCAGCTCACTGAAGAGGGCGCTGGCGACGATGAATATGGCGCCTACGATCGCGATCGGGGGGAGACGTTCACCGGCGATACGGCCGACGATGGCAGCCCAGACGGGTTCGGCGGCGTAGATGATCGTGGCCCGTGTCGGTGAAACTGAGTTCTGAGCCCAGTTCATGGTGAGCTGGATGAGGCAGCTCGCCGCACCGAGGGCAACGGCTGAGATCACCCACACCCACGAGAAAGTCGGCAGCTGCTCTCCAACAGCGGGCATCGTCAGGAACCCAAGTAACCCCGCGACGAGAAGCTGCACGACGGTCACCCGGCCGAGGTTGACCTTGCCGGCGAACCAACCGATGAGAATGATCTCCGCGGCGATCGGGAGAGTACTGACGACCGTCACGATCTCCCCCGCCCCAAACGAGAAACTGGCGCTCCCTGGGTCAGCGAGCAGCATCAAACCGGTGAAGGCGAGCACGACACCGACCCAAGTAAAAAGTCGTGGCGGCTTCTTGAACACGACCCACTGCAGGACGGGAACGAGGGGGACGTAGAGCGCGGTGATGAAGGCGGAGGTACTGCTGGTGATTGTCTGCAATCCGACGGTCTGCAACCCGTAGCCGAGGAAAATCATCACTCCGATCGCAGCTCCCGCCACTACTTCCTTCCTCGTGAGGCCGGGGAGAATCCGGGCGAAGATCAGCGCGCTGATGAGGCCGGCGGTGACGAACCGCAGCCCGACGAAGAACCAGGGTCCGCTGTACTGCACGGCGATATGCACGATGAGGAACGTCGCCCCCCACACGGCAGTGACGAGGACGAGGGCGAGCTCCTGGCGGGAGAGCCAACGCTTACAAGTTGGTACGTGCAACATGATGCACACTTTATGGTGCAAAATAGTGCACATGCAAACGGGAGAAACATCGCAGGTCCTGGCCCACGCAGGGGCGAACGTGCACCGTTTCCGGGTTGCGGCCAATCTCAGTCAGGTCGCCTTGGCGGACCGGGCCGGCATCAGCCGAAGAACGATCATCAAACTCGAATCAGGCGAGGCGAATATCAGCCTGACGGGCCTGGATCATCTGGCCGACGCGCTGGGTGTCACCTTCGTCGACCTGGTCGCCGCCCCCGCGGCGGCCCACGCTGACATCCGCGAGCTCGCTTGGAGAGGCCGAACCGGCGGCTCTGCGGTGCTGCTGGCCTCGGTCCCCGCCACGAAGGACGCCCAGCTGTGGGCATGGGTGCTGGAGCCCGGGGACCGTTACGACGCCGAACCCGACCCCGAAGGCTGGTCCGAACTGCTCATGGTCTCTGAAGGATCCATCCGTGTGGAGCAGGAACGCGGAGACGTCGTACTGACTGCGGGTGAGCACCTCGCCTTCGGCACAGCACAGCAATACTCCTACGTCAACGACGGCCATCGCCGCGCCCGTTTCACGCGGGTAGTCGTCAGCTGACTGAGCACACGCTCCGATTCCCGACGCTTGTTCTCCTGCCCAGGAACCGGCGGTAACGCCCGCACGAGGATCCTCATTCAAGCACCGTGGGCTCGAGTCGATGAAGGCGCGCCACGCAAGTAACGAGGACGACCCCGCTGTGGTCGAATGGTCGCTGCGCCGGACTCCTGGATGTCCTGCTTCGAGGGTCTGCGCGTTTCCACACGACGCTCGTGGTAGACACCTAGGAGACATTCATCGTCGGAGGGTCCAGTATGCGCAGCCGATGCCGTCGACGCGATAGGCAATTCAGCAGGGAGATCGCTCAGTGACTGCCCCGAGACAACGCCCCACTACATTTCGGGGGCCCACCATCGTGGCGGTCCTGCGTCCGGTTGTCCGCCTGATTACGGTCTTGGGCGTCGTGACCGCTATTGTCGCAACGTTCTTCGATACTGCGTCGAGGACGCCTATCAACCCGTTGAACTTTTTCGGGTTCTTCACCATGCAGAGCAACATCATGACCGCGTTTGTCCTCCTCGTTGCGGCAGTCATCGAACTGGGACGGCGGTCGAATCCGGGCTGGTTGGTCCCGGTGCGGGCGGCGACGACGACGTACATGGTCGTCGTGGGCATCGTCTATAACCTGCTGCTAGCAGGTCTGGCCGGCGGGGTCGACCTGGCCTGGGCGAACTGGGTCCTGCACGTCGCGTTCCCGGTGTACGCGTTTCTGGACTGGCTCCTGAATTCCGATCGACACCGGCTTCCCTTCACGACAATCGGCCTGATCCTTGTGTACCCACTCACCTGGTGCGCAGTCGTCCTCGTCCGAGGAGCCACGGACGGATGGGTCCCGTACCCATTCCTCGACCCGGCGACCGGGTACGGGTCGGTAGCTCTTTACGTAGTCCTCATCGCTGTTGCGTTCACTATTTTCGGGGCCCTGATCATCGCCATCAGCCGGCTCCGCTTGCCATGGACGAACCGCACATCCCACACCAGGTAGCTGCACTGCCGGAGGTTGGTTGAGGTGAGGGCGCGTGGGAAGTTCACCGGCGGGAGCACGAAGGCGGAGTGTGGAGCGTAACGGTGCGGGCCGCTCCTACGCTAGGCCAGCGATGCTTCCTGAGGTGGTGTCGCCATACTGCGCACATGGGTGAGGATCGGCCGTAACTCGCTCTGGCGCACATCACGCAGCGAGGTGATCGAACGCCCAACACACCATTCGATCACTGTCAGACGCTCGTGCGGGGTGATAACCCGCGCGTTGTAAAGCGCCTGCTGCAGCATGAGGATCTGGCGCTCACGCAGCGGGCTATCAGCAGAAAGGACGGACAAGGAATGCACGGGATGCAGTGCGGTAATCACGTTCATGGTTCGAGCCTAGGCTCGGCACCACAACGGCCAGCAGCAGATCGGCGTGCCCCACATGAAAGCTGCGTGAATACTGCACCCGAGGACCCTGTTCCAGGCTCATCATGAGGCTCGCCCGGTTTCACCGTAAACCGGCGGGCAGAGCGGGTGCCGGCCTTGCCCCCCGCCAGGTTTTCTCGTTCTCCATCAGAAGGCGCGAATGGCTTCCGGGTGGCGTTCCCTCCGGGCCAGCCCGCGAATCACCGGCAGGGCTCCGTGCCGACGAACGGCGACTTCAGCCAGGACAATCGCAACCTCGTCATAGGCGTCCTGCGGGAGATCCTTGCTGCTCTCCTGGCCGACGCTGACCGCAAGGTCATCGAGGTGTACCACCAGTTCCACGAGTCGCGTCCTCAGGTACTCCTCCACCGTGATCACAACGCCCTGCAGGACTTCGACCCGCCGGCCCATGGTCGATTCATCCAGTCGCTGGTGCAACCCCAGCCGCGAGCGTCCCACCTCCCGCGCAAGGGCGGACGCCCCCACCCTGGAGGTATCCAGTGATCGGGCGCGGACGCTCCGGTGGAACCCGCTGTCGACCGGGTCATGATCACCCAGCACGGCGGTGATGTAGCCCGCGGCATCAGTGGCTTCAGTAGTGGTCGACGGCTCGGGGGCGTCCAAGTACTTCTCGACCGTCAGCACGCCCCTCGCCAAGTGCCCGGCCAGGCCTGCCACGGTATAGCCCTCCAGAGCACTCTGGTCCTCCCAATGCTCTGCGACGGCCGTGCTGCCGAGTACGACTTCGACGTGCTCCGCTGCTGCCAGGAAGGCACCAAGGATGCCTGTCGATGCATTCCGCATACATGAACTCCCATCGGGCTGCGCCTCGCTGCTTTCCGTGGCTACTGTCCCCCTGTTGGGATCGGGAGGCAAGATGCACGCCTCGCCTGCGCGGGTCGAAGGAGGCCCTACTCCCCCGCTCGGGCCCGAGGTCGGTCGGCAACGTCAGGAGGAACAGCATTCCGGGGGCGTAGGGATCCGTTACCGACGCGCTTCCTCCCGGCGTGACGACAGCCCACTCCGCGTCTCGAACCGGTGGACGCCGTTCACGACCACCAGACAGGTCTGGTTGCTGAGCAGCCCGATCGGGTCCTCGGACAAGGGGTCCGCCTGCAGCACCACGAAGTCCGCGAGGAACCCGCGCTCGATGCTGCCCTCCTGATGCTCCGCCCTGCAGGAGTATGCCGCATCCCTGGTGGCGTGGCGCAGGGCTGCCTCGAGGTCGAGCGCGTACCGGGGAAGGTTCGCCGGCAGGGACTGATCCAGCGCGGACTTCCGGGTCGCTGCAACGTACATGTTGGGCAGGGGCTCGTGGGGGGCGGTCGGTGCATCGGTGCTCAGCGCAAGGGTGGCCCCGGCGGCAATGAATTCCGTCCACGGGTAGGCCCTGTCTGTTCGCTCATCTCCCAGCATGGCCTGCCAGTTGTGCTGGATGGCGGGGTCGGCATGGACGGGTTGCATCGAGGCGACGACGCCGAGCCGGGCCAGCCGGACCACGTTCTCGGGTGTCACGGTCTCCAGGTGTTCTATCCGGTGGCGCCGGTCCCGGGGTCCGTTGATCGCATATGCCGCTTCCAGCGCGTCCAGCGCGATATCCGAGGCCTCATCGCCAATGGCATGGATGGCGATCTGGAGTCCGCCCGCATCTGCTGCCGCGACGACGGGGATCAGTGCCTCCCGATCCCAGATAGGGTCGCCGTTCGTTCCATCGGCGTACGGTTCCTTCATCGCCGCGGTGCAGCTGTCGATGACCCCGTCGAGGACCAGTTTGATGCCGACCATCCTGAGGGTCGGTGAGTTCACCGAGTCAGCCAGCTCGACGGCACGGTGCACCTGCTGGAGGTTCTCCTCCACGGTAGGCCGGTGGTGGACGAACCAGTGTCCCTTGATCCGGAGGGGCAGCTCTCCCCCGTGTCGTGCTTCCGCGCGAAGGAAAGCCTGCAGGTCGTCGTCCTCCACGGCCATGTCCACAACGCTGGTGACGCCGCTGGCAAGGTAGTGACTGATCGCGCTCTCGAGCCAGGAATCCCTATCGGCGTCGGTGGCTCGCCGGGCCAACGCGGGCCAGACGATCTGTTGCGCAGCCGTTTCGAGAAGCATCCCTGTCGCTTCTCCGGTCTCCGGGTCCCGCGTGATGGATCCTCCGTGGGGATCCTCGGTGTCCGCGGTGATGCCGAGCTCTGCCAGTGCTGCCGTGTTCACCCACACCGAATGCAGGTCGTTGGCGTCGAGGTAGACGGGGACGTCCGCGACGGCGGCGTCGAGCATCGCCCGGTCGGGAGCGGCGCCGCCCAGCGCGCTGTAGAGCCAGCCGCCGCCCAGGATGCGTGGGGCCCCGGGGTTCCGGCGTCGCGCCTCCTTCACCGCTTCCTGTATCTCGGCCAGCGATGATGCTCCGCGGAGCTGCACTTTCTGCAGGGATTGCCCCAGCATGAGCAGGTGACTGTGCGCGTCGACGAATCCTGGTAGGAGAAAACGGCCGCCCAGGTCGATCTCACGCATGTTCGCCGTGTCGGCCCGGTCGCTGGCCTGATGGCCGGCGTCATCAGGACGGACGGCGTGGATCCTGGTGCCGTCGACGACGACGGAGCCCTTGATCACCCCCTGAGGAGTGAGGATGGACGCATTGGTGTAGGCGGTCTGCTGAAGTGGCACGGGAATCCGTTCTGTTGTCAGGCGA
The DNA here is from genome assembly GCF_054510975.1 of Arthrobacter rhamnosi. Lineage (NCBI taxonomy): Bacteria > Bacillati > Actinomycetota > Actinomycetes > Micrococcales > Micrococcaceae > Arthrobacter > Arthrobacter rhamnosi. Next base: position 186,376 of record NZ_JBTNDN010000006.1, on the reverse strand, counting down.
TGGCTGCGCGGGGGGCATCGGTCTCCGGCGTCGCGTCCGGCACGAGAGCCTTTTCTCTGCGCAGGGACTCGCGCGAGACGGCTACCAGGGGACCGAGGACCAGCAGGGTGATGCTGCCGAGAATGATGCCCAGGGCCGGGTAGCCCAGCGCTGAGGAGACCGCGGTCCCGAAGAGGGGTGCGAAGGAAGAACCGACCAGATAGACGCCAAGAATGGGAGCCGACCAGCGGCCCGTCGGATCCAGCGCGGCGGCGATGGCGATGACGTAGAGGAACGCCACCATGTAGACGGTGTTCCAGATGATGATCACCACCAGGTACAGCTGGGGATCCGTGATGAATCCGGAGGCGATCTTCAGCGCTGCACCGATGAGGAGAGCAGCTGCGAGCGGGACTGTGCGGCCGAGCCGTTTGCCTGCAACGCCCACCAGTGCGGAGGCCAGGAGCCCGCCCAGGGTCGAAAGGCTCAGTACCAGGCCCATTCCTGCTTCATCGAGGCCGGCTTGCTCCGCGCCCATCACTGCTGCAACGGCCCAGAGCGAGTCCTCACCCAGTGCCCAGATGGCGAAACAGGCCAGGAGTACGACGCCGGCGATGGCTCCGGTTCGTGGGCTCTCGGCGGGAGCCGCCGAGCGGGCAACACTGCGGTGCGGCGTAGCGGCCGGACGGTCCGGCAGCCACCCCGTGGTCACGAGCGCCGCGAGTGCCAGGCATGCCAGGATGCCGAAAGCGCTCGCCATGCCCAGGCCGACGGCGGGGATGATGAACAGCACGACGGCGACAATGGCCCTGTTGGCGAACCCGCTGATGCCCGATGCCCGGTCAGGGTCACGCAACGCAGCAAGGGCCGCTCCGCCTGCAGCTACCGCACCGCCGCCACCGATGCCGCCGATGATGATCCCGGCGGCGGCGATCGTAGGGTCGGCGACCAGGGCGGCCGCACCGAACCCCAGGGCCGTCAGTGCCAGGCCCGCCCGTGCGACCACATAGCGGCCGCCGAGGGCGGTCCAGCGGGAGGTAGCCAGGCAGGCAAGGGCGGACAGGAGCAGGCAGGCCGTCATGAGGGTGCCCGCTCCGGTCGGGCTGAACCCCAGGTCGGCCAGCGCGACGATCATGACGGGGACCAGATTCGCGGTCATGAATCCTACGACCGTGATCCCGAAGGTGGAGACAGCCCGGGAGGCCGTCAGTGGAACCCGGACGGTGGCGTCAGGGGGTGTTGGCGTACTTCCCACGGCGTGCTCCATTCAGTGATGGCCGTCACTCCAAATGAACGGCGTTCATTTAGTATCGACGCGGGGAGCGCCGGGAGCAATAGTTTTTGAAAGCCTTTCAATTAACTTTGGATTTCACCCGTGTTGCGATGCCGGCGATCAGTGCCTCGAGGCCGAACTCGAAGGCACGTTCGACCCGCTCCGGCGCCGACGGGCTGGCTCGGACCGCCCTCGTCAGGGCCGGGTACTGCTCGGGTTCCGGTCCCCAGACCTCATCAGGGGCGGTGAAGTCGAGCGCCGCGCCCAGGGCGAAGTAGTCGACCAGCGAGAGGGCTGGAGCGACATCGGCGGCGTCGAGGCCGGACCGCTCCAGGGCGAGCGTCAGATCCTCATACATGGCGATGACCTCGGCCGCCCTCACCGTCTGGGTCACCAGTAGGGGTACCAGCCGGGGGTGCGGAGCGAAGCAGTCACGATAGCCGCGGATGAGGATGCGCAGAGCCTCGTCCCACGGGGCGTCAGCGGTCGATGGGGTGGGATTCGAGCTGAAGAGGTGGGCGCGGAGGAGTTCCACGATGTGTTCGCGGCTGGAGATCCGGTTGTAGAGAGAGGACTGACTGACGCCGAGCTCGCGGGCAATCCTCGGGAAGCTGAAGTCGCCCGTCTCGTCGACGAGCTTCAGCGCTGCCTCGACGATCCGCTCGACGGACAGGAGGGTGGATCGGGGGCGTGGCATGGACGGTCTCCTTTTAGGCCCAAAGTAGCAGTCAGGCAACCGGCGGCAGGGCGATAGCGCCTGAACGGCAGCAGGGCATCTGCACGGCATGCGAAGTCCTTGCCGGGAGCACACTCAGCGCACAGCCGTCGCGCGGCTATGCTCTCGCCATGGACCAGCAGCTGCACTTCGTCACCGTCGCCACGCGGGATCTCGATGCGGGACGGTCGTTCTACCGGACGCTGGGCTGGACGCCTGCACTGGACGTTCCAGGCGAGATCATCTTTTACCAGGTGGCACCCGGCTTGCTGCTGGGGCTCTTCCGCGACGACAAGTTCGCCCAGGACGCGGGGCTCGATGCCAGGCCCGCGCCGTCCGGGGTGACGCTGTCCCACAACGTCGGCAGTCCAGCCGACGTGAACCAGCTCGTCTCGGCGATGGCGGCCGCGGGCGCGACGATCCTGAAGGAACCTCGGGACGGCGCTTTCGGGGGCATCTTCCACGCACTCGTACGCGATCCGAACGGCATCGTCTGGGAAATCGCCCACAATCCGGGCTGGCACGTCGGTGAGGACGGCATGGTGGGCATCGGCTGACGCAGCGTTCACGGCAGGGACGAGCTGCTCCGGCTACGGGTCACATTGCTTCGCATTCGTCCCACCGCTGCGTTCTCTGCCTATAGTCGTTCCAGCTTCAAGAGATGCGGTCGCAAAGCTCCGACTGGACCGCGCACCAACCCCATGTTCCTGGGTGGTTCGGATGACGAAGCGGCCTTCGCCTCGGCATGACAGTGCTGGTCCGGCGGAGGCAAGAGCACGTCGAAAGGACTCGGTCCACCCATGCCACGTCAGATCGCCTTCAACCTCTTCGAGATGAATTGCGTGGGCCATATCTCCCACGGCCTCTGGGTACACCCCGAGAACAACCGGCACCGCTTCAACGATCTCGACTTCTGGACCGAAACGGCGAAGATGCTCGAGGCAGGGCTCTTCGACAGCGTGTTCCTCGCCGATGTGATCGGCACCTACGACGGCCCACGCGGTTCGACCGCGGTCCCTTCGTCGCCATCGGCACTCCCGGCGAGGTTGCCGACGAGATCGAGCGGTGGGTCGAGGGCACGGATCTCGACGGATTCAACCTGCGGCAGTTCCTCACGCCCGGCACCGCCGAGGACTTCATCGAACTCGTCATCCCCGAACTCCAGCGACGAGGCCTGTACCGGACGTCCTATGAGGAGTCGACCCTCCGCGAGCGCCTGTTCGGGGCGGGCAACACGAGGCTGTTCGACCAGCACCCCGGTGCGCGGTACCGCAACGGCGCCCACCTCGGTCCGGAGGCCGACACCCTCGATTCCGGCGCCGTCGAGGCCGGGAGCTTTTCCTACGCCTAGGTGGAATCCCCCGACGACCTGCCGGGGAGTCCTCCGGGTGATTGCCCCCTCGGAAGGAATGTCGGCGGAAGTGAACCAGCGCCGGGGACGACCGAGGCGAACCGGAGGACCACGACCGGATACCGTGGGGGCATGATGCCCGGCTTCCGGTATGACGTGGAGATCCTGCACCTGCTCGTGTCGGGGGCACACGCCTACTTCGGTCGGGCGCGGGACGGAGCGGCCGACGTCGTGACCATGGACGCCGGGAGCGTCGAGGTCGTCGCCGGCAAGGGGATCGTGGGAGACCGCTTCTTCGGCAAGGCGGCCCACATGGATGCGGCGGTGACCCTGTTCGCCATCGAGTCGCTCGAGGCGATAGCGGCAGAGCTCGGCGCCGATCCCTTCGATCCGCTGCTGCCCCGCCGCAATCTGGTCCTGCGCGGCGCTGAGCTTCCACCCCTCATCGGGCAGGACTTCGTCCTGGAGACGCAGGCGGGAAGCGTGGGGTTCCACGGAGGCCGGCATGCGCATCCCTGCGCCTGGATGGATCGGGTGCTGGCGCCCGGCGCCCACAAGGCGATGCGGGGCAGGGGCGGGCTGCGCTGCAGACCCCTCGACAGCGGGACCCTCTCCCGCGGACCCGCGGTCCTGGTCAGCCCGGTTCCCCTGGACCCGACGCAGGCCGGCAGCGCTTCCGTGCTGAGGCCGAGCCGGCTCCCCTGACCGGAGGCGCCGAACGCGACGGGACCGCTAGTTCGTGAACCGGATGTCCGCCGTCTCGCCGACGCCGGCAGCCCGGCCGGGGGCGGCCTGGTACTGCCAGTACAGGTTGGTGTGAGCGATGACCTTGTCCGGCGAAGGGGCACCCCACGCGCTCTGGTCCTCGGTCGTGTGGGCGTCGCCCACCAGCGTCACGTCGTACCCCCGCACGAACGCCCCGTGAATGGTCGAGCGGATGCATGCGTCGGTCTGGGCGCCGGACACCACCAGCCGACCGACGCCTGCCGCTGCAAGAACGTCCTCGAGGTCGGTTCCCTCGAACGAGTCACCATAGCTCTTGTGCACGAGCGGTTCGGACGGGAGGCGCTCGAGTTCGGGGACCAGTTCCCAGGGATCCGAGCCCACCTCGAGGTCGGCATCGGCGTGCTGCACCCAGACCACCGGGACACCTGCGGTGCGTGCCTTCCCGACCAGGGTGTCGATGTTCGCGACGACCGCATCGCGGTCATAGGCATCGGCGACGACGCCGTTCTGCACGTCGATGACGAGCAGCGCTGTCCTCGGGCGGTTCTGCAGGGTCGTCATGGCTGCTCCTCATGGCCTTCTCGAAAAGGGCTGGGTAGCTGCACTGCGCACCCCGCCGACTGAGGAAAGAGTACGTCGCCGGGCTGCCGCAGGGAGGAGCAATGCGGACAACCCGGTTCCGCAGCAGCAGGGGCTGCCGAGGAACCGGGCCTGTGCGCACGGCGCCGACCAGAGGCCTGGACGACGCCGTGCAACACAAGGCCGTCCGAGGCAGAGCTCTCCGGAGCCTCCGGGTGGTGTTCCGCTTACCGGTGTCCGCCGATGATGCCCAGCTCCACGGCCTTGGCTGCGCCGTCCGCCTCCGCCTGGGTGAGGGAGCCGTCCGTGACTGCGGCATCGAGACGCTCCTGAAGGGCAGCGGCTCGTTTCTCCTGCTGCTCGGTGCGGAGTTCATCGAGGGCGGTCTGCACCGTGGACTCGTCCAGTCCCAGTGCCTCCGCGAGCGAAGCAGCCAGAGCGGCCTGCATCGCCTCCCGATCAGGCCTGGTTCCGTCGTCGTTCCCGGCCCGTGCCTCGTCCCGAAGAGTCTCCAGCGCGTCGCTGACTGCCGATTCCTCCACCCCGAGCTTCTCCGCAAGGCGTGCCGTGTCGACCCCGCCGCGGCCGTGGCGACCGAAGCCGCCGCCGTGGTTCTCGTCCCCCGGAGCGGCCGACGCGCCGGCCGTGGGTTCGGGCGTCCCCGTCGTTGCCGCAGAGGCCATACCGGTGACCCCGAGGCTCGCTCCGGCCACGAGGGCAGCTGCACTGGCGCCCAGTGCGATCTTCCTACGCTGAATCATCGTGTCTCCTCGATCCGCTCGTTCCGAGCGGTTGCAGTGAAGGGCCCACACGGCCCAGGACCACTGTCACCGCTGCGCTTGTGGCCCACCTTTCCCGGCGCTGTGTGCGCGCTGTGCACGGAGGTGCTGGGTGCGGACATCGACGAGGAGATCGGCCTCAGCCGCGAACTCCGGGCCGCGCTGCTCGAACCACTGCTGGATCCTCGGGTCGATGCCGGGGCGGTAGGTCACTCGCCCCGGTAGGCGGCTTCAAGGGCTGCGATGTCCAGCTTCCGCATGCCCAGCATGGCTTCGAGGGCGCGCTGGGCGCCCGCGGCGTCCTCGCCGCCGATCAGTCCGGGCAGCACGGTCGGAACGATCTGCCATGAGAGTCCGAACCGGTCCTTCAGCCAGCCGCACCGGCTCTCCTCCCCGCCCTCGGCCAGCGCGGACCAGTAGTGGTCGACCTCCGCCTGGTCCGCGCAGGCGATCTGGAAGGACACCGCTTCCGTGAAGGAGAACTCGGGACCGCCGTTCAGGGCGACGAACGGCTGGCCGTCCAGGTCGAACGACACCGTCAGCGCCGGATCGTCCGGTCCCTGCCCGGTGCGGGAGACATCGACGATGCGAGAGTTCCTCACGATCGACGTGTAGAGCTGCGCGGCTTCCTCGGCCTGGCCGTCGAACCAGAGGCACGGAGTGATCAATCCCATCGGAGGTGTCCTTTGCTCGTGCCGCGCTGGCGCGCCGGCTGGTGCCCGAATCTAGCCCACGGGCAGGACGGCGACAACCACTACGCTGGTTGTATGCCCCGCTCCAACCCTGTCCCTCCTCCGGTCGAGCAGGTACGGGAGCGCGCCCGTGCCGTACCCGCCGCCTGGGGGGTCGCCGACGTCGTCCTGATCCTCGCCTTCGCCGCCTCGGGGCGCCGCACCCACGAGCACGGCGTGACCGTGGCCGGTGTCCTGGAGACGGCGTGGCCGTTCCTCGTCGCGTATGCGCTGTCGGCCCTTGCGGTCCGGGCCTGGCGCTCCCCCGCGGCCCTCCGGCCCACCGGGGTGGTCCTCTGGCTGGGCACCGTCATCGGTGGCCTCGCGCTGCGGGCACTGTCCGGCGGCGGGGTGGCCCTGAGCTTCCAGATCGTCACCCTGCTCGTCCTCGGCGCGTTCCTCCTCCTGCCCCGCGCCGTCGTGCGCTGGATCAGTCGACGCCGCGGAAACCGGTAGCGTAGATCCGAGTCCCCGTCCCCTCCTGAAAGGCACGCCATGATCACGGCATTCGTCCTCATCCAGACCGACGCGTCGCGCATTCCCGAGAGCGCCCAGGCCATCTCGGAGATCGAGGGCATCAGCGAGGTCTACTCCGTCACCGGCGAATGGGACCTGATCGCCATCGCGCGCGTCAGCCGCCATGAGGACCTCGCGGACGTCATCGCCGACCGCCTGTCCAAGGTCGACGGCGTCCGCTCGACGACGACGCAGATCGCCTTCCGCTCCTACTCGCAGCACGACCTCGACGCCGCGTTCACCCTGGGCTTCGACAGCTGACACCGCGGGCGCCGCCCGAAACGGTCCGAACCGCCCCAAAACTGCTTGAAACCGCCCGAACACCGCCCCGGAACTGCCCGGGCGATCCGGCCGGCGACGCCGCGAAAGGGCCCTGTGCCGACCCGTCGGGCCGGGCTGGACGACGAGCGGGGCGGTCAGTGGGACCGGCTGACCTCGACCCAGCGCTCAAGCACTCCTGCTGCGGCGCCGGAATCGATCGACGTGCGCGCCCGCTCCATCGCCGTGCGGATCCGGCCGACGAGGCCGCCGTCGGCGGTCTCGTCCAGCGCCACCAGGCCCGCCGCTGCGTTCAGGATGACGGCGTCGCGCACCGGGCCGGCCTGCCCGCCGAGAACCGCGCGGACCACGTCCGCGTTGCCGCTCGCATCCGTGCCGCGCAGCGCATCGACGGGTACGACGTCGAGTCCGAAGTCCCCCGGGTGCACCTCGTGTGCCTGGACCTGGCCGTTCCGGACCTCCCACACCGTGGACGATCCACTGGTCGTCAGCTTGTCCCGACCGTCGTCGCCGCGGAACACGAGCGCGCGGATGCCCCGCGCCGCAAGCACCCCGGCCATCAGCGGAGCCATCCGGGCATCGGCGCACCCGAGCGCCTGGGCCGCGACCCCGGCCGGATTGCTCAGCGGGCCGAGGAAGTTGAACGCCGTAGGAACCCCGAGCTCCCGCCGCGGCACCGCCACATGCTTCATGGACGGGTGGAAGACCTGCGCGAAGCAGAACGTGATGCCGGCCTGATCGGCGGTCCGGGCGACGTCGGCCGGTGCGAGGTCGAGCCGCACGCCCAGTTCCTCGATCACGTCCGCCGCACCCGAGGCCGAGGACGCCCCCCGGTTTCCGTGCTTGACAACCTTCGCCCCGGCTCCTACGGCCACGAGCGAGGACATCGTCGAGATGTTGAGGGTGTTCAGCCCGTCGCCGCCGGTGCCGACGATGTCCAGGGTGGGTCCGGCCACCTGGATCCGGTGCGCCCGGCCGAGCATCGCCTGCACGAGGCCGACGAGCTCGTCCACGGACTCACCCTTGGCCCGAAGGGCGATGAGGAAGCCCGCGATCTGGGCGTGGCTCGCCTCCCCCGCCATGATCGTATCCATCGCCCAGCGGCTCTGCCCGGTGCTCAGATCGAGGCCCGCCAGGAGTGACGAGAAGATCGACGGCCAGGTGGGTTGCGCCGCGGGAGGGCTTGTTGTCAGGCTCACCGTCCAAGATTATCTACGAATTGTAGAAAGTCATCACGGGGAACTTCCGCGGAATACCGGGCGTTCGGGCTCCCCACCCCTTCGCAGGACGCTTTGGGGCGCCGTTTCGCGTTGGTGATCGCCATGATCTTGGGGACATAATGAGATCGTGACATCTGCGACCCAAGCCCCCAGTGCCGCCCCGCATCCCGCGCTCAACCGTCCCAACATGGTCTCCGTAGGAACCGTGGTGTGGCTGTCCAGCGAGCTGATGTTCTTCGCCGGCCTCTTTGCCATGTACTTCACCCTGCGCTCCACCTCCAGCGAACTGTGGGCCACGGAGACCGAGAAGCTGAACGTGCCGTTCGCGCTCATCAACACCATCGTCCTGGTGTCGAGCTCCTTCAGCTGCCAGTTCGGTGTCTTCGCCGCCGAGCGCCTGCAGCCGCGCAGGACGGGCGGACTCTTCTCCTTCGCCCGCTGGGGCATGGTCGAGTGGTTCCTGCTGACGTTCATCATGGGCGCGATCTTCGTCTCGGTGCAGGCCTACGAGTACGCAGAGCTGGTCTCCGAGGGCGTCGCGCTGTCGTCCAACCCCTTCGGGTCGGCGTTCTACATGACCACGGGCTTCCACGGGATCCACGTGATCGGCGGTCTCATCGCCTTCCTCTTCATCATCGGCCGCGCGTTCATCGCCCGCCGCTTCGGCCACTTCGAAGCCACCTCCGCCATAGTGGTGTCGTACTACTGGCACTTCGTCGATGTGGTCTGGATCGGCCTGTTCATCATCATCTACTTCCTTCAGTAACTACCTCCCCCAGATTCTTCTACTAGAGGTAGAATTCAATGAAGAACTCCAGCAGCTCTGGTACCACAAAAGGCAGGAAGCATTCCGTGAAGGCACTTTCCCAGAGGCGGCGTCATCCCCTAGCAGCATTCGCGCTGCTCCTGATGGCACTCCTCGTCACCGGCGGGATCTATGCCGCCGCCAGCACCGCCAACCAGGCACAGGCCCAGACCACCACATTCACGGCCGACGACGTCGAAGAGGGCAGCAAGCTGTTCTCGGCCAACTGCGCTTCCTGCCACGGACTGGGAGCCACGGGCTCCAACGCGGCACCGTCGCTCGTCGGCGTAGGAGCCGCGTCGGTCGACTTCCAGGTCGGCACCGGCCGCATGCCCATGCAGATGGACGGCCCCCAGGCACAGGCCAAGCCGGTCCAGTTCACCGAGGAGCAGATCGGCCAGCTGGCAGCCTACGTGGCGTCGCTCGGCGCTGGTCCGTCCATCCCGTCCGAGGAGATCACCGATCCCTCCGAGGGTGACGCCTCCAACGGCGGCGAGCTGTTCCGCGTGAACTGCGCCATGTGCCACAACGCGGCAGCGGCCGGCGGTGCCCTGACCCGTGGGAAGTTCGCTCCGTCGATCGACGGCACTACGGGGAAGCACGTCTACGAAGCCATGGTCACCGGTCCGCAGAACATGCCCGTCTTCAACGACGCGAACATCGCTCCGGAGGACAAGCAGGACATCATCGCCTTCCTCGACACCATCAAGGAAGAGGGCTCCCCGGGTGGAGCGGACCTGGGTTCGCTCGGTCCTGTCTCCGAAGGACTCTTCATCTGGGTCGCCGGGCTGGGCGTCATCATCGCCTTCACGGTGTGGCTCACGTCAAGGTCCTCCTGACCATCCGCGCACGCCTCGGGAACGAATCAATGACAGACCTGCGAATGCAGTACCTAAAGAAGGATGAGAGTGATCATGGCCGACTCTAGTAACGGCGCTCCGGGAACCTCGGTCACCGTCGCTACGCCGGGCCGGGAACTCGACGAGTTCGAGAACCCGGGTCTCCCGCCCCACCGGCCGCGCCTCGCGGACCGTGACCGACGCGCGGAGAAGCGCGCCGAACGCCAGGTTTCTCTGCTGTTCGCCATCTCGGTTCTCGGCACCCTGCTCTTCTTCGCCGGCTACTTCTTCGTCCCCCTCGACCAGACGGTGGAGCGCCTGCGACTCCAGAACCTGATGCTCGGGCTGGGCACCGCCTTCTCGATGCTGGGTATCGGCGTCGGTATCGTGCACTGGGCGAAGACGCTCATGCCGGACCACGAGGTCACGGAGAGCCGCCACGAGATCCGCCCGGAGCGGGACCGCCAGGACGCCGAGAAGATCGTCACCGACATCCTCGACGAGTCCGGCATCAAGCGCCGCCCGCTGATCCGTAACACGCTCCTCGGAGCGGCGCTGCTGGCTCCCCTGCCGGCGATCGCCATCTTCCGCGACCTCGGTCCGCTGCCGGGTAACTCCCTGAAGCAGACCATGTGGGACACCGGCGTCCGCCTGACCCGTGACCCGAGCGGTACACCCATCCGCGCCTCGGACGTGACCATCGGATCGGCGTTCCACGTCATTCCGGAAGGTCTCAACGAGATCGAGAACAGGCTCGAGGAAAAGGCGAAGGCAGTCGTCCTGCTGATGCGTCTTGACCCCGAGGAGCTCAACCCCTCTCCCGGCCGGGAGAACTGGGGCTACGACGGAATTGTTGCGTATTCCAAGATCTGCACGCACGTCGGCTGCCCGGTAGCACTGTACGAACAGCAGACGCACCATCTGCTGTGCCCCTGCCACCAGTCCACCTTCGACCTCGAGCAAGAGTGCAAGGTGATCTTTGGACCGGCTGCGCGTCCGCTGCCACAGCTACCCATCGAAGTCGACGACGAGGGCTACCTCGTCGCGTCAAGCGATTTCCAAGAACCCGTAGGACCTAGTTTCTGGGAGCGAGGCTGACATGAGCAGCTCAACTGCGACGCAAAGCTACGTGCCGAAGACGCGCGTAGGAAAGGTCACCGACTACGTCGACTCCCGGGTCGGCGGCTCGGGGATCGTCAAGGAGTTCGGCCGTAAGATCTTCCCCGACCACTGGACGTTCATGTTCGGTGAGGTGGCCCTGTACACCTTCATCATCCTGCTGCTCACCGGCACCTTCCTCACCTTCTTCTACGACCCGTCGATGGCCGAGACGCACTACGAGGGCAGCTACCTCCCCCTGCGTGGTGTCGAGATGTCCGTGGCCTACGCCTCGTCGCTGGACATCTCGTTCGACATCCGTGGCGGCCTGTTCATGCGGCAGATCCACCACTGGGCGGCCCTGCTCTTCGCGGCCTCCGTGGCCGTGCACATGCTCCGCGTCTTCTTCACCGGCGCGTTCCGCCGGCCCCGTGAATTCAACTGGGTCGTCGGTTGCACCCTGGTCATCCTGAGCCTGGCTGCCGGCTTCACCGGTTACTCGCTCCCCGACGACCTCCTCTCCGGCAACGGTCTGCGCATCATCGACGGCGTCATGAAGGCCATCCCCGTGGTCGGGACGTACCTGAGCTTCTTCCTCTTCGGCGGCGAGTTCCCGGGCACGATGATCATCGGACGCCTCTACGTGCTCCACATCCTGCTGATCCCGGCCGTGATCCTGCTCATGATCGGCATCCACCTGTTCATGGTCGTGCTCCACAAGCACGCGCAGTTCCCTGGCCCGGGCCGCACCAACACGAACGTGGTCGGCTATCCCGTGGGTCCGGTCTACGCAGCGAAGGCCGGCGGATTCTTCTTCATCGTGTTCGGCGTGCTGGCCGCGATCGCCGCGGCGTTCACGATCAACCCGATCTGGAACTACGGCCCGTACGACCCCTCCCCCGTGTCGGCAGGAACGCAGCCTGACTGGTACATCGGCTGGGTCGACGGCGCCCTGCGCCTCATGCCTGGCACGATCGGCAACTTCGACTTCGAGTTCATGATCCCGTTCCCCTGGGGCGTGAACGCGCTCTCGCTGAACGTGCTGGTCCCCGCCCTGGTCCCCGCGACCATCGTCTTCGCCCTCATGTTCACCTGGCCGTGGATCGAGGCCTGGGTCACCAAGGACAAGCGCGAGCACCACCTGCTCAACCGCCCGCGCAACGCTCCTACCCGCACCGCCGTGGGCGTCGCAGGCGTCGTGTTCTACTGCGTACTGTGGGCTGCTGCCAGCTCCGACCTCATCGCCACGCACTTCCTGGTGTCGCTGAACGACGTGACCTACTGGCTGCGCTTCCTGGTGTTCTTCGGTCCGGTCATCGCCTTCATGGTTACGCGCCGCATCGCGCTGGCCCTGCAGCGCAAGGACCGCGAGATCGCCCTCCACGGCCGCGAGACCGGACGCATCGTGCGGTTGCCGCACGGTGAGTTCATCGAGGTCCACGAGCCGGTCGACGACTACAAGCGCTACAAGCTGGTCAGCTTCGATTCGCCCGAGGTCATGGTGCCCACCGCGGATGCGAACGGCAAGGTCAGCCTGCTCGACAAGGTCCACGGTCGGGCGTCCCGCTTCTTCTTCGAGGACCGGGTCGCACCGGTCACGCCGAAGGAACTGGCCGCGTCGCACGGTGACCACCACGATGAGGTTGCCGGCGCGAAGGATCGCGAGTCGATCGCGAGCCACTAGGCTCCTCGCCGAAAGGGCCCGGACTCCTGAGTCCGGGCCCTTTCGCCGTCTCCGGGCCCTATCGAAACCCCGGGATCTCAACGGTCCCCACTCCCGGAAAGGTCGTCCGTGACGGCACCAGGCCCCGCGCAGGGGAAATCAGCCGGCCGTTCCCTTGCTGCTGCGATCAGCGAGGTGTTCGCTCCGGCCATCCTCGTGTCGGTCTTCCTCCTGGTCGCCGCGGTTCGATCGGCGGGAGGGCCGGGCGGGATACTCCCCAGCGCCGTCGCGGTGGTCTTCACCGCAGCACTCCCCTTCGCGGGGGTGCTGCTCCTCGTGCACCGCGGCCACCTGGTGGACCACCACATCAGTGATCGCCGTCAACGGGGCCCGGTGCTCGCTGCAACGCTCGTGTCGATCGGTGTGGGTCTCGTGATCCTCACCCTTCTGCACGCGCCCTGGGCGGTCATCGGCACCGTCCTGTGCACGGTCGGGGGTGTGGTCGTCGTCCTCGTCGTGAACCTCTGGTGGAAACTGTCCGCTCATTCCGCGGTCGCCGTGTTCTTCGTCGTCGGGATCGTGGCGCTCTTCGGTCCGAAGGCCGCCCCGCTCCTGCTCGTCCCCCCGGCGGTGGGATGGTCGCGGGTGCGGCTCCGCGCGCACACCCTGGGGCAGGTCTGGGCCGGCTGCGTCGTCGGCGCTGTCATCGGCGGGGCCTTCGCGGTCTTCGTCGCGGGGCGCTGATCCGTCCTCCGGCCTCCGCCTGCTGATCCCTCTGCGCGGCCATCAAGCCCCCGGGTGCTACCCGAGGCGCTTGGAGGTGTAGGCCCGCGGCGTACGCACACCCGGCCGCTGCAGGGGCACCCAGAGCTTGTAGCGGTCGGCCCGGTAGTAGGACACCGAGTAGTCGATCATGGCGCGCGCGACGTAGGCGTGGCGCTGGATCTTCAGCAGCGGTGCATTCATCTCCACGTTGAGCAACCGCGCGATCGCCGGCGACGCAGCGGTCGCCTCGATGGTGTCCTCACCCCACTCCATCACCAGGCCGTACTTCTCGCTCAGCACGTGGTACAGCGACGTCGGCGGCGGATCATCGAGGATGCCCTGGACGCGGTGCGCGGGGATGAAGTTCTCGTCGACGCTCATGGGCTCCCCGTCGGCGAGCAGCTGACGGCGGAACCGCACGACCGGCTGACCGATCTCGATCTGGAGCTCCCGCGCCACGAGTGGCGTGGCACCCTGCTGCTCGAAGCTCAGCACCCTGGCGTCGGGCACCATGCCGCGACGGATCATCTCCTCGGTGTAGGAGGTCATCTTCATGTGCAGATCCATCTTGCTGCGTGCCACGAAGGTGCCCAGGCCGACGATGCGCTCGAGGACCTCCTCCGCGACCAGTGCGTCGATGGCCTGCCGGACCGTCATGCGTGCCACGCCGAAGTACTCGCTGAGCTGACGCTCGGAGGGAATTCCCGCGCCGGGTTCCCCGAACTGCCGCACGTAGCGCCGGAGGCTCTCGCGCAGTTGGACATGCTTCGGTACCCCGGTCGCGCTGTCGAGGGGCTCGGCGTCGAAAGGTCTCGGCAGTACCGCCATGGTGTCCCTCCCCGTCCTCAGGCCGCCCGGCGGCAGCACTATCGACTGTACTTAAACGGAAGGGAGCCCGCACGTGGCGGGCTCCCTTCGGACGGGTCCTACAGGCCTAGTGGGCGTGGTACCCACGGCTGTATTCGAAGACCCAGCCGACTAGAGCGATCGCGGCCAGCCCCATGCCGATGTACATGATCCAGAACCCGATCGCCATACCGAGGAAACCGGTCGCGGCGGCGAGCCCGAGGACCAGGGGCCACCAGCTCCAGGGGCTGAACTGGCCCTGCTCACCGGAGCCCTCGTGGATCTCGGCGTCCAGGCGGTCCTCGGGGCGCAGGCCCACGCGCTTACCGGTGAAGCCGATGTAGAACGCGATCATCCCCGACAGACCCGCTGTGAGGTAAAGCGCGAGGAACCCTACGGGCTCCGACCATTCCACGAGGAAGCCGTACACGGTTCCCACCAGCAGGAAGAACGGCGTCATGTAGGCGAAGAGTTTCGTCTCGATCTTCACGCGTTGGCGTCCTTCCGGTCGGCAGAGCCCAGGAGCTGGCCCGCGGCACTGTCATCGGGGGTGTGGGTCTGCTGCAGCTCGGGGTGGTGCAGGTCGAGTGCAGGGCGCTCCGAGCGGATGCGCGGGAGCGAGGTGAAGTTGTGGCGCGGGGGCGGGCAGGACGTCGCCCACTCCAGCGAGGCTCCGAAGCCCCAGGGATCGTCCACCTCGACCTTCTTGCCGCTGCGCCATGTGATGTAGACGTTCCAGAAGAACGGGATCAGGGAGGCTCCGAGGATGAAGGATCCGATGGTCGAGAACTGGTTCATCGCCGTGAAGCCGTCCTCGGGCAGGTAGTCCGCGTAGCGTCGCGGCATGCCCTCGACGCCGAGCCAGTGCTGGATCAGGAACGTGGCGTGGAAGCCGAGGAACAGCATCCAGAAGTGGATCTTGCCGAGGCGCTCGTTCAGCATCTTCCCGGTGAACTTGGGCCACCAGAAGTAGAAGCCGGCGAACATCGCGAACACCACGGTCCCGAAGACCACGTAGTGGAAGTGGGCCACCACGAAGTACGTGTCCGAGACGTGGAAGTCCAGCGGCGGCGAGGCCAGGATGATGCCGGTGAGGCCGCCGAAGAGGAAGGTGACGAGGAAGCCGATGCTCCACAGCATCGGTGTCTCGAACGTGATGGAGCCGCGCCACATGGTGCCGATCCAGTTGAAGAACTTCACGCCCGTGGGGACGGCGATGAGCATCGTCATGAACGCGAAGAACGGCAGCAGGACCGCGCCGGTGACGTACATGTGATGCGCCCACACCGTCACGGAGAGCGCGGCGATCGAGATCGTCGCGTAGACGAGGCCCTTGTAGCCGAAGATCGGCTTGCGGCTGAAGACCGGGAAGATCTCGGAGACGATGCCGAAGAACGGCAGCGCGATGATGTACACCTCGGGGTGGCCGAAGAACCAGAAGAGGTGCTGCCACAGGATGGCACCGCCCGCTTCAGGGTCGAAGATGTGGGCACCGAAGCGGCGGTCGGCACCGAGCGCGAACAGGGCTGCAGCGAACGGCGGGAAGGCCATCAGCACCAGGATCGAGGTGATGAGGGCGTTCCAGGTGAAGATCGGCATGCGCCACATGGTCAGGCCCGGGGCGCGCATGCAGATGATCGTCGTGACGAAGTTGACGCCACCGAGGATGGTGCCGAAGCCGGACAGTGCGAGGCCGAAGACCCACAGGTCCCCGCCGATGCCCGGCGAGAACGTGGTGCTCGAGAGCGGGGCGTACGCGAACCAGCCGAACGATGCCGCACCCTGGGGGGTGATGAAGCCGGAGACCGCGATGGTGCTGCCGAAGAGGAAGAACCAGAAGGCCAGGGCGTTCAGCCGCGGGAAGGCGACGTCGGGCGCCCCGATCTGCAGCGGCATGATGACGTTGGTGAAGCCGGCGAACAGCGGTGTCGCGAACATCAGGAGCATCACGGTGCCGTGCATGGTGAACAGCTGGTTGTACTGCTCCTTCGTCTGCAGGACCTGCATCCCGGGTTCGAAGAGCTCGGCGCGGATGATCAGCGCCATCACGCCGGCGAAGCAGAAGAAGACGAACGAGGAGATCAGGTACATGTACCCGATGGTCTTGTGGTCCGTCGTCGTGATCCAGTTGACGACGATGCGTCCCTTGGACCGGGGAACAACACGCGGAGCGGCTATGGTGCCGGCTTCCTCAAGGGTGTATTCGAAGGTGGACATCAGCTGCTGCTCCTGGCTGGGTCGGTATCGGGATCATCCTCTGGGTAGGAGTCGCGGTCGTACTCGTCACCGAGCTGACCGTCTTCCAGCTGCGCCATCTGCGCGTCGAATTCCGCCTGCGAGACGACCTTGACGTTGAAGAGCATCTCCGAGTGGTACTGACCGCACAGCTCGGCGCACTTGCCCGCGAAGGTCCCCTCCTTGGTAGGGGTGAGGTTGATGTAGTTGGTGCGCCCCGGGTACAGGTCCCGCTTCTGCAGGAACGCGGGGACGAAGAACGAGTGCTGCACGTCGCGGGCGTTGAGCTGGAGCTCGACACTCCGGTTCACCGGCAGGTACAGGGTCGGCAGGTCATCGACCCGGCCCGGCTCACCCGTGAGGTGGGCCTGCTGTCCCGTGGAGTACTTGTCCTCGGTAACGTAGTTGAAATCCCACGCCCACTGCTTGCCACGCACGTCCACGATGACATCGGGGTCCTCGACGCGGGCGTCGATCGTGGCGATGTCGCGCTCGGTGAAGTAGAAGAACACGAGCACCATGAACAGCGGGATCGTCAAGTAGAAGATCTCGAGCGGCAGGTTGTAGCTCATCTGCCGCGGGTAGCCGGTGTCGTTCTTCCGGCGGCGGTAGGCAACCATGCACCAGATGATCAGGCCCCACGTGATGATGCCGACGACCAGCGCCGCGATCCACGAGTTGACCCACAGATCGGTGATGATCCCGGTGTGATTGGTGTTGTCCCGGTCTGCCGGGAGCCAGCCATTCTGGGCTTGTGCCGAACAGCCGGTCAGTAGGAGGGCGCCAGCCAGCGAGATGCTGGAGATCTTCGCGATCCTGACGCGCTTGCTACCGGTTCGGTCCTGCGAACTCACAGACGGACCTTCCTTTTCTACGTGCGTTGCCACCCGCCCATGAAGCTGCCCGGGGAGCACATCCAGTTTTACTACTCACTGTAGAGCTTACCTGTACGACCGGCGATCTGGTGACATGCAAAAGGCCCGGAACACACCTCATCGGTGGTGTTCCGGGCCCCTGCGACGTGTTAGTGGAAGGAGTCCCCACAGGCGCAGGATCCGCCTGCGTTCGGGTTGTCGATGGTGAAGCCCTGCTTCGAGATGGTGTCCTCGAAGTCGATGGAAGCACCGGACAGGTAGGGGACGCTCATCTTGTCCACGATGACCTCGACGCCGTCGAAGTCCCGCACAGCATCGCCGTCGAGGACGCGCTCGTCGAAGTACAGCTGGTAGATCAGCCCGGAGCAGCCGCCCGGCTGGACCGCGACGCGCAGACGGAGGTCGGTGCGTCCTTCCTGCTCGAGGAGGCTGCGCACCTTGCCGGCTGCGACATCGGACAGGTTGACCTCGTGCACGGGAAGTTCCGAGGACTCCTGGAGGGACCCTGTTTCGGTGGTCGATGTGCTCATAGTGTTTCTCCTAGCTCGGACGCGTGGTGTCCGCTCTCAGTGCCGTCCGCGGTGGAGCGCACACGGCTTGATCCAATGGTAGCCGTGCACGCTGCAGACATAACGGACGGGAGGGCTGAAACATTTCCACCCTCCCGTCCGCGCCGGACGTTCAGGCGCCGGCGAGTCCTTCGTCATTGAGCCGGGCAAGCAGGATCGCCTCGGCGAGGACGGCCTTCCGGAACTCGCCCAGGTGCAGCGACTCGTTGGCGCTGTGGGCCCGCGAATCGGGGTCCTCGACGCCCGTGATCAGGATCTGCGCCGAGGGGAAGAGCTCTGTCAGGTCGGCGATGAAGGGGATGGAGCCGCCCATGCCCGCCTCCACGGGCTGCACGCCCCAGGCCTCCTCGAGTGCCTCCAGCGCCAGGCGCGACGCCGGCTCGGAGGTGTTCGTCTGGAAGGGGCTGCCACTCTCCCCCGGCGTGAACGTGACCCTGGCCCCGAAGGGGGCGTGGGACTCGACGTGGGCCCGCACGGCGTCCATCGCGGCCTGCGGATCCTCCCCGGGAGCGAGCCGGAGGCTGAACTTGGTGCGCGCCCGCGGCAGCAGCGTGTTGGAGGACAAGGCGACGCTCGGGATGTCCATGCCGATGATGGACAGGGCCGGCTTGTGCCACAGGCGGGAGGCGATGGAGCCCGTGCCGGCGAGCTGGACGCCGTCGAGCACCGAGGCGTCCGAGCGGTAGTCCTGCTCGGCGTACTCGACGGATGCGAGGTCGCCGCCCCGCAGGCCCGCGATGGCGACATCGCCGGCGTCGTCGTGCAGTGTCGCGATGAGCCGCGCGAGGAGGGTCGGCGCGTCGAGGACCGGTCCGCCGAACATCCCGGAGTGCACGGCGTGGTCGAGGACCTGCACCTCGATGGTGCCGTCCACCAGCCCGCGGAGGCTCGTGGTCAGTGCCGGCACCCCTACTTTCCAGTTGCTGGAGTCGGCGACGACGATCACGTCGGCCTCGAGGTCGTCACGGTACGTCTCGAGGAACGTGCGGAAGGTGGGCGAGCCGGCCTCCTCCTCCCCTTCGATGAAGAGTGTCACCCCGACCCCGAAGGAGTCGCCGAGTACTTCGCTGAGGGCTCCGAAGGCGCCGATGTGCGCCATGATGCCCGCCTTGTCGTCGGCCGCTCCGCGACCGTAGAGCCTGCCGTCGCGCTCCGTTGCGACGAAGGGCTCCGTCTCCCAGAGCGCCGGATCTCCGGGCGGCTGCACATCGTGGTGGGCATAGAGGAGGACTGTCGGCTTGCCCTCTGCCGCGGCGCGGCGGGCGACGACGGCGGGCCCGCCGGGGGTCCCGTCGTTGTCCACGCGCAGGACCCGGACATCGTCGATGCCGACACTCCGGACCAATGCGGCAACGGCGTCGGCGCTGCGGTCCAGCTCGGCCGCGTCGAACGCTTCCCAGGCGATGCCCTGGACGGCGACGAGGGCCGAGAGCTGCTCGACGATGCGGGGGAACGCCGCGTCGACGCTCGCCCGCAACTGCTCGACGACGTGCGACCGGTCGTGCGACTGCTCGGTGGAGGTATTCGTGGAAGTCATGCCAGAACCCTACACACGCGGCCCCGTGCCGCGGGGGATGCGCCGCCGCGGACCGGCGTCGGAGCCTGCGCTCCCGAGGGGGCGTCCGCCGGACACCGAGCCGGTATCCTGAATGGGTGTTCGGACGAAAAGAAACCCCGCCTGCCCAGGAAGCCGTTGACAGCGCTTCACGCACCGACGAAGCGCTGCGCGCCCAGGGCAAGGGCGCACCGACGCCCAAGCGCAGCGTGCAGGAGGCCGCACGCAAGCGGCCCCTCGTTCCCACCGACCGCAAGGCCGCCCGCGACCAGGGCCGTGCGAGCGTGCGTGACGAACGTGCGAAGATGCGCCAGGCCCTCGACACCGACGAGGAGCGCTACCTGCCGCTGCGGGACAAGGGCCCGAACCGTCGCTACATCCGTCAGTTCGTCGACGCCCGCGTCAATATCGGCGAGTTCCTCATGATCGCCGCGCTGGTGTTCGTGATCCTGAGCTTCTTCCAGTCCGTCGCGGTGCAGAGCGCCGTCCTGATGGCCTTCTGGGTGCTCATCGTCGCTGTGATCGTCGATTGCTTCCTGCTGCGCCGGAAGCTGAAGAAGAAGCTGACCGAGAAGTTCGGCTCCCCCAACCAGGGAGACCTCTGGTACGGGGTGACGCGTGCGCTGCAGTTCCGCCGCCTGCGCCTCCCGAAGCCGCAGGTCGGCCGGAGACAGTACCCCTCCTGATCCGCATCTTCTGATGCGCACGTCCTGACGCCGGCCGCATGCCGGGCAACCGCAGGAATTGCGGTCTCAGGATCTGCGGTCGCAGGAACAGAAAGAAGCCGGGCCCGAGGGCCCGGCTTCTTCTGTCTGACCGGCTTCTGTCTGACCGGCGTACCGCGGGGCGGCCCGGGTCCGTCCGGTCAGGCCGTGGCGCGGCGCGCGTGCAGCAGGCCGCGGTTAATGCGGCGCGCCCAGAAGGGACCCTCGTAGAGGAACGCGGTGTACCCCTGGACGAGGGTGGCGCCGGCCT
This sequence comes from Arthrobacter rhamnosi, assembly GCF_054510975.1. Lineage (NCBI taxonomy): Bacteria > Bacillati > Actinomycetota > Actinomycetes > Micrococcales > Micrococcaceae > Arthrobacter > Arthrobacter rhamnosi. Next base: position 166,003 of record NZ_JBTNDN010000006.1, on the reverse strand, counting down.
CCAGCCGCTCGAGGACGTCCTCGGGGGTTTCGACGCCGCCGACGGCGACGATGGCGAGCTGGTCCCCTACGGCGCCACGCAGGCGCTTGAGGACCTCGAGAGACCGCGCCTTGAGCGGTGCACCGCTCAGGCCGCCCACGCCCTTCGCCATCACGGTGGCGGGATCGGTCACGAGGTTCTCGCGCGTGATCGTGGTGTTCGTCGCCACGATGCCGTCCAGCCCCAGATCCAGCGCGAGGGCGCCGACGTCGTCGATGTCGGAGTCCATCAGGTCGGGGGCGATCTTGACGAGGAGCGGCACGTGGCGCCCCGCCGCCTCGTCGGCGGTGCGGCGGACCGCTTCGAGCAGGGGCCGGAGCGACTCGACGGTCTGGAGCAGCCGGAGGCCCGGGGTGTTCGGCGAGGACACGTTGACGACGAGGTAGTCCGCCACGGGGGCCAGCTGCTCGGCGCTCACGAGGTAGTCGGCGACAGCGTCGGCGAGGTCCACTTTCTTGGTCTTGCCGATGTTGACCCCGACGACCGGGCGGGAACGTGCACCGTAGCGCCGGGCCAGCCGCTGCCGGGCCGATCGCAGGCGCGGGGCGACGGCGGCCGCGCCGTCATTGTTGAAGCCCATCCGATTGATGACCGCCCGGTCCTCGACGAGCCGGAAGAGCCGGGGTGCCGGGTTGCCGGGCTGGGCCTGGCCGGTGATCGTCCCGATCTCCACGTGCCCGAAGCCGAGTGCGGTCAGCGGAAGCACGCCCTTGCCCGCCTTATCGAAGCCGGCAGCGAGACCGAACGGTGACGGGAAGTCCACTCCGAAGGCGGTGGTGGCGAGGCGCGGATCGGGCGCGCAGAACCGCCGCAGCGCCCATCCCACAGGGGGAAGGTCGGCGGCCCGGATCAGGGCGAACCCGATCCTGTGGGCCCGTTCGGCGTCCATCCCGGAGAAGACGATCCGGAAGAAGGTCGGGTAGAAGCGCATGCCTCCAGAATTCCACGCGGACGGGGCGGGCACCAACTCAGGACGGCATCGGGCCGGCGGTAGGGTCATCGCATGGAGGAGCTCTGGTCGGAGGACATTCTCGGCGAATCCTTCCGTGCGCTGACACTTCCGCTGGAGCCCGACGACGAGGGGCCACGCGTCGCCACCCTCGTCGCGTACGAGCCCGACGACGGGCCCGCCGGGGACGACCCGCAGCAGGGCGGACCGGCGCGGGCGGTGCTGTACGTCCACGGCTTCAGCGACTACTTCTTCCATACGGAGCTCGCCCGGACACTGCACGCCCACGGCTGGGCGTTCTTCGCCCTGGACCTCCACAAGTACGGCCGGAGCCTCCTGCCGGGCCAGACGCCCGGATTCACCACGTCCCTCGACCACTACGACGCCGACCTCGAGGCGGCGATGGCGGCACTGACGGACCGCCTGGCCGCGCGCCGCGGCGGGGACCCGGCACCGGCCCCTTACGTCGACCTGGTACTCATGGCGCACTCCACCGGAGGGCTGACCACGGCGCTGTGGGCCGCCCGCAACCCGGGCCGGATCGCTGCGCTCGTCCTCAACAGCCCGTGGCTGGACACCCAGGGCAGCGCCCAGTTGCGGAGCGCCGCGCAGGGCATCCTGGCGGTGTCACGGCGTCGGCCGAAGACCCGGTTGAGGCTCCCCGAACTCGGCTTCTACTTCCGCAGCATCAGCGACACCCGCGACGGCGAATGGAGCATCGACCCGGCGTGGCGTCCCGAGGCGGGCTTCCCCATCCGGGCCGGCTGGCTGGCGGCCGTGCTCGCCGGCCATGCGGCCCTTGCCCGCGGGGTGTCGATCGACGTCCCGGTGCTCGTCCTCTGTTCCCAGGCGTCCACCATCAGCACCAGCTGGAACAGCGCGATGCTGGAGACGGACAGCGTCCTCGACGTCACCCCGATGGTGCGCCGCGCGGCCGAACTCGGTCCCAACGTGACCATCCGGCGGCTTCCGGGCGCCCTGCACGACGTCTTCCTCTCACGCCGGGAGGTGAGGAGGCAGGCGGTCGGGATCGCCGCCTGGTGGCTGGACGTGTACGTGCCGGCATGCAGGCCGTGCCGGGAGGACGGCCGCCCGGAGGGGTTCCGCGGCTAGGAGGACGCGCTGCCCGCAGCGGCCTTGTCCACCGCTCCCCCGTACCGGCGGTCGCGTGAGGCATACTCCTCGACCGCGCGCCACAGCGTCCGTCGGTCGACGTCGGGCCACAGCGTGTTCATGAACACCATCTCCGCGTAGGCCGACTGCCAGAGCATAAAGTTCGACAACCGCTGCTCGCCGGACGTGCGGAGGAACAGGTCCACGTCCGGCAGGTCGGGTTCGTCCAGGTACCGCTGGATGGTCTTCTCGCTGACCGACGAGGCCTTCAGGGTGCCGGCCGCGACGTCCTCGGCGATGGCCCTGGCGGCGTCGGCGATCTCGGCGCGACCCCCGTAGTTCACGCACATCGTGAGCGTGCACGTCGTATTGTGCGCCGTGTACCGCTCGGCCTCCTCCAGTTCGCGGATCACCGACTGCCAGAGCTTCGGCCGGCGCCCGGACCAGCGGATGCGGACGCCCCACTCGTCGAGCTGGTCGCGCCGGCGCCTCAGCACCTCCTTGTTGAAGCCCATGAGGAAGCGCACCTCCTCCGGGGACCTCTTCCAGTTCTCGGTGCTGAACGCGTACACGGAGACATGCCGGACGCCGATCTCGATGGCGCCCGCCATGACGTCCAGCAGCGCGGCCTCCCCGGCCTTGTGTCCTTCGGTGCGCGGCAGGCCCCGCTCGTTCGCCCAGCGGCCGTTGCCGTCCATGACGATCGCCACGTGCGCCGGCACGAACTGGCGCGGGATCGACGGCGCCCGCTCACCGCTCGGGTGGGGCCACGGCGCAACGGGACGATGGTTCTTCATACACGCTCCACATGTTTGAGGGAGGCGACCCCGCGTTCGAGGTGCCACTGCAGGAAGGCCGCCACGAGTCCGGCGGCTTCACGGCGGGCGCCGTTGTCCGACGCGTCCGCGATCGCCCAGTCGCCCGTGAGCAGGGCTCCGAGCAGTTCCATCGTGGCGGCCGACGGCGACGCGGCGCCCGGCGGACGGCACGCCGGGCAGACGGCCCCGCCGAGCGGCGCGGAGAAGGCTGAGTGCGGGCCGGCAGCGCCGCACCGGGCGCAGTCCGTGAAGCTGGGGGCCCAGCCCGCCGTCGCCAGGGCGCGCAGCAGGTAGGAGTCGAGGATGAGCTCGGACGGGTGCAGGTTGCGGCTGAGCGCGGAGAACGCGCCGGCGACGAGCGCGTACTGCGCTCCCCCGCCCTCGCCGATGTCCGTCAGGCGTTCGGCGGTCTCGGCAATGGCCGTCGCGGCGGTGTACCGGCCGTAGTCGGAGGCGATGCCGTGCCCGTAGGCCCCCTTCGTCTGGGCCTGGGTGACGACGTCGAGGTTCCGGCCGCGCGCGAGCAGGAGGTCGACGGACATGAAGGGTTCCAGGCGCGATCCGAACTTGCTGCTGGTCCTGCGTACGCCCTTGGCCACCGCACGGACCTGGCCGTGCTCACGCGTCAGGAGCACGATGATGCGGTCCGCCTCACCGAGCTTGTAGGTCCGCAGGACGACACCTTCGGTGCGGTAGGTGCGGAAGGCTGTCGATGAAGGCACGGGTTCATTCTCCCACCTGCCACCCCCGCCGAGCTCGGGAGGCACGGGGGTGGCGGGCGGAAGGAGCCGGAATCAGGCGGCGTCGCGGATGGCGCGGTTGACGGCGGAGATGACGGCCTTCAGTGCCGCCATCGTCGTGTTGGCGTCGATCCCCACGCCCCACAGCACCCGTTCCCCGACGGCGCACTCGACGTACGCCGCGGCGCGGGCGTTCCCGCCGGAGGACAGGGCATGCTCGGTGTAGTCGAGGACGCGAACGTCGACACCGTCGGAGCTGAGGATGGCCAACAGGGCGTCGATCGGGCCGTTGCCCTGGGCACTCCTGCGCTGCTGCACCCCGTCCACCAGGAGCGTCGCAACGAGCTTGAACGAGCCGTCCTCCGCGGTGTCCGTGTTGACCGAGGTCAGCTCGTAGTGGCCCCAGGCCTCGGAGCCGCCTTCTGCACGGGTCGGCAGGTACTCGTCCTGGAAGACCGACCACAGCTGCGCACCGCTGACCTCGCCGCCCTGGGTCTCGGTCCGGCGCTGGATGACGCCGGAGAACTCGATCTGCGCCCGGCGCGGCAGGTCCAGGCTGTGCTCGTTCTTGAGCAGGTAGGCGACGCCACCCTTGCCCGACTGCGAGTTGACCCGGATGACCGCTTCGTAGGAGCGCCCGATGTCCTTCGGATCGATCGGCAGGTACGGAACGGCCCAGGGCAGGTCGTCGACGCCGACGCCGGCCGCGGCGGCGTCGCGCTCCATGCTCTCGAAGCCCTTCTTGATGGCGTCCTGGTGCGAACCCGAGAACGCCGTGAACACGAGGTCGCCGCCGTAGGGCGAGCGTTCCGGCACGCTGAGCTGGTTGCAGTACTCGGCCGTGCGGCGGATGGAGTCCATGTCGGAGAAGTCGATCTCCGGGTCGATGCCCTGGCTGAAGAGGTTCATCCCCAGCGTTACCAGGTCCACGTTGCCGGTGCGCTCCCCGTTGCCGAAGAGGCAGCCCTCGATGCGGTCCGCGCCGGCGAGGTAGCCGAGTTCGGCGGCCGCGACGCCGGTCCCGCGGTCGTTGTGCGGGTGCAGGGACAGGATGATGCTGTCCCTGTCCGCGAGGTTCCGGGTCATCCACTCGATGGAATCGGCGTAGACGTTGGGGGTGGCCATCTCCACGGTGGCCGGCAGGTTCAGGATCATCTGGCGGTCCGCGGAGGCCTCGAACACGGCGGAGACCTCGTTGCTGATCCTGGCGGCGAACTCCAGTTCGGTCCCGGTGAAGGATTCCGGCGAGTACTCGTAGGTGATCGCCGTATCGCCCATGTTCTCCTCGAACTTGCGGCAGAGGCGTGCCCCCTGGAGGGCGATGTCGATGATGCCGTCCTGGTCCTGGTTGAACACGACGCGCCGCTGCAGGACCGACGTCGAGTTGTAGAGGTGGACGATGGCGCGGTCGGCGCCCTCGAGCGACGCGTAGGTGCGCTCGATCAGGTGCTCACGGGACTGGGTCAGCACCTGGATGGTGACGTCGTCGGGGATGCGGTCGCCCTCGATGAGCTGGCGGACGAAGTCGAAATCGGTCTGGGACGCCGAGGGGAACCCGACCTCGATCTCCTTGTAGCCCATCTGCACGAGGAGGTCGAACATCTTGTGCTTGCGCTCGGGGTTCATCGGGTCGATCAGGGCCTGGTTGCCGTCGCGCAGGTCGACGGCGCACCAGCGGGGCGCCTTGGTGATGACCTTGTCGGGCCACGTGCGGTCGGGCAGCTCGACGGAGATCTGCTCCTGGAAGGGTCGGTACTTACCGAACGGCATACCGGAGGTCTTCTGTGCGTTTCGCATGGGAATCGGCCTTGTCTGTTGGAACTGGAGGTGCTGGCGGCCGGGCAACGCAGACTCCGCGGCGAGGATTGGCCAGTAGCTCGAGTGTCCTAGATGGCCTCGCCGCGGCACCGAAGAAGAGTCAGCTGCGCGCGCACAGTGCCACCATAGCACGGCGCATAGGATGGCTGGCGGGGCGTTCGGACGAGCGCCACCCTCCCCCGCAACACGAGGAAACGGGAAGCGACAATGACGATCAGCACACTCGATCCGGACCATCTCGACCGGACGGTCCGGCCCCAGGACGACCTCTTCCGGCACGCCAACGGCGTGTGGCTGAGGGAGACGGTCATCCCTGACGACCGTCCGCTGACGGGCTCCTTCACCGCATTGCGCGACGCGTCGGAACTCGCGGTCCGCACGATCATCGAGGACGCTGCCCGGGCGGACGGGGGATCGGCGGACCCTGTCGGAGCGAAGCTGGGCATCCTCTACGCGGACTTCATGGACACCGACCGCATCGAGGCGGAGGGAGCCGCTCCGATCGTGCCGCTGCTGGAGCGGATCGCCGCGATCAGGACGGTCGAGGAACTCGTGGACCTCAGCGCTGGACTCACCCGGTCGGGGGTCCAGGGACTCGTCGCGCCCTACGTGAGCAACGACGCCGGCAACCCCGAGCGGTACCTGCTCCACCTGTACCAGTCGGGCCTGGGGCTGCCGGACGAGTCGTACTACCGCGAGGAGGGCTTCGCGGAGACGAGGGAGAGGTACCGCGACCTGCTTGCGGCACTCTTCGGACTCGTCGCCACGGAGGATCCCGTCGGCGCGGCCGACCGTGTGTTCGCGCTCGAGACGCGCCTCGCGGCGTCGTCCATGGGCAGTGTGGAACGGCGGGATCCGCAGAAGACGTACAACCTGGTCCAGCACGACGACGTCGCCGGCCTCTCGGGTCACCTCGTCCCCTGGTTGCGAATCGTGACGGACGAGCCGCACCAGTCGGCGGAGCTCGTGGTCAACCAGCCCGGCTTCGTCCGCGGACTCGACGAGGCTCTCGCTGCCGAGGACCTCGGGACCTGGCGCGAGTGGCTGGTGAGCCGCGTCCTGCTGCACGCCGCCGACTACCTCGACGAGCGCTTCGTCGACGCCGCCTTCGCCTTCTACGGCACGCACCTCGCAGGGACCCCGCGGTTGAAGGACCGGTGGAAGCGCGGGGTGGCCCTGGTCGAGGGAGCGATGGGCGAGGCCATCGGGCAGCGCTACGTCGAGCGGCACTTCCCGGCCACGCACAAGGCCGCGATGCTCGAGCTGGTGGGCAACCTCATCGCGGCCTACGAGTCGAGCATCACCGCTCTCACCTGGATGACGGACACGACCCGCGCCAGGGCGCTCGAGAAGCTCGCGCAGTTCACCACGAAGATCGGCTACCCCGACACGTGGATCGACTACGGGCCGCTCGAGGTCCTCCCGTCCGACCTGTACGGCAACGCCCTTCGCGCAGCGGAGTTCGAACACCGCAGGCAGCTGGACAAGCTCGGGCAGCCGATCGACCGCGGCGCATGGCTCATGACCCCGCAGACGGTCAACGCCTACTACATGCCGACGATGAACGAGATCGTCTTCCCTGCCGCCATCCTCCAGCCTCCGTTCTTCGACATCGAGGCCGACGACGCCGTCAACTACGGGGCGATCGGTGCGGTCATCGGGCACGAGATCGGGCACGGGTTCGACGACAAGGGCTCCCAGTTCGACGGGACCGGACGTCTGCACAACTGGTGGAGCGAGGACGACAGGACGGCGTTCGACGCGCTGACGGGGCGGCTCGTCGCACAGTACGCCGCGCTCGAGCCTTCGGAGGTCCCGGGCCGGACGGTGAACGGGGAGCTCACCCTGGGCGAGAACATCGGAGACCTCGGCGGACTCGGCATCAGCTACCGCGCCTATCTCCTGAGCCTCGGAGGCGCCGAGGCACCCGTGGTCGACGGGCTGACCGGGACCCAGCGGTTCTTCCTGTCCTGGGCCACCTGCTGGCAGCAGAAGATCCGCCCCGAGGAGGCCACACGGCGCCTGACCGTCGACCCTCACTCACCCAACGAATTCCGCTGCAACCAGGTGGTCCGGAACCTGGACGAATTCCACGAGGCATTCGGCGTGGGGGTGCAGGACGGCCTGTGGCTCACGCCCGAGGAGCGGGTCCGCATCTGGTAGAGCCGCCTCGTCGCATCCCGTCGCATCCCGTCGTCCGACGGGTGCGGCGGGGCGCGTCCATGAATCCGACCCAGGAATTCGACCCAGGAATCCGACCCCGGGAGTTTCCGCCCGGGTACAGGCCGGGCAGTCCCGGCTAGAACCCCGACGACGCCTGGCAGGTCACCTGGTCGGCCGTCTGGCCCTGCAGCTCACTGCCGAGTGGCGGGACGACGACCCGGGATCCCTTGGCCAGGTCCGCGCCGACGAGCAGCTCGATCCCGACAGCGGTTCCGCTGAACTGCACCTGGCTCGCTGGAACCCCGAAGCGGTCGGCGAGGTCGGCGGCCGCCGCGTCGTAGCCGGTTCCGAACAGGATCTGCGTCGTCTCGGCCGGGACCGATTCGTACGTCGTGGCCTGCAAGTACCCCGCGTCCACGAGGAGCTGCTGCACCTCGGCCGCGCGGTCGGCGTCCGTCGTGGCGTTGATGACTAGGACGGGAACGGCCGCAGGATCGAGAGCCGGCGCCTCGGGAGTGGCAGGCGCCGAGCTGGTAGCGGGCGCAGGAGTCGAGGCTTCCGGAGTGGCCTCGGTGAGGCCACGATCCTCGCGCAGCGCCTCGAAGAGCGGTGCAGCGCCGTCCTCGTCGAGGACCAGCCGGTTGGGGTCCTCCACCCACCCCTCGGTCGGCACCGTCACGAAGGCGATGTTGCCGAGGTCGACGTTCTTCATACGGTCGGCGATCTTCAGCAGTTCCGTGGGCTGGGACAGTCCCTCGTCGACCGTCAGGTTGCGGGTGATCGTGTCGGCGATCGCGTAGAGCTTGGGCAGGTTCGTCAGCGTGCCCTCGGCCCGCACCTTGCGGGCCATGGAGGCCAGGAAGGACTGCTGGGCGGCGATGCGCCCGGTGTCCCCGCCGTCGCCGAAGCTGTGGCGCGTGCGCAGGAAGGCCAGGGCCTGGTCACCCTCGACCTCGCTGGTGCCGGCCGGCAGCGTCAGTCCCGAGTATTCGTCGTCCACCGGCTCCTCGACGCAGACCTCCACTCCGCCGAGCGTGGAGGACAGTTCCTTGACCGCGTTGAAGTCCGCCATCATGAAGTGGTCGACGGACAGGCCCGTGAGGTTGTTGATCGCAGCGACGGTGCAGCCCGGTCCGCCCTCCTGGAGCGCCCCGTTGAGCTGGCCGAGGTCCACCTCCTCGGACGAGTTCCCCGTCTCGGGGTCGGTGCAGCTGGGCAGGGGCACCAGGAGGTCACGGGGGAACGAGACGACCGTGACGTTCTCCCGATCCGCGGAGAGCGTCACCAGCATCATGACGTCCGAGTTCCCCTCCCCCGAGGAGAGGTCCTCGCCGCCGATGAATTCTCCGCCGTTGCCGGTCCGGGTGTCGGTACCCAGGATCAGGATCTGGAGCGGGTCGGTGCTGGAATCGACCGGGAGGGCCGATTCCCCGCCGAGGTTCAGCGGCATGGTGGCCACGTTGGACTGCAGGCGGATCACCTGGACGGCGACGAAGGCGACGGCGGCCACGAGGACCGACGCGATCACGATGGCGGTCACCCTGAGCCTCCGGCGCGCGTTGCCGAGGTGCCGCCCCGCAGGGTGCGGGCCGTCCGCCGTATGCGTACCACCGGCCGCGTCCGCGCCTCCGGCCGTGCCGTGCGCGGTTGCCGTGTCGGGGACAGTTGCCGAAGGGGCATCACGGGCGCTGTCGGCGCCCTCGGGGGACGTTCGGCGGGTCATGCCCGGGCTCCTTCGGATGGTGTCGGTGCCGGCCCGAGGCCGGCGGGGGTTCTGTCCCTCGGTCGCCGCGGCCCGGATGCAGCGGCCGGATCGCCGCTGCGCCTCTCGCGCGGTGATCGACGGCGATCAGCAGGTGTCGCAGGACCGGTGGCCCCGTTCCCGGACCCCAACGAACGGGGCCGGGAGGTAGTGCCGGCTAGAAGCCGAGCTTGACCAGCTGCTTGGGATCGCGCTGCCAGTCCTTGGCGACCTTGACATGCAGGTCGAGGTAGATCCGGGTTCCCAGTAGGGCCTCGATCCCCCGACGGGCATTCGTGCCGACCTCCCTGAGCCGGGCGCCGCCCTTGCCGATGATGATGGCCTTCTGGGACGGCCGCTCGACGTAGAGGTTCACGTGGACGTCGAGCATCGGATTGTCCTCGCTGCGTCCCTCGCGCGGGATCATCTCCTCGACCACGACCGCGATCGAGTGCGGCATCTCGTCACGGACCCCCTCGAGGGCTGCCTCCCGGACGAGTTCGGCGACCATGACGGCTTCCGGCTCGTCCGTCAGCTCGCCGCCCGGGTACAGCACCGGCGATTCCGGCATGTGGTTGCTGAACACCTCTGCGACCGTCTCCACCTGGAAGCCGTCGGCGGCCGAGACCGGCACGATGTCCGCCCATCCCCCGGGGCCCGCCACATCGGTACCGAGCTTCGACACGGCAAGGAGCTGCTCCGTCAGCGCCTGGCGGTCGACGAGGTCGGTCTTCGTCACCACCGCGATCAGCGGCTTGCGGTTGAGCCGCGCCAGCTGCTCGGCGATGAACCGGTCACCGGGACCGATCTTCTCGTTGGCGGGCAGGCAGAATCCGACGGCGTCGACCTCGGCGAGCGTGTCGGCCACGAGGTCGTTGAGGCGCTGGCCCAGGAGGGTACGCGGCCGGTGCAGCCCCGGGGTGTCCACGAGGACGATCTGCGCGTCGGGCCGGTTGACGATGCCGCGGATGGTGTGTCGGGTGGTCTGCGGCTTGGCCGAGGTGATGGCGACCTTCTGCCCTACCAGGGCGTTGGTCAGGGTGGACTTGCCCGCGTTCGGCCGTCCGACGAGCGAGACGAATCCGGCCCTGTGCTTAGCGTCGCTCATTGTCAGCCTCTATCGTCTCTCGTTCGTCCTGCTCGGTGTGCTCGGGTGGCAAGCGGTAGGCGATGACGTGGGAGACCCTGTTGCGTCGGCCCTCCACGCGCTCGGCCCGCAGGCCTATACCGTCAATTGTGACCTCGGATCCCACGATCGGCACCCTTCCGAGTGTCTTGGCCAGGAGTCCGCCCACCGTGTCGACTTCCTCGTCGTCGAGGTCAAGGCCGAAGAGCTCGCCCAGGTCGTCGATCCCCATCCGGGCGCTGACGCGGTATCCGCCGTCGTCAAGCTGTTCCTGCTCAGGCACCTCGGAGTCGTACTCGTCGACGATCTCGCCCACGATCTCCTCGATGAGGTCCTCGAGGGTGACGAGTCCGGCCGTTCCGCCGTACTCGTCGATGACGATCGCCACGTGGGTGGATTCGCGCTGCAGCTCCCGGAGCAGGTCACCCACGGGCTTCGACTCCGGGACGTAGCGGGCCGGCCTGCAGTCCCCGTCGACCGGCCGCGAGAGGTTCGACGCCGGGCGGCCGTGCAGGCTCGCGACGACGTCCTTCAGGTACAGCAGGCCCTTGATGTCGTCCGAGCTCTCCCCGATGACGGGGATCCTCGAATACCCCGAGCGCAGGAAGAGCGACATCGCCTGGTTCAGCGTGGAGCCCGATTCGATGGTGACCATGTCGGTACGCGGAACCATCACGGAGCGCACCTTCGTGTCCCCGAGTTCGAACACCGAGTGGATGAGCTCGGCCTCGTTGTCCTCGATCATCTCGGCGTCCGAGGCACGGGAGAGGAGCTCGCGGAACTCCTCCTGCGTGAAGAAGGCTGCTTCGTCCCGTGCTGCGCCCGGGGTGATCGAGCTGCCGATCCGCACGAGCCAGCGCGGGATGGGTCCGAGGACCGCGCAGAGGGACGCCACCAGTCCGGCGGTCAGGCGGACGACGGCGGGAGCATGCAGCCGACCGAGCTGGCGGGGCGAGACTCCTACGATCACGAACCCGACGGCCGCCATCACGGCGGTCGCCAGGAGCCCGGCGAGCCAGATGTTGTCCAGCAGGTCGTGGAACAGGATGGCGACGGCGACGGCCCCTGCCATCTCGAACCAGACGCGCCAGAACCGCAGCGCATGCATGTGGGCCACGGGGGCTTCGAGGATACGGCGGAGCGACGTACCGCGCGACTCCTGGACCAGGGCCTCGCCCTCCTGCCGCGGGAGGTAGCTGAAGGCCGCTTCGGCAGCGGTCACGAGGGCAGCGGTGAGGGCGAAGAGCAGGGCCATGAGCCCGAGGAGCCAGATGGTCAAGCGCTGGTCTCCTGCGGTGCGGTACCCCCGAGGAAGTCCGACAGGAGTTGCCGCTGCAGGCCGAACATCTCCTTCTCCTCCTCGGGTTCCGCGTGGTCGTAGCCGAGGAGGTGGAGGACACCGTGGGTGGTCAGCAGCAGCAGCTCGTCGTTCGTGCTGTGGCCCGCAGCCGCACCCTGGGACGCCGCGACCTCGGGGCACAGCACGATGTCCCCGAGCAGTCCGGCCGGCGTGATGCGCCCGGGTGTACCCGGGCGCAGTTCGTCCATCGGGAAGGAGAGCACATCGGTGGGGCCGGGCTCGTCCATCCACTCGACGTGCAGCTTCTCCATCGCCGCCGTGTCCACCAGGATGATCGACAGCTCGGCCTCGGGGTGGAGGAAGAGCGCCTCGAACAGGAAGTTCGCGAGGCGGACCAGCGACTCCTCGTCGACGTCGTACCCGGACTCGTTGTTGACCTCGACGCTCATCGTGCCACCCCCGGACGGCCGGCGCGCGCCTGTGCGGCACGCTGCTCGTCGTCCCAGGTGCTGTAGGCGCTGACGATGTCGCCGACGAGCCGGTGCCGCACGACGTCGGCGGCGTCCAGCTCGCTGAAGTACACGTCGTCGACGTCTCGGAGGATCTCGCTGACGACCCGCAGTCCCGAGCTGGTGCCGTTGGGGAGGTCCACCTGCGTGACGTCGCCGGTCACCACCATCTTCGAACCGAAGCCGAGGCGCGTGAGGAACATCTTCATCTGCTCCGGCGTCGTGTTCTGGGCCTCGTCGAGGATGATGAAGGCGTCGTTCAGGGTCCGCCCGCGCATGTACGCCAGGGGCGCGACCTCGATCGTTCCCGCCGCCATGAGGCGCGGGATGGAATCGGGGTCCATCATGTCGTGCAGGGCGTCGTACAGCGGGCGCAGGTACGGGTCGATCTTGTCGTTGAGGGTTCCGGGCAGGAAGCCCAGACGCTCCCCCGCCTCGACGGCGGGCCTCGTCAGGATGATCCGGTTGACTTCCTTCTGCTGGAGCGCCTGGACGGCCTTGGCCATGGCCAGGTAGGTCTTGCCGGTACCCGCCGGGCCGATACCGAACACGATGGTGTTCCGGTCGATCGCTTCGACGTACGTGCTCTGGTTGAGCGTCTTGGGGCGGATGGTCTTGCCGCGCGAGGTCAGGATGTTCACGGACAGCACTTCCGACGGCCGGGCAGTGCTCTGCGTCTTGAGCATCGTGACCAGCTGCTCGAGGACATGGGGAGAGACCGTCGCATTGTTGGTGGCCATGGTCTGGATCTCGCCGATGAGCCGCTCGGTGCGCAGCACGTCCGCCGAGGGACCGGTGATCGTCAGTTCATTGCCCCGGGCCTGCAGGCCGATGCCGGGGAAGGAGTCTTCGATCAGGCGAAGGGCCTCGTCGTTCGAACCAAGCGCCTGAACCATCTGCTCCGTCGAGTCGAAGACGAACGTCCGTGTGTCGAGTCCTGCCACGTTGATGCCTGTTGAAGATTCGCTCATAGCTCGGCCGTCCGGCCTTCGATCGCCCCTCGTCTGAGTAGTCGTACTGTGCTGTCATTTCATGCGGTGGTTTATGCTGCCGTTCGTGCTGTCGTCTGCCGCCGATCCCGCCCTCGGGACGGAGCACACCAGCACCGGCGGAGATGCCAATGTTACGGCATCCCCTATTTGTCAACTGGCGCGGGAGCGCCTTGATTCCCGCGCCGCCGGGAGCTCCCTTCTTACCGAGCGGCACTCGACTTTCATCGCGAATCGGCAACGGGTTCGTATCGATCAGGTTTCAGTCCCGTCGACCGCGTGTATTCACACTGGTGTGCTCCGCGCGCTGTGCCAAGCTGAAACAGGTCCGGCAGGTCCGCGCCCACGAGCGGTCGCCCATCCTCCGGCGCACACGTCGAGGGTCGGCCCGTCCGGGACGATTCCACGTTACAGATTCCACCCGCGCACCAGCGCGCCTGACGGAAGGGGACCGGCATGCACGAGCAGGACCCCCTGAAGAAGAACCGGCTCGGGCTCCGCGGGATGCTCCTGGTATCGGGCGCCGTGCTCGCGGCGAGCAGTGTGTTCTTCCTTCCCGAGGTGGGGCTGCTGCAGGGCAGCGCACCGACGACGACCCTTCCCGTCACGCTTCCGACGGCGATCCCCGATGGGGAGTCCGGGGAGCCCGAGACGCCCGTCCGGAGCCAGAGCGCGGCAGCGGGGCCCGCGGACGCCGTCCAGCCGCTCCTGCCGGTCTACTGGCTCGGGGAGGTCGAAGGGACCGACCGGCTGTTCCGTGAATTCCTCGTCGCTCCGGAATCCACCAGCGACCCGATCTCCGACGCGGTGCGGCTCATGACCTCGGGAGAGCCCCTCGACTCCGACTATCACTCGCCGTGGCATGCCGCATCGAGCGTGAGCTCGTCGATCTCCACGAAGAATGTCATCACCCTCGACATCTCCTCGGACGCCTTCTCGGAGAGCCTCGGGGAAGGCGACGCACGCCTGGCCCTGCAGCAGCTCGTCTACACTGCCACGGCGGCCGCCTCGAACGCCGGCCTCATCTCCGGCGGCGAGTCCAGTTCCGTCGTCGTGCTCGTCGACGGAGCGGCGGGCTACCGCGCCTTCGGCTCCGTGGACGTCGGCGGGGAATGGACGCGGGATACGTCCACACTCGCTCCCGTGTGGATCATCGACCCGCAGGAGGGCGTCGAGGCCGACCGCTCCGGCCTGACCATCCACGGCGTAGGGCCGGCATCGGAGCAGACGCTCGCCTGGCGGATAGACCGGAGCGAGGGCGGGCCGGCGGACGGCGGAACAGGAGATACCTCGCTCTTCCGCGACGGCTCGGTCCGGATCTCGCCCGAGGACGGCGCTCCGGGCGCCTATTCCTTCTCCGTGACGCTCCCGCCCGGCTCCTACGAGATCACGGTGGCCGTGCCCTCCGGGGACGGCCGGGCACAGGACTCGAAGTCCGTCGTCGTCAGGTAGCCCCCCGGCCTCGTGCCGGCGGTCATCGGCGCTGTCGGCTACCAGCGCCCCAACAGGTGGTTCAGCAGCACGAGGGCGGCCGGGCCTGCGGAGGACGACCGCAGGACGTGCGGCCCCAGTCGCGCAGCACCGGCACCGACAGCGCGCAGCTTCCCCAGCTCGGCCGCACTGATGCCACCCTCCGGACCCACGACGACCGCGGTCGACGACGGCGCGTCCAGGGCGCCCGCTGCGCGGAGCTCCGAGACCTGCTCGGCGAGGGAGGACTCGGCGTCCTCGTGCAGGACGACCATCCGGTCCACCGTCGACGCCCAGGCGGCCAGCCCCGAGGTATCCAGCACGGCGTGGACCTCGGGCACGAACGAGCGGCGCGACTGCTTCGACGCCGCACCCACGAGGGATACCCACTTCTGCCGGCCCTTCTCGGCCTTGTCGCCGCGCCAGCGGACGATGCTGCGCTCGGCATGCCACGGCACCACGGCGTCGACGCCGAGCTCGGTGGCCGACTCGACCGCCTGCTCGTCGCGACCACCCTTCGCGAGGGCCTGGACGAGCACCAGACGGTGCTTTGGCGCGGGATCCCGGCCGGCGGTCTCCACCTCGACCTCGACGGTTCCCGACCCGACGGCCGAGATCACTCCGCCGATCCGGTAGCCGGAGCCGTCGGACACGTCGATGCGCTCCCCCGTCCCGAGCCGCCGGACGGTGGCGGCGTGCCGGCCCTCGTCACCGTCGAGGACGAACAGGGCGCCGGGTGCAGCCGCGCGAACGGCCTCGCTCGACCCGAAGAACAGGGGACGCGTCATGGTCAGCGGTTCCCGAGGCGCTCCCGCAGGCGTGCGAACACGCCGGAACCGCTGCTGGCGAGCTGGCCGTCCGTGTACTCCTCGTTCCGCAGTTCGGCGAGCTTGCGCAGGAGCTCCTCCTGCTGGTGGTCCAGATTGCGCGGCGTCTCGACATTCAGGTGGACGCGTAGGTCTCCCCTGCCCTGGTTCCTGAGGTGCGTGACGCCGAGCCCGCGCAGGGTCACGATCTCGCCGGACTGCGTCCCGGGCTTGATGACCAGTTCCTGGTCGCCGTCGAACGTGTCCAGCTGCACCGTGGTGCCCAGTGCGGCCGCCGTCATGGGCACGCTCAACGTGACATGGAGGTCGTCGCCGTCGCGGAGGAACGTCGAGTCGGTGTTGACGCGGATCTCGACGTAGAGGTCGCCCTGGGGACCGCCGGCGATGCCGGCCTCGCCCTGGCCGGCGAGCTGGATGCGGGTGCCCGTGCTGACGCCGGCGGGGACCTTGATGGTCAGGGTGCGGCGTGCGCGGACGCGTCCCTCACCGCTGCATTCATGGCAGGGGTTGGGGATCACGGTGCCGTAGCCCTGGCACGTCCCGCAGGGCGCGCTCGTCATGACCTGGCCGAGGATCGAGCGGACCGCCCGCTGGACCTGCCCGGAGCCGCCGCAGATGTCGCACGTGCGGGGCGACGTACCCGGCTGGCAGCAGGTCCCGTCGCACGTGGGGCAGACCTCCGCGGTGTCCACCTCGATCTTCTTGTTGGTGCCGAAGACGGCGTCCTTGAGGTCGATCCGCACGTTGATGAGCGCGTCCTGGCCCCGTCGGGTCCGGGAGGGTGCTCCTGCCTGCTGGCCGCCGCCGCCGAAGAAGGTCTCGAAGATGTCCTGGAACGCGAACCCGGAGCCCGAGTAGCCGGCACCGTAGCCGTTGTCCGTGCCGTTCTCGTTGCCGGTCGTGTCGTAGATCCGCCGCTTCTGCGGGTCGGACAGCACCTCGTAGGCGTGCGTGATGCGCTTGAACTCCTCCGCGGCGTCTCCACCCGGGTTCACGTCGGGGTGGAGCTTCCGGGCGAGCTTGCGGTACGCCTTCTTGATTTCCTCCCCGGTCGCACCCTGCGCCACACCGAGGACCTCATAGTGATTACTCACTCGTGCACATCTCTTCCTGTTGGAGATTTCTGTCTACTGCTCTGCTCGCCGGTCGTGCCGGCGGAATACCGTTGTGCCGGCGGAACACCGGGGACGGCCACGGGGCCGGCTACTCCTCGAGGATCCTCGAGAGGTAACGGGCGACGGCCCGCACCGCGGCCATCGTCGTCGGATAGTCCATGCGGGTGGGCCCGAGGATCCCGAGCTTCGCCCCGGCGTCCGGACCGTAGCCCGTCGCGACCACGGAGGCCTCCGACAGGCCACCGTAGGGGTTCTCGCTGCCGATCCTCACCGAGATGCCGCGGGCGTCGTACTCCATCTCCGACAGGAGCCTCAGCATGACGACCTGCTCCTCGAGGGCCTCGAGGACAGGACCGATGCTGAGCGGGAAGTCACCCGTGGATCTGGCGAGGTTCGCCGTTCCTGCCAGCAGGATCCGGTCGTCGCGGCCGAGGCCGGCGAGCTGCTCCAGCGCTTTGATGATCGTACCCCCGTGCGCCCGCAGCGCGGGAGGCAACTGCGACGCTGCGACGCCCAGCTCACCGGCCAGCGCCGAGAGTCTCACCCCGGACACCGCGGACAGGATGCGCTGCTTCAGGTCCGTGAGCTCGGCTTCCTGGATGTCCGCGTGCGTCCGGACGATGCGCTGCTGGACGGTGCCGTTGGTCGCGATCAGGACCACGAGGATCTGCTGGGGAGCCAGCAGGACGAATTCGATGTGGCGGACGGACGCCCCGCCCACACGTGGGAACTGGACGACGGCGACCTGGTTCGTGAGCTGGGCGAGCAGCCGGACGGTCCGGTCCATGACGTCGTCGAGGTCCTCCGCGCCCTCCAGCAGGGTCTGGATTGCCTTCTTCTCCGGCGCGGACAACGGCTTGACCTCGGAGATACGGTCCACGAACAGCCGGTATCCCTTGTCCGTGGGGATGCGGCCCGAACTCGTGTGGGGTGCCGCGATGAGGCCTTCCTCCTCGAGGACCGCCATGTCGTTGCGGATGGTGGCGGAGGAGACGCCGAGCTTGTGCCGGTCGACCAGTGCCTTGGAGCCGACGGGCTCCCGCGAATGGACGTAGTCCTCGACGATGGCCCGGAGCACCTCCAGGCGTCGCGGTTCACTCATTCGATGTCACCTCCGGGTCTGCACGAACGGGCGTGGGGGCGGCTCCGAGCGATTAGCACTCGACACACCCAAGTGCCAAGTCTAGTACGTCCGGGCTGATTGTTAGCATTGGGAACCCGGGCCGCGGCAGACCGCCGAAGCCCTCGGCGGAAGGACAGCTCGGGATGGACTACGGCTGGGGAGCACAGGATATTACGGCTCCGAAGCGGGTCAGCCTGCCCGATGTCCCGGTGGAGAAGGACACGGTCCTCGAGGACGTGCAGAGCGGATTCGTCGGCGCAGTGGTCCGGGTCGAGAAGTCCGGCGGCCTGCATGTGATGGTGCTCGAGGACCGGCGTGGCAAACGCCGGACGTTCCGGCTCGGCCACGGGTTCCTCCTCGACGGACAGCCCGTCCACGTCGTCGCACCCGTGCAGCGCGCAGCGCCGGCGTCCACCCGGACCGCGTCCGGATCGGTGCGGGTCGAGGGCGCGCGGGCGAGGACTGCGCGGGCCAGCAGGATCTGGGTGGAGGGACAGCACGACGCCGAGCTGGTCGAGAAGGTCTGGGGGGACGATCTCCGGCTCGAGGGAATCGTCGTCGAGCCGCTGCACGGCGTCGACGATCTCGCCGGCGCGGTCCGCGCGTTCGGCCCCGGTCCCCGGCGGCGGCTGGGCATCCTCGTCGACCACCTGCTGCCCGGGACCAAGGAGTCCCGGATCGCACAGCAGGCGATGACCGTGCCGGGGGCACGCCACCACGTCCTGATCGTCGGCCATCCCTACGTGGACGTCTGGCAGGCGGTGAAGCCGGCCGCGCTGGGACTCGACGCCTGGCCCGTGGTGCCGCGGAACCAGGACTGGAAGACCGGGATTCTCGCCGGGCTCGGCTGGCCCCACTCCGACCAGGCGGCCGTGGCCCATGGCTGGAAGCGGATCCTCGCCGGCGTCAGCACCTACGCCGATCTCGAGCCCTCGCTGCTGGGCCGGGTGGAGGAGGTCATCGACTTCCTGACCGCGCCCCCGGGCACTGCCTGAGCAGTCCGGGCGCCGCCACCACGTATCCTTGGATCGAGTCCGGGGGAACAGTCCCGCCAGCCAGCAAAGGAATTGACGTTGTCCAACACCGCCGACCAGCAGCACCACGGGCGGGGCGAGTCCCGGCCCGCGTTCGAAGGGACGCCGGCGAATGCCCTTCCCCTGACTGCGTCCGAGGACCGCCAGTTCGCGACGCTTGCGCACTTCGGCGGCATCCTGGGCTTCATCCCCTCGCTGCTGATCTACCTCATCTTCAAGGACCGGGGCCCGTTCACGGCGCAGGAGTCGAAGGAGGCGCTGAACTTCACGCTTCCGCCGACCCTCCTGGCGCTGGCGGCATGGCTCCTGTCGCTCGTGCCGGTGATCGGAGGGGTGTTCGCCGTCGTGAACGCCCTCATCTGGGTCACGATCACGATCTTCTCGGTGAATGCGGGCATCCAGGTCAACCGTGGCCGGCCCTACCGGTACAGCCTGAACCTGCGCCTGATCCCCTAGGCCCGTCCGCGCTCGGTCCGGTACTCAGTCCGGCAACAGCCTCCGCACGACGGCGTCCGCGAGCAGCCTGCCCTGGAAGGTCAGGACCACGCGGCCCGCGAAGGCCGCGGCGGGCTCGACGAGCCCGTCGGCGATCAGTCCGGCGACCGCCGTGCGGCTCGTTGCCCTGAGGGATTCGGTCGGAAGCCCCTCACGCAGCCGCACGCGCAGCATGACGTCCTCGACGTAGCGGTCCTCCGCCGACAGGATCTCGCGCCCCGCGGCGGGTGACCGCCCGGCATCCAGCGCCTCGGCGTACGGGCGCGGATGCTTGACGTTCCACCAGCGCGTGCCGCCGACATGCGAGTGCGCACCCGGACCTGCACCCCACCAGTCGCTGCCACGCCAGTAGGCGAGGTTGTGCCGGCATGCATCGGCGGGCGTCCGAGCCCAGTTGCTCACCTCGTACCAGTGCAGGCCGCCGGCCGTCAGCATCTCCTCCGCGAGGGCGTACTTGTCGGCGTGGTCGTCGTCGTCGATGGGCGGCACCTGGCCGCGGCGGATGCGCGTCGCGAGCCGTGTCCCGTCCTCGATGATGAGGGCGTACGCCGAGATGTGGTCGGGGCCGTAGGACAGCGCCGTGGACAGCGACGTCCGCCAGTCCTCCAGCGACTCCCCCGGCGTGCCGTAGATCAGGTCCAGGCTCACCTTCAGGCCGGCCTCACGCGCCCACTGCACGGCCTGCGGCACGCGTTCGGGCGAGTGGGTGCGGTCGAGCACGGCGAGCACGTGGGGCACCGCTGACTGCATGCCGAACGAGACGCGGGTGAAGCCGGCATCCTTCAGGACACGCAGCGATTCCGGCGTCACCGAATCGGGATTGGCCTCGGTGGTCACCTCCGCGTCCGGGGCCAGGCCCCACTGCGCCGTCGCCGCCCGAAGGATCGACGCGAGGTCCCCGGCGGGCAGCAGCGTCGGAGTACCTCCGCCGAAGAAGACCGTGGACAGCGGCCGTGCCGGCATCCCCGAGGACCGGAGCACCTGCGCACCGAGGGCGAGCTCGGCGAGCACGGATCCGGCGTACGCGTCCTGCGACGCTCCTCCGCCGAGCTCCGTGGCCGTGTAGGTGTTGAAGTCGCAGTAGCCGCAGCGCACCGCGCAGAACGGGATGTGCACGTAGAGGCAGAAGTCGCGGCTGCGCGCGCCCTCGGCTGCCTCAGGGGGCAGCACGCCGTCCTCCGGTGCCGGCAGGCCGAGCGGAAGGGCGCTAGGCACGCGGACCAGCCCCCTCGAAACCGTACGGGGTCACTTCTTGGCTTTGTCCTTCGACTCGTCGGAGGACAGTGCGGCGATGAAGGCCTCCTGGGGCACTTCCACGCGCCCCACCATCTTCATGCGCTTCTTGCCCTCCTTCTGCTTCTCGAGCAGCTTGCGCTTACGCGTGATGTCACCGCCGTAGCACTTGGCGAGGACGTCCTTGCGGATGGCCCGAATGCTCTCGCGCGCGATGATGCGGGCGCCGATGGCGGCCTGGATGGGCACCTCGAACTGCTGGCGCGGGATGAGCTCGCGGAGCTTGCCCGTCATCATGACACCGTAGGCGTAAGCCTTGTCACGGTGGGTGATGGCGCTGAAGGCGTCCACCTGTTCACCCTGCAGGAGGATGTCGACCTTGACGAGGTCGGACACCTGGTCGCCGTCGGCCTTCCAGTCCAGGGAGCCGTACCCGCGGGTCTTCGACTTCAGCAGGTCGAAGAAGTCGAAGACGATCTCCGCCAGCGGCAGCCGGTACCGGATCTCCACGCGGTCCTCGGACAGGTAGTCCATGCCGCCGAGGATGCCGCGGCGCTGCTGGCACAGCTCCATGATGGCGCCGACGAACTCCGACGGCGCGAGGATGGTCGCGGACACCATGGGCTCGCGCACCTCCGCGATCTTCCCGACGGGGTACTCGCTCGGGTTGGTGACCTTCAGGACGCGCTTGTCCTCGAGGGTCACCTCGTACTCCACGTTAGGGGCGGTGGAGATCAGGTCGAGGTTGTACTCGCGCTCGAGGCGTTCCCGCGTGATCTCGAGGTGCAGCAGGCCGAGGAAGCCGACGCGGAACCCGAAGCCCAGCGCGGCCGAGGTTTCCGGCTCGTAGACGAGCGCGGCGTCGTTCAGGGTGAACTTCGCCAGGGCGTCCCGCAGGACGGGGTAGTCGGTGCCGTCGAGCGGATAGAGGCCGGAGAAGACCATCGGCTTCGGATCCTGGTAGCCGCCCAGCGACTGCGCGGCAGGCTTGGCCAGGTTGGTGACGGTATCGCCCACCTTCGACTGGCGCACGTCCTTCACACCGGTGATGAGGTAACCGACCTCGCCGACGCCGAGCCCCTTGGAGGGCTTCGGCTCGGGTGAGCTGACGCCGATCTCGAGCAGTTCGTGGCTGGCCCGCGTGGACATCATCTGGATACGCTCGCGGGGGCTGAGCTTCCCGTCGACCACCCGGACATAGGTCACCACGCCGCGGTACGTGTCGTACACCGAGTCGAAGATCATCGCGCGGGCCGGCGCGTTCGGGTCACCGGTCGGGGCCGGGAGGTCGCGCACGATCTTGTCCATGAGGGCCTCGACGCCGACGCCGGTCTTTCCGGAGACCATCAGGACGTCCTCGGGTTCCCCGCCGATGAGGCTCGCCAGCTCCGCGGCGTACTTCTCCGGCTGCGCGGCCGGGAGGTCGATCTTGTTCAGGACCGGGATGATCGTGAGGTTGTTCTCCATCGCGAGGTAGAGGTTCGCGAGAGTCTGCGCCTCGATGCCCTGGGCGGCGTCGACGAGCAGGATGGCTCCTTCGCACGCCGCGAGCGAGCGTGACACCTCATAGGTGAAGTCGACGTGGCCGGGAGTGTCGATCATATTCAGGGCGTAGGCGGTGCCGTCCACCTCCCACGGCAGGCGGACTGCCTGGGACTTGATCGTGATGCCGCGCTCGCGCTCGATGTCCATCCGGTCGAGGTACTGCGCCTTCATGTCCCGCTGCTCCACGGCTCCGGTGAGCTGGAGCATGCGGTCGGCCAACGTGGACTTGCCATGATCGATGTGGGCGATGATGCAGAAATTACGAATGATCGCCGGATCGGTGGAGGCAGGCACCGGCGCGGTGCGGGCCATGGGTGACACGTAGGTTCCTCACTTTTTCGGGACAGGGTGCGGCATGCGGCTCCCAGCCGTGCCGTCATCGGCGGCGGCCGGGGCTGGTTCGCGCCGTTTCAACTCCCCTTAGTGTCCCACGTGGCCGGACGGCTCCGGGAATCGCTGCCCCGGCTGCTGGGCCGGTGGCGACTACCCGCCTAGGATTCCAGCATGGCGATCACGGTCCGCTCCCTCCTGTCCCTCGCGACTCGCGTTGTCCGGGCGGTGAACAGCGCATCGCCCCCGGAGGCTCCCCGCCGGGGCGGTGCGAAGCGCACCCGGTCGGCCGGTCCCGCAGCCCCCGCCGCCGCGCGCAGGACGGCGGGCCGCCGGCAGGACGCACTGCTCGCCTATTCACCCTCGAGCGACGGCAAGCCCGACCCGGGCGAGATCGTCTGGACATGGGTGCCCTACGAGGATGACCCGGCGCAGGGGAAGGACCGCCCGGTGCTCCTCATCGGGCGCGACGGCGGTGACCTGCTGGGCCTGATGCTGACGAGCAGAGACCGCAACAACGCCAGCGACCACGACGGGCGTTACGTCGACATCGGCACGGGGGCCTGGGACCGGCAGGGGCGCCCGAGCGAGGTGAAGGTCGACCGGCTCCTGCGGATCACCGCCGGGGCCATCAGGCGCGAGGGCGCAGTCCTGCCCCGCCGGCGCTTCGAAGAGGTCCTCGCAGCGATACCCGATCACCTGCTGGCATAGCGCACGGGCACGGGAAGTCCCCGCCCCCTGCCGCGAGCCACCCGCGTCGTCCTGAACATCCCGTTGCCGACCCTGGCCCGGGTCACCACGGGTCGGGTTCCGCGCGTGTTTCTGGTAACCTTTATAGCTGTGTGTCCGCGCAGGTCTCCGGGCACTTTGGCCAATCGCCATACGGTATCCCCACGCCGCTCAGTCTTGGTTGGCCGAAATACCCTCACGACCAGTCCGCAATACAAAGAAAGTTTTCATACGTGGCAAATATCAAGTCCCAGAAGAAGCGCATCCTCACCAACGAAAAGGCGAGGCAGCGCAACAACTCGGTCAAGTCCGAGCTCAAGACCGCCATCCGCGCCGTGAACACGGCCGTCGAGGGCGCTGACAAGGACGCTGCCGCTACGGCTCTGCAGGCAGCCAGCCGCAAGCTCGACAAGGCTGTCAGCAAGGGTGTGCTGCACAAGAACAATGCAGCGAACCGCAAATCCGCGATCTCCAAGAAGGTCAACGCGCTCTAAGCTGCGGACCCTTCGACGTAGGGCCGACTCCTCACGGGGTCGGCCCTACGTCGTTAACGGGTCGATCCTCACAAAGCCCAGTAATCCCCTTCCGACTTCCCGGGCAGCTGCCCGCCACAAAGAATCGAGCACCCCGTGAGCTTCAAGGCCGACAAGCCCTTCGTCCTGTTCGTCTGCGTGAAGAACGGAGGCAAGTCCCAGATGGCCGCCGGCCTCATGGACAAGGTCGCCGGGAACTCCGTGGCCACCGCTTCTGCCGGATCGAAGCCCGGTTCTGCGGTCAACGCCCTCTCGGCCCAGGTCCTGGCCGAGGTAGGGGTCGACATCAGCCGGAACGTCCCCCGGCAGATCACCGTCGAGGACCAGGAGCGAGCGGACCTCGTCGTCATCCTCGGCCCCGAGGCGCAGGTCGACGAGGTCGAGGGCACCCTGTACGAGCGGTGGGACACCGACGAGCCCAGCGAGCGCGGCATCGACGGGATCGAGCGGATGCGCCTGGTCCGCGACGACATCCTCGAACGTGTCACCGACCTTCACGCCACCCTCACCACCCGCTGACGCATGTGCCCTCGGACTGCAGGCGCCGTCCTGGTCTCGTCACGACCGAGACACTGGCGTTCCGGCAGTCCAAAGGGCTCGGCATCGGCTGGGGCGCGTCATCCCGATCGCCATCCGGATGCTTCTGGCCCTGGAATTCACGACCAGATCTTCACTCGCGTTCGTCGTCGCGGGCTTCTTCGACGTCAGCTTCGCCCGCTACGCCGTCGTGATGATCCCCGTCGGCATGGTCTCCGTCGCTGTGAGGCTCGGCGGACTGCTCCTGTTCTTCCATTGAGTCATCCCCCGCCACTTCGACGTTGCCGTACTCCAGGCGCCCGCGTCGGCCACCGGGGATCCGGTGACTTCCACGGCCGGCTGGATTGTTCTCGGCGTTCTGCTCGCCGGCTGTTTCGCCGCCGAACCAGCGAACATCCCGCTTTCGGCCGTCGCCGGCTTCGGAGCCGTCATCCTGACGATCGCTGCCTCCCGCCGACCTACCTCTTCCTTGGCACCGCAGCAGTCGAGCGGGCCCCACAAGGTTTGCCCACACCGGTAGCCACGGCTTGCTGTGTGAGAACCACACGCGATCGATTCGGGTGAAACAGAAACGACAGGGGCACTTCTTAGCGCTCGCGGCCGCGCGGTACAACCTCCCGAGGACCAACATCATGTTCGAGTTCATCCAGGATATAGAAGTCACCGCCGCCGATCACATCAGGAACATCATCACCGGCTACCGCCGGCATGGGTTCATGACGGCCCTTGATGATCTCGGCGCCGGCCACGCAGGACTGGGACTCCTAGTCGACGTCCAGCCGGACTTGATCACAATGGGCCTGAAGCTCGGCCGGACAAGGGCAGACCCGACCCGGACCGTGGGCTGAGGGACTCGGCGCCGCACACCGGCACTCGACGATGAGGTTCTGTGGACTCTCTCCGTCGTCGAGCACTGCTGCCGCCAGGGACTTCAGCATGTTGTGAGGGCACCCGACAAGGGTGTTGCGCGACTTCTCTTGACGAGCGCTCGCCAGTGTGTGATCGTCGTCTAAATCGTTTTAGATAAAACGTTACAGATCGACGAAGAGGTCGTCTTCATGCATGATTCCACCGCTGCCACCCAGGACACCGTCCTTCAGGCACAAGATATTGAACGCCGTTACGGCGCCGTCGTAGCCCTCTCAGCCGCATCCATGCACCTCCGTCGGGGCGAGGTCATGGGGCTGGTAGGAGACAACGGAGCCGGGAAGTCCACGTTCCTGAAGATACTGTCCGGTGCTGTGACACCGGATGCCGGATCAATTGAAGTCTCAGGGCGGCCAGTGTCCTTCCGACGCCCCTCGGATGCGCTCGAGGCCGGCATCGAGACGGTGTATCAGGACCTTGCCCTGGTGGACACCATGTCTGCCGTACAGAACGTGTACCTCGGGCGGGAAGAGCTTTCCTCCAATCCGCTCCTTCGGGCTCTGAATATCGTCAACGACAAAGGAATGCGGGCACGCTCCCGCGAGGTCCTGAAGGATCTGGGCGTTGGTATCCAGTCCGTGAACGTGTCGGTCCGCGGCATGTCAGGCGGTCAACGCCAGTGCCTTGCGATCGCCCGGGCACTGATCTGGGGACGACAGATCGTCATCCTCGACGAACCCACTGCAGCACTTGGAGTCCGGGAGTCCGCGCAGGTCCTCGAGCTCATCGGTCGGCTCCGCGACCGCGGGGTCAGCGTCATCCTCGTCAGCCACAACATGCAACAACTCGTTCAGGTCGCAGACCGGGTGACTGTCATGCGCCTGGGCAGGACCATCGCAACGCGTGACGTCGCCGATATCACCCCCGAAAAGATCGTCGGTCTGATCACCGGGGCGATCCCCGCCGACGTCGCAACACCTGAGGACACCTCCACCGTCGTTGTCTGACGGGCTCACCCCACCCGTTCCACTCCCTTCCAACAGCATGACCTCTTTCAGCTCCACCCCCACAGGAACATCACTCCCAGGAGAACACTGCAATGACGCAACTCACCACCCGCTCACGTCTGGTCCGCGCAGCGCTCGTCTGCCTGGCCGCGACCAGTCTCACCCTCACCGGATGCAGCACCGTCGACCCTGCGGCAGGAGGTTCGGGTTCCGGCTCCGAGGCGGCCGATGACGGAACCTTCACCCTCGGCTTCGCGGTCGGAGGCCAGCCGGACGCCGACTGGCAGGAACTCCAGGGCGACGTCGCCAAAGGCCTGGCCGACCAGCGTGGCTGGGACTTCGTCGAACTCTCCAACGACAACAGCGAAGCCACAGCCACGACCAATGCCGACCTCTTCATCCAGAAGGGTGTCGACATGGTCATGATGTTCAACGGTCAACCCTCGGCGAACCCTGTGATCGCCAAGAAGTATGAAGACGCCGGCATCCCGGTCGTGACCTTCGACATCGCCCAGCCCGGCTGGTACTTCGTCGGCGTCGACAACGCCGCAGCGGGAACCGAGGGAGGAACCAAACTTGCGGAGCTCGCGCAGGAGAAGTGGGACTGCGACGTCGATCTGGTCATTTCTGCCGAGGGTACTGCAGCCGGCCAGATCAACGAGTGGCGCACCGGCAACGCGCGGACCGCCATCCAAGAAACCTGCCCGGACATCCCCGAGGACAACTACGTGTCCTATGAGGCGGACGGCAACCTCACCACCTCCCTAGCCAACGCCCCCGGTGTCTTCGCCGCCCACCCCGACGCCGAGAACATCCTCGTCGTGGGACTCAACGACCAAGCTGTCGTCGGCGCCCTCCAGGCAGCGACCCAGCTCGGCCGGGACGGCTCGATCATGGGCTGGGGTCAGGACGGCGGACTGATCACCGGGGACAACGTCGACCCCAACCTCGCCGGAAGCGTCATGTACTTCCTCGAGGGCTACCCGGCCTCCGCTTTCGAAGTCGCCGACCAGATCGCCGAAGGCAACACCCCAGAGGTCAAGGACACAGGCGACAACGCCGCCGTGAGCGTCAAGCCCTGCCCCGTGACCCAGGAACAGGCCGCTTCCATCCCCAGCATCGATGAGCGCGTCTCCGAACTCGCTTCCGCCCCCAAGGGAACCACTGAATACGACCTGTTCTGCGACTTCTAGACCGACCTTCGAATCACCTGACACCCGCCCGACCATGACAGCGACCGGATCGGTCAGAGACGACACCACACCATGACCACATCTCACCTCACCCCGACCGATCCGGTCGCTACCAAGCCGGACAAGCCTCACATTCCAGTACGGGACGGGCGCACCTTCACCTCGTTCCGCGACGCAATCAGCATCACCGGCGTATGGGTTCTGCTCCTGGCAGCCACACTCATAGCCCGCCCCGACTTCCTCTCGAACCAGACCCTGCTCGCCGTCACCTTCACCATGTCCATCTCCGGGGTCCTCGCCGTCGCTCAGGCCCTGATCGTCATCAGCGGGGGCCTCCTTGACCTGAGTCTGCCCGTATCCCTGACCCTGAGCGCCTGGGCCACAGTCAGCGCACTGAACGCCGGATTGCCGACAATTGTCGCCATCCTCTCCGGTTTGGGAGCCGGAGCCTGCTGGGGCCTGCTCAACGGTGCCATCGTCGTCTTCGGGAGACTGAACCCGATCATTGTTACCCTCGCAACCGGGTTCGGCGGACTGGCAATCATGCTGATCCTCTTCAAATCAGCACAAATCCCCTCAGCGTCCTCGTTGCGGGCCTACGGCCTCGGACGCTTCCTCGGACTGCCCAACATCTTCTGGCCGATGGTGCTCACGATCATCCTCTTCGGTCTCGCCCTGACATACACCCGCTGGGGTCGCCGCCTCATCGCGGTCGGAGGCAACGCCCGCGCTGCCAAAGCACGCGGTCTCAACCTCCGCCGGATACGCCTGGCGACCTTCGCCGGATCCGGAGTCGTCGCCGGCCTTGCCGGAGTGCTCTTCTCGGCCGTCAATCCGAGTTTCACCCCGGCCTCCGGGACCGGCTTCCAGCTCATCGTCATCGGAGCGGTCATCCTCGCCGGCATCAGCCTCTCCGGTGGAAAAGGAAACCTCCTCGTCCTCCTACTCAGTGTCGGATTCCTCGCGACCATTCCGACCTCGATCGCGTTCTTCGGCCTACCCCCAGCCTGGTCACTCGTCTTCCAGGGTGCACTGCTCATCATCGCCGTCGGCATCGACGGCGCCCGGTTGAAGAGGACAAGCCGATGACTACCCTCACTTCCCCGCTCTTCGAAGACACCCCCCAGTCCTTCCGGCAGCGAACACTCAACTCCTTCAACGGACCTGTCGGAAGCATCACCGCCACTCTCGCAGTCACCCTGCTCGTCGGACTCCTATGGGTCGGTCCCGAGTTCTTCGCCCCCTCGAACATTCAGATCGTCGGCGTGAGCGTCGCCATCCCGTTGATCGTCGCCGTCCTGGCGTCATTCGCGCTGCTGGCAGGCGTCGTGGACCTCTCCATCGGCTCGATGGTCGGCTTCGGGGCGGTGATCTTCAACCAACTCGTGGCCACAGGGATGAACCCATGGCTGGTCGCCGCCATTACCATCGGCGTCGGTGTCGTGGTCGGACTGACCAACGCCTTCGTCATCGTCTATTTCGGCGCTGAACCCCTCGCAGTCACCCTCGGCATGCTCACCCTGCTGCGCGGACTCAGCCAGGCGATCGTCGTGAGCGCACCTCCCTCGACCCTGATCGACCCGCTCTACAACGTCACACAGGGCGCCCTCCTCGGATTCCCCACTCTCCTACTCATCGGGATAGGCATCACCCTCGTCGCTGCCGGCTTCATCGGCAGAACCAGGGCCGGCCGTAAGGTACAGGCCGTCGGTGGAGACCACCGGGCTGCCGCCCGCGCCGGAATCTCAGTCACGAAGGTGCGCGTCGTCGCCCTCGTCGTCAGCGCCGCCGGAGCGTCCATCGGGGGGATCCTCTACGTCGGACAACTCGGTTCAGCCTCGAACATCCTCGGCACCGGACTCGAGTTCCAGATCTACGCAGCCCTCATGATCGGTGGGTACTCCATCACGCGCGGCGGAGTCGGCAACCCACTCGGCGGCCTCCTCGGCCTGCTGGTCGTCGCCGGCATCACCAACATCCTCAACATCCAGTTCTTTGACCCCGACTACCTCGATCTGATCGTGGCACTCATCCTGCTCGCCGCCGTCCTGGTCGACCGCTACCGCGGAGGAGACGAATTCGAATGACCCAGCACACCCTTGAAACAAGACCCTTGGGACGCACAGGCCTGCGCGTCTCCCGACTCTGTATCGGAACGGCGGCATGGGGAGTCTCCTCCCCTGTGCACGAGCTCACCGTCAGCGAAGAAGACGCCATAGCAACTGCCGGTCGGGCGTTCGCCGGACCCGTGACCGTCCTGGACACCTCGAACAACTATGGCGACGGGGAGAGCGAGCGTCGGGTCGGGGCCGCTATCCGGCAGTACGGGCTACCTGACGGTTTCATTATCCAGACGAAACTGGATCGCGATCCGACAACGGACACCTTCGACACCGATCGGATGGGTGCCTCGCTCGAGGAGAGCCTTGAACGCCTCGGATTGGACCGCGTGCCCATCCTCTACCTCCACGACCCGGAACACATCGGTTTCGACGCGGCTATGGCCCCTGACGGGCCTGTCGAAGCTCTGCGGCGCTTCCGGGACGAGGGCTACACCGATCACATCGGAATCTCGGGTGGTCCGGCGACCATGCTCCAGCAATTCGTCGAGACTGGGCACTTCGATGCGCTGATCACGCACAACCGTTTCACCCTCGTAGACCGCACCGCAGACCGGCTCCTCGACGCCGCCACCAAGGCCGACGTCGGCGTCATGAACGCAGCCGTCTACGGAGGCGGACTGCTCGCCAACTGGCCGCGATCAACCAACCGGTACCACTACGCCGAAGCCAAACCGGAAATCGTGGCAGCTGTCGACGCCATGGGTGCTGCCTGTGCCAGGCACGGCGTACCACTGCGGGCAGCCGCCCTGCAGTTCTCCACCCGCGATTCCCGCATCTCATCGACCATCTGCGGAGTCGTCTCCCCTGAACAGGTCGATGAAGCAGTCCTGAACTTGCATCTGGCCATCCCTGACGCACTGTGGGACGAACTCGAGGCCATCTGCCCGGACCCCCGCACATGGATCAATGACTGACCACCCCGCGCACCCCACCGAAGACGCCACTGCTACTTCCACGGACAACCCGAGGATTGTGCTGCTCGTGGGAGCAGGAGCCCACAGTGACCCCTGGCATGCCCTCATCGCGACAAGTCAGCGGATAGCAGAGCTCCTGCATGACGACGGCTTCACGAACGTCCGCATTGCGAGCACGCATGAGCAGGATGACTTCCGCGAGGCCATGGACGCGGCGGAGATCCTGATCGTCAACGCCAGCAGCGACCTGTCCCAAGCGGCGCCCGACTCGGCGGCCCTCATGGATGCCATCACGGCTCACTGGCATCGAGGAGGAGGTGTCCTGGCATCGCATTCGTCCGCCCTCGCCTTCCGGGACGACCCGCGCTGGGCCGAGCTGCTCGGCGGACGCTGGGTTCCAGGGACCACCATGCACCCCCAGATAGGAACCTCCCTCATCCAGGCGGCCCCGCACACCCTCGACACCTTGACCTTCGACGACTTCACGGTCTACGACGAGCGGTACACCCACCTGGAAACTTCGACGCAGGTGCAGACCCTGGCCATACACACCGAAGACGGCACGACGCACCCGCTGATCTGGGCCAATGACACCCACAAGAACGACGGCCGGGTCGCCTACGACGCCCTCGGTCACGGAGTCGAGTCCTACGATTCTCCCGCCCACCAGCAGGTATTCCTGATGCTCGTCCGATGGATCGCCGGCATCAACATCGCGGCTGGGCAGAAAGGACCAGCATGACCGTTGCACACGATTCCCACAACACGCTGGTGCGTCACGGGTCTCTGGGCATCGACCCGGTGTTCTACGAGATCATCTGGCTGGGACGGGACCCGGATCGGGTGCTGTCGGGCTTTCCTGACACGCACCTGACCAGTCGTCCTGCCTGGCGCGTCGTCGCGGGCTATCTGATGCTGTCGAAATCCTCCCCCGGTTCCGGGGAGGAAACTCTCGGGGTATTCAGTCACGGGCACCCTGTAGGTCAACTCACCGAGACCACGGATGGCACGATCTCCCTCCGATTCGACGCTCCCCCACACCTCGACGGACGGGTGCTGCGATCCCAGGCGGGCATTGCCGTCGTCGCCGACCCGGACACCACTTTCCACCCGGGTGGGGAGGAGCATGAAGTCCTGCTGGCCGCGCCGATTCCGGATCGACTGGGCTTTACGCTCGTGCATGGGCCGGCCACAGGTAAAGTCGAGAACCGCATCGGGCTCCTACACAGCCTCAGGCGTCTAAAGGGGGACCATGGGTGAGATCGGCATCAAGGACGTCGCGGCGAGGGCGGGTGTGTCCGTCAGCACGGTCTCCAACGCCCTCAACAGGCCCGAACTCGTGTCGAGTTCCGCCGCTCACCGGGTCGCCGAAGCCATCACCCACCTCGGGTACGTCCCCAACACTGCCGCCCGGCAGCTCAGAGCCGGGCGCAGCAATGCGATCGGCATGGCTGTCCTGAACATCACCAACCCGTTCTTCGCCGACGTGGTGCTCGGTGCCGAGGAGGAAGCCGAGAGGGCCGGCTACTCGATCATTGTCGGCAACAGCTACGACTCCGAGGAACGGGAGTCGCGGCACCTGGACCTGTTCGAGCGCCAAAGAATGGACGGGATTCTCATAGCACCGGTCCGCACCCCGACAGCCATGCTGGAACGCTTCCGGCAGCGCGAGGTACCCGTTGTCCTCGTAGACCGGGCCGACAAGGAAGGGATCTTCCCCTCCGTCTCGCTCGACGACGTCACCGGCGGCGCCATGGCCACCGAACACCTCCTTCAAGGAGGAAGCCGCCATATCGCGTTCATCGGAGGCCCGCTCACCGTAGACCAGATGCGCGAACGTTTTGAGGGATGCCGATCCACCGTCGAAGCCGCCGGTGCCCGCTTCACCTTCATCGAGACCACGACCCTGAATCCGCGGCTCGGCCGCGACATCGGTGACCGCATCGCGGCCCTGCCGTTGAGTGAGCGGCCCGACGGGATCTTCGCGGCCAATGACCATGTTGCTCTCGGCATCCTGCAGAGTCTTATTCGCCATGGCGTCGGGGTCCCCGGCGAGATAGCGATCATCGGCTACGACGACATCGATTTCGCCGCCGCCGCCGTCGTCCCCCTTACATCCATCCGGCAGCCGGCTATCGAGATGGGTTCCCACGCCGCACGACTGCTCCTGCAGGAACTCAAAGCCGTGCCTCCGTCCGAGGTGCAGACCCGATTCGAGCCTCTCCTCGTGCCGCGCCAATCAACCCGGCACTGACACCACAGGAACCGACGACCAGATACAGACGGATCCGGCACTGCCCGCTCTGCCCGCCGACTCATTACCCCACCCACGTCTTGGAGGATGCCCGTGTACTACGGAGCCGACTACTACCCCGAACAATGGACGCCCGAGACCTGGGACGAGGACATCCGGCTCATGCAAGAGGCCGGAGTCAACCTTGTCACTGTCGGGGTGTTCGCCTGGGCCCGCATTCAGCCCGATGAAGACTCCTTCGACTGGCAGTGGCTCGATGACGTCCTGGGCCGGCTGCACGAAGCAGGTATTGCGGTGGACCTGGCTACCGCCACAGCATCACCACCGCCCTGGGCTTCCACGCGATATCCGCAACTTCTCCCTCAGGATTCAGACGGGACAACCTACTGGCCAGGCAGCCGTCAGGCCTACGCTCCCAGTTCGCCGGACTACCGGCGCCTCGCGGCCAGGCTCGTCACCGAACTGGCCGCACGCTACGCCCACCATCCAGCGGTCGTCATGTGGCACGTCAACAACGAATACGCATGCCACCTGCACTACGACTATTCCGACAACGCCGCGACTGGGTTCCGCCAATGGCTCAGCAATCGCTACGGGAGCATCGACGCGCTGAACGCGGCGTGGGGAACCCTTTTCTGGTCCCAGCGCTACAGCGCCTTCGACGAGATACTGCCGCCACGCACAGCGCCCTACAGCCACAACCCGTGCCAGGCGTTGGACTTCAAACGCTTCACCTCCGATACGCTGCTCGGGCTCTTCATCATGGAACGAGACATCATCAGGGCCTCGGGGGCACAACAACCGGTCACCACCAACTTCATGGGGGCCTTCCCGCCCCTGGACTACTGGAAGTGGGCCGAGGAGCTCGACTTCATCTCCGACGACAACTACCCCGACCCCAACGACCCCCACTCCTTCCGAACCGCGGCCTTCACACGCGACCTCATACGATCCCTCAAGCCAGGACAACCCTGGGTGCTCATGGAACAATCCACCAACGAAGTGAACTGGCGTCCGAGCAACGCACCCAAAGCCCCCGGACAAATGGCTGCGCTGTCCATGCAAGCCGTAGGCCACGGCGCCGACGGCATCATGTTCTTCCAATGGAGGCAGTCCCAGCGTGGCAGTGAGAAGTTCCACTCCGCAATGCTTCCCCAGGCAGGGACGACCACCCGCACCTGGCAAGAAGTCGCAGACTTCGGGCAAACACTTGCCGGCGTGACCGATCTACCCAGTGGTGAAGGTTCCAGCAGAGCGAAGGTCGCTCTCGTGTTCGACTGGGAGAACTGGTGGGCGCTGCAGAACCCCGACCACCCTGCCGAACTGGACTACCTGACCCTGGTGCAACGCTGGTACGCCGCCCTTCACCGCCAACACCTCTCAATCGACCTGGTCCACCCGACCGGAGACCTGACCGGATACAAGGTCGTCATCGCACCCAATCTCTACCTCCTCACCGATGACGGGGCGGATAACCTCACGCGATTCGTCAACGGCGGCGGCCACCTCCTCGTCACTGCCTTCAGCGATATCGTCGACGAACACGACGCGTTCCGCAGCGGAGGGTTCCAGGTCGGCCTCCGAGACACCCTGGGTGTTACCGTGCACGAATTCGGGGCCCTCGTTCAACCCCAAACCACCTCCACCGGTCCCACGTCCGCCGGTGAGACACACCAGACTCACCAGGCATCACTACGTGAGCCAGGTGAGGACCACGCGCTCTTCGACACGCCCGTCGGGGTTCTCACTGGCCAGCACTTCGCCGAAGTACTGGACATCCTCAACCCAGCGGTCACCGTACTGGCACCGTTCACGACAGGCCGCGTCTCTGGCGGGCCAGCCCTCACCGCCCTCCATGCGAACCTTGACCAGGTCAGCGGCGCCCAGCCCAGCGAATACAGCGAACAGAGGGATCCCCGGGAGGAGGGGGAACACGGGCGGGAGGGTGGTGTCGGCTACTACCTCGCGACCATTCCGGACGACCACGGGATGCTGCAGCTCACGCGATGGCTCATCAGCCAGGCCGGTATCAGGCCTGAGCTGCCCGATTCGGGCTCGGTAGACCTCGAGTACGTCGAGGTAGCCCGTCGTGGTGACGTCCTGACCCTCATCAACCACGGCCCGGATAGCGTCGTGGTGCGCCTACCCGATCCGGTATCCGGCAACCAGTCGTCGCCCTCCCGGGTGGAGCTCGGCCCCCATGGGTGGGCGCTGATCGGTGCTAGCGGCCCACTCCACCGCTCTGGACGTCCTTAACACCTTCCCTGACCGTTACTCACGAAAGAACCTGATATGGATTACACACGCCTCGGCTCCGCCGGCGCCGTCGTCAGCAGAATCGCCCTCGGCACCATGAACTTCGGCCCTGTTATCGGGCGGGAGGAGTCTTACAGCATCCTGGACCTCGCCGTGGAGAACGGCATCAACTTCATCGACAGTGCGGACGTGTACGGCGGCCGCCCCTGGGGAGACCAACCCGGCCAATCCGAGGAACTCCTCGGCAACTGGATGCAGGCCCGGAGCAACAGGGACTCCCTCGTGATCGCAACGAAGGCCTACGGGCCCATGGGGCAGGGCCGGAACGACCGGGGACTGTCGGCCCTGCACATACGTGCTGCAGTCGACGCTTCGTTGCGGCGCCTGCAGACCGACCGGATCGACCTCTTCCAGATGCACCACATCGACCGGGCAGTACCCGTCGATGAGGTCCTTGATGCCTTCACGATTCTGCAGGCCCAGGGCAAAATCATCTACCTCGGCTCATCGAACTTCGCCGGCTGGAACATCGCCCAGTACCGTGAACATGCCTCAACGCGGAACCAGCTGCCAATCGTCACCGAACAGTCGGTATACAACCTGGCTCAACGGCTCCTCGAACTCGAAGTCGTCCCGGCCGCCCAGGAGTACGGGATGGGTATCCTTCCCTGGTCCCCGCTGGCCAGCGGTCAACTCGGTGGAGTGCTCCGCAAATCCGATCGGTCCCGGTCGCAGGACCTCGACCGGTTGGGTGAACGCCGGACCCAGATCGAGAAATACGAACGCTACGCCGAGGAGCTCGGCGTCGACCCGGCCGTCCTTGCGATCTCGTGGCTGCTGCACCAACCCGTCGTCACCGCGCCGATCATCGGGCCACGCACAGCCGGACAACTCACCAGCGCCCTCGGGGCCTTGGATCTGTCGATCACTGCCGAGCAGCTCCGGGCCCTGGACGAGATCTGGCCCGGGCCTGGCGGCCAGGCTCCTGAGGCCTATGCCTGGTAGTACCAGGCATAACGGGTCACAGTAGGGAAGGCTTGTGGGCTCCCCTACTGTGACCAGACCTGGGGTCGGGAGCGGACGGGTTCGCCAGTAGCCGCCGCTTCCTGCATCAGCAGGGACAGGTAGTGGTCCTGGCTTGCTTCCGCCAAGCTGTACAGGTCAGGACCACCCTGAACATGCTCAGCCATCCGCACGAGGCATTCTGCGATCGCCAGTTCGTCATCGCTCAGCCGCGCGGGCATGAAGTCGTTGGTGAACACCCACTCAGTGCCGGCCATGATGCCGCGCAGAAAGAAGCCCTCGAGGTTGCCGCCCTCCCCCGCCGCCATACGACAAAGGGACGTTGACACCGGTGTGCGGTAATCGGCGAGGTAGCGGACGTCGAGGTCGTTGATCTCTCCCCGGTCTCCCCTGACGAGCAGCCGGTTCGCTCTGATCCAGGAAAAGTATTGTTCGGCTGCAAAGTCGTAGACGCCGAGGCGGTCGCCGAAGTCGAATCGAGCAGAGACTTGTTCGGCGGTGATGACGACCTCCTGCTGCGGATCTCCGTGCCGGCTCGGACCCTGTACCAGCGGTGACTCGAAGATCGAGGCGGTGATTGTCACGGCATCGAAACCCACGCCCAGGGCGCGGCGCATGATGCTCACTCCGTGATAGTCGTGGCATTGAGCCACCAGCACCTGACTGACCCGGCCCAGACGGCCGGACGCGGCGAGGTGCAGTTGTGCGCGCAGGAGCGGGGACAGATGGTACTGCTCAGCCACCTGAACGACAGCTCCCTGACGCACCAGTTCATACAGGCTTGAGAGCGCCCTAATGTCCGGCCCGGGAGGCGTCTCCGTCAGTACCGGAACCCGAAGTTCGGCAAGACGTCGAATGATCTGCGGTGCGACATCCCGAGGGACGGACACGACAACAAAGGCCGGAGACGTAGCCGCCACAAGGTCCTCGATCGAGGCGAAAGACCGCACACCCCATATGTCTCTGATACGTCTACCTGTGTCCTCGCTTCTGGTCACCAGGCCGACTACGTCAAAGCGCTCCGGCAGCTCCCGCGCCACACGAAGGAAGAACTCGCTCCTCCATCCACTTCCGACGATGCCGAAGCGGATACGGCCGCCCGCGCTGCTCGTACTTTCAGCTATCGATGACTTCAATGCACTCTTCCTTTCACGGAGTCGCTTCCGGTCGACCTGAGCGAGCTCCTACCGTCTCCCCTTTCACGCTTGCTCGTCACGGAATGCCGAGCACCGTTGTGGCCCGCTGGTCGTAACCGTTGGAGCCTGCTCCGGGCGTGGAGTGCCGTCAGTATGAACTCGGGGTCCTTTCGCTCTCACGCCCGCCATCTGTGTTCCTGTAAGCAGGAAGACGCCTGCGATCAGCACGCAAACCGCCATGACGACCGCAGTAGGCAGGGGGGATGACAATCCGAACGCACCCGACACAGGGGCAATAAGAGCTGATCCTGTCATATTCGCCGCTCCAAGGAGCGAGGCAGCCGTACCAGCACGCAACCCATGATGCTCCAGGGCGGTCGCCTGAATTGCTGGGCTGACCAACCCGAACGAAGTGGTGAACGCCATGATGGGAACGGTCAAACCCCACACCCCAAGTTCGGGGGCAAGGCTGACGCTCAAGACCAGGATCACCAATGCTGCGACCAACGCGAAAGCCCCCACACGAATCACAAGACCGGGCGAGGACCGTTGAGCTATCACGCCGCCGATCTGCGCGCCCACCACCATCAAAGCGCCCTGCGCCCCGAACACGAGCCCGTATTCCGCTGGGTTCAACCCGAAAACGTCCTGCAGCAGGAACGAACTGCCCGCCATGTAGGACATCATCGCGGCGAACAGGAAACCCCCTGCCACGGCTAGAGCACGGAATTGTCCATCGCGCAGAAGGCTGCGGTAATCATCGCGCAACCGCACGCTTTTGCGAAGCCGGCGCCGCTCAACAGTATGCGTCTCGTTCCGCAGCAGGATCACCCCGGCAACACACAGCAACACCACGCCGTACCCCAGAAGGACCCAGAAAAGGCCCCGCCAGCCCACAACCTGCAGCAACTGAGCCCCCAGGGCAGGTGACAGCACCACGAACAGACCCGAAGCAATGGAAAGTCGCGCAAGGAACACAACCAGGCGTTTACCGCTATACAGGTCACGGACGATGGCGATTGCCAACACAGCGCAAGCGGCCGATCCCGTGCCTTGGAAAGCGCGACTGGCGATAAGCCACTCCACAGTCGGTGCAACGGCGCAGGAAGCAGTTGCTATGCAGTACAGCACGATCATCACGACGAGCGGTCGTGCCCGCCCGACCGCATCAGAGACAGGGCCCGACGCTAGTTGCCCGATACCCATACCGACAAAAGCGGCTGTAAGAGTGAGCTGGACGCCTGACTCGTTGGTCCCGAGTTCGCGGCGCATCGCTGTGAACGATGGAAGGTACAGATCCATAGTCAGCGGCCAGATAATCTGAAGCATTACAAGCGCACACACCAGCACTACGAGACGCCGGCGTGGCGCTTCTCGCTTCACGTCTGTGCCCTTCCACGCTGGGTCAGCACCCCACTGCGTCAAGTAGCCTGCTTAGCTCGACTCGCATGTGCTGGAAACCGCTTTCCACTGGTCGTCTTATCGTGCGCTACTCCTCGGGCATCGTCAAGATGAACTCGCACGTCGGTGCTTGCCACCCCGGTGAGCTACAGAACTCGAAGGTTGGAGGAACACGTGCCGCACTACAGCACGTGTCCCTCATCGCGACGACATCACTATCCCGATCAAGGTGAGCCAGCACCCCGACTTCCAAGGCCTTTGGGCCAGCAGCATTGCTGCAGCTGCCGATGCTTCCCTCATGGGGGCGGCGCAGGCCTACCTCGATGTGCACTCAGAATCATCGCGCCTATCGCCAGTGGCGCAGCGTGAATCAGCTACCCGATCTGCTCGCGCCCGCCGGCTGGGCATCTGAGCGAGGAGCTTTCAGGAGATGGGTCCGGCGATCAACGAAAGGAGTGTTCTACTACGCCCTGTGTCACTTTGGGTGGAGTATCAGGTACTGCTTGCGCGCCGGCATGGCGTGAATGACGAGTCCATGGCCGCTGACACTCTTGACCTCACTGGTCGGTACGATCTGGGGAGGAATCCTGTCACCGGCCCGCGGAAGCCCTCCGCCATCACGGCGGACGGCCACTTCCTAGGCGACCTCACAGCTTCCGGACGAAATTCTTTCCAATATGGTCGATCAGTACCGATGAACCTCGGGTTGTGACCTCGGGGCAGACGCGAATAGAGGAGCGGCATCAGAAGCCGCGCTCAGCCGCCCTCGATCCCAGCCGCCGCCCGTGTTGAAGAGCGTTCCTGCTGGAACTCGACCGGGAGGCCCCAGCGCATTCGCCTGCGCCAGCCAATGGGTGATGGCACTACCAACGCGCCGCGGCGGTCAGCCGTCCGTCAGCCGTCCCCCAGTGCGATGACGGTCACTGCCCGCTCCACGGCGTACACCGGGTCCCGTGACTCGCCCTTGACCTGGGCGTCCGCCTCGGCGAGGGCTCGGATGGAACGTGCGAGGGCGTCCGAGCTGAAGCGCTGGGCTTCCTTCCGCGCCTGGTCGACCTGCCACGGTGCCATGCCCAGGTCCTTCGCAAGCTGCATCGAGGACCCCCTGACACCATGGACCTTCGCGACGGCGCGGACCTTCATCGCGAGCGCGGCGACGATCGGGACGGGATCTGCTCCTGTCGCGAGAGCGTGGCGCAACATGGACAGCGCCTGGGCCGTGCGTCCCGCCAGGGCCGCGTCGGCCACCTTGAATCCCGTGGCCTCCACGCGTCCGCCGTAGTACTTCTCCACCGTCTCGGCGGAGACATCGCCCGCGGAGTCGGCCATGAGCTGCTGGCAGGCTGCCGCGAGTTCCGGCAACTGCGACCCCACGGCGGCGACGAGCGCCCTCACGGCGTCCGGGTCGATGCGACGACGCGCCAGCCGGAACTCCGTCGTGACGAATTCCGCTTTCTCGCCGTCCTTCTTGAGAGGCTGGCAATCGACGACGGTACCCACGGCCTTGATCGCGTCGAGCAGCTTCTTCCCACGGTTGCCGCCCGAATGACGCATCACCAGGACGACATCCGGTGCTGGATCCGTGAGGTAGGCGAGCGCGTCGACCAGGAATGCATCGTTCATCTGCGCCAGCCCTGCGACCTCGATGACCTTCCAGTCACCGAACAGTGACGGGCTCGCGTGCATGGTCAGTGTTCCCGCCTCGTAGGATCCGGCGTCGAAGCTGACGAGCTCCGCCCCCGGTTGAGCGGTGCGGACCTGTGCCCGGATCGACTCGGAGACCTTCGACGCCAGATAGTCCTCGGGACCGGACAGCAGCATGACGGCCGCAGGACGCGCCTCACGCCACGATGCCGGCTGCTGGTTGGAGCCGCTGCTGCGGCCGGCGGGTGATCTTGTTGCCACGTGGCGAGGTTCCTTCCGTCAGACCTCCTTCTACTGTTTCACGGCGCGGCCATGCCTCAAAGCTGCGGACACCCGGTGGCGTGCCGGCCCTACCGGAGCTGGCGGACTTCGACCGTGTCGCCGACGACCTCCACGGTGAACGACCCGAGCTCGTCCGTCCTGGCCGTGGCAATGCCCAGGCGGGCGAGGGCGTCGATGATGACCGCGTGGGGGTGCCCGTAGTCGTTGTCCTTACCCACGGAGATGAGCGCGAGGCTGGGAGCGATCGCTTCCAGCACCGCCGTGCCCCCGTTCCGGGCCCCGTGATGGGCGATCTTGAGGATGTCCACTCCCCCGTCGGCCAGGGCAGGCTCGGTGGCCAGCAGGGCGGCGGCAGCGTCCTCCTCGAGATCTCCCGTGAGCAGCAGCGTCACGGACCGGTGCGGCGTCGGCACGACGACGTCGAGGACGGCGCTGGCGTTGTTCTCCTCCGACGTGACGGTGTCCCC
Source organism: Arthrobacter rhamnosi (assembly GCF_054510975.1). Lineage (NCBI taxonomy): Bacteria > Bacillati > Actinomycetota > Actinomycetes > Micrococcales > Micrococcaceae > Arthrobacter > Arthrobacter rhamnosi. The sequence goes on along the minus strand of NZ_JBTNDN010000006.1, from coordinate 125,160 downwards.
TGTCGGCCAGAGGACGTCGACCTGGATCTGTGGGAGGTCGAGAGTCGTCGAGCTGGTCAAGCGCTCGGCCTCCAGTCCGGCGGCGGCTGCAGCCTCCGTGACCTCACGGGGCGGGTTCTCCTCGCTCGTCGAGTAGTACAGGACCGTGAGGGTCCTTCCCCGCATGGCCCCCTCGACGCCGCCATAGTGATCGTCGTGCAGATGAGTAATAACGAGCGCGTCGATCACATCGACCTCCAGGCGGTCCAGGCACCTGTCGATGGCGTCGGGATCCGGTCCCGCGTCCACGACCAGCGCATGGCCGGCTGTCGTCCTGACGACGATGCCGTCTCCCTGACCGACATCACACATCGCCATCACCCAGCTCCCCATGGGCCCGCCCATCGCCCGGTGGATCATAAAGGCACCTCCGACGGCGCACAGGACGACAAGGAGGACGAGCGCGGCGCCGCGGTGCCGCCGGCGCCCGTCCTTCCTGACGCCGGAGGTCCGGGCCCCCCGTGGGGCACGTCCGGACGGGGGCGGGCCCGCCCCTGGACCCGGGTCCGGATCAGTGCCGGTGCCGCCATCCGGAACCGGCGGCAGAGGTGCGGCGATTCTCCTTCCCCACCACCCGGTGATGGCCTCCCGCTGGACCATGAGCACGAGAAACGACAGTGAGGCGAGTGCGGCCACGGCGGCGCCTGGTGCTCCCGGGATCCACGGCACGGATGCCGCCGGCGCAGCAGCAAGCGTGTCGGCAACGCCTGCGATCCACCGCGTCCCCCACTGGGCTGCAGCGATGAGGGGCTGCGCGAGGACAGGAGCGGCCACCAGCGCGAGGACGGCCAGCATCCCCACGAGAGTGATCGCGGGGACCACGGGCGACGCCAGCACGTTCGCCGGCAGCGAGTACACCGGGAGTACCGGCTGGATCAGGACGAGGATCGGTGTGCAGAAGAGTTGTGCCGTCAGGGGGATGGCGAGCAGTTGGGCGGCGACACGCGGCATCACGAGTTCGAGCGTGTCGACGGCCCTGGGCCCGGCGGTGACCAGCCCCAGGGTTGCTGCGACCGAGAGCAGGAAGGCGAAGGACACGGAGAGCCACGGGTCCACCGCGAGGAGGATGATGATCGACAGCATCAGCAGGGTCAGGGACGCCCTGCCGCGTCCCGAGAGGACGGCGGCCACTCCGATCGTGCCCATCACCGCGGCCCTGAGGACACTCGGTTCAGGGCGGACAAGCATCACGAAGCCCACCAGTGCCATCACCGCGCCGGCGGCGGCGGGTAATCGTGGGAGTCGGACGGCCCTCAGTCCGAGGAACGCGAAGGCGACGACATAGGAGCAGTTCGCTCCGCTCACGGCGGTGAGATGGGTCAGCCCGGTGACCGTCATGGCCTTCTTCAGGGCGGGCTCGAGACCGGCCCGGTCACCGAGCACCATCCCGGGCAGCAGACCATCGGGGGAATCCCGAACGGCGAGGTCGCGAAAGCGCGTTCTCAGGTCGGCGGTGTAGCCGAGCCACCCAGCTGCCTTCGTGACCGCCGGTCTGCTGGAGGGAAAGAAGACCGCGGCCGCCTCGCCGATGCGATCGGGCGGTTTCGCGATGCCCAGTACACGGACCGTGTCTCCCGTTCCGAGACCCGCCCACTGCTCCGACCCGAAGACCACGACGGGCGTCGTGGAAGCGAAGGGATCACCGCGCAGCATCCCCCCGATGACGTCGGCGTCGAGGAGGTAGCGGTTGCCGCCGCCGAAGGTTCCGGGACCCAGCAGCGACGGTTCCCCCGAGATCCGGAGGACGGCCGTGAACGGGATCCCGCCGGCAACGGCGTCGTCCACCGGTCCTGCGTCCGCTCGGGCGAGGCTCCCGGCAGCGGCCAGCAGGACGAGCGTCATCGTTGCTGCTGCCGCGAGGGCCTGCGCGGCCACCAGCGTCCTCTTCCGGCTGGACCCGGACGGGACGAGGAACACGAGGCACGCGAGGACCAGTCCGACCGCAGCAGCGAGGAGGCCACCCGCCGCAGCCCCCGTCGCTCCACCCCGGATGGCGATCGCGGCCGCCGCCCATGCCACTCCGGCGGACGGTACGAGGCGGAGGTCACCACTCCACCGCCGTCGACGGGGCCGCTGTGCGCCGGCCGTCGTATCGTCGTCCCCGACCGCCCGGTGGGGCTCCGGGGCGCCCGGGGACGCCACGGGACAGCTCACCGCACCACGATGAGGGGAAGGATCCCTTCGAGCATCCCCGGCCCGATTCCCGGTACGGCGTCGATATCGGCGGGCTGCCCGAAAGGGCCGTTCTCCTCGCGCCAGTCGATGATCCGCTGCCCCAGAACCGGCCCCACGCGGGGCAGGAACTCGATCTCGGCGAGGGTGGCGGTGTTGATGTCGATGACCCCACCCGGGCCGGGGCCGGCGCTGTCCGGAGTTCCGCCGGAGGCGCCGGCCTGCCCGCCCGAAGGTGCTGCCGGTGCGTCCGGCACATCCTGATCGGTCCGCGGCTCCTCACCCACGGCGAGGAGGTGGATGTGCTGTCCGTCGGACGGGGTGGCGGCGAGATTGATGCCCTCGAGGTCCGCCTCGGGAAGAGCACCACCGGCCTTTTCCAGTACCTCGAACAGGCGTGTGCCGGACGGGATCGTGACCACGCCGGGCGAAGCCACCGCACCCGTGACGTAGACGACGACCGTCCCCTGATCGGCACGGCCAGCCGGGACAGGCGTTCCCGCCGATGACCCGCCCGACGCGTCGTCGCCACGCTCCCGGGAGTCCCCCTGCTGCTCGCCCCCGGCTCCGGGCCCACTGCCCTCGCTCGCGGCACCGGAGGCACCGTCGCCTACATCAGGACCGACCGAGCGGGGAGCGTCGGGCGGGCCGGTACCCGGGTCCTCACTGCTGGGGGATCCGGCGTCGAGCTGCACCGACACCGCAGCGGCAGACGGTTCGGAACTGCGCACCAGGAACAGCCCTGCACCGATCGCCAGCGCGACCCCCAGGAAGACGAGCGCCGCAGACCGGGCGATGCCCCACTGCACTCCGCTTCGAGGAGGACCCTCATCCTGCCCTCGCTGGAGTGGAGGACCCTGATCCCGCCCGGCCGGCCGTGAGAACGGACCCGAGGCGGGACGCTGCAGGACATCGCTCCGGCAAAGCATGGGCTGCTCATGGCCCGCACCCCTGCCCGGGCCCTCGTCGGCCCGCGAGGAGTCGGTCCGACCCTCGTCCTGCGGCCGAGAAGCGGGCGGGCGAAAATGGGGCGACGGAGAAGCAGACGGCGGAACAGCAGACGGCGCAACATCAGACGGCGCAACATCAGACGGCGCAACATCAGACGGCGGAGACATGGACGCCTCCGGGAGCTGTACCCCTTCGTCCCCCGCGGTTGGCCATCGGTGCTTTCCCATGGGGCAACGCTAGGACCGGCGCACTGCGGACCCGCGGACGGCTGGTGCTATGTGGACATCCGGCTGGAATCGCCGCCAGCAGCCCCCAGGACGAGCTTCAGGACGCCTCCCAGGAGCGGTCAGGGCCGGTCGGACGTCCCGGGCTGGTCCGCGGTGACGGTCACGGCGACGACGCCGAGGCCCGCGTGCGCAGCGAGGACCGAGGGGCAGGGAGCCAGGGACACCCGTCCCGTCCCTGCCACCGCCTCGAGACGCTCGGCCAGGCCGCGTGCCTCGTCCTCGTTGCCGAAGTGGTGCACGGTCAGCAGGACGCCGCCCGGCCGGGTCGCGGCGTCGGCTTCGACCAGTTCCTGGAGCCGCGCCATCGCCCGCGGCGCCGACCGCATGCGTTCGAGGGGTACCAGCCGCCCGGCCTGCACGTGGAGGATCACCCGGACGGACAGGAGCGTGCCCAACCAGCCCGCGGCCGCGGTGACCCTGCCGCCGCGCCGCAGCTGCTCGACGCTCGGCACGTAGAAGTAGAGCGCGGAGGCACGCGCCGCCATGGCCGCGGCGGCCGCAGCTGCCTGCAGGTCAGCGCCCGCCCGGGCGGCAGCGACGGCGGCGAGGGCAGCACGGCCCTGGGCCATGCCCGCCGTCCTCGTGTCGATCACCTCGACCGGGATCGTGGCCCGTGACGCCGCCAGCCGTGCTGCTTCGACCGTCCCGGACAGCAGCCCCGACAGGTGGACGGACACGACGCCGTCGTAGCCTTCCTCCGCGAGGCGTCCGTACACCCTGTCGAACTGGCCCGGCGACGGACGGGACGTGCGCACGTCCGACCCGGCGGCGAGGGCCACCATCAGCGGTTCCGTGACGTCGTCGTGCTCACCCGTGAGGATGTCGGAGCCCACGAGGACCGGCATCGCGACCACCCGCACCTCCGCGGCCGCACCCCCGGGTGCCAGCCAGTCGGGGGGGAAGCCCGCGGCCGAATCGGTGACGACGGCCACCCGCACCGTGTCCCCGTGCGCGGGGGCCGCCGGTCCCGGCTCCATCAGGCCGGGACGATGTTGACCAGTTTGGGCGCGCGCACGATCACCGTGCGGATCCCCCGGCCGTCCAGGACGCGCTGCACCTGCTCGCTGGCGAGGGCGAGCTCGCGCAGGTCGTGCTCGGCGATGTCCGGGGACACCGTCAGCCGGTCCCGCACCTTGCCCTGGACCTGGACGACGGCCACGACGCTCTCCTGCGTCAGCAGTCCGGCATCCACCGCCGGCCAGCCCGCCGTCGCCACGGTGGCCTCGTGCCCGAGGCGGTTCCACAGGTCCTCCGCCGTGTAGGGCGCGAAGAGGCTGAGCATGATGGCGACCGCCTCGGCCGCCTCACGCACCGCGGGGTCAGCGCCGCCCGCACCCGAATCGATCGCCTTCCTCGTCGCATTGACGAGTTCCATGAGCTTCGCGATGACGACGTTGAACTTGTTGGCCTCCATCAGCTCCGAGGCCTCGGCCACGGTCCGGTGCGTCACCGAGCGCAGTGCCCGGTCACCCGCCGACGGGTCGGCTCCGACTTCGCTGGTGACGTCGCCACCGAGGCGCCAGGCGCGCGCCAGGAACTTCGCCGAGCCCGACGGCGAGACGTCCGCCCAGTCGACGTCGTCCTCGGGCGGGGACGCGAACACCATGGTGAGGCGCACGGCATCGACGCCGAAGCGGTCGAGCTGCTCGCCGAGGTCCACGCCGTTGCCGAGGGACTTGCTCATGGCCTTGCCGCCGTTGAGCACCTGGCCCTGGTTGAGCAGCGCGCTGAAGGGCTCGGTGAAGCCGACCATGCCGAGGTCGAACAGCACCTTGGTGAAGAACCTGCTGTACAGCAGGTGCAGGATGGCGTGCTCGACGCCGCCCACGTACTGGCCGACGGGCAGCCAGCGGTTCACGGCCTCGGTGTCGAACGGCGCGGTGTCCAGCTGCGGGTCGACGAAGCGCAGGTAGTACCAGGACGAGTCCACGAACGTGTCCATGGTGTCGGTGTCGCGGAGTGCGGCGCCGCCGCAGTCCGGGCACGCCACGTTGACCCATTCCTCGACGGCGGCCAGCGGCGACGTCCCCTTGGGAGCGAGGGCCTCGCCGCGCAGGCCCTCGGGCAGCGTGACGGGCAGCTGGTCGTCCGGGACGGCGACCTCACCGCACGAGGGGCAGTGGATGATCGGGATGGGCGTGCCCCAGAAACGCTGCCGCGAGAGCAGCCAGTCCCTCAGGCGGTAGTTGATCGTGTGCTCGCCCGTCCCCTGCTCCTCGATCAGCTCGATCGCGCGCCGGATGGCCTCGGCCTTGTCCAGGCCGGTCAGCTCGCCGGAATTGACCAGGGTCCCCTCGCCCGTCGTCGCGATCCCGGTCTCGGCGGCATCCGCCGCTCCGGTGTCGACGACGGTGCGGACGGGCAGGTCGAAGGCCCGTGCGAAGTCGAGGTCGCGCTGGTCGTGCGCGGGGACCGCCATGATCGCCCCGGTGCCGTAGTCGGCCAGGACGTAGTCGGCGGCCCAGACGGGCAGCTTCTCGCCGTTGAGCGGGTTGACGGCGTAGCGGCCGGTGAAGATCCCGGTCTTCTCACGCTCCGTCGCCTGGCGTTCGATCTCCGACAGTCCCTTGACCTGCTCCCGGTACTGCTCGAGGTCCGCCCTCCGGTCCGGCGTGACGAGGTCCAGCGCGAGGTCGGCGTCCGCGGCCACGACGAAGAACGTCGCCCCGTACAGGGTGTCCGGCCGGGTCGTGAAGACGGTGACGTCGCTCGCCGGCAGGTCGCCGTCGGCCTCGATCCGGAACCGCACGTGCGCGCCCTCGGAACGGCCGATCCAGTTGCGCTGCATGGCGAGCACGCGCTCGGGCCAGTGGCCCTTCAGCTGCTCCATGTCGTCCAGCAGGCGGTCCGCGTAGTCGGTGATCTTGAAGTACCACTGGTTCAGGTTCTTCTTGGTGACCATCGTCCCGCAGCGGTCGCAGGCGCCGTTGATGACCTGCTCGTTCGCCAGGACGGTCTGGTCCTTGGGGCACCAGTTCACCGGCGAGTTGCGGCGGTAGGCCAGCCCCTTCTGGAAGAACCGCACGAAGAGCCACTGTGTCCAGCGGTAGTACTCCGAGTCGGAGGTGTGCAGCCGGCGGCTCCAGTCGGCGCTGATCGCGTAGCGCCGGAACGAGTTCGCCTGGGTCTCGATGTTCGCGTAGGTCCACTCTGCGGGATGGGCGTTGCGCTTGATGGCCGCGTTCTCGGCGGGGAGCCCGAAGGAGTCCCAGCCGATCGGGTGCAGGACGTCGTAGCCCTTCTGTCGGTAGAAACGCGCCGCGACGTCGCCCATGGCGAACGCCTCGGCGTGGCCCATGTGCAGGTCGCCGGAGGGGTAGGGGAACATGTCGAGCACGTAGCGGCGCTCGCGCTCGCCGTCGTCGGCCGGTGCGAACGCCTGGAGTCGGTCCCAGACCGCGGGCCACTTCGCCTCGATGGCGGAGAAATCGTAGGTGTTCTCGTCCGGCTGAGCGCCCTCGGGGTTGATGCTCACTGTATGTTGACCTGTCCTGTCGGTGGAACGTCGTCCTGCTCGATGCTTCTTCTCTGCTGCGCTGCCGCGGACCCGCGCCCCCGTTGCCTCGGGGTGTCCTGCGCCGGACACACAAAAGCCCCTCACACAGGGAGGGGCCGCCGCACGGTGAGTACCGTGCGGCTAGGTAAGCAGGAGGGCGCGGAGCATGCGTTCACTTTAGCAGTGCCCGCAGCCCGACGACGGATTCCGGGTTGCAGGGGTGCACCTGCTAGGTCCTGCCCGGCCCGCCCTGCGGCGGACCGGACATGACCCGGTGATGGGAGATGAGTGCTAGCGCACGTCCTCGTCGACCCAGTCGAAGGTCTTCGTGACCGCCTTCTTCCAGAGGCGCAGCTGGCGCTCCCGCTCGGCCTCGTCCATGGACGGGTTCCAGCGCTTGTCCTCGGCCCAGTTGGTGGCGAGCTCGTCGGTGTTCTTCCAGAAGCCGACGGCGAGGCCCGCAGCGTAGGCAGCGCCGAGCGCGGTGGTCTCGGTGACCTTCGGTCGGATGACGGGGATGCCGAGGATGTCGGCCTGGAACTGCATCAGGGCGTCATTGGCGACCATGCCGCCGTCGACTCGAAGGTCCTCCATGTTCACCCCGGAATCGGCATTCGCCGCGTCCAGCACCTCACGCGTCTGGAAGGCCGTGGCCTCCAGCGCCGCACGGGCGATGTGGCCCTTGTTGACGAAGCGGGTGAGCCCGACGATAGCTCCGCGGGCGTCCGAACGCCAGTACGGTGCGAAGAGGCCGGAGAACGCAGGGACGATGTAGACGCCACCGTTGTCATCGACCGTCTTGGCGAGCTGCTCGACCTCCGGGGCGCTCTTGATGATGCCCAGGTTGTCGCGGAGCCACTGCACGAGCGAACCCGTGACCGCGATGGAACCCTCGAGCGCGTAGACCGGCTTCGCGTCACCGAGCCGGTAGCAGACCGTCGTGAGCAGGCCGTTCTTGGAGTGGACGATCTCCTCGCCGGTGTTTACGATCATGAAGTTGCCGGTGCCGTACGTGTTCTTCGCACCGCCCTTGTCGAAGGCGGCCTGGCCGAAGGTCGCCGCCTGCTGGTCACCGAGGATGCCGGCCACCGGCGTCTCGCGCAGGAGCTGCGAGGTGTGCACGGTGCCGTAGACCTCCGACGAGGACTTGATCTCGGGCATCATCGACACGGGTACGCCGAAGTCGGCGAGGATCGACTCGTCCCACGCCAGCGTCTCGAGATCCATGAACAGCGTGCGCGAGGCGTTGGTGACGTCGGTGATGTGCACGCCGCCGTCGGTGCCGCCCGTGAGGTTCCAGGTGACCCAGGAGTCCGTGTTGCCGAACAGGAGGTCGCCGGCCTCCGCCTTCTCGCGTGCCCCGTCGACGTTGTCGAGGATCCACTTGATCTTGGTGCCGGAGAAGTAGGTGGCCAGCGGCAGGCCGACCTTCTGCTTGTACCGTTCGACGCCGCCGTCCCGTGCCAGCTCGTCCACGATGTTCTGCGTCCGCGTGTCCTGCCAGACGATCGCGTTGTAGACGGCCTTGCCGGTGGTCCTGTCCCAGACGACGGCGGTCTCGCGCTGGTTGGTGATGCCGACTGCGGCGATGTCGTGGCGTGTGAGGTTCGCTTTGGAGAGTGCGGTGCCGATGACCTCGCGGGTGTTGTCCCAGATCTCGGCGGGGTCGTGCTCCACCCAGCCGGCTTGCGGGAAGATCTGCTCGTGTTCCTTCTGGCCGGAGGACACGATGTCCCCCTTGTGGTCGAACACGATGGCCCTGCTGGAGGTGGTGCCCTGATCGATGGCTATGACGTACTGCTGCGACATGTCTTGCTCCTTCATTGGATGGACGTCGTTGATCGGCGGCTGCGCACAGCCGCCGAACCGGAAGGGGGACCTACGCGGCCGCTACGGGGAACGTGACGAACTGGACGACGATGCCGGCGAGGACACCACCGATGATCGGTCCGACCACCGGGACCCAGGCGTAGCCCCAGTCGCTGCTGCCCTTGCCCCGGATGGGCAGGATGGCGTGGGCGATACGGGGACCGAGGTCGCGGTTCGGATTGATGGCGTAGCCGGTGGGGCCGCCGAGGGATGCACCGATACCGACGACCAGCAGGGCGACCGCGAGGGGGCCGAGGCCCGTTGCGGTGGGGCCGAGGGACAGGATGACGAAGACGAGCACGAACGTGCCGATGATCTCGGTGACGAGGTTCCAGCCGTAGGAACGGATGGCGGGACCCGTGGAGAAGACGCCGAGCTTGTTGGCGGGGTCCGGCTCCTCGTCGAAGTGCTGCTTGTAGGAGAGCCAGCACAGGACCGCACCGAGGATGGAACCGAGCATCTGCGCCGCGAGGTAGGCGATCGCATTGATGAAGTTCTTGTCGACGCCCGGAGCGAATTCGGCGGTGTCGCCGTTGACCCAGAGACCCATCGTGACCGCGAAGTTGAGGTGGGCTCCGGAGAGGGCTGCGACGTAGACGCCGGCGAAGACTGCGAGCCCCCATCCGAAGTTGACCATGAGGAAGCCGCCGTTATTGCCCTTGGTCCTGGCGAGCGCGACATTCGCGACGACGCCCGTACCGAGCAATAGCAGCAGCATCGTGCCGAAGGTTTCGGCAACAAATACTTCCAGAGACATCATTGACTCCTCTATCTATTCATTTATCGACGGGTGCCGCCGCCTCGACGGCACCCGTTGGTTCCCCCCGGCAACCACTGCCGTTGGCACTGCACCGCCGGAACAGCGGTTCGACCACGTCGCGGCAGGTGCCGCTACGCGGTCAAGCTCTTGACCTGCACCCGGTGGGCTTCGGCGAGGACCTTCTCGGCGAGCTCGATCTCCGCTGCGGATTCCGCAGCGGTCCAGCCCAGCAGCGGGGCCAGGGTCTCGGCAAGCTCAGCGAGCAGTTCCTCGGAGACCAGGCCCCGGAATGCAAGCGATGTACGGCGAATCAGGACATCGATCAGGTGGCCGACCTGCTCGTGCTCCACCATGTAGGCGAGTTCTCGCGTGCTCAGCTCCTGCGTGGAATTAAACATCCTGTCCGGGCTTTCGGCGAGGTATTCGAGAACATCCTTCGCACGGGTCCCGTAGCGGGTCAGCAGAACCTCCACGCGGGCCTCGTCGACGCCCGGCCGTACCGCCGCAGCGACCCAGGCGCGCCGCGACGCTTCGTCCGTCGGGAAGTCCCTGCCGCCGCCGATCGCGACACCCGCCGTCGAGGTCCTGCGCGCCGCACCGAGGGCCGCGAGCGTGTCGTCGGTGAGGTGCTCGGACAGGGCGCGGAAGGTGGTCCACTTGCCGCCGACCAGGCTCAGCGTGGTGACGGACCGGCCGCCCCGCTTCTCCTCGCGCTTCTCGATGCGGTAGTCGCGCGAGACGAAGCCGGGCTGCGTGTCGTCGTGGCGCGGCAGGGGCCTCACGCCGGAGAAGCTGTACACGATGTCGTCCTGCGACACCGGGATGTCGGGGAACACGTGCCCGATGAGTTCGAAGAAGTATGCGATCTCCTCGTCGGTGCAGACGGCCTGCGCTTCGACGTCGACGTCGATGTCGGTGGTGCCGACGAGGACGCGGTCCCCCATGGGGTAGATGAGGACGATCCGGCCGTCGAGATGCTCGAAGAAGATCTCCGTGCCGTTGCAGGCCGCGAGCAGTCGGGGGTTGTCCAGCACGATGTGGGAGCCCTTGGTGCCGCCCATGAAGAGGGTCTCAGCACCGAGTGCGGCGTTGGTGCTGTCGGTCCAGGCCCCGGTCGCGTTGACGACGACGTCGGCCTGGAACGGGAAAGTCTCCCCCGTGAGCTCGTCCCGCAGCACGACGCCCTCCTCGGTGGTGCCGATAGCGCTGACGTAGTTGGCGGCGCGGGCGGCGGGGTTGGCGACCTGGCCGTCGCGCAGCACGTCCAGCGTCAGGCGCTCCGGGTTGTGCACGGAGGCGTCGAAGTAGGTTGCCGCGTACTTGATGTCCTTGCGGAGCTCGGGCATGGCGGCGAGCGCCTTCTTGCGGCCGACGAAGGAGTGGCGGGGGACGTTGCCGCCGTCGCGCGAGAAGAAGTCGTACATCGTGAGGCCGGCCTTGATGAGGACGGCGCCGCGCTCCACCTGCTTGCCCTGGCGGTGCGTGAGGAAACGCATGGGGGCGGAGAGGATGCCCGAGAACGTCGTGTAGATGGGGATCGTGGTCTGCAGCGGCTTCACATAGTGCGGAGCGATCCGCAGGAGGGCGTTGCGCTCGATGACGGACTCGCGGACGAGGCGGAACTCGCCGTTCTCGAGGTAGCGGATCCCGCCGTGGATCATGTGCGACGAGGCACCCGAGGCACCCTGGCAGTAGTCGCCGCGCTCCACGAGGGCGACGTCGATCCCCTGCAGTGCGAGGTCGCGGAAGGTACCGACCCCGTTGATGCCGCCGCCGATGACGAGCACGGAGGCCCGGGGGGTGTCCCTGAGCTTCTGCACCACGGTGCGGATAGAAGTTGTGGTGCCTTCACCGGTGGTCCGGTCGGCTGGAATGCTCAAGGGACTGCTCCGTCGCTTCTGTGTGGCTCTTCTGTCTGGAATGGGTGCTGCGGTTCCATCCTTCAAGCAGTGGGAATAGCAGTCAATCGGATTGCACAAACGTGCAGAGGCGGCCAGACTAACGGGATGACGACGACGAACGGCACTCCCGCACGGGAGTCTGCCGGCGCGGACCGCACGGAGGGCAACCGCTCGCGGGACGCCCTGAGGGCCGCCCAGATGTACTACCTCCAGGACCTCACCATGGAGGCCATTGCGCGTGAGCTGCGCACCTCGCGCTCCACGGTCTCCCGTCTGCTCTCCATGGCGCGCGAGACCGGCCTCGTGCAGATCTCCCTGAACAATCCGTCCGAGCGTGCGCCGGCGCTGGAGCAGCAGATCAGCCGCCGGTTCGGCGTCGAGGCCCATGTGGTGCCGGTCGCGGACTCCGTCAGCGACTCCGAGGTGCTCGACCGCGTCGCCATCCAGGCGGCCCGCACTATCGGGCCCCTCGTGGATTCGAACGCCATCATCGGCGTCGCCTGGGGATCCACCCTGAGCGCCGTCAGCCACCACCTCACCCGCAAGCAGACCCACGACAGCACGATCGTGCAACTCAACGGAGCCGGCAACACGCAGACCACGGGGATCACCTACGCGAGCGAGATCCTGCGGCGCTTCGGGCAGGCCTACGGTGCACGCGTGGAACAGTTCCCCGTCCCCGCGTTCTTCGACCATGCGGCCACCAAGACGGCAATGTGGGAGGAGCGCAGCGTCCGCCGCATCCTCGACCTGCAGGGCCGGATGACCATGGCGATCTTCGGTGTCGGGTCGATCGGCGCCGGCATCCCGAGCCATGTCTACAGCGGTGGCTACCTGGACCGGGAGGACCTCGACACCCTGGAGAGCGAGGAGGTCGTGGGCGACGTCGCCACCATGTTCTTCCGGGCCGACGGCACCCACAGCGACATCCTGCTCAACAAGCGCAGCACCGGCCCGGACCTCGACGACCTGAAGCGGGTCCAGCGGCGCATCTGCGTCGTGTCGGGGGAATCGAAGATCCACGGCCTGCGCGGGGCGCTCGCCGCAGGACTGGCCACCGACCTCATCCTGGACGAGGGATCCGCCCGGCGCCTCGTCCACGCCTGAGCGGAGGAACTCCCGGAGCACCCACGGTTACACCGTAAGGACTCCCTTGCCGCGGACGGCGCCCGGCTCGAGGGAGTCCAGTGCCTCCGCAGCCGCCGCCAGCGGGAAGGTAGGGACTGGAGCTCATCCTCGACAGGTCGATCCCCGCTGACCGATGCGCAGGGCCTGTCGGACGCAGGCCCTGCCCGGACCGATCTCGGTAGAGTTCCCCCATGAGCTCCTCCGTCCCCCGCATCGCACTCGCCGACGGCACCTCGATCGACGTCGTCGGGTACGGCGTCTACAAGGTCCCGCCCGCGGACACCGCACACCTCTGCTCGACGGCGCTCGAGGCCGGGTACCGGCTCCTCGACACGGCGGCCCTCTACGGCAACGAAGCGGGCGTGGGCGAAGCCGCGCGGGCCTACCTCGAGACCGGCGACCGGAAGGATCTGTTCGTGACGTCGAAGGTCTGGAACGACGACCACGGCCATGACGCCACGCTGCGGGCGTTCGACGCATCGATGGACCTGCTGGGCCTCGACCGGCTCGACCTCTACCTCATCCACTGGCCGTGCCCCTCGAAGGACCTGTACGTCGAGACCTGGCGTGCCCTGGGGCGGCTCCAGGCGGAAGGACGTGTCCGGTCCATCGGGGTGTCCAACTTCCAGCGGCCGCACCTGGAGCGACTCCTGGCCGAGACCGGCGTCGTCCCCGTCCTCAACCAGGTGGAGCTGCACCCGTACCTGCAGCAGCACGACCTGCGCTCCTTCCACGAACGGCACGGCATCGCCACCCAGGCATGGAGTCCCCTCGGGCGCGGCAACGTGCTGCAGGACCCCGTCGTCGGACGCATCGCGGCCGAGCTCGGGCGGACGCCGGCGCAGGTGATCCTGCGGTGGCACCTGCAGCACGGCATCCTCACCATCCCGAAGGCGAGCTCCCGCGAGCGCATCGCTTCCAACCTCGACATCTTCGGGCTCGCCCTCGACGACGCGCACCTCGCGGCACTCGACGCTCTGGACCGGGACCAGCGGTTCGGCTCACACCCGGACCGGGTGGGCTGATGCGCTCCGCCGTCGTCCGCAGCATCCCCTGGGAGGGGACGCTGCAACGGGTCTGGGACTATCCCGCCGCCCATCCCGCCGGCGGTCCGAACGACGGCCCGAACGACCGTCCGCACGGCGCGACCATCGTCATGGTGCACGGGTTCCGGGGGGACCATCACGGGTTGCTGCGCCTGGTCGAGGAACTACCCGGGCACAGGGTCCTCCTGCCGGACCTGCCGGGATTCGGGCAGGGCCAGGAACTGAACGGCACGCACGATGTCGCCACTTACGCCCGTTTCATCCGGGACATCACCCGGAGGCTAATCCCGGAACCGCGGGTCCTGCTCGGGCATTCCTTCGGGTCGATCGTCGCCGCCGAGGCCGCCCTGGACCCGGACCTCGCCGGGATCCTGGTCCTCGTCAATCCCATCAGTGCTCCCGCCCTCGAGGGACCCAGCCGGGCTGCATCCCGGCTGGCGGAGGGCTACTACGTCGCCGCGGACCGCCTGCCGGACACCGCCGGACGGGCGCTCCTGGCGAATCCCGTGATCGTGCGGGGCATGAGCATCTTTCTGGCCAAGACGAAGGACAGGAACCTGCGGCGCTGGATCCATGGGCAGCACGACGCCTACTTCAGCTCGTTCGCCGGCCGGCGCGTCGTACTGGAGGCGTTCCGGGCGTCCATCTCGGGCACCGTCCGGGACCGTGCGCGGGAGCTGACGATGCCGGTCCTGCTTCTTGCCGCGGAGAACGACGACATCGGGTCGGTCGCCGGCCAACGGGAGCTGGCTGCCCTCATCCCGCACGCGACCCTGGAGGTCATCCCCGGCGTCGGCCACCTCGTCCACTACGAGAAGCCGCGCGAGGCAGCGCTGCTACTGGAGAAGTTCCTGGAGAACTGCCTGAAGGACGCACCCGCATGAGGATCCTGTTCGACGCGCGCTTCACGCGCACCGACCACCACGACGGCATCAGCCGTTACGGAGCCAGCCTCATCGCTGCCCTCGCCGAGACGGACGACGTCGTGATGCTGATCAGCGACCCACGGCAGCTCGCCCTCCTCCCGGACGTGCCGCACGTGCGGGTCACCAGCCCCCTCTCCCCCGCGGAACTGTTCGTCGCCCGGCGCATCAACCCCCTCGAGCCCGACGTCGTCGTGTGCCCCATGCAGACCATGGGGTCCTGGGGCCGCAGGTATCCGCTCATCCTCACCCTGCACGACCTCATCTACTACCAGAACCCGGCGCCGCCGTCGTTCCTCCCGCTCCCCGTGCGCCTGCTCTGGCGGCTCTACCACCTCGCCTACTGGCCCCAGCGCCTCCTCCTCGACCGCGCGGACGTCGTGGCCACCATCTCCGGCACGACGGCGGACCTCATCCGCCGGCACCGGCTGACGCGCCGACCGGTCATGCTCGTGGGCAATGCGCCGCAGCCGACGGAGCGCCGTCGCGATCCGCACGCGTCACGGTCGGCGTCGCTGCTCTACATGGGCTCCTTCATGCCCTACAAGAACGTGGAGACACTCGTCCGCGCCATGGCCGCCCTGCCCGGGCACACGCTCCACCTCCTGAGCCGCATCACCCCGGAACGCCGCCGGGAGCTCGAGTCCCTCGCTCCCGGAGCGGACCGCGTGGTCTTCCACGGCGGCGTGACCGACGCCGAGTACGAGGACCTGCTGCACGACTCGACCGCGCTCGTCACCCTGTCGAAGGCGGAAGGGTACGGCCTGCCGATCATCGAGGCGATGGCGACGGGCACCCCGGTGGTCGCGAGCGACATCCCCATCTTCCGCGAGGTCGGCGGTGCCGCGGCGCTGTACGTCGACCCGGACGACCCGTCGGCGGTGGCCGCCGCAGTACGGACCCTGGCGGAGCCGGACCGGTGGGCCGAGGCGTCCCGGGCCGGTCTCGAACGGGCGGCGCAGTACTCCTGGTCGGCCTCCGCGGAGCAGCTCCGGGTCGCGTGCCGACGGGCCGTCGCCGAGCATGCACGACGGCGGGCCTGACATGGCCGATCTCCAGTGTCCGGCCACGGCGATCCTGCTCGACGCCGCCGCCGCTCCGCCCCCGTGGCTGGTGCGCCTGCAGGTCGCGGGCCGGTTCGAGGCGCGCGGTCCCGGTGCCATCGTCGCCCTCGTGGAGGAGACGGCAGACCTGTACCGCGGCGAGGCCTTCGTGGTGACCGCACCTCCGGCGGACATCGCCCGGGCGCTGCGGACGCAGGGCATCGCAGGGACCGCGCCGATCATGGTCGAGATCGATTCCGGTGGATGGCGGACCGTGCCCGCTACCTGACGGCGCCGTCCCCGCGGCGCTCTGTACAGCCGCACGGCACCGGCGTACCGTCCATGACCATGGAACTGTCACTGCCGCAGCGTGTCGCGCACTCCGTGGGAGAGGATGCCCTGTCGGAACGGGTCGCGGTCGCCCAGGAGGTCCTGTACGGGCCCCTGCTGAGGTGGGCAGGGCACAGCCCGTTCCATACCGGCGTCCTCGGCCACTCGGTGCATCCGCTGCTCACCGACGTGACGCTCGGATGCTGGTTGAGTGCGTCCATCCTCGATGTAGCCGGCGAGGCCGGCGGACGCTCCAGCGCCACGCTCCTGGTCGGCGCAGGGCTGGCGGCGTCGGTACCGACGGCGATCTCCGGTGCCGGTGACTGGGCGGGGATGGAGGGTGCCGAGCGCCGGATCGGCGCGGTGCACGCCCTGGGCACCGACATCGCCATCTTCCTCCTCCTCGGCTCCCTCATCGCCCGGATCCGGGACCGTCATGCCCTGGGCATGGGGCTCGGTCTGGCGGGTAACGCGGTGGTGGCCGGCGCGGGATTCCTGGGAGGCCATCTGGCGCTCAATCGCGGGACCGCGCGCCGAACGACTGACGCCGCCGCAGGCCCGGACGCCGAAGCGGGGACGGACACGAACGGCTGACCCAGACGGCTGATCGCAACGTCTGATCCAGGGACTGGCACGGCCGACGCAGGCACGGACGCCGGCTGAGGCAGGCAGCGGAAAGGTTGCCGTAATCCCAGTGCGGGCGGCCGGCGTGAGCGCGTCGAGCTGTCGGTTAGAGCACGTCGAGCGCATCGAGCCGGATGTGGACCGGATCTCCCGTCCGTTTCGCGGACAGGGTGGCGCGGCGGGCCCGCAGCTGCCGTGTCATGGCCGCTGCTGCCCGATAGGGGAAGAACAGGAGGACGCGGTGGCTTCCCTGCCCGGCGAGTGCGTCCGGAGCCGCATCGCCCGTCCGCCCGGCGTCCTTCGGGTCCGCCGCTGCACGGGCCGCCCGTACCGCCTCCCGGCGGATGTCCGGCGGGACGGGTGCGGGCCCGACGACGCGGGCGCCCCCGGTCTCGACTCCTTCGAGGAAGTACGTCAGGGCCTCGCGGGTCCCCGTCAGCACGGCATACCGGACGGCGGGAGGCAGGCCGAGGTCCTGCCGCTCGAGAAGTTCCCTCGCCGCCGCGCCGGCGGGATCCCAGCGCACGAGGTGGCCCACCGCGACGTCGTCGTCGCCCGTGATGACCACGGTGCCGCCTGCCGCGGAGGGGCGGGCCAGGATGGCCGCCGAGAACCAGCGCCGCAGGGCATCTTCCCCGGCGCGCAGGGACTCGCGGCTGAGCAGGGCGTTCCCGTCGAGCAGGATGACCGCGGCGTAGCCGCCGGGTGCCACGGGCTCGGCGCCGGGTGTCGCGACGACGACGGCGGGCACGTCCCGGACGGTGTCGACGATGTGCTCGCCCGCGGAGGACACGACCGGCACGCCGGGGAAGGCCCGCCCCAGTTCCTCGGCGGTCCGGGTGGCACCCGCGACGGTTGCGCGGACACGGGTCCCGCCGCATTCGGGACAGGACCAGGAGGTCTCGGGCCGCCCGCACCACCGGCAGGCCGGCGGAGCGTTCCGGCTCGGCTGCGCCAGTGGCCCGGCGCAGGAGGAGCACCGCGCAGCGTGACGGCACCGGTCACAGGCGAGGGACGGGGAGAATCCGGTGCGGGCCACCTGCAGCAGGACGGGCCCGTGCTTCAGCCCGGCCTGCGCCGCCGCCCAGGCCGCGTGGGGTATCCGGGCCTGCGCGGCCAGCGGGTCGCGTTCCATCTGGTACGCGTCGGCAGCGTGGACGACCCGCGGTGTCGCCCGGCGCACCTCGGCACGATCGGCCTGGACGGCGTGCGCCCAGCCGGTGTCGACGAGCCGCTGCGCCTCCGTGCTGCGGGAGAAGGAGGGGAGCAGGACGGCTGCACCCTCCTGCTCGGCCCGCACGAGCAGCACGTCGCGGACGTGCTGGTACGGTGCGCGCTGCTCGAGATGCTGGTCGTCGCCGTCGTCCCACAGGCACACCAGTCCCAGGTTCCGGACGGGCGCGTAGGCGGCCGAACGGGTCCCCACGGCGACCGTTGCCGACCCGTGCAGGATCCGCAGGAAGCTGCGGTACCGGGGCGTCGCCCCGTCCTCCCCCGTGAGGCGGGCCACGGCGGACGACCCGAGACGGGCCACGAGCGCGCTCTCGATGCGTGCGAGGTCGCGCTGGTCGGGGACGACGACGATGGAGCCGCGGCCCGAGGCTGCCGTCTCGGCGACGGCCTCAGCGATCTCCTCCGTCCACGCCGTGCTGCCGAAGCCGCCGAGGCTCGTGAGGACCGCGCGCGGTGATTCCCCCGCTCGCAGGTGCTGCAGGTAGGCCGGCCCGTTGGAGTAGCGCCGGAAGATCCCGGGGGCCGGTTGTGCCGACCCGGCTGCGCCCGGATCACCTGCCGGATCACCTGCCGGAGCAGTTCCAGGAGGGAACTCGTCCTCCACACGGGCCATGCGCGGCGGGACAGCCAGCCGCAGGACGTCGCTCACCGTTCCGACCGACCGCGCCGCGACGGCTTCCGCGAGGGCCAGGACCTCGGGCGTCAGGACCCGCTGGGGGGACACGACCTTGCCCAGGGGCAGGAGCGTGGCCGTGGTGCTGGCCTCGTCCACCCGTTCGGCGAGGAACCCCGTGTGCTCGCGTCCGGCGAACCGGACCTTCACCCTCACCCCGGGCTGCGCCTCGGCGTCCATGGCGGCGGGTACCGCGTAATCGAAAAACCGGTCGAGATGGGGCAGCTGCGCGTCGAGGACCACCCGGGCCACGGGACGCGTCGAGGCACGTTCGGGATCGGTCTGGGGCAGCTTCGCGGGCCCGAAGCCGTGCAGCAGCGACAGCTGGCCGTCCGTCCCGATCGTGTCCCGCTCCGTCTCCGTCATGATGCTGAAGCGTCCGGCAGCCTGCGCCGCGCGCTGTCCCCTTCCCGCTCAGGCGTTGAAGTAGCTCCGGAGCTTGTCCACGCGGTCGGTGCGCTCCCAGGTGAAGCCCTCCTCCTCACGGCCGAAGTGGCCGTGGGCGGCGGTGCGCTGGTAGATGGGCTTCTTCAGGTCGAGAGCCGTGATGATGCCGAGGGGGCGGAGGTCGAAGACCTCGCGGATGGCGGTTCCGATGGCGAGCGGGTCGACCGTCTCGGTCCCGAAGGTCTCGACATAGATGCCGACCGGCTGGGCCATGCCGATGGCGTAGGCGATCTGGATCTCGGCGCGGCGCGCAAGACCGGCCGCGACGACGTTCTTCGCGACCCAGCGCATGGCATAGGCCGCCGAACGGTCCACCTTCGAGGGGTCCTTACCGCTGAAGGCCCCACCGCCGTGCCGGGCCATGCCTCCGTACGTGTCCACGATGATCTTGCGGCCCGTCAGTCCGGCATCCCCCACGGGGCCGCCGATCACGAACGCACCGCCCGGGTTGAGGATGTGCCGGACGGAGGACGTGTCGAGCTCGGAGTCCGCGAGGACCGGCGCGATGACGTGGTCGGCCAGGTCGGCCCTGAGCTGCTCGAGGGACACGTCGGAGGAGTGCTGCGACGAGATGACGACGGAGTCGATCGAAACCGGCCGGTCGCCGTCGTACCCGATGGTGACCTGGGTCTTGCCGTCGGGCCGGAGGTACGGAAGGGTGCCGTCCTTGCGGACAGCGGTGAGCCGCTCGGAGAGGCGGTGGGACAGCCAGATGGGCGCCGGCATCATCACCGCGGTCTCGTCGCTCGCGTAGCCGAACATGATCCCCTGGTCGCCGGCGCCCTGGGCGTCGAAGGGATCGACGCCGGTGCCCTCGCGGGTCTCCAGGGAGGTGAAGACGCCCGAGGCGATCTCCGCGGACTGCTGGCCGATGGACACCGACACGCCGCACCGCGCGCCGTCGAAACCGTTCGCCGAGGAGTCGTAGCCGATGCCGAGGATCGTCTTGCGGACGATGTCCGGGATCTCGACGTACGCCTCCGTGGTCACCTCACCCGCGACATGCACCAGTCCGGTGGTGACGAGCGTCTCGACCGCCACGCGGGAGTCGGGGTCCTGCTCCAGGAGGCCGTCGAGGATCGCGTCGCTGATCTGGTCGCAGATCTTGTCCGGATGGCCCTCGGTGACCGACTCCGAGGTGAAAAGGCGCAGGGGGGAACTAGTGCTGGGTGAATTCACGTGCCCACTCTACTTGGTCGGAGGGACAGTCAGCCCCGGATACTACGCGGCCCGACGGTCTCCGCGGCTGCCGGACGGAGGCCGGTCGATACGCCCGGCGGGGACGCCGGGTGGACGCCGGCCGGCCACTGGCAGCGGGCCGGTCGGTACGCCCGGCGGACCTGCCTCAGCGGGCCAGGAGCTGCGCGGCGTGGTCGAGCACTGCGTCCGCGACGACCCGCTTCGATCCGCGCACCGCAGCCGACTCAATGCCGTCGGCGTCGAGGATGGTGATCTCGTTCGAGTCCGCGCCGAAGACCCGGTCGGAACCGACGACGTTCAGCACGAGGAAGTCACAGCCCTTCCGCGCGAGCTTGGCTCGGGCATGCGTGAGCGGGTCGGCCGTGGCATCCCCGGTCTCGGCGGCGAATCCCGCGATGACGGGCGGCCTCCCGTGATCCTGCCGGGCCAGCACGGCCTCACGGAGGACGTCGGGATTGCGGACGAGCGTAATCACCGGATCGGTCCCGTCGTCGTTCTTCTTGATCTTGGTGGTGACGACCTCGGCGGGACGGAAGTCGGCGACCGCAGCGGCCATCACGAGGATGTCGGTGGCCGGGAGCGCCGCGAGGACGGCCTCGCGCAGCTGGAGGGCTGACTCGACCCGGACGACGTCGCAGCCGCGGGGCGGTGCCACATCCGCATGCGCGAGGACCAGGGTCACCTGGGCTCCCCGGGCGAGGGCCGCCTCGGCGAGGGCCATGCCCTGCTTGCCGGACGACCGGTTGCCGAGGAAGCGCACCGGGTCGAGGGCCTCGCGCGTGCCTCCTGCGGAGATGGTGACGCGCTTGCCCTGCAGGGCTCCGGATCCCGAGGACCGCGCGACGGCAACCATCGCCGCTTCGAAGATGTCGGCCGGTTCCGGCAGCCGGCCAGGACCGGAGTCCGCGCCGGTGAGGCGCCCGGACGCGGGCTCCATGACCGTGACGCCCCGGGAGCGGAGGGTCTCGACATTCGCCCTCGTGGCGGCGTGCTGCCACATCTCGGTGTGCATGGCAGGCGCCAGGAAGACGGGACCGTGCGCCATGAGGAGGGTACCGGTCAGCAGGTCGTTGGCGAGCCCGGCGGCAGCGCGGGCCAGGACGTCGGCGGTGGCGGGGGCGACGACGATGAGGTCGGCCTCGTGCCCGAGCCGCACGTGGTTCACCTTGTCGACGTCGTCCCAGACGCTGTTGCTCACCGGGTTGCCCGAGAGCGCCTCCCAGGTGGCGGTGCCGACGAAGCGGGTTGCCGCGTCCGTGGGGATGACGGTGACGTCATGCCCCGCCTCCGTGAAAAGACGGAGGAGGGATGCTGCCTTGTAGGCTGCGATCCCTCCTCCGACACCGAGTACTATGCGCACCGGTTGTCCGTGTCCTGCCCGACCGGGGGGACTACTCGGACTGTTCCATCGGCGTGGACACGAGCATGCCCTCGTTGATCTCGCGCAGCGCGATGGAGAGCGGCTTCTCGTTCAGCTTCGTGTCGACCAGGGGGCCGACGTACTCGAAGAGCCCCTCGTGCAGCTGGGAGTAGTACGCGTTGATCTGGCGGGCGCGCTTGGCACCGTAGATCACGAGGGCGTACTTCGAGTCCGAGGCCTCCAGCAGAGAGTCGATCGGCGGGTTGATGATGCCTTCGGGCTGAGTTGACACAAATTCTCCAAATATTAGGCGGAACGGCCGGTGCAGGGCTTCTCAGCGCTGCAGCGGACGCAGTCCCATCAGTGATACGAGCTCGTCTGCCGCATGCTCCACGGTGTCGTTGACGACGGTGTGGTTGAATTCCGGCTCGGCGGCAAGTTCCAGTTTAGCTGTTTCCAGCCGCTGCTGCTGTTCCTCCGGTGTTTCGGTGCCGCGGCCCACGAGCCGGCGCACCATCTCGTCCCAGCTCGGCGGCGCGAGGAAGACGAAATTCGCCTCCGGCATGCTCTCCTTGACCTGGCGCGCGCCCTGCAGATCGATCTCGAGCAGCACGGTGCGGCCCTCGTCCATCGCGGCCTGCACGGTGCTGCGCAGCGTGCCGTAGCGGTTGCGGCCATGGACCACGGCCCACTCCAGCAGCTCCCCGTCCTCGATGAGCTGGTCGAACTCCTCCGAGGAGACGAAGAAGTAGTGCACGCCATGGACCTCACCCGGGCGGGGAGGGCGGGTGGTCGCGGAGACGGAGAGCCACACCTCCGGGTAGTTGTCCCGGATGTAGGTCGAGACAGTTCCCTTGCCGACCGCGGTCGGACCGGCGAGAACAGTCAACCGGGGCTGGATCACTGACGCTTCCTTACTTACTGGCCGAGCCAGAATGGTGTCCGAGGTACTCGACGAGTAACCTGCGCTGATGGATGCCGAGTCCGCGGACGCGGCGCGTCGCGGCGATACCGACCTCTGCCATGATGGCGGCCGCCCGTACGTCCCCCACGCCGGGCAGGGCCTTGAGGAGATCCAGGACCTTGAGGCGGCCCACGGCGTCGTCGCCGTCGGGATTCTCGATCACTTCCGCCACCGAAAGCTTACCGGTCTTCAGCCGGGACTTGATGTCCGCCCGAACCGCGCGCGCTGCCGTCGCCTTCTCCCGCGCCCGTGTTCGTTCGACATCCGTCAATGGCTTCAGACTCACTGGTGCTCCCTGCGCTTGACGGCACCCGATGGGGTGGATGGGTCGGGTCCCGAACCGAACCTACCCGGCGCACGCCTCCGAAATCAATGCGACCGGCGTGGGATCAGTGCGACCTACACCAGCTCGTCGCGCGTCCGCTCCGCCGCCGCCCGCAGGTTCCCGGGAGCGGGTCCTGCCGCGAGGATGGCACGGCTCGACGTCGGCAGGACGAACGGCAGGGCGTCCCCGAACGCGCCACGGAGTTCCTCCGGCCCCGCACCCTGCGCTCCCACGCCGGGTGCGAGGATGGGGCCGTTGAGCGAGGCGAGGTCCAGGCCGAGCCGTTGGGCGGCGTCGCCGATGGTCGCCCCGACGACGAGTCCCACGTGCCCGGGTGCCGACCCGGCGTTCTCGGCGGCGGCAGCATGCGCGATGGACCGCGCCACGGACGCGTCCCCTCCGACGTGCTGCACCGACCGGCCCTCAGGATTCGAGGTGAGTGCGAGGACGAAGACGCCCCGGCCGGTCGCGGTGGCGAGATCGATGGCGGGCCGGAGGGACTCGAACCCGAGGTACGGGTTGAGGGTCACGGCGTCGGCAGCCAGGGGCCGCCCCTCCCCCAGCCATGCCTCCGCATACGCCTGCATCGTCGAGCCGATGTCGCCGCGCTTGGCGTCCGCGATCGTCAGGACACCGGACTCCGCGGCGTGCGCCAGCAGGGCCTCCAGGACCGCCAGCCCCCGCGCGCCGTGCCGCTCGTACAGCGCCACCTGGGGCTTCACGGCTGCCGCGACAGGCCCGACGGCGTCGAGCACCGCGAGCGAGAACCGCTCGAGGCCCGCGGGTGAGTCGTCCAGTCCCCAGCCTGCCAGCAGCGCGGGATGCGGGTCGATCCCGACGCACAGGCTGCCCTTCGCCGCACGCGCCGCCGCGAGCCGCTCCCCGAACGGGGCACGGGACGCGGCGGCGCCGGCCTCAGGAGGCATGGCCGGCTTCGGTCGACGCGCGCAGGCCGGCATCGCGGGCTTCGGTCGACGCGCGCAGGTTGGCAGCGTGCTCCTGGAGGCTCGTCACCGACCACTCGTAGGAGCGCATGGCCTCGATCGCCTGCACGGCCGCTCCCACCTCGGGGATGGTCGTGATGACCGGCAACCCGTAGGAGGTGGCCGCGGCGCGGATCTCGTAGCCGTCGCCGCGGGCCTGCCCGCCCGAGGGCGTGTTGATGATCATGTCGATCCCGCCCTCGGTGATGAGGTCGACGACGGTACCCTCGCCGGAGGCTCCCACGCCCTCGGCGACCTTGCGGACCGTGGTCGCCTGGATGCCGCTGCGCCGGAGCACGTCTGCCGTGCCACCGGTGGAGACGATCTCGAAGCCGAGGTCGACGAGCCGCTTGACGGGCATGATGATGGAGCGCTTGTCCCGGTTCGCAACGGACACGAAGACCTTGCCCTCGATCGGCAGAGCGGCGTTCGCGGCGGCCTGGCTCTTCGCGAAGGCCGTGTCGAAGTACTTGTCGATCCCCATGACCTCACCCGTGGAGCGCATCTCGGGGCCCAGCAGCGAGTCGACGACCGTGCCCTCCGGGGTGCGGAAGCGGCTGAACGGCAGGACGGCTTCCTTCACGGACACCGGTGCGTCCAGCGGCAGGGAGCCGCCGTCGCCCCGCGCCGGGAGCAGTCCGTGCTCACCCCGGAGCTCCGCGATGGTGACGCCGGTGCCGATGAGCGCCGCCCCCTTGGCGAGCTGCACGCCGGTGGCCTTCGAGACGAAGGGCACGGTGCGCGAGGCCCGCGGGTTGGCTTCGAGGACGTAGAGCACGTCCGAGGCGAGGGCGAACTGGATGTTGATGAGGCCCCGCACGCCCACTCCCTCCGCGATGGCGAGGGTCGCCTCGCGGACACGCTGCAGGACGTCGGCACCCAGGGTGATGGGCGGCAGCACGCACGCGGAGTCGCCTGAGTGGATGCCGGCCTCCTCGATGTGCTCCATGATGCCGCCGAGGTACATCTCCGTCCCGTCGTACAGGGCGTCGACGTCGATCTCGATGGCGTCCTCGAGGAAGCGGTCGATCAGGACGGGGTGGGCCTCGGTGATCTCCGTGGCGTTCGTGATGTAGCGCGAGAGGTTCGCCTCGTCGTAGACGATCTCCATCCCGCGGCCGCCGAGCACGTAGGACGGCCGGACGAGGACGGGGTACCCGATCTCGTCGGCGATCTTCTTGGCGTCCTCGAAGGACACCGCGGTGCCGTTCTTCGGGGCGATGAGCCCTCCGGCGTCGAGCACGCGGCTGAAGGCGCCGCGGTGCTCGGCGAGATCGATCGCCTCCGGGGAGGTACCGAGGATCGGGATGCCGGCGTCCGCCAGTTGCTGGGCCAGCTTCAGCGGTGTCTGGCCGCCGAGCTGCACGAACACGCCGAGGACCCCGCCGGTGCGCTCCTCGGCTGCGATGACCTCCAGGACGTCCTCGAGGGTCAGCGGTTCGAAGTACAGGCGCGTGGAGATGTCGTAGTCGGTGGAGACCGTCTCGGGGTTGCAGTTGATCATGACCGTCTCGTGGCCGGCCTCGCGCAGCGCCATGGTGGCGTGGACGCACGAGTAGTCGAACTCGATGCCCTGGCCGATCCTGTTCGGACCGGAGCCCAGGATGATGATCGACGGCTTCTCGTGCGGCTCCACCTCGTCCTCCTCGTCGTAGGACGAGTAGTGGTACGGCGTGTAGGCGGCGAATTCCGCGGCGCACGTGTCCACCGTCTTGAAGACCGGGCGGATGCCGAGGGCGTGGCGAACACCGCGCACGACGGCGTCGGGCGTGGAGGTCAGCAACCCGATCTGCTCGTCCGAGAAGCCGTGGCGCTTGGCGTGCCGCAGCACCTCCTCGGTGAGGTTCGGCGCCGAGCGCACCTCCTCGGCCACCTCGTTGAGCAGGACCAGCTGGTCGAGGAACCACGGGTCGATCCCGGTGGCCTCGTACAGACGCTCGACGCTCGCCCCGCCGAGCAGCGCGCGCTGCACCTGCGAGAGACGCTCGGTGGTGGGGCGCTTCGCCGCCTCGACGAGGGCGTCGACCTCCTCCGCCGCGACCGGCGCGAAGGACAGCTGGGAGCCCTTCTGCTCGAGCGAGCGCAGTGCCTTCTGGAGCGCCTCGGTGAAGTTGCGGCCCATGGCCATGGCCTCGCCGACGGACTTCATGGTGGTGGTCAGCGTGGGGTCGGCCGCGGGGAACTTCTCGAAGGCGAACCGCGGGACCTTGACCACCACGTAGTCGAGGGTCGGCTCGAACGAGGCGGGGGTCTTCAGCGTGATGTCGTTCGGGATCTCGTCGAGCGTGTAGCCGAGGGAGAGCTTCGTGGCGATCTTGGCGATCGCGAAGCCCGTGGCCTTCGACGCCAGCGCCGAGGACCGCGACACGCGCGGGTTCATCTCGATGACGACGACGCGGCCGGTGTCCGGCTCGACGGCGAACTGGATGTTGCAGCCGCCCGTGTCGACGCCGACCTCACGGATGACCGCGATGGAGATGTCGCGCAGGCGCTGGTACTCGCGGTCGGTGAGGGTCAGGGCCGGAGCCACGGTGATGGAGTCGCCCGTGTGGACGCCCACGGGGTCGAAGTTCTCGATGGAGCAGACGACCACGACGTTGTCGTTCTTGTCGCGCATCATCTCGAGCTCGTACTCCTTCCACCCGAGGATGCTCTCCTCGAGGAGGACCTCGCTCGTGGGGCTGTACTGCAGGCCCTGGCCGACGATGCGGCGCAGGTCCTGCTCGGTGTACGCGAGGCCCGAGCCGAGGCCACCCATGGTGAAGGAGGGGCGTACGACCATCGGGTAGCCCAGGTCCTCGGCGGCCACGAGGGCCTCGTCGAGCGAGTGGATGATGGCGGACCGGGCGGACTCGGCGCCGCAGCGCTCGACGACGCCCTTGAACTTCTCGCGGTCCTCGCCGAGCTCGATGGCGGCGATGTTCGCACCGATCAGCTCGACGCCGAACTTGTCCAGCACGCCGTTCTTGTCGAGGGCGATCGCCGTGTTCAGCGCCGTCTGGCCGCCGAGGGTCGGGAGCAGCGCGTCGGGGCGTTCCTTCTCGATGATCTTCGCGACGACGTCGGGCGTGATCGGCTCCACGTAGGTCGCATCCGCGAACTCGGGGTCCGTCATGATCGTCGCGGGGTTCGAGTTCACGAGGATGACCCGCAGGCCCTCCTCGCGCAGGACGCGCAGCGCCTGGGTGCCCGAGTAGTCGAATTCGGCGGCCTGCCCGATGACGATCGGCCCGGAGCCGATGACCAGGACGCTCTTGAGGTCGGTTCTGCGGGGCATCAGTTCTCTTCCTGCGTTGTGCTGCTCAATGATGTCGTGCTGTGCCGGGGCTGCGTGCCCGACACCTTGGATCCGTGGGTCCCCAGTTCCGCCGAGGCCGCACGAGCCAGTGCGTCCGACTCGGAGGACGCGTCGAGGAGGGAGGCCGCGCGGGCGTCGCCTGCCCCGTGCTTCTCGGCCTGCATGAGGTCGACGAAACGGTCGAAGAGGTACGCGGAGTCGTGGGGACCGGCGGCCGCTTCGGGGTGGTACTGGACCGAGAACGCCGGGATGTCCAGGCAGGCGAGCCCCTCGACGACGTCGTCGTTGAGGTTGACGTGGCTCACCTCGACGCGCCCGTAGCGGCCGGCGGGTGCTTCGACCGGCCCGCCGAGGGGAGCATCGACGGCGAACCCGTGGTTGTGCGAGGTGATCTCGACCTTGTCGGTGCGCCGGTCGAGGACCGGCTGGTTGATGCCGCGGTGGCCGTAGCGGAGCTTGTAGGTGCCGAAGCCGAGGGCGCGGCCCAGGATCTGGTTCCCGAAGCAGATGCCGAAGAACGGCATCCGTTCGTCGAGCACGCGGCGCAGGAGTTCCACCTGGGCGTCGGCGGTCGCCGGGTCGCCCGGGCCGTTGGACATGAACACGCCGTCCGGCTGCACGGCCACGACGTCCTCGAAGGTCGCCCCGGCGGGCAGGACCACGGTGCGCACGCCGCGCTGGGCGAAGTGCTTGGGCGTCATGGCCTTGATACCGAGGTCCAGCGCCGCGATGGTGGCGACGGGCTCGTCGGTCCAGCCGTGGTCGGCGGGCTCGACGACGTACGCCTCGTCGATGCTGACCTCCTCGGCGAGGCGGGCGCCTGCCATGGACGGCTGGGCGAGGACCTGCTCGAGCAGCTGCCCCTCGGGCAGGGTCGCGTCGGTGCCGGAGAAGATGCCGGCGCGCATGGCGCCGCGTTCGCGGAGATGGCGGGTGACGGCGCGGGTGTCGACGCCCTCGATGCCGACGACGCCCTGCTCGCGCAGCTGGTCGTCGAGGCTCTGCTCGGACCGCCAGTTCGACGGGCGGCGGGCGGCGTCGCGGATGATGTAGCCGGCGACCCAGATGCGCCGCGACTCGGCGTCGTCGGCGTTGACCCCGGTGTTGCCGATGTGGGGCGCGGTCTGGACGACGAGCTGGCGGGCGTAGGAGGGATCGGTGATGGTCTCCTGGTAGCCGGTCATGCCGGTGGCGAAGACGGCTTCTCCGAGGGCGGTGCCCTCGGCTCCGTAGGCCCGGCCGCGGAAGGTCCGGCCGTCCTCGAGGACGAGCACCGCGGGTGCCTTGGATTGGACGTTGCTCACAGCTGTTCCCTGCCTTCGGGTTTCGGTGGGGTTCGGGGGGTGGGTTCGGCCGGCACGAGCGCCGCGACGGCGGCGACGAGCTGGGCCTTGGATGCGGGGTGGCGTGTGCGGAAACCGGTGTCGACGCGGCCGGGGCCCAGACGCCAGGTGATGACCACGAGACCCTCCTTCTCGACGAACTTGCCGGTCATGCCGCTGGCGAGCTGGACCGAGACGAGGTCCGCGCGCGGGATGAAGACGGTCCGTGCACCCGTGCGGGTGATCACGACGCCGTCGGGGTGGACGGCGGTGATGGCGTTGCCGCGGAGGCCGAGCCCGTGCACCGCGATGCGGTCGAGCCAGTCTGCTGCGGTGGTCGTCGCCACGTACTGGCCCTCAGCCTCGTAGAGGACGCGTCCCGGGTCGGCGGGCGCGTCGGGTGGTGCGGGGACGTCGGCCTGGCGGCGCAGCCGGTTGCGCCACCCGAGCGCCATGAGCGCGACGATGACCACGATGATGCCGAGGGTCAGCGCGATCCAGCCTAGGTATTCCATGCCGGAGCCTCCTCCGCGGTCGGTGCCGCGCGGCGGGGGGTGGCGAGGCGTCCGTCGAGGACCGTCGGGTGTCCGCCGTAGAAGGTCGCCCGCACGCTGCCGGGCAGCTCGAGCCCCCGGAACGGGCTGTTGCGCCCCTTGGTGGCCATGGTGGACGGATCCACCGTCCAGCGCGCGGCGGGGTCGACGAGGATCAGGTTGGCGGGCTCGCCGGCCGCGAGCGGCCGGCCCTGGTGCCCGAGGCGGCCGATGCGCGCCGGCGTCGCGGAGGTGACGCGGGCGAAGCCCTCCCAGTCGAGCAGGCCGGTCTCCACCATGGTGTGCTGCACCACGGACAGCGCGGTCTCCAGCCCCGTCATGCCCATCGCCGCCTGCGCCCACTCGCATTCCTTGTGCTCGCTCGGGTGGGGCGCGTGGTCGGTCCCGACGACGTCGATCGTGCCGTCGGCGAGGGCCGCACGCAGGGCGTGCACGTCGTCCGACGTGCGCAGCGGCGGGTTGACCTTGTACACGGGGTCGTAGCTGCGGACCAGTTCGTCGGTCAGGAGGAGGTGGTGCGGCGTGACCTCGGCCGTCACGTCGATCCCGCGGGCCTTGGCCCAGCGGATGATCTCGACCGACCCGGCGGTGGACACGTGGCAGACGTGCAGCCGGGACCCGACGTGCTGTGCCAGCAGGACGTCGCGGGCGATGATGCTCTCCTCGGCGACGGCGGGCCAGCCTGTGAGTCCGAGGACGGCCGAGACCTCGCCCTCGTTCATCTGGGCGCCCTCCGTCAGCCGGGGCTCCTGGGCGTGCTGGGCGATGACGCCGTCGAAGGCCTTGACGTATTCCAGGGCCCGGCGCATCAGGACGGGGTCGGAGACGCAGATGCCATCATCGGAGAACACGCGGACGGATGCCCGGGACTCCGCCATGGCACCGAGCTCGGCGAGGCGTTCACCGCCCAGGCCCACGGTCACGGCGCCCACGGGTCGCACCTCGACCCAGCCGGACGCGAGGCCCAGGCGGTAGACCTGCTCGACGACGCCTGCCGTGTCGGCCACGGGCGAGCTGTTGGCCATGGCGTGGACCGCGGTGAAGCCGCCCAGCGCCGCGGCCCGGGAACCGGTCTCCACGGTCTCGGCGTCCTCCCGGCCCGGCTCGCGGAGGTGGGTGTGGAGGTCCACCATGCCGGGCAGCGCGACGAGGCCGTCGGCCTCGACCGGAACGGCCCCCGGGGAGGCGTCCTCCGCCGCGGCCTGCCCGACGGCGGCGATGATGCCGCCGCGGACGAGGAGGTCCTGCCGGACGCCGCCCAAAATCGCGGCGCCCCGGATGAGGTATTCGGAGGGGTGGCGGGCGGAGTCGCTGGTGTTCGTCGTCACGGGGTACGGCCTTCCGGTGTCGTGGCAGCCTGGAGGTCCTGCAGGTCGTCGTCCGGCTCGTCGTGCTGGTCACCCGAGAGCAGCAGGTAGAGCGCCGCCATCCGGACGGAGACGCCGTTGCGGACCTGGGCGAGGACGGTGGAGCGGGGTGAGTCGGCCGCGGCCGAGGAGATCTCGAGCCCGCGGTTCATGGGGCCGGGGTGCATGATCACGGTGTCGTCGAGGCCCATCGTGTCGAGCAGCGCGAGGCGCCCGTCGTCGAATCCCCAGCGCCGCGAGTACTCGCGCGTCGAGGGGAAGAACGCCGCGTTCATGCGTTCGGCCTGGAGGCGCAGCATCATCACCGCGTCGGGCCGCTGCGCGAGGGCGTCGTCGAGGTTGTAGTACACCGTGCACGGCCAGGACCCCACACCCACCGGGAGCAGCGTGGGCGGACCCGCGAGGAGGACCTCCGCGCCGAGCGTGGTCAGGAGCCAGACGTTGGAGCGGGCTACCCGCGAGTGGAGGACGTCGCCGACGATCAGGACCTTCATGCCGGCGAGGGTGCTGCCCGCGGAGGGGCCGCCGGCAAGCTTCGCCCAGTGCCGCCGGAGCGTGAAGGCGTCGAGCAGCGCCTGGGTGGGGTGCTCGTGGGTGCCGTCGCCGGCGTTGACGACAGCGGCGTCGATCCAGCCCGACGCGGCGAGCCGGGCCGGCGCCCCGGACGCCGGGTGGCGGATCACGACGGCGTCGGCGCTCATGGCCTCGAGGGTCTGCGCCGTGTCCTTCAGGGACTCGCCCTTGGACACCGACGAGCCTTTCGCCGCGAAGTTGATCACATCGGCGGACAGGCGCTTCGCGGCGGCCTCGAAGGAGATGCGCGTGCGCGTGGAGTCCTCGAAGAAGAGGTTCACCACGGTGCGTCCTCGCAGGGCGGGGAGCTTCTTGATCTCCCGCTCCCCCACGGCCGCCATCTCCTCGGCGACGTCGAGCAGGCGCAGGGCGTTCCTCGCCGAGAGGTCCTGGGTGCTGAGCAGGTGCTTCACGGGCGGTCCTCGATGACGACCTCGTTCACCGCGGAACCGCCGATCAGGTCGATCTCCGCCAGGTGGACCCGGACTCGTTCCCTCGACGACGTCGGGAGGTTCTTGCCGACGTGGTCGGCGCGGATCGGGAGTTCGCGGTGGCCCCGGTCCACGAGGACGGCGAGGCGCACGATGCGCGGCCGGCCGAGGTCCGCGAGGGCGTCGAGGGCTGCGCGGATGGTGCGTCCCGAGTACAGGACGTCGTCGACGAGCACCACGACCTTGTCGTCGATACCCGACGGCGGCAGCTGCGTGGCGAGCGGCGAACGGGTGGGGTTGCGGCGCAGGTCGTCCCGGTACATGGTGACGTCGAGCTGGCCGGTGATGAGATCGGGGTCGACGCTCTCGTCGACGGCGGCGATCTTCTGGGCGAGCCGACGGGCCAAGGGGAAACCCCTGCGCGGGATGCCGAGGAGGACGAGATCGCGGGAACCCTTGTTCGCCTCGAGGATCTCGTGGGCGATACGCGTGAGCGCCCGGTCTATATCTGCTTCTGCGAGAACAACGCGCTTGTGGATGCCGGATTCCGGGGCAGGCACAGTCATAACACGCTTCCTCCTTCCCCGCCTCACTGGACGGAATTTAAAGGCTGGTTGCACCGTCAAAACTATCACAGCGCCGCGTGCCCCTAGGGTTGCACCATGGCGATCAACAATCATGGAGCGGGCGCAGGCGGCCCGCAGTGGAACGAGGCACGGGGCTCCGCCCGCCACGACACCTCCTTCTCCCCGCACCCGGGCTGGTGGGGCGACACCACCGTGCGGCACCACCGTCCGGCCCCCATCCCGACCGACGGACACCCCTTCCGGCCGGTCTGGGACCAGCCGCCGCCGCGCCGCCACGGCGTCCTCAACGTCCTGCTCGTGATCGTCGCGGCCCTCGTCGTCGCAGGCGTCCTCCTCCTGCTCTCGCTGTCCCTGGGCCCGTCAGCGTTCGTGCTCTGCGGCATCCTCGCACTCGTGCCCCTCGGCATCTGCCTGCTCGGCCTGCGCTGGATCGACCGGTGGGACCCCGAACCCCGCGGCGCCCTGCTCTTCGCGTTCCTCTGGGGCGCCGGCGCCTCGGTCGTCGTGGCTCTGCTGCTCGGCACCTACGTCGTGGAACTCCTCGGGTCCGCGCTGGAGACGACCTCACCGGAGATCATCGGCCCGGTCCTGCAGGCGCCGCTCGTCGAGGAGTTCGCCAAGGGCCTCGGCGTCCTCATCCTGGTCTACACGCGCCGCAGCCACTTCGACGGCCCCGTGGACGGCATCGTCTATGCGGGGACGGTCGCGGCGGGCTTCGCCTTCACCGAGAACATCCTGTACTTCGGCTCGGCCGTCAGGGACTCCGGCACGGCGGGCGCCCTGGTCGGGGTGTTCATCCTGCGCGGCCTGTTCTCCCCCTTCGCCCACGTCATGTTCACCTCACTCCTCGGGTTCGTCCTCGGCTCCGCGCTCAGCCGCGGTGGGGGCAACGCCCGCATCCTGACGGCGTTCGTCCTCGGACTGATCCCCGCGATGGCGGGCCACATGCTCTGGAACGGCGGCACCGTCGTCCTCTTCCACGACTTCCTCCTGTTCTACCTCGTGGTCCAGGTGCCGCTGTTCGTCGTCGCCGTGATCGTGGTCGTGCTCCTCCGCCGGTCCGAGCGGAGCCTGACGGAGGCGCGCCTCGGCGACTATGCCCGCGCGGGCTGGTTCACCCCGGAGGAGGTGAGGATGCTGGCGACGCGGCCGGGCCGCTCCCAGGCGCTCGCCTGGGCGCAGTCCATCGGGGCGAAGCAGGACATGCGCGCGTTCATCCGCACCGGTGCGCGCATCGCCCACACCCGGCAGCGCCTGCTGGGCGGGCGGCGCGACGCCGACTACGCCGCCCAGGAGCGCGTCCTGCTGGAGGAGGCCACGCAGCGCCGCGCACGGATCTTCGAGCTGGCGTCGGCCGCGCGCTGACCCGGCCGGACACACAGAAGCTCCCGTCGTCCAGGACGACGGGAGCTTCTGCACGGTCTCGCGGGCTACGCGAGCAGGGTCGGCTTGAGCTGCTGGAGCCGGCCGAGGAGGCCGTTGACGAACTTGGGTGATTCGTCGGTGGAGAGGATCTTCGCCAGCTCCACGGCCTCGCTGACGGCGACGCCGTCGGGGACGTCCTCGTTGTACAGGAGCTCCCAGCTGCCGATCCGCAGGATCATGAGGTCGACCGCGGGCATGCGGTCGAGCGTCCACCCCTGCGAGTAGGTGCTGAGGAACTCGTCGATCTGCTCCTGGTGCTCCAGGACGCCCTCCACGATGTCCACCGTGTAGTCGGCGATGACCATGTCCGTCTTCTCGCGGCGGGCGCGGATGACCTCGAGGGCCGGCATGCCGCGCTGCTCGGATTCGAAGAGGATGTCCAGGGCCCTGCGACGAGCCTTACTGCGTGCGCTCACTCGTTGACGCGTCCCAGGTACTCGCCCGTGCGGGTGTCGACCTTGACCTTGGTGCCGGTGCCGAGGAACAGCGGCACCTGGATCTCGTGGCCGGTCTCGACCGTGGCGGGCTTGGTGCCGCCGGTGGACCGGTCACCCTGCAGGCCCGGCTCCGTGTAGGTGATCTCCAGCGTCACGGACGCGGGGAGCTCCACGTAGAGGGGCGAGCCCTCGTGCAGGGCGATGGTGGCCATCTGGCTCTCGAGCATGAAGTTCGCCGCGTTGCCGACGGTCTTCCCGGGGACCGTGATCTGGTCGTAGTCCGAGGTGTCCATGAAGACGAAGTCCTCGCCGTCCTTGTACAGGTACTGGTAGTCGCGGCGGTCCACCGTGGCCGTCTCGATCTTGAGGCCTGCGTTGAAGGTCTTGTCGACGACCTTGCCGGAGAGGATGTTGCGAAGCTTGGTGCGGACGAATGCTCCACCCTTGCCAGGCTTGACGTGCTGGAATTCGAGGACGTTCCAGAGGTTGCCCTCGAGCTTCAGCACAGTGCCGTTCTTGATGTCGTTCGTGGTCGCCACAGATTCACTTTCGTCGGTTTCGCGGATGGATGGGCCGGCCGAGGCACAGCGGGCACGCGGAAGCGCGCTAAAAATCCACGGTCCAGTCTACCCTGCGCAGCGTGAGGGGTGATCAGGAGGCGATCTCCTGGTAGGCGGCGAACAGCAGCGAGGTGTCGGGTACCTCGAGCATGCCGGGGCGACCGATGCCGTCCAGCACGACGAAGCGGAGGAGGTCGCCGCGCGACTTCTTGTCGCGGCGCATCCCGTCGAGCAGTGACGCCCACCGGTCGCGCCGGTACGTCACCGGCAGGCCGAGGGACTCGAGGATGCTGCGGTGGCGGTCGGCGTCCGCGTCGCTCAGCCGCCCCACCATCCGGGAGAGTTCGGCCGCGAAGACCAGGCCCACCGACACGGCGGCGCCGTGCCGCCAGGAGTACCGCTCGGCGAGTTCGATGGCGTGCCCGAGGGTGTGGCCGTAGTTGAGGTACTCGCGGCGGCCCGTGTCGCGCAGGTCCTCGGAGACGACGTCGGCCTTCACCCGGATGGCGCGTTCCACGAGGTCCCGCAGCGCGGGCGATGCCGCGTCCGTGGCGGCCGCGGTGTCCTGCTCGATTCGGTCCAGGATGACGGGGTCCGCGATGAAGCCGCACTTGACCACCTCGGCGAGCCCGGTCACGAGCTCGTTCTTCGGCAGCGTGGCCAGGGCGTCCAGGTCGGCGAGGACGGCGGCCGGCGGGTGGAAGGCGCCCACGAGGTTCTTCCCCTCCGCCGTGTTGATGCCGGTCTTGCCGCCGACGGCGGCGTCCACCATGCCGAGCAGGCTGGTGGGAAGGTGCACCACCCGCACGCCGCGCAGCCACGTCGCCGCGACGAACCCGCCGAGGTCCGTCACCGCGCCGCCCCCGACGGTGACGACGGCGTCCGAGCGCGTGAAGTCGTTCTGGCCGAGCACCTGCCAGCAGAACCCCGCCACCTGGATGTGCTTGCCCTCCTCGGCGTCGGGGATCTCGGCGGTCACGGCGGTGAAGCCGGCGTCCGCCAGCTCGGCACGCACCGTGTCGCCGGTCGCCCGCAGCGCCCGGGGATGGATCACCAGCACGCGGTGGACCCGCTCGCCGAGGATCGCGGGGAGCCGGCCGAGCAGCCCCCGTCCGACGACGACGTCGTACGTGTTCTCGGGAGTGCTCCCGGTGACAGGGATGATGGTCGGTTCGTCAGTCGCCATGGGGATTCGTCCCGCTTTCCTCGTTCAGATCGGTCGATGGTGCCGCGACGCTGTCGCGGGATGGTCCGGGGGCGCCCTCGAGGGCCGAGAGCACGGCGGCGGTCACGTCGCGCACGGACCGGCCGCGGGTGTCCACCACGACCGTCGCCAGCGCGGCGTAGAGGGGCCGCCGCTCGTCGTACAGTTCCTGCCACCGCTCGGCGGGGCGCTCGGCGAGGAGCGGCCGTCCCGCGTCCGCGCTGATGCGCGGCAGCACGGTCGCGACGTCGGTGTCGAGGAAGACCACGGTGGCGTGCGCCAGCAGGGCCTGCGTGGCCGGATGGAGCACTGCTCCCCCGCCGAGCGAGACGACGGCGTCCCCGGCCCCGAGCGCCTCGCCGACGATGCCCGCCTCGAGGGTCCGGAACGCCTGCTCGCCCTGCTGTTCGAAGATGGTGCTGATGCTGCCGTGGCGCTCGACGATCTCGCGATCCGAATCGATGAAGCGGGCACCGGTCCGCTGTGCGAGCATGCGGCCCACCGCGGACTTGCCGGAGGCCATCGGTCCGATCAGGACCACGGGGTGGTTCCGTTGCATCAGACCCCGGTGGAGTCCAGGAACTCCGGGATGTTCTCGAGGTAGCTGCGCAGATTTCGGGCGGTCTCCGCGAGGGAGTCGCCGCCGAACTTCTCCGTCACGGCCTCGGCCAGCACCAGGGCCGTCATGGCCTCGGCGACGACGCCGGCGGCGGGCACTGCGCAGACGTCGGACCGCTGGTGGTGCGCCCGGGCGGCCGCACCGGTGCTCACGTCCACGGTGCGGAGGGCACGCGGCACCGTGGCGATGGGCTTCATCGCGGCGCGCACGCGGAGGACGTCGCCGATGCTCATGCCTCCCTCGATGCCGCCTGAGCGGTTGCTGGCGCGGACGATCTTGCCGTCGTCGTTCCGCACGATCTCGTCGTGTGCCGCGGTGCCGCGGCGCGCCGCCGTCTCGAAGCCGTCGCCGACCTCCACGCCCTTGATGGCCTGGATGCCCATGAGGGCGGCGGCCAGTCGGGAGTCGAGGCGCCGGTCCCAGTGCACGTAGCTCCCGAGTCCCGGCGGCAGGCCGTAGGCGACCACCTCGACGACGCCGCCGAGGGTCTCGCCCTCCTTGTGGGCGGCGTCCACCTCGGCCACCATCGCGTCCGAGGTGTCCCGGTGGAAGCAGCGCAGGGGGTCGGTGTCGAGGGCGATGACATCGCTCGGCGTGGGCAGGGGGGCGTCCTCGGGCACGGAGACGGTGGCGATGGACACGGTGTGGCTGACCAGGCGGATGCCGAGGCTCTCGAGGAACTTGGCGGCCACGGTGCCGAGCGCTACGCGTGTGGCGGTCTCGCGGGCGCTCGCGCGCTCGAGGACGGGACGGGCCTCGTCGAACCCGTACTTCTGCATGCCGGTGAAGTCGGCGTGACCGGGCCGGGGCCGCGTGAGCGGGGCGTTGCGTGCGGAGACGGCGAGCTCCGCGGCGTCCTCCTCGTCGAGGGGATCCGCGGACATGATCTTCTCCCACTTGGGCCACTCGGTGTTCGCCACCTCGATGGCGACAGGGCCGCCCTGCGTGAGGCCGTGGCGGACGCCGCCGAGGATGCGGACGGAGTCCTGCTCGAACTTCATGCGGGCGCCGCGTCCGTACCCGAGACGCCGGCGAGCCAGGGCCTCCTGGATATCGCTGCTCGTGATGCCCACACCCGCGGGCATTCCCTCGATGATCCCGACCACGGCCGGACCGTGGGATTCTCCTGCCGTCAACCAACGCAACATGGTTTCCATACTGCCATGCAGGGCACCGGGCTTCAGCGCCGGGGAGCCCCCACTGCGTCACACATCACGTTTAAGACGGACGCCGGGTCCTGGACGACGTCCGGGAAGAACAGGCGGACCTGCTCGACGGCCTGGTGGAGCAGCATGTCGAGCCCGGGGACGATCTCGCCACCCACCCGCTGCCACGCGGCGGCCAGGGCGCTCGGCCACGGGTCGTACGCCACGTCGAGCAGCGTACCGCCGGTCCGGAAGCCGTCGTCGAGCGAGGCCGCGAGGGGATCCCCGGCGCGCGGCGGCAGCGTGGACACGACGACGTCCGCGGAGCGCAGCGCCGCACCGGCCCGCTGCCAGGCCTGCAGCTCGACGCCGATGCCGAGGAGCGCCCCGATCCGCAGGAGGTCGGAGGCCGCCTCCGGGCGCCGCACCACCACGCGCACGGTCGAGGCGCCGAGGCGTGCCAGTCCGGCCACGGCGGCAGCGGCGGTGCCCCCACCGCCGAGGATGACGGGACGGGCGGGCGTGCCCACCCCGGCACCGGCCAGGGCGTTGGCCACGCCGGCGACGTCCGTATTGTGCCCGGTGAGCACGCGATGGTCACCGTCGCCGCCGACGACCACCGTGTTCACGACGCCCAGCGCGGTCGCCAGGTCCGTGGTGGTGTCGGTCAGCCGCGCCGTCCCGGCTTTCAGGGGCATGGTGACGGACAGGCCGCGCCAGCCGTCGCCGGACCGCACGGTGCCGAGGAACTCCTCGAGGGACGGCTCACCGACGTCGATCGCCGTGTAGGAACAGGCGATGCCCAGCGCGCGGTAGGCCGCGGCGTGCAGCAGGGGCGACTTCGAGTGTCCGATCGGCGAACCGATCACGGCGGCCCGGAGAGTCCGGGCCGCCGGAGCTGCCGCATGCACCTAATCGCACCGACCGGGGTGGTCGGCGCACCACGCGTCGTACTCCGCGACATAGCCCAGGTGCTCCGCATACGTCTCGGAGAACTTGGTCTCCGCCGTGTCGAGGTTCACCGTCACCCAGAAGTAGAACGGGACGTCCGCCGGGTTGACCGTCGCGTCGATCGCCTCGTCGCTCGGGGAGCCGATGGGGCCCTTCGGGAGACCGGGGTTCGCGAAGGTGTTGTACGGGTTCGACGCGTCCGCCTTCTCCTCCTCGCTGAGCTGGTAGGTGCGCTTCCCCAGGCCGTAGGCGACGGTCGCATCGGACTGCAGGAGGCCGCTGGTCTCGGTGTTCCCGGGCGTGAGCCGGTTGTTGATCGCGCCGGCCACGGTGGCGTAGTCGCCCTCGCCGGCCTCGGCCTGGACGATGCTGGCGATCGTCAGGATCTCGTACTGCTTGCCGGGATCGGTGACGCCGTCCTCGGCGAGGCGGTCCGTCGTGGCCTTGACCATCTCCTCGATGATCTGCGGGGCCGTCGCCTCGACGTCGAAGCGGTACTCGCCCGGGTGAAGGTACCCCTCGAGCGACAGCGCCTGCGACGGGAGGCCGAACTGGGTGGGATCTTCCGCGAGGGCGTCGAACTCCGCGCGAGGGATGCCGGTGGACTCGCTGAGGATGTCGAAGACCTCACCCTGCCGGAGGTCGCGGGCGACAGCGGCGTACGAGACGAGCGACGGGTCCGCCCCGAGCAGCGCCTCGGCCGCGTCGGCCGCCGGCATCTGCAGGCGCATCTCGTACTCGCCAGGCTGGACCTCGCGTCCTTCGGAGATCGCGGACAGCGCCGTGATGAACGTGGCGGAGTCGGCGACGATGTCGGCACTCTCGAGGCCGGTGCCGATCGCCAGGGCGCCGGCTCCCTCGGGCACCGTGAACACGGTCTCCTCGCCGCCGGGGCCGGGGTAGTCGGACACCTTGTTGAGGCCGAGCATGTCGCGCAGCATCAGCGCGACGCCGAAGACCATGCCGGCGAACAGCAGCAGGACGACGAGGACGACGACGGTGCGCCGGCGTCGCCGGCGCTGCCTGGCCTTGGAGGGCTGGCGCGGTGCGGTGCGCGCGGGGGTATCCTGCGCTGCGAAGAATTCCTCGACGGGCTCGGGATGGGCGTAGCCGTCATCCTCGTAGGACGCGTCGACGTCGCTGGGGTCCTGGGAGGCAGTGGAATTGCGGGTACCGTCGTTCACGACTCCGCATCCCTCCTGCTCGGCGAATTGTCCTTGATAACTTGCTCCTCTGTAGGGGGCAGCAGCGGGCCCTGGCTGCCCGCTGCGTCACGCGCAGGAACCGGATCCCCCACGTCCCGTCCACGTGAACGTTGCATATCGATGGCATGCTGGAGTATTTCGACGGCAGCCACCTGATCCACTACCTTACGATGCTCGCGGCTACCCAGACCAGCAGCATGAAGCGATCGGTGGGCCGACACCGTACTCAACCGCTCATCCACCAAGCGTACCGGGACCACGAGGGACTGTCGTTCAAGTTCCTCGACGACGAGTTTCGCATAGGTCCTTGCCATCGCGGCGGATGGCCCCTCAAGGCCGCTGAGGTTCCGGGGCAATCCCACGAAAATCTGCACGACGCCCCGCTCGACGGCCTCCCGCACGAGGATCCGGATGTCGTAGTTCTTCCGCGCGTCGCGCTTCAGCGTCCGGATCGGAGTCGCCAGCACCCCGTCCCTGTCACAACCCGCGAGGCCGACCCGGACCTGGCCCACGTCGACGCCGAGCTTCGGACCGAAGGGGTAGGGAGCGGCGTCCTGCGTGCCGGACGCCGCTCCGGAACCGTCGCCTCCCACGGAGGCGTCAGCGCTCCGCTACGGCGGTGCGGATGGCCGAGAGCGCCTCGGGGATGCGGGACGCGTCGGACCCGCCGCCCTGCGCCACGTCGTCCTTGCCTCCGCCGCCGCCACCGAGGATCTTCGCCGCGGTGCGTACCAGCGCCCCCGCCTTGACCCCGGCGCTCCGCGCGGCCTCGTTCGTGGCGACGAGCACCAGCGGACGGTCCTGGGAGACACCGGTCGCGGCGACGACGGCGGCATCGGAGCCGAGGCGCCCGCGCAGGTCGAGGACGAGCGTCCGCAGTTCGTCCGCGCCGCCGATCTCGCCGGCGTCGTGCGCGATGAGCCGGACGCCGTCGACGTCGACGGCGGTGTCCACGAGGGACCCCGCGGCAGCGGCGAGCTGTTCCTTGCGGAGCCGGTCGAGTTCCTTCTCGGCCGCCTTGAGCTTGTTCAGGGTCGCCGAGAGGCGCTCCGGCAGCTGCGCCGAGGGCACCTTCAGCATGTCGGAGAGTTCGGAGACGAGGGCGCGCTCTGCGGCGAGGTGGCGGAACGCGTCGAGCCCCACGAGGGCCTCGACACGCCGGTTGCCGGACCCGACCGACTGCTCGCCGAGGAG
Source organism: Arthrobacter rhamnosi (assembly GCF_054510975.1). Taxonomy (NCBI): domain Bacteria; kingdom Bacillati; phylum Actinomycetota; class Actinomycetes; order Micrococcales; family Micrococcaceae; genus Arthrobacter; species Arthrobacter rhamnosi. Next base: position 84,534 of record NZ_JBTNDN010000006.1, on the reverse strand, counting down.
CGTCAGGCTCCCGATGAGGGATGTCGACGCCACGTGCGTGCCTCCGCACAGTTCCCGTGAGAAGTCCGCGTTCATCTCGACCACGCGGACGGTCTCCCCGTACGCCTCGCCGAACAGGGCGGTGGCGCCGAGTGCCTTGGCGTCCGCCAGGGACATGATCTTGGTCTCGACCTCGTAGTTGTTGCGGATCGCGATGTTCGAGACCTCCTCGATCTCGGACCGTGCCGCGGCGCTGATGCCCTCGCCCCAGGAGAAGTCGAAGCGCAGGTAGCCCGCCTTGTTGAACGAGCCGCGCTGCAGCGCCTCGGGGCCGAGGATCTCGTGCAGGGCCGCGTGGACGATGTGCGTGCCGGAGTGCGCCTGCTCCCCCGCGTGGCGGCGCTGGCGGTCGACGGCGGCCGTCACCGTGGCGCCCGGGGCGACCTCGCCCTCCCGCACGACGGCGCGGTGCACGCTGAGGCCCTTGACGGGCCGCTGGACGTCCAGGACCTCGACGACGAAGCCGTTCCCGGTGATCAGGCCGACGTCGGCTGCCTGCCCGCCCGCCTCCGCGTAGAAGGGTGTCTGGTCGAGGACGAGCTCGATCTCGTCGCCCTGGAGCGCACTCGGGACCGACGCGCCCTTGTCGAGCACGCCGATGATGGTCGCTTCGGACGTCAGCTCGTCGTAGCCGGTGAAGACCGTCTGGCCGCGTCCGAGCAGCTCGTTGAACACGGACAGGTCGGCGTGCCCGGCCTTCTTGCCGCGGGCGTCCGCTTGGGCCCGCTGGCGCTGCTCGAGCATGAGCGAACGGAAGCCGTCGGCGTCGACAGCCAGGCCGGCCTCCTCCGCCATCTCGAGCGTCAGGTCGATCGGGAAGCCGTACGTGTCGTGCAGTGTGAAGGCATCCTGTCCGGACAGCGGGCGCTGCTCGGCCAGGGACTCACGGACCGCTTCCTCCAGCCGTGCCGTGCCGGAGGCGATGGTGCGCAGGAACGCCTTCTCCTCGGCGTAGGCGATGCGGCTGATCCGCTCGAAGTCCTTCTCGACCTCGGGGTAGACGCCCTTCATCGCGTCCCGGGACGCCGGCAGGAGCTCGGGCAGGCACGCCTTCTCGACACCGAGGAGCCGCATGGCCCGGACCGCACGGCGGATCAGGCGGCGCAGCACGTAGCCGCGGCCCTCGTTGGAGGGGGTGACGCCGTCGGCGATGAGCATGAGAGAGGACCGGATGTGGTCGGCCACCACGCGCATGCGGACGTCGTCCGTGTGGTGCGGGTCGTCCTGCGATTCCGCGCTGGTGTAGGTCCTGCCACTGAGTGCCGCGGCCCGGTCGAGCACGGGGCGCACCTGGTCCGTCTCGTACATGTTCTCGACGCCCTGCAGGATCATCGCGAGGCGTTCGAGGCCCAGCCCCGTGTCGATGTTCTTCTTCGGCAGTTCGCCGAGGATCTCGAAGTCGTCCTTGCCGGTGCCTTCGCCGCGCTGGTACTGCATGAAGACGAGGTTCCAGATCTCCACATAGCGGGTGTCGTCCGCCTCGGGCCCGCCGTCGACGCCGTATTCAGGGCCGCGGTCGTAGAAGATCTCGGAGCAGGGGCCTGCGGGGCCGGGCTGGCCGGTGGACCAGTAGTTGTCCTTCTTGCCCATCTTCTGGATGCGTCCGGCGGGGACGCCGATGCTGTCGCGCCAGATCGCCAGCGCTTCCTCGTCCTCGTGGTAGACCGTGATCCAGAGCTTCTCCGCCGGCAGCCCGAAGCCGCCGTCGGCCACGTCGCTGGTCAGCAGCTGCCAGGCGAGACGGATGGCGTCGGCCTTGAAGTAGTCACCGAAGGAGAAGTTGCCGCACATCTGGAAGAAGGTGCCGTGGCGGGCGGTCTTGCCGACCTCCTCGATGTCGCCCGTGCGGATGCACTTCTGGACGCTCGTCGCCCGGCTATAGGGAGCCTCTTCGCGCGCCGTGAGATAGGGGATGAACGGCACCATGCCGGCGACGGTGAACAGGAGCGACGGGTCGGAGGAAATCAGCGACGCCGAGGGCACGACCGTGTGCCCGTTCTTCTCGAAGTAGCTCAGCCAGCGGCTGGCGATCTCGTGGGACTTCATGGGGCAATCCTTCTGGTGGTCGGGACGCGGCGGAGCGGGAGCATCTGCGGGCCCGCGCTGCGGAAAGCTGGGCCGCGGTCAGGACACGGCGCGGTCGGGACACGCCGCACCGGGCGGCGTGCAGGGGCAGGACGTGCGGGCTGTCCTAGCGGATGGCGCGGCGCGCGGCGGGCAGCGCGTCGGCGGTACCGGCGTCGGACGCGGCGGGAGCGTCGATACCGAGCGCGGCACGGAGATCGCCCTCGCGCTCGGCCATCGCTGTGCGCAGCGTGTCCGCGAAGTCCGCGATGCTGTCGCTGATCTGCCCGACGGCGCGGTTCAGGCCCTCGGGCCCGAGGGTCGATCTGGCCTGGGACACCTTGCGCACGGCGGCGACGCCGATGGTGATGCCGGCTGCCAGCCAGAAGGCTCTTCTGATCATCGTTCTCTCCGGTTCGGTGGGGGGACTAGCGGCTGCGCCGACGGCGGGCAGGCGACTTGCGGCCCGCGAGGGCCGAGCGGACACCGTACGAGAACGCCGACACCTTGATGAGCGGAGAGCCGATCGTGGCGGCAACGAGCGACGACAGGGCGGAGATGTTGGCCGACGCGTCGGAGACGTTCGAGGTGATGCCGTCGACGGTCCTGAGCTGCTGGTGGGTGGTGCTCACCGTGCTCGTGACCTCCTCGATCAGCGGGGTCGTCTCGTCGGTGACGGTGCGGATGGCCTTGCGCAGCTCGTCGAACACGCGGCCGAGCTTCCAGATCGGCACGGCCAGCAGCAGTACCAGGACAGCGAACACGCCAGCAGCTATCAGGCCCGCAATATCTCCACCTGACATGGGCGGTCTCCTTTACGCAGGGGTGCACCGCCTCTCGGGCGGGCATGGGAATTCTTGCTCCTAGTACCTTACAGAACGAAGAGCCCGCGGCGTGTGCCGCGGGCTCTTGGTCTGCACGTCTCGCTCGAGGCTGCCCGATACGGTCAGCCGGCGCGACTAGCGTGCGTAGTACTCGACGACGAGCTGCTCTTCGCAGGTCACGGGGACCTCGGAGCGCTTCGGGCGACGCACGAGGCGCGCCTGGAGCTTGTCGAGCTGGACGTCCAGGTAGCCGGGAACGGCGGGGAGGACGTCGCGGTGCGCACCAGCGGCAGCAACCTGCAGCGGGACCATGGTCTCGCTGCGGCTGTGCACGTGGATGAGCTGGCCTTCGGCCACGCGGAACGACGGGCGGTCCACGCGGGCGCCGTCGACCATGATGTGGCGGTGGACGATGAGCTGGCGCGCCTGGGCACTCGTACGGGCGAAGCCGGCACGGAGCACGAGGGCGTCGAGACGCATCTCGAGCAGTTCGATCAGGTTCTCACCGGTCAGGCCTGCGGTCCGGCGCGCTTCTTCGAAGATGCGGGCCATCTGCGCTTCGCGGATGTTGTACTGGGCGCGCAGACGCTGCTTTTCGCGCAGGCGTACGGCGTAGTCACTGTCCTGCTTGCGACGCGCGCGGCCGTGCTGGCCCGGCGCGTACGGCCGACGCTCGAGGTACTTCTCGGCCTTGGGGGTCAGAGCAATGCCGAGGGCCCGCGAAATGCGGACCTTGCGGCGGGCACGTGTGTTGTTAGCCACGTTCACCTTTCGATTTTTGCGGCGAAGAAGCGGAGGCCCCGAGGGCATCCGCACTTCCTGGTGTCGCTGGCCTCCACTTGCGGAGAGCCGGGATTGGCCGCTTCCCGGTACTACAGTGCGCTGCGACCCTGGCCGCCACCCCGAACCGGACAGCAGGAAACCTGCGGAACGGCGGAGGAGGGAGGCTGGTACACGGCGACTTGCCAGTCAGCCTTCAATGCTAGCAGTCGGCCCACCGGGCCACCGAATCGTAGCGAGGGGAAACCTGCGCCCGTCCATCTCGCACCGCCCCGCCGGGCGGTGTCGGGCCGTGTCGGGCCGTGTCGGGCCGTGTCGGGTCTGTCCCCGGCGCTACTTCCCCCGGATGATCCGCCGGAGCTTCGCGAGGCGGGAGGCGATGTCCCGCTCGACGCCCCGGTCCGTCGGCTCGTAGTAGTCGCGTCCCACGAGGTCGTCCGGTGCGTACTGCTGCAGGGCGATGCCGTGCGGCTCGTCGTGCGAGTACACGTAGCCCTTCCCGTGCCCGAGCTGCGATGCTCCCGGGTAGTGCGCGTCCCTCAGGTGGGCGGGGATCCCCTGGCCCCGGCCGGCCCTCACGTCCGCGATGGCAGCGTTCATGCCGTTGTACGCGGCGTTCGACTTCGGGGCGGTCGCGATGTGCACCACGGCCTCCGCGAGGATGATCCGTGCCTCGGGCATGCCCACGAGCTGCACTGCCTGGGCGGCGGCGACCGCGGTCTGGAGGGCGGTCGGATCGGCCATCCCCACGTCCTCGGACGCGGAGATCATCAGTCGCCGGGCGATGAACCGGGGGTCCTCCCCCGCCTCGAGCATCCGTGCGACGTAGTGCAGCGCGGCGTCGACGTCCGACCCTCGGAGGGACTTGATGAAGGCGCTCGCCACGTCGTAGTGCTGGTCCCCCGCGCGGTCGTAGCGCAGGGCGGCGACGTCGACGGCCTTCTCGGCGTGGTCCAGCGTGACTCGGACGGGAGCCGCGTCCCCGCCTGCGTCGTCGCCCGCTCCGTCGTCGTCCTCGCCGTCGGTCCAGTCCTCACCGCCCCGGTGCGCGCCGGGCTGCGGTTCCCGTTCGGAGTGTGCGACGCCGGCCGCCGCCTCCAGCGCCGTCAGGCCGCGCCGCGCGTCACCGGCCGCCAGGCGGACGAGGTGCTCGAGTGCCTCCTCCGAGAGTTCCACGGTGCCCGCCAGGCCGCGCTCGTCGTCGACGGCGCGCTGCAGCAGGCCGCGGATGTCCGATTCGTCCAGCGGACGGAGTGTCTGCAGGAGCGAGCGGGACAGCAGCGGTGACACCACGGAGAACGAGGGGTTCTCCGTGGTGGCGGCGATCAGCACCACCCACCCGTTCTCCACGCCGGGCAGCAGGGCGTCCTGCTGGGCCTTGTTGAAGCGGTGGATCTCGTCGAGGAACAGCACGGTGGTCTGCCGGTACAGGTCCCGGGAGGTCAGGGCGTCGTCCATGACGCGCCGGACGTCCTTGACCCCCGCGGTGATGGCGGACAGCTCGACGAACTTCCGGCCCTGGCCGCGCGCGATCACATGGGCGAGGGTCGTCTTGCCGGTACCGGGCGGGCCCCAGAGGATCACGGACGACGGCGCTGCGTGGGCTCCGGGATCGTGCTCGCCGGCGAGCGTGCGGAGCGGTGATCCGCGGCCGAGCAGGTGCTGCTGCCCCACGACCTCGTCCAGGCTGCGGGGACGCATGCGCACGGCGAGGGGGCTGCGGGGCCGCACGACGCCGGGCGCACGGACGCCACCGGCAGGTGGGTCGTCCGACTCGTCGTCCTCCGCCGCGGCACTGAATAGATCATTCACAGCGCCAACGTTACTGTGGGGCACTGACCCGGCCGCTCCCGCGGTGGCCCCGTGCGGTTGCCGTCCCGAGCGGAAAGGAAGGCCATGCCCGCCAGATACGTCCTCGTCGAGGTGCAGCGCCTCGACGGCTGGCTCGCCCGGTTCGGGGAGCGCAACGGCTCCTACTCCCTGCACCCCGAGGCGGAAAAATCCGACGGTTCCGTGAGGGTGACGGGCGCCAACGGCTGCACCGCAGTCCTCAGCCCACCCCTGCCGGGAGCGCCGGCACCCGCCGGAGCCGGCGCGGACGACCTCCTGCGGGCCCTGGTGTCCGGGGTCGACGCATCGGCCGTCGTGGGCCTCCTGCTGGTCCGGCGCGGCGGCTACTCCGTCGGGATCGCCCGGGCGGGCGCGGTCCTGTCCTCGAAGACGGGGACGCGGTACGTCCAGGGCAGGACGGCCGCCGGGGGCTGGTCCCAGCAGCGCTTCGCCCGCCGGCGCGCGAACCAGGCCGATGCCCTCGTGGAGGAGACGGCCGCCCGCGCCGCGGCGCTCTACGCAGCGGAACCGCCGTCGTGCCTCCAGCTCGGCGGCGACAGGGCCCTGGCCACGAGCACGCTCGGCGAGCCGGTGCTCGCCCCCTACGCCGGGCTCCCGCAGGTCCCCTTCCTGACGGTGCCCGATCCCCGCTTCGCGGTCCTCAAGGAGGCGGCCCGCTCGGCGCTGTCGATCAGGATCACGGTGACCGACCCGCCGACCGTTCCCTGACGCAGTCCGTTCCCGCACTCGAACCGGGCCGGAGCCGTGCCTGTCCGTGCCCGCGCCCTGACCGATCCTGTCTCACTCCTGCCCGCGCCCGCGCTCTGACCAGGCCGGAAGCGTGTCTGCCCGCCCTGACCGCCCCGGGGGTGATGTGCTCCAGACCCGCTCAGGCGTCCCGGGAGGCCGCCGTGCGCAGGGCCGTGATGGCGGAGGCGGCGTCGTCCGCCCCGTAGACCGAGGAACCCGCGACGAACACCGTGGCCCCGGCATCCGCGGCACGGAGGATGGTCTCCTCCGTGATGCCGCCGTCGACCTGGATGACCAGGTCGAGTCCCGCACCCTCGATGGCTGCCGCGGCCCGGCGGATCTTCGGCAGCGTGAGGTCCAGGAAGGACTGCCCGCCGAAGCCCGGCTCCACCGTCATCACGAGCAGCATGTCGAGTTCGCCGAGCATGTCGAGGTACGGCTCAATGGGTGTCGCCGGCCGCAGCGCCATGGCCGCCTTCGCGCCGGCGTCCCGCAACTCCCGGGCCAGCTTCACCGGAGCCGTGGCCGCTTCCGCGTGGAAGGTCACGGACGCGGCGCCCGCCTCCGCGTACTGCGGCGCCCAGCGGTCGGCGTCCTCGATCATGAGGTGCACATCGAGCGGCAGCGGGCTGACCTGCTGGATCCGGCGGACGACGGGCAGACCGAGCGTCAGGTTCGGCACGAAGTGGTTGTCCATCACGTCCACGTGCACGGCGTCAGCGGAGGAGATGCGCTGCAGTTCGGCCTCGAGGTTGACGAAGTCCGCCGAGAGGATGCTCGGGTTGATACGGAGGTGCGTCACAGCCGTTCCTTTCGTTGCGGGTACACCCGGAGCGAGGTCCGTCGTCATGGGGTCTTCCGGAGCAGCGCGAGGTACATCGCGTCCGTGCCGTGGACGTGCGGCCAGAGCTGCGCACTGGTCCCGTGGCCGGCACCGAGCGCTCCCCCGATGCTCACGGCGTCGAGCGCCGCACCCGCATCGAGCCGCTCGAATCCCGGGCGCTTCCGCAGGCAGTCGTCGACGACGGCGTCCGTCTCCGCGTGGTGCGGCGAGCAGGTCACGTAGGCGACGACGCCGCCCGGCGCAACGGCGTCGAGGGCGGACGCGAGGAGGTCGCGCTGCAGGGGCGCCAGCCCCACGAGGTCCGCCGGCTTGCGCCGCCACCGGGACTCCGGGCGGCGCCGCAGCGCTCCGAGGCCGGTGCAGGGGGCGTCGACGAGGACGCGGTCGTAGCGGTCCGGCTGCTCCCGCCCGACCTCGCGCCCGTCGCCCACGCGCACCGTCCACGAGTCCTCGGGCAGCGGCCGCAGGGCCTGCCGCACGAGCTGGGCGCGGTGCGGGACCGGCTCGTTCGCGGTGAGGTGGACGCCGCTGTCCTGGCCGATCGCCGCGAGCAGGGCCGTCTTGCCGCCGGGACCGGCGCACAGGTCGAGCCATTCCTCCGCGCCTTCCCCGCGTCCCGTCCCGAGGTCCACGGCGGCCAGGGCACGGGCCACGAGCTGCGACCCCGAATCCTGCACGCGGATGATACCCGTCGAGACCCCGGGAAGCCGGCTGACGTCGCCGCCCGAGTAGTAGGCCGAGCCGGGAGCGAGGCCTCCGGGCTCGGCTCCTTCCGCCAGCGCGTCGTCCAACAAGGCGAGTCCCGGCAGTGCCACGAGGTGCACCACGGGCGCAGCATTGTCCGCGGCCAGCAGCGCGTCGATCTCGGCGACGTCGCGCCCATGGGCGACGAGTGCCTGGCGCAGTGCGCGGACGATCCACTCGGGGTGGCTGTACGTCAGGGCTGCGATGGCAGTCGCGTCCGTCATGCCGTCGACGAGCTCGCCGATCCACCCGTCGAGATCGTGCGCGGTGACCTTGCGGAGCACGGCGTTGACCAGCGACGACGGTCCGGCACCGATGACGGCGCGCACCAGTCCCACGGTCTGGTCCAGGGCGGCGTGGGCGGGCACGCGCATGGCGAGCAGCTGGTGGACCCCGATCCGCAGCGCGTCCAGCACCGCGGGATCGAGCTGGTCGAGTGGCCGGTCCACGCAGCGGGCGAGGACGGCGTCGTAGGTCCCCTGGCCCCGGAGGGCCCCGTAGGTCAGTTCGGTCGCAAACCCGGCATCCCGGCGGTCAAGTTTGTGCTTGCGGATGCTCGCCGGCAGCACAAGGTTTGCGTAGGCGTCCTCGGCGGCGACGGCCCGCAGGACCTCGAACGCCACCAGGCGTGCGGGATCGGCACGGCGTGTGCGCTGCGCCGGGGCGGCCTGCGAGAACTGCCGCTCGCCGCCCCGGTTGCGCTCGCGCCCCTGCTCGTTGCGCCGCCGGTTGCTGCCCTGCCCCCCGCCCTTGCCGGCTGATCCCCTGGCCCCGGAGCCGCCGGACCCGCCGGACCCCCCGTTGGTTCCGCCGGATCCCCTGTTCGTGCCTCCGGTAGCGCTCACTCGAACACCAGCTCTCCGCGCGTCGCCGCGCCACGTGCCCAATCGAGGGCATCCATCATCTTCTTGCCGGCCGGCTGGAGAGTCCCGAGGGCCACCGGTTCCGTACCCGTCCCTACCCGCACTTCCCGCCCGACGACCTGCAGGGCACCCGGTGCCGGCCGGGCAGGCCCGCCTCCGGCGTCGGACGCCGTTCCGGTGCCGTGCGCCGGAGGCGCTACCGAGCCGATCTTCACACGCTGACCGTCGAGGGTGGTCCATGCACCGGGTTCGGGGGTGACCGCATTGATGCGGCGCCGCACCGCGACGGCCGGCTGCAACCAGTCGATGCGCGCGTCGTCGATGGTGAGTTTCGGTGCGAAGGTCGGCTCACCGGCCTGCGGGGTGGCCGTCACGCGACCGGCGTCGATGCCGGACAGGGTCTGCACGAGGAGGACTGCGCCGCTGTGCGACAGCCGCTCGAGGACCTCGCCGCTCGTGGCCCCGGGCTCCAGGGTCTCGGTCATGACACCGAAGACGGGCCCCGTGTCGAGCCCTTCCTCCAGCCGGAACGTGGTGGCCCCTGTGATGTCATCCCCTGCGAGCACGGCGTGCTGCACCGGAGCCGCACCCCGCCAGGCGGGGAGCACGGAGAAGTGCAGGTTGATCCAGCCGTGCTCGGGAACGGCGAGTCCGGCCGGCGGCACGATCCCGCCATAGGCGACGATCGCCGCCGCGTCGAGGTCCAGGGTCCCGAGGTGGTCGATCAGTTCCGGCGTGAAGCGGTTCGCCTTGAGGACCGCCAATCCCAGGTCCTCGGCGGCCGCGGCGACCGGGCTCGGGGTCAGGACCTTCCTGCGGCCCACCGGAGCGTCGACGCGGGTGAGCACGGCGGCGACGTCGAAGCTGGCGTCCACGAGGGCACGCAGCGACGGCACGGCGACCTCGGGTGTCCCGGCGAACAGGATCCTCATCGGGCGCCCTGCCCGGACGTCCCCGTGCTGCGGGTCGCCGTTCTGCCGGCTGCGGGCCCCGGCGTGAAGCTCGAGCCGAGCGACAGGGAGCGCTGCGCGGCGGTGCGGGAGGTGACGCGGTTGTACTCCGCGCTGCGGATGGCCCTGAGGGCGTTCTTGCGGTCCTCGCCCTCGAGGCGGTCGATGTACAGGGTGCCACGGAGGTGGTCGGTCTCGTGCTGCAGTGCCCGGGCCAGCATGCCCGTCCCCTCGACCACGACGTCGCCGCCCGAGACGTCCTTGCCCGTGACGCGTGCCCAGTCCGTCCTGCCCACGTAGCTTCCCAGACCGGGGACCGACAGGCAGCCTTCGACGTCGGACTCCCCCTGGGACTCCCCGCCGACCTCGAGCACCGGGTTCACCACGTGGCCCTGCACGCCGTCGACGCGGTAGGTGAACACCTGCAGCCCGATGCCGACCTGGGGAGCGGCGAGGCCCGCTCCCTGGACATCGATCATCGTCTCGGTCATGTCCTCGACCAACCGGGCCAGCTCCGGTCCGAAGTCGGTGACCTCCGCTGCCGGCGTGCGGAGGATCGGGTCGCCGATCATTCGGATACTCAGGACGGCCATCGGTGCTCTGTTCCTCGCTTCGGTCGCGGAACGCGCGGAATGCGCGGAGATTGTCGGTGCCCGCGGCGTAACGCCGCGAGGCTCGCATCAATCCTAGTGCCGCTGGATGGCGCGCCGGGCAGGAACCGACTCGGGAACGCGACCCGCGCCAGAACCCGGTGACCAAGCCCCGCGCCAGAACCCCCGCCCGGAAGCGCGGCCGACCTCAGGCGGGCAGTGCGGACACGGTCGGGGCGACCTTGCCGGGCGGGGGCCCGATCGGCAGCAGGGCCCGCCCGGCCTCCTCGGCGTCCAGCCCTGCCTCCCACGCCCGCCGCAGGGCGCAGAACCGCAACCAGTGATTGCGCAGCACGGCCGGGTTGGCCCGCATGGCCCGCACCTCGGTCTGTCCCACCGCGACCCCGAGCAGGAGCGGCTGGTCCCCGTGCGCCCAGGGGCGCCATTCGCCCTTCTGGGGATCCACGAGCGATTCCTCCGCCTTCATCCCCGCGACCAGCTGCATGACCACCTTGTCGTCGAGGGCCTTCACGAAGCCGTCCCTGTCGGTGTTCTTGGTCTTGTAGTCGATGAGGCACGTCCTCCCGCCGATCGTGGCCACGAGGTCCAGCGTCCCCGCGTAGCCAAGTTCCGTGTTCCACACGGTCAGCTCCGGTTCGACGGGACGGACGTCGTACAGCTCCCACCACTCGTCGAACCGCTGCGCGAAGCCCCCCTCGCCGTTCTCCTCCAGCACCAGCCGTGCGGCGTCGAGCTCCTCGGGGCGGCCGAGCGCCCGCAGGGCTACCTGCTCGCAGTAGTGGTGCACGCGCGTGCCCCGCTGGGCGGCGTCGTCCCGATAGCGTTCGGCTGCCGCGGCGGCCTCCTTGACCGCCGTCCTGAGCTCCGTCGGATTCGACAGCGCGCCGGGAAGGCGCGGGTCCCGTGACAGCGCACTGGCGGCCATGTGGCCGAACCAGCCGCCGAGGGAGCTGGGCAGCTGCGAGATGACGGTGGTGATGGACGGGACGGATGGCTGGTCCGCGGTGGAACGGGCGTACATCCTGCCGTGGGGTGTGGCATGTGCCAGGAGCGGGGCGGTCATGATTCCAGTCTCTCAGGTGCCTCTGACAGGTCCAGGACACCGCGGCCAGACAGGGTGCAGATGTCCCAGGACACCCCGGCCGGACACGGCGGGCCGACGCCGATTGGACGAACCTCCAAACGTCCTATAGAGTTTTTTCTCGTTGGAAAACGAAGAAACACCGCGAAATGCACGGCATCGAACGGGAATCTCGGGTGTTTTTTCCTTCTGCGGACGTAGCTCAGCTGGCTAGAGCACCACCTTGCCAAGGTGGATGTCGCGGGTTCGAATCCCGTCGTCCGCTCGCAAGTCACTGTAAAGCCGGATCAGTCCGGTGACCGGAGCCATCCGGTCATGGTGGGGTGGCCGAGAGGCGAGGCAGCGGCCTGCAAAGCCGTATACGCGGGTTCGAATCCCGTCCCCACCTCGTTACGGTACGAGCACCATGAAAATGGGCGATTGGCGCAGCGGTAGCGCGCTTCCCTGACACGGAAGAGGTCACTGGTTCGATCCCAGTATCGCCCACTACGGCGCCCCCTCGGGGGCGCTTTTTTGCGGACGTAGCTCAGCTGGCTAGAGCACCACCTTGCCAAGGTGGATGTCGCGGGTTCGAATCCCGTCGTCCGCTCTCAGGCCGGTCGTCGGCCGTTGCCCGGTCCTGGCGAGGACCGGGCATTTTTTGTGCCCCGTTTCATGCCCTGTTTTATGCCCTGCGCGTACCCGCCGCCCTTCTGCCCCTTCTCGGGGGACATCCCCAGCGCCGTGCCCTAAGATCCATGGTGCGGAAACGGACTGCGTTTCCACGACCGAAAGGAGGTGTCCGTGGGTTTATTGGATGGGCTCAAGGGCAAGGCCGGCACCCTCGCGGGTAAGGCGACCGAACTCATTGGCGATAATTCCGACAAGGTGAAGAACGGCATCGGAAAGGCTGGCGGCTTCGTCGACAGCAGGACCCATGGCAAGTACTCACATCACATCACCGGAGTGCAGGCGAAGGCTTCGGAGATGGTCGACAGGATCGACAAGAAGGACGGCAAGGGCGACGTCGGCCCTACCTCCCCGCCGGCCGTGTAATTCCCAGCCCGGCAATAAGGAAGCGCCGGTCCCGCCGAGAGGCGGCACCGGCGCTTCTCGCGTCTGCGGGGTCCGTCGGTCCTCCTGCAGGACAGCTAGGACGCCACCTCGCTCCCCTGGCGCGCCAGGGCCGTGAGGCGGGAGACCGCGCGGTAGTACTTCTTCATGTAGCCCCCACCCATCATCTCCTCCGTGAAGAGGTGGTCGAAGGTGGTCCCGCTCGCCATGATCGGCACGTCCCGGTCGTACAGCCTGTCGGCCAGGACCACGAAGCGCAGGGCCACGGCCTGCTCGGTGATGGTCTCCACGTTGTGCCATGCGACGGCGTCGATGCCGTCGAGGAGCTGCCGGTAGCGGCTCGGGTGCACGTCGGCGAGGTGCCGGATGAGGTCCCCGAAGTCGTCCTCCGCGAGGACGCCGCCGGAGTAGGAGGAGATCCGCTCCTGCAGGGCGGCGTCGTCGAGCGCGTCCGGAGCCTGCGGGAGCCCGCGGTGCCGGTAGTCCTCGCCGTCGATCCGTGCCACCTCGAACTGGTCCGCGAGAACCTGGATCTCCCGCTGGAAGTCCTCCGCGGCGAAGCGCCCGTCACCCAGGGACCCGGGGAGGGTGTTCGACGTCGCGGCGAGCTTGACGCCGGCGTCGGCCAGTTCCCTCATCAGGCGGGACATCAGCACGGTGTCCCCCGGATCGTCGAGCTCGAACTCGTCGATGCACACGAGGCTGTAGCTGCTCAGGGCGTCGACGGTCTTGCGGAAGCTCAGCGCACCCACGAGGTTCGTGTACTCGACGAACGTCCCGAAGGCCTTTTTCCCCGAGGACGCATGCCACAGCGAGGCGAGCAGGTGGGTCTTGCCGACGCCGAATCCGCCGTCGAGGTAGATCCCCGCCCGCGTCGTGGCCTTCTTCCCGCCGCCGAACAGCTTGCGGAACCCCGACGGCTCGGGCTCGTTGACGGAGGTGGCGAACTCGCGGAGCTTGGAGACGGCCGCCGACTGGGACGGCTGCTGGGGATCCGGACGGTAGGTGTCGAAGGACACCTCCCCGAAGCGGGGCGATGGGTAGAACCCGCCCAGCAACTCGTTGACGGAGACCTTGGGCGATCGCTCTGTCAGGTGTTCGATGGCTGGCACTGGGGACCGCTTTCTATTTCCGGCAGGGGGGCGGCCCACGGGCGGCCGCTTCGCTAGGCAAGAATACGTCAAACCGGAGCACGCCCTCCCGGATGATCCGCGCCCGCCCCTCCTTGACCGGACGCTCCGGCACCGTTCCCGGTGCTGGTCCCGACGCCGTCTCCGGTGACGTTCCCGATGCCTCCCCGGTACGTTCCGCCTGCCCTGCGCGCTGCGTCGCCCTCCGCTGCAGCCCCGGAAGTAATTGCCGCAGCGCGTGGTTAGGCTAGGTGGAAGGACGCGCACCGCGGGCACAGACCGCGGTGCAGACAGCTACGCGAAAGGCCCCCATGACCCTGGCAGCAGATCCGCAGGACAAGTTCTCCGAGTACGCCCACCCCGAGCGGCTGGTCTCCACCGACTGGCTCGTGGCGAACCAGGGCGCCGAAGGCCTCGTCGTCGTCGAATCGGACGAGGACGTCCTGCTGTACGAGACGGGCCACATCCCCGGCTCCGTCAAGATCGACTGGCACACCGAGCTCAACGACGAGGTGTCGAGGGACTACATCGACGGGGAGGGCTTCGCCCGGCTCATGGCCGCGAAGGGCATCTCCCGCGACTCCACGGTCGTCATCTACGGCGACAAGAGCAACTGGTGGGCCGCGTACACCCTCTGGGTCTTCACGCTGTTCGGGCACGAGGACGTCCGCCTCCTCGACGGCGGCCGGGACAAGTGGGTGGCCGAGGGCAGGCCGATGACCACCGACAAGCCCGAGATCACCGCAAGCGACTACCCCGTCGTCGAGCGCAACGACGCCCCCGTGCGTGCCTTCCTCGGCGATGTGCTGGAGCACCTGGGCAAGCCCCTCATCGACGTGCGGTCCGGTGACGAGTACACCGGTGCCCGCACCACCATGCCCGCCTACCCCGAAGAGGGCGCACTGCGGGGCGGGCACATCCCCACCGCGGTGTCCGTCCCCTGGGCCCGCGCCGCCGCGGAGGACGGGACGTTCCGCACCCGCGCGGAACTCGACGCCATCTACCGGGACGAGGCCGGACTGCAGGAGGGGGACGACGTCGTCGCCTACTGCCGCATCGGCGAGCGCTCGAGCCACACGTGGTTCGTCCTGACGCACCTGCTCGGGTTCGGGAACGTGCGGAACTACGACGGGTCGTGGACCGAGTGGGGCAACGCCGTGCGCGTGCCGATCGTCCGGGGCAGCGAGCCCGGCGAGGTACCCGCGGCAGCGGCACGGGCCGCGCGATGACCGGCGGCGCCGTCCCGGCGAAGCTCGCCGAGATCATCGACGACTTCCAGGACCTGACGGAGCCCGACCGACTCCAGCTGCTGCTCGACTTCTCCCGGGAACTCCCGGACCTCCCCGAGCGGTACGGCAACCACCCCGAGCTCCTGGAGCAGGTGGTCGAGTGCCAGAGCCCGCTCTTCCTGACCATGGAGATCGGCGACGAACCGGAGCGACCGGTCCACCTGTTCTTCTCGGCGCCGCCCGAGGCGCCCACGACGCGCGGGTTCGCCGGGGTGCTCCTCGAGGGACTCGACGGCTTGCCCGCCGAGGAGCTCCTTGCCGTCCCGGACGACGTGCCCGACCGGCTCGGGCTCACCCGGGCCATCACCCCGCTGCGGATGCGCGGCATGGCCGCGATGCTGGGGCGGATCAAGCGGAAGATCAGGGAAGCGCAGTAGCCTTCGGGTCGGGCGCCTTCCCGCCGGGAAGCGTCCGCCCGAACAGCCGCCCGCCGAGCCAGCGTTCGACCACGGTCTCCCACCGCTCCGGGTCCACGTTCCACTCCTTCGTGTGGCGGGCGCGGTGGAACCGCTCCAGGGTGACGAAGGCCGGGTTCCTGGCGGCCAGTTCGGCAGAGGGGCCGATGGGCACGAACTCGTCGTCCTCGCTGTGCAGGACGAGCGTCGGCAGGGTCAGCTGCTCCGCACGAGCGATCCAGTCCATGCTCTTGAGGTCCAGCGGCGCGGCCAGTCCCGTGATCCTCCGGGCCCGCCGGCTTGCGAGCAGGTACTGTCCGAGTCGTCCCACGGGAGCCGGGATCCGGTTCAGTTCCGCATGGTGCGCCAGGACTTCGATCCAGTTGATGACGGGGCCGTCGAGCACCAGTGCGCTGATCCGCTGCCGGTGGCGCGAGAGGTCCGCCGTCTGCAGGACGATCGCGCCTCCCATGGACCAGCCGAAGAGGACGACGTCGCGGGCTCCGTGGGAGGCGGCGAAATCGATGGCGGCGTCGACGTCGTGCCATTCCGTCATACCGAGTCCGTAGCGGCCGTCGGGCGCCGACGGCGCTTCGCCGTCGTTCCGGTAGGACAGGACCAGGCTGGTCAGTCCGAGGCGACGCGCCGGTCCGAGCGCGCGCAGCGCCTCCGCACGCGAGGCCCCGCGGCCGTGCACCATGATCGCCCACGTGCGGGCGGGTGCCTCTGCGCGGACGAGCCAAGCGGGGGCGGAACCGCCCTCGACCGGGATGAGCACCTCCTCGTCGGCGAAGCCCATCGCCGCCGGCGAGGGGTAGACGGCGCCGCCCCACCAGCCGCGCGTGGCGGCGGCGAGGTCGCCGGCGTAGACCTTCTCCACGACGCGTTCCACCGTGCCTTCGCGCGGCACGTACGAGCGGATCCCCCCGATGCGGGCGTGACCGGTCCCCCGGGTGAAGTGGAGGCTGTACGTGCCCTCGACCGTGGTGTCGTCGTTCGCGGGCAGGATCACGGTCTGCCGGCCGGCGGGGCCGACGACGGCGAGGATGTCCAGGTTCTCGTCCCGGCTGCGCGCGGGTGTCACGATCTGCCGCGCGAAGTAGACGGCGAGTCCCGAGACCGCCCCGGCTGCAGAGGACGCGAGGGCTGCTCCCGCCCCCACCCCCAGCGCCGTCCATTTGAGCCAGGGAGCGGTGGTCCGCTGCGCCGCGGCCGTTGACCTCGTCGATGCCATAGCTCCATTTCTACCCTGCCCCTCCAAGCGCCGTCGATTCGTTGCACAACCCCGGCGTGGTGCCCCGGGATCGGGCAGTACAGTGGCGCCATGACCCAAACAATCCTGGTGCTGACCGAGGAAGTCCTCACCCACGCCGATCTTCGCAACCTGCGGACACTGCAGGGCGAGGAGCCCGCGGACGTCGTCGTGCTGATCCCCGAGGACCGCCACGAGTCCGTCCTGGGCGAGTTCTTCCGCCACCTGAGCCTGCTCGAGGTCGGCGAGGCCTTCCGGACGTTCTCGTCCGACGACCGCCGCCACGACGAGGCCACCGCCCGCACCGCCCTGGCCGAATCCCTGCAGCTCCTCACGGCGGAGGGATTCGCTGCACGCGGGAGGACGACGACGGGGAACCCGGTCGACGCCCTGGTGCAGGAAGCCGCGGACAGTGGAGCCGAGCAGGCCGTGGTCATCACCCGGCCGCATGCCATGGCCGATACGTTCCACACCGACTGGGCCAACAAGGCACAGGACAAGCTTGGCATCGCCGTGCTGCACCTGTACTCCGGCTCGGGATTTATTGGCGACTCGTAGGCGTTGGAGCCAGTATGACTACCGAACACGATGCCTACCGGCCCGAAATCGAGAAGTCCGACGCCGAGTGGCGCCAGGAACTGACACCGCAGGAGTTCCAGGTCCTGCGCAAGGCGGGCACGGAACGCCCCTACACCGGGGAGTACTACGACGCGAAGACGGCGGGCACCTACGAGTGCCGCGCCTGCGGCGCCGAGCTCTTCACCAGCAACGAGAAGTTCGACTCGCACTGCGGGTGGCCCTCCTTCTGGGCGCCGCTGGCCGAGGACAAGGTGCGGTACCTGCATGACCGGTCCCTGGGCATGGAGCGCATCGAGGTGCGGTGCGCCCGCTGCGACTCGCACCTCGGGCACCTGTTCAAGGGAGAGGGCTTCGACACCCCCACCGACCAGCGGTTCTGCATCAACTCGATCTCGATGAAGCTGGTGGCGGCGGAGTAGGTCCTCCCCGCAGGATCAAGGGACTACCCGACAGGCCGGCTCCTCGGAGCCGGCCTGTCGCCTGCCCGGCGTATGAAGCCGCTCTGGTTCTTCCCCCGGAACGCATGCTGTCGAGCATAAGATTTTCTGTACGTTGCTCGGTCAACTGGTAAGGAATGCTGTTCTTGTTGCTACGCTCGCGTCAGAACGACCGTCCGCACGACAGAAAGCAGAAGTCATGACCGTCACGCCCCTCGCGCAGGTAGTATCCGTCCCCCAGGAGACCGCCGCCTGGCACTCCCTGAAGGCCGCAGCCGAGGAACTCCGGCTGCTGCAGGTCAAGGACGGTTCCATCCCCGAGCCCGGGCACCACGCCGCCGCTGCGGACCTGACGGCGGCCATCGTGGCGGCCGTCGAGGAGCTCGCGCCCCTGTTCCCCCACGACGCCGAGTACCTCCGCCGCACCGTCGCCGCCTTCGAGGCATGGCAGGCGAGCGGTTTCGCCGTCCCCGACTTCCTCGAGCCCCTGCTCGCCTTCCAGCCGCAGCAGGACCGGATCGACGGGCTCCAGCACCTCGTCGTCTTCCCGATGTACACGCAGAACGGCAGCACCAGCCGGCTCGTCGAGGCCGTGCTCATCGAAGTGCTCTGGCCCGAGTTCATCGCCGAGCTCGAGGCCGGCGAGTACTCGAACGCACTGTTCGTCCCCATCCGGTTCCTCGACTTCACCGAGGGGTACAACACCAACTCCGCGGTGCTCTTCCCCGAGACCGTCGCCGTCAGCGAGACGCCGACCTTCACCTGGGGAGCCATCTTCGCGGACCGCGAGGCGGCCCGGTTCCGCCGCGTGGTCCGGGCCGCCGCGGACATCACCCGCCTGGAACTGCCCGATGACGCGCTGGAGCTCCTCGACGACCAGAAACTCACCGAGGAGACGTTCGTGATGTGGGACCTCATCCACGACCGCACGCACATGCGCGGAGACCTCCCCTTCGATCCGTTCATGATCAAGCAGCGCATGCCGTTCTTCCTCTACTCGCTGGAGGAACTGCGCTGCGACCTCACCGCGTTCCGTGAGAGCGTCCGGATCGAGAAGGACGAGGACGCCTCTCCCGAAGCGCGGAAGCACGCTCGGCTCGTGCAGTACGCCGTCATCTTCGACCGCATCTTCCGCTTCAGCATCACGGGCAGCCGGGTGCGCAACTACGACGGCCTCGGCGGACAGCTCCTGTTCGCCTGGATGCACCAGCACCGGGTCCTCCACTGGACCGACACCAAGCTGACCATCGACTGGGACGAGGCCGCCGACGTCGTCGTCGCCCTGGGCGAGCAGATCGAGCAGCTGTACTGGCGCTCCATCGACCGTCCGAAGATCGCGCACTGGCTCGCCGCCTACGACCTGGTCTCCGCCACGGTCACCCCGCACCCGGCGTCGGTCTGGGCGAAGGGCCCCGAGGCCCTCGAGCTCCTGGGCCCGCCCCGCGCCCTCACGGACGCGGTGCTCGACGACGAGTTCCCCCTCTCGATGTTCTTCGAGGCGCTCGACCGCAAGATGAAGCCGGTCATCGAGTCCACCGCGGGCATCACGGCGGACGCGGCATGACCGACGCTCCCGGCGGCCGTACCGCCGTCGTAGCGGGTGCCACGAGCGCATCCGGAATCGCCCTCACCCGGCGGCTGGTCGCGGACGGACTCACCGTCGTCGCCGTCGGCTCCGACGGGGGTCGCCTCGACGCGGCCTTCGCCGGGGTCGACGGCGTCGTCCGCGAGGTGTGCGACCTCACGGACGAGGCCGCGGTCGGCGCCCTCGCGGACCGCGTGCGTACCGGCCAGGGCGGGGCGGACGCCCTGTTCCACCTCGTCGGTGGCTGGCGGGGCGGCAGGGGCATCACGACGCAGTCGACGGCGGACTACGAGGTCCTCCACCGCTCGGTCTTCCTCACCCTGTTCAACACGAGCAGGGCGTTCTACGACCAGCTGGCCGAGCGCGGCGGGCGGCTCGCCGCCGTGTCCGCGACGGCGGTGGAGAAACCGACGGCAGCCAACGCCTCGTACGCGGCGGTGAAGGCCTCCGTCGATGCATGGCTCCAGGCCGTGGCCGACGGCTTCGCGCGCGACGGCGCCACGGCCGCCGCCACCGCCGTCGTCGTGAAGGCGCTCCTCGACGACACGATGCGGGAGCAGCACCCCGAACGGACGTTTCCGGGCTACACGCACGTCGACGAGCTCGCCGCCATCCTGGCGTCGCTGCTCGAGTCGCCGGCCGCCGAGGCCAACGGGGCCCGCATCGATGCGGTTCGGGGATAATGGGACAGTGACCGACACCCTGACCTCACCCGCATCCCTGCACGACCGGACCCGGCGCAGCTTCGCGTCCGACAACTACTCGGGCGTGCACCCCGAAGTCCTCACGGCCCTCGCCGCCGCCAACGAGGGGCACCAGGTCGCCTACGGGGAGGACCAGTACACGGCCCGGCTGCAGGAGGTGATGGAGCACCACTTCGGCGAGGGGATCTCCATCTACCCCGTCTTCAACGGCACCGGCGCCAACGTCCTATCGCTGCAGTCGATCCTCCCCCGCTGGGGAGCGGTCGTCTGCCCCCAGACGGCCCACATCAACGTGGACGAGAACGCGGCACCGGAGCGGGTGGGCGGCATCAAGCTGCTGACGGTGCCCACGCCGGACGGCAAGCTGACGCCCGCTCTGATCGACCGGGAGGCCTGGGGCTGGGGGGACCAGCACCGCGCGCAGCCCCTGGCCGTCTCGATCACGCAGACCACGGAGCTCGGCACGCTGTACTCGGTGGCCGAGATCAAGGCCATCGCCGACCACTGCCACGCCCGTGGCATGCGCGTGCACATGGACGGAGCGCGGCTCGCGAACGCCGCCGCGGCGCTCGGGCAGCCCCTGCGGGCCTTCACGCGTGACGCAGGGGTGGACATCCTGTCCTTCGGCGGCACCAAGAACGGCCTCATGTTCGGCGAGTGCATCGTCGTGCTGAACCAGGAGGCGTCCACCGGGCTCGACTACCTGCGCAAGCTCAACATGCAGCTCGCCTCGAAGATGCGCTTCGTCTCCGCGCAGCTCATAGCCCTGCTGGAGGGGGATCTCTGGCTCCGCTCGGCGTCGCACGCGAACGCCATGGCCGCCCGCCTCACCGAGGGCGCCCGGGGCATCCAGGGCGTCACCCTCACGCAGGAGACCACCGCCAACGCGGTCTTCGCCATCCTCCCGCCGGGGGCCGCCGATCGCATCCGGGAGAGCTTCCGCTTCTACGACTGGGACCAGGCGACCGGCGAGGTGCGCTGGATGTGCTCGTTCGACACCACGGAAGAGGACGTCGACGCCTTCCTCGACGCGATCCGCCGGGAAGTGTCCGCCTGATCCACCCTCCGTGCCTGCGCCGTGCCCGGCGCGCCGCCGTCGAACTCGCTCCCGCAGGGCATAGCCTGCGGGAGTGAGTGCAATCGGCGGCGTATCGCAGCTTCCTGCGGAATTCCTCGACGCCCTCTCCGGCCTCCGTAAGGCGGCCCGTCGCAGCGAGATCCGCCTCGAGGAGATACCGGCACCCTCACGGCTCGCGCCCTTCGCCGTAGCTCTCGGCACCGAGGTCGTCGAGGCAACGCCCGTCGCACCCCCGCCGCTCCACGGGCCGGCACGGAACCTCATCCTTCCGCCCGAGCCGGCGGAACTCGCCACGGGGCGGTTCATCCTCCTCTACGATCCCGACGGGTCGAAGGTCTGGAACGGCCGCTTCCGCATCGTCACGTACATCCGTGCCCAGCTCGAACCGGACATGGGCAACGATGTCCTCCTCGGCTCGGTCGCCTGGACCTGGCTCGTGGAGGCCCTCGACAACCATGGCGCACGGCACCACAGCACGGGCGGCACGGCCACGAGGATCCTGTCCGAGAGCTACGGGACGCTCGAGGACCGCGGCGACACGATCGACATCGAACTGAGGGCATCCTGGACGCCTGCGACGGCGGACGTCCGACGGCACCTCGAGGCGTGGTCGGAGATGGTGTGCACGTTCGCCGGGCTGCCGCCCCTGCCGTCCGGCGTGGCGCACCTGCCGGTCCGCCGGTCCTGATCGGGCCACGGTATCGGGCCACGGGCAGCGGACCAGGGTAGCCGGCCCGTGTATCGGGCCCGTGCTGCCGGGCGGGTGGTCCCGTGCGTCGGGCCGTCGCTTCCGGGCGCGGCTTCATGCGGGGATAGACTGAAATCACCATGAGTTCCCACACCTCCGAACAGACGGACAGCACCGGCGCGTCCGATCCAGCCGTCGATCCCGGCACTCCTCCCCTCCCCCTCCTGACCGAGCCCCGCGAAGGCGTCCCGCTCGTCATCGACACCCCGGCCGGCCTCGAGCGTGCCGCAGCCGCACTGGCCGCAGGAACGGGACCGGCAGGAGTCGACGCCGAGAGGGCCTCCGGGTTCCGCTACGGACAGCGCGCGTTCCTGGTGCAGATCCGGCGCGAGGGTGCCGGGACCTGGCTCATCGACCCCGAGCCCTTCGACGACCTGCGCGTGATCGACGACGCCCTCGACGGCGTCGAGTGGATCCTCCACGCGGCCAGCCAGGACCTGCCCTGCCTCTCGGAACTCGGCATGTGGCCGGACAAGCTGTTCGACACGGAGCTCGCTGCGCGCCTCGCGGGCCTTCCCCGCGTAGGGCTCGCCGCCGTCATCGAATCCCAGCTCGGCTTCAGCCTCGCGAAGGAGCACTCGGCGGCGGACTGGTCCAAGCGGCCGCTGCCCGAACCCTGGCTCCGCTACGCAGCCCTCGACGTCGAAGTCCTGACGGAGCTGCGGGACAAGCTCGCCGGCATCCTGGAACAGGACGGCAAACTCGGGATCGCCGAGGAGGAGTTCGAGCACATCCGCCGGACCCCTCCCGCCGAGCCCCGCGTCGATCCCTGGCGCCGCACCTCCGGGCTGCACCAGTTGCGTGACCGCCGGCAGCTCGCCGCGGTGCGGCAGATGTGGCTGGAGCGCGAGGACCTCGCACAGCGCCGCGACGTCGCACCCGGGCGCCTGATTCCCGATTCGGCGATCGTGGCGGCCGCCAAGGCGATGCCGAGCACGGTCCCGCAGCTGCTGGCCACCAAGGGTTTCCACGGCAGGGCCGCCCAGAAGGAAGCACCGCGCTGGCTCCGCTGCATCAGCGAGGCGAAGAAACTCACCGACCTCCCGCCCCTCCACGTCTCGACGAACGCTCCTCCGCCGCCGCGCATCTGGCCGGAGAAGGACCCGGAGGCAGCGGCGAGGCTCCTGACGGCGCGCCCCCGGGTCGCGCAGCGGGCGGAGAAACTCGGCATGCCCGTGGAGAACCTGCTGACGCCGGACTACCTGCGCCGGATCGCTTGGCGCCCGCCTGCCGAAATCTCGCTCGAGTCCGTCTCCGAGGCGCTCGCCGCGCTCGGGGCGCGCCGGTGGCAGATCGAGCAGGTCGCAGCGATCATCACCGTCGCCTTCCTGGACCCCGATCCCCTGCCCGCCAAGGGGCAGCGGGGTGAGGAGCCGGCCCCAGCCTGACGGGAGGGCTCCGGCACACCGCTTGCCGACTATGTTACTCACCAGTAACATAGTCGCGGATCCATCTCCCGCTGGGGGATCCCTATCTCGATGAGGAGCAACAGGTGAGCCTAGCACCAGGGACCGCGTCTCCGCGGAGCGCAGCACGTGCCGTCCGCGACGTCGTCTTCGTCGACGGAGTGCGCACGCCGTTCGGCAGGGCGGGCGACAAGGGCATCTATGCGGGAATGCGCGCCGACGACCTCGTGGTGAAGTGCATCCGCGACCTCCTCCGCCGCAATCCGTCCCTCCCGCCCGAACGCATCGACGACGTCGCCATCGCGGCCACTACGCAGATTGGCGATCAGGGCATGACGATCGGCCGCACCGCCGCCCTCCTCGCGGGACTCCCCCGCACGGTCCCCGGCTTCGCCATCGACCGCATGTGTGCCGGCGCCATGACCGCCGTGACCACCACCGCCTCGGGCATCGCCTTCGGCGCCTACGACGTCGTCATCGCGGGCGGCGTCGAGCACATGGGCAACCACCCGATGGGCGCGGACGCCGATCCCAACCCGCGCTTCCAGACGGAGCGGATCGTGGACCCCGCGGCGCTCAACATGGGCGTCACGGCGGAGAACCTGCACGACCGCTTCCCCGCCATCACGAAGGACCGGGCGGACGCCTACGCAGTCCGCAGCCAGGAGAAGCTCGCCGACGCCTACAGGGCCGGGCAGATCCAGCCCGACCTCGTTCCCGTCGCAGGCAGGAAGCCCGGCTCCGGGTGGACCCTCAACACGGTCGACGAGCCACCGCGCCCCGGCACCACCCTGGCGGACCTCGCCGCCCTGCGCACGCCCTTCCGCCCGCACGGCCGCGTCACCGCGGGCAACGCCGCCGGCCTGAACGACGGCGCCACCGCCGCCCTCCTCGCGTCCGCCGACGCCGCCGCCGAACTGGGACTGCCCGTCCGCATGCGCCTCGTGGCCTACGCCTTCGCCGGCGTCGAACCCGAGGTCATGGGCATCGGTCCGGTGCCGGCCACGGAGAAGGCACTGCGGCAGGCCGGACTGGGCATCTCCGACATCGGCCTGTTCGAGATCAACGAGGCCTTCGCCGTGCAGGTCCTGAGCTTCCTCGACCATTTCGGCATCGACGACGACGACCCCCGGGTGAACCGGTACGGGGGCGCGATCGCCGTCGGCCATCCGCTGGCGTCCTCCGGCGTCCGGCTGATGAACCAGCTCGCGCGCCAGTTCGAGGAGGATCCGTCCGTGCGCTACGGCATGACGACCATGTGCATCGGCCTCGGCATGGGCGCCACCGTCATCTGGGAGAACCCCCGCCACGAGCACTACGGACAGGATGCAGCATGAGCTTCGAACGCTACGACGAACTGGCCGCGCTCGTTCCCGCGGAGATCGTCACCCACTCCTACGTCCAGGACATCACCCTTCCCGGCGGGGCCGGCGTCCTCGCGCTCATCACCCTGGACAACGATTTCGATTCCACCCGGCCCACCACCCTCGGGCCGAACACCCTGATCGAGTTCGGCCGGACCCTCGAGGCGCTGAGGGACCGCGCAGCGCGTGGCGAGATCTCTGCCGTCGGCGTCACCGGCAAGCCCTACTTCCTGGTGGCGGGCGCGGACCTCAGCACCGTCAAGAGCGTCCGGTCCGAGCACCTGGGCCGCCTCATGGCGGAACTCGGCCACGAAGCGTACGACCTCCTCGCCGACCTCGGTGTGCCGAGTTTCGCCTTCATCAACGGTGTCGCCCTGGGTGGCGGCCTCGAGATAGCCCTCGCGGCCAACTACCGCACCGTGTCCTCCGGGGCCAACGGCATCGGCCTGCCCGAGGCCTTCATCGGACTCGTCCCGGGCTGGGGCGGCGTCTACCGCCTACCGCGCCTCATCGGCCCCGCGAACGCCGTAAAGGTCATGATCGAGAACCCCCTGAGCAACAATCGCAGCCTGGACGGCAGGGCCGCCTACGAGCTCGGCATCGCCGACGCGCTCTTCGAGCCCGCCGACTACCTCGAGCAGTCGCTCCTCTGGGCCGCGAAGGTGCTGGCCGGTGGCGAGGCCGCCGACGCCGTCCAGCAGCGTCGTGCCGAGCGTGCACGGTACGACGACGCCGACTGGAAGGCCGCCGTCGCCGCCGGCCGGGCCTTCGTCGAGGCGAAGACCAGCAATGCGGCGCCCGCACCCTCACGGGTCCTGGATCTCCTCGAAGGCGGCCTCACCTACTCGCGGCAGGAATCCGCGGCGGCGGAATGCGCAGCCCTCGCCGAACTGATGCAGACGCCCGAGTTCCATGCCACCGTCTATGCCTTCCTCGACCTCGTACAGAAGCGCGGGAAGCGCCCGGCTGGAGCTCCGCACGCGAAGCTCGCGCGTCCCGTGTCGAAAGTCGGCGTCGTCGGCGCCGGCCTCATGGCGAGCCAGCTGGCCCTCCTGTTCGCCCGCCAGCTCAAGGTGCCGGTGGTGCTGACGGACATCGACCAGGCCCGGGTGGACAAGGGCGTCGCCTACGTCCATGCCGAGGTGGACAAGATGCTCGCCAGGCAGCGGCTGTCCCAGGACGCCGCGAACCGCACGAAGGCGCTGGTTTCGGGGTCGGTGTCGAAGGACGTGTTCGCCGACGCCGATTTCGTGATCGAGGCGGTCTTCGAGGAACTGTCGGTCAAGAAGCAGGTGTTCGCCGAGGTCGAGGCCGTGGTCTCCCCCGAGTGCATCCTCGCGACGAACACCTCGTCCCTGTCCGTGGCCGAGATGGCTGCGGACCTGCTGCACCCCGAGCGCGTGGTCGGCTTCCACTTCTTCAACCCCGTGGCGGCGATGCCGCTGCTCGAGGTCGTGCGTGCGCCCAAGACGGACGACGCCGTGCTGGCCACGGCCTTCGTCCTCGCGAAGGGCCTGAAGAAGAACGCCGTGCTGGTCCAGGACGCGCCCGCCTTCGTGGTGAACCGCATCCTGGGACGCATGTTCGGCGAGATCACCGCGGTCTTCGACGAGGGTACCGACCCGGAGACGGCCGACACCGCCCTGCGCCCGATGGGCCTGCCCATGACGCCCTTCCGGCTGCTCGCGCTGGTGGGCCTGCCCGTCGGCCAGCACGTGCAGGAGTCGCTGCACGCGGCCTTCGGGGACCGCTTCCACGTGTCGGCGAACCAGCAGAAGCTCATCGACGCCGGCATCAAGGGGCTGTGGGAGAAGCAGGAGGACGGCAGCTACGCGGTTCCCGAGTCCGCCCTCGCCCTGCTGGACCGCGGGACCACCCCCTCGTCCGCGGACGAGGTCCTGCGCCGCACGCAGGACGCGCTGGCGGACGAGATCGGGCGCATGCTCGCCGAGGGTGTGGTCGCAGCGCCCGAGGACATCGATCTCTGCATGATCATGGGAGCGGGGTGGCCGATGCACCTCGGCGGGATCACCCCCTACCTAGACCGGGTCGGAGCGTCCGAGCGCGTCAACGGGAAGACCTTCCACCGGGCCTGACGCGCGGAAGGGTCCCTGCGTCCCCGGGCGGGGACCCTTCGTCACCAACTTTCAGGCGCCCTTCGTCACTGACCATTGGCGTGTGCGGGCAGGGGCCCTTCGTGACCAACTTTCGCCCACCCTTCGGCACTGACTATTGGCATGTGCGGGCAGGGCCCGACGCCGCGGGCACGCGCCCTTCGTCACTGGCTACTGGGCATGCTCGCCTACCGGACCGAAGCGCCCCTCGGAGCAGCAGTTGACGCAGGGTTCTGCGAATGATGCCGCCGTACTTCCTGCAGTGGAGCCCTTCATTGACGGTATGATCCACCTCTCAAAATGTCAGTGGCGGCTGACAGACTGGGGCATGGACAACAAGCAGGGACACGAGTTCAGGCACACGCTCTCGTCCCCTTCGCACCCCACCTCGGGCGGTGCAGTCTCGTCCCCTTCGCGCTCCACAACGCACAGCGCGGTTCCGTCCGGTGCGGTCTCGTCCCCTTCGCGCTCCACGACGCGCAGCGCCGTTCCGTCCGGTGCGGTCTCGTCCCCTTCGCGCTCCACGACGCGCAGCGCCGTTCCGTCCGGTGCGGTCTCGTCCCCTTCGCGCACCACCTCGGGCGGTGCAGTCTCGTCCCCTTCGCGCACCGCCAAGGGCAGTGCCGTCTCGGGCAGCACCATTCCCGGTACCAAAGGTGAGACAACCTCGCACTCTCCCGTTCGGCACCTGATTGAGGAGGTGGCCTCCCTGGAAGTCAGCAGCGGGAGGGCCGGCTTGATCGATCACCTGCGGGACCTGGAAGACCTCAAGTCGGCGGTGGCCGCCGCGCAGGCCCGGATCGCGGTTGCGTTCGACCTGGCCGAGCGCCGCGCCCAGACCGAGGCCGGTGTACCCGCAGCGGACCGGGGACAGGGCGTGGCCGCGCAGATCGCCCTCGCCCGCCGCGAATCGCCCTCCCGAGGAAACCGGCTCCTCGGCCTGGCACGAGCGCTCGTCACGGAGATGCCCCATACGCTGGCCGCTCTGGACGCGGGCCGGCTCAACGAATGGCGGGCAACCCTGCTGGTCCGGGAGACCGCGTGCCTGAGCGCAGCCGACCGGTGCGCCGTCGACGAGGAACTCTCCCCGGATACGGGAACATTCGACGGGGCGGGCGACCGGGCCCTGATCGCTGCAGCCCGGACCGCCGTCTACCGCAGGGACCCTCGCTCCGCTACGCAACGCGCCAGCCAGGCTGCCGCGGACCGGTACGTCAGCCTCCGCCCCGCACCTGACACCATGACCTACCTGACCGCCCTGCTTCCCGTCGCGCAGGGCGTGGGCCTGTACGCGGCCCTGACCCGGCACGCCGACTCGCTCCGTTCGGCCGGCGACACCCGTTCGCGGGGCCAGCTCATGGCGGACACCCTCGTCGAGCGGACCACCGGCACCGTCGAAGGTATCTGCGGCGTGGAACTCCAACTCGTGATGACCGACCGCACCCTTCTTGGGGGCGGCAACGAACCGGCGCACCTGAGCGGGTATGGCATTGTTCCCGGCGCCTGGGCCCGCACCACCCTGAGCCCGGCCGGCAGGGCGACCTCCGCGAGTCCCTCGACCGGTTCCCGAACCGGCATCGCTGGTGGGGCCGCCGGTGGCGCCGTCGGTGACGCTGGCGACGGCGTTGTCGGCCGTGCGGGGCATGGGCAGGGGTTAAAGGTCTGGGTGCGCAGGCTGTACACGGCGCCCGGGACGGGGGATTTGCTCGCCGTCGACTCACGCGCCCGGCTCTTCACGGACGGGCAGCGCCGCTTCATCGAGGCGCGCGACCGATCCTGCCGGACCCCCTACTGCGACGCACCCATTCGCCAGGTGGACCACATCCTCCCCTGGCGGGACGCCGGACCGACAAGCCTTTGGAACGGCGCCGGTCTGTGCGAAGCATGCAACCACACCAAGGAGATCGACGGCTGGAAAGCCACCACTCGCTCTGGTCCGACCCACACCATCGACCTCCGGACTCCCACCGGACATACCTACAGCTCCGCGGCGCCCCCGGCGTTGGGCACCGGATCCGGCGACACTCCACCCGCACAGTCCCGATTCCCCCGGCACGAGAAGCGGCACCGCAGCAAGGCGCTGAAGAACGCGCACCACAGACCGGTCACCGCCTGACCCACCAGGAAGCCGAACACCCCGCTCGGAGGTGCCGTGTCGGAGGTGCTGTGTCGCAGCCCTTTCACCCGGGGAGCTCTAGCCTTCGGGGCGCGGGAAGATGTCGTCCAGTTCGGCCAGATCCGCGTCCGACGGCGTCCACTCGGCCGCCGTCGCGTTCTGCCGCACCTGCTCCGGGGACGTGGCGCCGGCGATCACGGACCCGACGGAGGGTTGGGCTGCAAGCCAGGAGAAGGCGACCTGCACCTCGGTGAGTCCCCGCTCGGCCGCGAACGCCGAGAAGGACTCGAGCTGGTCCCAGTCGGCCGTCTCCAGCAGGTTCTTCCGGGAGTGCGTGAGCCGGCTGCCCGCGGGAACCTCGTTGCGCCGGTACTTTCCGGTCAGCAGGCCGTTGGCGAGCGGGAAGTAGGGCAGGACCCCGAGACCGTAGGCCTCGGCGGCCGGGACGACCTCCCGCTCCAGACGGCGGTCCAGCAGGCTGTAGGGGTTCTGGGCGGAGATGAACGGGGTATAGCCGCCGCTGCGCGCCGTGAACTCGGCCTCGGCGATCTGCCACCCGGCGAAGTTGGAGTGTCCGAGGTAGCGGACCTTGCCGCTCGTCACGAGGTCATCGAGTGCCGCGAGGGTCTCCTCGATCGGCGTCTGCGGATCAGGGGCGTGGTACTGGTACAAGTCGATCCAGTCGGTACCGAGGCGCCGCAGGGACGCTTCGACCGCCCGGATGATGTAGCGTCGGGATCCGCGCGCACCCCAGTCCGGTCCGTTCACCCCGCCCATGTCGAGCCCGAACTTCGTCGCCAGGACCACGTCATCGCGCCTCGCGCCGAGGGCCTTGCCCAGCTGCACCTCGCTGACGCCGGGAGTCCTGCCGTACATGTCGGCGACGTCGAACAGCGTGATCCCGGCGTCGATCGCCGCATGCACGACGGCGTCGGTGCCCTCCTGGGACTCGGAGACGGTACCCGCCCTGCCCAGGTTGTTGCAGCCCAGTCCGACGGTGGAAACGCTGAGTCCCGAGGAACCCAGTCTGCGGTAGGTCATCATGGACCTAACCTACCAAGATCCCGACCATTCGTTGCCCCGGGCACACGACCCGGGGCCCCGACGCATCCGCTGGTGGTCAGGCGAACCAGATACCGATCTCGCGCTCGGCCGACTCGGCGGAGTCGGAGCCGTGCACGAGGTTCTGCTGGACCTTCACTCCCCAGTCGCGGCCCAGGTCACCGCGGATGGTGCCGGGTGCCGCCGTCGTAGGCTCCGTCGTCCCTGCCAGGGACCGGAATCCTTCGATCACACGCTGTCCCTCGAAGACGGCGGCGACGATCGGCCCGCTGAGCATGAATTCCACCAGCGGTTCGAAGAACGGCTTGCCGACGTGCTCCGCGTAGTGCTCCTCGAGCAGCTCGCGCGAGGCGTGCACCTGCTTCAGCTCGGCGATGGTGTAGCCCTTCGCCTCGATGCGGGACAGGATGGTGCCGGTCAGGCCGCGGGACACGCCGTCGGGCTTGACGAGGACAAGGGTGCGCTCAACGCTCATGGGGACTCCTGGGGAGGTGCGCGCCGTGCGGGACGGCGCAGTGGTGGGGTATCACGATCGACTCTACTAAAGGCGGCGCCGTTATTCGGGGTTGGCCTTCTCCCACTCCGCCTGCAGCCGGTCCCGCTCCGCGTTCTCGCTGTCCACGCGGATGCCCTGCCGGATGCCGTAGAGCCACGTCAGGGCAAAGGCGCCGCCGACCACGAACATCATCGGCTCGAGGAAACCTCCGGCGATGATGACCAGCTGGAGGATCCAGCCGAGGCCGATCCCCCACTTCTTCGTCAGCACCGCGCAGGTCAGGACCAGCACGATGCTGAGGATGATGCCCGAGGTCAGGATCAGGACGGGCGAGATCTCGTCGCGCCGCAGCCCGAATACTGCGAGCGTCGCGAAGAACACGACGAACGCCTCGAGCAACAGGACCGTGGAGGCGAACATGATCTTCGTGGACCGGCGTTTCTTCGGCATCCCCGGCCGCCACTCGCGCTGGGCCCTGGTCATCCGTGCCATGCTCTGCCTACTTCCCTAGGAGCGTGCGGGCTTCCCCGACCACCGTGATCGAGCCGGTGACGAGGATCCCTCCGGCGAGGTCGTTGTTCTCCTCCGCCTTCATCACGGCCCACTCCAGCGCGTCGTCCAGCCCGGGGGCGATGTTGATGTTCTCCTCCGCGAAGCCCGCCGACAGCGCTGCCTGCACAAGGTCGGCGGCCGGGATCGAGCGGGGCGACGTCGACTGCGTCAGGCAGACGTCCTCGAGGATCCCGCCGAGCTCCTCATGGAGTTCGGCGAGGATCGCGGCGGCATCCTTGTCCTGCAGCACGCCGATGACGAGGACGAGGCGCGAGAACTCGAAGGCCTCACGGATCCCCTTGGCCGCGGCGCGGGCGCCCGCCGGATTGTGGGCCGCATCCACGATGATGCTCGGAGCCGTACGGACCACCTCGAGGCGTCCGGGCGATGTGACGGCCCGCAGCCCGTTGCGCACGAGCTCCGTCTGGAGTTCCCGCTCGCCTCCGCCGAGGAAGGCCTCCACCGCAGCCACGGCCACGGCCGCGTTCTCCGCCTGGTGCTCGCCGTGCAGCGGCACCAGCAGCTCCCCGTAGCGGCCGGCGAGCCCGGTGAGCGATATCACCTGCCCGCCGACGGCGACAGTGCGCGACTCGACGCCGAACTCGACGCCTTCGAATCGGAATTCCGCCCCCACCTCACGGGCGCGCTCGAGGAGGACCTGGGCGGCGTCGCGGGGCTGGATCGCGCTGACCAGGAAGGAGCCGGGCTTGATGATGCCGGCCTTCTCGAGGGCGATGTCCTCGACCGTGTCGCCAAGGAGGTCCGTGTGGTCGAGGGAGATCGGTGTGATCACGGCGACCTGCCCGTCACCGACGTTCGTGGCGTCGGTGATGCCGCCGAGCCCCACCTCGATCACGCCGACGTCGACTGGCTCGTCCGCGAAGATCGCGAACGCGAGGATGGTGACGCACTCGAAGTAGGTCAGGCGTGGTTCGCCGGCGGCCTGCAGCTCACCGTCGACGATGTCGAGGTAGGGCCTGATCTCGTCCCAGACCCGGACGAAGGTCTCGTCCGCGACGGGCTCTCCGTCGATGCTGATGCGCTCCGTCACGCGCGAGAGGTGGGGGCTCGTGTAGCGGCCGGTCCGGAGATCGTGCGCCAGCAGGATGCTCTCGATCATGCGCGCGGTCGAGGTCTTGCCGTTGGTGCCGGTGATGTGGATGATCGGGAAGGCCCTGTTGGGCTCGCCGAGGATCTCCATGGCCCGGTGCAGCGGCGCCATGCGCGGCTCCATCTTGTTCTCCGGCGCGCGGCTCAGCAGCTCGGCGTACACGCTCTCGACCGAGAACGCGTCGAGTCCCGCGCGGCCCTCGGTGCCGGTTCCGTTCGTGTCATCCATGCTGCTGCTCCTGCTTCCCGACGGTGATGCTGAATTCATTGCCCGAGCCCTGGACCGCCGTGATGCGCAGGTCCAGCGTCAGGGTCTCCGCCCTGATCAGCTCGGCATTCGCCTCGAGCGCGGCCACCTGGTCCGGCGCCACGCCGATGGTCGTGGTGATGCGGTCGCTGATGTCGAGGTCCGCGTCGCGACGGGCCTGCTGGATGGCGCGGATCGCGTCACGGGCTGTTCCCTCCGCCGCCAGTTCCTCCGTGACCTCCGTGTCGAGGACGAGGAACCCGCCACCCGGCAGGACCGTCACGGCCTTGGAGGCTGCATCGTTCCCCTCCACCACGGTGTCGAGCGTGTACTCGTGCGGCTCGAGGGCGAGACCGCCCGCGGTGACGCCGCCGTCGTCGTCCACCGACCAGTCCCCGGACTTCGACGCCCTGATGACCGTCTGCACGTTCTTGCCGAGGCGCGGGCCGGCGGCGCGGGCATTGACCACGAGGCGCTGCGAGATGCCGAACTCGGCCGGCTCGGCGTCGGCCGAGTCGACGAGCCGAACGCCCTTGAGGTTGAGTTCGTCCGCGATGATCGCGGAGTACTGGCCCGAGAGGCCCGCCGCGCCGGGCGCGACGACGGTCAGTTCCCGCAGCGGGAGCCTCACCCGCAGGTTGGCCGCCTTCCGCAGGCTGGAGCCCACGGAGCACACCTGGCGGGTGCGGTCCATCTGCTCCACGAGGTCGGGAGCGGCAGGGAACGACGCCGCGTCGGGCCAGTCGGTGAGGTGGACGGACCGGCCGCCGGTGAGGCCACGCCAGATCTCCTCGGTGACGAGGGGAAGCAGCGGGGCCGCGACGCGGCACACGGCTTCGAGGCACGTGTAGAGCACGTCGAAGGCGTCGGTGTCCTCGTCGAAGAAGCGCTGCCGGCTCCGGCGGACGTACCAGTTGGTGAGCGTGTCCAGGTAGCGACGCAGGGACTCGCAGGCGTCGCTGATGGTGAAGGCGTCGAGGGCCTCGGTGAGGTCGCGGACGAGGTTGCCGGTGTTCGCGAGGATGTAGCGGTCGATCGGCTCCCTCAGCTGGGCCGCGGCCTCGGGGGTGACGGTCTTCGCCTCGTAGCCGTCTCCGCCGTTGGCCGCGTTCGTGTAGAGGCTGAAGAAGTGCCACACGTTCCACAGCGGCAGGATCACCTGGCGGACGCCGTCGCGGATACCCTGCTCCGTGACCACGAGGTTGCCGCCGCGGAGGATCGGGGAGGCCATGAGGAACCAGCGCATGGCGTCGGAGCCGTCCCTGTCGAAGACCTCGGAGACGTCCGGGTAGTTGCGCAGGCTCTTGGACATCTTCTGCCCGTCGGAGCCGAGCACGATGCCGTGGCTGATGACGTTGCGGAACGCCGGGCGGTCGAACAGCGCCGTGGAGAGGATGTGCAGCATGTAGAACCAGCCGCGCGTCTGCCCGATGTACTCGACGATGAAGTCCGCGGGGTTGTGGGTGTCGAACCACTGCTCGTTCTCGAAGGGGTAGTGCACCTGCCCGTAGGGCATGGACCCGGAATCGAACCAGACGTCGAGCACGTCCTCGACGCGGCGCATGGTGGACCGGCCCGTCGGGTCGTCGGGGTTGGGTCGCGTGAGCTCGTCGATGAAGGGACGGTGGAGGTCCACCTCGCCCTGCTTGTTCAGCGGGAGGCGGCCGAAGTCCGCCTGCAGTTCGGCGAGCGAGCCGTAGACGTCGGTGCGCGGGTACTCGGGGTCGTCCGACTGCCACACCGGGATGGGGCTGCCCCAGAAGCGGTTGCGGCTGATGGACCAGTCGCGCGCGTTGGAGAGCCACTTGCCGAACTGGCCGTCCTTGACGTTGCCGGGGATCCACGTGATGTCCTGGTTGAGCTCCACCATGCGGTCGCGGATCTTCGTGACCTCGACGTACCACGAGGATACGGCGCGGTAGATGAGCGGCTTGCGGCACCGCCAGCAGTGCGGGTAGCTGTGCACGTAGCTGGCCTGACGCACCAGGCGGCCCTCGGACTTGAGCACGCGCGTGATGTGCCGATTCGCGTCGAAGACCTGCAGCCCGACGATGTCCGCGAGCGGACCCCGGCCGAACATCGGCAGGAACTTCGCGCCCTCGTCGACCGAGAGGATCACCTGGATGCCGGCGTCCTCGCACACCTTCTGGTCCTCCTCGCCGTAGGCGGGTGCCTGGTGTACGAGGCCGGTGCCGTCCGTCGTCGTGACGTAGTCCGCCACCAGGATGCGGAAGGCGTTGCGGTAACCGCCCTCCTCGGGATCGGCGAGGTAGTCCCACAGCGGCTCGTAGGTGAGCCCCTCCAGCTCGGAGCCGAGGTGCCGCGAGGTGACCGATTCCCGGGCGGCGGCGGCGTCCGCGAAGCCGAGGTCCTTGGCGTAGTTGCCGAGCAGGTCCTCCGCCAGCAGGTAGCGGCCGCTTCCGCCGTCCCGCTCGGCCTCGACGACGACGTACGCGATGTCGGGCCCGACGGCGAGCGCGGCGTTGGTGGGCAGCGTCCAGGGCGTGGTGGTCCAGGCGAGGGCCTGGACGCCCGCGAGGTCCTTCGAGAGGGCCGACTCGCCCGCGAGGAGGGGGAAGGTGACCGTGACGGTCTGGTCCTGGCGGTCCTGGTAGACGTCCTCGTCCATCCGCAGTTCATGGTTGGACAGGGGGGTCTCGTCGTTCCAGCAGTACGGCAGCACGCGGTACCCGTTGTAGGTCAGGCCCTTCTCGTGCAGCGTCTTGAAGGCCCAGAGGACGGACTCCATGTACTCCGGGTTGAGGGTCTTGTAGTCGTTGTCGAAGTCCACCCAGCGCGCCTGGCGGGTCACGTAGTCGCGCCACTCCCCCGCGTACTTCATGACGGAGGCCCGCGCTGCGTCGTTGAAGTTGTCGATGCCCATGGCGACGATCTGCTGCTTGTCGGTCATGCCGAGCTGCTTCATCGCCTCGAGTTCGGCGGGCAGTCCGTGCGTGTCCCAGCCGAAGCGGCGTTCCACCCGGTGGCCGCGCTGCGTCTGGTAGCGACCTACGAGGTCCTTGGCATAGCCGGTGAGGAGGTGGCCGTAGTGCGGCAGGCCGTTGGCGAAGGGCGGGCCGTCGTAGAAGACGAATTCGTTCGATCCGTCGACGCCGGGAGCGCGGGCATCGATGGATGCCTGGAAGGTGCCGTCCTCCTGCCAGTAGCGGAGGACGCGTTCCTCGAGCTCGGGGAAGCGCGGGGAGGCGCTGGTTCCGGAGGAAGCACCGCTGTCGTCGGGCGACACGGCTTTGGGGTAGATCTGCGGCATTGGTCTCATCCTGTGTACGGCGGCGTCGGGTGGAGCAGGAGTCCTGCCGTGAGGACGGGCGCCCGTTCCGTCGCCGCCGGTTGCCTGACCGGCCGCAGGGAACTGGACCCGCGGTACCACCTCACTTGCCGCCGTCGTCCACCGTGCCGCTCGTCGCGGTCACGGCAGCCTGGGCCGCCGCTCGTTCGCAGGCTGTGACGGGCCGTCCCGTCCGGTTCTACGGGCCGTCGCCCCTGTGGGGCCGGCCTTTCTTCCGGAAGCTCACCGGTGATTGCCGGGTCGATGCTTGTCCTTCAAGTCTAGCCCTGCCGCGAATTCG
Source organism: Arthrobacter rhamnosi (assembly GCF_054510975.1). Lineage (NCBI taxonomy): Bacteria > Bacillati > Actinomycetota > Actinomycetes > Micrococcales > Micrococcaceae > Arthrobacter > Arthrobacter rhamnosi. Next base: position 48,847 of record NZ_JBTNDN010000006.1, on the reverse strand, counting down.
TTGTCGAAAGGGCATGCACACCGCCACCGCCCGCGGGCCCTGCGAAATGCGTTGTGGGCACGGGGCGCGCTTGGCAAGGTGGGAGACAACCGACAGTGACAGGACATGCCATGCCAACGCCGACCCTCCCCACCGCGTCCGCACTCGACACCGCCCGGGTGCTGCTGGGGGTCTTCCTCCCCACCATCGCGGAGGGACCGGTGATCCGGCGTCCGCTGCCCCTCGGCCTGGCAGCGCGCCTCGACCTCGACAGGAGGGCCGTCGCCGTCCTCCAGAAGCTCCACGCCCGGTACCCGGACGGTCCGCTGATGCTGAAGCTCCCCCTGCGGAAGCAGGCGGTCGTGCTCGCGCCCGGGGACGTGGACACCGTCCTGGCCCGGTCGCCGGAGCCCTTCTCGGCCGCCAGCAGCGAGAAGCGCGCCGTCATGGCGCACTTCCAGCCGTCCAACGTCCTGGTCTCCCGCGGTCCGGAGCGCACCGTACGCCGCGCGCTGCAGGAGCAGGTCCTCGATACGGACCACCCGGTGCACCACCTCGCCGACCGGTTCGTGCCCGTCGTGGAGGAGGAGCTGCGGGACCTCCTGGCCGATGCATTGAACGGCTCACTGCCCTGGAGCGACTTCGCCGAGGCCTGGTCCCGCGTGGTGCGCCGCGTGGTCTTCGGTGACCACGCGCGGGACGACACGGGCCTCACCGCGATGCTCAATCGGCTGCGGAAGGACGGGAACTGGGCGTTCCTGAAGCCCGTGCGCAGGAGTACCCGGGAGCGGTTCCTCACCCGCATCCGGGACGAGCTCGCCCACGCCGAGCCCGGGAGCCTCGCCTCGGTCCTGGCCGCCGTCCCCACGGATGACAGTGCGCGCCCCGCCGACCAGGTGCCCCAGTGGCTCTTCGCCCTGGACAACAGCGGCATGGTGGTCTTCCGGACCCTGACCGTCCTGGCGACCCATCCGGAGGCCCTGCAGGCCGCGCGGCGCGAGGTCGACGCCGACGCCTCGGGCCGCCGGTTCCTCCCGTACCTGCGCGCCTGCGTGCTCGAGGTGCTGCGCCTCTGGTCCACCACTCCGATGATCCTGCGCGAGACCACGCAGCCCGTGCAGTGGGCGTCGGGCCTGATGCCGGCCCGCTGCGGCGTGCTCATCTACTCCCCGTACTTCCATCGCGACGACCGCCACCTGCGCAACGCCCACGACTTCTCGCCGGAGCGCTGGCTCACCGAGGAGGACGACGGCTGGCCGCTCGTGCCCTTCAGCGACGGACCCGTGGTGTGCCCCGGGAAGCAGCTGACGCTGCTGCTGACCAGCGCGGCACTGGCCGTCCTCGTGGAGGACCAGGATTTCCGTGTCGAGAAGGGCCAGGCGCTGGGCCCCTCCCGTCCGCTGCCGGGGGCCCTCGACAACTACTCGGTGCGCCTCGGCGTCTCTCCCCGGACGTGACGGCCGCCGGCTCGCCGGAGTGCCCACGTCAGTGCAGGGCCGGTGGATCCGCAGGCATCAGCACCGTCAGCGCCCGGTGCGTGACCGTCAGGACGGCGGGCAGTGGGCCCACCGGCTCGCCGTCCGCGTACACGGTGAGTGGTGCGTCCGCCGCGATCCGGACGCTCGAACCACGGGACGCGGTGATGCCGGGAAGGCCGAGATGCCGTCCCCGGTACGAGAGAAGGAAGGCCGCGACGACGGTCCTGAAGGACGAGGCACCCAGGGACACCACGTCCAGCAGTCCGTCGTCGATCCTCGCTCGGGGGCAGATCCGCAGCCCACCGCCGTACCGTCCCCCGTTGCCGACCGCGACGAACCAGCCGGGGAAGACCTGCTCCGCTCCGTCGACGGACAGGGTGAACGTCACGCCGCGCCATGCCCGGAACGCCTTCAGCCCGCCGTAGAGATAGACGAACGGTCCCAGGCGTGCCCGCGTCGCGTTGCCGTACTCGTTCGCGAGCGCGTCGAAGCCTGCGTGCGCCACGCCCAGGTATGGGCGGCCGTTGACCCACCCCAGATCAATCGCCGTGGCGCTGTAGCCCGGGAGTTCCCGGACGGCCTTCAGGGGGTTCAGCGGCAGGCCGAGGCGCCGCACGGTGTCGTTGGCGCGGCCGCCGGCCAAGGGCAGGAGGACTGCACCGGACTCCTGCACGCCGGCAGCGACGGCGCCGAGGAAGCCGTCGCCTCCGAGGGCGGCCACGACGCTCCCCGGCGCCGCTTTCCGCGCCTGCTCCGCAGCGTCGTCGAGGCTCCCGCTGACGACGACGGTGAGGGCGAAGCCTTCGCGCCGCAGTGCTTCCGCCGTGGCAGGGGCGAGCCGTCGGGCCCTACCCCTGCCCGCGGTCGGACTGACGAGGAGCAGGGCGTCCCCCCTGGCCCCCGGGAGAGCTTCCTCTGATCGGGGCACGGGGATCAGCCCCGGAGCACCTTGTGGTTGGCGGCCTGCGCGAGCGGACGCAGGACGAGCTGGTCGATGTTCATGTGGTGCGGCGCATCGAGCGTGAAGGCGACCGCGGAGGCGACGTCGTCCGCCGTCAGGGGGTAGTCCACCCCCTCGTACACCTTGTCGGCGGCGCCCTGGTCCCCGCCGAGGCGGTTGAGCGAGAACTCCTCGGTGCGCACCATGCCGGGTGACACCTCGATCACCCGGATGTTGTTCTCCGCCTCCTCCAGGCGGAGCGAGCGCGCCATCGACTGCTGGGCGGCTTTCACGCCGCAGTATCCCGCCCCGCCCTCGTAGGCCGCGAGCGCAGCCGTGGAGGTCAGGAAGAGGACGCTGCCCTGGCCGCCGGACCGGAGCGCCGGCAGCAGGGCGCGCGTGACCCGCATCGACCCGAGCACGTTCACGTCGTACATCCGCTGCCAGTCCTCGGTGACGCTGTCCACCACACGGTCCGCCCCGAAGGCGCCGCCGGCGTTGTTCACCAGGGCGTGGACGGGACCGGCGGCCGTGACCTCCGCGGTGAAGGCATCGACGGACGCCTGGTCCGTGACGTCGAGGGCCACAGCCGTCGCGCCGGTCTCCGCCGCGAGGGCCTCGAGACGGTCGACGCGGCGCGCCGCCGCGACGACGTCCCAGCCGTTCCGTCGCAGGGCACGGACGGTCGCCGCACCGATGCCGGAACTGGCTCCGGTGACGACGGCTCGCAGTGCCGGAGGGGCGGGGACGACGGGTGCGCCGAGCGGCGCCGGGGATGTCGGAGTCATGGGGCCACTGTAGCGAGGCCGTGGGAAGGCCGTGAGAAGGCAGTGGGGAGTCGGCTGCCCGACTGCGGGAAGCAGGGCCGCCCGGGGCGGTCCGATCCGCCTGCCGCCACCGGTAACGTTGGGCGGGCCGCGTCTCTCCCCGGGACCCGTGAGTTCCTCAGCCGGCGTCCCCGGACTGTAGCGGCACCAGCAGCACTCCGCGCCCTCACCGAAGGAAGACCAGACCGATGACCACTGCAGCTTCCGTAACGGACGCCGCCCTGTCGCCCCTCGAACGCCAGTCGGTGGCCCGGACCCTGCGGAATCCACGGCTCCTGAAGACCGAAGTGCTCGCCGGTCTCGTCGTCGCGCTCGCGCTGATTCCCGAAGCCATCGCGTTCTCCATCATCGCCGGCGTCGACCCGCGGCTGGGGCTCTTCGCGTCCTTCACCATGGCGGTGTCCATCGCGTTCCTCGGCGGCAGGCCCGCCATGATCTCCGCCGCCACCGGAGCCGTGGCTCTGGTGGTCGCACCCCTGGTCGCCGGCCACGGACTGGACTACTTCCTCGCCGCGGTCATCCTCGGCGGAGTGTTCCAGGTCGTCCTGGGTCTTACCGGCGTGGCACGGCTCATGCGGTTCATCCCCCGCTCGGTCATGGTGGGTTTCGTCAACGCACTGGCCATCCTCATCTTCCTGTCCCAGGTCCCCGAACTCCTCGGTGTCCCGTGGCTGGTGTACCCGATGGTTGCTGTCGGGCTCCTCATCGTCTTCGGCCTCCCGCGTTTGACGACGGTGGTTCCGGCCCCGCTGGTCGCGATCGTCGTCCTCACCGTGTTCGCGGTCCTCGCCGACGTCCTTGTCCCGACCGTCGGGGACAAGGGCGACCTGCCGGACAGCCTGCCCACGCTGTTCTTCCCCGACGTGCCGCTGGACCTCGAGACCCTGCAGATCATCGCGCCGTTCTCCCTCGCCCTCGCCGCCGTCGGGCTCCTGGAATCGCTGATGACCGCCAAGCTGGTCGACGACATCACGGACACCCGCTCCGACAAGACCCGCGAGTCGTGGGGCCAGGGCGCCGCGAACATCATCACGGGCTTCTTCGGCGGCATGGGTGGGTGCGCGATGATCGGCCAGACCATGATCAACGTGAAGGCCTCCGGGGCACGCACGCGGATCTCGACCTTCCTCGCCGGGATCTTCCTGCTCATCCTCGTCGTCGCACTCGGCGACATCGTGGCGTTGATCCCGATGGCCGCACTGGTCGCCGTCATGATCTTCGTCTCGATCGCGACGTTCGACTGGCACAGCATCCGGCCCTCCACCCTCAAGCGCATGCCGAAGAGCGAGACCCTCGTCATGCTCGCCACCGTCGTCGGGACGGTCTGGACGCACAACCTCGCGATCGGTGTCGGCGTCGGCGTCCTCGTCGCGATGGTGGCCTTCGCACGCCGCGTCGCGCACTTCGTCACGGTGACGCGCCGGGACGACATGCGCGACGGGGAAGCGCACGTCACCTACACGGTCGACGGCGAACTCTTCTTCGCGTCGTCCAACGACCTCTACACCCGGTTCGACTACGCGCGCGACCCCGGCCGGGTCACCATCGACCTGCACCGATCGCACCTCTGGGACGCCTCGACCATCGCCGCCCTCGATGCCATCTCCGAGAAGTACCGGGCGCACGGCACCGAGGTGGAGGTCGTCGGCCTCAACGAGGCCTCCGCGTCGATGCGCGACCGGCTGCGCGGGCAGCTCGGCGCGGGCTCCTGAGCCCAGGGCACCGGACGGACCCCGGGCCGCCCGCCGTAGGGAACAATGGATCTATGGCCGATACGACCCAGGGCACAGACACGCCCTCCCCCCAGCCCGTTTCCGTTCCCGACAAGCCCGCCCTCGAGGGCCTCGAAGAGAGGCTCTCCCGGCAGTGGCGCGAGGACGGCACCTACGCCTTCGACCGCGACACCACCCGCGAGCACGTCTACTCGATCGACACTCCTCCGCCGACGGCGTCGGGATCCCTCCACGTCGGGCACATGTTCTCCTACACCCAGACCGACGTGATGGCACGCTTCAAGCGCATGCGCGGAGCCAACGTCTTCTACCCCATGGGATGGGACGACAACGGGCTGCCGACCGAGCGCCGCGTCCAGAACTACTACGGTGTCCGCTGCGACCCCTCGGTGCCGTACGACGCCGACTACCGGCCGCCGGCAGAGCCCGCGAAGAACCAGCGCGACTTCGACGCCGTGTCGCGCCGCAACTTCATCGAGCTCTGCGAGGAGCTGGCCGTCGAGGATGAGAAGGTCTTCGAGAACCTCTTCAGCACACTCGGTCTCTCGGTCGACTGGGACCTGACCTACCGGACCATCGACGACACCTCCCGTGCCGTCTCGCAGCGCGCCTTCCTCGAGAACCTCAAGGCCGGTGACGCCTACCTGGCCGAAGCCCCCACCCTCTGGGACGTCACCTTCCGCACCGCCGTCGCCCAGGCGGAGCTCGAGGACCGCGAGCAGCCCGGCGCCTACCACCGGATCGCGTTCTCCGCCCCGAACGGCGAGAAGATCCACATCGAGACGACCCGGCCCGAGCTGCTGCCGGCGTGCGTCGCCCTCGTGGCGCACCCCGACGACGAGCGGTACAAGCCGCTCTTCGGCACCACCGTGTCCTCGCCCCTGTTCGACGTCGAGGTCGAGATCAAGGCGCACCCCCTCGCCAAGCCCGACAAGGGCAGCGGCATCGCCATGATCTGCACCTTCGGCGACCTGACGGACGTCACCTGGTGGCGCGAGCTCCAGCTGCCCACGCGCGCCGTCGTCGGCCGGGACGGGCGGATCCGCTCGGAGACGCCGGACTGGATCACGACGGAGCGCGCCCGGGAGAACTACGCGCAGGTGGCCGGCAAGACGATCTTCAGCGCCAAGGAGGCCGTCGTCGCCCTGCTCCGCGAGAGCGGGGACCTCGACGGCGAACCGAAGAAGATCCTGCACCCGGTCAACTTCTACGAGAAGGGCGACAAGCCCCTCGAGGTCGTCACCAGTCGCCAGTGGTACATCCGCAACGGCGGGCGCGATGCCGGGAAGCGCGACGCCCTGATCCAGCGCGGCCGCGAGATCGACTTCCACCCGTCCTTCATGCGCTCCCGCTACGAGAACTGGATCGAGGGACTCAACGGCGACTGGCTCGTCTCGCGCCAGCGCTTCTTCGGCGTGCCCGTGCCCGTCTGGTACCGCCTCGACGCCGACGGCGAACCGGAGTACGACGACCCGATCCTGCCCGCGCTCGAGTCGCTGCCGGTCGATCCGGCGGCGGATCCCGCACCCGGCTTCGAGGAGTCCGCCCGCGACCAGCCGGGCGGCTTCATCGGGGACAGCGACGTGCTGGACACCTGGGCGACGTCGTCCCTCACACCCCAGATCGTCGGTGGCTGGGCGCGCGACGAGGACCTGTTCGGGAAGGTCTTCCCCTTCGACCTCCGTCCGCAGGGCCACGACATCATCCGGACCTGGCTGTTCTCGACCGCGGTGCGGGCGGACGCGCTGCAGGATTCCGTGCCGTGGAAGCACGCCGCGCTCTCCGGCTGGATCCTCGACCCGGACCGCAAGAAGATGTCGAAGTCCAAGGGCAACGTGGTTGTCCCCACGGACGTCCTGGAGCAGTTCGGTGCCGACGCCGTCCGCTACTGGGCGGCCTCGGCGAAGCTCGGCGCGGACACCGCGTACGAGGTGAACCAGATGAAGATCGGTCGCCGCCTCGCCATCAAGCTGCTCAACGCGTCCAAGTTCGTCCTCAACCTGGGCGTCACGGAGGCGTCGATCGGCGAAGGCTCGCTCGCACGGGTCACGAGCGCACTGGATCAGTCCCTGCTGACGCAGCTGCGGTCGGTCACCGAGCAGGCGACGGCCGCCTTCGAGAAGTACGACTACGCCAGGGCACTCCAGCTCAGCGAATCCTTCTTCTGGACCTTCACGGACGACTACGTGGAGCTGGTCAAGGACCGCGCCTACGGTGATGCCGGCGACGCCGGGACGCAGTCGGTGCAGACCGCGCTGGCCACGACGCTCGACGCCCTGCTGCGCCTGTTCGCGCCGTTCCTGCCGTTCGCCACGGAAGAGGTCTGGAGCTGGTGGCGCTCCGGTTCGGTCCACCAGGCCGCGTGGCCGAGCGCCGGCGCACTCGACGCCCTGCCCGGGACCGCCGACGCCGACGTGCTCACGTCCGTCGCACTCGCGCTCGGCGGCATCCGCAAGGCCAAGTCCGAGGCGAAGGTCAAGCAGCGCACCGAAGTGGAGACCGCCGTCGTGACGGCACCCGCCGCACAGGTGGAGCAGCTCCGGGCGGGCCTGGCCGACCTCCTCGCCGCCGGCAACGTCAGGGACCTCCGGCTCGCGGAAGGGAACGGCCCCCTGGCCGTCTCCGACGTCGAACTGGTTCCCCAGCCCGCCGCGTAGCCGCCCGTCCGCAGACGCAGGAGGGGACCCACCGTGCGGTGGGTCCCCTCCTGCCGGCTCGGATACCTAGTCGAACTTCGGGCGTTCGGTGCGGGAGCGCTTGAGTTCGAAGAACTCGGGGAACTCCGACATCAGGACGGCGCCGTCGAAAATGCGGCCGGCCTCCTCACCCCGCGGGATCCTCGTGAGGACGGGCCCGAAGAACGCCGTGCCGGTGAAGGCGACGACCGGGGTGCCGACCTCGTCGCCCACGCGGTCGATCCCATCCTTGTGGGAGGCCCGGAGCTGCTCGTCGTACTCGTCGGAGTGCGCGAACTTCGCGAGGTCTACGGGCAGTCCCGCCTCCTCGAGCGACTCCCTGATGACCACGTCGAAGTCCTTGTTCTGGCCGATGTGGATGCGCGTGCCCATGGCGTCGTACAGCTTCTTGACGTACTCGTCCCCGTGCAGCTCGGCTGCGGCGATGATGACCCGGACCGGGCCCCACCCCTGCAGCATCAGCGCCTTGTACTCCTCGGGCAGGTCGCGTCCCTCGTTCAGCACGGACAGGCTCATGACGTGCCAGTCCACCGAGATGTCCCGGACCTGCTCCACCTCTCCGATCCAGCGCGAGGTGATCCACGCGAAGGGACACAGGGGGTCGAACCAGAAATCGGCTTTCTGGGTGGTCGTGGACTCGCTCATACGGGGCTCCTTCTGGGGTTGGTGAGGCCGGGGCCTTTTCCGGTGCAACCCGCCATCCCTGCTCCCTATTCCGGCCGAGTTGGTCCCGTGCCCCGTGAGGCGGTCTAATGAAAGGACACGACCGGTCGAAGATGCCTGGCGCTACTCCTGCGTCGCCATCAGGCCGGATGAGTTCGCGCCGGGCACCCCGGCGCAGTTAGGGACGCGTTTTGCAGCAGCACCGGACCGAGAGCCCCGCCGAATTCTCCGACACCTGGCTCGACCGCGAGGCTCTCGCGGAGGCCATGATCCCGCTGATCGGGCACCTGTACCGCAACAACAACGTGGTCACAAGCATCCACGGGCGCAGCCTCATCAACAAATCCACCATGAACATCCTCAAGGCCCACCGCTTCGCACGGCGCATCACCACCGAGGAACTCCGCCTGGAGGACACCGCCCCCATCCTGCGGATCCTCGCCGACCTTGACCTCGGCGCCGCGGCCATCGACATCGGACGCCTCCGCCTCGCCTACGACCGGGCCAGCGCTGCCGGGCACGCCCGCTCCCTGGAGGAGTTCCTGCGCACCGAACTCGCCGACATCGTCGACCAGGGCGGAGCCGACGAACGCACCAGCACCGACGTCGTCCTCTACGGCTTCGGCCGCATCGGACGCCTCGTGGCCCGCCTGCTCATCGAAAAAGCCGGCGGCGGCCACGGACTCCGCTTGCGCGCCGTCGTCGTCCGCCGCGGCTCCGCCAACGACCTCACCAAACGCGCCAGCCTGCTGCGCCGCGACTCCGTCCACGGCTCCTTCGACGGCACCATCCAGGTCGACGAAGAGTCGAACACCATCACCGCCAACGGCACCCGCATCCAGGTCATCTACTCCGACGACCCGGCCACCATCGACTACACCGCCTACGGCATCACCGACGCCCTCGTCGTGGACAACACCGGCCGCTGGCGCGACGAGGACGGCCTCTCCCAGCACCTGCGCAGCACCGGCGTCGCCAAGGTCCTGCTCACCGCCCCCGGCAAGGGCGCGCTGAAGAACATCGTGCACGGCATCAACCACGCCACCATCCTGGATACCGACCGGATCATCACCGCCGCGTCCTGCACCACCAACGCCATCACCCCGGTCCTGAAAGCCGTCAACGACCGCTACGGCGTGATCCACGGCCACGTCGAGACCGTCCACTCCTTCACCAACGACCAGAACCTCATCGACAACTTCCACAAGGGCGACCGCCGCGGCCGCTCCGCGGCCCTGAACATGGTCCTCACCGAGACCGGCGCCGCGACCGCCGTCGCCAAAGCCCTGCCCGAACTGGCCGGCAAGCTCACCGGCAGCAGCATCCGCGTGCCCACCCCGGACGTGTCCATCGCCATCCTGAACCTCACCCTCGAGAAGGAGACCACCAAGGAGGACGTCAACACCTACCTGCGCGAGATGTCCCTGCACTCGGGCATGCGCAAACAGGTCGACTACATCGACAGCCCCGAAGTCGTCTCCACCGACTTCGTCGGCTCACGCCGCGCCGGCATCGTCGACGGCCTCGCCACCATCGCCGACGGCCACCACGCCGTCCTCTACGTCTGGTACGACAACGAATTCGGCTACAGCTGCCAGGTCGTGCGCGTCATGGAAGAAATGGCCGCCGTCCACCCACCCACCTACCCCACCGCGGACGCCGACGCCGCGGTAGCCGCGACCGTCTGACGTCGGCGGAACGCACGGCGACACAGGAAGGGCCCGGCCGATCGGCCGGGCCCTTCCTGTCTGCTGCCGGTGCGCCCGGGTCAGGCGGACTTGTTCCGCCGCTTCGCGACCACCTCGTGGGAGATGAGCGTGGGCTCCGCCCGCTTGGCGACGACGTCGTCCGTGATCACCACGGTGGCGATGTCCTCACGGCTGGGGAGATCGAACATGACCGGGAGGAGGACCTCCTCCATGATGGCGCGCAGGCCGCGGGCGCCCGTGCCGCGGTCGAGGGCGAGATCGGCGATGGCCTCGAGCGCCTTGGGTTCGAAGACGAGCTCGACCCCGTCGAGCAGGAACATCTTCTGGTACTGCTTCATGAGCGCGTTCTTCGGTTCCGTCAGGATCTGCATGAGCGCCGGACGGTCCAGGTGCGTGACGGTGGTGATGACGGGAAGGCGTCCGATGAACTCGGGGATCAGCCCGAACTTCAGGAGGTCCTCCGGCATGACGTCGCCGTAGCTCGCCTCCTCGTTCTTGAGGGAGCTCAGCGGCGCACCGAACCCGATGCCCTTGCGGCCCGCCCGTGAGCCGATGATCTCCTCGAGGCCTGCGAAGGCTCCGGCCACGATGAAGAGGACATTCGTGGTGTCGATCTGGATGAACTCCTGGTGCGGGTGCTTCCGGCCGCCCTGCGGGGGCACGGAGGCGACCGTCCCCTCGAGGATCTTCAGCAGGGCCTGCTGGACGCCCTCACCGGACACATCACGCGTGATGGAGGGGTTCTCGCTCTTGCGGGAGATCTTGTCGATCTCATCAATGTAGATGATGCCCTGCTCGGCCTTCTTGACGTCGTAGTCCGCGGCCTGGATGAGCTTGAGCAGGATGTTCTCGACGTCCTCGCCGACATAGCCGGCTTCCGTCAGCGCCGTGGCGTCCGCGACGGCGAACGGCACGTTCAGCCGGCGCGCGAGCGTCTGGGCGAGGTAGGTCTTGCCGCAGCCCGTGGGGCCGATCAGCAGGATGTTGGACTTGGCGATCTCGACGTCTTCGGTCTCGGCGGCGTCGGCGAGGGTTCCGGCGGCCCGCGGCCCGGTGCCGGACTGGATCCGCTTGTAGTGGTTGTAGACGGCGACGGCGAGGGAACGCTTCGCGGGCTCCTGGCCCACCACGTACTCCTGCAGGAAGTCGAAGATCTCGCGGGGCTTGGGCAGTTCGAACGTGCCGAGATCCGCTACCTCGGAGAGCTCCTCCTCGATGATCTCGTTGCAGAGGTCGATGCACTCGTCACAGATGTACACGCCGGGGCCGGCAATGAGCTTGCGGACCTGCTTCTGGCTTTTTCCACAGAAAGAGCACTTGAGCAGATCCGTGCTCTCACCAATGCGAGCCATGGTTCAATCCCCTTAGGTATTTCGCGATTGCTACCACCACTCTAGGCCACATGCCCGTGGTAGCCAGTATCAAAATGCCCGTGGTGCCTCACGGCGCCACGGGCGGATCCCGGCCTCGGCGTCGTCATCCGACGGTTCGGGGAACCGTCGGATGACGCCTGCCGCTTACGGGGTGTTGATCTTGACCGGGGTGATCTTGCGGGAGTTGAGGACCTCGTCCACCAGGCCGTACTCGACGGCATCGGCGGCGGTGAGGATCTTGTCACGCTCGATATCGAGGTTGACCTGCTCTGAGGAGCGGCCGGAGTGCAGGGCCAGCGTGTCCTCGAGCCAGGTCCGCATGCGCATGACCTCGTTGGCCTGGATCTCCAGGTCCGAGGCCTGCCCACCCTGTCCGCCGGAGAGGGCGGGCTGGTGGATCAGGACGCGGGCGTTCGGCAGTGCCAGCCGCTTGCCGGGGGCGCCGGCAGCGAGCAGGACGGCGGCGGCGCTTGCAGCCTGGCCGAGGCATACGGTCTGCACCTCGGGCCGGATGAACTGCATGGTGTCGTAGATCGCCGTCATCGCGGTGAAGGAGCCACCGGGCGAGTTGATGTACAGCGTGATGTCGCGCTCGGGGTCCGTGGACTCGAGGACGAGCAGCTGGGCCATGACGTCATCCGCGGAGGCGTCGTCGACCTGCGTGCCGAGGAAGATGATGCGGTCCTCGAACAGCTTCGTGTAGGGGTCCTGGCGCTTGAAGCCGTACGGCGTGCGCTCTTCGAACTGGGGAAGGATGTAGCGGCTGGTCGGAAGGTTTTGCGCCTTGGATCCCGCTGCTGCCTGGAAATCGTGGTTCATGGTGTCTCCTGTAGGACGACTGGTCGGAGGATGGGCTGCTGCGGACTAGGACGTCTGGTCGGTTCCGCCGCCGCCGGAGACAGAGCCCGAGTGAGCGGAGATGTGGTCGAAGAAACCGTAGTCGAGCGCTTCCTGGGCCGTGAACCACTTGTCGCGGTCGTTGTCCTTCAGGATCCTCTCGACGGTCTGGCCCGTCTGCTCCGCCGTCAGTTCCGCCATGACCCGCTTCATGTGCAGGATCAGCTCCGCCTGGATGCGGATGTCGGTGGCCGTACCGCCGATGCCACCGGAGGGCTGGTGCATGAGGATGCGGGCGTGGGGGGTCGCGTAGCGCTTGCCCTTGGTGCCCGAGGACAGCAGGAACTGGCCCATCGAGGCTGCCAGCCCCGTCGCGACCGTCACGACGTCGTTCGGGATGAACTGCATCGTGTCGTAGATGGCCATGCCCGCGGTCACCGAGCCGCCGGGCGAATTGATGTAGAGGTAGATGTCACGCTCGGGGTCCTCTGCGGACAGCAGCAGGAGCTGCGAGCAGATGGCATTCGCGTTGTCGTCACGGACCTCGGAACCGAGCCAGATGATGCGCTCCTTGAGGAGCCTGTTGTAGATGTACTCGTCGCGACCAGCCGCTTCGGGGCCGGCCATGCTCGGGGTGCTTGGTTCGGTTGCCATGAACGTTAACCTCTCACTCTGGCGGGCCGCTCCAGTTCGGCCGACCCGTCCGTTTGTCTCTCCTTGGACACTAACCCGCCCCGCGGCCGATTTCGTCCCGCTCGCGCAACTGTTCGCTGACGGCGCACGGTGTCCGGGCGGTGTCCCGGCGGCATCCGGGCGGCCGGCGCACAGGTGCCGCGCAGCCCCCGCCCGGCACCCCGACGGCCCGCCGCCGCGGACCTGTCCGACCCGCACTCCCGGCTTAAAGCGGCAGCGGCACCGCTGCCCGAAGGCTGCGGCACCGCTGTCTGCGCTGCTGGGACAAGCTACTCCGCGCTTGCCTTCTTCTTGGTCTTCTTCGGTGCGGCAGCCTTGGGAGCCTTTGCCGGCTCAGCGTCGGACGCCGCGTCCTCGGTGGCTTCGGCCTCGGTGGCCTCGGATTCCGTGGTGCCGGACTCGGTGGCCTCGGTTTCCGTGGACTCGATGTCCTCGGCGACGTCCTGCTCCGTCTCGACGTCGTCGACGTTGATCGTCTCGTCCTCGTCACCCGCGGGGCGGACGAATTCGGTGAGGTCGATCGCGGCACCGTTGGTGTCCGTGACCGTCGCGTACTCGAGGACCTTGGCCAGCGCCTTGCGGCGGCGGACCTCTCCGACGATCATCGGGACCTGGCCGCTCGAGTCCAGCATCTGGGCGAACTGGTTGGGCTCCATGCCGTACTGGCCCGCGGTGGAGACGATGTAGTCGATCAGCTCGCTCTGGCTGACACCGACCTCTTCCTTCTCGGCCACGGCGTCGAGGATGACCTCGTTCTGGAAGGCGCGCTCCGTGTTGGTACGGATCTCGGCGCGGTGCTCCTCGGTGTCGTGGTCCTCGCCGGCGCTGTGGGCGTTCTCGCCGTTGAAGTGCTGCTCCAGCTGCTCCTCGACGACGCTCTCGGGAACCGGAACGGCGACGAGCTCGATGAGCTTGTCGAGCACCTTGTCGCGTGCCTCGACGCCCTGGTCCATGAGCTTGGACTCGGAGGCCTGCTTCGCGAGGTCGGCACGGAGCTCCTCGGCGGTGTCGAACTCGGAGGCGAGCTGGGCGAACTCGTCGTTCACCTCGGGGAGCTCGCGCTCCTTGACGGCCTTGACCTGGACGGTGACCTGCGCGTCGGCGCCGGCGTGCTCGCCGCCTGCCAGCTTGGTCTCGAACGTCGCGCTCTCATCGGTGGAGAGACCCGTGACGGCCTCGTCCATGCCTTCGAGCATGGTGCCGGAACCGATCTGGTAGGACAGGTCCTGCGCCGAGTCGACCTCTTCGCCGTCGACGGACGCGGTCAGGTCGATGGTGAGGAAGTCGCCGTCCTTGGCGGGGCGGTCGACGGCGGCCAGCGTGCCGAAGCGTCCGCGGAGCTCGTCCAGGGCCTTCTCGATGTCCTCGTCGGATGCCTCGACGGGCTCGACCGTGACCTCGATGCCCTTGTAGTCGGGAAGCTCGACCTCGGGACGGATGTCCAGCTCGACGGTGAAGGTGAGCTGGCCGTCCTTCTTGGCGGGATCCGGGACCTCGGTGATCTCGACCTCGGGACGGCTGAGGGGGCGGATGCCCGTCTCCTGGACAGCGCTCTGGTAGAAACCGTTCAGGCCGTCGTTGATGGCGGTCTCGATGACGTAGCCCCGACCCACGCGCTGGTCGATGAGCTGCTGGGGAACCTTGCCCTTGCGGAACCCCGGAACCTGAACCTGGGTGGCGATGGTCTTGTAGGCCTCGTCGATGCTGGGCTTCAGTTCCTCGAAGGGGACCTCGACGTTCAGCTTCACCCGGGTGGGGGAAAGGGTTTCAACAGCGCTCTTCACAGCGTAGGACTCCTGAAATGATTGGGATTGGTTCTGCAGCGGAGGCACTTTCCTCATCACACGACAGAGTCGGGGTGACAGGAGTTGAACCTGCGACTTCCTGCTCCCAAAGCAGGCGCTCTACCAAGCTGAGCTACACCCCGTAAGTGCGAGTGACAGTCTACGCACCTTTACGCCTGCCACGCACATTTGGCGATAGCGCGGCAGCTGTGGTGTAGTTATATGCGTTCCACGGGGCTCCGAGAGGCGCCTCCTGCGGGGATGTAGCTTAATGGTAAAGCCTCAGTCTTCCAAACTGATTACGCGGGTTCGATTCCCGTCATCCCCTCTCCTCCGGGCCGTCAGGTCCGCATCACCCGGACATCGCTCCGGGTGATTGTTCTTTAAGCCCCCGAGGGGTGCGGAGCATCAGTCGGCCTGGCACTGCGGGCACCAGTAGACGTTGCGTGCCGCCATCTCCGCCGTGAGGATTGGTGTCCCGCAGCGGCGGCACGGCTCGCCCGTGCGCTTGTAGACGTAGTGGGGCGCGGACGCCTTCGGCCTGCCGCCGCGCGCTTCCGCCGTCGTCGTGATGATGCGTCCCTCACGGACGCCGTCCTTCATCAGCCGCACCGTGTCCGCCCAGATGCCGGCCACCTCGTCCTCCCGCAACTGCCTGCCCGGCCGCCAGGGAGAGATGCCCTGCAGGAAGAGCACCTCCGCTCGGTAGACGTTCCCGATGCCTGCGATGACCGCCTGGTTCATGAGCTGGATGCCGATGGGGCTGCTGCTGGACAGGACCCTGCGTGCGAAGAGCCCGTCGTCCGACCGCGGCTGCAGCGGGTCCGGTCCCAGCCGGGTGCGCGCTGCCGCTTCCTCCGCGGGCGTGATGACCTCGCAGGCCGTGGGGCCGCGGAGGTCCGCCCAGCCGTGGGCGGACACGAGCCGGACCCTGACGGCGCCGACCGGTTCCGGCGGTCCTGCGTACCCTCCGTCCGCATCACCGTTCCCGGACGGCTGCTCCGACTCCCCGATCCTCCGCGGCGCCCCGATGCTCGAGGCGCCGCGGAACGTCGCGTCACCCCCGAAACTCCACGCGCCGTACAGCCCCAGATGGACGCGCAGCACCCGGTCGTTGTCGAACCGCAGGAACAGCTGCTTGCCATGGGCGAGCGCGCCGACCAGGGTGGCGCCGTCGAGCTGCTCGGCTCCGGCGGCGAAGCGTCCCTGCGGGCTGGACACCGCCAACCTCTCGCCGACGAAGACGGAGGTGAACTGCTTCGCCAGCCGGTGGACCGAATGGCCCTCAGGCAATGCTGCCCGTCTCCTCGAAACGCGCGATCTGAGCGATCCTGCGGCTGTGCCGCTCGGCGCCGCTGAACGGCTCGGCGAGGAACGCCTCGATGAGGGTGGTCGCCTCCTCCACGGAGTGCTGTCGTCCGCCGACGGCGATGACGTTCGCGTCGTTGTGCTGCCGCGCGAGGCGCGCCGTGTCCAGGTTCCAGGCGAGCGCCGCCCGGACCCCGTGCACCTTGTTCGCCGCGATCTGCTCGCCGTTCCCGGACCCGCCGAGGACGATGCCGAGCGCTTCGGTGCCCGCCGCACGGTCGGCGACGACGGCGCGTGCTGCGTCGATGCAGAAGGAGGGGTAGTCGTCCTCGGGATCGTAGGACGTGGGGCCGTGGTCGACGACGTCGTGCCCTGCCGCTGTGAGGTGCGCGAGCAGGTGGGCGCTCAGCTCCATGCCGGCGTGGTCGGTGGCGAGGTGGACGCGCATGGCGATCGATTCCTTCGGGTGGCGCCGGGAGGAACCGGCGGTGGCTGGGGACGTCTGCGGAGCAGGACCTTCCCAGCCTAGTCCGACCGGTGGGGACCCGACGAAGCGCGGGACGCCCGGCAGGCGGGGGGCGGAGTGAGAGAATACGAAACGCCGCGGTCCCGCGCGCGTACCCGCAACCCACCCTGGAGGCGATCCTTGCCCGGTCTGAACCTGACGCGCGACGAAGCACGCACACGCGCCGATCTGCTCACCGTCCACTCCTACGAGGTCACCCTCGACCTGACGCGGGGCGACCGCGTGTTCGGGTCCACGACGGTCGTCTCCTTCGCCGCGGAGCAGGGCGCGTCGACGTTCATCGACGCCGTAGCGGACGCCGTGCACCGCGTCGAGCTGAACGGCGTGGAACTGGATCCTGCGGAGGTGGCCGACGGCGTGCGGATCCAGCTTCCGGTGCTGGCTACGAGCAACACCCTCGTGGTCGAGGCCGACATGCTGTACATGAACACCGGTGAAGGCCTCCACCGCTTCACGGACCCCGTCGACGGTGAGGTCTACCTCTACACCCAGTTCGAGGTCCCCGACTCGCGCCGGGTCTTCGCCGTCTTCGAGCAGCCGGACCTGAAGTCCACGTTCCGTTTCTCGGTGACCGCGCCGTCGCACTGGGACGTCATCTCCAACATGCCCACGCCCGAGCCCGTGCCGGCCGGCCCGGCCGAGGGCGCCGGGAACTCCACCTGGTACTTCGAGCCCACGCCGACGATGTCCTCCTACGTGACCGCGCTCATCGCCGGCCCGTACCAGTCCGTCCGCAGCGAGCTCACGAGCTCCGACGGACGGACCATCCCGCTGGGTGTCTTCGCCCGCAAGTCGCTCATGCAGTACATGGACGCCGAGAACATCTTCGCGCTGACCCGGCAGGGCTTCGAGTTCTACGAGCGGCAGTTCGGCACGCCGTACCCCTTCGGGAAGTACGACCAGCTCTTCGTCCCCGAGTTCAACGCCGGCGCGATGGAGAACGCGGGTGCGGTCACCTTCGTCGAGACCTACGTGTTCCGCTCCCGCGTGCCCGACGCGACCGTCGAGCGGCGAGCCATCACGATCCTGCACGAACTGGCCCACATGTGGTTCGGCGACCTCGTGACGATGCGCTGGTGGAACGACCTGTGGCTGAACGAGTCCTTCGCCGAGTTCATGTCCACCCTCGCCGCCGCCGAGGCGACGGAGTTCGAGCAGGCCTGGACCACCTTCGCGATCCTGGAGAAGGGCTGGGCCTACCGCCAAGACCAGCTGCCCTCCACCCACCCCATCGTGGCGCAGATCAAGGACCTCGAGGACGTGCAGGTCAACTTCGACGGCATCACCTATGCGAAGGGCGCCTCGGTGCTCAAGCAACTGGTGGCCTGGGTGGGCCAGGACCGTTTCATGGAGGGCGTGCGCCAGTACTTCGCCAAGCACTCGTGGAAGAACACCGAACTCGTCGACCTCCTGTCGGAGCTCGAGGCCGCAAGCGGCCGGGACCTGAAGGCGTGGTCGGCCCTGTGGCTCGAGACCGCCGGGGTCAACACGCTGAGCCCCGAGTTCACGACGGACGACGACGGCACCATCACCTCGTTCGCCATCCGGCAGACGGCCGTCGAGGCGTTCCCCACGCTCCGCCCGCACCGCCTCGCCGTCGGCTTCTACGACCTCGACCGGGGCGCCCTCGTCCGCACGCATCGTCTCGAACTCGACGTCGACGGCGAACGGACGGAGGTGCCGGACCTCGTGGGACGCACGCAGCCCGCGCTCGTCCTGCTGAACGACGACGACCTCGCCTACGCGAAGATCCGCCTCGACCCGGCCTCCCTGAAGACCTCCGTGCTGCACGTGAAGGACTTCCGGGACTCCCTCCCCCGCACGCTCGTCCTCGCCTCGGCGTGGGACGCGGCGCGCGACGGCGAGACGCCCGCGCGGGACTACGTGGAGCTGGTGCTGCAGAACATCGGCGCGGAGTCGGACTCGTCCGTCGTCCTCGTCCTGCTCCGGCAGCTCGCCTCCGCGCTCGCGTTCTACGTCCGTCCCGAGGACCGTGACGCGATGGCCGAAGCCGCTGCCGACCGCCTCCTCGGCCTCGCCCTCGCCGCGGACGCAGGCTCCGATGCGCAGCTGCAGTTCACGAAGGCCTTCTCGGCACACGCCCGCACGGCGTCCCAGCTGGACACCGTCGAGGCGATGCTGAACGGCGAGCGCGTGCCCGAGGGCATCACCGTGGACCAGGACCTGCGGTGGGAGCTGCTGACCAGCCTGGTGGTGGGAGGGCGCGTCGGCGAGGCAGCGATCGACGCCGAACTGGCGCGCGACTCGACGGCGACCGGAGCGCTCGCGGCAGCAGCGGCACGGGCCGCCCTGCCGACGGTGCACGCCAAGGAGGCGGCCTGGGCCGCGCTCGTCGACTCGACCGACCTGCCGAACGCCACCCAGCGGTCCATGATCGCGGGCTTCACGCGCGTCCACGACCGCTCCCTCCTCGAGCCCTTCGTGGAGCGGTACTTCGCCTCGGTGCAGGACGTCTGGGCCACCCGTACGCACGAGATCGCCCAGCAGATCGTCGTGGGTCTCTACCCCTCGCTCCTGACGACCCAGGACACGCTGGACCGGACCGACGCCTTCCTTGCAGCGCTCGGCGACTCCTCCCCCTCGCTCCGGAGGCTGATCCTGGAAAGCCGGGACGGCGTCGAGCGCGCCCGGAAGGCGCAGGCTGCCGACCGGTAGTCCGCCCGGTGCAGGAACGGGGGAATACCCCGTTACTGCACCGGGACGGCGGCGCTCCGGTACTAGGTTTGGAGCATGAACCTGCACAGCTACTCGGCCCGGATCCGCTGGACGGGCAACCTCGGCTCGGGGACCTCCGGCTACCGGTCCTACAGCCGCGACCACGAGATCGAGGTCGAGGGCCCCGGGCTCCTCGCCGGCACCGCCGATCCCACGTTCCACGGGTCGAAGGACCGGTGGAATCCCGAGCAGCTGCTGCTGACCGCCGTCGCGCAGTGCCACATGCTGTCCTACCTGCACGTCGCGGTGAAGGCAGGCGTGGTCGTCACCGGTTACCGGGACAGCGCAACGGGCACCCTGCGGCTCAACAGGGACGGCAGCGGCGAATTCACCGGCATCCTGCTGCAGCCGCACGTCGACCTGGCGGACGCCGGGCAGGGCGCGCTGGCCGATTCCCTGCATGCCGAGGCGAACCGGCTGTGCTTCATCGCCCGGTCGGTGAACTTCCCGATCCAGCACGAGCCCACGTCGGCCGGTCCCGCGACATCGTAGGGCAGGCCCCGCTCGACGCCCGCGGGCGCGACCGTCCGCTGTAGCCTGTTAAGGCGTCTCCGCGCTGGTCGGCGGTCCCGAGGACCGGCAGATGATCGACCACGACGGAACCCCGGGCGCCTGCATGAAAGCGACACCATGACATTCCTTTCCTCCCTCGGCTACGGCGGCCAGGTCCTCGGCGCGGTGATCATCCTGATCGCCGCCTTCCTCCTGTGGCTCGTGGTCCGCCACCTGATCACGCGGTCGGTCAAACGCGTCCAGAACGGCTACAGCGTCTTCAAGAAACCGCACTTCAAGTGGGCGCAACCCGCGCTCCGCCCGTTCGACAGCGCGCGGCGCGTACAGCGAGCCGAGACGATCGGTGGCCTGATCTCGAGCATCGCTGCCGTGACGATCGCCACCGTCGCCGTCCTCATGGCCATCGAGTCGCTCGGCTTCAACATCGGGCCCATCCTGGCCAGTGTCGGGATCGTCGGCATCGCGATCGGTTTCGGGGCACGGGAAGTGATCCGGGATGCCTTCCTCGGGTTCTTCATCACGATCGAGGACCAGTACGGCATCGGTGACACCATCGAGGTCGGCGACACGGTGGGGGTCGTGCAGTCGCTCGGCCTGCGGATCACCCGCATGGTCGACGTGAACGGGGCCATCTGGTACGTCCGCAACGGAGACATCACCAAGGTCGGCAACAGGTCGCAGGGCGACTACGTAGAACCGCCGTCGGAACCGGCAACGCCCGCTCCGGCGGCAGTGGAAGGACACGCATGAACGCGCAGGATCCAAGCGGCGCTCGTCCCGGCGACGGCGGCTCCCAGGGCGGCCTCCCCGCCCCGGCCGGCCAGCTCCCCGTGCAGGCCGCCGGCGCCAGGAGTGCGCTGCCCGTCGAACGGCTCGTCGCAGCCGGACAGGGCTTCACCCAGCCGCAGTACACGGACAACTTCTACGAGACCGTGGGCGGTCACGCCACCTTCGTGAAGCTCGTCGACGCCTTCTACGACGGGGTCGCAGGCGACGACGTCCTGCGGCCGATGTATCCGGAGGAGGACCTCGGTCCGGCGAAGGAGCGCCTGCTGCTCTTCCTCGAGCAGTACTGGGGCGGGCCGAAGACCTACGGCGAGCAGCGCGGACACCCGAGGCTGCGCATGCGCCATATGCCGTTCCGCGTCGGACCCCAGGCGAGGGACCACTGGCTGCAGCACATGCGCGCCGCGGTGGACACCCTCGGCCTCGCCCCCCTGCATGAGGCCACGCTGTGGGACTACCTCGACCGCGCCGCCCACTCGATGGTGAACGCGGCAGACTGAGGATCCGACCCGGCGACAACCGGCTCGTCGGGTACCGCAGTCGTTCCGGCAGCACGGCGTACGACGCCGGAGGCTGCGCGCGGACTCATCGGACGATGGTGAAGTTGTCGACGAGGCTGCCCGACGGGTCGATCGCCCTGCCGACGAGGCGGTCCTCGTAGACCAGCAGGTCGACGTAGTGCAGCGTGGAACTGCTCACCGCTGTGAAGTCCCGGCTTCCGGTCGAGCGCACTTTCGCGCCCGCTCCCGAGATGACATAGGTGACGCCGTCCTGGGGTGTCGAACGCTGGTAGTCGTGGTCGTGGCCGGCCAGTACCAGCGGCACGTGCGCTGCGGCGAACAGGGGACTCCACGCGTCGCGAACGGCCCGGTTGGACCCGTGGCGGCCGGCGGAGTACGCCGGGTGGTGCATCGCGACCACCGTCCAGGTTCCCGGGGACTGTCCATCGGCCAGCGTCGCGCGGAGCCACCGCGTCTGTTCCTCGTCCTCCACGCGCGTGGAATCCAGCACGATGACCCGTAACGGGCCCACCTGTTCGGCGTACCAGGGGCTCTGGCGGCCGAGCCGTTCGAGGATCTGCTGCTGTGCACCCTCGAGGTAATCATGGTTCCCGAGCACGGGCAGCAGTTCGGCACCGCCGTCGAGGATCGGGGCGAACGGTTGGGAGACGAGGCGGTCGGTCAGCTCCGCTCCCCCGTCCTCGTAGATCAGGTCCCCGAGCAGGAGCAGCGCATCGTAGGGGAACTCCCCGCTCTCAGCGACCATGCGGTCGACGGTGGCGTATTCGGCCGCGTCTCCGGTCCCGGTGTCTCCGGCAATCGCCAGGCGCACCACGGGTGGCTCGTCAACCGGCGGGACCGGGCCGCCGGCGCCGGCGGCGGGCCGCTCCCGGGAGAAGAAGGACGCGGCAAATGCCGGCGGATACAGCACGACGAGAGCGAGAGCAGCACATGCCAGCACGAAGACTAGTCCCAGTCCCAGGATGATCGCGGCTCGCCGGGGCGCCATGGACCCAGTGTCCGCGGTGGACGCAGTGGGCGGAAGTCCCGCCATACCCATCAGCGACTCAGAGAATGGCAGCCGCACGCACCAGGACGTGGCCCCGGCCGGTACTGAGGCGGGACCAGCGGCCATTGGTGTGGACGGTCGCCTCCGCGCCGGGCTCGAGGAACCCCAGGCTGAAGGCCCCGAAGGCGGCTCCCGCCGGGACCGCTCCGGGAACCCCCGCCAGCGGACGTCCCCAGACCGCCGTGCGCGCACTGCTGACCAACGGCGCACCGGCACGCTCGGGGAGGCTCCGGGCGACCTCGCCGATGCCGTCCTTCGCCGCCTGCTCCAGGGCGTCCGACGGGACGGTCCCGGCGTGCGCCCAGCCGGAGCGCGGCGGAAGGATCCCTGCCCAGTTCTCCGCGACTGTGACGGTAGGGACGGGGAACTCGAGGTCGCCTTCGTGCATGCGCGCGAGCCTGTCGAGGACGGAGCCCAGCGAGACGGTGACGTCGACGTCGGCATCGCCCTCGAGTGCCATGGTCCGGAGCCCGAGCACCGTGGGGACGGCTTCTCCCAGCACGGTGGGGCGGAGGGTGCACACGTACGCCGCGAGGACGCGACCGACGGTGAGCAGGCGCATGCCGCCATCGTCATTGGCGCGCGCCCGGGCGGTGAACGTCTGGAGGTCCGCGACCGAAGCGGAGTCCGCGAAGCGCAGGGATGAGGATGCCATGCGTCCTACTTCCCGCGGGCGCGACGGAACGGGACGGCCGGGCCCGCCCAGGACGAAAGAATGTCCTTCTGGGGTCCGGACAGGCGCACGGGCCGCCCGGTGCTGCGGCTGACGAGCACCATGGTGGTCGCCGCGATCGCGCTGGTGGTGCTTCCTTCGGCGTCGACCTGGTCCCGGACGGCGTAGCCCAGGTCGAAGCTGGAGCCCCCTACCGCGGTCACCCAGAGATCGACGGCGGCCGGCGTCGTGCTGAAGTTCAGGGGCGCACGGTATTCGATCTCCTGTCGGCCCACGAGCGTGTAGTGGTCGGGGTCGATCAGGTCCAGGAAGGATCCTCCCGGCCGGGGCCGGCTCATCAGCAGCACGCGCGCGTCCTCGAGGAACTGGAGGAAGCGCACGTTGTTCACGTGGCCGTAGGAATCCTCGTCGCCGAACCGCAGCTGGAGGGGAAGGGTGTGCACCGGAGACATACGGCCATCCTCTCAAGATCTGCTTCCTGCGAGCCATTCCGCGCGCCCGCAGGGCACCGGGTGTGAGCAATGCCATCCGTCCGCCCGGCGCCGTGTTGAGCGAGACTGGGGCGGCGTCTACTGTCAGTACGTGCCAGGCGCCGCCTGCAGCGGCGCACCGCGACGCTCTTACCTGTCCACGAGGAGACATCGAACCATGGCAGACCATGCGCCATCAGCTGAAGCACCGGCAGGACAGCGGAGGAAGGACCCCACCGCGGCGCTCCTGGACCTCCTCGACCTGGGCAGCGCGGAGGGGGCACAGACGGACGAGGAGATCTTCGTCGGGACCTCGGCACGGCAGCCGGGCCGGCGCGTCTTCGGTGGCCAGGTGCTCGCGCAGTCGCTCATCGCGGCTATGCGTACCGTGGAGCCCAGCCGCGCCGTCCACTCGATGCACGGCTACTTCCTGCGCGCCGGCGACGCGGACCAGCCCATCACCTTCGGGGTGCAGCGCCTGCGCGACGGCCGGTCGTTCTCGGCCCGCCGCACGCATGCCTACCAGAACGGGGTGCCCATCCTGTCGATGATCGCGTCCTTCCAGGAGCCCGACGAGGGCATCACCCACCAGGACACGATGCCGGCCGGCGTGCCCGACCCCGAGAGCCTGCCGTCGACCGCCGAACTCCTCGGCGGCTTCGACCATCCGGTCGCCCAGGCCTGGGCCTTCGACCGACCGTTCGACATCCGGCACATCGATGCGCCGCTCTACCTGTCCAACGAGGGTTCGCGCGAACCGCGCAACGCGGTCTGGATGAAGAGCCTGGGGCCGATGCCCGACGACCCGAACCTGCACCGCGCCGCCCTGGCGTACGCGAGCGACTACACCCTGCTGGAGTCGATCCTGCGACCGCACGGCCTCACCTGGATCCAGCCCGGCATGAACGTCGCCAGCCTCGACCACGCCATGTGGTGGCATCGCCCGGTGCGCGTGGACGACTGGCTGCTGTACGTCCAGAGTTCGCCGAGCGCGTCCGGCGCGCGCGGGCTGGCCGCCGGACGCATCTACAACCGCAGCGGAGAGCTCGTGGCAAGCGTGGCGCAGGAGGGCATGGTCCGGGTCCCTCCTGCCTGAGGACGCTCGGCGGCACGCGTATCCGTCCCCGCGGACGGGGCGTCCCAGGACACGGGAAGGGGCACACGGCCAGCCGTGTGCCCCTTCCCGTTGTTCCGCTCCGGTTCCGGTCCGGTCGACCCTAGTCGCGCGTGAGGCGGCGGTGGGTGACGCGGTGCGGCTTGGCGGCATCGGGGCCGAGCCGTTCCACCTTGTTCTGCTCGTAGGCGTCGAAGTTGCCCTCGAACCAGTACCAGGTGTCCGGGTCCTCCTCGGTGCCCTCGTAGGACAGGATGTGCGTCGCGACCCGGTCGAGGAACCACCGGTCGTGCGACACGACGACGGCGCAGCCGGGGAATTCGAGCAGCGCGTTCTCCAGGCTCGAGAGCGTCTCGACGTCGAGGTCGTTGGTGGGCTCGTCGAGGAGCAACAGATTGCCGCCCTGCTTCAGGGTCAGTGCGAGGTTCAGGCGGTTGCGCTCACCACCGGAGAGCACACCGGCCTTCTTCTGCTGGTCCGGACCCTTGAAGCCGAAGGCCGAGACGTAGGCGCGGGACGGCATCTCGACCTGGCCGACCTGGATGAAGTCCAGCCCGTCGGACACGACCTCCCACAGCGACTTGTTCGGATCGATCCCGCCGCGCGACTGATCCACGTACGAGATCTTCACCGACTCGCCGATCCGCAGTTCGCCGCCGTCGAGGGGCTCGAGCCCCACGATGGTCTTGAACAGGGTGGTCTTGCCGACACCGTTCGGGCCGATGACACCGACGATTCCGTTGCGCGGCAGGGAGAAGGACAGTCCGTCGATGAGGATGCGGTCGTCGAAGCCCTTGCGCAGGTCGTGGGCCTCGATGACCTGGCTCCCGAGCCGTGGGCCCGGCGGGATCTGGATCTCCTCGAAATCGAGCTTCCGCGTACGCTCGGCCTCGGCGGCCATCTCCTCGTAGCGGTTCAGGCGTGCCTTGGACTTCGTCTGGCGTCCCTTGGCGTTGGAGCGGACCCACTCGAGCTCCTCGGTCAGGCGCTTCGAGAGCTTCTGGTCCTTCTTGCCCTGGACCTCGAGGCGCGCGCGCTTCTTCTCGAGGTAGGTGGAGTAGTTCCCCTCGTACGGGTACAGGTGACCGCGGTCCACTTCGGCGATCCATTCCGCGACGTGGTCGAGGAAGTACCGGTCGTGGGTGACGGCCAGGACGGCGCCCGCGTAGGAGGAGAGGTGCTGCTCCAGCCAGAGCACGCTCTCGGCGTCCAGGTGGTTGGTGGGCTCGTCGAGGAGCAGGAGGTCCGGCTTCTGCAGCAGCAGCTTGCAGAGCGCGACGCGGCGGCGCTCACCTCCGGACAGCACGCGGACGTCGGCATCCGCAGGCGGGCAGCGCAGCGCGTCCATGGCCTGCTCGAGCTGGGAGTCGAGGTCCCAGGCGTCGGCAGCGTCGATGGCCTCCTGGAGCTTGCCCATCTCGTCGAGCAGCGTGTCGTAATCCGCGTCCGGGCTGGCCATCTCTTCGGAGATCTCGTTGAACCGCTGGATCTTCCCGTAGATCTCCCCCACGCCCTCCTGGACGTTGCCGAGTACGGTCTTCTCCTCGTTCAGAGGCGGTTCCTGCAGGAGGATGCCGACCGTGTAGCCGGGGCTGAGGCGCGCTTCACCGTTCGAGGGGGTATCGAGGCCCGCCATGATCTTGAGGATGGTGGACTTACCGGCACCATTCGGTCCGACGACGCCGATCTTCGCGCCAGGGAAGAAGGACATGCTCACGTCGTCGAGGATTACTTTGTCGCCAACGGCCTTGCGGGCCTTGGTCATTGTGTAGATAAATTCCGCCATACACCTAAGGCTAGTGCTTGCCTAGCCCGATCTCACATTTGGCGGGCTCCGGACCCGGCCCGTCACGGCCGGGACGGTGTCCGGTGGAGCTGCTATCGCTGGTCGCCGACGAAACACAGGCCGGAGGCGAGCGCGGGAAGCACCGCCACGGACACGGCACCCTCGCGCACCTCCCCCACGATGCATGTTCCACCGGTGCGCCCGGCGCCCTGGATGGCGTCGACGTCGAGTCCTGTCGGCGTCCGATCGATCGACACCTCCACGTCCTCGGGCGCCGACCCGGCGTCGGCGAAGCCCTGCTCGATGGCACCTCGCACCTGGTCGCTCGACACCGAGTCCTGGCTCTCGGCCACCGTTCGCAGGGCGGCCTCGACGGCTGCCGCGATCCCTGGGGCGTCCGCCGCCGGCGATGAGGGCACCGCGGACGGCGCCGGCTCAGCATCGGCCGGCGCTGGTGCGGCCTCGGCCGGCTGTCCCGAAGCGGTGGCAGGGTCGGCCGCCGCGGCAGTCGGGGACAGGGCACTGCTGTCGGTCAGGGCATCCGGCGACGGTGCGGGTGATGCCGCACAGGAGGTGAGCGCGAGGGCAGCACCCGCCGCGAGCGCGGCGACGGTACGGCGCCAGGCGGGCGCCCGGTGCTGCGGCTTCGCGGGAGGGGCAGTGGTCACCCGTTCATCCTGCCACGCACGCGACATCCTGCCCCGCATCACACCGGCACCAGAACGGCGTCGAGCCGGCATCGAGCCGGCATCAGACCAGCGTCACACCAGTGCCGGGCCGGCATCCCGGTAAGGGCACCCGCGCGACGACGTCCTCGCTAGAACGGGGCGCCCGTTGCTTCGAGCAGTTCGTCGCGGTCCTTCGCGTCTTGCCCGATCCCGGCGCCGTCCCCTGCGTCATCCTCCGGCCCGGCCTCGCCGTCCGGGCCGAGACCGGGCCCGTCGCCGTACACCTCTCCGGTGGCGGTATCCACACCGTCCGGGACACCGGCGTCAGCGGGAAGGGCGGCCGCATGGTCGTCGGTGGCCGTCGGCGCCTCGCTCCGGTTGGCCGCCGTCCTGATGAAGTTCGCTGTGCCCCACATCAGGTCGTGGCCGGCAGTGTCGGCCTCGATCTCGACGGACGTGCCCGTCCGTCCGTCGGCGTTGCTCCACGGCCGCACCTTGAGACGCCCGGTGACGATCACGCGATCCCCCTTCTTGATGCTGGCTCCTGCGTTGGTCGCGAGCTGCCGGAACATCGAGACGGAGTACCAGTTCGTGTGGCCGTCCACCCATGTACCGGTTTCCCTGTCGAAGCGGCGCTCGGTGGAGCACATGCGGAAACCCGTGATGGCCAGGCCGCTCGATGCCACGGTCAGCCGCACCTCTGTGGCGACATAGCCCCGCACGGTGATGATGTCGGTCATGATCTGTCCTTCCGTTGCCGAGAGGGCGGCAATGCCTGCGGCCCGGCTCAAGTCTCGGTGCGGCGCCCGTAGCGGGGAGGGAGGGACCGTCCTATGTTGATAACCGCGTGGACGGCCCGACCGGACGGCCCTAGGTGAACAGCACAGG
The DNA here is from genome assembly GCF_054510975.1 of Arthrobacter rhamnosi. NCBI lineage: Bacteria > Bacillati > Actinomycetota > Actinomycetes > Micrococcales > Micrococcaceae > Arthrobacter > Arthrobacter rhamnosi. The sequence continues at coordinate 21,098 of NZ_JBTNDN010000006.1, read as the reverse complement.
GAGTGGAAGTGGTGCAGGGGTACCAATCACCGCTTGAGGCGCACGGGCAACCGTTCCTAGCGTTGAGGTATGGACCCAGCGACACCTCCCCAGACCACCGGGACCGACGATCGCGTCATCGGCACCCTCAGCGAACTGGCCGACCTCGTGCAGGGCGCGGAGACGCTCTACCTCCGCTACTCATGCGGCTTCGAGGCGGACAGGGACTCGACCAGTGAGGACGGCGAAAGCGGGCTCGCCCTGCCGGGGCTGTCCGTCAACCCACTGACCCCCGAGCAGTGGTGGACGCGCCCGCTCGAGGACTGGCTGGCACGCCAGATCTGTCAGTACCGGCACCTGGCGGAGGAAGAGGAGAGATTTCCCTGGGTCCTGACGGGACGATGCGTGGGGCGGGGCCCTGACTGCGAGCCGCTCCTCACCGACGTGAAGCCGCTCGGCCGGCTGCACGAGGACCTTCTGCACGAGGCCGGGCGCGTGTACGACGAGAGATTCGATACCGGCAACCGCCCGTAGTCCGGCCGGACTCTCGGGTGGCCGGGCTCTCGGGGAACTGAGGGACGGAGAATGCAGAGGGCCGGACGCCTCGGCGTCCGGCCCTCATCCTGTGCCCCCGGCAGGATTCGAACCTGCGACCAGAGGATTAGAAGGCCCCTGCTCTATCCCCTGAGCTACGGAGGCATTTCCCCCAGTTTACTATGGCCGCTTCCACCTCTTCCGGAACCGCTCCCACCTACTCGTCGTCGTCGGCGAAACTCACCCTCAGCTCGAGGCGATGCTGGCCGTCCGGGTCCTGCGAATAGATGGCCTTGCCCGAGATGCCGCGGAGCCCGTCCGTGCCGGAACCCGGGATGATGTGGCCGGAGCTCGCCGCATCGGATCCCTCGGCGACCCCCCAGTGCTGGACAGTCATTGCGCCGGAGCGGTCCCCGATCGTCCCCACGAACTGTTCCGACGCCACATACCCCGCACCGATGTCGTTCCCCGCCATCAGCAGTTCCGCCGTGCTCGTCCCGCTGATGTCCCCTTCGAAGACCTTCGCGGCCCGGACCCGGGACAGTTCGCCGGTGCTGCCGGGCTCGGAATAGGTCTCGGCATCCCAGGCCGTGATCTCGAACTCGCCGCTGTACGTCGTCGTTCCTGTTTCAATCATCTGCTTAGTATTGCCGCTCGTCGCCGGTCCCGCATGCCGTTTCCGGACCGGTGTGCCGGCGTCAGTGCAATTGGCCCGGTGCCAGTGGCCGGTATCGACGCCGGAACAGGATCTTCGTACTGCGGTCGACGAAGACCAGGTAGAGCGCGAAGCCGAGGGCGACGACGGCTGCCACCTGGCGCGCCATCATGAGGCTGAAGTCGAAGTAGGGGAAGATGTCCAGCTGATCCGAGATCGCATAGACCATGAAGAAGGCAACGGTGAAGTAGAGGAACTTCACCTGCCAGTCCTCGCGTATCCCCGTGACGGCGAACAGCGGAATGAGCCAGACGACGTACCAGGACTGGATCATCGGTGAGAGGACGACGACGGCGGCGAAGGCGATGGCGAGCCTCCGGACAAGGCGGCTGTGGTCACCGCGGAAGATCTGCAGCGCGATGATCACCAGTGAGCCCAGGCGCGCGAGGGTATGGAACACGCTGGCGAGGTCCCACCCGTTCAGGCCGACCGCGTTGCCCAGCGTGGCGATGACCAGTCCGATGAAGCCGACCGGGGCGTACCAGATCCAGACGCTGCCGGGGGTGCTGAGCGCGCCGACCCAGCCGAACCCGAAGGTGTTCACGACGCCCATGATCCAGAGGATCCCGAGGGACAGCCCGGCGGTCAGGAACCAGTAGAGGAAGCGCCGTGGCCAGGAGGCTCCCCTGCCGGCCCACATCAGCCCCACGAAGGGTAGGAAGATCAGGGTGATCGGTTTGATCCCGACGGACAGGGTGATCAGCAGGATCCCGAGCACCGGGCGCTTCGTCGCAGCGCAGTACAGCCCTGCGAGCGCGAGGCCGATCATCAGCGAATCGTTGTGGATCGACGCAACGAAGTTGATGAGGAACAGCGGGTTGGCGACGGTCAGCCAGAGAGCGCGGTTCGCGTTGATCGAGTGGAGGGCGGCGAGCTTCGGAACGAAGTAGACGCAGAGCGCTACACCGATGAGGGCGACGACCCGGAACAGGATGATCGAGGTGTCGGGGTGCCCGCCGGTCACCCTGACGATGCCCTCCTCGATCCAGAGGAACACCGGACCGTACGGCGTGGGGCTCTGGGCCCAGAGGTCGTCGGCGCCGATTTGGAGGTAGTTCGAGATCTGGGAGTAGCCGTCCACGTAGGGGTTCAGCTTGGCGACCATGACCTGGCCCTGGGCTATGTAGGCGAAGACGTCCCGGCTGAACAGGGGCAGTGCCACGGCAAGCGGGATGGTCCAGGCGACTATGGCTTTCATCAGGTGCGGTCGGGTGTCGTCCGACCAGCCGTTGAGCCGCTGGCCCAGCCGGAGCCACGCCCGGATCAGGAGCATGCCACCCAGCGCCAGGAGCAGTACGGACAGCACAGCACCGGCGGGCTCGAAACGCAGCCAGATGATGACGGGGTTGCGCCGGAGCTCGGCGGACGCCAGCGACAGCCAGCCGACGCCGAGCGATCCCATCCACATCATCAGGGACCCGATGAATCCCTGGACGATCGCGACATGAGGACGGTTCGGCCCCGGCAACGTCTCGACCTCGGTGAGCGGGACCTGGGCGGCCATCTGGGGAATCCAATCGTCGGCAAGCAGAAGTCGGCGTGGAACGCCCATGTCCTCAGGCCGGTGACGCCGGGAGCTGAACGGCGGGAGCCCCGCGGTACGGCGCCCTTGCTGGAGGCAGCAGGGTTACCCAGATCTCCCCGCAGCCCTGAGCGAACTGTTCGAATATTAGCACCGGCCCCTGGTGCCGGCCGGGCAGCCGGGAGGCGAGCGGTCCCCGTCAGGAGCGTCGGACGGTCGGCGGGTCCACATCCGGACCGCGAGGGACCGCTAGGACCGCGGAGGACCGCGAGGGTCCGCATCTGGACGGCGGAGGACCGCGAAGAATGGGCGCGAGGGCGTCGGTACCGGACGGTACATTGGTCGAATGCCCATATCGAATGAACACATCGTCTGGATCGACTGCGAGATGACGGGGCTGGACCTCGCTCATGACGCCCTCATCGAAGTCGCCGTCCTCGTGACCGACGCCGAACTGAACATCCTGGGTGACGGTGTGGACGTCGTGATCAAGCCCACGCCCGAGGCCCTCGCGCAGATGGGTGACTTCGTACGGGAGATGCACACGACGTCGGGCCTGCTCGAGGAGCTCGACGGCGGCATCACCATGGCGGAGGCCGAGCAGCAGGTCCTGGACTACATCAGGAAGTGGGTGCCGGAGCCGAGGAAGGCGCAGCTGGCCGGCAACTCCGTCGGGACGGACCGCACCTTCCTCGTCCGCGACATGCCGCTCGTCGTCGATCACCTGCACTACCGCGTCATCGACGTGTCGACCATCAAGGAACTCGCTCGCCGCTGGTTCACGCGCGCCTACTTCCAGTCGCCCGCCAAGACGGGCGGACACCGCGCGCTCGGCGACATCGAGGATTCGATCCGGGAGCTGCGCTACTACCGCGCCGCGGTCTTCGTCCCCTCCCCCGGACCGGACTCGGCCACGAGCAAGGCCATCGCCCGCACGATCGTGCCCTGACCCTCCCCCGCAGGGTCCGGGACGGCGCCGTTGGCGCGGCGGTCCGAAGCACTCAAAAAAGTGTGTAAACTTGTATCCGCTGCCTTTCGCAGACAGCCTGGAGGAGGTAATCCACCGGGCCGGCCGCGAAGACACATGGTGGGTATAGCTCAGTTGGCAGAGCGCCTGGTTGTGGTCCAGGAGGTCGCGGGTTCAACCCCCGTTACTCACCCTCAGTCGTCAGGATGAATCCTGGCCACGTATGCCGCCCCGGAGATCATCCGGGGCGGCATACGCATTTCCGGCCCCAGCAAGCCCCAGCCCGGACGGCATGGTGCATACCCGCCTCCGGCTGACAGCAACGAAGGACCAAGACCATGGAACGCACGGTGTTCGAAGAGGATCACGAGCTTTTCCGGGACGTCGCCCGCGAGTTCAACGAGCGTGCCGTCGCTCCCCACTATGCGGGCTGGGACCAGCAGCACATGATGGACCGGTCCGTCTGGACCGCCGCGGGCGAGCAGGGCCTGCTCGGACTGGCCGTACCCGAGGAGTTCGGCGGCGCGGGGATGCCCGACTACCGCTTCCGCACCGTGCTCGACGAGGAGTTCGCCCGCAGCAACCACCTCGCCGTCGGGCTCGCCTTCCACCTGCACGACGACCTGGTCCTTCCGCACCTGCTGGCCCACGGGTCGGACGACCTCAAGGAGCGGTGGCTCCCGGGCATGGTGTCCGGCGAGATCGTGACCTCCTGCGCCTGGACCGAACCCGGAGCGGGCAGTGACCTGCGCGGGATCCGCACGAAAGCGGTGCGCGACGGCGACGACTGGCTGATCAGCGGGCAGAAGGTCTTCATCGGCAACGGCATCAGAGGGGACGCCTCCCTCGTGCTCGCCCGCACGGACGGCAGTTCCGGCCGCGGCTCCAGTGACTCCTTCTCCCTCTTTATGGTCCGCAAGGGCGAGGGCTACACACCCGGGCGCCAGCTGGACAAGATGGGCCTGCGGGCCTCCGACACTGCAGAACTGTTCTTCGACAACGTGAGGGTCCCGGGCGCCGACCTCGTCGGCGAGGTCGGCCAGGGCCTGCGCTACAGCCTCGAGCAGATCCCGCAGGGGCGCCTGGGCATCGCGGTCGCCTCCGCCGCCCTTTCAAGGGCGACCTACGAGCAGACCGTCCGGTACGTCACGGAGCGCAGCGCCTTCGGCGAGCGTGTGCTCGACTTCCAGAACACCCGTCACGTCCTCGCCGACGTCCTGACCGAGGTCGAGGTGACCGAGGCCTTCGTCGACCAGGCGGTGCTCGCGTTCAACGCGGGGACGCTGACGCCGACCGCCGCCGCGCAGGCCAAGCTGTGGGCGAGCGAGCGGGCCAAGTCCATCACGGACCGGTGCCTCCAGCTGCACGGCGGCTACGGCTACATCCTCGAATACCCGGTCTCGCAGGCCTTCCTGGCCGCACGGCTGCTGACCATCTTCGGTGGCACCAGCGAGATCATGCGCGAATCCATCGGCCGGTCGATCGCGGACCGGAGCACCCAGAACAGGTAGGTCCCATGACTGTCCACCCCATCACCATCACGGGCGAACCGGTCCTCCACCGGCGTGCCCAGCCGGTCGAGTCCTTCGACGACGAGCTGCGCGCCCTGATCGCCGACATGTTCGAGACCATGGACGTCGCCAATGGCGTGGGTCTCGCGGCCCCGCAGATCGGCGTGGGCCTGAGGATCTTCGTGTACGGCATGGAGAACGACGACGGCGTGGCGCCGCGTGGTGTCCTCGTCAATCCCACGCTCGTGACCTCCAAGATCCCCGGGTCGGACCCCGATCCCGAAGACGAGTCCGAGGGGTGCCTCTCCGTCCCCGGCCAGGCCTTCCCGCTCAAGCGTGCCGAGTGGACGCGGGTCTCCGGGTTCGACGGCGACGGCGCGCCCGTCGAGTTCGAGGCCACGGGATGGTTCGCCCGCTGCATGCAGCACGAGTACGACCACCTGGACGGGAAGCTCTACGTCGACCGCCTCAACAACCGGCAGGCGCGGAAGGCCGGTAAGGCGATGAAGAGCCACGGCTGGGGGGTGCCGGGACTCTCCTGGATGCCCGGCGTGGATCCGGACCCGTTCGGCCACTAGGACCGCCGGGGACATGCTCCGCCGCTCGTGCTGTGCTCCTGTCCTGGGCTGCTGTCCGGCCGGGTCGTGACCGGGTCCGTGCAGCGGCCGCGAGCGGGGATGTCGGATCAGGTGCTCTTCGAAGCCCCGAGCCGGGAGTCGGCGGCGGGAGCCTCGACGAGGTCCTCCAGGCGCCGGACGCCCCGCAGCGGCCCGAGCAGGGCCACGAGCGGGGCGGTGCATGCGATGACGACGCCGATCAGGACGGCCTCGCGGATCCCGACCATCTCCGCGAGGATGCCTGCGAGCAGGCTTGCCAGCGCGAGCATCCCCCAGCTCACCGTCCGGGAAGCCGCACCCAGCCGTCCCATCATCCCCGGCGGGCAGACGCGCTGCCGGAAGCTCGAGCCGACCACGATGTTCCAGGCAACGCTCGCTCCCATGGTGAACATGCCGAGGATTCCCCAGGCCATGCCCCACCCGGGTGTGATGATCAGCAGCGAGGCATAGCCGAACACGCCGGGCACCATTGACCAGCGCCACAGCGGACCCGAGCCGAACCGTTCCCCCATCCGGTTCGCCGTTACCCCGCCGACCGCTCCGCCGACGGATGCCGCCGCCAGCAGCAGCCCCAGCCAGACCTCCGACTCCCCCAGCGTCCTCAGGACCAGCAGGACGATCAGAGAGGCTGCGATGTTGCCGCCGAGGTTCCACAGGGCCGCATTGAAGAGGATGGCGCGCAGGGGCGCCGTGCTGAAGGTGTACCGGAGACCCTCGTACATCTCGCGCAGGACCCGCCGGTCGCTCTGGGGCTGCACCACCTCCGCGACGTCGAGGCGCTGGATGGCCACGAGGGAGACGATCGACGTCGCCAGCTGCACGACCAGGGTGTTCGACGCGCCTGCCGCGCTGGTGAGCCAGCCGGCTGCGGAGCGGCCGGCCGCGTCCGCCGCTGCGCCCGAGCCGGTGATGAGGCCGTTGCCCTCCATCAGCTCGTCCGCCGTGATGGCCTGCTGGACGAGGGCGGCATCCGCCAGCTGGAAGAACACGGACGTGATCCCTGCGACGAAGGCAGCACCGAACAGCAAAGGCGTGCTGAGGAATCCGAGCCAGTAGCCGACCGGCAGCAGGGCGAGCACGATCACGCGTACGACGAGCGATGCCAGCATCACCGGCTTCCGGGGTAGCCGGTCCACCCAGACGCCGATGACGAGCCCGAAGAGGAGCCAGGGCAGGAACGTCATGCCGGCGAGCGCCGCGACCTCGAAGTTGCTGGCATCGAGTTCGACCGCGGCGATGATCGGCAGAGCCACGGCTGCGACGGCATTGCCGAGCACTCCGGATGTACTGGAAACCATCAGGGCCCGGAAGTTCTGGTTGCGCACCAGAAGGTGTCTTCTCCCTGTACCCCCAGCGCTCATCCGATCACCCTAACGGAGGACGCGTAGGGATCCCTGCCGCATTCGACCACTTCTCGGCCTCACTTCCTCTGGTCTTGACGGTGGAGATCCCGCGGCTGATAATAGTTCGCTTTGGTAATAACTTGTCGCGCTGGCGGAAGTTCCCGGTTTCTCCCTTGGCTTAGCCCGTCCGCTGAGATTGCCGCGCGGCAAGGGTGAGCGGAAAATGGTTCATGGGAGGGTGTCCCGCGGTCGTTCCCCAGCAGTACCGCGGTCGATGCGCTTCCGAGGCGGCTATAGACGCCGGGCGGTCCCCCTACCTCTTGAGACCGGGTACGGGGGACCGTTTTCTGCCCGGCCTCGCGCCGCCCGACGTCGGGAACCACCGGTGCCTTCGGAAACCACCGGTGTGCGAGGTGAACGGGCCGGCCCGAAGCCCCAGCAGTATGCCGACCCGTTCGTTACCGTCGCAATTGCGTTTGAGACCTGCGGCGGTTCCCATAGGGTAGGCCGCCCGACGGCGCGGGACACCGCGCGACGCGCCGGGCGCGTACCAGAACCGTCACGGGGCGGAACCGTTCTCCGGGCGACGTCGGTCGCGACGCGCTCCCGCTGCGGTCCCTGCCGCTACACCTCACCCGCAAGAAAAGCCGCACTGCGCTCGGCGATGTCTCCCACCCGGGTCTGGAGACCGTGTTCCTCGGCGAGGTCGTTGACCGCCACGCCCAACAGGTCCACCTGGGGGGCCGGCAGCTCGCGAACCCCGTACAGCCACTCCTCCACCTCGTGCTCGCTGGCATCACCGGAGTCGGCGAAGTACGTCAGCCACAGTTCTTCCGGCGTCGCATGCATCAGGCGCATCATGACCGAGACGTCGCTCCGAAGTTCTGCTCCGGTTGTCATCGCTGCCCTCCTGTCGGCCCAGCCTGGACACGATGAAACCAAGGTGGCCGTTCCCGCGCAACCCGGATTATGGGATTGCACTATTCCGGCGGGGAGGGGCGATGCCTGCCGAAGCGCGGCAGGGGGTCGAGGGATGGGTCGACCGATACGCCGGGTTCTGTCATCGCTCGCCGTTACCGTCGCGCGAGTGGCGGCCATCCATCTACGAACGCCGTTGCCGACGCCCTCCAGCGGCCTACCCGTGCACTCGGGCGGGCAGCCCTCGAACGTGCACTGTCTGGCCTTGCTCCGGGTGGGGTTTACCGAGCCACGCCGGTCACCCGGCGTGCTGGTGGTCTCTTACACCGCCTTTTCACCCTTACTGCCTGCAGCGGCCGAAGCCTGCGGCGGACAGCGGTCTCTTTTCTGTGGCACTGGCCTGCGGGTTACCCCGAGTGGGCGTTACCCACCACCCTGCCCTGCGGAGCCCGGACGTTCCTCGGTGGAGCGGTGCGAGCACCGTCCAACGCGGCCGCCTGGTCGACCCATCCAGGAACCATTCTAGGCGGCCCAGCCGGCCGTCCTGTCCGGGGGCACGGTGAGCCGTCCCGGTTGGGTACAGTTGATCGGTGCTGATCCTGCTTCCCCCGTCCGAAGGCAAGTCCGCAGCCCGCAAGGGTGGTCCGGTCCACCTGGAGGACCTGCACTTCCCGGAACTCAACGACGCCCGCCGGGCTGTCCTGGCCGCCCTCAAGAGCGCCAGCAGCGCCGCGGACGCGCACGCGATCCTCGGCGTAGGAGAATCCCTCGCAGCCGATGTAGCCCGGAACCTGGTGCTCGACGTAGCCCCGGCCGCTCCCGCACACGACGTCTATTCCGGGGTCCTCTACGACGCGCTCGGCTACGCCGGCATGACCCCGGTGCAGAAGCGCAGGGCACGCGAGCACTGCGTCGTCGTCTCGGGCCTGTGGGGCGCGATCGCGTTCGGCGATCCGATCCCCGCCTACCGGTTGTCGATGTCGGTCGACCTGCCCGGGACGGGACGGCTGGCGAGCTTCTGGAAGAAGCACCTCGCCTCTCCCCTGACCGAGCACGCAGGCGCGGGGCTCGTCGTCGACTGCCGGTCGAGCACCTATGCCGCCGCCTGGGCGCCGCCGGCGCAGCAGAGCGCGGCCGTCAACGTGGTCCAGCTGCGCAACGGCAGGAGGACCGTCGTGTCCCATTTCGCCAAGCACACGCGCGGCGAATTCGCCCGCCACCTGCTGACGCGACGCGGTACCGCGCCGGAGACGGCGGAGGCCCTGCTCAAGGTGGCCCGCGAGAAGTGGACAGCGGAGCTCGAGCCTTCCGGCGGCCGGAAGCCCGCGCAGCTCACCATCGTGCTCGACTGACGGTCAGTCGGCGACCAGCTCCACTTCGAAGCCCTCGGCGTTCTCGAGGTAGGCGGCATAGTGCTCCGGCCCGCCCGCGAACGGGTGCCTGTCCGTAAACATCAGGGACCATCCGTGGCTCGCAGCACGCCGCGCCAGCAGGTCGACGTCGGCTCGTGCGCCGGCGCGGAATGCGAGGTGGTTCACGCCGGGCCGGCGGCGCTCGTGGGCGCCGGCGGCGACGTCGGGACCGCTTTCCAGGACGAGGTAGAACTCGTCGGAGCCGTAGCTCACCCCGTCCTTCCAGGAGTCCCTGCGGGGGAAGCCCAGCCGTTCGAGCAGCCAGCCCAGGCTCGCCTCTGAGGCAGCGATGTCCTGGGTCCACACCTCCAGGTGGTGGAGCCTGCCTGCGGGACGGGGGGCCTCCTCGGCCGGAGCCTCGGGCTCCTCCGGCTGCACGGCGGCGGCACGCGGTTTCCACTCGACGCCGGCCATGCCGGCGTCCATCGCCTCGTTGGACAGCCGATCGGCGTCCTTGTTCCGCTCGCGCGGAATCCACTCGTAGCTCACCTGGCGCGGATCGAGGACCTTCCGCGCCTTAGCCGCCAGCGTGCGCATGTCGGCGTGCTTGATCTGCCACCGGCCGGACATCTGCTCGACGACCAGCTTGGAGTCCATCTTCACGTGGACGGCTGCCCGAGGATTGATCTCACGGGCCAGTTCCAGCCCCGAGACGAGCCCTGAGTACTCCGCGACGTTGTTGGAGGCCTTGCCGATGTAGGCGGCCTTCTCCACGAGGATGCGGCCCGTCTCCGGGTCGCGCACGAGGGCGCCGTAGCCCGCGTGCCCGGGATTGCCGCGCGAGCCGCCGTCGGCCTCGACGATGAGCCGAGCAGGGGCGCCCTGGTCCTGCTTCGTTGATGCGCTGGATTCGTACGGGTCGAACAACTGCTGATCTGTCACGGCTACTGGTTTCCCCAGTCGCCGGAACGAACGAGGATGCACCCGGAGTCGGGGCACAGCACGATGTCGTCGGGGGCGGAACCGGAGATGTCGGCGAGGTCGCCCGGGCTCAGCTGCATCCCCGAACCCTCGGACTTGCCGTGGAACAGGCGTGCGGCACCGACGCCGCGCTTGGCGAGGATCCGTTCGTAGATCGCGAGCAGCCCCGCGTCGAAGGTCGCCGCGAGTTCGTCGCGCTGCGCCTGCACCTGGCCGCGCTGCGCCTCGAGGGCCGCGAGTTCGGCGTCACGCGCCTCCTCGAGGGCCCGGAGCTCCGCCCTGACGGAGTCCGTCCGACCCTGGACCTCGGCCTGGGCGGTGCGTGCCGCCTCCACCCGTTCCATGACGTCGAGTTCGACGTCCTCGAGGTCCGAGCGCCGCCTGGTGAGGGACGCGACCTCGTGCTGCAGCGCCGTCAGGTCCTTCGAGGTCCCGGTTCCGCTGTTCAGGCGCTTCTCGTCGCGTTCGAGGCGGTTGACGACCGCCTGCACCTCGTCCTCCGCGCGGGTCAGCTCACGCTCGAGGTCCCCCAGCTCCGTGGTGGCGCGCACGAGTTCCGCGTCCACCTCGGCCACCCGGGCGGCCACCGTGCCGAGCTCGGGGTTGGCGCGCGCGGCAGCAGCCTGCCGGCTCAGCTTGTTGAGGGTCGAATCGAGCGCCTGCAGGTCGAGCAGGCGGAGTTGTTCCTCGGGTGCAGCCTTGGCCACGGTTAACCTCCAGGATGGGTCGGATGGGGCACGACGAACGGGCGTGGGCGTCGTCCAAGCCTAGGCCACGCCGCCGCGGCCGGACGTCGGTGACGGGACATCAGCTGCCGGGTGTGAGGACGAAGTCCCAGGGGTCCGTGTTGACCCCGCTGACCCGGATATCGGTCAGGAAGCCTCGCGCGCTCAGCACATCGCACAAGGCGTCCGCGGCCGGCGTCAGCCACAACCACTCACTGCCGAAGTGGGAGACGTCGATCAGGTAGGGCGGGCCGCCCGCTGCGGCCTCCCGGACCTCGAAGGCCGGATGGTGGCGCAGGTCGGCGGTGACGTAGACATCGGCCCGGCTGGCACGGACGCGATCGAACAGGGAGTCGCCGGCTCCACCACACACGGCCACGCGGCGCACCAACGCATCGCTGTTGCCTGCGACCCTGACTCCTCCTGCGACGGCGGGCAGGATGGAGAAGACCGCCTCGGCGAAGGCGCCGAGCGTCACCGGCGTCCCGAGATCGCCCACGCGCCCGATGCCCTCCTCGGGCAGGCCCCCGGCAGCCGGTGCGAGCGGTTCGACGTCGCGCAGCCCGAGGGCGTCGGCCAGGACGTCGGACACGCCGCCGACCGCACTGTCGCCGTTGGTGTGAACGGTCACGAGGGCGCACCCCGCCTCGATCAACCGATGGACGACGTCGCCCTTGAACCCGGACGCCGCGACCGACGAGACGGGCTTCAGCAGGAGCGGGTGGTGGGACACGATCATCGACGCTCCCCAGGCGAGCGCCTCGTCGAGGACGGCAGCGGACGGGTCGACCGCGAACAGGATCTTCACCGCGCGGTTTTCCGCCCTGCCGGCCACGAGCCCGACGGCGTCCCAGCCCTCTGCGAGGCTCTCGGGCCACAACTCGCCGATGGCAAGCAGGACGTCGCCGACGGTTGGTGCCGCCGCTGCCACCGGAGCGTCGTCGTGCTGGTTCTGTTCCATGACACCAGTAATACCCCCGCCACGGAACGCCTCCAACTTCCGCCGTTCGCAGGCGGGCCATCCGCCCCGGGAATCATCTGTGCCCGCGGCGCATTGACAAGGACATGAAGACTTTCGTGCTCGGAGGAGGCTGTTTCTGGTGCCTCGACGCCCTTTACCAGAAGACCCGCGGAGTGACCGAGGTCGTTTCGGGCTACACCGGCGGGCACACGAGGCACCCTGACTACGATTCCGTCTGCTCGGGGATGACCGGCCATGCGGAGGTCGTGGCGGTGACCTTCGACGAGGACGTGATCCCCGAGGACGTCATCCTGGACATGTACTTCGTGTCCCACGACCCCACCACGCTGAACCGGCAGGGCTACGACGTCGGCACGCAGTACCGCAGCGTCATGTACTACCAGGACGCGGAGCAGAAGGAACTGTTCGAGGACGCGATCCGGCGCAACCAGGAGAACTGGAAGAACCCGATCGTCACCGAGGTCAGCAGGCTCCCCCGGTTCCACGTCGCGGAGGACTGGCACCAGAACTACTACGCGAAGCACCCCGAGCAGGGCTACTGCCAGGTGATCATCAACCCGAAGCTGTCCAAGGCGCGGAAATATTACGCCCAGTGGCTCGCCGCGTAGGTGCAACCCGGACCACCCGTTAAGCTGACCGCCGTCGGTCCCGGGCGGTTCGGATCCGCCCCGCCCGACGCCGACATCCACCGCACCCGAACAGGCAGGCTCCCGCATGGCAAAGATCTATGACGACGTTACCCAGTTGGTGGGACGGACGCCCCTCGTCCGACTCAACCGCCTGACCGAGGGGCTCGACGCCCAGGTCGCCGTCAAGCTGGAGTTCTACAACCCCGCCAACAGCGTGAAGGACCGCATCGGCGTGGCCATCATCGACGCGGCGGAGCAGGCAGGCGCCCTCCGTCCCGGTGGAACGATCGTCGAGGGCACCTCCGGCAACACCGGCATCGCCCTGGCGATGGTCGGAGCCGCACGGGGATACAAGGTCATCCTGACGATGCCGGAGACCATGTCCACCGAGCGGCGCGTGATGCTGCGGGCCTATGGTGCCGAGATCGTGCTGACCCCGGGCTCGGAGGGCATGCGCGGCGCCGTCGACAGGGCGAAGGACATCGTCGCGACGACGGAGAACGCCATCTGGGCGCAGCAGTTCGCCAACGCCGCGAACCCGGCCATCCACCGCACCACCACGGCGGAGGAGGTCTGGGAGGATACCGCCGGCGGGGTGGACATCTTCGTCGCCGGTGTCGGAACCGGCGGCACCATCACGGGCGTCGGCCAGGTGCTGAAGGAGCGCAAGCCCGGCGTGCAAATCGTCGCCGTCGAGCCCGCCGACTCCCCCATCCTCAACGGCGGAGCTCCGGGCCCCCACAAGATCCAGGGCCTCGGCGCCAACTTCATCCCGGAGAACCTCGACCGCGAGGCGTACGACGAGGTGCTGGACGCGACGGTCGAGGACTCCGTGCGGGTGGCACGCGCCCTGGGCACCCAGGAGGGCATCCTCGGCGGCATCTCGTCCGGGGCCATCGTCTGGGCCGCCCTGGAGCTCGCGAAGCGTCCGGAGAACGCCGGTAAGCTCATCGTGGCCGTCGTCTGCGACTTCGGCGAACGCTACATCTCGACGGTGCTCTTCGACGACATCCGCGGCTGAGACCGCCCGCACGACCTCGGATACCGTCCGAGACCACGACATCCCCAGGAAAAGGTAGCCGGTGAGCTTTCTAGAACGACTGCGCGAGGACCTCGAGACCGCACGGACCCACGATCCGGCTGCCCGCGGGTCCTTCGAGAACACCGTCGTGTACTCCGGGCTCCATGCCATCTGGGTGCATCGCCTCACCCACCGGATGTGGCGCAACGAAAAGCTGCGCTTCCCCGCGCGCGCCCTCGCCCAGCTCGCGCGGGCACTCACCGGTGTCGAGATCCATCCGGCGGCGACCATCGGGCGCCGGTTCTTCATCGACCACGGGATGGGCATCGTGATCGGCAGCACCGCGGAGATCGGCGACGACGTCATGCTCTACCAGGGCGTGACGCTCGGCGGCCGCTCGCTGGAGAAGGTCAAGCGCCACCCCACGATCGGTGACCGCGTCACCATCGGGGCGGGAGCCAAGGTGCTGGGCCCCATCACCATCGGGGCGGGCAGCGCCGTCGGCGCCAACGCCGTCGTGGTGAAGGACACGCCACCCGATTCCATCGTCACGGGCATCCCGGCGACGTTCCGCCACCGCGACTCGCGGCGGGAGACGCAACCTGCCGTCGACCCCGCGGAGTACGTGGACCCCGCCATCTACATCTAGCCGCAACGACAGAAGCCCCGGACCGAGGTCCGGGGCTTCTGTCGTTGCGGGGGCCGTCAGTGGGTGTCGACGGCTTCGATCTCGGACTTGTCCTCGCCCCACAGGGTGTGGAACGTGCCGTCGGTGTCGACGCGGTTGTAGGTGTGCGCGCCGAAGAGGTCGCGCAGGCCCTGGGTGAGGGCGGCGGGCAGGCGCTTGCGGCGCAGGCCGTCGTAGTAGGCCAGCGATGCCGAGAAGACCGGGACGGGGATGCCCAGCTGCACGGCGGTCGCGACCACGCGGCGCCACGCCGGGACCGCGCCGGCGATGGCTTCGGCGAATGCGGGGGCGAGCAGCAGGTTCGCGGGGCGCTCGTCGCCGGCGTAGGCCTTCATGATGTCGTCGAGCAGCTCGGCGCGGATGATGCAGCCGGCACGCCACAGCGAGGCGATCTCGTCGAGCTTGAGCTCCCAGCCGTACTCCTTCGCGGCCGCGGTGAGCATGTCGATGCCCTGGGCGTAGCTGACGAGCTTGGACGCGTACAGGGCCAGGCGGACGTCCTCCACGAAGCTCTCGGGCAGCTCGACGCTGCCCTCGTGGCCCTGCAGGATGTCCTGGGCCAGGACCCGCTGGTCCTTCTGCGAGGACAGGGCGCGGGCGAAGACCGACTCGGCGATGCCCGAGGTGGGGCTGCCCAGTTCCAGCGCGGAGACCACGGTCCAGCGCCCGGTGCCCTTCTGCCCGGCGGCGTCGACGACGACGTCGACGAAGGGCTTGCCCGTGCGCGCGTCCGTGTGGCCGAGGACCTCGGCGGTGATCTCGATGAGGAAGGAGGACAGCGTGCCCGCGTTCCAGTCGGTGAAGATCTTCGCCTGCTCGGCCGGTTCGATCCCGGCACCCGAGCGCAGCAGGTCGAAGGCCTCCCCGATGACCTGCATGTCGGCGTACTCGATGCCGTTGTGCACCATCTTCACGAAGTGCCCGGCACCGTCCGTGCCGATCCACGTGCAGCACGGCTCACCGTTGTACTTCGCGGAGATCTTCTCCAGCATCGGGCCGAGGGAATCGTAGGACTCGCGGGAGCCGCCGGGCATGATCGACGGGCCCAGGAGGGCGCCCTCCTCGCCGCCGGAGACCCCGACGCCGACGAAGTGCAGGTCCTGCTGGGAGAGGGCGGCCTCGCGGCGGCGCGTGTCCTCGTAGTGCGAGTTGCCGCCGTCGATCACGATGTCGCCGGGCTCCAGCAGCGGGGTCAGCTGGTCGATCACCGAATCCACCGGCTTGCCGGCCTTCACCATGATCAGCACACGGCGGGGCTTCTCGAGGGAGTCGACCAGTTCCTGCAGGGTCTCGGTGCGGATGAAGTCGCCGTCGTTCCCGTGCTTCTCCAGCAGGGTGTCGGTCTTCTCCACCGACCTGTTGTGCAGGGCCACCGTGTAGCCGTTGCGGGCCAGGTTCCGGGCGAGGTTCGCTCCCATGACTGCCAGGCCTGTGACGCCGATCTGTGCGCTCAATGTGTTCTCCGTCGTTTATCCGCTGCATGCAGTGCGCTGCATGTACCGGTGCTTTCGGGCGCGTTCCCGCGCGGGCCAACCGGCCGCTTTCACACTATTACCGTCGCAACACCCGCCGCCACACGCGCGACCGGACCCGCCGTTTTATGTCGGCGGGTTCCGAGAGGGGAAGTGTCCCTTCGAACACGCCGTCGACTGGGACGCTGGCGCCATCCATGAAAGAATGATAAGGATGTCCGACGTTACGGTTACCCCCGCCGCCCCTGCCCCCGCCTCCTCGCGCCCTCAGGTGCGCCCCGAAGTCGAGGGCGCCGAGCCGATCGTCTCCAGCGACGGCAGGCCGCTGCTGCAGTTCAAGTCGCCGCGCGTCAGCCAGCCGCCGGTGCACCTGGCGGACCTGACCCTTGCCGAGCGGCAGGACCGGTTGAAGGAACTGGGCCACCAGGGCTTCCGTGCGAAGCAGCTGTCCACGCACTACTTCTCGCACTACACCACGGACCCGGCCGCCATGAGCGACCTGCCGAAGGCGGGGCGCGAGGAGCTGGTGCAGGCCATGTTCCCGCCGCTGCTCACCGAGGTGAAGCGCCTGACCACGGACAACGGTGACACCATCAAGTTCCTCTGGCGCCTCTTCGACGGCGCCCTCGTCGAGTCGGTCCTGATGCGCTATCCGGGCCGCGTGACGCTCTGCGTGTCATCCCAGGCGGGGTGCGGCATGAACTGCCCGTTCTGCGCGACGGGCCAGGCCGGCCTGACGCGCAACATGTCCACGGCCGAGATCGTGGACCAGGTGGTCGCCGCGAACCGTGCCCTCGCCGAGGGCGCGCTGGGCGACCTTCGCACCGATGGCGGGCACGACGCCGACCGCGTGACCAACATCGTCTTCATGGGCATGGGCGAGCCGCTGGCCAACTACAAGCGGGTCATGGCGGCCCTGCACCGCTTCGTCGACGACTCCCCCGAGGGTCTCGGCATGTCGGCCCGCAACATCACCGTGTCGACGGTCGGTCTGGTGCCGGCCATCAACAAGCTGGCGGCCGAGTCGCTGCCGGTCACCTTCGCGCTGTCGCTCCACGCACCCGACGACGAACTCCGCGACGAGCTCATCCCGGTGAACACGCGCTGGAAGGTCGACGAGGCCCTCGACGCGGCCTACAACTACTACCGGACCACCGGGCGCCGCGTGAGCATCGAGTACGCGCTCATCAAGGACATGAACGACCACGCGTGGCGTGCCGACCTGCTGGCCAAGAAACTCAACCAGCGCGGCCGTGGCTGGGTGCACGTCAACCCGATCCCGCTCAACCCCACGCCGGGCTCCATCTGGACCGCGTCGGAGAAGAGCGTCTCGACGGAGTTCATCAACCGTCTGCGCGACGCCGGCATCCCCACCACCCTGCGCGATACGCGCGGCAAGGAGATCGACGGTGCCTGCGGACAGCTGGCGGCCGGCGAGTAGCGTGAACGGATTGGCGCGATCCTCCGCCGAGCCGGTATAGTCGATCCTCGTGATGACGCGCTGCCGGCTGTAGCCGGCGGGACGGCATCCAGGACCAGGGTCTTTAGCTCAGCTGGTAGAGCGCCACGTTTACACCGTGGATGTCATCGGTTCGATCCCGGTAGGACCCACTATCGAAACCCCGCTACTCCAAGGGCCCCACCCTTGAATGGCGGGGTTTTCTGCTGTGCGGTTGGTCTCTTTGCGGCCGACTGAAACTCCCGGCCATTCAACGCTTCCTGACGATCGAGGCCAGTCGTCCGATGAACACGATCAGAATCAGCGCAGCCCCGCTGAGGAACAGCAGAGCAAGCCAGAGGGACGGACCGTCAGCGCCCATTCCGATACCCAACCTGCGGGCCGCCACGCAGAGGGCAAGCATCGAAGCGCCAATAACGAACATGGCCGTCCTTCGATTCCAGCGCATTGTGCTCTTCATGCGCCAAGCCTAGGCGTATACGGTCACGGGCTGCCAAGCCCAATCCATCAGACAATGCCACGGGCTGGATTCGAGCGGACAGGTACGGGAAACGACGCCCGCGACAGATGCCGCCGTCTCGCCGGTACGGCTCGGGTCCAGCGGCCCCGAGGGCTACTGCCGAGCCTCCGCCACGCCGACGGGCTTGCCGTCGGAGAACGTCAGCACATAGTCCTGGCCCATGATGGTCACGGTGCACTGCAGCGCGCCGACAAGCCTGCAGTCATCGCCGGGACCGGGCGGCGTCTGAGGCTCCTCAAAGATCGGCTCGAGCAGTTCCGGATCGATCCCCGGTGGCGTGGGCTCGTGGAACGGCACGGAGCCCGGCGGGATGCAGGTGTAGGGGTCAGCGGGGTCGGTCCACCAGGCCCCTGCCTCGGTGACAGGACACTGCGGGTAAGGCGGGACGGGCAGCGAGCCGGGCGAGAGGTCGCCAATCATGCCGCTGCCCGGCCAGGCGGGAGCCGGAGCCGGAGCGGGAGCAGGAGCCGGAGCCGGAGCCGGAGCGGGAGCAGGCGGCGTATCCTCGGGCACCGGGGAGTCCTGCCCGCCCGTCGACGGGGCGGGATCCGCAACGGCGTCGCCGGCGGCACCTGACGGCGCCGGAGCGACCGCCTCGACGACGGCGGAGACGGGAGCGTCCTCCGCAGCCTGCCCCTGGTATTCGAGGGCGAGGGGGGCGACGGCCGCAGCCATCACTGTTCCGAGAGCGACCAGCAGAGACCTTGTTGAATGACGCATGTTCCACCCCAGTTGAGAGACCTATGGGTTGAACCTACGGCGCAGTCGATGACGGGGAAACAGTGGGCGCTACTCGCTTTGCGGGTTGACTACTCGGACCAGCCGGGGGTGGATACCTAGGCCCGCGGAAGTTCGGGCAGCCGCTCGGCGAGGTACGTCAGGGCCTCCGACACGCCTGCCTCGATCTTGAGGGTGGCGAGGTCGTCGCCGCGCGTCCAGCCGCGGTTGATGATGACGGCGGGCTTGCCCGCCTTGACGGCGTGCCGGACGAAGCGGAGTCCGCTCATGACCGTCAGGGACGACCCGGCGACGAGCAATGCCCCTGCGGCATCCACCATGGCGTATGCGTCGGCGACACGGTCCTTCGGCACGTTCTCGCCGAAGTAGACGAAGTCGGGCTTCAGCATCCCGCCGCACACCGGGCAGGGTGCCATCACGAAGTCCTCGGTGTCGTCGACATCCGCGTCCGCGTCGGGGGCCACGTCGCCGGCGTCGGACTCCCGCTCGAGGTACCCGGGATTGAGGTCCTCGAGGATCTCGGCGATGCGGGATCGCGCGAAGGTCGACGCGCACTGCAGGCACACGACGCGGTCGAACGTCCCGTGCAGGTCGATGACGTTCACGCTCCCGGCCGAGGAGTGGAGCCTGTCGACGTTCTGGGTGATGAGGCCCGAGAGCAGGCCCCGCTGCTCCAGTCTCGCCACGGCCGCGTGGCCCGCGTTCGGGTCGGCACGGCGGAGATGCCTCCAGCCGACGTGGTTGCGCGCCCAGTACCGGCGGCGGAGCGCTTCGTCGCCCACAAACTGCTGGTAGGTCATGGGATTGCGCGGGACGGACTGCGGGCCGCGGTAGTCGGGTATGCCCGAGTCGGTGCTCAGTCCCGCTCCGGTCAGCACGGCAAGCCGCAGTCCGCCGAGCAGGTCCACGGCCTGGTCGAGGAGGTGGCGCTCCCCGGGGGCCAGGGGATTCAGGCCCGACGCCGGGTTCCCGCTCGCGAACCCGGTCAGACCGAGGCGCGGGTTGGATCCGGGCCCGTCCTGGTCGTGCTTGTCCCCCTCCGCCGTCACAGTGCGGCTTCGACCGAGCCCAGCGCTCGCGCGTAGTCGGCGATGGGTCGTCCCTGTCCGTGCGGCGACGACACCACGGCACGCACGGTGCCGGTGCCGTCCAGGACATAGCTGACCCGCTCCGCGTACCCGTGGACGGCGTCGAAGGCGTCGAAGGCGCGGGTCACCGAGCCGTGGGGCCAGAAGTCGGCCAGGAGGTCGAAGGAGATGTCGTTCGCGTCCGCGAAGGCGCGCAGCGTGTACTTGTGGTCGACGGATACCGCGACCAGCGTGACGCCCGCGGCGTCGAAGAGGTCGAGGTTTTCCCGGAGCTGGCCGAGTTCATCGGTGCACACGCGGGAGAAGGCGAACGGGAAGAAGACGACGACGGACCCGCCGACGAGCGACGCGCTGTCCACGGTCTCACCGAACTGGTTGTCGAGCGTGAACCTGGGCGCGGCGGACCCGATCTCGAGCGGCAACGCCTACTGCTTCCGGCGGCTGACGAGCCGCGTCGCGGCCCATTCCTTGGAGACTCCGGCCGACGACGTCGAATGCAGGCCGGCCGTCGGAGCGGCTTCCTGGACGTCCGCCGGAGCGACATAGCCCGGGCGGCCGGACTTGGGCGTGAAGAGCCATACGACGCCGCCGGCGCCGAGCGAGGTCAGGGCGTCCACGAGGGCATCGACGAGGTCGCCGTCCCCGTTGCGCCACCAGAGGATCACACCGTCGACGACGTCCTGGTCATCCTCCGTGAGCAGCTCGGAGCCGATGCCGTCCTCCAGGCTCTCCCGGAAGTCGAAGTCGACGTCGTCGTCGTAGCCGAGTTCCTGAACAAGGTCTCCGTCCTTGAAACCCAACTTGCCTGCCACGTTGACCGCAGTGGCGGCTTCAGCCTCGCTCACTTAGCTCCTCCTGGAAAGACGGGACTGTCGGCTGACGGGCCCTCGTGTAGATATACATTGCTACCAGCCAACACCCTTATCCGCCAAGCATCAAGCCAGTGCGTCGATTTGGGGCTCCGAGTGCCCCGGAGCGGCGCCCGGCGTCCGCACCGGGGCAGGAAGGGCACGCCCTCGGCGTAATCTACCCGGCGGCCCCGGTCCGGCTACGCATGGAAGGCCCGGCGGCGATAGAGTGTGGCCTTATATGGCCGCGGTCCAAGCACCGGGGCTTGCATCCCTGCGCGGGCCCACGAGCCGGGCGCAGGCATAAAGCGACACAGACATGATCTGTGGAAGTGGAGAGATATCGCGTGGCTGCAGAACAAGGTACGGCGGATATTCTGAGCGGGTTGACCGTCGGTAAGCCCGATGGGGATCCGGAAGAGACCGCGGAGTGGATCGAATCCCTCGACCAGCTGATTCGCACCCAGGGCACCGAGCGCGCGCAGTACA
>NZ_JBTNDN010000005.1:0-306329 GCF_054510975.1 Arthrobacter rhamnosi | reverse complement strand
TAGCAACCTCCACCGACCAGGCCACAGACAACACCGGAGCTCACCTCCCCGAGCTGGGAAGAAGAAGCAACAACCGCGGAAATAGCCGCCGCAGCAAGCGAAGACGTCGAAACCGGTGGCGTGATCGTCACGAGTGCGCTCGCAGCGTCCGGCTGGTTCGTGGGAACGAGTACCGACGTGATCTCCACGCGTGTCCCTGCATGCGTGACGAAGGTCTGCCCCGTCCCCCAGGTCAGCGTCCGGTTCGAGTACCCGAAGATCCTGCTGTTGGGAGTGAGGACAGCAGATGCATTGCCGCTCCAGCCGAGGATGTCCTGTTTCGTGATCTTTACACCCTGGTTACCACCGACCGCTGCCGTGCTGTCAAGCCCGACGGGCACCCGCAACTCGAGGTAATAGACCTCGTCGCTGACCGGATCGGTAAATTTCAGTGCCCTTTGCGGTTCCATACCACCCCAGGGCTTGAGGGTGTACTGCTTGCGCTCCGTCGGCGTCCCGATATTGCGGATCTCCGAACCGAGCCCGAAGCCGCCGTACTCCCAGAGGAATGCATTGATCACGGGGGAACTGACCTGGGCGAAACCCATTAGATCGGACATGTCGCTGTACTCGGACGACCAGCAGCCCGAATCGCCCCAGGATGATCCCGTGCGCTCGGCGTCCACCTGTCCGCCCGTGCAGGCGAGCGAGTTCGCGTGGTGCAGCCCGAGGACGTGGCCGAACTCGTGCGTCACGACGTTGTTGGTCAGCGCCGAGGGGTACGGCATGATGATGCGGCCGCTTGTGTCGCTGTCCGTGAAGCCACCGCCGAGGATGCCCCAGGATCCGTTGTAGTTGAGGTCCGCGTGCGGAACGAAGATCACGAGGGCCTCGTACGGCCGGTACTGCCAGTTCAGTTCCTTCGTCACGGTCGCCATGATCGTGCCGTACGAGTCTGTGATCCGCGCGGCGGAGACGTGACGGAACTCATTCACTTTGGTCATGGACAGGCGACCGGCCGAGGCCGCCTTCCAGTACGCACTGGTTTTCGTGATCGAGTTGCGCGCCGCGGTCATGTTGATCGCGTCGGCGTCGGCCTTCGTCTTTCCCGCGAGCTGCACCGTCACGAGGGTGACCTTGAAGTCCCCCGAGCGCGGTCCGATGGCCGCGGTCCCGGTGCTGCCGTCGATGTTCAGGGGTGATGCCGTCTTGAGCGGGGTGACGGGTTTCGCGAAGTGTTCGCCGTAGCGGGCGTTCGAGTCCGGGTCGTCGAGGGGGTTCCAGTTGAGGTCCGGAACGAAGGACGTGACCTTGTCCTGTGCTGGCGTCTGGTCGGCGGTCGCGGCTGCGCCCTCGGTCGGCTGTGCGGTGGGCTTCGTGGCGGCCGGAGCCGGCGCGGCAGGAGCCGGAGTCACAACCGGAGCGGAGGTCGCAACCGGAGCAGGGGAGGCACTCGGAGCAGGGGAGGCACTCGGAGCGGTGGCCGGAGCCGGGGCAGTCGAGGGGACGGCCGGAGCGGCCGTCGTGGGGGTCGGCGCCGGCACGGCGTCGTTGGCGACTGCAGGAACCGCGCTGCCCAGGAGACCGAAGGACAGTAGAGCGGCGCACAGAAGCCGAGCGGGGGAGGGCAAGGTCACGGGTTTCTCCAGCAGAATCCGGGCGTCAGCCAGCTGAGTGAATCTCGAGAAGACTACATATCTGTTACGAATGGGACTCACGTTTCGGATGTGAAAGCGGAATCTTAGGTAAAACCTGCGGCTGCCCCGGCATTCCGCACGGCGTGTTGATGCGTCTGGTGCGTGATACGTGGCACGTTCCTGCGGGGCGCGTACTTATGCACATCGCCTCCGGCGTCTAGTCGCGCCGGTCGGCGTTCAGTAGGGTGTGGAGCGGCGGGAGCCATCAGGCTTCGGCCGTCACGCCAGCGTCGGCGTGCGGATGCGGAGGTATCCATGGATGCTGTGCGCCTGGTCGAGGGCGAGGTACGCGAACTCATCCGCAGGCGCGGCCTGGACCCCTCCCTGCAGATCTCCGAAGTGCAGCTCCTCGTGAACGACGCGATCGCCGACTACGAGGAGCGGTCCCTCCGGGGCGTCCTTCCGCCGCTGGGAAGGATCGACGTGGCGCGTCGGCAGATCTACGACGCCGTCGCCGGATTCGGCGTCCTGCAGCCCTACCTCGACGATCCGTCCGTCGAGGAGATCTGGATCAACGCGCCCTCGGAGGTGTACGTCGCGCGGGACGGCGAATCCGAGCTCACGGCGCTGACGCTGACGGACCAGCAGGTGCGCGATCTCGTCGAGAAGATGCTGAAGTCGTCCGGGCGCCGCCTCGACCTGTCCTCCCCCTTCGTCGATGCCTCCCTTCCGGACGGGTCCCGCCTCCACGTGGTGATTCCGGACGTCACCCGCAAGCACTGGTCCGTGAACATCAGGAAGTTCATCGCCCGTGCATCGAGGCTCGAGCACCTCGTCGAACTGGGCTCGCTGTCCCCGCAGGCGGCACGGTTCCTCGGCGCCGCAGTTGCCAGCGGCCTCAACATCCTCGTCTCCGGCGCGACCCAGGCCGGCAAGACGACGCTGCTCAACTGCCTCGGTGCGTCGATCGGCGCCCGGGAGCGGGTCATCACGGTCGAGGAGATCTTCGAGCTACAGCTTCCCCTGCGGGATGTCGTCGGCCTGCAGTGCCGGCAGCCCAACCTCGAGGGCCACGGGGAGATACCCCTGCGGCGCCTCGTCAAGGAGGCCCTCAGGATGCGGCCGGACCGCCTGATCGTCGGTGAGGTGCGCGAGGCCGAGAGTCTGGACATGCTGATCGCCCTGAACAGCGGCCTTCCGGGGATGTGCAGCGTCCATGCGAACAGTGCCCATGATGCGGTGACCAAGATCTGCACGCTGCCGCTCCTCGCCGGGCAGAACATCTCCAGCAGTTTCGTCGTGCCCACGGTGGCATCGTGCATCGACCTCGTGGTGCACTGCGCACGGCTCTCCGGCGGGCAGCGGAGGGTTCTGGAGATCATGGCGCTGGGCCGCCGCGTCGAGAACGGTGTCATCGAGTCCTCCTCCGTCTTTCGGAGCATCGACGGGATCCTGCAACTGACGGCCAGCGGCATGCCGGCCGAGGAGAAATTCGCCGCCGCGGGAGTCGACGTGTCGGCCCTCCTCGGAGTCCGCTCATGAGCACCGCGCTCGGCGTCGCCCTCGGCGCCGGTCTCTTCCTCGTCTGGTGGTCCTTCTGGGAACGGCCGCCGAAGGAGCACAGGGTTCCGGCACGGCGGCGGCTGCTCGACGACCTTCTCCTGCGTGCCGGGGTCGAGCGGGTCTCATCGAACGGCCTGATCGCCTCATGCGGTGCCGTGGGCGTGGTGGTGCTGCTCATCGGTTTCGTCCTGACGGGTTCCGCCCCGATCGCGCTCTGCTTCGCACTGTTCGGCGGGTTCCTGCCGTTCTCGATCGTGAGGTGGCGTGCCGCCCGCCGTGCGGCCTCGCTGCGCGAACTGTGGCCGGACGTGGTGGACCACCTCCGCTCCGCGATCCGGGCCGGATTGTCGCTCCCGGAAGCGCTGATCCAGTTGGGGGAGAAGGGCCCGCTCGAGTTGCGGCCCGCGTTCCGGGCGTTCACCGTGGACTATCGTGCGGGCGGACGCTTCGACGACGCGCTGAACCGCCTCAAGGAGCGGCTGGCCGATCCCGTGGCGGACCGGATCGTCGAGGCGCTCCGCATGACACGCGAGGTGGGTGGCTCGGACCTGGGCCGGTTGCTCGGCACGCTGTCCGAGTTCCTGCGGGACGCGGCGCGGACGCGCAGTGAGCTGGAGGCCCGGCAGTCCTGGACCGTCAATGCCGCCCGGCTGGCTGTCGCTGCTCCGTGGTTCGTCCTGATGCTCCTGTCGACCAGGCCGGAGGCCGTGCGGGCCTACAACTCAGCAGGAGGAGCCGTGGTCCTCCTCGGCGGGCTCCTGGTCTCGATCGTCTGCTATCGCGTGATGCTGCGGATCGGGGCACTGCCCGAGGACGAGCGGGTGCTCCGATGAACCCGGCGACCGCCCTGGCCGCCCTCTGCGGGATCGTCCTCGGGACGGGCCTCTGGCTGGTGGTCGTACGGTTGCCGGCCATGCGGCCTCCGACGCTGACGCAGCGCGTGGCGCCGCAGTTGCGTGCGGTGGACGTGCGGTCCAGGTTGCTCTCCGAGTCGCCGGCCAACGTCACGCCCTTCGGGCCGCTCGAGCGCATTCTCCGTCCCCTGCTGGCCGACGCCGTCTCCTGGTCCCACCGCTTCAACCCGGCGGCGGCAACGCTCGCCCGCAGGCTCGCCCAGGCGGGCCGGGGCCAGACGACCACCGACTTCCGGGCGCAGCAACTCCTGTGGGCTGCGGGCGGACTGGCCGGGTCGACGCTGGTCATGGTCCTCCTGGCGGCGTCGGGTTCGGCGAATATCCCCCTCGCCGTCGTCATCATCCTCGCCTGCGCCGTGATGGGGTTCGTCGGACGGGATTACGTCCTGTCGTCCGACATCAGGCGGCGCGAGGCGCGGATGCTCGCCGAGTTCCCGAGCCTCGCGGAGCTGATGGCGCTGGCAGTGTCTGCGGGGGAGAGTACGACGGGCGCGCTCGAGCGCATCTGCAGGACAGCGTCCGGCGAGCTGGCCGGTGAATTCGCCCTCGTCCTTGCAGCGACCCGGGCCGGGAAGCCGCTCGTCGACGCCCTGCAGGAGTTCTCCCACCGGACCCGTCTCGCTCCGCTCTCCCGTTTCGTCGATGGCATCACCGTCGCCGTCCAGCGGGGCACACCCCTCGCGGACGTGCTGCGCGCCCAGGCCCAGGACGTCCGGGACCTCGCCAAGCGCGACCTGATGGAATCCGCCGGCAGGAAGGAGATCGCGATGATGGTGCCGCTGGTCTTCGGGGTCCTTCCTCTGACCGTCCTCTTCGCCGTGTATCCGGGAATCGCACTGATCAACCTCGGCTTCTGACCCACCCACCACCACAAGAAGGGGCACTCCCATGAAGATCATGACCAGTGCATCGCGCATCGCACTCCTGGTACTCGCGGCGGTCACCGCCCTGCTCCGACCTCCGGACGTCGGGAATCGCGACGATGGCGTACGGAACGACAGGGAACGGAACGACGGCGAACGGGGCGATGTGCCGGGGTGGGTCATGATCACGTTGATGTCCGCCGTCCTCGTCGCGGCCCTGCTGGCGATCGCCGGGCCCGCCCTCGAGGGCCTGTTCAACCAGGCGATCGATCAGGTCTCGCCCTAGGTGAGAGTCCGACCGCGCACATTGCACGCCGCTGGAAGCATCCACGGCGAGGATTCCGAGCGCGGTGCCGCCGTCGTCGACTTCGCCCTGATCGGCGGTCTCCTGACGGTCATCTTCATCGCCATCGTCCAGCTGACGCTCGTCCTCCATGTGCGCAACACGCTCATCGACGCGGCGTCGTCCGGCGCCCGCTACGGCACGCTTGCCGACCGCAACCCCCAGGACGCGGCGGGGCGCACGGAGGAGCTGATCCGTGGTTCCCTGACCGCTTCCTACGGGGCGGACATCACGGTCGGTGAGAGCACGGTCGGCGGCGTCCGGATCCTCGAAGTAATGGTCCGCGCACCCCTGCCCGTTCTGGGCCTGATCGGGCCGACCGGCGGGATGGAGGTGCACGGACATGCTGCCCTTCCATCCTGAGGTGGTGCCGGCCCCGCTCCGGCACCGGAAACGCGGCAGGAAGCCGACGCGTGCACGAGGTCGACGGCAACCGCCGGCGTGGAGGGCGCCCCTGGGCGGCGAGGACGGCAACGCCGTCGTGGAGTTCGTGTTCCTCGGCGTCGTGCTCCTTGTCCCGGTCGTCTACCTCGTGCTCACCGTGGGGCAGTTGCAGGGCGGTTCGTTCGCCGTCGTCGGTGCCGCCGACCAGGCCGCGAAGGTCTATGTCGACGCACCGACGCCTCAGGCGGCGGACTCACGGGCGCGGCAGGCGGTGCGCATCGCCCTGGCCGATTTCGGCTTCGGCGAGGACCAGGCGGCCGTGGATATCGCCTGCAGCGAGGAATGCCTTGCGCCGGGCTCGACCGTGACCGTCGTCGTGCGCCTCGAGGTACCCCTGCCACTGGTCCCTGGGATCGCCGGATCCCACGCCTCCGCCGCGACCGTGGATGCGACCTCGACCCAGATCGTCGAACGGTTCGGCTGATGCCGCGACTCCGGGCCCAGCGGAACGACAGGGCGGAGGACGGGCAGGTCGGGGTCCTGGTCATCGGGTACCTCCTCATCTCGCTGCTCGTCGTCACCGTCGTGCTCGCCGTCTCGGCCGTCTATATACAGCACAAGAAGCTGTTGTCGGCAGCCGACGGCGCTGCCCTCGCGGCCGCGGACGACTACAGCATTCCGGCCGGGGCCGGCGGGGCCGACGCGACGGTGCCGCTGCCCGTGCTGCGGGACTCCGGCGTCGAGGAGTCGACCGCAGGCTACCTGGCGGCAACCGGTGCGGATGCCCGTTTCGAGCAGCTGGTCATCGACCCTGCCACGGGTGCGCCCGACGGACGCACCGCCCGGGTCGTCCTCACCGCCGTCGTGCGTCCGCCGATCGTGAATTTCCTCGTGCCCGCCGGGATCCCGATCGTCGCGCAGGCCGACGCGCGCGCGGAACTGACCCGCTGACGCGCCCGCTGCCACCCGATCGGGCCCGGTGCCGCCCGATGCCGCCCGTTGCCGATGACGTAGGCTGGAAGGACCATGGCAACCACTGATTTTCCCGCAGAGATCCGCGCCCTGCGCGCCAAGTACACCTCCATCGAGCAGGTCTCCGATGTCGAGGGAATCCGCAAGGACATCGAGGAACTGAGCGAGGAAGCCGGGGCGCCCGACCTCTGGGACGATCCCGCTGCCGCACAGAAGGTGACCTCCAAGCTGTCCTACCGGCAGTCGGCCCTCGAGCGGCTCGAGACCCTCCAGGGCCGCATCGACGACCTCGAGGTCCTCGTGGAGCTCGCGCAGGACGAAGGCGACGAGGACTCCCTCGCAGAGGCCGAGAAGGAACTCGTCTCGCTGAGCAGGTCCCTCGACGACCTGGAGATCGTCACCCTGCTGGCCGGGGAGTGGGACGAGCGGGAAGCCGTGGTCACGATCCGCTCGGGAGCCGGGGGAGTGGACGCCGCCGACTTCGCCGAGATGCTCCTGCGCATGTACCTCCGCTGGGCCGAACGCCACGGCTACCCCACGCAGGTCCTCGACACCTCCTACGCGGAGGAGGCGGGCCTGAAGTCCGCGACGTTCGAGGTCAAGGCGCCCTACGCCTTCGGCACCCTGTCGGTCGAGGCCGGGACGCACCGCCTCGTCCGCATCAGCCCCTTCGACAACCAGGGCCGTCGGCAGACCTCCTTCGCCGCCGTCGAGGTCATCCCGCTCATCGAGCAGACGGACGTCATCGAGGTCCCGGACAACGAGATCCGCGTCGACGTCTTCCGCTCCTCCGGCCCCGGCGGGCAGTCGGTCAACACCACCGACTCCGCCGTCCGCCTGACCCACCTCCCCACGGGACTCGTGGTGTCGATGCAGAACGAGAAGTCGCAGATCCAGAACCGCGCCGCGGCGATGCGCGTGCTCCAGTCCCGCCTCTTGCTCCTCAAGAAGGAACAGGAGGATGCGGAGAAGAAGGCGTTCGCCGGCGACGTGAAGGCGTCTTGGGGCGACCAGATGCGCTCCTACGTCCTCAACCCGTACCAGATGGTCAAGGACCTCCGCACCAACCACGAGGTGGGCAACACCTCGGCGGTCTTCGACGGCGAGATCGACGACTTCATCGATGCCGGCATCCGCTGGCGCACCAACAACCGCAACGACACCGCCTAGCCGCTACGCGAATCCGGCGCCCCACTACCTGATGAGGGGGTGGAGCTCTTGCGCGCGACACACCGCCGGGGTAATGGGCGCCTCGTGATGCCGTCGTTATAGTCGAGGAGCCGGCGCTTCCTTCCCCCAGCAAATGCCCGTACCGGCGGACACCATGGGCGCAGAGTGATCATGATCCGATTCGACAACGTCACGAAGACCTACGACTCCACGTCGCAGCCCGCCCTCGATGCCGTCTCCCTCGACGTGGACCGCGGCGAGTTCGTCTTCCTCGTCGGCGCCTCGGGCTCTGGCAAGTCGACCTTCATCCGCCTTGTGCTCAAGGAGGACCGGGCGACGAGGGGTGCCGTGTACGTGGCGGGCCAGAACGTCGCCAACATCCCCAGCTGGCGCGTACCCCGCCTCCGCCGCGGGATCGGCGTCGTGTTCCAGGACTTCCGCCTGCTGCCCAACAAGACCGTCTTCGCCAACGTCGCGTTCGCCATGCAGGTCATCGGGAAGAGCCGCGCCGTCATCCGGGAGACCGTGCCCGATGTCCTTGCGACCGTCGGCCTCGAAGGCAAGAACAACCGCATGCCGCATGAACTCTCCGGCGGCGAGCAGCAGCGCGTCGCGATCGCGCGCGCCATCGTGAACCGGCCCGGCATCCTCCTCGCCGACGAGCCCACCGGGAACCTCGACCCGACGACCTCCATGGGCATCATGAAGGTGCTCGACAAGATCAACCAGAACGGTACCACCGTGGTCATGGCCACGCACGACGACGACATCGTGAACACGATGCGCAAGCGCGTCGTCGAACTGCGCGGCGGATCCGTGGTGCGCGATGACGCCCAGGGCATCTACATCGGCGAGGCCGAAGCGATGGCCGGATGAGGCTCGCGTTCATCCTGTCCGAGATCGGCTCGGGCATCCGCCGCAACCTGTCCATGGTCACCTCGGTGATCCTCGTTACCTTCATCTCGCTGACCTTCGTCGGCGCGGCCGGGCTGTTCCAGCTGCAGATCAACCAGATGAAGGGCTACTGGTACGACCGCGTCCAGGTCACCCTCTACCTCTGCGTCGACAACTCCTCGGAGACCAGCTGCGCCGCCGGACCCGTGACCGAGGACCAGCGGGCAGCCATAAAGGGAAGACTGGAATCCGAGCAGTTCGCGCCGTACGTCGACACCGTGACCTACGAGTCGCAGGACGAGGCGCTCGCCCACTTCCGCGACCAGTTCGCCAACTCCCCGATCGTCGATTCCGTCACCGCGGACCAGCTCCCCGAGTCCTT
Organism: Arthrobacter rhamnosi; assembly: GCF_054510975.1. Lineage (NCBI taxonomy): Bacteria > Bacillati > Actinomycetota > Actinomycetes > Micrococcales > Micrococcaceae > Arthrobacter > Arthrobacter rhamnosi. Next base: position 297,228 of record NZ_JBTNDN010000005.1, on the reverse strand, counting down.
CCGCGTGAGCCTGGTCGACGCCGAGAAGTACGAGGTCATCGACGAGGCCTTCTCGTCGGAGCCGGGCGTGGACGCGGTGAGCGACCAGCGGGACTTCCTCGAGGCGATCTTCCGGTACATGAACTGGGCCTCCGTGGTCGCGCTGGCGATCGCCGGCGTCATGACGATCTGCGCCATCCTGCTGATCGCGACGACCATCCGGCTCTCGGCCTTCAGCCGCCGCCGGGAGACCGGCATCATGCGCCTCGTCGGGGCGTCCAAGGCCGTCATCCAGCTGCCCTTCATCCTGGAGGGCGTGATCGCCGCCGTCATCGGCGCCGTGCTCGCCTCCGCCGCGCTGTGGGGGGCGTCGAGGTTCGTGATCGACGGCTGGCTCGCGAACACCTTCCCCCAGACGGCGTTCATCTCGTCCCAGCAGGTGCTGATCCTGGTCCCGGTCCTGATCCTCCTCGGAGCCATCCTCGCGGGGCTCTCGTCCCTGCTCACTCTTCGACGATACGTAAAGGTCTGACAGCATGCCGCTCAGCGCCCGGGACCACGTGCGCCCGCCAGCAACCTGGTGGGCCCGGCAGGACAAGCGGGCCTTCGTCGTCCGTGGCACCGCGGGCAGTTCGATCGCCCTCGTCGTCGCACTCGCCCTCGGGTTCACCACGCCGGTCGTCGCGGACGAACTCGACGACCGCAAGAGTGCCCTCGAGAACGAGGTCGCGGAGGTGCAGCAGTCCATGGAGTACCTGGACTCGGACATCGCGGAGACCATCGGTGCACTGAAGACCTACCAGGCGGAGCTTCCCGCGGCGCAGCAGTCCCTCGCCGACGCGCAGGGCAAGGTGGAGGCCGCCACCGGCGAGGTCGGGGCGCTGGCCGTCCGCGTCGAGCTGGCGCAGGAGACCCGGAACAAGATCACCGAGGAACTCCGCGCCGACCGGCAGGAGATGGACGAGACGCGCGAGGTCATCGGACAGATCGCCACGGAGGCCTACAAGAACGGCGGGATCCCCACGAACGTCTCGCTGCTCCTCGGCGCGGAGGGCGTGGAGGACTTCACCGAGTCGATGGACATGGTGGACCAGGCACTGCGCAGCCAGAACGCGGTGATGCAGCGCCTCTCGGAGCAGAACGCCACGAACGCCAACAGCCAGGCCCGCCTCGAGGCCGTCGAGGCCGAGATCACCGAGCTCAAGGAGAAGGCCGACGCCGCCCTCGCCGCCGAGCAGGCGGCACGCGACCAGGCAGCGGACCAGAAAGCCAAGGTGGACAAGCTCGTGGCCGACACGTCCGCGCTGTCCGCCACTCTGCAGAAACAGAAACCCGTCATCGAGGCGAAGCTTGCGGGCGTCGAGCGGGCCCAGCAGCAGGTCAATTCGGACATCGCCGAGCGCCAGCGCCGCATGATCGAGGAAGCCCGCAAGGCGGAGGAGGCCCGGCAGAAAGCGGAGGAGGCCCGGCAGAAAGCGGAGCAGGCCCGGCAGAAAGCGGAGCAGGAACGTGTCCGCGCCGAGGCCGAGGCAGCTGCCGCTGCTGAGCAGGCGCGGCGCCAGGCCGAAGCCGATGCTGCCGCCGCCGCGGAAACCGCGCGCCGGAAAGCGGAGGCCACAGCCGCGAACCGGCCCGCTCCTGCTCCCGTCCAGCCGCAGCCCGTCGAGCCGGTGGCGCCCGTCATCCCGGCACCGCCCGTCGTCCCGGCACCGCCCGTCTCCGTGCCGTCGCCTCCCGCCGCCTTCGGCCTGAGACCGCCGGTCGACGCGCCCATCAGCTCCGGCTTCGGCTGGCGCCCGACGCCGGTCGGCACCATCGACTTCAACGGCACCGGCGGCTACATGCACACCGGCATCGACTACGGCGTGGGCTGCGGAACGCCGCTCTACGCGCCCGCTGCCGGCGAGGTCTGGTACGCGGACTCGAACGTCCTGCCCGGAGCGGGAAACCGGATCGTCCTCAACCACGGAGTGGTGGGAGTCAATGTGCTCGCGACGAACTACTACCACCTCACGAGCTATGTCGTCGCGGCCGGGCAGCGCGTCAGCGCGGGCCAGCTGATCGGCTACACGGGTACCACCGGTAATTCGCAGGGGTGCCACCTGCACTTCGAGACGATGCTGAACGGCACCCTCGTGGACCCGATGGGCCTGCTCTAGGTCGTAGGATGGAAGGCACTGTCCTCCCGCGGACCGCCGTCCGCAGCAGCGCCGAAGGAGTATTGCCGTGCCGAAGGAAAGTGGCCGGAAAGTGGTGGCCACCAATCGGAAGGCCTTCCACGACTACGCCGTGCTCGACACGTACGAGGCCGGCCTCGCCCTGATGGGCACCGAGGTGAAGTCCCTGCGCGCGGGCCGCGCCTCCCTCGTGGACGGTTACGCGGTCTTCTACGGCGACGAACTCTGGCTCGAGGGCATCCACATCTCCGAGTATTCGCAGGGCAGCTGGACGAACCACGCGGCCCGCCGGAGGAGGAAGCTGCTCCTGCACCGCGAGGAACTCACGAAGATCTCGCAGAAGATCCGCGAGTCCGGCTTCACCCTCGTCCCGCTGCAGCTCTACTTCCTCAACGGCCGGGCCAAGGTGGAGATCGCGGTGGCACGGGGCAAGCGCGACTACGACAAGCGCCAGACCCTGCGCGAGAAGCAGGACAACCGCGAGGCGCTGCGTGCGATGCGCGAGAAGAACCTGGGCGCGTGAGCGATGTCTTCTGGGAAGCCCAGGAGCACGACGACGAGCCCGACCCGTCCGAGCTGACCTACAGGCGCCCGTGGTGGGTGACCCTCGGTGCGCTCATCGACCTGATTCTCCTGATGGTCGTGGTGCCGGTCGGCATCCTCTCGCTGATCCCGTTCGTCTTCCTCGTCTACGTCTTCTTCGCGCAGGCCCTCGTCTGGATCTCCCCGGTGCTGCTACTGCTGAATGCGGCGATCTTCTGGTGGAGCTTCCGGCGCAAGCAGGCCGGCACCACGGCCCTCGCAGCCCTCGGCATCGCGTTCGTCACGCTCGCCTTCGTCGTCGTCCGCCTCTGGCAGTCGCCGGTCATCATCCTGGGCATCCAGCTGGGACAGTGATGTTCTCTGCTGGCGAAGCTCCGGAACGGCGGGACCGCCGTGCTGTAGACTCGAGGAATCGTAAGGCCGGTAGGCCGAGCGGTACAGGAATCACTTGATAACTGAACATGGGGATGACAGGTTTCGACGATGTTAGTCGCGACAGGGGAAGCGGGCCGAGGATACAGGGTTATCTCGTAAACGCTCCTTGTAAAACAATAAGTGCCGAACAAAAGCGCACTGACTTCGCTCTCGCTGCCTAAGCAGCCTAGCTAGTCCGTCAGCCCGGGTTTGCTCTCGCCCCGGATACTGGCGTCATTTAGAGGGCCACTGCTCCCGGTCCTCGTTGTAGGGACCGGGGGGACTTTTATACAACTGGGCTTGGCAGCCACTTGTTTGCACGATGGCTGAAGCCGAGAAAAACCGACGCAAACTGCGCCCGGAGAAGCCCTGACTACACTGCATCGGACGCGGGTTCAATTCCCGCCATCTCCACCACCACGAAGCGCTCCGCCGGTACCCGGCGGGGCGCTTCGTCGTCTCCGGCTCCTGCTGCCGAAGCCTTGTCGCCGCTGTCCCCGACGCCTACCCTGTGAGCAGGATCGTTCGAGTTCCAGGGGTCATCATGAGGCGCATCGCCGCGTACCTGCTCGCCCTGCTGACCTGTGCGCTGCTCCTGGCGGGCACCGTCGTCGTGGCGCCGGTGGCCCAGGCGGTGACGGCGATCGACGCGAAATACGCTCAACTCGGCGGTGCGTCCGGACGCCTCGGCGCCCCGACGTCCCCGGAGACCTGCGGGCTGCGCGGCGGCGGCTGCTATCGGAGCTTCCAGGCCGGCTCGATCCACTGGTCCCCGCCCACCGGTGCCCAGCCGACCTGGGGCGGCATCCGCACAGCCTGGGCCCGGACGGGGTGGGAGAATGGCAAGCTCGGCTACCCCACAGGCTCCGAGGTGTGCGGGCTGAGGAACGGCGGGTGCTACCAGAGCTTCCAGGGCGGCTCGGTCCACTGGTCCCCGGCCACCGGCGGACGGGCGACGTGGGGCGCGATCCGCGGGGCCTGGGCGCGCTCGGGATTCGAGAACGGCCAGCTGGGCTACCCGACCACGAACGAGGTCTGCGGGCTGCGCGGCGGCGGGTGCTACCAGAACTACCAGGGCGGGTCGATCATCTGGTCGCCGGCAACCGGTGCGCGGATCTCCGTCGGCGCGATTCGGGCGGCCTGGGCCTCCACCCGCTACGAGAACGGCGCCCTCGGCTACCCCGTGACCAACGAGTCGTGCGCCGCGGGTACGTGCAGTCAGCGGTATCAGCGCGGGGTCATCTCGTGGTCCCCTGGAGGCGGAGCGCGGATCGCCCGCGATATCGATGTCGCCGCGTCGGTCTTCGTCGTCGTCAACAAGCGCCGGCAGCTGAACCCGGCACGCCATGTCCCCGGCCCGCTCGTGGGGGTCGAGGGGCCCCTGCTCCGCAGCGATGCCGCCCAACAGTTCGCGCGGCTGCTCGCGGACGCGCGCGCCAGTGGCATCGGGATGGTCCCGGTCAGCGGCTACCGGTCCTACGACACGCAGGCCTCCCTGTATGCCTCGTACGTGAACCAGTACGGCCAGGCGACGGCCGACCTCATCTCCGCCCGCCCGGGCTTCAGTGAACACCAGACCGGGCTCGCCGTCGACATCGGCACACCGAACGGGGCCTGCGGGCTGCAGGAGTGCTTCGCGACAACGCCGGCAGGAGACTGGGCGGCCCGGAACGCCTGGCGCTACGGATTCATCATCCGCTATCCGCGGGGGTTCACCTCGGTCACCGGATACTCCTACGAGCCCTGGCACCTGCGGTACGTCGGCACGACGATCTCCTCGGAGATGCGCATCCACGGACTACCCACCCTCGAGCACTACATGAGCCTTCCGGCCGCGCCCTCCTACTGACCGCAGCCCGGGTCATGCCGGGGGAGCGGCCACTACACTTGGGCAATGAGCTGGACCGACCGGCCGCCCTCGTGGCTCCCGCCGCTGCCTCCGCCCCACCGGGGCCGGGCCCTGATCGTGCTCGGCTGGATCCTCGTCGGCGGGACGTTCGTCTACATCTTCGTGATGAGCTACCTGGGCGGGACGCACACCCTCTTCACCCTCGTGCCCCTCCTCCTCGGACTCCTGTGCCTGATCGTCGGCCTGCTGCGGCGTGACACCCGGGAGCGCTGACGGCTCTCGTGACTGCCGGCGGCCCTAGGGCTCGAAGGTGAGGGTCCGCCCGTACAGGGACAGCAGGCCCTCCAGTCCGCCCTCGCGCATCGCCCGGCGCTGGCGGGTGGCGCCGGTGCCGCGTTCGTCGACCGTCGCGAGGCCCGCCTTCACCCAGGCGGTGTCGCCCTCGGCGTCGAGAGCCGGGCCGATGTGCTCGAGGAAGGCTGCGAGATGCTCTCCGGCGGGAACCCGTTCCGCCGTCGCACAGTCCACGAGGTGGTGTTCCAGCCCGTCGCGCGCGGCCTGCCACAGAGCGGCATCGAGCAGTTCGGGGTCGGGGACGACGGGCGGTGTGTCCGCATCGGCCTCGCCGAGGGCGGTGACCACCAGCGCCCGGGTCAGGGCGCCGAGGAGCACGGAGTCCTGCGCCTCGAGCTGCACGTCGCAGGCCCTGAGCTCGAGCGTGGGGTAGTGGTCCGAGAGGCGCGCCACCCAGGTCAGGACCCCGCGGTCGAGGATGGCACCGGTGGTGCCGAGCCGCGTGATGCGCCGCTCGTAGTCGGCTGCATCGGCGAAGTAGGGAGCGATGCCCTGGACGGCCCAGCGGCGGTAGTGGACCACCCGCCAGCTGTCGAAGCCGCTGTCCCGGCCGAGCCAGTACGGCGAATTGACGCTGAGCGCGGTCAGCAGAGGTATCCAGGGGCGGATGCGGTTGAGGGCCTGGATGCCGCGCTCCTGGTCGGGGACGCCGACGTGCACGTGCAGGCCGTTGACGAACTGGTCGCCCACGATACCCGGCGCGCTGGCCCGAAGATCCTCGTAGCGCTGCTTGTCGGTCAGTTCCGGGTACGCCTGCCGGATCCAGGGCGCCGTCCCGGTCGGGGCCCCGATGGTTCCGACGCCCTCCGCGGCGTCCGCGAACTTCCGGCGGAAGTTGAGCAGCGACTCCTCCGCCTGGGTCAGGGTCTCGCAGACGGGAGTCGCCGTCTCGATCTGGCAGGACAGCAGCTCACGCTGGATCTCGTCGCGGCTGATCTCCGGCGTGGACTCGAGCAGCTCCTGCACCTCGGTGGCGCGGTGTGCGGGCAGTCCTGACACGGGGTCGAGGAGCAGGTACTCCTCCTCAAGTCCGAGGGTGGTCATCGGGAACTCCCTTCCGGGGTATCAGGGACATCGGGGCACGGCATTCCGACCAGTCTAGGAGCGGGACCCCGGCGAGGGCGATCTGCCGCCGGTGCAGTGGGTGCCGGCGGTCCCGCACGTTCCGCCGGTCACGCGCGTCCCGCCGGTGCAGTAGGTCCCGCGGTACGGCAGGCGCGTCAGCAGGGGGCACCGATCGTGCACCCCTCATGGGGTGCGGTGCTCTCGATCCACAGGGACCGGGCGAGGGACGCGTCCACCGCGAGGTGCGGTGCGGAGGCGTCGGCGCCGAGGCGCAGGTCCAGGCGGGACCCGGTGGCGCGCTGCGCCAGCAGCAGGTCGTCGTCGAGCGCTATGCCGTTCCGGTCGAGGAACCGCAGGACATCCGGGTCGTCGTCGCTCACCCGCACGAGCCGGCCCGCATGGCCGTCGTCCAGGCCGTCGAGCCGATGCGCGGACGGATACCGGACCGAGCCGTCCGCGCCCGGGATCGGGTCCCCGTGCGGATCGCGGCGGGGGTGGCCGAGCTTCGCGTCCAGACGCTCGATGAAGGCGTCGGAGACGGTGTGTTCGAGCAGCTCGGCCTCGTCGTGCACCTCGTCCCAGCCGTAGCCCAGCTCGGTCACGAGGAACGTCTCGATGAGCCGGTGCCGACGGACCATGGCGAGGGCGAGGGCCTGCCCGGACGGGGTGAGGCTGATGGGCCCGTACTTGCGGTGATGCGCCAGCCCGAGGTCCACGAGTTTGGCCACCATCCCGGTGACGGACGAATTGGCGACCGAGAGCCGTGTCGCCAGGTGCGTCGCGGTGATGGCATCGCCCTGCCACTCGGTGAAGGCGTAGATCGCCTTGACGTAGTCCTGGACGCTCGTGGACTCGATGCTGAGCACGGCACCCCTGCGGCCCGCCATCAGGCGTCCCCGGGCAGTGCCGCTTCGGACGTCCGGGACGCGGGGGGAGCTGCCGGGATGCCGGCGGGAGGGATACCGGCGGCAGGGATACCGGCGGCAGGCATAGCGGCAGGCATAGCGGTGGGCGGCGTATCGGCGGGCAGTGTGTCGGTGCTGGGTCGGGCGACTGTACGCCCGATCCCGGACCCGGACCCGCTCCGCGAAGCCGCACGCCGCCGGCGGGCCTGCCACAGTACCCCGTCGGGCCGGGCGAAGAGGTAGACGATGGCGAAGACCAGCGCTTGGCACAGCACCACGGCGGCGCCTGTGGAGATGTCGAGGTAGTAGCTCGCGTAGATCCCGGCGACGGACGCGGCCACGGTGAGCACGACGGCGATCACCAGCATCCGGTCGAAGCTGCGGGACAGGAGGAACGCGGTGGCCCCCGGCGTGATGAGCATGGCCACGACGAGGATGATCCCGACGGCCTGGAGCCCGACCACGACGGTGAGGGCGAGCAGTCCGAGCAACAGGGCCGACAGCATCCTGGTGTTGAGTCCGATCACGTGGGCGTGCGTGCGGTCGAAGGCCAGCAGGGTCAGGTCGCGCCGCTTGTACAGCAGGACGGCGAGGGTTCCCGCGCCGAGGACGAGCACCTGCCAGACCTCGCCGGTGGAGACACCGAGGACGTTGCCGAACAGGATGTGCATCAGGTCGATCTGCGAGGGGGTGGCCGAGACGATCGCCAGCCCGCTGGCGAACAGGGCCGTGAACACCACACCGATCACCGTGTCCGCCTTCAGCTTGGTGGTGGACCGGACGATCCCGATGAGCGCGACGGCACCGGCACCGAAGACGAAGGCGCCGATGGAGAACGGGATGCCGAGGATGTACGCGAGGGCGACGCCGGGCAGGACGGCGTGCGACACGGCATCGCCCATGAGTGACCAGCCCATGAGGATGAGCCAGCAGGAGAGCACGGCGGCCACCACGGCGGCGGCGACGGTGACGGCGAGGGCCCGGGTGAGGAAACCGTACTGCAGCGGTTCGAGCAGGAAGGCGAGGACATCCATGTCAGGACTCTCCGTTCGGGGCGGCGGCAGCCGGGGCGGAAGGGGCGGCGGAAGGCGCGGCCGGACCCGCGGGGGTGCCGGAGGGCGTGGAGGGTGCGGGCGGCACGGGGCCGAAGGCGAGTGCGAGGTTGCCGTGGGTCAGCACCTGGACCGGATCGCCCTGGGCCAGCACACGCCGGTGCAGGAGGACCGCCTCGTCGCAGAGTTCGGGCACGCCCGCGAGGTCGTGGGTGGACACCAGCACGGAGCGGCCCTCGTCCCGCAGCGCCTTGAGGAGGGCCGTCATCGTGCGCTCGCTGGCCCGGTCCACGCCCGCGAAGGGCTCGTCGAGCAGGAGCAGCCGCGCGTCCTGGGCGATGCTGCGGGCGATGAAGACCCGTTTGCGCTGGCCACCGGACAACTGGCCGATCTGACGTTTTCGAAGTTCCGTGAGACCCACCCGCTCGAGGGCGTCGTCGACGCCGGCCCGGTCGGTCGCCCGCAGACGGCGGCCGGCACCGAGGCGTCCGTACAGCCCCATGGCGACGACGTCGGACACGGACACCGGGAACGTCCAGTCGACCTCCTCGGCCTGCGGCATGTAGGCCACCAGGCCCTGCTTCCGGGCACCCGCCGTGGACATGCCGAAGAGCTCGATGCTGCCGTCGCTGGGGACCACGAGTCCCATGAGCGCCTTGAAGAGCGTCGATTTCCCCGAGCCGTTGACGCCGATGAGCCCGCAGATCGTCCCGGCGCCGAGGCTCACGGTGACGTCGTCGAGTGCATGGACCTCGTTGTAGCTCACGCTGAGGTTCCGGACCCGGAGCACGGGCGCGGCTGGAGCGGAGTGGAGTGCGGTCATCGGGCGAGTCCTTCGGCGATGGTGTGGAGGTCGTAGCGGATGAGGTCGAGGAACGTCGGCACGGGGCCGTCGGCCTCGGAGAGGGAGTCCACGTAGAGCGTCCCGCCGAGTTCGGCTCCGGTCGCGAGGGCCACCTGTTCCTGCGCCGAGGGGTTCACCGTGGATTCGCAGAAGACGGTGGGCACGCGGTGTTCCTCCACGAAGCCGACGACGTCCCGGATCTGGCGCGGCGTCCCCTCCGTGTCGGCGTTGACCGGCCAGATGAACGCCTCCTGCAGGCCCGCGTCCCGTGCCAGGTACGAGAAGGCTCCCTCGCAGGTCACGAGTGCCGCCGTGCCGGTGCCCTCCACGTCCTCGCGGAAGCCGGCCAGCAGGTCCGCGAGCTCGTCCTTCAGCTGCCGGCCGTTGGTTTCGAAGTCGGCGGCATGGTCCGGCGCGAGGCCCGAGAGCGCCTCGACGGTGTTGTCCACGTAGGTCTGGGCCGCAAGGGGGGACATCCAGGCGTGCGGGTTCGCCCGTCCGCTGTAGTCGCCGGAGCGGATGTCCACGGGCTCGACGCCGTCGGACAGGACGGCGTGGGGTGCATCGACCGACTGCAGGAAGCGCTCGAACCACCGCTCGAGGCCCAGCCCGTTGTCGAGGATGAGGTCGGCGTCCTGCGCCCTCACCAGGTCCGACGGCGTCGGTTCGTAGCCATGGATCTCCGCGCCCACCTTCGTGATCGACTCGACCCGGACGTGGCCTCCGCCGACGGTGTCGGCGAGGTCGGCGAGGACCGAGAACGTGGTGAGGACCAGCGGTCGGTCGTCCACCGGTGTGCCCGGCGCCGCCGTGGCCGCGCATCCGGCGAGGAGCACCACGGCGAGGCACCATGCGGTGATCCTGCCCACCCGCCTCCGGAGCTGATTTTGAGGCATACCTAAAAGTAGCGTTTAGGCATGCCGAAAACTAGACGCGGAGCAGGGAGGCGCGCCAGGCATGCGTGTAGTACGGGATGCGCAGGAGGGCATCGGGCTCGAAGGCGAGGTAATCGGTCAGGTACCACCGCAGGTTCGACTCAACACGCTGCTGCAACACCGGCGAGGCCCGCTGGTAGTAGCTGCGAGACCGCGCGAGGTCGACGACGTCGGGAACGCGCAGCTCCTGGGTCCAGTGCACGAGCAGGTCCTCGGGCGGGGCGAAGGCCGGTCCGAAGTCCGGCCGGTACGCCGGGGAGAAGACGTCCCCGGCGTGCATGATGCGGGACAGGCGGTGCACCCAGGGGAGCGAGACGTCGAGCTGGTTCCAGACGAGGGCGATCCGGCCTCCGGGCACCAGGACGCGCGCGGCCTCCTGCACCGTCGCCGTGTGGTCGCACCAGTGCCAGGCCTGCGCGAGCGTGAGCAGGTCCACCGAGCCGCCGGGAAGGTGCGAGTGTTCCGCGGTGCCCTGCACGACGGGGACCTCCGGCAGTCGGGTCGACAGGACGGCGAGCATGTTCTCCGACGGGTCCACCGCCGTCACCCCGAGTCCGCGCTCCACCAGCAGGCCGGTGAAGAGTCCGGTGCCGGCGCCGATGTCCGCGGCGCGCCGGGCACCGTCGGGGACGATCCAGTCACCGACCACTGCCGGATACCCGGGACGCACGCGGTCGTACCGCCCTGCTCCCGAGAGATAGGCGCGGGCCATGTCGCGGCGCCGCTCCTCGTCCAGCCTCGGCCCTCCCCTCACCACGAGGGGCTCCAGGAGCCGGCGGTGCTGCTAGAGCAGGTCATCCACATCGGGGTTGAGGGTGCGCAGGACCTCGCTGTGCAGGGTTCCGTTGGTGGCCAGGGCGTTGCCGCCGAAGGGGCCGTCCTCGCCGTCGAGGGAGGTGAAACGGCCTCCTGCCTCGGTCACGATCGGCACCAGTGCCGCCATGTCGTACAGGTTCAGTTCCGGTTCGCACGCGATGTCCACCGCGCCCTCCGCCACCAGGCAGTAGGACCAGAAGTCGCCGTAGGCGCGGGTGCGCCAGACGCGGTCCGTCAGGTTCACGAACTCGGCCAGGGATCCCCGCTGGCGCCAGCCGGACAGGCTCGAGTAGGACAGGGATGCATCCCCGAGCCGGGAGACGTTCGATACCCGCAGGCGTTGCGCCGCCGCGAGGGACTTGCCGGTGTAGGCGCCGGTGCCGTCCGCCGCCCACCACCGTTTGCCGAGCGCCGGAGCGCTCACGACGCCGACCACGGGCTTCCCGTCGTCGATCAGGGAGATCAGGGTGGCCCAGACCGGCACGCCCCGGACGAAGTTCTTGGTGCCGTCGATGGGATCGATGACCCAGCGGCGCGAACCGGAGCCCGAACTCCCGAACTCCTCGCCGAGCACCGCATCGCGCGGCCGGGCCCGGGAGAGCTGGCCGCGGATCGCTTCCTCCGCGCTCTTGTCGGCGTCGGTCACGGGAGTGAGGTCCGGCTTGGTCTCGACCCGGAGGTCGAGCGCCTTGAAGCGCGCCATCGTCTGGTCGTCCACCGAGTCGGCCATGATGTGGGCGAGGCGGAGGTCGTCGTTGTAGCCCTGCGTGAAACTCATACCGTTCAACCTATCGTCTTCGCAGGCACTTCCCGCCCGGCGGCGCGGGGTGCGCGGGCGGGCCCGGACAGCAGAAAGCCACCGCGGGCTCGCGCCGCGCGGTGGCTTTCGGATCCGGGCTGCAGGAGCAACCGGAAAAGAATTAGAGAACGGTGATGTTCTCGGCCTGGGGTCCCTTGGGGCCCTGGGTGGTCTCGAAGTTGACCTTCTGGTTCTCTTCGAGGGAACGGTAGCCGTTCGAGTTGATCGCGGAGAAGTGAGCGAACACGTCAGCGCCGCCGTCCTCGGGAGCGATGAAGCCGAAGCCCTTTTCGGCGTTGAACCATTTCACTGTGCCAGTAGCCATGTCGTATTTCCTTACCTGGGAGAGCGTCCCGACGTTCGGGGCTCATCGTGGTGTTCGTTACCCGCTTTTCGTCAAAAGCTGTCGAACTCCAGGTGGAGGGTCAAGGCTTGAAATTTAATGCGCAAACAACAACAGCCTTCAGCCTAACAGTCTTTCCGGTCGCCTCCGACCACTCACTGCTGGCCGAGCTCCTTGGCGTCGGAGGCGCTGCCCCGCGGGTCGGCGGTCCCGGCGGTGAGCAGCCGGCGCAGGCTGGCGAGCCGCACCGGGCCCGACTCCCCGCCGAGCCCCTCGTCCACGTAGCTGTCCAGCCCGCAATCGACGGCGTTGTCGTCGTGCCGGCACCCGCGTTCGCAGCGCTCCGTGCCCGGCTCGAGATCGGGGAACGCCTTCAGGATCCGGTCGGCGTCCACGTGCGCCAGCCCGAAGGACCGGATACCCGGGGTGTCGATGATCCACGTCCCGGGCGCGGCGTCGGCGGCTTTGAGTGCGAGGGCCGACGAGGACGTGTGGCGTCCGCGGCCCGTCACCGCGTTCACCCCGCCCGTGGCCCGGGAGGATCCGGTGAGGGCATTGACCATGGTGGACTTGCCGACACCGGAGTGGCCGAGCAGCACGCTCACCTGTCCGTCGAGCTCGTCGCGCAGGGCGTCGACCGCCCCGTGCGAGAGCCGGGCGGACTCGCCGTCGTCGGACGTGGCCTCGATCCCTACGCTCTCGTCGGTCCGGCTGATGATGACACGGAGGTCGAGGTGCTCGTAGTTGGCGAGCAGGGCTGCGGGATCGCGGAGATCGGCCTTCGTGATGCACAGCAGCGGTTCGATGCCTGCGTCATAGGCGGCGACGAGCGCCCGGTCGATGAAGCCGGTCCTCGGTTCCGGGTTGGCCGCCGCGACGACGATCACGAGCTGGTCCGCGTTCGCGACCACCACGCGTTCCACCGGGTCCGTGTCGTCCGCGCTGCGGCGGAGGACGGTCCGGCGGTCCTCGATGCGCACGAGGCGTGCGAGGGAGTCGGGTCCTCCGGAGAGGTCGCCGACGAGGGAGACGATGTCACCGGCGACGACGGCGCTGCGGCGCAGTTCCCGTGCGCGCGCGGCGATGACGGTGCGCTCGTCCGGGGTGTCCTCGTCGACCACGGTGGTGTAGCGCCCGCGGTCCACGGTCACCACACGGCCCAGCACGGCGTCCTCGTAGGCGGGTCGGTTCTTGGTGCGTGGGCGGGAACCCTTCTTGTTGGGGCGGATCCGGACGTCGGACTCGTCCCAGGACCGTGAGCCGCGGCGGTTGCCGGCCTCGCTCATGCGCGTGCCGCCGCGGGTCCCCGGGTGTCGGAGTTCCCGTTCGCCCCGGCGGTTCCGGTGACCGCCGCCCAGAGCTCCGGGAATTCCGGCATCGTCTTGGCCGTGGTGCCGATGTTCTCCACCTCCACGCCGTCGACGGCCAGGCCGATGATGGCGCCGGCGGTCGCCATGCGGTGGTCGTCGTAGGTGCGGAACACCCCTCCATGGAGGGGTGCGGGCCGGATCACGAGGCCGTCGGCCGTCTCCTCGGCGTCCCCGCCGAGCCCGTTGATCTCCGCGACGAGTGCCGCGAGGCGGTCCGTCTCGTGGCCGCGGAGATGGGCGATGCCGGTGAGGACCGACGGCGTCTCCGCCAGCGCGCAGAGCGCCGCGACCGTGGGGGCGAGCTCGGAGGTGTCGGCGAAGGTTCCTCCGGTGATCGAGGCTCCACCGGTGACGGTGAGCACGTCGCCGTCGAGGACCGCGGTCGCACCCATGAGGGGGAGGATGCGCCGCCACTCGTCGCCCACCTGCGTGGTGTCCTCGGGCCAGTTCCGCACGCGGACGGTACCGCCGGTGACGACCGCCGCGGCGAGGAAGGGCCCGGCGTTGGAGAGGTCGGGTTCGACGGCGACGTCGAAGGCCGCGATCGGGCCCGGGGAGACGCGCCAGTGGTTCGGGACGGAATCGTCGACCGCCACCCCGAGGGAGCGCAGCGTCTCCACGGTCATGCGGACGTGGTCGAGGCTCGGCACGGGCTTGCCCACGTGTTCGAGGTGCAGTCCCTCGGTGAAGCGGGCGCCCACCAGGAGCAGCGCCGACACGAACTGCGAGGACGCGGAGGCGTCGATGACGAGGCGGCCCCCGCGGACGTCCCCCTCGCCCCGGACGGCGAACGGCAGCGAGCCGGACCCGCCGTCGTCGACGGGGACGCCGAGTCCGCGCAGCGCGGCGACGATGCTCCCCATGGGGCGTCGGCGCGCATGCGGATCGCCGTCGAAGGTGGTGGTGCCGGCGACGAGGCCGGCGAGGGGCGGCACGAAGCGCATCACCGTGCCGGCGAGGCCGCAGTCGACCGCCCGCGGATGCGCGTCGCCGCCTCCGGCCGGCAGGGGAGTGACGCGCAGGTCCGGGCCGAAGTCGCCGTCGCCGGGCACCTCGTCGATGACCGTGCCGAGGGCGCGCAGGGCGGCGACCATCAGGGCGGAGTCACGGGAGTGCAGGGGCCGCCGGATGACGCACGGCCCGTCCGCGAGGGCAGCGAGCACGAGGTAGCGGTTGGTCAGTGATTTCGAGCCGGGGACCGAGATGTCGGCATACACGGGACGGCTCAGGCGGGGCGCCCGCCACATGGTCTGGTCGGACACCCCGCCTGGAGACGCTGTCATGGAGCTTAGGAACCGACGACGTCGGCAGCGGTCTTGCGCACGACCTTGTCGGCCTTCTTCAGCTGCTTGCGCGCGTCCTTGCCCAGGCCCAGGGCGTTCTTCCGGGCACCCACGGCGAGGTGCTCCGCGCGCCAGGCGATCCCCGGACGGCCGTTCGTGTCGACGGCGGCCAGCAGGACGGCGCCGATCAGCGAGAGGTTCTTGAGCAGCTGCGAGCGGCGTGCCTTCTTGCCCTCCGGCGTCGAGGCGTCGGCCGAGCGGTAGTCGACCAGGGTGTTCACTGTTGCAGTCACCGTCAGGAGGAGGGCCGCGACCCGGGAGAACCGACCGATGGCGAACAGGAGCGATGCCGCGACCTGGGTGCCGCCGAGCACCTGGCCCACGAGCTTCTCGTTGCCGGTGACCGCGGCGGCCGAGGGGACGACCCTCGTGATGCCTGCGAGGACGGGCTTGAGCTGCGGGGCCGTGGTACCCGCCGTGCGGAGCCGGTCGATACCGGAGAACACGAAACCGCTGGCGATCAAGGGTCGGGCTATTACGCGGACAAGGGTCACAACTGCCTCCTGGTTGCCGGCGCGATTCGCCGGGCATCGGGTTTTGTTCTGCGGAGCACGCTGGGACTAGTTTTGCATGCCTCCGGATACGGTGCGATCCCGCGGTGGTGCCGGACGCCAGGGTTGCGGGGAGGACGGCGGCAACGGGCGGCGCACGAGGGAGAACAGGGAGGGGATGCAGGACGCAGGCAGGAGGAATGCAGGAGGCAGGCGGGAGGGAGGGCAGCAGGAATAAGGGCGCTCTCAGGCGGGTTGGAAGAGGCGTGGAGGAAACCGGAACGGGAGATGGGTGCGCATGACGGGTGTACGGACGGCCACGGTCGAAAGACCGGATTTCCAGCTCTCGACGTCGGTCCGGCGGGACGTTTCCCCGGCCGCGAGGCCGCGCGGACGCGTAGACTTTGGGACGATGAATACAACAGCCCCCGCAGGTAGCAGCCAGGCCGAAGACGACCAGTTGGACGTGTCTACGGAGTCGGAAGCCGACCGCAAGGCACGCTTCGAGCGCGACGCGATGCAGTACGTCGACCAGCTCTACTCGGCCGCCATGCGCATGGCCCGGAACCCCAGTGATGCGGAGGACCTGGTGCAGGAGGCCTACACGAAGGCGTTCTCCGCCTTCCACCAGTACAAGCCGGGGACCAACCTGAAGGCGTGGCTGTACCGCATCCTCACGAACACCTACATCAACCTGTACCGCAAGCGGCAGCGCGAGCCCCTGCAGTCGCACTCGGACACCATCGAGGACTGGCAGCTGGCGAAGGCCGCCGAACACACGTCCACCGGTCTCCGCTCGGCAGAGGCCGAGGCGCTGGACCACCTGCCGGATTCCGACGTCAAGAGTGCCCTGCAGGCCATTCCGGAGGAATTCCGGCTCGCCGTGTACTTCTCGGACGTCGAAGGCTTCGCGTACAAGGAAATATCGGAAATCATGAACACGCCCATCGGGACCGTCATGTCCCGGCTGCACCGCGGCCGCAAACTGCTGCGCGAACTCCTCGCCGAGTACGCGCACGAGCGGGGCCTCGGTACCGGCGCAGGTGCTGGTGCCAGGACCCGGGTCGCGACGGGTGCAGCGGGCAAGGAACAGGAGATGGAGAAATGAGCGATTGCGAGAGCATGGGCGATTGCGCCGACTCGAGGATCGAACGGCTGTACGAGTACCTGGACGGCGCGCTGTCCCACCAGGACCTCGTGGAGATCAAGGACCACCTGGAGGGCTGCCCGGAGTGTGCCGAGGAACATGACCTCGAGTGCGTGATCCGGTCGGTCGTGAAACGGTCCTGCACCGAGGTCGCGCCGTCGACCCTGAAGACGAGCATCCTCGACCGCATCAGCCACCTCAGGACCGTCGACCACTGACGTCGTCCCGGCTGCCTGGCTGCAGAGACAAAAGAACCTCCGGTGCCGTGACGGCCCGGAGGTTCTTTCGTGTGCTGCTGATGCAGCGGATAACGCCTGGACTCAGGTGTTGGGGCGCTTACCGTGGTTTGCGCCTCCACGCTTCCGGTCGCGACGCTTGCGTGCTCGCTTGCTCATGGCTGCCTCCTTTTTTCTTCAGGCACTGTAGTCGTACAGAACTGCACCCAAGTCTCCCATACTGCAACGGGCGTCACCTAAACAGCGGCAGGCGGGGCGCGCGGGGCGGCGGGCGGCGCTTCGCGGCCTGCCCCTAGGATGAGTGGACATCCGTGACCGAAGGAGCTTATGTATGCGCGCCGCCTATGCAGCAACCCAGTCAGGAGACGATCCGCTCGGCGGACTCACCGTCGGCGACCTCGAGGTACCCGACGCCCCTGCGGGCTTCGCGCGGGTGAGGGTGGTCGCGTCCTGCCTCAACCATCACGACCTGTGGTCGCTGAAGGGTGTGGGCCTGCCGGAGGACCGCCTGCCCATGGTGCTCGGGTGCGACGCCGCCGGGATCGACGACGACGGCAACGAGGTGATCGTGCACGGCGTCGTGTCCTCGCCCGACTGGCGGGGCGACGAGACGCTCGACCCGAAGCGCTCCCTCCTGTCCGAGCGCTACCCCGGCACCATGGCCGACTACGTGTGGGTGCCCGAGCGGAACCTGGTGCCCAAGCCCGCCGCACTGTCCTTCGAGGAAGCGGCGTGCCTTCCCACCGCGTGGCTCACCGCGTACCGCATGCTGTTCACGGTGTCGCCGGCAGCGCCCGGGTCCACGGTGCTCGTGCAGGGTGCGGGCGGCGGCGTCGCCTCCGCGCTGATCGCCCTCGCCTCCGCAGCAGGGTTCCGGGTCTGGGCGACGAGCCGCAGCGAGGCGAAGCGGCACCGGGCGTTGGAACTCGGCGCCGAGCAGGTGTTCGACGCAGGGGCGCGGCTGCCGGAACGCGTCGATGTGGTCTTCGATTCGGTGGGCGAGGCCACGTGGGCCCACTCGCTCAAGTCACTGGTGCCCGGCGGGACCGTGGTGACGTGCGGAGCGACGAGCGGTCCGGCTCCGTCGGCGGACCTCAACCGGGTGTTCTTCCTCCAGCTGCGCGTGCTCGGTTCCACCATGGGGACGCGGGAGGAGCTCGTCCGGCTGACCCGCTTCCTCGTGGCCACGGGGGTGCGCCCCGTCATCGACACGGTCCTGCCCCTCGACGACGCGGCCCGGGGTTTCCAGCGCATGCTCGACGGCGACGTGTTCGGCAAGGTCGTCTTCCGCCACTGAGGCGAGCCTGTGGCCCGTCGCGGCCACGGAAGGGGACCCTCCGCCGAGGGTTCCCTTCCGTGTCCGCCGCTACTCGGCGCCTGCCGCGAGGAGGGCGGAGCGCTGCTCCCGGCGGAGCGACTGCTCGGCCGGGTCCGGCACCGGGGCCGCCGCGAGCAGGCGCCGCGTATAGGGATCGCGCGGGTACTTCAGGATCTGCTCCGTGCTGCCCTGCTCCACCAGGGTGCCCTTGTTGAGCACCGCGATGTGGCTTGCGAGCAGCTCGACGACGGCGAGGTCGTGGCTCACGAACAGGCACGCGAAGCCGCGCTCCCGCTGCAGCTCCTGCAGCAGGTCCAGGACCCGGGCCTGCACGGAGACGTCCAGGGCCGACGTCGGTTCGTCGGCCACGAGTAGGTCCGGACGGAGGGACAGCGCCCGGGCTATGCCGACGCGCTGGCGCTGCCCGCCCGAGAGCTCGTGGGGGTACCGGTTGCGGAACGCGACCGGCAGCTGCACGTCGTCCAGCAGGGCCGCTACGCGCCGGTCCAGCTCGGCGCGGCCCGGCTTCTCGTGGAGGAGCAGGGGCTCGCCGATGCTGTCGCCGATGGACAGCCTCGGGTTCAGCGACGCCGCGGGGTCCTGGAACACGATCGCGAACTTCTTGCGCAGCGGCAGGAGCTGGCGGGCGCTGAGGTCCGTGATGTCGGTGCCGCCGATGCTGACCCTGCCCCCGGAGGTCTTGATGAGTCCCGTCACGGCACGGGCGATCGTCGACTTGCCCGAGCCGGATTCGCCGACCAGGCCCAGGACCTCGCCCGGTTGGATGGTCAGCGAGACGCCGGAGACCGCCTTGAAGGGGGGCTGGCGGAACCGGCCCGGGTACTCGATGTCCACGTCCCGGAGCTCGAGCGCCGGCACCACGCCCGACGCCCTGTGCGTCTCCTCCGCGCGCACGGCCGCCTCCGCGTACTCCTCGTGGATGCTCAGGCGCCCGTCCACCACCTCGACGTCGGAGAGGACGCCGCCCACCTTCGACCCGAGGTGGGGCACCGCGCCGAGGAGCTGCTGCGTGTAGGCCTCGGCCGGGGCGGCGAACAGCTGCGCCGTCGGCGCCGCCTCGACGATCCGCCCGCGCTCCATGACGACGACGTGGTCCGCGAGGTCGGCGACCACTCCCATGTCATGGGTGATGAGCAGCACGGCGCTGTTGAGCCTCTTGTTGAGCTTGCGCAGGAGGTCGAGCACCTCCGCCTGCACCGTGACGTCGAGCGCCGTCGTGGGTTCGTCGGCGATGAGGAGCATCGGATCGTTCGCCAGGGCGATGGCGATCATCGCGCGCTGGCGCTGGCCGCCCGAGAACTGGTGCGGGAAGTTGTCGTAGCGGCGCTCCGGCTCGGGGATCTCCACCATGCGGAGCAGCTCGATGGCGCGCTTCTTCGCCTGGGCCGGAGACAGCTCCGTGTGCTGTTCGACCGCCTCCCGGATCTGCTCACCCACCGTCAGTACAGGATTCAGCGCCGTCATGGGTTCCTGGAAGATCATCGCGATCTCGTTGCCGCGGACCCGCCGGAGGGTGCTCTGCGGCGCACCGATCAGTTCCCGGCCGAGCATCTTCGCGCTGCCCGTCGAGCGGCCGTTGCGGGGGAGCAGACCGAGCAGGGCCATGGAGGACATGCTCTTGCCGGATCCGGATTCACCGACGATCGCCAGGATCTCGCCGGGGTGGATCTCGTAGGAGACGTCCTCCGCGGCCATCACCCATTCGTTGTCGACGTTGAACTCGACGCCGAGGCCGCGGACCGCGAGGATGGGGCCGTCGGCGAGCGGAGCCTGCTCGTTCGAGATGATGACGGATCGAGAACTCATTGCTTCACCCTTGTCTGCTTGGGGTCGAACGCGTCGCGCAGGCCGTCACCGATGAAGTTGACGGCCAGGGCGATGCCGATGATGAACGCTCCGGGCCAGAGGAACAGCCACGGGCGCACGGTGAGGGCCGAGCGGTTGTCGTTGATGGCCTTGCCGAGCGAGGTGTCCGGCGCCGTGACGCCGAGGCCCAGGAAGCTCAGGCCCGTCTCGAGGAGGATTGCCCCGGAGATCGCCAGCGTCGTCGACACGATGATGACGCCGACCGTGTTGGGCAGGATGTGCCGGAAGATGATGCGGGCCGAGCTCGCACCGACGGACTTCGCGGACTCGACGAACTCCTTCTCGCGCAGCGACAGGAACTCGCCGCGCACAAGCCGCGCGAGGCCGGTCCACGTGACGAGGCCCAGGAAGATCGCGAAGGGGATGATGCCGTTCTTCGCCACGATGCCGGCGACCGCCGCGGCGATGACCACCGTCGGGATGGTGATGACGACGTCGGTGATGCGCATGAGGAACGCTTCGGTCCAGCCGCGGAAGTATCCTGCGACCGCCCCCACCGTCGTGCCGATGACCATGGCCACCAGCCCGACGATGAACGCGATGATGAGGGAGGTCTGGATGCCGCGCATGGTGAGCGCGAAGTAGTCGCGGCCGAGGACGTCCTGGCCGAACGGGTGCTCGCCGAGGCTGAAGGGCCAGAGCGTCAGCGTGGGGCGTCCCTCGTTGAAGCGCGCGGCGAGGACGTCGTAGTCCTTGTTCCACCAGCCGGGGATCCCTGCGAACCCGATGGAGCTGAAGGCGAGGAGGAAGATCAGCACCAGGAGGGCGATGCCCGCGAGGGCACCCTTGTGGCGGAAGAACCGCTCGCGGATCAGGCGCCCCTGGCTTTTGGCCTCGGTGGTGCGGATGCGGTCCGTCTGCTCCCGCGTGGGGGCGGCGGTCGCGATGTCGTTGTCCTGGCTCTGGAGCGTCAGCTCGGACAGCTCCAGGGACGTGCGGGAGTCGTCCCGCATCTTGTCGTTCGTGCTCATGGGATGTCCTAGCTCAGGGTGATGCGCGGGTCGAGGAACGCGTAGGCGATGTCGGCGAGCATGTTGAACAGCACGGCAGCCGTTCCGACGACCAGGAAGAAGGCCATGACGGGGCCCGGGTCGACGTTGTCGATGCCCTCGACGAACATGTTGCCCATGCCGTTCCAGCCGAAGACCTGCTCGGTGATGACGGCGCCGCCGAGGACGCCGGCGAAGTCGAAGGCCATTAGCGTGGTGATGGGGATCATCGCGTTGCGGAAGGCGTGCTTCACGAGGACGGTCCGCTCGCTGAGGCCCTTGGCCCGGGCGGTGCGGATGTAGTCCTGGTTCATGACGTCGAGCTGGCTGGCCCTGGTGTACCGCGTGTAGGTGGCGAACGAGATCAGGGTCAGGGCGATGGTCGGCAGGATGAGGTGCAGCGCGTAGTCCAGGTTGATCTCCCAGAAGGTCCCGGCGAGGTTGGCCGACTGGGAGCCGGTGGTCGGGATGGGCCGTCCGCCCGCCTTCGCGGAGAGCGTCGGGTAGGCCTGGAGGAGGCGGTCGAGCACGATCAGCAGGCCGACGGACACGGCGATCACGGCCCCGATCTTCGCCGCCTGGGCCCGGAACGGACCGCCCACGACGCCGGCGACGACGTACGCGACGACGGCCGTCCCCACCACGAGCGCGAGCACCAGGAGCCAGTTCGGATCGTCGAGCAGGGGGATCGAGAGGAGGTAGCCGGCGAAGGCCACCCCTGCGGCCGCGAGGGCCGCGTTCAGCACGCGGCGGCGGCGGAATCCTGCCAGCAGGGCGGTCCAGAGCACAGCGATCCCTGCTGCCGATACGAGCATCCCGACGACGCCGAGGCCCGGTGTGACGAACCATCCGGTGACGAGCAGGAGGTAGAGGGCGAGTGCGGTGACGACCGCGGCGACGCCGAAGACGGTCGCCCTGCGCCTGCGGTCGCCACCCACGACGACGGCCCAGATAACGCCGGAGACCACCCCGATGAGGGCGATCGTCAGATAGGGGAACTGCGGATTCGCCAGCCAGGTGTTGAGGTCGATCGCCAGGTACTGCTTGAGCAGCGTGGAGAGCCAGAACAGGGGCAGCGAGAACAGCAGGAAGGAGAGGAAGGTGACGGAGTAGTCGAAGGTGCTGTACTGCCGGATGGCGGTGACGATGCCGACGACGACGCCGAGGACCAGGGCGAGCACGGTCGCCACGATGACGAGGCGCAGCGTCGAACCCATGGCGTTCTCGAGCTGGGGGAGGACCGCGGCGCCCGTACGGTCCTGGCCGAGCGTGCAGCTCACGCCCCCGGGGACGATGCAGTGGCCGATGTCCTGCAGCCACAGGAAGTACCGGGGGATGGGCGGGACGTCCAGGTTCATCGCCGCGGTGCGTGCCGCGATGGTCGCGGCCTTCTCGGGGCCGCTGGTCTCGCCGAGGTCCTCGAAGGGGTCGCCCGACGAGATGGTGAGGAAGTACATCAGCGTGGTGGCTGCGAGCATGATGAAGAACGAGATGATGGTTCGCTTGACGATGAAGTAGAACACGGAGGGGCTCCTAGGAAACGATGCAGGCGGTGGCGCGGCCGGGCACAGGGACGGGCAGGCCCGAGGGCCTGCCCGTCCTCATGCGTTCTCCGGAGAATGCAATCAGGCCTGCTTCGTCCAGCTGTAGGCATTCCAGGTGATGCCGGTCTGCGTCGGGTTGAGTTCCACGCCCTCGAGCTTCGAGGAGTAGCCCGCGATGTTCGGATTGGCGTAGAGGACCACGTTGTACTGCGTCTCGGCGAGGCGCTGCTCGAGCTCGGTCTTCAGCGGGACGACCGCCTCGGAGTCGGTGCTCGTGACGATCTCGTCCCAGAGGCGGTCCACCTCGGGGTCGCTGTAGCCACCGAAGTTCTGCTCACCGCCGGTGATGTAGATGGACTGGCCCGAGGCCACGAGGCCGGATCCTGCCCAGCCGAAGACGACCGCGTCCCAGGCGCCGGGCTGCGAGAGCTTGGCGCTCCACTCGGCCTCGGGCTGCGGAACGATCTCGAAGCCTGCCTTGTCGCAGGAGTCCTTGATCAGGGCGACCATGTCGGCGCGCAACTGGCTCGTGGAGGCGAACATCAGGCTGACCTTGACGGGCTCGGTCTTCCCTGCCTCGGCGAGCAGCGCCTTGGCACCCTCGATGTCGGCGGTCCCGTCACCCTCTGCGGCGGGAGCGCCCTCGAGGACCGTCTCGTAGTCGGACTGCGCCGGCTGGTACTCGTGCAGGTTCATGACCGAACCCTCGGGATCGATGGGGGTCACGAACTTGTCGACCATGTCGGCCCTCGGAACACACTTGGCGAAGGCCTGGCGCACCTTGAGGTCTTCGAAGACGGCACCGGCGCGCTGGTCGAGGTCCACGTGCGAGAAGGTCAGCGACTGCCCGGTGTCCACCGTGACGGTCTCGCCGATCTGCTCGAGGGCCGCCTTCGTGTCGACGGTCGGGCTGGAGGGCTCGATGACGTCGACGTCGCCGTTCTGCAGTGCCTGGACGGCTTCCTCGTCGACGATGGTCTTGAAGACGATCGAGTCCGTCTTGCCGGCGCGCTCCTCGCCCCAGTACTTGTCGTTCTTGACGAGCGTCAGGGTGCCGTCGGTGGCGTTGTCCAGCTTGTACGGGCCGGAGGAGGGGAGGATCGCCGTGTCGGGGAGGGTCGGCAGGTCCGCCTCGTAGTTCCAGCCGCTGTTCCAGAACTCGGCGACCGGACCGAGGGCCGCAGTGTCGTCGTTCTGGATGGCTTCGACGAGCTCGGCGCCGTCGCCCTCGGCGGACATCCCGGCCTGCTCGGCGGCGATGTGCGCCGGCATGAAGACGCCCGTCGTGAACAGGGCTTCCCAGTCGGCGTAGGGCTCGGTGAAGACGGCCTCGAACTCCTTGGCCCCGGGCTCGCCCTCGATCTGCTCCATGGAGGCGAACCCGTTGGTCGAGGCCGCCTGGAAGAGATCGGCCTCGGCGCCCGTCTCGGGATCCTTCTCACCGCTCGGGTGCGTACCGGACAGGGCCGCCCAGCTCAGCAGGACGTCGTCGTAGTCGATCGGGGTGCCATCGGACCAGACAGCATCCTCGTTGATGGTGTACTTGATCGTCAGCGGGTCGTCGCTGGTCTTCTCGTAGGTGCCGAACTCCTCGTTGGGCTCCAGGTTGCCGTTTGCGGCGAAGGCAGCGAAACCGC
Organism: Arthrobacter rhamnosi; assembly: GCF_054510975.1. NCBI lineage: Bacteria > Bacillati > Actinomycetota > Actinomycetes > Micrococcales > Micrococcaceae > Arthrobacter > Arthrobacter rhamnosi. The sequence continues at coordinate 273,191 of NZ_JBTNDN010000005.1, read as the reverse complement.
TCGAGGTCAGGTTGTCCACGTAGGTGTTGTAGACCGCATTGGTGCTGGCGGTGTTGCCGTTGTAGCCGGTCGGCGCCTGGCTGATCGCGATGTTGATTGTCGGGGCGAGGTTCTCCTCCGCCCCCTCCGATGCCGGTGTCTCGGCGGTACCGCCCGCCGATCCGCAGGCGCTCAGCAGGAGCGTCCCGATGGACAGTGCGGCGAGCGTCATAGTGCGCTTATTACGCATTCGATAGTCCTTACTGTGCTTGGCGCGAGGAACGCAGGAAGGCCCCCCGAGGCGGATTGCGCCAGTGACGGCAATCACACCCGGCCAGCATAGCGACAGATCGTTGCCTTTGGACACTCAGTGAGCCAGTGATAACCCAACCGTTACCGGAGGGAAACATGGGGCCGCCGGGCATGAAAAAAGCCCCCGGGATGCGTATCCCGGGGGCTTCCTGCAGCGTGCCGCTACTCGGGAGCGGGCACGTCGAGCCACTGAAACCACCCGCGGTGCAGGACGAGCCAGGCGATGAGCCCGTAGCCGGCCTGGCCCGGCGTCCCGCCGTTCGCGGCGAGGTCGTGGCGCCACTGCTCGTGCGCCAGCAGGGGGGTGAAGGTGTCGACGAAGACGTGCTTGCGGCGCGTGGTCACGTCGCCGAACGCCGCGGACAGGTCGGCGAGACGGCGGTTGCGTTCTGCGTCGAGGCCCGGAGGGGGCCCGACGACGAGGACCTTGACGCTCATCTGTGCCGCGCCGTCGAGGATGTTGGCGAGGTTGAGCCGGCTCCTCGCGGTCGACAGCTCGAGGTCGAGGTCGCGGTCCGACAGGCCGATGACCAGGCGGTTCTCGAAGCCGTCGCCGAAGCGGCGTCCGGCCTCCTGGAGCCAGCGGTTCGCCAGCGACTCCGTCCCCTCGCCGGGAGCCGCGAGGCTGTAGGCCTCGACGAAGGCGTTGTCCGGCCGGGTCCGGGCCATCACGCGTCCGATCCAGCCCAGAGCCCGCGGATCACCGAGCCCCGCGAGGAGTTCGTCGCCCACTGCTGCTAGCCGGATTCTGCGTTGTTCCACTGGTCCCTCGGTGTACTGGTCGTCGGATGGTGCCGGGCTGCCGGAGAACCCGCGCACGCCCTTAAAGACATCGGGTGGGGCCGAAAGCCCCACCCAACATCATACTGATGGCCTACTATTGCCGGCCGAACGCCCTCTTGATGAGGAGTTCCTGCTCCACCGCGTGGTTCTTCGCCGATCCCGTGGCGGTCGACGCGGACGCCGGACGCGAGGCCAGGCGCACGCGCCGGTCGAGCTCCTGGGGGAGGTTGAGCCCGATGAAGGGCCACGGTCCCTGGTTCGCCGGCTCGTCCTGCGCCCACACGATCTCCGCGTCGGGGTAGGTGGCAAGGGCGGCCTTGATCTCGTCCAGCGGGAGCGGGTACAGCTGCTCCACGCGGACGATGGCCGTCTTGCCGTCGTCGAGCTTCTGCCGGGAGGACAGCAGATCGTAGTAGAGCCGTCCGGACACGAGGATGACGCGCTCGACGTCGTTCCCCGGCGTTCCGAGGGTATCGGGGATGACGGGCTGGAAGGTGCCCTGCGTGAAGTCCTCCACCGGACTTGCCGCTGCCTTCAGGCGCAGCAGCTGCTTGGGGGTGAAGATCACCAGCGGCTTCCGCGGGCGGCGGTAGGCGTGCTGACGCAGCAGGTGGAAGTGCGACGCGGCACTGCTCGGGTTGGCGACCACCATGTTCTCCTCGGCGCACATCTGCAGGAAGCGCTCGATGCGTGCGGAGGAGTGGTCGGGACCCTGGCCCTCGTAGCCGTGGGGCAGCATGAGGACGAGCGAGGAGCGCTGTCCCCACTTCTGCTCGGCGGAGCTGATGAACTCGTCGATGATGGTCTGCGCGCCGTTGACGAAGTCGCCGAACTGCGCCTCCCAGATCACGAGCGCGTCGGGCCGCTCCACGGAGTAGCCGTACTCGAAGCCCATGGCAGCGTACTCGCTCAGGGAGGAGTCGTAGACCCAGAACTTGGCCTGGTCCTCGCTGAGGTCGTCCAGCGGCAGCCATTCGTGGCCGGTCGCCCGGTCGTGGAACACCGCGTGCCGCTGCACGAAGGTACCGCGACGCGAGTCCTGACCGGCGAGCCGTACGGGCACGCCCTCCATGAGGAGCGACCCGAACGCGGCGACCTCGCCGAAGCCCCAGTCGATGCCGCCCTCACGGGACATCTGCTCACGCTTCTCGAGCAGTGCCTTGAGCTTCGGGTGGACCGTGAAGCCCTCGGGGATCGCGATGTGCGCCGCGCCGATGTGCGCCAGCGTCTCCGCGCTGATCGCCGTCTGCGGCGCGCGGACCTCGCCGCCGTCCGACGACTGCTGCGCGTAGGGCCGCTCGAGGTCCGAGACGGCCTTCGGATCCTTGGTGACGACCGGGATCGGCGACGTCTGGGCCGCATGGGTCTCGGCGAAGACGCGCTCGAGGCGCTCCTGGTAGTCGCGCAGGGCCTGCTCGGCCTCCTCCTGCGTGATGTCGCCGCGGCCGATCAGGGCCTCGGTGTACAGCTTCCGGACCGAGCGCTTCGCCTCGATCAGGTTGTACATCATGGGCTGCGTCATCGAGGGGTCATCGCCCTCGTTGTGGCCGCGACGGCGGTAGCAGACCATGTCGATGACGACGTCCTTGTTGAACCGCTGGCGGAACTGGTAGGCCAGCTGGGCCACGCGGACCACGGCCTCCGGATCGTCGCCGTTCACGTGGAACACGGGAGCCTGGACCATCTTCGCGACGTCCGTGGAGTACACCGAGGAACGCGACGACGTCGGGCTCGTGGTGAAGCCGACCTGGTTGTTCACGATCACGTGGATGGTGCCGCCGGTGCGGTAGCCCCGGAGCTGCGACAGGTTGAGGGTCTCCGCCACGACGCCCTGGCCCGCGAAGGCCGCGTCGCCGTGGATGAGGATCGGCAGCACGGGGAAGCCCTCGTGCTGGTCGAGGAGGTCCTGCTTCGCCCGGACGATGCCCTCGAGCACGGGGTCGACGGCCTCGAGGTGTGAGGGGTTCGCGGCGAGGTAGACCTTGGTCTCGTTCCCGGCGTCGGAGGTGAACGTCCCCTCGGTGCCGAGGTGGTACTTGACGTCGCCCGAGCCCTGCACGGACCGCGGATCCTGCGTGCCCTCGAATTCGCGGAAGACCTGGGCGTAGGTCTTGCCGGCGATGTTGGTGAGCACGTTCAGGCGTCCGCGGTGCGCCATGCCGATGGCGACCTCGTCGAGGCCGTCGTCGGCCGCACCGGAGAGCACGGCGTCGAGCAGCGGGATCAGGGATTCGCCGCCCTCGAGGGAGAAGCGCTTCTGGCCGACGAACTTCGTCTGCAGGAACGTCTCGAAGGCCTCCGCCGAGTTCAGCTTGTGCAGGATGCGCAGCTGCTCCTCGCGGCTCGGCTTCAGATAGGGGTGCTCGAGCTCCTCCTGGAACCACTGCCGCTCGGCGGGGTCCTGCAGGTGCATGTACTCGATGCCGGTGGTGCGGCAGTAGGCGTCGCGCAGGACGCCGAGCATGTCGCGGAACTTGAGCATCGGCTGGCCGCCGAAACCGCCGGTGGGCCACTCGCGGTCGAGGTCCCACAGCGTGAGACCGTGGGTGCGGATGTCCAGGTCGGCGTGCTTGCGCTGGACGTACTCGAGCGGGTTGGTGTCCGCCATGAGGTGGCCACGCACGCGGTACGCGTGGATGAGCTGCTGGATCCGGGCGACCTTGTTGATCTCGTCCATCGGATCGACCTGGATGTCGGCGCTCCAGCGCACGGGCTCGTAGGGGATGCGCAGCGACTCGAAGATCTCGTCGTAGAAGCCCTGCTCGCCCAGCAGCAGCTGGTGGATGATCCGCAGGAACTCGCCGCTGCCCGCACCCTGGATGACGCGGTGGTCGTACGTCGAGGTCAGCGTGATGGTCTTGCTGATCGCGTGCTTCGCGAGCGTCTTCTCGCTGGAGCCCTGGAACTCGGCCGGGTACTCGAGGGCGCCGGCACCGATGATGCAGGCCTGGCCCTTGGAGAGGCGGGGGACGGAGTGCACGGTGCCGATGCCGCCGGGGTTGGTCAGGGACACCGTGGTGCCGGCGTAGTCGTCGGCGCCGAGCTTGCCGGCGCGCGCCTTCTTCACGAGGTCCTCGTAGGCGTGCCAGAACTCCGAGAAGTTCATGGTCTCGGCCTTCTTGATGTTCGGCACCACGAGCGACCGCGTCCCGTCGGGCTTCGGCATGTCGATCGCGAGGCCGAAGTTCACGTGGGCGGGCTGCACCGCCGAGGGCTTGCCGTCGATGACGTCGTAGTAGACGTTCTGCGACGGGAACTGGGCGAGGGCCCGGATGATCGCGTAGCCGATCAGGTGCGTGAAGGAGACCTTGCCACCGCGGGCGCGGGCCAGGTTGCTGTTGATGACCACGCGGTTGTCGATCAGCAGCTTGGCCGGGATGGCCCGGACGCTCGTCGCGGTGGGGACGCTCAGGCTGGCTTCCATGTTGGTGGAGATCGCCTTGGCGGGTCCGCGGAGCACGCTGACCTTGTTCTCCTCCATCTCGGCATTGCGGTCCGAGGCGGGAAGCTGTGCCGGGATGGGGGGAGTGGCGGACTTGTCCTCCCGGGACGTCTCCGGCTTCTTCGCCGGTTCGTTCGCCACGGGGGGCTTGCTGCTCTGCTGCGTGCTCGCGGGGCTCTCGCCCGAGGCCTTCGGCGCGGCGACCTCGGTCCTCACGACCGGGAGTTCCTTCGTCGGGGGAGGCGCGGGGGCATCAGGGGTGCTGCCGTTGTCGGGAGCCGCCGGCGGAGCTGCGGGAGCTGCCTGGGCAGCGCCTGCGGGCTTGTCGGTCGCGTTCTGGCCGTTCCCGGTCTGCGTGGTGCCTGCTGCATCGTCTGCGTCGAACGAATCGAACAGGTCCCACCACTTCTTGTCGACCGAGTGGCGGTCCTTCTGGAACTGTTCGTAGAGTTCATCAACAAGCCACTCGTTCCCGCCGAACTCTTCAGGTAGACGGTGGCTGGTTTGTTCTGGCACTTGGTATACGCCTCTTCCGTAAGTTGCCCTGAGCGCGGTGCGGTCGTCAGGATCGGCGCAAAGCCGTGTCTGGACCCTGTCCAAGTGTAGTGACACGAGCAACAAACAAGCCAATCAGGGCGTGTCCCGGAGCGGGGTACGCCGGACCACGGTCGTCCTCCGGCGATGCCCGCGGTGCCGGAGGAATGGGACGGCAGGCGGGAAGGCACTATACTCTGTGCGGCCGTTGTCGCGGCCGTCGATCCAGGGAGAACCATGCGCTTCATCAACCCGCCCACCACCGACCTCACCTACTCCGACGTCTTCCTCGTACCGTCGGCGTCCGAGGTCATCTCCCGCTTCGACGTCGATCTCTCGTCGGACGACGGCACGGGCACCACCATCCCGCTGGTCGTCGCCAACATGACGGCGGTGACGGGCCGGCGCATGGTGGAGACCGTGGCGCGGCGCGGAGGCATCGGTGTCCTGCCGCAGGACGTGCCCGTCGAGGTGATCGCCGAGGTCACGTCGTGGGTGAAGGACCGCCACCCTGTCTTCGAGACGCCGCTGAAGCTGCAGCCCGGCAACACCGTGATCGATGCACTCCACCTCATGTACAAGCGCGCCCACGGCGCCGTGCTCGTCGTCGACGGCGGCGTCTGCGTGGGTGTGGTCACCGCGGGCGACTGCGAGGAGGTGGATCGCTTCGCCTCCCTCGAGTCCGTGATGCGTCCGGCCCCGGCCGCCTTCGAGGCATCGCTGTTCGACGACAATCCCGCCGTGGCCCTGCAGAAGGCCTTCGAGGAACTCGACAGTGCCCGCGCCTCCCTGGCGCCGGTGGTGCGGGACGGCGTCCTGCAGGGCGTCATCACGCGGACCGGTGCGCTCCGTTCCACGATCTACGAGCCGGCACTCGATGCGGCGGGCAGGCTCCGCGTCGCGGCGGCGGTGGGCATCAACGGCGACGTGGAGGCCAAGGCCGCGGCGCTGCTCGACGCCGGCGTCGACGTCCTCGTCGTCGACACCGCCCACGGCCACCAGCGCAAGATGCTCGACGCGCTCGCCGTCGTCCGCGGCCTCGATCCGAAGGTCCCCATCGTCGCCGGCAACGTGGTCAGCGCCGACGGCGTGCGCGACCTCGTCGCCGCGGGTGCGTCCATCATCAAGGTCGGCGTCGGCCCCGGTGCCATGTGCACCACGCGCATGATGACCGCCGTCGGGCGCCCGCAGTTCTCCGCCGTGCACGAGTGCGCCCAGGCGGCGGCCGAACTCGGCGCCCATGTGTGGGCCGACGGCGGCGTGCGGTACCCGCGCGATGTCGCCCTGGCTCTCGCCGCCGGCGCGAGCCAGGTCATGATCGGTTCCTGGTTCGCGGGAACCTACGAGAGCCCGGGTGACCTGCAGACCGACAGCAACGGACGCCGGTACAAGGAGAGCTTCGGCATGGCCTCCGCGCGTGCGGTGCAGAACCGGACGCGCCGCGACGACGTGTTCGCACGGGCCCGCAAGGGCCTCTTCGAGGAGGGGATCTCCACCTCGAAGATGTACCTCGATCCGGCCCGGCCGGGCGTGGAGGACCTCCTCGACATGATCACCGCCGGCGTGCGCAGTTCGCTGACCTACGCCGGCGCGGCATCCCTCGCGGAGTTCCGCGACCGTGCCGTCGTGGGCGTGCAGTCGGCAGCGGGCTACGAGGAGGGGCGGCCGCTCCAGCAGAGCTGGTAGCGCCCGGCTGTACGCGATCGGCGTACAGCTCCGGAATTCGTGTGGCGGGCGGCGCCCGAGCCGGTAAACTGGCCTTCTTATGGACAGACCTTCTAGGGGCCGGCTCGACGCCGGCTTACCCTCCTCTCTTGACCATCCGCTGCCCGAGCCCACGGCGGGACGCCCGGCCGACGCCGGTCCCGACCAGGGCGCAGCGCCCCTCCAGTCCGACGCAGCGGACCCCCTCAGACGCGGACCGCTGCATTCCCGACCCGGTGTGACCGAGGAGGGGATGTAGCGGTGGAATGGCTCTATCTCGCCTTCGGCCTCCTCCTCGTCCTCGGGACGGGGTTCTTCGTGGCCGTCGAGTTCGCGCTCGTCGCGCTCGACCAGACCTATGTGCAGCGCGCCGTCGACGACGGCGACACGAAGGCAGAGCCACTGCTGCGGTGCCTGAAGTCGCTGTCCACGCAGCTCTCGAGCTGTCAGCTCGGGATCACGCTCACCACGCTGCTCACGGGCTACGTGATGGAACCGTCCGTCGGGCGGCTCCTCGAAACGCCGCTGGGCGCGCTCGGCCTGTCGGAGGCGCTGGTGGCCTCGACGTCCCTCATCATCGCGATGGCCCTGGCGACTCTGCTGTCGATGCTCCTCGGTGAACTCGTGCCCAAGAACCTCTCCATCTCGCTGCCCTTCCGGGTCGGCAAGGCGCTGGCCCGCCCGCAGCTGGTGTTCACGGCCGTCTTCAAGCCGGCCATCATCGTGCTCAACGGTTTCTCGAACCGCATCCTCAACATCTTCGGCCTCGAGGCCAAGGAGGAGATCTCGGGCGCGAGGACGCCGTCAGAGCTCTCGTCCCTCGTGCGCCGGTCCGCCGAGATGGGCACGCTCGACCAGGGCACGGCCACCTTCCTCGCACGGACGTTCAGCTTCTCGGAGCGGACGGCGGCCGACGTCATGACGCCGCGTATCCGCATGGAGGTCATCGACTCGGACCAGACCGTGGCCGATGTCGTCGAGGCCGCACGGCGCACCGGCTACTCGCGGTTCCCGCTCATCGGGGACTCCGCCGATGACATCCGCGGGGTCGTCCACGTCAAGAAGGCCGTCGCGGTTCCCCGCCACAAGCGTGCGGAGCTGCCCGCCGGGACCATCATGACCGAGGTCCTGCGCGTCCCCGAGACCGTGCACCTCGACTCGCTCCTCCGCGAGCTCCGCGAGGCGAACCTCCAGCTCGCCGTCGTGCTCGACGAATACGGGGGCACCGCCGGTGTCGCCACGCTCGAGGACCTGGTCGAGGAGATCGTCGGCGAGGTCAAGGACGAGCACGACAAGCTGAAGCCGGGCGTGCTGCAGAGCGCCGCGGGCGACTGGTTCTTCCCGGGGCTCATGCGTCCCGACGAGGTCACGGTGCAGATCCCGGGACTCGTCGTACCGGACGAAGCCGGCTACGAGACGGTCGCAGGGTTCATCATGGCCGAACTCGGCCGTGTCGCGGCGCCGGGTGACCGGGTCGAGCTCCCGGCGGGCACCCTCACGGTCGAGCGCATGGACGGGCGCCGCATCGACCGGGTCCAGTTCCGGCCCGCACCGAAACCTGTGGGGGACCATCACGTGGACAGCCCGGACGGGGTGGCCGCCGACAGCGCCGTCGTCCCCGAACATCAGTCGGTCGCCCTGAGCGCCCGCACGCATGACGGGCCGCGGCCCGCCCTCGCCGGCAGTGCGGCAGTACGGAAGGACGACCGATGAGCGACTGGGCAGGAATTATCTGGCTCGTGATCCTCCTGATGGGCAACGCCTTCTTCGTCGGGGCCGAGTTCGCGGTCATGTCCGCGCGCCGCAGCCAGATCGAACCCCTCGCCGAGGCGGGCTCGAAGCGCGCCAGGACCACGATCTGGGCCATGGAGCACGTGTCCCTCATGCTCGCCTGCTCCCAGCTGGGCATCACGGTGTGTTCGCTCCTGATCCTCCAGGTCGCCGAACCGGCGATCCATCACCTGTTCGTCGTCCCGTTCGAAGCCGTCGGGGTGCCGGAGGGAGTGGCGGACGGCGTCGCGTTCGGCCTGGCCCTGATGCTGGTCACCTTCCTCCACGTGACCTTCGGCGAGATGGTGCCGAAGAACATCTCGGTCTCCGTCGCCGACAAGGCGGCGCTGCTCCTGGCTCCGCCGCTCGTCCTGATCGCGCGCGTCGTCCATCCCGTGATCTCCTCGCTGAACTGGTCCGCGAACCACATCCTGCGCGTACTCGGCGTGGAGCCGAAGGACGAGGTCTCCTCGACCTTCACGCTCGAGGAAGTGCAGTCGATCGTCGAGGAATCCACGAAGAGCGGGCTCGTCGAGGACGAGTCCGGGCTCATCACCAGTGCGCTCGAGTTCTCCGGCCAGACTGCCGAGACCACGATGGTCCCGCTCAGCGAGCTCGTCACCGTGCGGACCGACGCGACCCCCGAGGACTTCGAGCGGGCGGTGGGGCGCACCGGGTTCTCCCGTTTCGTGATGGTGGACGACCACGGCAACCTCACCGGCTACATGCACCTGAAGGACATCATGTCGATGCCTCAGGCGATGTACCGCAGGCCCATCACGGAGAACAAGGTCCGCACGCTCGCCAACCTGTCGCTCCATGATGAGATCGAGGACGCCCTCGCCGTGATGCAGCGGACGGGCTCGCACCTGGCGCGCGTCCTCGGAGCGGACGGATCGACACGTGGCGTGCTCTTCCTGGAGGACGTGATCGAGCAGCTCATCGGCGAGATCCGGGATGCGACGCAGAACCAGGGTGCCCGGAGGACGGGCGAGGGCGTCAACGGGACGGAGACCCCCGTCGCCTGAGGACCGGCTCTCCGCCGTTGAGATGCGAACCATTCGCATTCGGGTTATGCTCGATTCGCTAACGTAAGTTGTTCTCATTAGTCTGATCGAGGTCCCGATGCCCCTTTCCCGCCGTCTCGCCGTGCCCGCCCTCCTGGCAGCCTCCACCCTCGGCCTCGCCGCGTGCGGGGGCGGCGGATCCGCGGCCGCGGGGGCCTCCGGTACCGGCGATGATGCGCTCACGATCGTGACCCCCACGAACGTGTACGGGGACATCGCCGCAGCCGTCGGAGGGGACGACGTCGAGGTGGCAGCCATCGTCACCAACCTCAGCCAGGATCCCCACTCCTACGAGCCCACCGTGCAGGACAAGCTGTCCGTGTCCGGCGCCGACCTCGTGATCGAGAACGGCGGAGGCTACGACGCATTCCTCGGCAGGCTCGCCGACGAGACGGGCGTGGAGACGGTGCTCAGCGCCGTCGAGGTATCGGGCCTCGAGGAGGGCGAGGGGTCGACGGAGGAGCACACGGACGAGGCCGGGGAGGGGCAGGCCGAGGAGCACGCCCACGGTGCCTTCAACGAGCACGTGTGGTACGACCTGCCGTCCATGGTGAAACTCGCCGACGCCATCGCCGAGGAGCTCGGCCGGCTGGACGGGGACAACGCCGAAGCGTACCGCGAGCGGTCGGATGCCTTCGCCGCGCAACTCCAGCCGATCCAGGACCGGCTCGCCGCCCTCGCCTCGGACGGACCCGGAGGTGCGGTGGCCGTGACGGAGCCTGTCCCCGCCTACCTCCTGGAGGCGGCGGGGCTCGAGAACGTGACGCCGGAGGAATTCAGCGAGGCCATCGAGGAAGAGACGGATGTCCCGGTCGCGGTGCTGCAGGAGATGAAGGCGCTCGTGTCCGGCGGGACCCTCGCCTTCCTTGCCTACAATGGGCAGACCGAAGGATCGCAGACGGAAGCGGTTCGCTCCGCGGCCGACGACGCAGGCCTCCCCGTGCTCGACTTCACCGAGACCCTGCCCGAGGGCGAGGACTACGTCTCCTGGATGACCGCCAACACGGAGAGCATCGAGGCCGTCCTCGCCTCCTGAGGACCGGGAGGCCCGCGGCACTGCACCACCTGCACCACCCCGGCACGCTCACTTGAACCCCGACAGACTGGAAGCCGCACCGCATGACCTCGACGATGCCCCGCCAGGCCTCCCCGGACGGGACCGGCGGAACGCCGGCGATCAGCCTGCGCGGCGCGGCGCTGTCCTTCGGCGACCGGACGCTGTGGGAGGGACTGGACCTCGACATCCTGCCCGGTGAATTCTTCGCCGTGCTCGGCCCCAACGGGTCGGGGAAGACGAGTTTCCTGAAGGTTCTCCTGGGCCTGCAGCCGCTCGACACCGGCACGGCGACCATCGCCGGCCGGCCCGTCACCCGCGGCAGCCGGGACCTCGGCTACATCCCGCAGCAGAAGTCATTCCCGCCCGAGACCCCGCTCCGGGCCCGGGACCTCGTGGGCCTCGGTGTCGACGGCCACCGGTGGGGCCTGCGGATGCGCAGCCGCCACTACGACGAGAAGGTGCACGGCCTCCTGCGCGACGTCGGCGCGGAGTCCTACGCGGACGCCCCGGTCGGGCTGCTGTCGGGCGGCGAGCAGCAGCGGCTGCGTGCGGCCCAGGCCCTCGCCACCGACCCCGCGGTACTCCTGTGCGACGAGCCGCTGCTGTCGCTGGACCTCAACCACCAGCAGGCGGTCAGCGCCCTGATCGACCGGCAGCGCCGCGAGAAGAACAGCGCCGTGGTGTTCGTGACCCACGAGATCAATCCCGTGATCGACTACGTGGACCGCGTGCTCTACCTCGCGGACGGCAGGTTCCGCGTCGGGTCACCCGCCGAGGTCATGACCAGCGAGGTGCTCTCCGAGCTCTACGACAGCCCCGTCGAGGTCCTGCACAGCAATGGCCGGCTCGTCATCGTCGGACTGCCCGATGCCACTCCCCACCACGAGAGCGCCTAGGCCATGGACTTCCAGGAGATCTTCAGCGCCATCTTCACCTTCGACAACTACGCGCAGCTGCTGCCCCTCGTCCGGAACTCGCTGATCGCCGGTGCGGTCCTCGGGCTGCTCGGGGGTCTCATCGGGATGTTCGTGATGATGCGGGACCTCGCCTTCGCGGTCCACGGCATCGCCGAACTCTCCTTCGCCGGCGCGGCCTTCGCGCTCCTGGCAGGAGCCAACGTGGTCGCCGGTTCGCTCGTCGGATCCGTCCTCGCCGCGCTCGTCCTCGGGCTGATGGGGATCCGGGCACGCGACAGGAACTCCATTATCGGTGTCGTCATGCCCTTCGGCCTCGGTCTGGGGATCCTGTTCCTCGCCCTGTACGAGGGCCGCGCCGCCAACAAGTTCGGCCTGCTCACCGGCCAGATCGTCTCGGTCGACGACGTGCAGCTCAACCTGCTCGTCGGGTGCGCGGTCGTCGTCGTCCTCGCACTGGCCGCGATCTGGCGGCCCCTGACGTTCGCAAGTGCCGACGCCGACCTGGCGGAGGCACGCGGGGTGCCCGTGCGGGGACTCTCGATCCTCTTCATGGTGCTGCTGGGGATCTCGGTGGCGCTGTCCATCCAGGTCGTCGGAGCACTGCTGGTCCTCGCGCTCCTCATCACGCCGGCCGCCGCGGCCCTGAAGGTCACCTCGGCGCCCGGTCCCGCCGTCCTGCTCAGCGTGGTGTTCGCGTGCACGTCCGTGGTGGGCGGCATCCTGCTGGCGCTCGGCGGGCGCATCCCGATCAGTCCCTACGTGACCACGATCTCCTTTGCGATCTACCTCGTGTGCCGCTTCATCGGTTCGCGGCGATCGTCGCGGAGGTCCAGGAATCCGCGGATCGCCGGACCGGTGCCGGGACGTGCGGTGCCGACGGGTTCCTGAAGACGGGTTCCTGAACCAGAAGGAGGGGTCGCCGGCTCAGGAGCCGGGGACGCGGTCCGGCTGGCCCACCGCGTCGGTGATAGCCTGCTCCATGCTCCGCAGGAAGCGGGTGACGGTCTCCGTCTCCTCGCGGGTGAGGCTGTCCGCCGCCGCCAGGACTCCCCGTTTCTCGATGTCGAAGGCGGCCTGGAACTCGTCGGTGGCCTTCTCTCCCGGCTCGAGGATGACCGCGCGGCGATCAACGGGGTGACGGCGCCGGCGGATGTAGCCGGCCCTTTCGAGGCGGTCGATCACGAGGGTCGTCGATGCGCTCGAGATGCCCAGTGCGGCTGCGAGTTCCTTGGGGCTCGCGCCCTGGTCCTGCTGCCATACGGCGAGGAGGTAGCGGAGGGCGGCGAGGTCCGTCTCGTTGACGTTGAGCCGCTGGCTGAGGCTTCGGCGGAGTCCGCTCTCCACCGTGCGGTAGGCCCTCAGGGCGTTGAGGACATCGACCCCGGTCGCGGCCCTGCCGACCGTCCCTTTTCCGGACGGGGGGTACCAGAAGCCGGCTCCCTGCCGTGCATCCGAAGGTCTCATGGCTACAGTTTAGACCATCTAGTAGTTCAGCTCTCTAGGTAAGCGCTGTAATTCCCTACGTCCGGGATGGCGGCTCACACCCGGGGGCGCTCCGGGAACGGGAAGTCCAGTTCGAGCATGGCTTCTCCCAGGGCGTCGAGGAAACGGCGGATGGTGTCGCTCTCCTCGGCCGAGAGGGCGGCGGCGATCTCCATCATCCGCTCGTGCATCGTGCCCATGGTCGAGCGCACCTCGTCGTCGGTGGCGGCCGTGGGCCAGATCTCGATGGAGCGTCCGTCGGTTCCGCTCCGGCGCCTCTCGGCGTGGCCGCTCTTCTCGAGGCGGTCGATCAGGACGGTGGTGGCGGCGGTGGAGATCTCGAGCTCGCGCGCGAGTGCGGCGGCTGTGAGAGGGCGTCCCGCCTGCCCTGCACGGAGCATCAGGCGCAGTGCCGTCATGTCCGTCTTCCCCAGGTGCATCGAATCGCGGCTCTTGCCGCGCATGAAGCTCTCCGCGTTACGGTAGCTGCGCACTGCCTCAACCAGGCCATCGAGGCGACCGGAGTCCTCGCGGGTACCGGACTGGGCTGCGAGCGTGCTCGGCTCCACGGGGGCGGAGCTGTCGGAAGGCGTCACGGATCAAGCCTAGTCGACGGCACCGACGTCGTCCGCGCCGCGGTGGTACCGGTGGTGGGCCTTCCCGTCCGCGGCACGGAGTGCAGGGGCTGTCCCGCCGAGCGGACGGCGACGTCAGGACCGTGCGGCAAGCGCCGCACAGTCCGGGCAGACACCGTGGATCTCGACAGTATGGGCGGCATCGGTGAACCCGTGCTCTGCGGCGATGCGCGCGGCCCACTGCTCGACGGCGGGTGCCTCGACCTCCACGGCCCGTCCGCAGTTCCGACACAGCAGGTGGTGGTGGTGGTGCTCGACGGCGCACCGGCGGTAGACCGCCTCGTTGTCGCCGTTGCGCAGCACGTCCACCAGGCCGTCGTCGGCCATGGACTGGAGGATGCGGTAGGTGGTGGCGAGGGACACCGATTCCCCGCGGTCGTGCAGCACCCGGTGGAGCTCCTGCGTGCTGACGAAGTCGGCCAGCGCGTCGAGGGCGGCGCTGACGGCCCGCCGCTGGCGTGTGACGCGCTGCTCCTTGCGGGCGGGCTGCGGTGCCGGGTCCGGATTCGGGCTCGACACCGGGGCCGACTCGGAGACTGCCGTCGGTACTGCCTCGGATGTCACCTTCGGCGTCATGTCCTACCCTTTCCGCGGGCACTCGGCGGCCCTGGACCAGAGTCAAGATTATCAGCGCCGCCGCGGGTAGTCTGAGCCCATGCTGCTCACCAAGTTCACCCATTCCTGCGTGCGGCTCGAGCAGGACGGGCGCGTACTCGTCGTCGACCCGGGAACGTTCTCCGAGGTCGAGGAAGCCCTCGAGGGCGCCGGCGCCGTCCTGGTCACCCACGAGCACCCCGACCACATCGACGTGGACAGGGTCGTCGCGGCGCTGTCCCGGAACGCGTCCGTGGACCTGTGGGCGCCACAGGGCGTGGCCGACGCGGTCCGCGAGGGCCTGGGCGACGCCGCAGGGGAGCGGGTCCACGCCGTGGCCGGCGGCGAGGAGTTCTCCGCCGCGGGGTTCGGTGTGCGGACCTTCGGCGGGCAGCACGCACTCATCCATCCGCTGATCCCGCTCGTCGCCAACGTGGGCTTCCTGATCGGCGGCGTCTACCATCCGGGCGACTCGTTCATCGTGCCGGAGGGCATCGACGTCGACACCCTCCTCGTCCCCGTGCATGCGCCGTGGTCGAAACTGGCGGAAGTGGTGGACTTCGTCGTCTCCGTCCGTGCGCCCCGCGCGTTCCAGATCCACGACGCCCTCCTCAACGACACGGGACTGGGCATGGTCGAGGGCCACGTGACGCGCCTCGGTGCGCGGTACGGCACGGCCTTCGCCCACCTCGCGGTGCGGGAGAGCATCGAGGTCTGAGGCGGCGTCTGCCGCCCGCCGTCATCACCGCGCTGAAGGGCAGGACGGGCAGCTGCGCGCTCCGGGTGCGGTGGACGCCCCGGTGCCCGGAACGGGGACACGTGACGAGCTGCGTGTCGGCCGGCGGACCCCTTGGTGTCCGGAGCGCCGTGTGGTGGACTGGCCTGCATCAGGACCGGGTGCGGTCACCACTTCGCCCCGGTCGCCCGTCCCGACAGGAGATCTCGATGAAGACTCTGATGGATGTGCAGGAGCTGCAGGACCGGATGACCTCCGGCGCGCAGACTCTCCTGCTCGATGTGCGCTGGTCCCTGGGCGACCCCTCCGGCCACGAGCATTACCGTGCAGCACACATACCGGGCGCCGTGTACGTGGACCTGGAGACGCAGCTGTGCGCTCCCGGCGGGCCCGGTCTCGGCCGCCATCCGCTTCCCGACGGCGACGCCCTCCAGGAAACGGCCCGCCAGTGGGGGCTCGATGACGGTGACACTGTGGTCGCCTACGACGATTCGGGCAACCTCGCCGCCGCGCGCCTCTGGTGGCTCCTGCGCGATGCCGGGTTCGCATCGGTTCGCCTTCTCGACGGCGGCCTCACGGCCTGGCGCGCGGCCGGGTTCGACGTCGAGGGCGGGGAGGAGCGGCACTGCGTGGGCAACGTCCACCTCTCCTCGGGCCATATGCCGGTGGTCTCGATCCCCGACCTCCTCGAGCCGGCGGGAGTCGATGTCCTCCTCGACGCCCGCGCCGGGGAACGCTTCCGGGGCGAGCAGGAGCCGATCGACCCGCGGGCCGGCCATGTGCCCGGGGCCGTCAGCGCACCCACGGCGGACAACCTCGGCGACGACAAACGCTTCCGGCCGGCCCAGGAGCTCCGGAGCCGCTTCGCCGCGCTGGGCGCCGACCGCGGGAGGGTCGCGGTCTACTGCGGTTCGGGCATCACCGCCGCCCACGAGATCGCGGCCCTCGAGATCGCGGGAATCGACGCGGCCCTGTTCCCCGGCTCCTGGTCCCAGTGGTCGACCACGGAGGGGCTGCCCGTGGTGACGGGCGCCTGAGGGAAGGGGAACCCCATGACCGGTCGGCATCTTCCCGGAGAGACGCGGTCGATCCTCCACGGGAAGCTCGAAGTCGAGCAACGGCAGGTCACCGCCCGCATGCGGAAGATGCTCTACATCGTTGCGATCGTCCTGGTGCTGGCCGGCACCGGCTTCTTCCTTCTCACCCTGGGCGATGTCCTGCAGAAGGATGACCTCGCCACGCTGGACGAACCGGTCCATTCGTGGTTCGTCGGCCATCGCGTAGCGGCGGTGACCGTGGTGATGGTGGTCCTGGCCACTGTTTTCGGACCCATCGGCATGCCCATCGTCGTCGTGGTGGTCACCGCGGCCTGGATCCTCAAGGCGCGGCACATCTGGCGTCCCCTGCTGCTGGCCGGCGCCATGAGTGCTGGAGTGGTCCTTGCCGAAGTGATCACGCACCTCGTCGGCCGCGCCCGCCCGCCGGTGAGTGGGATGCTGCTCGGCAGCGACAGTTCGTACTCCTTCCCCTCCGGCCATGTCCTGGGAGCCTGCGACTTCCTGCTCGTCGGGGCGTTCATCGTGTTCTCCCGCGGACGGCGCTTCGGCCCGCTGGTCGCGGCGTTCCTTGCCGCGTGGGGCGGTATCGCCGCACAGGTGGCCAGCCGGCTCTACCTCGGCTACCACTGGCTCACCGACGCGCTCGCCTCCGTCGCACTGTCCCTCGTCGTCCTGGGAGTGGTGATCGCCCTGGACACATGGCGTACGGCAGGAGCGCCCCGGGAACCACGGGTGGGTCCTGGTCCCTGATGCGGTGCGTGCTGGCCCACTGCAGGACGGCACGGTAGCGTCGGGTCCATGACCCCAGGACGCCCCGTACCGCCACCCCTGCGTGGCAGCGTCCACCTGCCCGGGCGCCCCTTCCGTGAGGGCGTCCGTCCCGCATCCCGATCAGGAGGACCTATGCCGACGCTTTTCACCCGGATCATCAACGGTGAGGTGCCCGGGCGGTTCGTGTGGCAGGACGACGACGTCGTCGCGTTCCTCACGATCGCGCCCATCACCCCCGGCCACACGCTCGTGGTGCCGCGCCGGGAGATCGAGCACTGGCTGGAGGCCGACCCCGAAACCCTCTCGACGGTGATGGCCGTCGCGCAGAAGATCGGCCAGGCGCAGCAGGAAGCCTTCGGGGCCCGGCGCGTGGGGGTCCTGCTCGAGGGCTACGAGGTGCCCCACCTCCACGTCCACGTCTGGCCGACCCAGTCGCCGGAGGACTTCGACGTCAAGCGCGTGGACCCGGCACCCGATCCGGCGGCGATGGACCGGGCCGCCGTGGCTCTCCGCAGAGCGCTGCGGGACGCCGGGTACGGCGAGTCCGTGCCCGGCTGACGGGTACCCGTCAGCGCGTCGCCGCGAGCGCCTCGTTGAGCGCTGTCCGCACCCGCTTCTCGGACACCGAGTAGGCCGTGCCCAGATCCTGCGCGAACAGGCTGACGCGGAGCTCCTCGATCATCCAGCGCACGCGGGTGAGTGCGGCGGGGCGGTGCCGTCCGGCCGCGAGGGACGCGACGGCGTCGTCGTACTCGTCCTCCAGCCGCTGGACGGCGGCCGTGCCGACGCCGTCGCGCTGCACGTTGGTCGGCAGCTTCTCCAGCCGCACCTCGATGGCCTTGAGGTACCGGGGCAGGTGGGAGAGCTGTGCATAGCCCGTCGCCGCCACGAAGCCGGGGTAGACGAGGTGCTCGAGCTGGCTCCGGATGTCGTTGAGGGCCGTGATCAGCGCGAGGCTCGTGGTGCCCTTGAGCTGCTTCTGGATCCGCCGGCTGCTGGAGAGTACCTTCTCGACCGTCGCCGTCACCGTGAAGACCGTGTCGATCAGCTCGGCGCGGACCTCCTCGTACAACCGGGAGAAGGAATCCTCGGTCCAGGGCAGCTCCTCCGGCACGAGCTTGTCGATGGCTGCCAGGGAGCAGTCCCGGATCAGTTCCGCGACGCTGCCGTGCGGGTTCTGACTGAACGTGAGCTTCTCCGTGTTGCTCAGGTGCTCGAGCACGTACTTCGCCGGGCTCGGGATGCGCAGGGAGAGGAGCCGGATGATGCCGGCCCGCATCGCGGCCGCCTGCTCACCCGCCGTGGGGAAGACCCTCAGGCCCACGGAGGAGCCCTCGTCGACGAGGGCGGGGAACCCTGTGACGCGGTGGCCGGCGACGGTGCGCGACACCTCGCGCTCGACGGCGCCGAAGACCCAGGCCTTCTCTCCCGTGCGTTCGGCGACGGCCGGTGCCTCGGCGACGGCGATCCCGCCGCGGGAGGCTGGGGCCGCGCCGGAGCGCCCGCCCGTCCGGGGCATGTCGGCGGCGGGGGCGCCGCGGCCGCCCCGCCCGGAGGCGGGACGTCCCTCGTCGCGCCCGGCGGGGCCCGTCCCACCGGCACGACCGCCGCGCCCGGGTCCGCCCGCTGGCCGGCTGCCCGGCGTGGCGCCGAGGGACTGCGCGATGGCGCGGCTCACCGCCGGTGCCAGGGATTCCTTCAGCGCCTCGAGGTCGCGTGACTCGTCGAGCACCCGGCCGCCCGCATCGACGATGCGGAACATGAGCAGCAGGTGCTGGGGGACGGCCGACCAGTTCCACGATCCCGGCGGGATGACATGTCCGCGCAGGCGCCGGAGGGCGAGCTCGAGGGATGCCTCGAGGTCGTCCTGCGCGGGGTCGAAGTCCGACTCGAGGGTCGCTACTGCCGCCCGGGCGACATCCGGAGCGGGCACGAAGTTCTTCCGTACCTGTTTCGGCAGGGACTTGATCAGGGCCGTGACGAGTTCGACGCGCTGGCCCGGGATCTGCCAGCGGAACGGCTTCGGGTCGAGCTGGTTGAGGAACAGGACGGGGATGGTCACCGTGACGCCGTCGTGCGCACCCGGGGTCAGGGGCGAGAACTCGTAGGCCAGGGGCAGGTCGAAGCCTGCCTGGTGCCACACGCTCGGGAAGGCCTCCTCGTCGAGCTCCGCGGCATCCTCGCTCAGGAGCTTCTCCGGGTCGAAGTCGAGCAGGTCGGGGCGGTCCTGCCGGGCCGTCTTCCACCAGGAGTCGAAGTGCCGCTCGGACACCACCTCGGGGCCGATCCGCTGGTCGTAGAACTCGAACAGCGTCTCGTCGTCCACGCGCAGGTCGCGCCGTCGCAGGCGGTTCTCCAGTTCCTCCACCTCGGCGAGCCGGGCCTGGTTGCGGCTGAAGAAGGTGTGGTGCGTCTTCCAGTCGCCTTCGACGAGGGCATGCCGGATGAACAGCTCACGGGCGACCTCGCGGTCGATCCGGCCGTAATTGACGCGGCGCTGCGGCACGATCGGCACGCCGTAGAGCGTGACCTTCTCGTAGGCCATCACGGCGCCCATCTTCTTCGACCAGTGGGGCTCGCTGTAGGTGCGCTTCACCAGGTGCGGCGCGACCTGCTCCGCCCACAGCGGGTCGATGCGCGCGACGACGCGAGCCCACAGCCGCGAGGTCTCCACGAGCTCGGCGGCCATGACCCAGTCCGGTGACTTCTTGAAGAGTGCCGACCCGGGGAAGACGGCGAACCGCGTCCCGCGCGCCCCCGCGTACTCGCGCTTGCGCTGGTCGTAGAGGCCGATATGGCTGAGCAGGCCCGAGAGCAGGCTGACGTGGATCTGCTCGTGCAGCCCCACGGGGTTCACCGGCCCGGCGGGCAGGGTGATACCCAGGGGCTTCGCGAGCTGGCGCAGCTGCTGGAAGAGGTCCTGCCACTCCCGTACGCGCAGGTAGTTGATGAACTCGGTGCGGCACAGCTTCCGGAACTGGGTGGAGGAGAGCTCGTCCTGCTTCTCCTGCAGGTAGCGCCAGAGGTTGAGGTACGCGGTGAAGTCCGAGTTCTCGTCGACGAAGCGCTTGTGCTTCTCGGCGGCCTGCTGCTGCTTCGCCGGCTGGTCCGCGGAGGGCCGCTCGCGTGGGTCCTGGATGGTCAGGGCCGCGGCGAGGACCATGACCTCCTTGACGGCGCCGCGTCCGCCGGCCTCGACGATCATCCGGCCGAGGCGCGGGTCGACGGGGAGCTGGGCGAGCTTGCGGCCCACGGCGGACAGGCTGCCGTCGTCCTTCAGGGCGCCCAGTTCGCGCAGCAGGGCGATGCCGTCGTTGATGGCCTTGGTCTCCGGCGGCTCCACGAAGGGGAACTCGGCGATGTCCTTCGGGCCGCGGGTGACGCCCATCGCGGCCATCTGGAGGATGACCGCCGCGAGGCTCGTCCGCAGGATCTCGGGCTCGGTGAAGGGCCTGCGCGAGGCGAAGTCCTCCTCGGAGTAGAGGCGGATCGCGATGCCGTTCGAGACGCGCCCGCTGCGGCCGGACCGCTGGTTCGCCGACGCCTGCGAGACCCGCTCGATCGGCAGGCGCTGCACCTTGGTGCGGTGGGAGTAGCGGGAGATCCGTGCGGTCCCCGTGTCGATCACGTACTTGATGCCGGGGACCGTCAGGGACGTCTCGGCGACGTTCGTCGCGAGCACGATGCGGCGGTGGCTGCCCGTGGGGCGGAAGACGCGGTGCTGTTCCTCGAGCGAGAGCCGGGCGAACAGGGGCAGGACCTCCGTGCCGCGCAGGCGTGCCGTGGACTGGATGCGGGCCCGGAGGGCGTCGGCGGCGTCACGGATCTCGCGCTCGCCGGAGAAGAACACGAGGATGTCGCCGGGGGCCTCGAGCGAGAGTTCGTCCACGGCGTCGCACACGGCGTCGAGCGGGTCGCGTTCCTCCTCCAGCTCGCTGTCCGCTCCGCCGTCGCCCTCGTCGAGTCCGCCCGGCGGCTGGTCGAGCGGACGGTACCGGATCTCCACGGGGTAGGTGCGTCCGGAGACCTCAATGATGGGTGCGGGGGAGGTGTCCTCGATCGCGGCATCGGCGGCGAAGTGGGCCGCGAACCGCTCCGGGTCGATGGTCGCCGAGGTGATGATGACCTTGAGGTCGGGCCGCTCGGGCAGGATGCGCCGGAGGTAGCCCAGGATGAAGTCGATGTTGAGGCTGCGCTCGTGGGCCTCGTCGATGATGATGGTGCTGTACTTGCGCAGCATCCGATCGTGCTGGATCTCGGCGAGCAGGATGCCGTCGGTCATCAGCTTGATCTTCGTCTTCCGGCCCACCGACCCGGTGAAGCGGACCTGATAACCGACCTCCTCGCCGAGGTCCACCTGGAGTTCCTCGGCGATGCGCTCGGCGACCGTGCGGGCCGCGAGCCGCCGTGGCTGGGTATGGCCGATCAGCCCGTGGTCGGCCAGGCCGAGTTCGAGGCACATCTTGGGAATCTGCGTCGTCTTCCCGGAGCCGGTCTCGCCGGCGATGATGGTGACCTGGTTCGCTGCGATGGCAGCCATGATGTCTGCCCGGCGTTCCGAGACGGGAAGGTCCGCGGGGTAGGAGATTGTCAGTGCCATAGTTGCCTGCCAGTCTAGTTCGTCGTGCCGACCGGCAGGCCTGCGTTCACTGTCGGCTGGAGCTTGCCTTCCCGACGGCGCCTGTCCCGTCCTGGTCTGTCCCATTCAGTCCGGGTCCGTCCTGGCCTGCTCCTTGGGCGGAGCGGCGGAGGCGGTCCGCGACGACGAGGGCGCGCTCGCGCATCGCGGCCGGCTCGAGGACCTCGAAGTCGATGTCCCAGCTCGCGAGGTAGGCCAGCGGGAAATCGAGGGAGTCGAAGCCCGCCCGGAGCAGCGTGTGCTCCTCGCCGTCCGCCTCGAGGGTCCCCGTGGTTGCCGGGACATGCGCCTCCAGCTCGCTCAGGGGCGCGGAGAACCGGATGACGGCGTCATAGGAGAAGGGCGACCGCGTGATGGATTCCTGGACGTAGGCGGCAAGGTCCGGCGCCGGCAGGGGCCGGGGCACGAACCGGTCCCTCGCCACGGGCACGCTCTGGCATCTGTCCACCCGGAACGTCCGCCAGCCCTCCCGCTCGCGGTCGAAGGCGACGAGGTACCAGCGCCGGCCCGTGTCCACGAGGCGGTACGGTTCGACGACCCGCCGGGACGATTCGCCGTCGTGCCGGTCGTAGCGGAACGCGACGCAGCGCCGTTCGGTGATGGCTGCCGAGAGGGCGGTGAGCACCTCGGGATTGACGGGCGTGCTCGCGGCCGCCATCCGGGTCACCGCGGTCCGCAGCCCCGAGAACCGGGGCCGGAGACGGGGCGGCAGGACCTGTTCGAGCTTGGTGAGCGCACGGACGGAGGCTTCGCCTACGCCCGAGACCGGGCTGGCCGTGACCGCCGTGAGCCCGATCGCGACGGCGAGCGCCTCGTCGTCGTCGAGCAGGAGCGGCGGGAGCTGGGCGCCGGCGCCGAGCTGGTATCCGCCGGCGACGCCGGGGGAGGCGTTGATGGGGTAGCCCAGCGTGCGCAGCTTCCCGATGTCCCGCCGGACGGTGCGTTCCGTGACGTCCATGCGCTGGGCCAGGGCCGGGCCGGTCCACTCTCGCCGCAGCTGCAGGAGGGAGAGGAGCTGCAGCAGGCGGGCCGAGGTCTCGATCATGCCACCACGGTACGACGGGAAGCGGACGAAAGCTGTCCTCGATCCCGCCCTGTTCCGGCCGGGACGGCACTCGGATAGGACGTGGGGGACTCACGACCGATCCGGGGTCCCCGGGGCCGGCCGTCCGACGAGCCAGAGCACCCACGCTGCAAGCGCCCCCACGCCGGCGAGCACGGCGGCGACGCTGGACCCGGCGTCATCCACCAGCAGGGCGAGGACGGCCACGGGCTGCGCCACGGCCTGGAGGCGCAGGAAGGACCAGGCGATCGCCCGGAGCGCCGCACCACTGATCCAGCCGCGGAGGGGCAGCGGCAGGAGCAGCAGATAGAGCAGGAAGACGGCGTGGAGCCCCGCCACGAAGACGGGCAGCCACGGCGACCCGGCCGGCATGTTGACCGCGTAGGCCACCACCAGGAGGAGGAGGGACACCGATGCCATGCCGATCGATGCGAGAAAGGCCGCGCCCGCCGCCACCACCACGGGGAGGACGACCCAGAGGGAACCGTTCCAGACGACGGAGCCCAGCAGGACGGCGATCAGGGCCGTGGCTCCACGGACCACCGGGAGGGGTACGAGTCCGCCGCGGTCGGGGAGGGCCCGCCCACTCGCGGCCGGGCGCCGCGTGCTCACGGGACCTCCCCGCCCGAGCCCTGCCGGGAGCCCTGTCCGAAACCGCCGGTGCGTCTGCCGGCGCGGCGCGCCAGCAGCCGGAGACCCAGGGCGAGGTCCGTGCCGGGATCGGTCCCGAAGTCCTCGGACGCTCCGCTCGGGCCGGTGCGTCCGTCCAGCCGGGGGTCCGCAGATGCTCCCCGGAACACGGGGATGCCCTCGCGCTGCAGGTCCTCGATCAGCAGGCGTCGCCGGAGGAGCGTCAGCCGCACGGCCTGCGCCTGAGCCACCGTCGACTCGTTGCGGTCCAGCGGCGGTACGCAGTCGACACCGGCGACGAGGTGGCCCTGTGCGTTCCACAGGCGCAGGAGTCGCGCCGGTTCTGCGTCGAGGAAGGCGGAGAACACGACGACGACGGCGCCCGGGGGCGGCGCGGGGTCCCGGCGCCGGTGCCGCCGCGGCACGACCGGCGTGCCCGCGAGGCGGGTCCGGATCTGCTCGAGGTGCCGGGCGCCGGCCGCCGAGCGCAGGGCCCTGCGGGTGCCGGAGAGGTCGTCCAGGCCCACACGGTCCCCGGCGGCGAGATAGGACGCGGCTACCGTCGTGGCGGCCGCGCGCGCCACGTGGAGCGATCCCGGGACGAGCCGCTGCGGCCCGGCGGTGAACCATGCGGCGGTCGACGCCGGGAGGTCGTGTCCCTGGTCGATGACGAGGTGGACGGAGGCCTCGGCGTCGGCGAACGTGCGGCGCACCATGAGCTGGTCCTGGTCCGCCGAGCGGCGCGCCGTGGCACGCCAGTCGATGCGTCGCAGCTGGTCACCGGGCTGCAGGGGCGCGATCGACCTGAGCTCGCCGCCCTCTCCCGGCCGCCGCGACGCATGCGTTCCGGCAAGGCCCACGAGGCGTCGGGACACGGGGTGCGCGAGGGCCGGCCCGACCGGCGGGAGGATGCTGACACGCACGGGCGGGGCTGCCACGAACGGCGCTGCGCCCGAGAGGTCGGACGGAAAGGCGGCCGCGCCGTAGGACAGGACGTCGGATTCTCCCGAGAGCGGAGCCTCCACCAGCAGGGGACAGTCCTCGTCGGCCCGCAGGACCAGCGCGTCGGGCGGGCATCCCGGTGCGGCGAGGACCACCGCGACCAGCCGGTGCCCGGCTGCATCTCCGCCGGGTGGCCGCGGGGCGAGCACGAGCCGGAGGCGGGAGCCGCCGGCTCCGGCCCTCCGGTCGGCGGTGATGTGCACCGGAGGGTTCCCCGTGGCCTCGGGGCCGGTGCGTCCCGCGAGGGCGAGGAGGGCGAACGGGGTGGCGAGGGCGACCGTGTCCGGACGGCCGGACACGAGCCCGGCCACGATGCAGACCAGTGTGACGATGACGGCCAGGGCCCAGGCGGGGGACCGTGCCTCGGCGCGCCTAGCCACGGGGCACGGTCGGCGGGGTGGGCACCTCGGCCATCACCTCCCGCACCACGGACTCCGTCGCGACCCCCTGCGCCCAGGACGACGGCGTGAGGGTGAGCCGGTGCGCGAGGACGGCGACCGCGCCCTCCTTGAGGTCTTCGGGAAGGACGAAGGGACGCCCGTCGAGTACGGCGAGGGCGCGGCCCAGCAGCACGAGTGCCTGGGACCCGCGGGGCGAGGCGCCGACCTCGACCGCGGGATGCCTGCGCGTCGCGGCCGTGAGCCGCACCGCGTAGTCGATGACGTCGTCGTCCACCCCCACGGACTCGACGACGGCCTGGAGGTGCAGCAGCCCGTCGGCCGTCGTCACGCTCTCCACCCTGGTCTCGTCCTGCCGGCGCGTGATGCGGCGGGCGATGATGTCCTGTTCGCCGCCGGGGCCGGGATAACCGAAGCGCAGGCGGACCAGGAAACGATCCAGTTGTGCTTCCGGCAGGGGATACGTGCCCTCGAACTCGATGGGATTCGAGGTCGCGAACACGTGGAAGGGTCGCTGCAGCGGCATCGTGGTGCCCTCGGCGGAGACCTGTGCCTCCGCCATGGCTTCCAGGAGGGCGGACTGCGTCTTGGGGGACGTCCTGGTGATCTCGTCGGCGAGGAACAGGCCCGCGAAGACCGGTCCCGGCCGGAACTCGAACTCCCGCGTGACCGGATTGAAGATGGAGGATCCCGTCACATCGGACGGCAGGAGATCGGGCGTGAACTGCAGGCGCCGGAAGTCGAGCCCGAGCGCCTGGGCCAGGGTCTTGGCCGCGAGGGTCTTCCCGAGTCCGGGGAGGTCCTCGAACAGGACGTGGCCGCCGGCCAGTACCGCTGCCAGGGCCAGGCGCAGTGGTGCGCGGGCGCCGACGACGACGGTCCCGGTGCGCTCGAGGATCGTCCGGCCGAGGTGGGCGGCGGTGTCGACGGGACTGTCGACGGCACCCGGTCCGGTGGTGGGTCCGGTGGAACGGGTGGAATCAGGGGCGGTCATGGATCTCCTGGCGTGCGGATACGGCGGCGTCCGCTCGCGGCCGGCCTGCTGTATCGGCTGCCGCGTCGGCGGGGAATCGGGGCGTGCTGGCCGGTCCGGTCTCCGGCGGTTCCAGTATCATCCGCTCGAGCTCATCGAGGACGGCGCTGATCTCCCGGTGAGTCAGGGCCGACGGTTCGGCCCGCGCGAGGAAGACGTCGAGTGCAGCGCTCCTCGGGGTGTCCGGGCGTGCCGCGACGACCGAGGCGGCGATGGCCTGCACGTCGAGGACCGCGCGCGTGCCGGGCTCGGTGGACGACAGCGAGAACTCGAGTGCCTGGATGTCTCCGAGGCCGCGGACAGGTTCGGGCAGTGCCGGCAGGGTGGGCCGGAGGACGTCGAGCGCTTCGAGGAGCCCGTTGGCGATTCCTGCTGCCAGCGCCGCCCCCACGAGGGCCACGGCGTGGCGACCATCGAGCCCGAAGAACCAGTCGGCGACCAGCGCGAGCCCGACCAGCACGCCGGTGACGGCCCATGCGGAGGGCTTCACCGGGGAGTCCTCCGGCCGCGCTGCGACCCGCGCGACGCCAGCGCGGCCGACAGCTCATCGATGCTGGCGGCGGCCAGTTCACGGTCGGACAAGTCACGGTCGGCCGGCGGAAGGCCGGGGGAGCGGTCGTGCCCCGCCTGCCCGAAGCGCGCCCGCTGGTACAGCCGGTTGAGGGTGGACAGCGGCTGGGGTGAAAGGGCGAGCGCCGAGGACACCGCGACGGCGAAGTCCGTCGTCGTCTCGGCCGGTCTGCGCCCGGCGCCCGCCGCAGCGCACAGGCGCTCGAAGTCCAGCCAGCACCGGATCACGGCATCGGACGTGTCCGTGCCGGCTGCGAGTGCTGCGCGGGATGCCTCTGCCCAGGCGGGCAGGGCGTCGGCCAGAAGGGAGGTCCCCGGCCGCTGGAGTTCCGTCTGGTCCGGGAACCCGTCCAGCTGCTGCGATCGGAATCGCGGCAGGAACCGCAGCAGGAACCGCAGCAGGAGCGCGAGCGCGATCATGACCAGGATCAGCAGGGCGGCGGCGGCCGAGTCGCCGGTGATGACGAGGCGCTCGCCGTCGTCGGGCAGCGCCTCCGGCGTCTGCGTCGCGGAGGGGCCCTGCTGCTCCAGTCCGGCGACGGAGGGGTCCACTACAGGCTCGGCCGACAGCTGTCCCATGTAGCCGGCTGCGATGACTGCGAGAACCAGGACGAGGACGGTGAGCACGGGGCCGGCGAGTGCCGGGACGGTGCGCCGGCGGCTCGACCGCATCGTGCCCTTCGTCCCCACGATTCCCCTGCCGGTAGGTGCCAGTGCGGCCCCGCGGGGCCGCGTGCTGTGGAGCCTACCAAAAACAGAACCGCCGCCGGCCTGGTGGCCGACGGCGGTGGACTCTGCGTGAGTCGGGGTGCCCTCGATAGGATTCGAACCTACGACCTTCTGCTCCGGAGGCAGACGCTCTATCCCCTGAGCTACGAAGGCAGACGCGGGAACTCCCGCATCCGTAAGGGACTCATCGAGCTTAGCAGGTAGTGCTTCTCGCGGAAAACACAGCGGCGGACGGGCCGTCAGTAGCCGAGGAAGGCGTCCGTGCGCACGCGCGGGACGCCCGCCTTGCGGACTTCCGCTCGGATCTCGCCGATGAACTTCGGTGAGCCCGAGACGAGCACTCTGCGTCTCCTGAGATCCGGCACGGCGGCGAGGAGGTTCTCCGCGTCAGGGGCCGGGCCGCTGTAGGTCCAGGTGTCGGGTAGGGCCAGGGGCTCGACGCCGGGCATGAACAGCACCACGCGGGTGCCCAGGTCGGCCAGCTCGTCCCGGAACGCGATGTCCTCCTCGTTCCGGACGACGTAGGCGAGGACGACGTCGCGCTCCTCGCCGCGCGCGGCCAGGTCCCGTAGCTGGCTGATGAACGGCGTCACGCCGATCCCTCCGGCCGCGAGCAGCAGGGGTACCGACCGGTCGCGCGGCAGGCTGAAATCCCCTCCCACGAGGGTGCCCGTGATGCGTGCCTCCTTGGGCAGGTCGAGGAGAGCCTTCTTGAAGGAGCTGCCCGCTGCCGTGGTCCGCACGCCGAAGGTGACCGCGGAGGTGTCCTGCGGCGCGGACGTGATGCTGAAGACCCTGCGGCTGCCGCGGCCGTCGGCGTCACGGTGCGGCATGCTGAGCTCCATGTACTGGCCGGCACGGAACCGCACGGGCCGCGAGGGCTCGAAGACGAGTTCCGTACTGGTCGGCGTGAGCTGCCGTGCGCCGGCGAAGGACAGCCGCACGCCGCGCCGCTGGCCCAGCAGGAAGGCTCCCGCGTTGCCGATGACCAGGGCGAACTCCGGGCCCAGGAAGACCGGGCCGATGGACAGCTGGAGGGCGAGGACGGTGGCGACGATCGCGGCGAACAGCCACTGCTGCCAGCGGAGCGGGGGCAGGGTGAGCGGCTCGGTCATCATGAAGCCGACCAGGAACAGGAGGGGATATGACGTGAGGACCAGCTGCAGGCCCGCGCCGGGAGTCATGCCGCCCTGCAGTAATCCGACGAGCAGGATGCCGATGCCGCCGACGAGGAACACTGCGGCCATGGAGAGCTTCCGCGTCCGGTGGAGGAGGAGGGCGGCGCCGACGGCGACGACGGGCAGCATGTAGGCGTTGGCGACCCACCACCCCGCTGCACCCACTCCCAGCAGGGTCGCGACGACGGCGCCGGCCGCGGCGGGATTGACGATGTGCCGCCCCCGGAAGGCCAGCAGGAACTTCGAGGCCCCTGCGGCGATGCCGGCCACCAGGATGCCGCCGAGGCCGGCCGTGGTGCCGGACGGGAACATGATGAGGAACAGGATCAGCCCCGTGATGAGCGACGAGTCCCCGTGCGGACGCAGCCGCAGGATCAGGGCCAGGAGCCGCGTGCCGATGATCGTTCCGCCGACCGCCGCGAGGAGGGTCCCGCCGAGTTCGGCCGGCGAAAAGGCGAGGAGGCCCGCCAGCGACAGCACGAGGGCCTCGACGGTCAGGACCAGGAGCAGGGCCAGCGTCAGCCGGTACATGGTCAGGCGGCTCAGCAGGGCGTCGAGTGCTGTGGTCATCGGAACAGGGCTCCTGCGAGGGGGGTGGAGTAGCGGGCGCGTCCGTCCGAGTACACCATGACGTAGTCGAACGTGAAGGCCTCCGCGAGCACTGCGGGGTCGGTGACGAAGAGGGCGGTGCACAGTCCGTCGGCGGTCATGGCGTCCTCCGCGAGGACCCACGTGGCGACCACCGTGTCGACGCAGCGGCCGGTGCGGGCGTCGAGGATGTGGTGCAGCCCGTCGCCCCATACCCTGCGGTTGGACGCGGATGCGCAGAGCGCCCCGGAGCCCAGGCGGACCGTCCCGATGGCGGACGACGGATCGTAGGGATGCTCGAGGGCTACGGTGATGTCGCCGGAGCCGATCCGCCGCATGTCCCCGCCGGCGTCCACGATCACGTCCTCGTGGCCCGCGGCGACGAGGCTTTCCAGCAGGAGATCGACGAGCTGGCCCTTGCCCGCTGCGCCGACGTCCAGCAGGGCCGGCTCGCGCAGGGTGATGCCCTGGTCTGTCCACTGCAGGACGTCGTCCCACGCCCGTGCCGGCGCGGGGTCGGCCGTCACGGCGAAGGAGTAAGCGGCGTCGTATCCCGAGGCCGCCAGCCGGTCGCCGACGAGGGGTGAGACACCGCCGTCGGTGAGGTCGTGGAGCGTGCGCAGGAGACCGCCGAGCCGTGCACCGTGGTCCGGCAGGGCGAGCTGCCCGCCGTCGGCCGCGAGCGCTGTGACTCCTGAGTCGCCCCGGAAGCGGGAGTAGAGCGCGTCGTAGTCCTCCACGAGGCGCAGCAGGTCCGTTCTCTGCTCCGGCGCCAGCGGCGCCGCGCAGTCCACGCGCCAGCTGGTGCCGATCGCGTCGAAGCTGAAGGAGCCTGTCATGCCGGCCTAGAGCCGGGCTTCGCTCTTGATCTTGCCGGTCGCGTCGTTGAAGCCTCCGCTGGTCAGCGAGGATCCTGCCACCTTGTCGACGGAGAGTTCGTCGAGCTTCTTCCCCACGATGGCGTCCGAGATGCCCCCCGCGAAGCGCCCCTGGTACTCCCTCGTGGTCGGGTTGTCGGGCTTCGGTTCGACCTCGACGGCGGTGACGACGTCGGCCTCGAGCGTGAGGGTCACGCCCACTTCCTCCGGCCCTGCGGGCGATTGATAGGAACCCGTCGAGGTGTAGGTGCCGTCCCTGTAGGCCTGCTCGCCGGCGGCGGCTCCGGTCTCCTCCGGCCCGGTGGCCGCAGTCTCCTTCGGCCCGGTGGTTGCGGGAGCATCCGCAGCGGCCCCTGCCGGCGTTCCGGCCTCGGCCCCCGCACAGCCCGCGGCACCGAGGATCGAGACGGCGGCGAGTGCCGTCAGCACGCGCTTGTGCGTAGGGAAGGCGGGTGTGCCGGCCGGGGCTGTTCTGGTCACTGTGTGCTCCTGGGGTCATCGGGTGCGGGAACCCCGCACAGGAATGGTTGAATCTGAAAGTAACGCGCGGAGCCGGTCCCGGGTTCCATCGGTGCTTCGTTTCCGGCAGCCCCGGGGACTGTTCCGCCCGGTCCCGGCTTCTCCCGGAGCCGGGCGGGCGGCAGCACGAGTTGAGCCGCGTCACGAAAATCAGGGTGCCCCGGCCCGTGTCGCTATGCTTGACGGGTGACTCCCGAAGAACTCTCTGCCGCTATCTCCGCATGCCTGAAGGCCGCCGTCGAGGCGGGTGACCTCAGCATCGACCTCCCCTCCGAGGTGCGGGTGGAGCGACCGAAGAACCGGGAGCACGGCGACTGGGCGACGAACATCGCCCTCCAGCTCGGCAAGAAGGCGGGCATGAACCCCCGGGCCTTCGCCCAGCTCCTGAGCGACCGCCTCGCCGCGATCGATGGCGTGAAGAGCGTTGACATCGCCGGTCCGGGCTTCCTCAACATCACGCTCGACGCCGGAGCGGCCGGAGAACTCGCCCGCACCATCGTCGAGTCGGGCCGCGCCTACGGAGGCAGCGATGCGCTCGCAGGCCAGAAGATCAACCTCGAGTTCGTCTCCGCGAATCCCACGGGCCCCATCCACATCGGCGGAACCCGGTGGGCGGCGGTGGGAGACGCACTGGCGCGCGTGCTCCAGTCGCAGGGCGCGTCCGTCGTGCGGGAGTACTACTTCAACGACCACGGCGCGCAGATCGACCGGTTCGCCCGCTCGCTCTTCGCGAGCGCATCCGGGCAGACCGCTCCCGAGGACGGCTACGGCGGTCAGTACATCGAGGACATCGCCCAGCGCGTCGTCGCCGCGGAGCCGGACATCCTGTCCCTCGACGAGGCCGACGCGGTCGAACGCTTCCGGGTGGTCGGCGTGGACTTCATGTTCACCGATATCAAGAAGTCGCTCCACGACTTCGGGGTCGACTTCGACGTCTACTTCCACGAGCACTCGCTGTTCCAGAACGACTTCGTCGGGGGCCTCCTCGAGCAGCTGAAGGGCTCCGGCAACCTCTTCTACGAGGATGGCGCCTGGTGGCTGAGGTCGACCGACTTCGGCGACGACCGCGACCGCGTGGTCATCAAGTCGGACGGATCGCCCGCCTACATCGCGGGTGACATCGGCTACTTCGTCAACAAGCGCAGGCGCGGCTTCGACCTCAACATCATCATGCTCGGCGCCGACCACCACGGGTACGTCGCGCGTTTGAAGGCTGCCGCCGCGGCTCTCGGCGACGACCCCGACACCGTCGAGGTCCTCATCGGCCAGATGGTGAACCTCATGCAGAACGGCGCGCCCGTCCGGATGTCCAAGCGTGCCGGCACGGTCGTGACCCTCGAGGACCTCGTCGACGCCGTGGGCGTCGACGCCGCGCGGTACACCCTGGCCCGGTTCTCCGCCGACTCCAACATCGACATCGACCTCGACCTGCTCACGCGGCGCACGAACGAGAACCCCGTGTTCTACGTGCAGTACGCCCATGCCAGGACGCACGCCGTCGCCCGCAATGCCGTGTCCGCCGGCGTGGACACCAGCACCTTCGACGCCGCGTCGCTCAGCCACCCCACCGAGGGTGAACTGCTGGCGGCGCTCGGCCAGTTCCCCGGCGTCGTCGCGCAGTCCGCGACCTTCCGCGAGCCGCACCGGGTGGCGCGCCACCTGGAGGTCATCGCGGGGACCTACCACCGCTGGTACGACGCCTGCCGCGTCGCCCCGCTCGGCGACGCCGCCGTCGAGGACGTGCACCGCTCGCGCCTGTGGCTGAACAACGCGACGCAGCAGGTCCTGGCGAACGGCCTGGACCTCCTCGGCGTGTCCGCGCCGGAGAGGATGTAGCCGTGGCCGCCGAAGCATCCCCGCTCGCCCCGGAGTGGCTGTCCGTTCCCGTCGACGCGGCCCGGCTGGACGCGAAGCTGTGGGCCGAGGACGTGGACCGCGGACCGGACGGCGTGCTGCAGGTCGACGGGATCCCCGTGACCGAGCTCGCCCGGCAGTACGGCACGCCCCTGTTCGTCGTGTCCGAGCGCGACTTCCGCACCCGTGCCGCCACGTTCCGCGACGCGTTCGACGACGCCTTCCGCGACCTGTGCGGGGGAGTGGACGTGTTCTACGCGGGCAAGTCGTTCCTCTGCACGGAGGTGGCGCACTGGGTCCGTGAGGAAGGGCTCGGGCTGGACACGTGCTCCGGCGGCGAGCTCGCCGTGGCCCTCCGTGCCGGCCTGCCTGGCTCACGGCTCGGACTCCACGGGAACAACAAGTCGGCAGCGGAGATCACGCGCGCCATCGACGCGGACCTCGGACGGATCGTCGTCGACAGCCTCCAGGAGGTCGGCCTCGTCGGGGACCTGGCCCTGCAGCGGGGCCGCCGGGCCAACGTCATGCTCCGCCTCACGCCGGGGGTCCACGCACACACGCACGAGTTCATCGCGACGGCCCACGAGGACCAGAAGTTCGGGCTCTCCCTGACCACCGAGCAGGGTCCGGGGCAGGCGGACGGGGACGACGGCGACGCCTCCTCGCCCGCCGCGCGCGCCGTCGCGGATGCCCTGGCCCACCCCGGCATCAACCTCCTCGGCGTGCACTGCCACATCGGGTCGCAGATCTTCGAGCCCGAGGGCTTCGAACTCGCGGCGAAGCGGCTGCTGGGATTCCTGGCCGGCGTCCGCGACCGCCACGGGGTCGAACTCGCGGAACTCGACCTCGGCGGCGGCTACGGCATCGCCTACACCGAGGCCGACGAGCCGCGCCCCGCCGCGGAGATCGCGCGCGCCATGGCCGCCGTCGTCGGTGCGACCTGCCATGAGCTGGGACTGCGCGTGCCCCGGATCTCGATCGAACCGGGCCGCGCCATCGTGGGCCCGACGACCTTCACCCTCTACACCGCGGGCACCACGAAGACGGTGCGCGTCGACGCGGCCGCGAACGGGTCCGAGGTGGTGGAGGACACCTCCGTTACGCATCCGCGACGCTATGTGTCGGTGGACGGGGGCATGAGCGACAACGCCCGTCCGGTGCTCTACGGCGCGGATTACTCGGCCGTTCTGGCCTCGAGGACGCCGGAGGCGAGCCCCGTGCTCTCCCGTGTGGTTGGAAAACACTGCGAGAGCGGTGACATTGTGGTGAGGGACGTCTACCTTCCGGAGGACACCGGAGCCGGCGACCTCCTCGCCGTTCCGGGCACCGGAGCCTACTGCTGGGTGCTGTCGAGCAACTACAACTACCTGACGCGCCCGCCCGTCGTGGCGGTGGCCGACGGTGCTGCCCGGCTCATCGTGCGCGGTGAGACCGAGGAGGACCTGTTCCGCAGGGACGTCCAGCGCGAACCCGCATTGCCAGCCACGGATTCAGGAGCACCACGGACCGCATGAACTCACCAGCAACGCCCCCCGCACAGCCCCTGCGCGTAGCCCTGCTCGGCTGCGGCAACGTCGGCTCGCAGGTAGCCCGCATCCTCCTCGAGGACGCGGAGAACCTCGGCCGCCGTGTCGGCGCTCCGCTCGAACTCATCGGGATCGCGGTCCGCACGCTCGACGCCCGGCGCGACGTCGAGCTCCCCGCAGGCCTCCTCACACTCGATGCCGAGGCGCTCGTCGAGGACGCGGACATCGTGATCGAACTGATGGGCGGCATCGAGCCTGCCAAGTCCCTGATCCTCCGCGCGATCGAGCACGGAGCGACCGTCGTCAGCGGCAACAAGGCACTCCTGGCCCAGGACGGACCGGAACTCTACGAGAAGGCGGACGCCGCGGGGGTCCAGCTGTCCTACGAGGCCGCCGTCGCCGGTGCCGTCCCGATCCTGCGGCCCATCCAGGACAGCCTCTCCGGCGACCGCATCACGCGCGTCCTCGGGATCGTCAACGGCACCACGAACTACATCCTCGACCAGATGGACACCACGGGTGCCTCCTTCGCCGACGCCCTCAAGGCGGCCCAGGACCTCGGCTACGCGGAGGCGGACCCCACCGCCGACGTCGAGGGCCACGACGCGGCCGCGAAGGCGGCCATCCTCGCCTCGCTGTCCTTCCACACGCGCTTCGGCCTCGAGAACGTCTTCTGCGAGGGCATCACGGCCGTCACGGCCGACGACATCGCGGCCGCCGCCGAGGACGGCTACGTCATCAAGCTCCTGGCCATCGCCGAGCTGCTGACCGACGACGCCGGATCCGCGGGCGCCGGCGTGCGCGTCCACCCGACCCTGCTGCCGAGGTCCCACCCGCTGGCCGCGGTCCGCGGCGCCTTCAACGCCGTGTTCATCGAGGCGGAGAATGCCGGCGAGCTCATGTTCTACGGTCAGGGTGCAGGCGGCACCCCGACCGCGTCGGCCGTGCTCGGGGACGTCGTCAGCGCCGCGCGCCGCATGGTGCTGGGCGGCCCCGGACGCACGGAGACCACCACCGGTCACGTCCCGGCGCTGAGCATCGACACCGTGCGGACGAGCTACTGCATCGGCCTGGAGGTCGCGGACCAGCCCGGCGTCCTGGCGCGCATCGCGCAGATCTTCGCCGAGAACGGCGTGTCGATCGAGACCATGCGCCAGCGCATCCACCAGGGCGGCCCCGACGGCGGGACGACCGCCGAGCTGCGCATCGTCACGCACCGCGCACCCGAGGCGTCCCTCGCCGCGACCGTCAAGCAGGTCGCAGCGCTCGATGTCATCACCGCCGTCTCATCCGTTCTTCGAGTAGAGGGAATCTAAGTGGCCCACCAGTGGCGCGGAGTCATCCGCGAATACGCCGAACGCCTGCCAGTCACGGACGCCACCGAGGTCATCACCCTCGGCGAGGGCGGAACGCCGCTCGTGCACGCCCGGCACCTGTCCGAGCTGACGGGCTCCGCCGTCTACCTGAAGGTCGAGGGCATGAACCCCACCGGCTCCTTCAAGGACCGCGGGATGACGATGGCCATGACGGCCGCCGTCGCCGCCGGGGCGAAGGCCGTGGTCTGTGCGTCGACGGGCAACACCTCCGCCTCCGCCGCCGCGTACGCCACGCAGGCCGGCATCACCTGCGCCGTCCTCGTGCCGGACGGCAAGATCTCCATGGGCAAGCTCAGCCAGGCGATCGCCCACGGAGCCCAGCTCCTGCAGGTCAACGGCAACTTCGACAACTGCCTCGACGTGGCCCGGAAGCTCGCGGAGGCCTACCCCGTGTTCCTCGTGAACTCGGTGAACCCCGCACGGCTCGAAGGCCAGAAGACGGCGGCCTTCGAGGTCGTCGACACGCTCGGCGACGCGCCGGACTACCACCTCATGCCCGTCGGGAACGCCGGCAACATCAGCGCGTACTGGAAGGGCTACAAGGAGTACTCGGCGCCCTACGCCTCGATGCACTCCGGAGAGCTTCCCGCCGTCGCGACCCGCACGCCGATCATGTGGGGATTCCAGGCGGAGGGTGCATCGCCGCTCGTCAAGGGCCACCCGATCACCGAGCCGGACACCATCGCCACCGCCATCCGGATCGGCAACCCGGCGTCCTGGGACTTCGCGGTCGCGGCGCGGGACGAGTCCGGCGGTCTCATCGAGGCCGTGACGGACGACGAGATCCTCGCCGCGCACCGCTGGCTGTCCTCGCGGGAGGGCGTCTTCGTGGAGCCCGCGTCCGCCGCCGGTGTCGCCGGGCTGCTCAAGAAGCACGCGGAAGGACTCGTCCCGACGGGCAAGACGATCGTCATCACCGTCACGGGTCATGGCCTCAAGGACCCGCAGTGGGCGCTGCGCACGGCGGACGGTTCGGATGTGGAACCCACCAAGGTGGAGTTCGACGTCGTGAGCGTCGCTGCGGCGCTCGGGCTCGAAGACTGACATGGCCGGGCTGCACGCGGCACCCGCGTCGTCGAACGTGCTCGACCTCCCGACGGTTGACGCCGGCCAGGACATCGTGGTCCGGGTACCGGCCACGAGCGCGAACCTAGGGCCGGGCTTCGACACCCTGGGCCTCGCGCTGACCCTGCACGACACGGTGCGTGTCCGCACGACGACGTCGGGATCCACGACGGTGCGCGCCACCGGGGAGGGCGCCGAAGCCCTGCCGACCGACGAGACCCACCTCGTCGCGAGCTCGCTCATCAGCACCCTGCATCGCGCGGGGCGCCGTGCGCCCGGGCTCGAACTCGACACCACGAACGTCATCCCGCACGGCAGGGGGATGGGCTCCTCGGCGTCCGCGATCGTCGCCGGAGTCCTCGCCGGCAACGCCCTGCTCCCCGTCGGCGAACGGCTCGACGCCGAGCACCTCCTGCAGTGGGCAGCCACGATCGAGGGCCACCCGGACAACGTCGCGCCTGCCCTGATGGGAGCCCTGGCGATCTCGTGGGAGAGCGGCAGGGCCTACCACAGCACGCGTGTCGAGGTGCACCCCGACATCATCCCCGTGCTCGCAGTACCGGATCTGGCGCTGTCCACGGAGAGCGCCCGGGCGCTCCTGCCGCCGTCGGTCTCCCACCGGAGCGCCGCGGCGAATGCCGGGCGCGCAGCCCTGCTCGTGCACGCGCTCGGTGCCGATCCGTCACTGCTGTTCTTCGCCACGCAGGACTCGCTGCACCAGGACTACCGCGCGCCGGCCATGCTGCCGAGCGCCACCCTCCTGCGCGGACTGCGGGCCGCCGGTTTCGCCAGCACCATCTCCGGGGCAGGGCCGAGCGTCCTGACCCTCGCCGTGGGCGAGGCCGGGGCCCGTGCGGCGGAAGAGGCCGTGCGCGCGCTGGTCGGGCAGGGCGACACGCCGGGGATGTGGCGGGTTCTCCGGCTGGCAGTGGAGCGAGAAGGTGCTAAAGTGGGAGTGCACCAAGGGTAGTAACCGCCAAGGCGGAATTACCGCGTCTGTTGAAACGTGAAAGTCTCCAACAGGCATCGTGTGCTTCTGTTGAGCCGGCCGTCCTCTTCTTCAGACCGCCGCGACACTGCAGGTTCCATCAGCAGTAGCACAGCCTCCGGTGTAGCCTCCGACCTTATCTTTGTGCGTGCGGACTTCTCCTTTCGCCCATCGACATCCTCAGGCTTCCAGCACACCCCGGCCTGCCGGATCGTCTCCGGCTCGGCTGAACCCCGCCTGCTTTGACCTGCGGCACGGGGCAAACCACCGCGGACCACCGATCAGGTGGCCGCCCGACGAGGGGGAAGGATCCTTCGTGACTGACACCACTGACCTGTTACCAGGTGTGGCCACCCAAGACGCTGAAGCAACCGGCGCAACAACTTCCAAGAGCAGCGGCCTTGCGGGCCTGAAGCTCGCACAGCTCCAGGCCCTGGCCGGCCAGCTCGGGATCACCGGCGGATCGAGGATGCGCAAGAGCGACCTCGTGTCCGCGATCTCCGACCACCAGCGCGGTTCCGCCGTCGCCGACCGCCCCAAGGTCGCCGCGGTCCGCACTGAGCGCAGCGCCGACGCAGAGCGTCCCGCAGCCGAGGCCCCGGCCGAGGCCGCCGGTGACCGCGCCTCCGAGGAGCAGTCCGCTCCGGCCGAGCGCCAGCCGCGCACCCGGAACCGCAACCGCCGGGCCGGCAGTGACGGTGTCGTGACCGCACCTGCCCCCGACGCCGAGCCGGCAGAAGCCCCCGTGCGCGACGCCGCCCCTTCGCGCGATGCCGCTGCGACGTCCACCGACGGCGAGCAGCAGGACCGCGGCGACCGTGACAATGACCGCGAGAACGGTGGCCGCAACCAGCGCAACCGCCGCAGCCGCCGCGGCGAGGACCGTTCGGACGCGCAGCCCGGCCAGAACGGCCAGCAAAACGGCCAGCAGAACGAGTCCCAAAATGATGCCCAGAACGGGCAGCAGGGCGACGCCCAGGGCGAGGCCCCGGCCGACCAGGGCGAAAGCCGCGGCGACCGCAACGACCGCCGCAGCCGCTCACGCAACGGACGCGACGAGGACCGCTCGAGCGGCACCGCGAACGGCGAGAGCCAGAACGACGGTGGGCGCAACGGCAGCGAGCGCAGCGACAACCGCGGAAACGGCGCGAACGACGACGAGGGCCGCGGCCGCAACCGCCGCAATCGCGCGAACCGCAACGGCTCCGCCCCCACCGAGGACCGCAACAGCCGGTTCCGGGACCGCAACGAGCGCAACGACCGCCGCCGCGGCCGCAACCAGAACCCCGAGGTCGACGACGTCGAGGTCACCGAGGACGACGTCCTGCTGCCCGTGGCGGGCATCCTCGACGTCCTCGAGAACTACGCCTTCGTGCGCACCTCCGGCTACCTGCCGGGCCCCAACGACGTCTACGTGTCGCTCGCCCAGGTCAAGAAGCACAACCTGCGCAAGGGCGACGCCGTCGTCGGCGCCATCCGGGCACCCCGTGAGGGCGAGACCCAGGCCAGCGCACGCCAGAAGTTCAATGCGCTCGTCCGCGTCACCTCGGTGAACGGCAAGCCTGCCGAGGACCTGAAGGACCGCGTCGAGTTCGCGAAGCTCGTGCCCCTCTACCCCTCGGACCGCCTGCGCCTCGAGACGGACCCCAAGAAGATCGGTCCCCGCGTGATCGACCTCGTGGCGCCGATCGGCAAGGGCCAGCGCGGCCTGATCGTCTCGCCGCCGAAGGCCGGCAAGACGCTCATCCTCCAGTCGATCGCTAACGCCATCACGATCAACAATCCTGAGGTCCACCTCATGATGGTCCTGGTGGACGAGCGTCCCGAGGAAGTCACCGACATGCAGCGGACCGTCAAGGGTGAGGTCATCGCCTCGACCTTCGACCGTCCGGCCGACGACCACACCACGGTCGCGGAACTCTCCATCGAGCGTGCCAAGCGCCTCGTGGAGATGGGCATGGACGTCGTCGTGCTGCTCGATTCGATGACGCGCCTCGGCCGTGCGTACAACCTCGCCGCTCCGGCGTCGGGCCGCATCCTCTCCGGTGGTGTCGACTCGGCTGCCCTCTACCCGCCGAAGCGCTTCTTCGGTGCTGCGCGCAACATCGAGAACGGTGGCTCGCTCACCATCCTCGCCACCGCGCTGGTGGAGACCGGGTCCAAGATGGACGAGGTCATCTTCGAGGAGTTCAAGGGCACCGGCAACATGGAGCTCCGCCTCTCGCGCAACCTCGCCGACAAGCGCATCTTCCCCGCCGTCGACGTCAATGCCTCGGGCACGCGCCGCGAGGAGAACCTGCTCTCGCCTGACGAGGTCAAGATCATGTGGAAGCTGCGCCGCGTGCTGTCGGGTCTGGAGACCCAGCAGGCGCTCGAGCTGCTCACCAACAAGATCCGGGAGACGCAGTCCAATGTCGAGTTCCTGATGCAGGTCCAGAAGACCACCCTGGGCTCCAAGGACTCCGACTAGTTCCTCCCGGAACCGCCCGGAACGCGGCCCCGAAGCACGGACCTCCCGCAGGCGCAGAGCCTGCGGGAGGGCCGGGCCCGGTGGCCGCGTTCCAGGGCGGTTTTCTGGTTAAGACCCGGCCGGGGCATCCGGCGGCGAGATGAAACAGCCGGGATGACACGGATGACCGGCTTCCGCGAGGAAATCCGGTCATGTCTGCCATCCCGTCCTTCGTAG
This sequence comes from Arthrobacter rhamnosi, assembly GCF_054510975.1. NCBI lineage: Bacteria > Bacillati > Actinomycetota > Actinomycetes > Micrococcales > Micrococcaceae > Arthrobacter > Arthrobacter rhamnosi. Next base: position 233,628 of record NZ_JBTNDN010000005.1, on the reverse strand, counting down.
ACTGGCTGTAACAGCCGAAAGAGGTACACCCGATGTTTGAGTCCATCCAGGGACTGCTCGACGAACACTCCGAGCTGCAGGACCAGCTCGCCGACCCCGCGGTGCACGCCGACCAGGCGCTGGCCCGGAAGCTCGGCCGCAGGTACGCGGAGCTCGGCCGCATCGTCGATGCCCACAACCGCTGGAGCACGCTGAACGACGACCTCGAGGCGGCCCGCGAGATGGCGTCCGAGGACCCCGAGTTCGCCGCCGAGGTGCCCGTGCTCGAGGAGCAGCTCGCCACCGCACAGGAGCGCCTGCGCCGCCTCCTGATCCCGAGGGATCCCAACGACGGCCGCAACGTCATCATCGAGGTCAAGGGCGGCGAGGGTGGCGACGAGGCCGCGCTGTTCGCCGGCGACCTGCTCCGCATGTACGCGCGCTACGCCGAGTCGCGTGGCTGGAAGACCGAGCTCATCTCGGCCAACGAGTCCGACCTGGGCGGCTACAAGGACGTCCAGATGGCCATCAAGGGGTCCTCGAACGACCCCGCCGAGGGCGTCTACGCGCGGCTCAAGTTCGAGGGCGGCGTGCACCGCGTGCAGCGCGTGCCCGTCACCGAGTCGCAGGGCCGTATCCACACCTCGGCCGCCGGCGTCCTCGTCCTGCCCGAGGTCGACGAGCCGGAGGAGGTCGAGATCAGCCAGAACGACCTGAAGATCGACGTCTACCGGTCCTCCGGCCCCGGCGGGCAGTCGGTGAACACGACCGACTCCGCCGTGCGCATCACCCACCTTCCCACCGGGATCGTCGTCGCGATGCAGAACGAGAAGTCGCAGCTGCAGAACCGTGAAGCCGCCATGCGCGTCCTCCGGTCCCGCATCCTGGCGCACGAGCAGGAGAAGATCGACGCCGCGAACTCCGACATCCGGAAGTCGCAGATCCGCACCATGGACCGCTCGGAGCGCATCCGTACCTACAACTACCCCGAGAACCGGATCGCGGACCACCGGACCGGCTACAAGGCCTACAACCTCGACGCGGTCATGAACGGCGAACTCGAGCCCGTGGTGCAGTCCGCGATCGAGATGGACGAGCAGGCCCGCCTGGACGCCATCGGCTCGGAAGAGTAGGCGTGGAGGAGGCCCTGCGGGCGGCCGAGCGGCAGCTCCGGGAGGCGGGTGTTCCCAGTCCCCGTGTCGATGCGGAACTCCTGGCCGCCCACCTGCTGGGTGTCTCCCGCGGTAGGCTCCGTGCCCTTGCCCTGACCGGTGCCGAGGTACCCGACGGTTTCGAGGCGCTCGTCGACGAGCGCGCCCGGCGCGTTCCGCTGCAGCACCTCACCGGTACGGCGCATTTCCGGCGCATCGACCTGGCGGTCGGCCCCGGGGTCTTCGTCCCGCGGCCCGAGACCGAGACGGTCGCGCAGCTCGTGATCGACCGTGCGGCGGGCCTCGATGCCCCGAAGATCGTGGACCTGGGCACCGGGTCGGGCGCGATCGCCGCGGCCGTCGCCGACGAGGTGCCCGGCGCCGACGTGTACGCCGTGGAACTCAGCGACCTCGCACTGGCCTGGGCTGCACCCAACCTGGAGCGGTTCGGGGTGCACCTGACCCGCGGCGACCTCGCGACGGCCCTCCCCGAGCACGACGGCTCGTTCGACATCGTCGTCTCCAACCCGCCGTACATCCCCGCGGACGCCGTCCCCAACGAGCCCGAGGTGGCCGAGCACGATCCGCAGATGGCACTCTACGGCGGGGGAGCGGACGGGATGGAGCTGCCCCGGGCCGCTGCTTCCTCCGCAGCGCGCCTCCTCCGCCCGGGCGGCTACTTCGTGATGGAGCATGCGGAGGTGCAGGCGCCCTGGGTGGCCGCCTTCCTCCGGCAGTCGGGTCTCTGGAGCACGATCCGTACGCATCAGGACCTCAGCGGCCGGGACCGCGCGACGAGCGCCGTGCTCGGCAGCGCGTCGCTGGACACGACCGGGAAGGAAAGCCGATGACGGGAGCCGCCATGGACGACGGAGGGATGGACGCCGGAGGAGCGGCCGGTGCAGGCACGGGCGCCGACATGTCTGTTGATACTGTCGCGGTCGCGGCCGTCACCTACGACCGGCACGGGGAACTCGCCCAGCTCCTGCGTTCCCTGGCGGCGCAGCGCGCACCGATCGCGACCGTGGCCCTGGTCGACTCGGGCACGGAGCCCGCGACCGCCGTCGTCGACGCCGCGGTGGGGAACATCCACTACCTCCGTTCGGAAGCCAACCTCGGCGGTGCCGGTGGCTTCGCCTTCGCCATCCTCGCAGCGATCGCGAGCGGCGCCCGGTGGATCTGGCTCATGGACGACGACGGCCACCCGGAGGACGAGCGCTGCCTCGCCGAACTGCTCCGCGCGGCGCACGAGCACGACCTCGACATCGTGAGTCCCCTCGTCGCCGCGACCTCGGATCCCACGCGCCTGTCCTTCAATTTCCGGATCAACGGCCTCCTCACGAACGACCGGGCGAAGCTGGAGCCGATGGGCTACCTGCCCGGCATGGTGCATTTCTTCAACGGTGCGCTGGTCCGGGCCGACGTGTTCGCGAAGATCGGACTGCCCGACATGAAGTTCTTCATCCGCGGCGACGAGGTGGACTTCCTGGCACGCGTGCGGAAGGCGGGCCTGAGGTACGGGACGCTAGCGACGGTGGCCGTCCGCCACCCGGCGACCTGGTCGGAGATGAAGCCGATCTTCGGTGGCTTCATCACGCCGGTCATCCCCGAGGGCGACTTCAAGCGGTTCTCCTATTTCCGCAACCGGGCGTACCTGGCCCGCAAGTACCGCAACCTCCGGTGGTTCGGCGCGGACGTCATCGGCTTCCCCTACTGGTTCCTCACACAGCGTGACCTCAAGGGACTGCGCGCCTGGTTCGCCGCCTATTCCGCGGGCCTCCGGGGCACGGGCTTCGGTCCGCCGCCGTCGTCCTGACCGGGCACGCAGCGCCCTCCGCCGATGTGCGGAGCGCCGTGCACGGGTGGAAAGATGGGCTCGTGACCACCAGCTACGACTGCTCCGATCCCGTCCAGCGCAGCGAGGGGCTGACGGCCGCCCAGCGGGCGGTGTCGCTCAAGCAGTGCATCGTCCTGCCCACCGACACCGTCTACGGGATCGGTGCCGACGCCTTCTCGCCGCAGGCCGTCGCCACCCTCCTCGCCTCCAAGGGCCGCGGCCGGAACATGCCCCCGCCCGTCCTCATCCCCAGGATCCAGACGCTGGACGGACTCGCGACGGACGTCCACCCGGACGCGCGCAGGCTCGCCGAGGCGTTCTGGCCCGGGGGCCTGACACTGATCTGCCATGCACAGCCATCCCTCACCTGGGACCTCGGTGACACGATGGGGACCGTGGCCCTCCGCATGCCGGACGACGACGTCGCGCTCGAGCTGCTCACGATCACCGGTCCGCTGGCCGTGTCGTCCGCGAACCGGACCGGACAGCCCGCTGCGACCACGGCGGCCGACGCGGCCGCGCAGCTCGCCGAATCCGTCGCCGTCTATCTCGACGCCGGACCGCGGACGGCCGCCGAGGGTGCGGGATCGACGATCGTCGACGCGACGGGGGAGGTCCTGCGCGTCGTCCGTCAGGGAACTCTCCCGCTGGAGCGCCTGCGGGAGGTGGTCCCGGACGTCATCGGTATCGACGGGCAGGGTGGGAATGCAGGGACCGACGCCGGCCAGGCGCCGCCCGCCCCCTGACGCAGGAACCGGCGCCGGCCAGGAACCGCGCCAGCCAGGCGCCCGCTGACGCGGCTCAGGTGCGGGAGGCGTCCTGTGGTCCCGGATCCTCCTGGGACCCCCGGGGACCCTGTCCGTTCCGATCGTGCTGTGCCCCGGCAAGGACGTCGCGCGCCCGCGCCGCCGGGACGATGCCCTGAGCCGCAGCCCATCCCGGTACCTGGTCCTGCCCGAACCACATCAGCTCGACGCGGCGTACAGAACCGTCGAGGCGTCCGCGCAGCACGGTCGACAGCGCGTATCCGCTCCCGACCGCGAACCGGCAGAGCGCTGCCGGCAGCACCCGCGGTCGGCCCCCGGCGGCTTCGAGGACGCTACGGACGGTGAGCCCCTCCCAGGGCTGGAGCACCCTCGGCGGTACGGGTCCCTCGTGCAGCCCGACGGCGAGGACCAGGTCGGCGAGGGCCTCGACGGACGTGACGGGGGACGGGGCGCTGCCGGGAGCGGCCACCGAGGCGAGGGGGGAGCGGGCGAGCCGCGCCAGCGCCGCCGTCGTCGGCCTGCCCTGTCCCTGCACGGACGTGGCGCGGATGGTGACCACCGACAGGCCGGGGTGGCCGGCCGCCACCAGGGCGAGTGCCTGCTCGCCGAGGGCCTTGCTGCGTGAATAGGCGGAGAAGGGGCGGACCGTGTCCGTCTCGTCGAGCTCCGGTGTCCTGCCCTGCACGGCAGCACTGCTGAGGTGGAGGAAGCGCGGGACTCCCGCGGCCGCCGCGGCACGGGCGACGACGGCGGGCAGCAGGGCGTTCGCGCCCAGGAGGTCCGCTCCGCCGCCCGCGGAGGGAGTGGCGAGACCGGCTGCGTTGACCACGACCGCATGGCCCTGCAGGATTGCCTCCAGCTCCGCGGTGTCGATGCGTGCCGCCGCCTCTCCGACGGCATCCGCGGTGTCCGCCGTCGTGGTGAGGCGCGGCGCTGCAGCGGCGGTGGCGTCGATCCCCGAGGAGCGGAGCGCGCGGAGCACCGCGGACCCGACGAAACCGGAGCCGCCGAGGACCAGCCAGCTCATGACGCGGTTCCCAGGGAGCCGGACGGGCCGGGCAGGGGAAGCGGTGGCTCGGGCGTCCAGTCCGGGTCGTGCAGGATGACCCGCGAGGCGCGCCAGCCGCGCCAGAGGGAGGACGCACCGGAGAGGGAGCGCTCGACGGCGACCAGCCGCACGAGCTCCTTCGCCGCGGTCAGGACGGTCCCGGCGCCGAATCCGGCGCGGTGATAGCGGCCATGGAGCTGGAGGTAGCGCGCGAGGTAGCCGCGATTGCGCATGCCGCAGAACCGCGAGAGGTCGCTCGAATCGTTCAGGTGCCGCACCCCGAGGTCCACCTGGCGCTGCGCGCGGGTCTTCCGCAGGACGAAGGCGTCGACATACGCCACCGGGTACCGCTGCGCGATGAGCCAGCCGTAGGTGAGGTCGTCACCGTTGAGGAAGAACCGCGCGTCGGGCAGTCCGATCTCACGCACCACGGGGGCGGCCACCAGCATGCCCTCGAAACAGCCCACGTTCGTATGGAAGACCGGTGACTGCGCGAAGACGTTCCCGCGGACGGGCAGGTGGACGCCGAGGAACTCGTTGAGGCTGTGCTGCCAGAAGAACGGCCGTCCCTCGGCGTCGTACCGGCGGCCGTGGATGCAGGAATAGCGGTGCATCCAGGGGCCGAAGGACGCGAGGGCGTCGGGGAGGACGACGACGTCGTCGTCCATCAGCCACAGCCAGTCGGCCCCCTCGTCGAGGGCGCGTGCCACGCCGGCCGCGAAGCCGCCCGCGCCTCCGAGGTTCCGTGCCGGCCGGTGCACGAGGACCGGCAGACCCGCCTCCGCGAGGATCTCCGCGGTGCTGTCGGTGCTCGCGTTGTCGACGACGACGACGCCGGACGGTGCCGGGTCGAGGGCTGCGATGGAGTCGAGGAGTTCCGCGAGATGTGCGGCCCGGTTGAAGGTGGTGATCACGATGAACACGCGCGGAGTACCGGCGTCGGAGACGTGCAACGTGTTCCTTCCGGGCCGCGCCAGGGCTGTGCGCAACAGGCCTGGCACAGGCGGTGCAGTTAGTATTCTCGGGTAATAGCAGTCTATTACACCGTGTTCCACCCCCGGCCGGACCGGCCCTGCCGGTGCCGGGCCCCCGGCGGCCGCACCTCGGCGGAACGCGGTGGCGGCCTGCATGACACCGTTAGGAATCATGGGACTCAACGAAGGCCGGGCTTCCGCCCGGACACCAGGCTCTGCCGGAACTCCCGCCGGGGACAAGCCGGCGATCTGGCTGTGGTCGCAGTACCTGCTCGATGCGGCGGCCTGGATCGTGGCCATCGTCCTCGCACTGATCCTCCGCTACGAGCTGCTGGTGAAGGAAGTCAACGTCGCCGGTATCGCGACCTTCTGCGCTGTGGCCGTCATCGCCCAGCTGGTGGTGGGCCTCAGCTTCGCGCTGTACCGGGGGAGATACAGCTTCGGCAGCTTCCACGAGGCGAGACTGCTGGTGATCGTCGCCGTCCTCGTCGCCGTGATCCTGGTGCTCGTCAGCGTCGCGTTCTTCACCGTGATCGAGGTCCCGCGAAGTATCGGCATCATCGCCTTCCCCTTCGCGTGCATGTTCCTCGCGGCGACGCGCTACCTCAAGCGCATGTACGTGGAGGGCAAGGCCAAGCCGGGGGAGGACGCGCAGCGCACCCTGATCTACGGTGCCGGTTTCCTCGGCAACTCCCTCGTGGTCCGCATGATGCAGGATCCCGAGTCCCCCTACTTCCCCGTCGGCCTGATCGACGACGACCCGGCCAAGAAGCACCTGCGGCTGTCCACCGTGCCCGTCCTCGGCAGGATCGACGACCTGCGGGAGATCGCCACGCGGACGCAGGCCTCGATCCTCGTCATCGCCTTCGCCGAGGTCGAGGCGTCCCAGGTGCGCCGGGTCTCGGACCTCGTGGAGGGACTCGGCATCAAGGTGCTCGTCCTGCCGCCCCTGCGCGACATGCTCGGCGCGGCGGGTGCCGGCATCGCCGACTTCCGAGAGGTCGCCGTGGAGGACCTCATCGGCCGGCGCCCCGTCGACATCCACCCCGACGAGGTGGCCGGCTACATCACCGGCAAGCGCGTGCTGGTGACCGGCGCCGGCGGCTCGATCGGTTCCGAGCTGTGCCGCCAGCTGTCCGGCTTCGCGCCGGCCGAGCTCATCATGCTGGACCGCGACGAGACCGGGCTCCAGTCGACGCAGATCTCCCTCACGGGCCGCGGCCTGCTGACCGGCCGCGACACCGTGCTGGCCGACATCCGTGACGCGGACGCCCTCCTGAACATCTTCGAGGACCGCAGGCCGCAGGTCGTCTTCCACGCCGCAGCGCTCAAGCACGTATCACTGCTCGAGCAGTACCCGGAGGAGGCCTGGAAGACGAACGTCCAGGGCTCCCTCAACGTCCTCCGGGCATCCGCAGCCGTCGGTGTCACCAACTTCGTCAACATCTCGACGGACAAGGCGGCCGACCCCACGAGCGTCCTGGGGCATTCCAAGCGCGTCGCGGAGAAGCTCACGTCCTGGCACGCGGAGCGGACGGGCCAGAAGTACGTGTCCGTCCGCTTCGGGAACGTCATCGGGAGCCGGGGCTCGATGCTTCCCCTCTTCACCGAGCAGATCCGCACGGGCGGCCCGATCACGGTCACCGATCCGGAGGTCACCCGGTTCTTCATGACCATCCCGGAGGCCTGCCAGCTCGTGGTCCAGGCCGGGGCGATCGGCAGGGGAGGGGAGGTGCTCATCCTCGACATGGGTGAGCCCGTCCGGATCCTCGACGTCGCCCAGCGCATGATCGCCATGTCCGGAAAGGACATCGACATCGTCTTCACGGGTCTGCGGCCCGGCGAGAAGATGCACGAGGACCTGATCGGCGTCGGGGAGAACGATTCCCGGCCGCTGCACCCCAAGATCTCGCACACCTCGGTGGCGCCGCTCGATCCGCAGCAACTCAGCCTCGCCGAGTGGAAGGACGAGGGCGGGTTCGGGGACGGCCGCCGCAGCATCGCTCCGTCCGACGGCTCCTCAGGGGCTCCCCCCGAGGGTTCGCCCGGGCCGGGGGGCGTCCGGCACGACGGACAGGGCTCATCGGCGGCGCACCCGTCGACCTCGCATCCGTCGACCTCGCACCCGACGCCCTCGCGGGCGGGCGGAGGACACTCGTGACGGCGCTCCTGGCGGTCGTCGCCGCCGTCGCGCTGGGGCTGTCGCTCGCGCTGCCCACCGTCGTCAAGCCCCTGCTGAAGCGTCTGGGCGTCATCGACATCCCCAACCACCGCTCCTCGCACAGCACCGTCGTGATCCGCGGGATGGGGGTGGCGGTAGCGGTGGCGATCCTCGTCGCGCTGGTGCTCTCGCTCGCGACCGGCCTCGTCGCCGTCGACCGGTCGCTGATCCTGGTCATCATCTGCATGGTGGGGGCATCGGCTGCGCTCGGATGGATGGAGGACTTCCGCGGTCTGCCGATCCGGGTCCGCGCCTGCGCGCAGCTCCTCATCGGCGCCATCGGCACCGCGGCGCTCGCCACCACCATCGACGAGAGCAGCTACTGGTGGGTGCCCATCGGCGCGATCGCCGTCGCCACCTACATCAACGCTGCCAACTTCATGGACGGCATCAACGGCATCTCGGGCATGCACGGCCTCGTCGTCGGGCTCTTCTACTCCTACGCCGGCGTGCTGAGCGACCAGCTGTGGCTGACGGTCGCGGGGCTCGTGGTGGCCGCGGCGTTCGCCGGGTTCCTGCCCTGGAACCTCGGCCGGGGATTCGTCTTCCTCGGGGACGTCGGCAGCTACCTCCTGGGGGCGTCCGTCGCCGCGATCGCCGTGACCGGCCTGCTGGCGGGGGTCTACCTCGAATACCTGCTCTCGCCCGTGCTGATCTACCTCGCGGACACGTTCACCACGTTCGTCCGCCGGGCCCGCCGCGGTGAGCGCCTCTACACGGCCCACCGGCAGCACGTGTACCAGCGGCTCACCGACACCGGCCTCAGCCACGTCCAAGTGTCCCTCTTCGTCAGCATCCTGTCCGCGCTGACCGGAGCGGCCGGCTTCGTGCTCGCCACCGCACCGGCGCCACTGGCGGTCTCCGCCTCGCTGTTCGCCGCTGCCGTCGTCGCCCTCTACCTCTACTCCCCGCGGATCTTCCGCGCGCTCGCCCGTCGGCGCACGGCTGCCACGCCCTGACCGCTCCGGGCGTGCCGTTCGCCGTGCGGTAGAATTTCAGGCGCCGGTGCGGCGTGTTCTCCACGCGCATCCGCACCACCCTCCCGACGCCGTCGACGGAGGACCAGCAGGGCGCCGGACGGCGCAGCCGACAGAGCGGACCAGCACGTGCCACGACCGGAGCACCCGGCGAACGGAGCCCAGCCCCTCGTGGCCGCAGCGGAGGCCACCGCGTCCCCCTGGCTGCGCATCCTCGCGCGGAGCGCCGCTGCGGGCGGGGCGATCGCCCTGGTGCTCGCGGTCGCCGCGACCCTCGCGACCTCCGCCGCCGCCGGCGCGAGTGTGCTGTTCGGTTCGGCGCTCGTGGTCACCTTCTTCGGCATCAGCCTGCTGATCGGACACTTCACCGGCAGGACCAATCCGTCCGGTGCGCTCGGGCTGTTCGCCGTCACCTACGCGATCAAGGTCGTCGGGTTCGCCGCCGTCCTGTTCCTCCTCGGGACGCCGGGCTGGCTCGACCGCACCTGGTTCTTCACCGGGGCGCTCGCGACCGTCGTCGCCTGGCAGGTGGCGGAGGTCGTCGCGTTCTCCCGCCTGAGGACACCCCTGTACGACGACGCGGCGCCCGACGGCCCGGCGGGCGCGGCGCCGTCCGCCGATCCGCTGGAAGGACGCTGACGTGGCGGGCGTCACGCCCGGTCCGGAGGAGGGTCGCGGAACGCCGCCCCAGGACGTGGACGCGCGCTATTCCAACGGCGGGTACAACGCCGGCATCGCCGTCTTCAGCTACATGATTGGCGGGATCGCGGTGTGGAGTTTGATAGGCTGGGGGCTGGATAATCTCCTCGACACGCGCTGGTTGGTGCTGGCGGGAGCGTTCTTAGGTGCAGCAGGGGGTTTCTACCTCTCCCACATGCACAACCTCACCCGGAACCACACCCCGAAGCCGCAGGGCGGGCGGACCGTGCCCGGGACCGAGGCTGAACGCGAGTGAATCCCCATAACTTAACGAGTCGGACCAGTTCCACTGCGACCGAACAGATCTTGCCCAACGATGGACACTGCAGAGAGGAAACGCGTTGATCGCGCTTGCGCTCCCGGCCGCAACTACCGAAGAGGGATTCGTAGCCCCGACGATCGAGGACACCCACTACCGGGATCTCCTCCCCTGGGGTGACCACTACGGCGTCTGGTTCGACCCCGGCTTCGGCAAGCAGATGCTCATGGTCATCCTCTCGGTGATCCTCATCGCAACCTTCTTCCTCGTCGCATCCCGCCGCCAGCAGCTGGTGCCGGGAAAGGTGCAGTTCCTCGGTGAGTCGGCCTACGGCTTCGTCCGCAACTCCATCGGCAAGGACATCATCGGCGGCCGGGACTTCCTGAAGTACGTCCCCTGGCTCTTCACCGCCTTCTTCTTCGTGCTGGTGAACAACATCTTCGGCGCCATCCCGTTCCTCCAGCTGCCGAGCTTCTCGCACCCGGGAAGCGCCTACGCCATCGCGGCGATCTTCTACATCCTCTGGGTGGGCATCGGCCTCAAGAAGCACGGCCTGCGCTACTTCAAGCTGGCCGTCGTCCCCTCGGGTGTGCCGTGGTACATCCTCCCGATCGTCGTGCCGATCGAGATCATCTCGAACTTCATCGTCCGCCCGGTCACCCACTCGCTGCGACTCTTCGCCACGATGCTCGCCGGTCACCTCATCGTGACCCTGGCCGGCTCGGCGATCGAGTACATGGTCTCCACCGGCAACATCCTGCTGCAGGGCACGAGCGTCCTGGTCCTCGTCGGGGCCGTCGCGATGTACATGCTCGAGGCGCTGATCATGATCCTCCAGGCCTACGTCTTCACGCTGCTCGCCGCGATCTACATCGAAGGCGCACTGCACGCCGACGCCCACTGATTCACACAAGTCTTCCCCGTCGGGGATGATCCCAAACAACCTGTCGCAGCAAGCGGCATCTTGAAAGGAACACAATGGAAGTACAGGGTAGCCTCAACCTCGTTGGATACGGTCTCTCCGCAATCGGCGGTGGTATCGGTGTCGGTCTCGTGTTCGCGGCCTACATCAATGGCGTAGCTCGCCAGCCTGAGGCACAGCGTGTCCTCCAGCCCATCGCCTTCCTCGGCTTGGCACTGACCGAAGCCCTCGCGATCCTGGGTCTCGTCTTCGCCTTCGTCATCGGCGCCTGACACCCCGTCCGGATCGATCGAAGACACGTTGAAGAAAGACGGGTGAAAAATGCTTAAGGCAGCAATTATGGCGGCAGAAGAGGGATCGAGCCCGCTCGCACCGAACTGGTGGGAATTCCTTGTGACGCTTGCCGGCTTCGCCGTGCTGATGTTCATCGTCATCAAGTTCGTCATGCCGGCGTTCGAGAAGACCTTCGCAGCGCGTACGGAAGCGATCGAAGGCGGTATCGCAAAGGCCGAGGCCGCACAGGCCCAGGCCAACGCGGCGCTCGACGAGTACAAGCAGCAGCTCGTGGAGGCCCGCACCGAGGCCAACCGGATCCGTGAGGAAGCACGCGCCGAAGGCGCGCAGATCCTCGCGGAGCTCAAGGAGAAGGCAGCGGCCGAGTCGGCACGCATCTCGGAGCAGGCGCACGTGCAGATCGAAGCCGAGCGCCAGGCCGCCGTGGTCTCGCTCCGCTCCGAGGTCGGTACGCTCGCCACGGATCTCGCAAGCCGCATCGTCGGGGAGTCCCTCGCGGACGACGCCCGGTCGGCACGCGTGATCGACCGCTTCCTCGCCGACCTCGAGACGTCGTCGCAAAGCGCAGGTGCAGCGAAGTAATGGCAGGAGTATCGAGCGTCTCCCTGGCAACGGTCCGTGAAGGACTGGAGTCCCGACTGCCGGGTGCAACCCTCGCATTGGCCGAGGACCTGTTCGGCGTGCTGGCGATCCTCGACAGCAACGCCGGGCTGCGCCGCGCGCTGACCGATCCGTCCCGCACCGGCAAGGACAAGGCCGTGCTGGTCGACCAGCTCATCGCCGGTCGTGTCTCGCCCGAGGCAGCCGACGTGGTCAAGGACCTCGTCGGCCAGCGCTGGGCCAACGCACGCGACATCGGTGACGCCCTGGAGACCCTCGCGGCGACCGTGGTGATCTCGGTCGCCGAGCAGGGCAGCGGGGTGGAAGGCCTGGACCGGCTAGAGAACGAGCTGTACTCCTTCATGCAGGTAGTCGCCTCGAACCATGCGCTGCAGCGCGCCCTGTCCGAAGCGCAGGCGACGCCCGAGTCGAAGGTCGCACTCGGCCTGAAGCTCGTTCCGCAGGCAGGACCTGCGGGCAGGCTCCTCATCGCACAGGCCGTGCGGGCACCGCGCGGGCTGAAGCCCGCAGCCCTCGTGGAGCGGTTCCTCGAGCTCGTCGCCGCACGCCAGCAGCGCTGGATTGCCAACGTCAGCGTTACCCGTCCGCTGACGGCAAGCCAGCTCGAGCGGCTGGAAGCCGGGCTGAACGCGATGTACGGCCGCGAGCTCAAGGTCAACGTGAACGTCGATCCCTCACTCATCGGGGGAGTCCGTGTCAGCGTCGGAGACGAAATGGTCGACTCCACCGTGGTCACGCGCTTGTCCGAACTCCGCCGCAGGCTGGCGGGATAGGCGCGCGCGCCTTGTCACACCCACTGAATCACACCCCGGTCGCCACGCATCTGGTGATCACAACACAGGAGAGCAGGGACTGAGATGGCCGAATTGACCATCAACGCCGAAGACGTCCGTAGTGCGTTGAACGACTTTGCGGCGTCCTACGAGCCCGGAAACGCGGAGCGCGTCGAAGTCGGACGCGTCACCACCGCCAGTGACGGCATCGCCCGTGTCGAGGGTCTTCCCTCCGTCATGGCCAACGAGCTGCTGCGGTTCGAGGACGGCACGCTCGGACTCGCCCAGAACCTCGACACCCGTGAAATCGGTGTCGTCGTCCTCGGTGACTACAACGGAATCGAAGAAGGCCAGGAAGTACACCGCACGGGCGAGATCCTCTCCGTTCCCGTCGGCGACGCCTTCCTCGGCCGCGTGGTCGACCCCCTCGGCCAGCCCATCGACGACCTCGGCCCGATCGTCGCCGAAGGACGCCGCGCGCTCGAGACCCAGGCGCCTGGCGTCACGCAGCGCAAGTCGGTGCACGAGCCCATGCAGACCGGGCTCAAGGCCATCGACGCGATGATCCCGATCGGCCGCGGCCAGCGTCAGCTGATCATCGGCGACCGCCAGACCGGCAAGACCGCCATCGCCGTGGACACGATCATCAACCAGAAGGCCAACTGGGCTTCCGGTGACGTGAACAAGCAGGTCCGCTGCATCTACGTCGCGATCGGCCAGAAGGCATCGACCATCGCAGCCGTCCGCCAGACCCTCGAGGACAAGGGTGCGCTGGAGTACACGACCATCGTCGCGTCTCCCGCCTCCGACCCCGCGGGCTTCAAGTACCTGGCTCCCTACGCCGGTTCGGCGATCGGCCAGCACTGGATGTACGGCGGCAAGCACGTCCTCATCGTGTTCGACGACCTGTCCAAGCAGGCAGAGGCCTACCGTGCGGTGTCCCTGCTGCTCCGGCGCCCGCCGGGACGCGAAGCCTACCCGGGTGACGTGTTCTACCTGCACTCCCGCCTCCTCGAGCGTTGCGCCAAGCTCTCGGACGAGCTCGGTGCGGGCTCGATGACGGGACTCCCGCTCGTCGAGACGAAGGCGAATGACGTGTCGGCCTACATCCCGACCAACGTCATCTCCATCACCGACGGCCAGATCTTCCTGCAGTCGGACCTGTTCAACGCCAACCAGCGCCCCGCCGTGGACGTCGGCGTGTCGGTGTCCCGAGTGGGCGGTGCCGCACAGGTGAAGTCGATGAAGAAGGTCTCGGGCACGTTGAAGCTCGACCTCGCCCAGTACCGCGACATGCAGGCCTTCGCGATGTTCGCCTCCGACCTGGATGCGGCGTCACGCCAGCAGCTGACCCGTGGTGCCCGCCTGATGGAACTGCTCAAGCAGGGCCAGTACTCCCCGATGCCGGTGGAGCAGCAGGTCGTCTCCATCTGGGCCGGAACGAACGGGCACCTCGACGACGTACCGGTCGAGGACATCAACCGCTTCGAGACGGAGTTCCTGGAGCACCTCGGCCACACCTCGCCGATCCTCACCACGCTCGCCCAGACGGGCAAGCTCGAGGATTCGACCATCGAGGAGCTGAAGACGCAGATCACGAACTTCAAGCAGGGCTTCTTCGGTACCGGCGCGAACGGGATCCACCCCGGCCACGAGGAGCACGAAGCGATCGACGCCGATTCGGTCGAGCAGGAAAAGATCGTCAGGCACAAGCGCTAGAGGATCTGCTGCCGGGAGGGGCCCGACCCCTCCCGGCGTGCAGGACCCTGGCCTGATCGCTTCCCTACCGGGAGCGAAGGAAAGGACAAGAATGGGAGCCCAGATCCGGGTCTACCGCCAGAAGATCGCCTCGACCACGTCGACGCGGAAGATCTTCAAGGCGATGGAACTGATCGCGACTTCTCGCATCGGCAAGGCGCGTACGCGCGTCGCCGCTGCGCTGCCGTACGCGAACGCGATCACACGTGCCGTCTCGGCCGTGTCGTCGCAGACGGAGATCGACCACCCGCTGACCACCGAGCACGGTCAGGTGCGGCGAGCAGCCGTGCTGGTGATGGCCTCCGATCGCGGCCTCGCCGGTTCGTACTCGGCCAGTGCCCTGAAGCAGGCGGAGGGGCTTTTCGAGACGCTCCGCTCCGAGGGCAAGGAGATCCAGGCATACCTGGTCGGACGCAAGGCTCAGTCGTACTTCGACTTCCGCGGTCGCGCGTACGAGCGGATCTGGACCGGAGGCACCGATGCTCCCGAGTTCAGTGTCGCCCGGGAGGTCGGTGAGGCGCTCCTGTCCGCCTTCCTGAAGGACTACGAGGACGGTGGCGTGGACGAGATCCACGTCGTCTACACGAAGTTCCGGTCCATGGTCGTGCAGGAGCCGTCCGTCATGCGGCTGCTCCCGCTCGAGGTCGTGGACGAGGACGAGTCGCAGGACGGCGAGATCCTCCCGCTCTACGAGTACGAGCCGGAGCCCGAGCAGGTCCTGGACGCGCTCCTCCCGAGGTACATCGAAGCGCGCATCTTCGCCGCCATGCTGCAGGCAGCGGCGAGCGAACTCGCCGCGCGCCAGCGGGCCATGAAGTCGGCAGGCGACAACGCGACCGAGCTCATCAAGAAGTACACGCGTCTGCGCAACACCGCCCGCCAGGCGGAGATCACCCAGGAGCTCTCGGAGATCGTGGCCGGCGCGGACGCGCTGAACGCCTCCTGACACCCCATCCGGGTCCTCGCGGGCGCCGGGTGCACAGCTAGACTTGTTTCCACGCCATCTACGTAAATGAAGTGAGAGAGATGACTGCCCAGACTGTTGAACACGGTACGGACTCAGTTGCCCCCGGCGCCACCGGCCGTATTGCACGTGTCATCGGCCCGGTTGTCGACGTCGAGTTCCCGGCCGACGCAATCCCCGCAATGTACAACGCGCTCACCACCGAGGTCACTCTCAACGGTGTGACCCGCCTGATCACCTTCGAGACCTCGCAGCACCTGGGTGAGAACCTCGTCCGCGCCATCTCGCTGCAGGCCACCGACGGTCTCGTCCGCGGCACCGTGGTGCAGGACACCGGTGCCCCCATCTCCGTGCCCGTCGGCGACGGCGTGAAGGGCCACATCTTCAACGTCCTGGGCAAGCCCCTCGACGTCGAGGAGTCCGCCCTCGAGATCTCCGAGCGCTGGCCGATCCACCGCAAGGCTCCGTCCTTCGCGTCGCTGGAAGGCTCCACCGAGATGCTCGAGACGGGCATCAAGGTGATCGACCTCCTGACCCCCTACATCAAGGGTGGAAAGATCGGCCTCTTCGGTGGTGCGGGGGTCGGCAAGACCGTCCTCATCCAGGAGATGATCACGCGTGTCGCCCGCAACTTCGGTGGCACCTCCGTGTTCGCCGGTGTCGGTGAGCGCACCCGTGAAGGAAACGACCTCTGGGTCGAGATGGAAGAGGCCGGCGTCCTCAAGGACACGGCCCTCGTGTTCGGCCAGATGGACGAGCCGCCGGGAACGCGCCTCCGCGTGGCCCTCTCGGCCCTGACCATGGCGGAGTACTTCCGCGATGTGCAGAACCAGGACGTGCTGCTCTTCATCGACAACATCTTCCGCTTCACCCAGGCAGGCTCCGAGGTGTCGACCCTCCTCGGCCGTATGCCGTCCGCCGTGGGGTACCAGCCCAACCTGGCCGACGAGATGGGCCTCCTGCAGGAGCGCATCACCTCGACCAAGGGGCACTCGATCACGTCCATGCAGGCGATCTACGTCCCTGCCGACGACTACACCGACCCGGCTCCGGCCACCACGTTCGCGCACCTCGATGCGACCACCGAGCTCTCCCGCGAGATCGCGTCCCGTGGCCTCTACCCGGCCGTGGACCCGCTCGCCTCGACCTCGCGCATCCTGGACCCGCAGTACATCGGGCACGACCACTACAACACGGCCGTGCGCGTGAAGCAGATCCTGCAGAAGAACAAGGAACTGCAGGACATCATCGCGATCCTCGGTATCGACGAGCTCAGCGAAGAGGACAAGGTCATCGTCGCGCGTGCGCGCCGTATCCAGCAGTTCCTCTCCCAGAACACCTACACAGCCAAGCAGTTCACCGGCGTCGAGGGCTCGACGGTCTCCATCAAGGACACCATCGAAGGCTTCGCGGCGATCTGCAACGGCGACCTCGACCACATCGCGGAGCAGGCGTTCTTCAACATCGGTGGCCTCGACGACGTCGAGCGCCAGTGGGCCAAGATCCAAGCTCAGACCGGTAAGTAACGCTGATGGCATCGCACGGCGAACTCGAGGTCGAAATCGTTGCGGCCGACCACTTCGTGTGGTCGGGCGCAGCGCGCACGGTCAACGCACGCACCGCCAACGGGCAGATCGGGATCCTTCCCGGCCACGCTCCCATCCTGGCGATCCTTGAAGCGGGTGAGCTCTCGGTGGACCCGGTCGACGGCGAACGCCTGGTGGTCGGTGTGGACGGTGGCTTCTTCTCTGTCGACTCGAACCGGGTAGTGATCGTGGCGGACAACGCCAGGGTCGGCGGTTCGGTGACTCCGGAATCCGTCTAGGGTTCCCAGCATGGAGGCACTGGGTGTGACGTTCATCTGCCTTGCGGTCGTCTTCGGCCTGCTCGTGCTCGTGATCGGCGCCTTCCTGCTTCGTCGCTACCAGCTCAACCGTGCCCTCGGCACGTTCGACGCCTCCATCCGCCTCCCTCCCAAGGGCTGGCGGGTGGGGGTTTGTCGTTATACGGACAAGAACCTGGAATGGCTCAGCCTTCTGTCGCTGAGCCCCATCCCGAAGTTCCGTTTCCTCCGGAGTTCCCTCGAGGTGGAAGGCTGGCGGGCTCCCACCGAAGCGGAGCGTGTGCGGATCCAGCCGGGGGCGATCATCGTCCAGCTGGCCTACGAGGGCGAGCCCTTCGACCTCGCCATGAAGTACGACGTCTACGCGGGGCTCTCCTCGTGGATCGAAGCCGGTCCGGTGATCGGCATCGGCACCTGGCGCTGACGGCTGCCCGAGAACGACGTCGGCCGGATCACGCCTCGAGGGGCCGCACCCAGGTACCGGCCCGCAGCACACCCTTCAGCTGCAGGTCGGGGGAGACCACCAGGGCGTCGGCACGGAGCCCGCTCCGCAGGCTTCCCACTTCGTCTGCTAGTCCCAGGACGCCCGCCGGCACCGCCGTCGCGGAGCGGACGGCGTCCTCCGCGCCGACTCCCGCCTCCACGGCGCAGCGCACCACGTCGAGCAGGCTCGCGGCGCCGCCGGCCAGCGCGCCCGACGCGATCAGGACGGCGGAATTCCCGACGACGGCGATCTCGCTCCGTCCCAGCCGGTAGGTGCCGGACGCGCACCCTGCGGCCGCCGTCGAGTCACTGACCAGGCAGATGTTCTCCGCGCCCGCGATGGTGAACGCCATGCGTACCGTCTCGGGGTGCAGGTGCACGTTGTCGGCGATGAGTTCGACGGCGATCTCGCCGGCCCGGGCCCGCTGCAGGAGCAGCGGTACGGGGCCGGGGGAACGGTGGTGGATCGCCGGCATCGCGTTGAACAGGTGCGTGGCTGTCGGCCGCCCGCTGAACCCTGCGAATCCGGTCGAGGCCAGTTCCTCGTTGATGAGGTCGAGGGCCGCGCTGGTCTCCTCCGTCGAGCTGTCCGTGTGCCCGATGGACGGGATGACGCCGTGCGTGACGAGTTCGTAGACGAGAACGTCGCTGCCGGGTAGTTCCGGGGCGTAGGTCATCGAGGTGAGGTGCCCCCTTCCCGCGGCGACGAGCCGTGCGACGTCCTCCTGCGTCGGCAGGAGGAGGAACGCCGGGTCATGGGCGCCGTTACGCTCCCGGGAGAGGAAGGGTCCTTCGGCGTGGATACCGGCCACCAGCCCGGCCTCGGTCGCCGCGGCGAGCCGTTCGAAGGCCGCCTCGAGGTCCTCCAGCGGTGCAGCGCAGGTGCTGGCGAGCATCGTCGTCGTGCCGCTGCGGTGGAGGTACGCCGTCGCCGCCTCGACGTCGGCGGGGGAGCCCGAGGTGAAGTCCCCGCCGCCTGCACCGTGGCAATGGAGGTCGATGAGTCCCGGGAGGATGAGGTAGCCCTCGGGAAGCCTCTCGGCAGGGGGGCCGCCTGCGGTCTGTCCCACCTCGGTGATGCGTGAACCGTCCCAGCGCAGCACGCCGTCGTCGACGATGCCCGCGTCGGTCACCAGTCGTCCGGACAGGGCAGTGGGTGTTCCGCTCGAGAGGGCCATGGTCCGATTCTAGGCCCGTCCGATTCCGGCCCGACCGATTCCGGGTCGGCCGGCAACGGAGCGTTCTAGAAGAGGCGGGAGGCGCTGTCGTCGACGCCGCGCATGGCGTCGTAGTCCAGCGTCATGCAGTCGATGCCTCGGTCCGTGGCGAGCACGCGGGCCTGCGGCTTGATCTGCTGTGCGGCGAAGACCCCACGGACCGGCGACATCAACGGATCGCGGTTGAGCAGTTCGAGGTAGCGTGTGAGCTGCTCGACGCCGTCGATGTCCCCGCGACGCTTCAGTTCGATGGCCACCGTGCGGCCCTCCGCGTCCCGGGCCAGGATGTCCACGGGACCGATGGCCGTCATGTACTCGCGGCGGATCAGGGTGAACCCGGCTCCGAGGAGCTCGATCTGCTCGGCGAGGAGCCGCTGGAGGTCCGCCTCGACCCCGTCCTTGACGAGCCCGGGGTCCACGCCGAGGTCATGCGAGGATTCGTGCAACTGCTCGCGGATGCTGATGACGAGTCGGTCGTCGCTCTTGGCATGCTGGACGGTCCAGACCTCGGTGATGCCTTCGGCACGGTCGGCGTCGTCGGGCTCGCTCACCCTGAGGGTCGCGGGCGGACTCATCCAGTTCAGGGGCTTGTAGGAGCCGCCGTCGGAATGCACCAGGACGGAGCCGTCCGACTTCACCATGAGGAGCCGCGTGGCGAGCGGGAGATGCGCCCGGAGGCGGCCGACGTAGTCGACGGAGCAGCGGGCTATCACTAAACGCACGGGCAACCTTCGGATCTACTGCGAGGGACATCCCTACAGCGCGCTATGGGCAGCCGAGCCGCCGGCGGTAGGACCTGTCCATTCTAGGGGTCGGTGGGACCGGATGCGGACCTGTGGGGGACATGCGTGCGCTGCAGGCTCCGCTCGTTTCCGTGGACCGCCGCCTGTCAGGCAGACTGGAGCGGTGCCCCGCTCCAACCGACCCAGCCGGCCCGGCAGCAGCGCGCGGAGCAAGTGGGCCCCGCCGCCGGACATCGACCTCGAACGGGCCCGTGCCGGCCTGCCGCTGCGCGAGTCCGCGCCCGACGGCGAATGGTCGGTCCGGCGCATCACCGAGCGGAACGCGGCCAAGACCTACACATGCCCCGGCTGCAACTCCGCGATCCTGCCCGGGATCGCGCACCTCGTGGTGTGGCGCGAGGACTCGCTGTTCGGGCCCGAGACGGCCCTCGCCGACCGGCGGCACTGGCATGTGAGGTGCTGGCAGACGCGCAGCTTCCGCTACTGAGGACGCGTCCGGGCCGCACGTGCGGCCGACCTAGACTGGTGGAATGGCCAGCGATACCCCCGAGTACACCTTCACGACCAGCGACGAAGCGATAGAGATCCGGGCGTCGACGGTGCTGCCCGCCGATCGCCGCGACATCGAACTGCTCACCGCGGACGGTCTGACCCTCGTGGGCGAGTTCGCGACGCCGGAGGGGCGGACGCCGGAGGCCACCCTCGTGACGCTCCACCCGCTGCCCACGCACGGCGGATTCATGGACTCCCACGTGTACAGGAAGGCGTCCTTCCGGCTCCCCGCCCTCGCGGACATCGCGGTCCTGCGGTTCAATACGCGTGGCACCTGTTCCCCCCGGGGCTGCAGCGAGGGTACCTTCGACGGCGGCGACGGTGAACGCCTGGACCTGCAGGCGGCGGTCGACTGGACCGTGGCACAGGGACTCCACAACATCTGGCTGGTGGGCTGGTCCTTCGGCACCGAGCTGTGCCTCAAGTACGGTGCCCAGGACCCGGTGGCCGAGCTCATCGAAGGGGCCATCCTGCTCTCACCGCCGCTGCACCGGGCAGGCGACGCCGACCTCGACGCATGGGGCGCGAGCGGGCTTCCCCTGAAGGTACTGGTTCCCGAGTTCGACGACTACCTGGTGCCGGACGACGCGGTGGCACGGTTCTCCCGTGTCCCGCAGGCCGACGTGACGGGGATCGACGGTGCGAAGCACCTCTGGGTGGGGGAGAAGTACGCGGCCCGGGCGCTCAACGAGATCGTGGGCGTGGTGCGCCCCGATGTCGCGCTTCCGCTGCCTTCCCACTGGACGGGACCTGCCGCCGTCGCCCCGTCGCCGCTGAAAGCTGGCTGAGCCGGGGCTCGACCTCGGGCTCGGCTGCGGGCGGACCGGTCGTGCTACTGGCCGTCCTGGCGGGCGATGAAGACTTCCTTGAGGAGCAGCATCACGGCTGCCGCCGTGGGGATGGCGATCAGGGCTCCGAGGACGCCGAGCAGGCTTCCGCCCGCGATCACGGCGATGACCGCTACCGCCCCGGGCACGGCGACGGCGCGCTGCATGATGCGCGGGGAGATGAAGTACGCCTCGAACTGCAGGTAGGCGACGTAGGGGATGGCGAACAGGAGCGCCGTGTGCCAGCCGACCGTGAGCGCGATCAGGCTGACGAGGACCGCCGCGATCGTTCCGCCGACCAGCGGTATGAACGCCAGCAGCGCGACGACGAACGCCAGCAGCACGGAGAACGGGACGTTCGCGATGGTCATCACGATGAACGCGAAGGTCCCGTTGAGGAGGGCTACGCAGGCCTGGCCGATGACGTACATGCCCACACTGCGGGTGATCTCCTCCGACAGGACCTCCACGCGGGGCCGGCGCGAGCGGGGGGCGAGCCGGTACGCCCACTTCTTCATCCCCGGCAGTGACGCGAGGAAGTACAGCGCGAGGACCAGGATCACCAGGGTGCCGAAGAGGGCGTTCAGGATCACCGTTCCGACGCCGAGCACGCCGCCGAAGATCCCGCCCACTGCCGCGCTGTTGGTGAAGAACTTGTCGATCTCCGAGGTGACGCGGTCCCGCAGCTGGAACTGTGCGTCCAGTCCGGTGAAGAACTCCGAGTTCAGGAAGTCCTGTGCGTAGCCCGGTCCCCGGTCGACGATCTGCGAGGTCTGGCTGACGATCGTCGGGATGAGGAGGGCGAAGAAGCCTGCCACGAAGCCGACGAGGATCGAGAGGGACGTGGCGATCCCCACCGGACGCGGTACGCCCTTGGTCTCGAGCCACCGCACGATCGGATCCAGTCCGAGGGCGATGAAGAGCGCCGCTCCGATCCAGACGAGGAGCTGGCCCACATTCGTGATGATGAAGAAGGCGAGAAGGGCGAGGCCCACGCCGACGCTCATCATGAAGCCGAAGTGGATGGGATGGGACCGCATGGTCCTCGGGTAGGCGCCGCCGAACTTCAGGCGTTCGTCGGTGAGCGAAACATCGGGATCCACGGGAACCGGGGCGGGCTCGAGTTCCGGGGGGAATTCGAAGCGCGGCCGTGGCTGGGCTGCGGGGAGCGACCTGCGCGCGAGGGAGAAGAGCGAGCGCAGGGCCGACGGCGGAGGTGTCACGATGGTCGGCTGTCCGCCGGTGGACTGCCCGTCGTCGTTGGTCCCGACGGGCTCGGGCCGCGGGAGCGGCTGATCGAGCGGAACGTCCTGGTGGTCTGTCAACGAAGAGCTCTGCTTTCACGTGAGCGGTGCTGCTACCGCTGTTAGGGTCCGACTAGCGAAACCCTAACAGCCGGTGGCAGGGCAGCGAGGTTCTTGACGCGCGGTGCTTCGCGCCGTCCGGAGGTAGTGCTCGGACGAACTTCGTTACCATTGAGGAGCTATTCCTGAGTGCGCTGTGTCGCGGCATCCGCTGCGCCGGCCTCAGAGCGGAAGGGGCCACGTGGTCCGCCGTAACGGACGACGATAGGCAACCAGTGCGCGGAAAGACAGCAATACCGATCATCGTGGCAGGGCTCCTGCTGATGCTCCTCGGCATCGGCCAGCGGACGGTCTGGGCTCCCGCCGAGACGGTGACCGCGAGCGTCGCCCAGGATGCCCGGGCTGCGCCGGTCACGGTGATCGAGCCGGGCGCGCGCGACGGTGCGGGCGGACCGGTCGAGGTGACGGTGGACGCGGACGCTCCGTTCACCCTGGCCGTCGGGCGGTCCTCGGACGTCGAGGCCTGGGTGGGCGACGCCGCGCACCTGAGCGTCACAGGCACCAGCGAGGACACGCTCACCTCGGAGTACTCCGAGGGCGAGGACTCCGTGCCCGACCCCCGCGGCAGTGACCTGTGGATCAGCGAGGAACCCGGTGACGGCACGCTGACCTACCGCTGGAGCGAGCCCGCCGAGGGTGACTGGTCCATCCTCCTCGCCACCGACGGCGAAACGCCCGCTCCGACGCAGGTGTCCGTCACCCGCCCCAACGAGCAGTCCACCCCGTTCGCGCTCGCGCTGATCATCGGTGGTGCGCTCGTCGTCGTCCTGGGCATCGCGCTCCTCTTCCTCACCCCCCGCAACCGCGGCGGCCGGACCGCCGACCCCGTGGAGGGCACGCGTGCCCACGCCCGCAGGAACGGGCAGGCCGACAGGCCGGGCGGGGCTGCATACGCCGCTCCCGGTTCCGTCCTGGTCGTCGCGGGTCTGGTCGGCGCCGGATCGCTGCTGGGGATCACGCCCGGAATGGCGACGACGTCGCCTTCTGCCACGCCGACCGCAGCGCCCACCGCATCAGCCACCGCATCGGACACCGCTGCTGCGGGAGCCCCGTCGGCCGGCAGCAAGGCCAGCGGCCCGCCCGTCGTCCTCGACAGCCAGCTCGAGCGGATCCTGGGAGCAGTCGCGGCCGTGGTGGCCGACGGCGACGCCGACTCCGACGCCAAGCGCCTCGCCACGCGCGTCGACGGCGGGGCGCTGGACCTCCGCGCCGGTGCCTACGCAGTGCGGGCGAAGGACAAGAAGGCCGCGGTCCCGCCGCCGGTGGCCGCCGACCCCGTCCTGCTCGACATGATCCCCACCGACGCCGAGTGGCCGCGGACGATCGTCGCGCTCACCCAGGGCGACGAGAACCCCGTGCCGCAGGCACTGCTGCTGGTCCAGGACACGCCGCGCGAGAACTACCGGCTGGTCTCCGCCGTCCAGATGCTGCCCGGCAGCACGTTCCCCTCGCCTCCCGCTCCCGGCGCCACCGGCCCGGTTCCGCTCGACGAGTCCGGGACACTCGCCACCGCACCCCAGGACGCCGTCGCCTCCATCGCCGACTTCCTGACCAAACCGTCCGGGGACAATGCCAAGACCTTCGAGCAGAACTCCTTCGCCGAGGCGATCACCGAGTTCCAGGCCGGGGTGGTGGCCGATCCCGGCAACAAGGCCGCCACCATCACCTTCACGCACGCGCCCCAGGCCGACCGCACGCAGGCACTGCTGACGGGCGACGGCGGGGCGATGGTCTTCGGCTACCTCACCCACAAGTACTCCAGCGTCCCGAAGTCCGGCGGCACCATCGACCTCAAGGGGACCGTGTACAAGGCGCTGACCGGCAAGGAGAGCAGCCGAAAGGGCATCGACGTCAACTACGGTGAGGCCGTGATGATGTACGTACCCCCGGCCGGCAGCGACGATAAAATCCGGGTCATCGGCGCCGCCCAGCAGTTGCTGTCCGCCAAGCTCCGCTGAGCCGGACGCACCCCGAGCTTCCACCAGCAGCAGTCAGAGAAAGGCAGAGCATTGTCCACACCAGCACAGCGGGGCGGAATGCCGCCGTCGAGCATGAACCTCAGGGGAGCGGTGGACCTGTCCGCCCTCAAGGCGCGTGCCGACGCGGCAGCGCGCCCGGCAGCGGCACGGCAGGCCCCCGCTGCCCCGAGCCCGTACATCGTCGAGGTCACGGAGCAGACGTTCCCGCAGCTGGTGCAGCTCTCGGCGCAGGTGCCCGTCGTCGTGAACCTCCGTGCAACCTGGAGCGAGCAGTCGAACCAGGTGACCGCCGTGCTCGAGGCCGCCGTCGTGGAGTTCGACGGCCGCATCCTGCTGGCCAACGTCGACCTGCAGGCGCAGCCGCAGATCGCCCAGGCGTTCCAGGCGCAGGGCGCGCCCACCGTGGTCGCCGTCGTCAAGGGTCAGCCGGTGCCCTTGTTCGAGGGTGCCCTTCCCGACCCGCAGATCCGTGCGTATCTCGACGAACTCATGAAGGTCGCCGAGGCCAACGGCGTGACCGGGACGCTGAACGACGGCTCCCAGCCGGCCCCCGCCGCCGGGGAGGAGCCGCCGCTGCCGCCCCTGCACCAGGAGGCGTTCGACGCCATCGAGAAGGGCGATTACCCCGCTGCCGCGGCAGCGTACCGCCGCGCCCTCGCTGAACAGCCGGCCGACGCCGATGCCAAGGCCGGGCTCGCCCAGGTGGAGCTGATGCAGCGCGTCCAGGACCTCGATGCCGCAGAGGTGCGGCAGCGCGGGGCCGACGAGCCCGATGCGGTCGATGCGCAACTCGCGGTCGCCGATCTCGACCTCACGGGAGGCCACGTCGAGGATGCGTTCAACCGCATCATCGCGTTCATCGGGCGGACGTCCGGCGAGGACAGGGAGACGGCACGCAAGCGCGTCCTGGAGCTGTTCGACGTCGTCGGTGTCACCGACCCGCGCGTGACCAAGGCCCGCAGCGCGCTCGCCCGCGCCCTGTTCTAGAAGCCGGTCGGGGCCCTCGTCCCTTCCGGCCCATCCACCCGCCGTTCCAATCCGTCGCTCCGAAGGATGACATGACGCCCGCAGCTGCATCGACCGGACCCTCCGGCCTCTTCGATCCGATCACGCTCCGTTCCCTCGACCTCGCGCACCGCGGCTGGGTCGCGGCCATGTGCCAGTACTCCTGCGAGCCCACCGTCGCTCCCGGGGTGCCGACCGACTGGCACCTCGTGCATCTGGGACAGTTCGCGACCGGCGGAGCCGCGCTGATCATCACCGAGGCCGCCGCCGTCAGTCACGAGGGGATGATCAGCCCGCGCGACGTCGGCATCTACACGCAGGAGCAGGCCGATGCGTGGCGCCGCATCAACGACTTCATCCACGAGCACAGTGCCGTCGGGACGAAGACGGCGGTGCAGCTCGCGCATGCCGGGCGCAAGGCGTCCACCTACTGGCCCTTCAGCGGCCGGCACGATTCGGTGGCCGAGTCGGACGGCGGCTGGCAGACTCTCGGTCCCACCGACGAGGCATTCGGCAGGTACGCTGCGCCGCGTGCCATGACCGAGGAGGACATCGAGAAGGTGATCGGTGACTTCGGTGCGGCCGCTGCGCTCGCCGTCGGCGCCGGGTTCGACACGATGGAGATCCACGCCGCGCACGGATACCTGCTGCACCAGTTCCTGTCACCGCTGGTCAACACCCGGACGGACGGCTGGGGCGGCTCGGAGGAGGCCCGCTTCCGGCTGACCCTCGAGGTGATCCGCGAGGTGCGGCGGACCATCCCGGAGTCGATGCCGCTGCTGCTGCGCATCTCGGCCTCCGACTGGACCGAGGGCGGGCTCGACGGCGCGGTGTCCGCGAGGCTCGCCAAGCGCGCGGCCGAGGAGGGTGTCGACTTCGTCGATGTCTCGTCCGGCGGGGCCGTGCCGTCGGCGTCCATCCCCGTGGGAGCCGGCTACCAGGTGGCCCTCGCCGAGGAAGTGCGGTCCTCCGGCGTCCCGACCGGCGCCGTCGGACTGATCAGTGACGCCCGGCAGGCGGACGAGGTGATCCGTAACGAGCGGGCCGACGTCGTCCTGGTCGCGCGGGCCGCGCTGCGTGATCCCCACTGGTGGATGCGTGCCGCGCACGAGCTGGGTCACGACCTGCCGCCCGTCCCTCAGTACGAGCGCGCCGGCGGGTTCTGACACGGGCCCTCCTCCTTTGGGATGACGAGGGGGCCGAGCGCGCGTTGCTAGCTTGGGAGCATGAGTTCTCTCGTGCCACCGCCGTCCGACGCGAACCACGCCCAGGCGGGGCCGGGTACGGCGGCCCTGAGCATCCGTGGGCTGGCCAAGCGCTTCGGTGAGAAGATCGCCGTCAACGGCGTCCATCTGGAGGTGCCGCGCGGGTCCTTCTACGGGCTCGTCGGGCCGAACGGTGCCGGCAAGACCACCACGCTCTCGATGACGACGGGGCTGTTGCGCCCCGACTTCGGGCAGGCCCTCGTGCACGGGGTGGACGTGTGGGGGCAGCCGCTCGAGGCCAAGAAGCTGATGGGCATCCTGCCCGACGGCGTCCGCCTCTTCGACCGGCTGACCGGTGAGCAGCTGGTCACGTATGCCGGGCTGCTGCGGGGAATGGACCGCGAGACCGTGATCGAGCGGACCCGCGACCTCCTGCATGCGCTGGATCTCACGAACGACGCCGGGACGCTGGTGGTGGACTACTCGGCGGGTATGACGAAGAAGATCGCCCTGGCGTCCGCCCTCATCCACGCTCCGAGGCTGCTGGTGCTCGATGAACCCTTCGAGTCCGTCGATCCGGTGTCGGCCGCCAACATCCGGGACATCCTCGGAGGCTACGTGCAGTCCGGAGGGTCCGTCATCGTCTCCAGCCACGTGATGGATCTCGTGCAGCGCATGTGCGACCACGTCGCCGTCATCGCGGCGGGCACCGTCCTCGCGGCGGGAACGGTCGACGAGGTCCGGGGCGATGCGACACTCGAGGACCGCTTCGTCGAACTGGTCGGGGGACGCACCACGTCGGAAGGGCTGTCGTGGTTGCGCACCTCCTGAGGCTGAAGCTCCTCCTGCTGCGCAATTCGCTTCGGCGGAGCACGGCGCAGCTCATCGGCGTGATCCTGGGCGGCCTGTACGGTCTGGGTGTCCTGTCGCTCATCCTCGTGGGCCTCGTGCTCCTCGGCAGTGCGGACGTCGAGCTCATCCGGACGGTCCTGGTGATCGGCGGCTCCGCCACCGTACTCGGATGGATCATCATCCCCATCGCGGCCACGGGCATCGACATGACCCTCGACCCGGCGCGCTTCGTGACCTTCGCGATCCCTCAGCGTCAGCTGCTCGCCGGGCTCGTCCTCGGTGGTCTGCTGGGCGTGCCCGGCGTGGTGACGCTGATCGCCGCCCTGGCGCAGGTGGCCACCTGGATCCGCTACCCGGCCGCCGCGCTGGCCGCGCTGGTCTGCGGACTCGTCGCGGTCCTCCTGTGCGTCGTCGCGTCGCGGCTCGTCACGACGGCGGTGTCCTCGATGACGGGATCGCGTCGCTTCAAGGACGTGAACGGCATCGTCGCGTTTCTCCCGCTCATCTTCCTCGGGCCGATCATCGGGGGAGTGACGGCGGGTTTCCAGAATTCGCCCGGCTTCGCCGTGTCCCTCGCCGAGGTCCTCGCATGGACTCCGCTGGGCGCACTCTGGGCAGCGCCTGCCGACGTGGCTGCAGGCAACCCGGTGCTCGCCGTCGTGCGCTTCCTGATCGGGGTGCTCACCCTCGCGCTGGTCCTCGTGCTGTGGAGCCGCATGCTCAGCCGCGCCCTGGTCACCCCTCCCTACAACGCGGTCGCCATGCGGGCCGGGGGAAGGATCGGGTGGTTCGGCCGGTTCCCCGCGACGCCCGCCGGGGCTGTGGCAGCAAGGGCGCTCACCTACTGGTTCAGGGATCCCCGATACTTCGCCTCGCTCGTGGTGATCCCGTTCCTGGCGGTGCTTCTCTACTTCTCAGGGGGAGGATCGGGCGGCGCCTTCGCCTTCCTCGGTCCCGCCACCGCCTTCCTCCTGGCCTGGTCCATCGCCGCCGATATCTCCTACGACAACACGGCCTTCAGCCTGCACCTCTCCACGGGGGTGAGGGGCCGCGACGACCGTCTGGGCCGTGCCGCGGCCCTTCTCGTCTTCGCGCTGCCGGTCACGCTGGTGTTCACGGTGCTGCCGTTGCTCATCACGGGACGCGCCGAGGATCTGCCGGTGATGCTGGGCCTGTCGATCGGCCTCCTGCTCACCGGGGCGGGGCTGTCCAGCGTCGTGTCGGCGAGGTACACCTACAACGTCCCGCTGCCCGGCGAGAGCGCTTTCAAGACGCCGCCGGGGACGAGCTTCACGATGTTCGCAGTGCAGATGGTCGGGTGGTTGGTGATGTTGCTGCTGGCATTGCCCGAAATTCTCCTGACCATCGCGTATTTCATCACCGACCGGGCCCTGTACGGCTGGCTGACGCTGCTGGCGGGAGTGGTCCTCGGCGTGATCCTGCTGGTCGTCGGGATTCGGACGGGTGGCCGCTGGTACGACCAGAGGGCTCCGGAACTGCTGCTGTCCGTGTCGGCCAACCGCTGACGGCCGTGCTCTCCCTGCTTCCAGCTGCACTTTCCGCCTGCCCACGTCTCCGTCCTCCCCGGAGCTGTGCATAACCCCTCGTGATCGAAGGGGCCGAGGACTATGCTGGGGGCCATTCCGGGTGGCTGGTCGATGGTGACGGGGGAGTTGCGTGTACTTCAGGCGTACAAGTGGCCGTCCTCGTGGCGCAGCATCGCCGGCGGGGGCCGCGATTGCGCTGATGCTCCTGACTGGGTGCCAAGGCGACGGTGACCCGTCCGCCAACGAGACGCAGAGCCCGCCCTCGTCGACGTCAGCACCGACAACCGCGGAGGCGTCCGCGTCGGCCACGGCCTCGTCGAGTCCCGAGCCGTCGCCTGCATCTTCGGCAGGTCCGGCGGCCAACATCCCTGTTCCCGTGAAGCCGGCACTGGCGGACGAGAATTCGAAGGAGGGCCTGGAGGCCTTCACTAAGTACTGGTTCGAGTTGTTCTCCTACGGCTACGAGACGAATGATTGGGCGCCCTTCGAGGCGGTGACAGACCCTGGATGCAGAACGTGCAATCAGACACGGCAAGTAGTGCAGGATTACTACGCTGGCGGGGGTTGGATGAGCGGAGGCGAATTCCAACTTATTGATTTCGGTACCGATTTTCGTATAAATACGTCCGGATCGATCCAAGGGTTCGTGAACTACCAGCAGACGGACATTATGTACTACCAGAATGATGGAAATAATTCCGAGAGTGAAGCTCCGGGGGCGTCAGTCAATGTGACTTTCTCACTATACGAAGGTGACTCTTGGGTTATGCTAGATTTTGGAAAACCCGAGGGAACATGAGGCGATTATCTGGCTGCGTGCCACTGTCCACGACGCTCATTCTATTCAACCTCTTCTCAGCGTCCCCCGCTTTCGGTGAAAGCGAGGTCCCATCTGCCTTCGCTGAACATAACGAATTCGGTGCTTTTAATTCTTTGCGGTCCCAACACCGGGACGTCTCGGCCCCTTCTGCCCCTTCGGGTACACCACTTCCGCCAGCAGCTCAACCCGCAGCGCTCCCACAAGACGACGGAATCAGCTATGTCTACGAGCGCGCGTGCACCGCAGGTGAGCAGAACGCGCTGGATCCGGTGACCTGCCCGGAGATGAATGCCCAGTGCGATGCCCAGGACGATGGGATTCTCGTCAACTGGATCGCGGTGGACAACAACGTCCAACCGGCGACCCGGACACCAACGGGCCGGTCGTCGTGCATGTACCCGGGCGAGCCGCTCGAGCCGCCCGTCGAGGGAGCTGCAGCGCCGGAGGAGGCACCCATCGTCATCACCCTCGCTGAGTTCCAGAAGCAGCCGGTCCTTGCCTCCGTGATCATTTCCCAGCCGTCGAACTTCGGTCTGAGGAACGCACATTCGAACATCTACGCAGAGGCGCGCGAGCAGGAGTTCACCTTCGAGTTCCAGGACGCCACCATCGTGCTGAAGGCCCGTCCCGTCGCGTATCAGTGGAACTACGGGGACGGCACGAGCGCGACGACCACCACGCCGGGCGGTCCGGTGCAGGGTGACGCCTTCGACACCGAGACGCCCACGAGTCATCAGTACGCCCAGACGGGGGACTTCGACCTCACGTTGACCACGTTCTTCGCCGGCGACTATTCCGTGGACGGCGGGCCGTTCCAGCCGGTTGCCGGTGAGGCCGCAGTCGTCTCGGTGCCGCACCTGATGAGCATCTGGCGCACGCAGGGGCACAACGTGAGCCAGAACTGCATCGAGAACCCGACCGGCATCGGCTGCGAGGCGCCTACCCGCTGAGGTCAGAAGGGTGGTGGGTCCGAGGCGGTCGTATAGGTCCTGCCGGCGGGTGAGGTAGCGGTGATGGTGCCGGGAGTGGGCTGGGTGTAGTGCCAGATGCCTTCGGTTTTCAGCATGTGATGCTTGCGGCAGAGGTGGGACAGGTTGTTGTGGGCTGTTGTGCCGTGGTGGGACCAAGGGGTGGTGTGATCGAGTTCGCAACGTGAGGCGGGGGTGTTGCAGCCGGGATGTCGGCAGGTGCGGTCGCGGACGCGTAACCATTTTTTGAGGTCCGCGGGTACGGCGTAGGTGGTGCGTCCGACGCTGAGGACGGCTCCGGTTTCGGGGTGTGTGAGAAGCCGGGTGAAAGAAGGGGCGTGGGCTGCGAGGTGGCGGGCCGTGTCCGCGGGGATGGGCCCGTAGCCTTCGAGGTCCGCCGGGGTGTCGTCGAGACCGAGCAGGGTCAGGACCGGGACGGTGACGTTGATGTGGGCCTGTACCCGGTACGCGTCCTCCTTGCCATCTCCCACGTCGGCGGGGCCGTACCTGGTGAGGAGCAGGTCGGTGAGGATGTCGGTGCGTAGTTGGGGCAGGGTGCGGTGTTCGGCAGGTGTTTGCAGGGTCCGGGCGGTGGTGGTGAGACGGGTGTCGATGGCGGTGGCGTCGGTGGCGGGGAGGTGGATGTGCAGCCAGGCCATCGCATCATCGGCGGGTTCGAGATCCACGCGGCGGTCCTGGACAGCGGTGCGGGCGCGGTCCTGGAGGCTGGTGGGATGGAGTTGGGTGCGTAGTTTCCGGGCGCGGTGGGCCAGGCGGGAGACGGTGGTATCGGCTGCGATGGGCAGCAGTGCTTCTTCCATGGCGGCTGCGGTGCCGGAGGGCAGGGCGGCGTATTCGTAGAGGAGGGTTGTGGCGTGAGCCCAGGAGATGGTGCCTGCATGCAGGGCGTCCAGGGTTTTGGGGTGGTACTGGACCAGCAGCACGGAGTGCTGGACGAGTCGGTGGGCGGTGCGTTCGGAGATGCGGAGCAGGCACGCTATTTCGCTTGCGGTGGTGGTGTCGGCGAGGTTGGTGTGCCGGTGGGGTGCGTAGGAGCCCTGGAGGATGCGTTCCGTGAAGAGTTCGCGCAGTTCGGTGGCGGCGCGGGCGATGTCGGCGTCGATCCGTGCTTTCTCGGCGCTCAGTTCGGTGATCCGGGAGGATATCCGCTGCATTTCCATCAATTGCTCGAACGGGGTCCGCATACTCCTATTATCCCGTTCACCACCGACATTGTCGGGTGGGTCGGAAGTAAGTGGATATCAGGTCGAAAACGGGTCGAAAGCGAGTCACGAAGGGTCGGAGAACCGGCACGGGGGAATACCCGTCCGGCCCCCGGGCATCATCCCGCCACGGAATTCCCGCGACCGCGAATCGCCCGCCACCCCTGTCCGCCGAGCCGCCGAGCGATAGACTGAAGCCATGACTATGCCCGCAGATCCCTTCGCAAACGATCCCCTCGATACCGGCGGCTCCACGGCGACCATCGAACGTGAGGAAGTACGCCAGGAAGTCGAGCCAGGCGACTCGGAGCGCTTCGCGCACTACGTGCGCAAGGAGAAGATCATGGAGTCGGCCTTCACCGGCGAGCCCGTGATCGCGCTCTGCGGCAAGGTCTGGACCCCGGGACGCGATCCCGAGAAGTTCCCGGTCTGCCCCGAATGCAAGGAGATCTACAACGGCCTCCGCCCGGGCAACGACAAACCGAAGGGCTGACGACCCGCCGTCCTCGGGGAGGCGATAAGGCAGACGAGCCCCGGCCCCGCGAGCAACAGCGCATGCCGGGGCTTCCGTCGTTCCTGCCCCGCAGGACCCAGCGCGTAGGCGGACCCCGCGGGGCCGGATCCCCGGCTCCAGCCCAGCAGAACACAAGGTGCCATGAAGAAGACCGCGAAGAAGGCCACCAGGGCGATGTCGCCCGAGCTGCGCCCGCTCATCATCGGGATCCTCGCGATCATCACGTGTGCCGCTTTCGAGGCGATGGCAGTCGTCACCGCCATGCCCTCGGTGGCACGGGAACTGTCCGGCGAGTCGAGCTATGGGCTCGCGTTCTCCATGTACCTGACGGCCTCGCTGCTGGGCACCGTCGTCGCCGGCTCGTGGTGTGACCGGAAGGGGCCCCGGCCCGCCCTCGCCGTCGGGCTGTCCCTCATGATCCTCGGACTGCTCGCAGCAGGAGCGGCGCCGGACTTCTGGCTCGTCACGGTCGGCCGCGCGGTGTCCGGGCTCGGCGGCGGCTTCATGATCGTGGCGGTCTACGTCGTGATCGGCAGGGCCTTCCCCCAGCGCGTGCAGCCTGTGGTGTTCGGGTGGCTGGCGGCCGCCTGGGTGGTACCGGGGCTCATCGGTCCGGTGATCGCGGGCTTCGTGACGGAGCAGTTCGGCTGGCGCTGGGTGTTCCTCGGCGTGTCACCCATCGTGCTTGCCGCCGTCGTCATCGTGTGGCCGAAGACGAGGGGCATCGGGCCGATCGAGTCGCCCGAGGCCGGTTCCGCTGCGGCGCGCGTGGTGCGGGGCTTCGCGCTCGCCGGTGGAGTCTTCGCCGCGCAGTGGGCTGTCGTCCGGCTCGCCGACACGGAGAGTCCGAGCGCCGCAACGGTGACCGGCCTCGTGCTGCTGGCGGCCGCCGGGATCGTCCTCGTCCTCATCGTCCTGCCGGCGCTCCTGCCGAAAGGCACCCTGGTCCTCGCGCGCGGACTGCCCAGCATCATCGCCACCCGCGGGATCGTGAATGTCGCGTTCTTCGGGGTCGAGGCCTTCATCCCGCTCATGCTGGTCAGTTCCCGCGGCATCGATCCCGGAACCGCCGGCCTGACCCTGAGCGCAGCGGCGCTCGGCTGGAGTGCGGGGTCCTTCGTCCAGGCGCGGGTGACATTCGGCCGCCAGTGGCTGCTCGTCGCCGGATCGTCCGTGCTGTCGCTGTCGCTCGGCGGATTCGTCCTCGCCACGGCCGTCGAAGCTCCCCTCTGGGTCCTGGTCGCGGCGTGGGGCGTGGCGGGGTCCGCCATGGGAATGGCGCTCTCGAGCGCGTCCGTCCTGGTGCTGAAGCTCTCGGCGGAGAGTGAGCAGGGACGCAATTCCGCAGCGCTTCAGATCTCCGACCAGCTCGGTGGCGTCGTGGGGACAGCGGGCGCGGGAGCCCTCTTCGCCCTCCTGCACGACCCCTCGAACCCGGGACACGTGCCGACCTTTGTTGCGATCTGGCTGGCTCTGTGGGTGTTCACGACAGCAGGTATAGTTTCGGGTCTGAGAGGGG
The DNA here is from genome assembly GCF_054510975.1 of Arthrobacter rhamnosi. Classification (NCBI taxonomy): domain Bacteria; kingdom Bacillati; phylum Actinomycetota; class Actinomycetes; order Micrococcales; family Micrococcaceae; genus Arthrobacter; species Arthrobacter rhamnosi. Next base: position 199,723 of record NZ_JBTNDN010000005.1, on the reverse strand, counting down.
CCAGGTTCTCTGATGCCGGCCCCGGCCTCACCCCCAGCAAGTCAATGGAAGGTACTGTCCCGGCGTGAGTAGTGACACCCTGTTCGGTGCCGGCGCAGCCCTGCCCCCCGCATATCCGGAGCGCGCAGCATGGGGGACCGCCCCCAAGCTGCGCCAGTGGCAGAGCGAAGCGCTGGAGAAGTATTTCCGGGAATCACCGAGCGACTTCCTCGCCGTGGCGACCCCCGGTGCCGGCAAGACGACCTTCGCCCTGAGGGTGGCCACGGAGCTCGTGGACCGCGGCATCGTCAACCGGATCACCGTCGTAGCCCCGACGGACCACCTCAAGCGCCAGTGGGCCGACGCCGCTGCGCGGGTGGGCCTCGCGATCGACCCCAACTTCAAGAACGCGGACGGCCGCCACGGCGGGGCCTTCATCGGCGTCGCCGTGACGTACGCGCAGGTCGCCAGCAAGCCGATGCTGCATCGCGCCAAGACCGAAGCCGCCCGCACCCTCGTGATCCTCGATGAGATCCACCACGGCGGTGACGCGCTGTCCTGGGGTGACGGCATCCGGGAGGCCTTCGAACCGGCCGCGCGGCGCCTCGCGCTCACCGGGACGCCTTTCCGCTCCGACACGGCGGCCATCCCCTTCGTCGAGTACGCCGAGGACCGCGACGGCATCCGCCGCTCGCGGGCCGACTACACCTACGGCTACGGCCAGGCACTCCGGGACCACGTGGTGCGCCCGGTCATGTTCATGGCCTACTCCGGCCAGATGCGCTGGCGCACCAGCGGCGGCGAGGAGATGGCCGCGTCGCTCGGCGAGGCCGCGGTCACCAAGGACATCACGGCGCAGGCCTGGCGGACGGCGCTCAACCCCGCCGGTGAGTGGATCCCCGCGGTCCTCGCCGCCGCGGACAAGCGGCTCACCGAGGTGCGGCGCACCGTGCACGACGCCGGTGGCCTCGTGATCGCGACGGACCACGACGACGCCCGCGCCTACGCCGGCCAGCTCAAGCGGATCACGGGGGAGTCCCCGACGGTCATCCTCTCGGACGACGCGAAGGCGTCCTCGAAGATCGAGGAGTTCTCCGAGGGCGACAAGCGATGGATGGTCGCCGTCCGCATGGTGTCGGAGGGTGTCGACGTCCCGCGCCTCGCCGTCGGCGTCTATGCGACGTCGACCGCGACGCCGCTGTTCTTCGCGCAGGCCGTCGGCCGTTACGTCCGCGCACGACGACGCGGGGAGACGGCGTCGATCTTCCTGCCCTCGGTGCCCAACCTCATGGCGCTCGCCAACCAGCTCGAACTCGAACGCGACCACGCGCTCGACCGTCCCGAGAAGGACGACGAGGGGTTCGGCCTCGAGGACGGCCTCATGGAGGCGGCGAACCGCGAGGACAAGGCGTCGGACTCCCTGACCAAGCAGAAGTTCGAGGCCCTCGAGTCGCAGGCCTCCTTCGACCGGGTCCTGTTCGACGGCGGCGAGTTCGGCACCGGCGGTGAGATGGGCAGCGAGGAGGAACTCGACTTCCTCGGGATCCCTGGTCTGCTCGATGCCGATCAGGTGGGCCAGCTCCTGCGCCAGCGCCAGCAGGAACAGCAGTCCCGCCGGAAGGCCAGGCCGATGGCGGCGCCTGCCGCCGAACCGGCGGTGGTGGACCACCGCCAGCTCACGGAGCTGCGCGGGCAGCTCGCCAAGAACGTCTCGGCCTGGGCGGCCCGCACCGGCATGCCGCACGGCCAGGTCCACACCGAGCTGCGCCGCCAGTGCGGCGGACCGGCTGTGGCGCAGGCCAACGAGGACCAGCTCCAGCGGCGACTGCAGAAGCTGCAGGACTGGTTCATCGGAAAGAAGTAGCAGGATCAGACGAAAAAGGCCGGGCTGGGAGACCAGCCCGGCCTTTCGTCGTCCGGAGAGCTAGCGCACGAGCTCGACGCCCGCGGACTCCAGTTCCTCCAGCGCGTCCTCGGACCTGTCCTCGTGCACGCCCCGGGTGAGGTTTGCCATCACGGTGACCGAGTATCCGGCCTGCAGTGCGTCCAGGGCCGTGGCGCGAACGCAGTAGTCGGTGGCGAGACCGGCGATGACGACGTCGTCGACCTCGTGGTCGCGCAGCCAGTCGTCGAGGGTCAAGGGGTCCTCGTCGACGTCCACTGCTCCGCCGCCGAGCTTCTGCTCGCCCGTCGGCACTTCGTCGTCGGGCGCCTTGACGCCCTCGAAACCGGAGTAGGCGGCCTCGAACTGTCCCTTGCGGAACACGGCGTCGATGCTCTCGGTGTCGAGGTCGCGGTGGAAGTCCGAGCCCTTCGTGTCGGCGACGCAGTGGACGGGCCAGGAGTCGATGAAGTCAGGGGTCTCGGAGAAGTGGCTGCCCGGGTCGATGTGCCAGTCCTGGGTGGCGACGATGTAGTCGTACGAGCCGGCATGCTCGTCGATGTGGTCGCTGATGTCGGCCGCCACCTGGGCTCCGCCCCGGACGGCGAGCGAGCCGCCCTCGCAGAAGTCGTTCTGCACATCCACGATGATCAGTGCGCGCGTCATGGTGCCTCCTCGTACTCGGTCGGGATGACTGGTTCGCCGCGCTGCAGGCGCCGGACGGCTCCGGGCAGCTCCGCGAGGGACTGGCGGTGGCGCTCGGCGGCGCGGACGACGCCCTCGGGCCCGGTCCACCCGGGCAGCACGACCCCGTCCCGGACGAACTCCTGCATCAGCGGCCGGTCGTTGCCGTCGTCCGCCGGGCTGATCCCGATGCCCACGACCTCCGCCTCCGCCGTGCCGTGCTCGTCCAGGCGGCGCAGCGCGTGCTTGAGCCCCCCGACCGACGCCTTGTTCGTGGCGGCCTTGGCGACGGAGACGAAGGTGCCGTCGTCGTCCTGCCGGCTCACCAGCTTGTAGACCATGCCCGCGGTCGGCGCGCCCGAGCCGGTGACGAGGGAGGTCCCGACACCGTAGGAGTCGACGGGAGCCGCGGCGAGGAGCCCGATGGCGAACTCGTCGAGGTCCGACGTCACCACGATCTTGGTGTTGTGGTTGCCGAGGTCGTCGAGGAGCTCGCGCACCCAGCGCGCCTGGGCGACGAGGTCGCCGGAATCGAGCCGGACGGCGCCGAGCTCGGGTCCCGCTACCTCGACGGCGGTCCGCACGCCCTGTTCGACGTCGTACGTGTCCACGAGCAGCGACGTTCCGCACCCCAGGGAGGCGACCTGAGCCTCGAAGGCGGCGCGCTCGGAGTCGTGCAGGAGCGTGAAGGAGTGGGCCGCGGTGCCCACGGTCGGGACCCCGTAGCGTCGTCCCGCCTCGAGGTTGGACGTGCTGGCGAACCCTCCGATGATGGCGGCGCGCGCTGCGGCGACGGCGGCTTCCTCGTGCGTGCGCCGCGAGCCCATCTCGATGCAGGGGCGGTCGGCGGCCGCGCCCGTCATGCGGGAGGCCGCGGAGGCGATGGCGCTGTCATGGTTGAGGATCGACAGGATGAGGGTCTCGAGGATGCACGCCTCGGCGAACGACGATTCCACGATGAGGATCGGGGAGTTCGGGAAGTACGCCTCGCCCTCCGCATAGCCCGAGATGGAGCCGGAGAAGCGGAAGTCGGCCAGCCAGGCGAGCGTGGCGTCATCGACGATCCGGTGGTCGCTGAGGAAACCGAGCTGCACGTCGTCGAATCGGAAGGTGGCCAGCGCCTCCAGCAGGCGCCCGGTTCCGGCGACGACCCCGTAGCGCCGGCCCGCGGGGAGGCGACGGGCGAAGGCCTCGAACACCGCGCGGCGGTGCGCGGCGCCCGAATGCAATGAGGCCTGCAGCATCGTGAGTTCGTACTGGTCCGTGAAGAGCGCACTGTTCGGCGCGTTCACCAGGGACGGCCCGGTGGCGGATGGCGGATTCGTGGTCAGGGCGTTGGTCACCCTCAAAACGATAGCCGGGCGTCCGCTGTGTGAGTACCCGCCGTCCGGGCAGGGACCGTCCACTTAGAATGGACGGTATGACAGTAGGCTTTGCGACCGGCACCGACATCCAGGAGGAGGTGCGGACGAGCGAGAAGACGGACCTCGACCAGCCCTGGGTGGTCGTCGTGTGGAACGACCCCGTGAACCTCATGAGCTACGTGAGCTTCGTCTTCCAGACCTACTTCGGCTACAGCGAGGCCAAGGCCCGCACGCTGATGCTCGAGGTCCACGAGCAGGGCCGCTCCGCCGTCGTGTCCGGCAGCCGCGAGAAGGTCGAACAGGACACCGTGGCGCTCCACTCCTACGGGCTGTGGGCCACCTTCGAGAAAGCCGGGAGCAGCTAGGCCTCATGGCGAAACACTTCAAATCGACGCGCCGCGGCATCACCGGGGCGCTGGAGCCGGGTGAGGCGCGGCTCCTGGGCGCCCTGCTCGACGACGTCATCTCGATGCTCGAACCCGAGACGGGGCCGAGCGAGGACCCGCTGGCCGCCCTCGTCGGCATGTCCGGTGCCGACGCCGACGCCACCGCACCCGACGACTCCGCCGTCCGGCGCCTCCTGCCCGACGCAGTGCGCGGCGACGACGACGAAGCCCTGGCCTTCCGCCGTCTGACCGAGCGCTCCCTGCGGGAGCAGAAGATCGGCGCGCTGCGCAGCAGCGCCCTGCTGATCGAGTCCAGCCCCATGACGCTCAACGACGAGCAGGCCCGGCTCCTCGCGCAGGCGCTGAACGATGTCCGGCTGGTCCTCGCCGACCGGCTTCGGATCGAGACGGAGGAGGACGCCGAGCGGCTCCACGACATCGCGGACTCGAAGGACGTCGACGACGTCGAGTCCTACCTCGCCCTCGTCTACAACTTCATCACCTGGCTGCAGGAATCCCTCGTGCAGGCCATGCTGAGGGCCGCCCGGCTGGAACGCTGACATCTGCCGGGGGAGCGGGGCGCAGCGTACTTCGCGCGGCCTGTGACACAACCCACGGAACGGCGGATAGTTTTACCCGGCGACACGTCATATTCTCAGAGGATCATGAGCCCAGAGCCAGCAGACACGGACCGCAGCGAAGCGCCCATCGGAATTTTCGACTCCGGCGTCGGGGGACTGACGGTCGCGCGCGCCGTGATCGACCAGCTGCCCCACGAATCGATCATGTACGTCGGTGATACGGCTCACGGTCCGTACGGCCCCCTCCCGATCGCGCAGGTGCGTGCCCACGCGCTCGGCGTCATGGACGAGCTGGTGGACTCGGGCGTGAAGCTCCTCGTCATCGCCTGCAACTCGGCGTCCGCCGCCGTGCTCCGCGATGCGCGGGAACGCTACACGGCCCGCTACGGCATCCCCGTGATCGAGGTCATCCAGCCCGCCGTCCGCCGCGCCGTCGCGTCCACGCGATCCGGCAGGATCGGCGTCATCGGTACGACGGCGACCGTCGGATCACGCGCCTACGACGACACGTTCGCAGCCGCTCCCCACCTCGACGTCACGTCCGTGGCGTGCCCGGCGTTCGTCGAGTTCGTGGAGGCCGGGATCACCGGCGGGCCCGCCCTGCTGCGGACAGCCGAGGAGTACCTCGCACCCCTGAAGGAAGCCGACGTCGACACGGTGGTCCTCGGCTGCACCCACTATCCGCTGCTGACCGGCGTCATCTCCTACGTCATGGGCGACGCCGTCACCCTCGTGTCCAGCGCGGAGGAGACGGCCAAGGACGTCTACCGCGCGCTCGTCTCGCACGGCCTCGAACGGGACAGCGCGGACCCCGCAGTGCACCGCTTCATCGCGACGGGCGACGCCGGGAGCTTCGAGGTGCTGGCGCGCCGCTTCCTCGGTCCGGAAGTCCTGAGCGTGCAGCACGTGGACCACGTCGCCGCGCAGTACCCGACGGGCAGCCTCGCCCGGATCACCCCCGAGATGATCGCCGCCGCCGGCTTCCCCCGCGCATGAAGCTGACCATCGTGGGATGCAGCGGGTCCTTTCCCGGGCCGCAGTCGCCGGCCTCCTGCTACCTCCTCAGTGCGCAGCACGAGGGCCGCACCTGGCGCGTCCTGCTCGATCTCGGCAACGGCTCGCTCGGTGCCCTGCAGCGGTACATGGACCTGCGCGAGATCGACGCCGTCTTCCTGTCCCACCTCCACCCCGACCACTGCATGGACCTGTGCGGACTCCACGTCGCCGTGCACTGGGATCCGTCGGGCTGGGGGCTGCCCCGCATCCCGGTCTGGGGACCAGCCGCGACCGCCGACAGGATGGCGAGCGCCTACGGGCTCGAACCCGACCCGGGCATGCACGAGGACTTCGACTTCCAGTCCTGGCAGAACCGCGCTCCGGTGACCGTCGGTCCGTTCACGATCACCCCGTTCCAGGTCCTCCATCCCATCGAGGAGGCGTACGCGCTGCGGGTGGAGGTGACCGAAGCGGATGCGCAGGGCGCGGTCCGCACGCATGTCCTCACCTACTCGGGCGATACCGATGCATGCGACGGACTGGTGGACGCGGCCCGCGACGCGGACGTCTTCCTCTGCGAGGCCGCTTTCCACGAGGGCCGCGACGACGGCATCTCCGGGGTCCACCTCACGGGGAAACGGGCGGGGGACGTCGCGACCAGGGCGTCCGCCAAGCGACTCCTGCTGACCCACCTCCCGGTCTGGAACGACGCGAGCCTCGCCGTGAGCGAGGCACGCCAGAGCTACGACGGCCATCTCGCCGTCGCGGTCGCGGGAGTCTCGTACACGGTGTGAATGGCGGGCCCGTGCCGGTCCGCACGCCGCGATTGCCAGCGATCTCCCATGTGCTCCCGTCTAGACTGGAAATCATGACTCCCCCGACTACACCCCTGCCGCCCTCTGCCAGCAACGCCACGCCCGTGCTGCGGGCGGATGGCAGGACGCCCGACCAGCTGCGCAACATCAGCATCACCCGCGGCTGGTCCAAGCAGGCGGAAGGCTCCGCCCTCATCGAGTTCGGCAACACGCGCGTGCTCTGCACGGCCTCCCTGACAAGCGGAGTGCCCCGCTGGCTCAAGGGCGAGGGCAAGGGCTGGGTCACCGCCGAGTACGCCATGCTTCCCCGCGCCACCAACACCCGCTCGGACCGTGAATCCGTCAAGGGCAGGATCGGCGGCAGGACGCACGAGATCTCGCGGCTGATCGGCCGCTCGCTGCGGTCGATCATCGACACGAAGGCGCTGGGGGAGAACACGATCGTGCTCGACTGCGACGTCCTGCAGGCCGACGGCGGCACCCGCACGGCAGCGATCACGGGAGCGTACGTCGCGCTCGCCGACGCCATCCGCTACGCCAAGGACAAGAAACTCATCCCGGCCTCGGCCTCCCCGCTGACGGACACGGTGGCCGCCATCAGCGTGGGGATCATCGACGGCGTCCCCATGCTCGACCTCCCGTACGTCGAGGACGTCCGCGCCGAGACGGACATGAACGTGGTCGTGACAGGGTCGGGGAAGTTCGTCGAGGTGCAGGGAACAGCGGAGGGTGCGCCCTTCGACCGGGCCGAGCTCGACGCGCTCCTGGACCTCGCCCTGCTCGGCACCGCGCAGCTCGCGCAGATCCAGATCGACACCCTCCGGGACTCCTCCGGTGCCTGAGGCTCCCCGGCTGGTCCTCGCCACCCACAACGCCGGCAAGCTGCGGGAACTGCGCGAACTGCTGCGCGGCCAGGTGCCCGGGCTCGACGTCGACACGCAGGTCGTGGATGCCGCCGCAGCAGGCGCGCCGGATGTCGTCGAGAGCGGCGTGTCCTTCGAGGAGAACGCCCTGCTCAAGGCCGAGGAGACCGCACAGGCCACGGGTCTCATCGCGGTCGCGGACGACTCCGGCCTCGCCGTCGACATCCTCGGCGGAGCGCCCGGGATCTTCTCGGCCCGGTGGGCCGGGAGGCACGGCGACGACACCGCCAACCTCGAACTCCTCCTGGCGCAGCTCTCGGACATCCCGGCCGGGCGGCGGGGAGCAGCATTCGTCTGTGCTGCGGCCCTCGCGGTACCGGGCGACCCGGCCGCACGGCGTGCCGAGCGGGGTGAGCTCCGGGGCTCGCTGCTGACGGCGCCCCGCGGAACCGGAGGCTTCGGGTACGATCCCATCCTCGTGCCGGAAGGGCTCGACCGGAGCTGCGCCGAACTCGCGCCCGACGAGAAGAACGCCATCAGCCACCGCGGTATCGCGTTCCGGGCACTGCTTCCGCACCTCATCGACGCGCTCTCCTGACTGCACCGCTGCGGACCCGGCGTCGCCGCCGGGCCCGCAGGCACGAACCACCGAAGACAAGCCAGTACCGAACGTCCAGCAGGACACCATGAGAGGGACGGGTACCACCGTGAGCATCATCCAGACAGTCCAGGCGATCCAGGTCGCAACGGCGACCACGACGTCGGACGGCTCCGCCCTCGGCAGTGTCACGGACTGGGCGGTGAACCTGATGGAGACCATCGGTGCTCCCGGTGCGGGGCTCGCCATCGCCCTCGAGAACCTCTTCCCCCCGCTCCCGAGCGAGGTCATCCTTCCCCTCGCCGGATTCACAGCGAGTCGCGGCAACTTCTCGCTGTTCGAGGCCATCCTGTGGACCACCCTCGGCTCGGTCGTGGGCGCGTACGCGCTGTACGTCCTCGGCGCATGGCTCGGGCGCGACCGCATGCGGCGGCTCGTCTCCAGGGTGCCCCTCATCGACCTCGAGGACGTCGACAAGGTCGAGGCGTGGTTCAACCGGCACGGCTACCGGGCCGTGTTCTTCGGGAGGATGATCCCGCTCTTCCGGAGCCTCATCTCGATCCCGGCCGGGATCGAGCGCATGCCGCTGGGCAAGTTCCTGCTGCTCACCACGGCGGGCAGCCTGATCTGGAACACCATCTTCGTCCTGGCGGGCTTCTACCTCGGCGAGAACTGGCACGTCGTCGAGCAGTACGCGAACACCTTCCAGAAGATCGTGATCGTCGCCGTCATCCTGTTCGCCGCCTACTTCGTCTTCTCCAAGATCCGCAAGCACCGGGCGAAGAGAAGGGTGCAGTGACCGGAACGCCCGGAACGCAGGACCCGCTGGTGCGGGTCTGGCCGCTGTTCGGCCTGGTCATCACCACACCCCGCCTCGTCCTGACGCCGGTGCGGGACGAGCACCTGCCGGGCCTGGTCGACGCGGTGCTCGCCGGTGTCCATGACCCTGCGAAGATGCCCTTCAGCATCCCGTGGACCGACGCCCCGCGGGACGTCCTGGTCACCGAGACGGCGAGGCACCAGTGGCGCGTCCGGGCGGGAGTCACCGCCGCCGACTGGACACTCAACTTCGCCGTGCTTCACGAGGAGCGCGTGATCGGCGTCCAGGACCTCGCGGCCCGCTCGTTCCCGGTGCTGCGCCGCGTCCGCTCGGGCTCCTGGCTCACGCGGTCGTTCCAGGGGCAGGGCTTCGGCACCGAGATGCGTGCGGCGGCGCTGCAGTTTGCGTTCGACCACCTCGGCGCGACGTCGGCGACCTCGGAGGCCGCGGACTGGAACCGGGCATCGCTCGGGGTGTCACGCCGCCTCGGCTACCTCCCGAACGGTACCTCCCTGGTGGAAGCCCGCCACGGCGAGGTGCAGGTGCAGCAGAACGTCCTGCTCGTCCGTGAGGACTTCGTGCGGCCGGACTGGACCGCCGAAGTGCAGGGTGCCGAGGCAGCGCTCGCCTTCCTCACTCCGGGCCCCGACTGACCGCTGGTCCGGATGCCTGCGCCGCGTCGTGCAGCCCCGTGCCGGACGCCGCGGGCGAGGCGAGCAGGCGGGAGAGGTCGGACGCCGGGTCGAAGAGCCGTGCGTCGATCCCCAGCGAGCGCGCGGCGGCGATGTTCACCGGTGAGTCGTCGAGGAAGGTGACGAGCCCCGGTTCCACCGCGAGTTCGGTCAGCACGTGGTCGAAGATGGCGGTCGACGGCTTGACGAGCCGCAGCGACGAGCTGAAGAAGCGGTGGCGGAACAGCGGGACCCATGGCGCGGAGGCGAACTGGGACACCATGGGCGCCGGCATGTTCGAGAGCAGCGCCAGGCGCTCGCCCCGGGCGTCGAGATCCTCGAGGACGTCCAGTGTCTCGAGGTTCAGGTGCGACCACTGGTTGCCGTCGAGGATGTCCAGCCACGCCGCCCTCACCGGTCCTGTGGGTTCTGCGCGGACGAGGGACCAGTACTCGTCGGAGGTGAGCGCCCCGGCGTCGAAGGCATGGCGGTGCTGCCAGTAGCCCGAGGTCGGGGCCGCCAGGTCCGGCACCCCGGTCGCCTCCGTGAGCGCCTCCCAGTCGGAGGGCGTGGGGGCGGTGGAGATCACGTTGCCGTAGTCGAAGAGGAACCACCGGCGGGAGCTGTCATTACGGGCCATGGTTCAGCGTAGGACCCCCTGCCGCCGGGCCGCGCGGGGTTCCCGGTTAACGTTGCGTGAACGCATGCAACGAGCGGCGGTAAACTGGGAGACGTGGGAATAGCGTTCACGGCCATCGACTTCGAGACTGCGAATGGCTTTCGCGGCTCCCCGTGCGCCGTCGGGCTGACCAAGGTCAGGGACGGCCGGATCGTGGAAGAGGCATCCTGGCTGATGCGTCCGCCCGTAGGGCACGACCACTTCGACTCCCGCAACATCGCCATCCACGGCATCACCTCCGGCATGGTCGAGGACGCCCCCCGCTTCGGGGAGCTGTTTCCCGAGATCGGCGGCTTCATCGGATCGGACGTCCTGGTCGCGCACAATGCGGCCTTCGACCTCGGCGTGATCCGGTCCGCACTCGAGGTGTCCGCGCTCGCGGGTCCGGCCTGGGACTACGCCTGCACCGTCGTGCTCGCGCGTAAGAGCTACTCGCTGCCCTCCTACTCGCTCCCGTTCGTCGCGGAGGCCGCGGGAGTACCGCTCCTGAACCATCACGACGCCGTCGAGGACGCGCGTGCGTGCGCAGGGATCATGATCGATATCGCCCGCCGGTACGACGCGCCGACCGTGGAGGACGCCCTCGGCTGCCACAACCTCCCGCTGTCGCGGGCGGAGCCGTACGCTCCGGGCGTGGACGAACTGTCGAAGGCGACGCGGACGGCGCTCGGGCGCGGCTCGTCGCCGACGGGCTGGTCCGGCTGGCCGGAAGAGGGCGAGAATCCGCATGCCAATGCGCAGGCGGATCCGCGGCATCCGCTCTACGGGCAGACCGTCGTCTTCACCGGGAACCTCGGCATCTCCCGTCCGCAGGCGAAGGAACGCGCCGCGAGCCTGGGAGCGCAACCGGCGAGTGCCGTCACCCGCCGGACCACCGTACTGGTGGTGGGCGACGGCTTCGTCGCCTCGGATCTGCGCAATGGGCGCGTGACCGGCAAGGCCCGCCGCGTCCTGGAGCTCCATGAGCGGGGCCAGGCGATCGAGGTCCTCTCCGAGGCCGAGTTCCTGCAGATGACCGGCGGCCGGTGGCCAGCCGACAGCCAGTAGCGGCTCGCCCGGCTACGGGAAACGGAGCCGTATCCCGGTGAGGTCGGCCGACAGGTCGATGAGCCGTGACGCCGCGTTGCTCTCGCGCGCATGGGGCTTCGCGGGGACGAGCGCGGGGCGGCCCCTGAGCTGGAACCAGCCGTCGGGCCCGCAATAGGCGCCGTTCGGGATGTCGGGGTCGACCGTCGCCCGCACGAGCGGCCAGGCGCCGTCGTCCTTGCCCTGTGCAACCGGCTCCATCACGCGCCGCCTCCACCGGGGTGCCTCCCTGTGCGTGGCGACTCCGGGCCGATCCGGCGTGAACATGCTGAGGGCGAGACCGGGATGGGCGACCACGCTCGTCGCCGCGCTGCCGGTCAGTTGGAGGCGCCGAGCGAGTTCGAAGCCGAACGCCATCACAGCGAGTTTCGACGTCGCGTAGGCGCTCGCATTGCGGTACGACGACGGCTGGAGGGACGACGGCGTCAGGCGCGCCCAGCGGTGGCTGATGCTGCCGAGATGGACGATCCTCGTCCCGGCGGCGCTCAGCTCCGGCAGGAGGAGTGCGATCAGGGCGTAGTGGCCCAGATGGTTGGTGCCGAACTGCAACTCGAAACCGTCCGCGGTCGAACGCCGCTGCGGCGATCCGACCACTCCTGCGTTGGCGAGCAGTCCGGACAGGGGTGGGCCCGCCGCGATCGTCCCTGCGGCCGCCCGGACCGACGCCAGGTCGGCCAGGTCGAGGGGCTGGAACGTGACGTCGGCATCGGGATGCCGGCTGTGGATGGCCCTGATGGCGCGCCGTGCCCTGTCCTCACTGCGCGCTGCCAGAAGAACGGCCGCACCGGCGCCGGCGAGCTGTTCGCAGGCGAAGTAGCCGAGCCCGGCGGTGCCGCCCGTCACGAGGATGCGTCGGCCGGACAGCAGGGGGAGGTCGGCGGGATTCCACATGGGCTCCAGCGTAGGCCGTCCCCGCAGCCCGGCCGCGCCCTCGATTCCCACCGTTCCGGCTGCGGCGGTATGCCGGTGTTCCGGAGCCCGGGTCAGGAGCCCGTGGTCGCGGCGAGCAGGGTGCGCGCCATCGTGCGGACGACCTCGGCCACCCCGGGTGCGGTCAGGTAGGCGGGTGGAAGGGCCGCAGTGCCATGGAGCGCACCGACGATGCCTCCAGCGAGCGACGCGGCGATGACGGGAGACGCATCGGGGCGGCCCGCGGCGGCGGCGTGGGCCAGCGCTGCCGCCAGGTGCTCCCGGGGGGACGAGCCCGCGGTCTCGCGCACGGCCTGCAGGGCCGCCTCGAAGGTTCCCGCCGCCGTCGTCACCCCGGCCGTTGTTCCCCCGGCCGTCGTCCCACCGGGTGGCATCCCGCCGGCAGCCTGCGACGGTACCGCGCCTCCGGCCGAGACGCCCGCGGCGGCATCGTGCCCCGCCTCGTTCGCCAGGTGGTTCTCCTCCCGGCGCACGGCACGAACGGCCTCGTCGAGGTCGCGGCCCTCGATGGTGAGGGAACGGATGATGCCGCTGAACAGGGCTGCCGTACCCTTCGCGGCGGGGGACCCGTGCGTCAGGGCAGCGGCATCGACGGTGAGGCGCTCGACCATGCCCGCCGGGATGCGGGGGACCAGGCCGAACGGGGCCGATCGCATCAGCGCCCCCGGTCCCTGGGCCTCGGGATTCAGCGGCCGGGCCTGCGTTCCCATCGCGCCGGTGAGCAGGGCGCGTACGGTGTCGGCATCGGCGTCGTGCACGGCCAGGAGGTCGTCCTGTCGATCCAGCCATCTCGCCGGCGGCGCAGGTGCGGCGGGTGGAAGGTGCTCGCCCTGCCGCACGAGCCAGCGGAGGTAGGCGAGCCACAGGCACGCCGTCTCGTCGGCGGCGACCCCGTCGTTCGCCCATTCGAGTGCCTCGACGAGGCCGTCGACGGTGTACAGGGTGAGCTGGGTCGCGGCGGACACGGCCATCGCTGCTGGGTCATCGAGGGCGGCGGCCGGATCGTCGCCCGCCGCATAGAGCACGCCGTACGCGTCACCCGCCATCGTGCCGAGGAGGCAGCCGAGGACCCTGTCCTCGTACACGTCCGCCGGGGTGTCCCCGGTGCCGGAGCCGGTACTTGAGTCGGTGCTGGAGCCGGTGCTGCTGTCAGTCGTCACCTCTCCAGTCTATGGAGGGGTTGCCCGCCCGCCGGCACGGCTCTCCGCGCGCACTGCTCCTTGCGCGCACTGCTCCTCCCAGCCGGCATGCAGGCTAGGATGGAAGGCTTGTCGGCGGCCCGGTGCACCACCGGACAGTTTCCCAGGCACGACCGAAGGATTGCGTACTCATGACCCCCACCACGACGGCCGGAGCGACGGCAGACACCGCCTCCACGACCACGTACGACGACGCGGTGCGCGCCCCCGGGCTCGCGGCACGCTCGATCGCCGAGGGGGCCGGCTCGTTCCTCGTCATCCTCGCCGGGCTCGGCGCGACGATGCTGGCCACGGAGACGGCCCTGCAGCCCGCGCTCGTCTTCGGCTTCGCCGTCGTCGCCGCGATGATCGCCTTCGGCTACGTCTCCGGAGGCCATTTCAACCCGGCCATCACCGTGGGCTCCGCCGTCGCCGGACGGACCGACTGGAAGTCGGTGGCCCCGTACGTCGTGGCGCAGGTACTCGGAGCCGTCGCCGCCTCGGGACTGATCTGGCTGGTGCTCAGCGCCAACGCGCAGCTCACCAACATCCAGGGGTTCTTCAGTTCGGCCTCCAACGGTTTCGGCGATCACTCCGCCGCCCAGTTCCCCCTGACCAGCGCCTTCCTGCTCGAGGTCGTCGCGTCGGCACTCCTCGTCGCCGTGTTCCTCGGGGCGGGCTCGCCCCGTGCGAGGCGCGACCTCGCGCCGTTCGCCGTCGGCCTGACCTACGCCGGCCTGCTCTCCTTCCTCCTGCCCGTCACCAACGGCGGCATCAATCCCGTCCGGGCCACGGCCTCGGCGATCTTCGCAGAGACCTGGGCCCTCGAGCAGCTGTGGCTGTTCTGGGCCGCGCCGATCGTCGGAGCGCTGATCGCGGGACTGATCTTCCGCAGCGTCGATACCCGGCGTCCCGCGCGCGCCTCCACGCAGGTCCTCGCGGGGGAGGCTCCCGCCTCCGGCGACGTGATCACCCAGGAGACCGGGCAGGAGACCGGGCCGGCGGCCGCGCAACCTTCCCGTGATGCCCCATCCTTCTTCGACCAGCCGGCATCGCATGGGCGCGAAGCATCGTCCGATGCTTCCGGAACGTCCGGACCGGTGCGCTAGCCCATTTCGGGGCCCGCCGCGCGCTGATTGAGGGAATGTCGGCGTGCGGCGGTAGCGTGAAAATCATGAGGATCCTCCACACCTCCGACTGGCATCTGGGACGCTCCTTCCACGGGACGGGCACCCTCGATGCCCAGCGGATCTTCCTCGACAACCTCGAGAAGACCGTGCGTGAGGAAGCCGTCGACGTCGTGGTGGTCGCCGGGGACGTCTACGACCGCGCGCTGCCCGCCGTCGACGTCGTCGCACTCTTCGACGAGGCGCTGGACCGGCTGACGGTCGCGGGTGCCCACGTGGTCATCAGCAGCGGGAACCACGACTCGGCGACCCGGCTCGGTTTCGGTGGACGCATCCTCTCCCGCGGCGGAGTCCACCTCAGGACGCGCATCGAGGACATCGGCACCCCTGTGACCTTCTCCCTCGGCGAGGATGCCGAACTCGCGATCTACGGCGTGCCCTACCTCGAGCCACGCGTCGTCGCGGAGGTCCTGAAGGCGGATGGCAGCACGCACACGGCCGTGACGCGCGCTGCCCTCGACCGGATCCGCGAGGACCTCGACGACCGGCGGGCGGATCGGCGGGTCGTCTCGATCGTCCTGGCGCACACCTTCGCCGCCGGCGGGACCGGCTCGGACAGTGAGCGTGACCTCGCGATCGGCGGACTGGGGTCCGTCCCGCTCTCCCTCTTCGAGGGGTTCGACTACAGCGCCCTGGGGCACCTGCACGGCAGGCAGAAGCTCTCGGAGACCGTGCGCTACTCCGGGTCGCCCCTTGCGTACTCCTTCTCCGAGGTGAACCAGAACAAGGGCGCCTGGCTCCTCGAGGTGACCGCGGACGGGGTGGGGGAGATCCGCGCCGTGGAGTGGCCGGCACCGCGCGAGCTCGCCGTTCTCGCCGGGACGCTCGAGGACCTGCTGAGCCGCGAGGACCTCGACTGGGCCGCGGCGGCGTACTGCCACATCACCCTCACCGACAGCGAGCGCCCGGCCCGCGCGATGGAGCGCCTGAGGACGCGGTTCCCCGACACCCTCGTGCTCGTCTTCGCACCGGAGGGCGGGAACCGGGAGGACACCCGGACGTACAGCCAGCGCATCGCCGAGGCGCGGGACGATGCCGACATCTGCTGCGGCTTCCTGGAACACGTCCGCGGACGGAAGGCCTCACCCGAGGAGCATGCCCTGGTTCGGTCGACGGTGGACGCGGCCCTGAGCCTCGCCCACGAACGCTAGGACCGGCCCATGAGACTCCACCAGCTCGAGATCCAGGCCTTCGGGCCGTTCGCCGACCGGCAGAGCGTCGACTTCGATGCGCTGTCGAGCCAGGGATTGTTCCTCCTCAACGGCCCCACCGGGGCCGGGAAGTCGAGCGTGCTCGACGCCGTGTGCTTCGCGCTCTACGGTTCGGTCCCGGGCGCGCGCCAGGCGGCCAAGAGGCTCCGCAGCGACCATGCGGCTGAATCCGTTGCACCGGAGGTCGCCCTCGAGTTCTCCGTAGCGGAGCGCCGCTTCCGCGTCGTGCGGTCCCCCGCCTGGGACAGGCCCGCGCGGCGGGGGAGTGGCACCACCACCGAACAGGCACGCACCCTCCTGAGCGAACGGATCGGGACCGAGTGGGTGCAGAAGTCCGCACGCAACGACGAGGCCGGTCTCGAACTGCAGTCCTTGCTCGGCATGGACAAGGAACAGTTCACCAAGGTGGTCATGCTGCCCCAGGGTGAGTTCGCCGCCTTCCTGCGGGCGGACGCGAAGCCACGGCGGGAACTCCTGCAGAGGCTGTTCTCCACGACGCGCTTCGAGGACCTCGAGCGACTGTTCGCCGAGGAGAGCCAGCGGGCGGCGCGGGGCCTCGCGGAGCAGGAGGCGAGGCAACGGCACCTCTTCCTGCGGGCGGTCGACGAGGCCGGCCGCCATGACCTGGGGACGGCGGACACCGGCATCGATCCGGAGTCCTCGGAGGACTGGGCGACGTCGCTGCAGGCACTGACCGCGGCCCTCACGGACCGCAGGGACGCAGCAGTGCTGGCGAGCACCGAACTCGCGGAGCGGAGCGCGCTCGCGGACGGCTCGCTGGCGGCGCTGCGGCAGCGGCGGAGCCGCGCCGAAGCCCTCGCGGAGGTGCGGAAGCAGCAGCAGGACCATGACCACCGCGAGGACGAGATCGCGCGGCTGGTGGAGCTGGCCGGCCGCCACGACCAGGCGCAGGGACTCGCTGCCCTGCTCCGCCTGGAGGACGAGGGAGCCGCAGCGGTCGACGGCGCCCGCGCCCGGTACGGGAAGGCCCTTCGCCGCCTGCAGGACAACACCGCATCCGCCGAGTACCTCGACGCCGGCCTCGATTCCCAGGACGAGGTACCACGTGACGTGCTGAGCAGCGGTTGTGCGGCGTCATCGTCCGCGCTGGGAGTCCTCCGTGCGGCGCTGCCCGATGAGCAGCGGCTGCTCGACGTCCGTGCCGAGCTCGATGCCCGGACCACGGACGTCGCCGCCCTCGACGAACGGATCGAGCGCGCCGGCGAGACCATCAGCGTCCTGCAACGCCGGCGTATCGCCGATGCGGAGGGCCTGGTGTCCCTGCGTGAGGCAGCGGACGGCGTCGCGCACCTGCGCGCAGACCTTGCTGCAGCAGTCGCCGCGGAGGAGACGGTTGAGCACTATCGTGCGTCCGAGAAGCGTCGTGCCGCAGCCGATGCGGAGCATGCCGCGGCGTCGGAGCGTTTCCTGGCGCTGAAGGAGGAGTGGCTCGCCAAGCTGCAGCTCCGGCTCGAGCAGGCTGCGGAGGAACTCGCCGAACAACTGGTGGACGGCCGGCCGTGCCCGGTGTGCGGCAGCGCCGAGCATCCGGCCCCGGTGACGTCCCCGGGCGGCGATCGGATCACCCTGGACGAGGAACAGGCTGCACGCCGGCTGCAGGCGGACGCCGAACGGGCTCTGCACGAGGCCCGGGAGGTGCGGGACCGGGCGCGCCTCGAGGCGGCGGAACTCGCTGCCCGCGGTGGGGAGCTGGCTCCGGAGGAGGCAGCCGCGTCGACGCGGGCGGCACGCGGCAGGCTGGAGGATGCCGAGGCAGCGCACGCCGAGTGCGTAGCCGTCGAGGAGCGCCTGCGCCGTGCCACCGAGGAGGAGGAGCGGACGCGCGCGGAGTGGAACTCCCTGCGCGAGGAACGTACCGCGGCCGACGCGCGACGGCTCTCGCTGCTGGACCAGGACCGAGTGCTCGCGCTGCGGCTTTCCGGACTGCAGGCGGCCGCGCCGTCGCTGGGAGCGCGCATCGAGGAGGTGCAGCAGGCCTACTACGACTTCGAAGCGGTCCGCGATGCCCTCGATGCCCTCGTGCAGGCATCGGCACGCCACGAGGACAACCGACGGCGCGTCGAGGAGGCGCTGCTCGACACCCCGTTCGCATCGGCGGACGAGGCACGCGCCGCGCTCCTGCCGGACGATCGCCATGCACGCGTCGTGCAGGAGGTGAAGGACCATGAGGTCCGCGGACACCGCCTCGACGCTGCGTGGGACGACGACCGTGTCCGGGAAGGGCTGCGCGAGGAGCAGGACGGCGTCGAGCCGCCCTCCGACGAGGACGAACGCGTCGCCGGTGCTGCCGCCGACGAGCTCCGGGGGCGTGCACAGCGGGCCGGTGTCAGCGCCGAGGTGCTCGGACACTCGGTCGCACAGCTCGAGGGGTACGCGCTCCAGCTCGCGCAGCTCGAGCAGGAGATCGCGCCGGTGCGCGACCGGACGCGGCTCGCCGCGGCCGTGGCGGACACAGCCCGCGGGGGAGGGGAGAACCTGTACAAGATGTCCCTCGCCACCTACGTCCTCGCCTCGCGCCTCGAGCAGGTGGCCGCTGCTGCCACCGAGCGGCTGCTGCAGATGTCCGACGGCCGGTATGCGCTGGTGCACAGCGACGCCACCGCGGGCAACAAGCGTTCTGGCCTCGGCCTGAACGTGATCGACGGCTGGACGGGAAACCGGAGGGACACCTCGACGCTGTCCGGCGGGGAGTCCTTCATGGCGTCCCTCGCGCTCGCCCTCGGACTCGCCGACGTGGTGCAGCAGGAAGCGGGAGGCCTCGACATCGAGACCCTCTTCGTCGACGAAGGGTTCGGGTCGCTGGACGACCAGGCGCTCGAGCAGGTCATGGATGCGCTCGAGGGCCTGCGGAGCGGCGGGCGCGTGGTGGGACTGGTCAGCCACGTACCCGAACTGAAGCAGCGCGTGAGCGCACAACTGCAAGTCGTGAAGGGCCGCCAGGGCTCCAGCCTCCGCTATGTGGAGCAGCCCGCCAGCGTGTAAAATCGTCGGGTTACCGGGTCGGGCGCATCGGGAGGGGGGACGATGCGCGTTCGATGCACCCGGAAAGCGCATGTACACGAATCCCGTCCCGGCCCCCCCGGAGTCCTCCCCGTCCCCGAATCCCCCGTCCGGCCGCCCTGAGTGGTCACGCCTCGGCAGGTTCGGGGTCCTCCCGCAGCTCGCGGGCATTTCCTTCCTGGTCATCGGCCTCTTCGCGCGGCTTCCGCTCGCGATGCTCACCGTCGGAGCCCTGACGCTCGTCACCGCAGCGAGCGGTTCCTACGCAGCCGGCGGTTTCGCGGCCGGAGCGGTCGGTCTCGGCTCCGCGCTCGGTGCGCCGCTGCTCGGTTTCCTCGCCGACAAGCGCGGGCAGCGGATCGTGCTGCTCGTCTCGGCGATCCTCAACACCCTCGCCATCGCCGCTCTCCTGCTGGTGACGCTGACGAGTGGACGCTTCACCGGCGGTGCCCTCGCCCTCGTCCTCGCGGCGTCCTTCGGCACGGGCTTCACCTGCCCGCAGATCGGTCCGCTGGCTCGGGTGCGCTGGATGGCGATGACCCGCCGGAGCTCGCGGTCCGCCCTGGACACGGCCCTCTCGTACGAAGGCACGGCCGACGAGCTGACCTTCGTCCTCGGCCCCGCACTGGTCGGCCTGCTGGCCGCCCTGATCGCCCCTTGGCTTCCGCTGGTCCTGGCCGGGGCGTTGACTCTCACCCTCGTCAGCGCGTTCGCCGTCCACAGGACCGTCGCCTTCAGCGATGCGGGATCGACGGCCGCCGAGGCCGGGGACGGGCAGGAGCGCAGCCCGGCGTCGCGGGATCCCCGTCCGGTCCTGGTCCTGCTGCCCGTGGCGGGAATGATCGCCATCGGAACGTTCTTCGGCTCCACGCAGACGTTCCTCACGGCCTTCGCAGGACAGTTCGGCATCGCCGAATCCTCGGGCCTGCTCTACGCCGTCATGGGTCTGAGCTCGGCAGGTGCAGCCCTGTCGGTCGCCTACTGGTCCCGGCGCTTCCGGGACACGGGTCGGTGGATGGCGTCCGCCGCGGGCATGGCAGCGGTCGCCGCGGCGCTCGTCCTGCCCGGTTCGATTCCCGGCATGCTGGCAGTGCTGTTCGTCCTCGGGGTCTTCGTCGGACCCACGATGGTCACCATCTTCTCGATCGGGTCCGCCGTCGCTCCCGGGCACCGGCTGGGCACGGCCATGACGCTCCTCGCAAGCGGGATCGTCGCCGGGACGGCCATCGGTTCGGCTTGTGCCGGCACGCTCGCCGAGGTCTCCGGTGCATCGGGAGCCGCGGTGGTCCCCGCTGCGGCCGCCGTCGTCCTGCTCGTCCTCGGAGCGGTGTCCGCCGTCGCCCTGCAGCGCAGTGACAGGGCCTGACGGTCGCCGACCGGACATCATCAGTCGGCTGTCAATTCCCCTGGACCGAGCATAGGATCAAAGGACATCCGAGATGGAGGAGGGCGCATGAGCACCGAAGGCACCAAGCACGAGGACGCTGATGGCACGTCGCAGGGATTGGGGCCCGACGGCACGATCCCGGTGAGTGACGACGGAGTGGCCGCGGGTGCGATGGACGAGGCGAGCAACTTCGAGCCGGAGGAAGACAGCGACGACGACGGCGGGTCCTAGACAGCGCGGACCCGCAGCAGTCCGGACTATGTCCCGTCGGGTACGTCCCGGCGGGACAGCGCTGTTCGGGCCACCGGCCCGGCGAGCATCAGCTGATGCTGGGGGCGTGATCCGGCGGTTCGGGGATGCGCACGTTGCCCGTGAACACGCCACCGGTGACGATCTCGGTCTCATCGGTACCGGCCGCTGATCCGGTCACCCGCGTCGGGTCCTGGATCACCGGATGCGCATCGAACTGCTCGTCCGCGTAGCTCCGGAGCTGCAGGGCGACGTCATGAGCGTGGGGCCTGCGAGCCGGGTCCCTGGCTGTCATCCGCCGCAGGAGGTCGCTCCAGTCCGGTCCGAGCGAGTCGGGCACGTCCGGATCGCGCAGCAGCCGCGCCAGCGCTGCCTCGACGATCGGGCCGGGGAAGGCCTTCTCGCCGGTCAGGCACTCGAGGAGCACGAGGCCGAGTGAATAGATGTCACTGCGCTCATTCAGCGGATCGCCCTTGGCCTGCTCCGGGCTGAGGTAGTTCGCGGTACCGATCGTCGCTCCGACCGCCGTCGCCATGGTGGCATCCACCATGCGGGCGATGCCGAAGTCCGTCAGTTTCGGATAGAGGCGCGTGCCGTTGTCCCCGCTGTGGAACATGAGGATGTTGGCCGGCTTGACGTCACGATGGACGACACCTTCGGCGTGGATGTAGGCCAGGGCGTCGGCCAGGTCCGCACCCAGCTGGGCGACATCCTCCGCGGGAAGCGCGCCGCGCTTCAGCAGGTGTCGGAGATCCTCCCCGTCCACGAGTTCCATCACCAGGAAGCCCGTGGTCCGGCCTTCCTCGTCCTCGTGGATTCCCGCATCGTGCAGCGTCACGAGGCCGGGGTGGTTCAGGGTGGACAGCAGCATCGTCTCGGTGTGCTGGCGCCGGTAGTTGTCATCGTCCGACGTCGTGGGGTTGAAGATCTTGACCGCGACATCGCGCCCGAGATTCCTGTCCACCGCGCGGTACACCGATGCGGCACCGCCGACCCCGAGGAGCTCGGTGGTCTGATACCGGTCAGCAAGGAGCACATCCATGCGTGTCCTCCCGCTACAGGTTGTGAGTGTCGATCATCACGGAGCCTGATAAGGCTGCTGATCAGTTCCCAGTATAACGTGACGTTCGCAGCGTCCAGCGCCCGCCGCGCGGGGCCGATCCCTACTGGGACCCCGTCAGGCGAGGAACGCGAGCGCGGCCTCCTTGAAGATCCGGGACGTCACCGCGTTCGCATGGGTCCTGCCCGGCAGGGTCGCGATCTCGGCGCCGGGAGCCCAGGCCGCGAGGTCCCGGATGCCCTGCGTGTACTCGTCCTGGTCTCCGGCGACGAGCAGCAGCGGCATCCTGGGTACGGCGCCCTGCGGGTCGAAAGGTTCCGTCTTGATGGCCGAGACCATCGCGAGGAGTGCCGGAAGGTTCGTCTCCGGGCCGGCCTGTGCCATGCGCAGCAGGTCCATGGTGGTCGGGTCACTCGACGCAGGGCCGCCGGCGAGGAAGCGCTCCGCGCCGTCCAGGTCGAAGGCGGCAAGGGGATCGGCCGTGCCCGGCCCGCCGAGCACCATCCGGCGGACGATCTCGGGCTGCGTGGCAGCGAACTCCCAGGCCAGGCGCGACCCGAGGGAGTAGCCGATGATGTCGACGCCGGAGGCCGGGTCGCCGTCGCGGAGAGGAACGACCCGCTCGTCGAACAGTGCCTGGAGGATGTCCGCCCGCATGCGGCTCGGCGCGTAGGCGCCCGCGTCCTCGGGAGCCGCGCTGTCCCCGTGGGCCGGGAGGTCCACCATGATCACGCTCCGGCCGGCGTCGTTGAGGAACCGGACCCAGCCCGAGTCCATCCAGTTGCGGCGGGACGAGGAGCCGAAGCCGTGCAGCAGCAGGATCGGCGGGAGGGGACGGGGCGAGTCCGGGTCGCTGCGCGTGATGGCCAGGTGGGGGTCGACGCCCTCGACCGGATGTACGGCGTGGTGGTCCATGCCCCCATCGTAAGGGCGGCAGAGACATGTGCACCGTTGAACACATCTCCGCCGCGCGGCCTGGACGGCCGACGACTGTGACTTTAGACACTTTTGCCGCAGGCAGCAACCCGGCGTACTCCGCCGGGTTCCTGGAAGGGGCGCGCAGGGCTAGGGCATGGAGCCCCAATGAGTTATAGTCATTTCGACCCTAACAACGGGCCCCTCATTCTTCGGACGGAAGGCCGCCATGTACAGCTCGGCCAACGTCTCGGAGCGCCAGGCGCAGGCACCCTCGCTCGCCATCTCCACGGTCATCTTCGCGCTCCGCACCGACCCGGACACCGGCCGTTCCGAGATCTGGCTCCCCCTGGTGCGGCGCATCCGGCAACCGCACCTCGGAAAGTGGGCACTGCCCGGGGGCCCGCTCGGCGGCCGCGAATCCCTTCAGGACGCAGCCGCCCGGAACCTGCGCGAGACCACGGAGCTCGAGCCGACCTACCTCGAGCAGCTCTACGCCTTCGGGGGGCTCGACCGATCAGCGACGCAGCGCCTCGTGTCGATCGTCTACTGGGCGCTCGTCCGGCCGGAACAGGCCGATCTCGCCCGCGAGTCCGAGAACGTGCGATGGTTCCGGGCCTCCGACGCCGCCGGCCTCGCCTTCGACCACGACGAGATCGTCGCCTACGCCCTCGAGCGGCTCCGCGGCAAGATCGAATACGGCTCGGTGGCCTACCACTTTCTGGGTGCGCGGTTCACGCTCGCGCAGTTGCGGGGCGTCTACGAGGCGGTGCTCGGCCGACACCTCGACCCGGCCAACTTCCGGCGCCAGCTCCGCTCGGCGAGGGACATCGCCGCGACCGACGAGGTGCTCCAGGGCGGCCGCAACCGCCCGCCGCGCCTCTACACGTACACGGGCCCGCACCAGGAAGCTCCTTCGCCCGGCCCCGCCGCCGGGCTCCCCGCGGAGAGGCAGTCCGCCGGTCCGCCGTTATAGCCGTCCCCCCGTTCTCGACCCCCACGACCCGCCTCCGGTGCGAACCCGCGCGCCGGACCCATCCCAGGGAGAAGCCTTGTCCGTTCCCACAGCCATCCAGCTCATCTCACGCGGCGAGGCAGGGGCCCCCGCGGTGGGGACCTGCTCGCCGAACCTCGCGCGCGACCCCTGGGCCTTCGACGCCCTTCCCCTGCCCGACTACGGGCCCGGCGCCTCGATGCACGACGCCGCCCCTCCCACGACCCCCCGCCAGGGCGAACTGCCCGAGGAGTACCGCACGGCTTCCGCGGAGGAACTCGACCGGCGGATCCTCGCAGCCAAGAAGGCACTCGGAGACTCCGTGGTGATCCTTGGCCACTTCTACCAGCGCGACGAGGTCGTGAAGTACGCGGACTTCGTGGGCGACAGCTACCAGCTGGCCCGCGCTGCCACCGAGCGCAGCGCCGCGGAGGCCATCATCTTCTGCGGCGTCCACTTCATGGCGGAGACGGCGGACATGCTCTCCACGCCGGACCAGGCCGTCATCCTCCCCAATCTCGCCGCCGGCTGCTCCATGGCCGACATGGCCGACATCGATTCGGTGTCGGAGTGCTGGGACCAGCTGGCGGAGCTCTTCGGTTCGGAGCCCGACGCCGGCGGCCGGCAGCCCGTCATCCCCGTGACCTACATGAACTCCTCCGCCGCGCTGAAGGGATTCTGCGGTGAGCACGGCGGGATCGTCTGCACGTCCTCGAACGCCGCCGCGGTGCTGGAATGGGCGTTCGAGCGCGGCCAGCGCGTCCTGTTCTTCCCGGACCAGCACCTGGGTCGCAACACGGCCAAGGCCATGGGCGTGCCGCTCGAGCAGATGCCGATGTGGAATCCGCGTAAGGCCTGGGGTGGGACGGACGAGCAGACCCTGCGTGACTCCCGGGTGATCCTGTGGCACGGCTTCTGCTCGGTCCACAAGCGCTTCACCGTCGCGCAGATCGAGAAGGCCCGAGCCGACTTCCCGGATGTGTGCGTGATCGTGCATCCCGAGTGCCCCATGCCCGTGGTCGACGCCGCGGACGAATCCGGGTCCACCGACTACATCCGGAAGGCGATCGCCGCCGCCGCCCCGGGCAGCACCTTCGCGATCGGCACGGAGATCAACATGGTGAACCGGCTCGCCGCCCAGTATCCGGAGCACACCATCTTCTGCCTCGACCCCGTCATCTGCCCGTGTTCGACGATGTACCGCATCCACCCGGGCTACCTCGCCTGGGTGCTCGAAGGGCTCGTCGAGGGCCGGGTGCTCAACCGGATCAGCGTGCCGGACCACGTGGCGGAGCCCGCCCGCGTGGCCCTGAACCGGATGCTCGCGGTCCAGCCGTGACGCCGGCCCGTCCCGTCCCGCAGGACATGCGGGCCGATCGCCCGTCCCGGCGGGTCGTGGTCGTCGGAGCCGGTATCGCCGGGTTGCAGACCGCGCTGGTGCTGCGCCGGCTCGATCCGCGCTGCGACGTGGTCCTGGTGGCCAAGGCCGGCCTCACCGAGAGCAACACGCGGTACGCGCAGGGCGGCATCGCCGCGGTCCTTCCGGACGCAGGGGATGCAGCCGGCGCAGCACGCCCTGGCCCGGGGGCCGACCCGCAGGACTCCGTCGAGGCGCACATCGCCGATACCCTCGCTGCGGGTGCCGGCCTGGCCGACCCGGGTGCGGTCGAGGTCCTCTGCCGGGGCGCGGCCGACGGCATCGACGCCCTGCAGCGGACCGGAGTCGTCTTCGACCGCGCGCCCGGCCGGCCCTCGTCGCCGGCACGCGGGCGCGAGGCCGCCCACTCCGCTGCGCGGATCCTCCACCTGGGGGGCGACGCGACCGGGGCGGGCCTCGTCGACGCACTCGTCGGCGCGGTACACGCCGACGCAGGGATCCGCGTCGTGGAGCACGGCGTCGTGACGCGGATACTGCTCGACGGCGTGGGAAGCGCCACCGGCGTCGAGGTGCTGAAGGACGGTGCCGCGCACCGGATCGGGGCCGACGCCGTCGTGCTGGCGACCGGGGGAGCGGGGCAGCTCTTCGAGCACACCACCAACCCGGAGATCGCCACCGGCGACGGGGTGGCCCTGGCGTGGCGGGCCGGCGCGGCAGTCGCCGACCTCGAGTTCTTCCAGTTCCACCCGACCTCCCTCGACGTCCCCGGGAACCCGCTCATCTCCGAAGCCGTGCGGGGCGAAGGCGCGCGTCTCGTCGATGCCGATGGGCGCCGCTTCATGCCGGACTACCACCCGGACGGCGACCTCGCGCCGCGCGACGTCGTCTCGCGCAGCATCGCCCGCCATCTGGCGCGCCGGCCCTCCGCCGACGTCCGCGACCGGGTCTACCTCGACGCGACGGCGCTCGGCGCTACGTTCCTCGCCCGGCGCTTCCCCTCCCTCACGGA
This sequence comes from Arthrobacter rhamnosi, assembly GCF_054510975.1. Taxonomy (NCBI): domain Bacteria; kingdom Bacillati; phylum Actinomycetota; class Actinomycetes; order Micrococcales; family Micrococcaceae; genus Arthrobacter; species Arthrobacter rhamnosi. The sequence continues at coordinate 173,800 of NZ_JBTNDN010000005.1, read as the reverse complement.
CCTCACCGCGCGCTACGGCTACGACTGGTCCACCGTCGTCGTGCCGGTCGTGCCGGCGGCCCACTACTGGATGGGTGGCGTGCGGACCGACACGGACGGACGCACCTCGGTCCCGGGCCTCTTCGCCGTCGGGGAGGTCGCCCGCACCGGCGTGCACGGCGCCAACCGGCTCGCCTCCAACAGCCTCCTCGAGGGCGTCGTGTTCGGCGCGCGATGCGCGGCCGCGATCGTCGACGGGGGACGGGTGCCCGAGTTCGACGCCGAGCAGCTCGATCTCGACGCGGAGGAGACGGGCACGGAGTCCTTCACGCGCAGGGACCTGCAGGCGCTGATGTCCGACCACGCGGGAGTGCTGCGCACGGGCAGCGGCCTCGCCGTCGCCCGCAAGCACCTCGCCTCCTACCGCAGCGACACCGATCCCGGAACGGCGAATCTGCTGCTGTGCGCGCGCCTGCTCGTGCACTCGGCCGCGAACCGGACCGGGTCCTGCGGAGCGCACTACCGCTCCGACCACCCCGAAACCTCTGCCGGCCGGCCCGCCCCGAGCCGGTCCTACGTACGAGCCCCCGAAGGAACGCCATGACTTCCACCACCAGCCGCCCCCGGCGCACCGAAGCGGGCCCGGCGCGACCACCGCAGCACCTCATCGATTCCATCGTCGCCGCAGCCCTCACCGAGGACGCGCCGTGGGGTGACATCACCTGCCAGGCGCTCATCGACCCCGATCTGCGCGCGACGGCGGCCCTGACGGCCCGTGAGCCCGGCGTGCTCTGCGGGACGCCGGCCATCGAGGCGGCCCTGCGGCTCACGGATCCGCGCATCGAGGTTTCCTTCCCGCATGCCGACGGGGCCCGATTCGACGCGGGCGACGTCCTCGCGGAGATCAGCGGACCGGCGGCGGGCATCCTCACGGCGGAGCGGACGGCACTCAACATCACGCAGCGCCTGAGCGGCATCGCCACCATGACGCGCGACTTCGTGGCGGCGGCCGGAACCACCCGCGCCCACATCGTCGACACCCGCAAGACCACCCCGGGCCTCCGGGTCCTCGAGCGCTGGGCCGTCCGCTGCGGTGGGGGCTCGAACCACCGGTCCAGCCTGTCCGATGCCGTGATGGTGAAGGACAACCACCTGGCGCTGCTCGCCGTCGACGGGCCTGCGGCGCTCACCGACGCGCTGCTGGCGGTCCGGTCCCGGCTGCCGCACACCGTGCACGTGGAGGTCGAGGTGGACCGGCTCGATCAGATCGAGCCGGTGCTCGCCGCCGGGGTGGACACCATCATGCTGGACAACTTCTCGCTCGACGACCTCGCGGAGGGTGTGCGTCGTGTCGGCGGGCGCGCGCTCGTCGAGGCCAGCGGCAATGTCCGCCTCGACACGGTAGCGGCCATCGCGGCAACCGGCGTGGACATCATCTCGGCGGGGGCCCTGACGCACAGTGTGCGGTCCCTCGACCTCGGCCTCGACTTCGTGCCCCCGGGCGCCTTCGCGGTGCGGGCATGATCTACCTCGATGCCGCCGCCACGGCGCCGGCGCGGCGGGAGGTCCTGGAGGAGATGTGGCCGCTGCTGACCTCCACCTTCGGGAACCCCTCCAGCCACCACGCCTACGGTGAGGCTGCCGCGGCCGAGTTCTCCCGCGCCCGCTCGCGGATCGCCGCGCTGCTCGGCTGCAGGGCCTCGGAGATCATCTTCACCTCGGGGGGAACCGAGGCCGACAACCTCGCCCTCAAGGGCATCGCGCTGGCCTCGCCGAGGGGACGGCACATCGTCGCCAGTCCGATCGAGCACCCTGCGGTGCTGGAGGCCCTGGCCTACCTCCGGGACTTCCACGGGTTCCGCATCACGAGCCTGCCCGTGTCCGCGACCGGCAGGATCTCACCGGCCGAGCTGGAGGCCGCGCTCGAGGACGGCACGACCCTCTGCACCGTCATGTACGCCAACAACGAGGTGGGGACCGTCCAGGACATCGCCGCGCTGGCGGCAGTCTGCCGGAAGGCCGGCGTCCCGTTCCACACCGACGCCGTGCAGGCGGCGGGGTGGCTGCCCCTCGACGTCGGGGACCTGGGCGTCACGGCGCTCAGCATCTCGGGGCACAAGCTCGGGACGCCGAAGGGTATCGGCCTGCTCTACCTCCGGGCGGGTACGCGCTGCGAACCCGTGCTGCACGGTGGCGGCCAGGAGCGGGGACGCCGGTCCGGCACGGAGAACGTGGCCGGTGCCGTCGGTCTGGCACGCGCGCTGGAACTCGCCCAGGGCGCCCTGCCGGCTGCGGCCGACAGGGCCCGCGCGCTGCGCGACACCTTCACCGACTCCGTCCTGGACGCCGTACCCGGTGCGGTCCTGACCGGTGATGCCGAGCACCGCCTCCCGAACCTCGCCTCGTTCTGCTTCCCCGGAGTCAGCGGCGAGTCCGTGCTCCTGGAACTCGAGCGCCGCGGCGTCGTCTGCTCGAGCGGTTCCGCCTGCGCGGCGGGTTCCTCGGAGCCGTCCACCGTGCTCCGTGCCCTCGGCGTCGACGACGAAACCGCCTACAGCGCCGTGCGGCTGTCCTGGACCTCGGACACGACGAGGGCGGACCTCGAGGAGGCGGCCCGCGCCGTCGTCGCGTCGGTCAGCGCCGTCCGCGCCCTGGGCGCGGCACCCGCCGGTCCGTCCGCGCTGCCCGCGTAGCAGCCGGGCAGGGTCAGCCCACGGGGTTCAGGGCTCCGTAGTCGACGCCCGTCAGCTCGACGCTGCGATTCCACAGCCGCACCGCGATGTCCCGATCGAGGACGCGCGGCACGGGAGCGACGAGCCGCGGAGCGCCGCGGGTCTCCCCGGGGCCCGACGGACCGTAGTAGTCCCCGCCCCGAACCTCCGGTGAGGTCGCCGCGTACAGGGTGGGGAGTGCCCCTGCGGCATCGGACTGGCTCATCAGCTTCACGAACCCGCCGAGCACGTCGAGCATCGCCGGTACCTGCATGCCCGCGGTCAGGTTCGTGTTCGCCAGGCCCGGATGGGCTGCCACCGACGTCAGGTCCCAGCCCGCGGCACGCGCCCGCCGGTCGAGCTCCACCATGAAGTACAGGTTCGCGATCTTGCTCTGCCCGTACGCGCCCCACCGGCGGTAGCCGCGCTCCGACTGGAGGTCGCCGAAATCGATGCGGCCCCGCTTATGCGCGAGGCTGGAGAGCGTGACCACGCGCGCGGACCCGGCGTCGCGCAGGTTCTCCAGCAGCAGGCCGGTCAACGCGAAATGTCCCAGGTGGTTGGTGCCGAACTGCAGTTCGAAGCCGTCGGCCGTCGTCGACCTCGGCGTCGCCATGACCCCTGCATTGTTCACGAGGATGGAGACCGGATCGGTGATCCCGGCGGCGAACGTGCGGACCGACTCGAGGCTCGCCAGGTCGAGGACGCGCAGGACGACCCGGCCGCTGCCTGTCAGGGAGCGTACCTTCTGCTCGGCATCGCGGCCGCGCTGCTCGTTGCGGCAGGCGAGCACCACCTCGGCGCCCTTCCTGGCCAGTCCCACGGCCGTCTGCAAGCCGATGCCGCTGTTCGCGCCGGTGATGACCACGCGCTTGCCTGTCAGATCGCCGATGGCGTCCGCTGAAAAATCGCCCATGGTATTCCTTCCCTGGCGGCGTGTCCTGCCCGGTCGGGGAGTACCCGACCGGCGTCGAGGGTCGCCGCCTTCAACAGCTTAGAGTTGTAGGCGATCCCACCGCCTACCGGAAGCAACGAACCATGCAACGCACCGTCTCCGCCGATCTCAGTGCTACGACGATCGCGGGTACCCAGGTGGTCCTGTCGATCGCCGTCGCAAGCCCTGAGGCGTACCAGGCGGTCGACGAGCACCTGACCGTGCTGGTCGACGGTGAACCGGCGCAGCTCCGCGAACGGCAGGACAGGGACGGGAGCCGGCTGCACCTGCTCAGCACGCCGCGGGCGTCGGCGCTGGAAGTGCGTTACCGGGCGACGGTGACGGGAACCGTCGCACCGACACCAGGGGACGACGTCGACCTGGTGCGGTACGTGCGGCCCAGCCGCTACTGCGAATCGGACAGGATCCTGCCGACGGCGTACGGGGTGCTGCCCACCCTGCAGGGCACCCGGCTCGTCCAGGGCGTGCGGGACTGGGTGGCGGACGAGCTGTCCTACGTGTCGGGTTCGTCCCGCTTCACCGACGGCGCCGTGGACACCCTCCTGGCCCGCAGGGGGGTCTGCCGCGACTACGCCCACCTCGTGATCGCACTGCTGAGGGCTCGGGATGTCCCCGCACGGCTCGCATCCGTCTATGCCCCGGGGCTGAGCCCGATGGACTTCCACGCCGTGGTCGAGGCCTGGGTCGACGGGTCGTGGCACCTGGTGGATGCCACGGGCCTCGCGCCGCGCGCCTCGATGCTGCGCATCGCGACAGGTCGCGACGCAGCCGACACGGCGTTCCTCTCGACGGTCGGCGGGTCGCTGCAGCTGACCGGGCTGTCCGTCACCGCGACGGTCGACGAGCTCCCGCTGGAGCAGACGGCCACGCTGCTCTCCCTGCGCTGACGCAGTCCGGCCACGCCGGTCGACGCCGGCAGGTCGGCACCGGGCGGGTCACGGCAGGCGGGTCACGGCAGGCGGGCGTTGAGCTTATCCGTGAGTGCCTTCAGCTGCTCCAGCTCCGCCGGATCCAGTGCGGGTGCGAGGACCTCGTGGATGCGGTGCACGTGGGCGGAACCGATGCGCCGCTGAACCGCCCTGCCCTCGTCCGTCAGCGCCAGTTCGACACCCCTCTGATCGGACTCCGCGGGTCGCTTCCGGATGAGGTTCTTCGCCTCCAGCCTGTCGACCATGCGGCTCAGGCTGGGCTGGCTGATGAGCAGGGCGTTGTTGAGCTCGTTGAGACGGGTCCAGCCCGTAGGGCACCGGCTCAGGTTGAAGAGGACGTCGTATTCCCCGATGGGCAGCTCGCGGAACACCGGATCCTGCCGGATGCGCCGCATCACCCCCACCTGCGCCCGGAAGAGGGACTCCCATGCCTCCGACACCTCGCGGACGGAGGGAACTGCCGCAGCGTCGCCCTCACCCGATGACGATTGTCCTGTCCGCCCGACGGCGGTCTCTCCGTGGTCAGCCATGGCTGTTTCCGGCCTCCTGCCGGCGCCGCCGGCAAACTCGATGCTTTTGCATCTATTGTACGCCTGGTCCCGGTCCCCGCCGCATCCGAACGGGCGTCAGACGCCCTCGGCCGCCGCCCTGCGCAGCGCGCGCCCTTCGCGGCGGCCCTCGATCAGCCGGTACAGGACGGGGACGAGGATGAGCGTGAGCGCCGTGGACGAGACGAGTCCGCCGATCACCACGACGGCCAGCGGCTGCGAGATGAAGCCGCCCTCGCCTGTCAGGCCGAGGGCCATCGGAGTCAGCGCGAAGACGGTCGCGAGCGCGGTCATGAGGATCGGGCGGAGCCGCTGACGTGCACCCTCGCGGATGGCGTCGGCGACGCGCAGTCCCGGGGAGCCGTCGCGTGGCTGCCGGTACTGGTTGATCAGGTCGATCAGCACGATCGCGTTGGTGACGACGATGCCCACGAGCATCAGCATCCCGATGAGGGAGGGCAGCCCGAGCGGGATCCGCGTGATCAGCAGCAGCGCGATCGCGCCCGTGGCGGCGAAGGGGATTGACACGAGCAGGATCAGGGGCTGCACGAGGCTCTTGAACGTCGCGACCATGATGACGTACACGATCGCGACGGCGGCCCAGAGCGCCAGGAAGAGCTGGTCGAAGGACTCGGCCTGCTGGCTCGAGGCGCCGCCGACGGTCGTGGTCGCCCCGGCGGGCAGGTCGATGCCGGCGAGGCGCTCGTTGACCGCCCCGGTGAGGGTGCCGAGGTCGTCTCCCGACGGCGTGATGGACACCCTGGCCGTCCGCTCTCCGTTGGAGCTCGTCACCGAGAGCGGCACCTCGACTTCCTCGACCGACGCGACGTCCGTCAGCGGAATGGGCCCCCGCGCCGTCGGGATCTGCAGGTCGCGGAGCTGGCCGAGGCTCGTGATCGGGGTGCCTTCGCCGATCAGCACCGGGAGGTCCTCCGCCTCGAAGCGCACCGTGCCCCCTGGTACCGGGCTGATGCTGCCGCCGAGGAGTCCCGCGATCTGGCCCTCACTCAGCCCCGCCGCGACCGCGGCGGCGCGGTCGACGTCGATCTGGACCTGCGGCTGCGCCGCGGACAGGTTGCTGGTCACTTCACCGGCGCCCTCGAGCCCCTGCATCCCGTCGAGCACGGCGCTGTTGGCCTTATCGAGGTCGGCGCTGGCGGGAGCCGTGATGTCGATGTCGATGGTGCTCGAGGTCCCGAAGCCGCCTTGCTGGCTCGACAGGGAGAAGGTGCCGGCGTCCTCGAGTCCCTCGAGATCCTGGCGGACCGACTCCTGCAGTGCCTCCTGGTCGGCGTCCTCGCGCGTGATGACGGTGAAGGTCGCGACGGAGGCGCCCCCGGAGAACCGGGCGGCGAAGGCATTCGCCGGGTTGCCGACCGTGAGCTGGACGTCCCGGACGTCGGGGTTGTCCGCCAGGATCTCCTCCGTCCGGCCGGCGGCTTCCGCGGTCGTCCCGAGGCTGGAACCCTGCGGCAGCGTCTGGGTGATGGAGAAGCTGTTCTGCCCGGACCCGCCGAGCAGGTTCGTGGGGAGGAACGGGATCATCGCCGCCGTACCGCCGAGGACGAGCAGGGCGCTGATGAGCGTGATGACGGGGTGCCGCTGCGTCCCGGCGAGGATCGGGAGGTAGCCACGCTGGAGGAGCGATGGACGCTCGGGCGGGGCGGCTGCCGGGGAACTCCCGCCGGCTGCGTCCGGTGCCGCGGCGGCCGCGTGGCGCGCCTCGTGCCGGCGCGACGACGTCCGCGGCAGGAACCAGTAGGCGAGCACCGGGATGATGGTCAGCGACACGGCGAGCGACGCCAGCAGTGCGATCCCCGTCGTGACGGCGAAGGGCCGGAAAAGCTCCCCGGCAAGCCCGCCGACGAACGCGATCGGGGCGAAGACGGCCACCGTGGTGAGCGTGGAGGCGGTGACGGCGCCGGCCACCTCACGGACCGCCGTCAGGATCGCCTGCCGCTTCTCCTCCCCGTACCCGAGGTGCCGCTTGATGTTCTCGATGACGACGATCGAGTCGTCCACCACGCGCCCGATGGCGATGGTCAGTGCGCCGAGCGTCAGCAGGTTGAGGGAGTAGCCGGCCACGTAGAGCCCGATGAAGGTGACGAGCAGCGACAGGGGGATCGAGATCGCGGTGACCAGCGTCGAGCGGACGGACAGCAGGAAGATGAGGATGATGAGCACGGCGAAGCCGAGTCCGAGGAGGCCCTCCGTGGTGAGGTCGTCGATACTGCGCTCGATGAACGGCGCCTGGTCGAACACCACCGTGATGTCGGCCGCGTTGCCGAGCTCGGCCTCGAGGTCGGGGACGAGATCGACGATCTGCTGCGAGATCTCCACGGTGTCGCCGTCGGGCACCTTGGTCACCGCCAGCGCGAGCGTCTCGATCCCGTTGGTCCGTGCGATCGACGTGGCCTCGTCATCGGCGAGGCTGACGTCGGCGACCTGGCCGATGGTCACGACGGTGCGGGGCGCAGGGGCCGCCGGGGTGCTGGGTGACGGTGCGGCGGGGCTCGCCGGGGTGCGAGGGGACCCCGGGGTACCAAGGCCCGCCGGGGTGTCGGGGGCGGACGTGTCGGGAGCTCCGTCCTCCGAGGAGGGGAGGACGGGGAGTGCCTCGATGTCCTCCAGCGATCCGATCCGGCTGCCCGCCTGGATGGTCAGGGACCGGGGGTCCTCCTCGAGGCTTCCGACAGGGAACAGGGCGCCGTTGTCCTCGAGTGTCCCGGCGAGGTCGCCGACCGTCAGGCCCGCATCCTCCAGGGCGCCGTCCCGGGGCAGGATCGCGACATGCTGGGTCGCGCCGCCGGAGACGTCCGCGGTCCTCACGCCGTCGATCTTCTGCAGGCGCGGAACGGTCAGTCGGGCGAGGTCGCCGTTCAGTTCACTGAGGGACTGGTCCGAGGACACCGCCATGAAGACAATGGGCAGGTCGCTGATGCTGCCGGCGAGGGCCTGGGGTTCGACGTCGTCCGGGAGGCCGGGGCGCACGGTCGAGATCGCCCGGTCCACCTGCGCGCGTGCCCGGTCCAGGTTCGTGCCGTACACGAAGACCAGGCTGACGGTCGAGACCCCGGTCCGTGAGGTGGACGACGACGACTCGAGGCCCTCCACGCCGCTCAGCGCAGCCTCCAGCGGCTCGCTGACCTGCTGGTCGAGGTACTCCGGAGAGGCGCCCGGCACCGTGGAGAGCACCGTGATCTGCGGGAACTCGAGCGACGGGATGAGTTCCTGCTTCAGGGATCCGAGCGTGATGACCCCGAAGACCGAAGCGAAGATCGTGATGAGCGCGATGAGCGCCCTGTTGCCCAGGGAGAGCTGCGCCAGACGGAACAAGGAACCTGCCTTCGGTGCTGGCGGTCGCCCGGCTGGCCGGCTCCGCCGTCGTTACTTGAGTTTGAGGACCCGATCGGTGAGGGACAGCACCTCGGCGGCCAGGGACGGGTTCTCGTTGAGCCGAACGCCGTAGCCCGGGAGCATCTCCTTCAGCTTCGGCTCCCAGTCGGACATCTTGGCGGGGAAGCACCGCTTCAGGAGCTCCACCATGATCGGGGCCGCCGTGGATGCGCCGGGAGAGGCACCGAGCAGCGCACCGACCGAGCCGTCCGACGACGTGATGACCTCGGTGCCGAACTGCAGCACGCCGCCCTTCTTCGGAGCCTTCTTGATGACCTGTACACGCTGCCCGGCCGAGATCAGTTCCCACTTGCCCCCATCGGCCGACGGGAGGAACTCGTTGAGCGACTCGTTCTTGGCATCGCGGTTCTTCAGTACCTCGGTGATGAGGTACTTGGTCAGCGGCATGTTGTCCTTCGCCACCGCGAGCATCGGCACGAGGTTCGACGGCCGGATGGAGCCGGGGAGGTCCAGGTAGGAACCGCGCTTCAAGAACTTGGTGGAGAATCCCGCGTAGGGGCCGAAGAGCAGCGAACGCTCGCCCTTGACGAAGCGCGTGTCCAGGTGGGGCACGGACATCGGGGGAGCGCCCACCGACGCCTGGCCGTACACCTTGGCATTGTGCTGGCTGACCAGCTCGGCGTCGGTACAGCGCAGGAACTGGCCTGACACGGGGAACCCCGCGAAGCCGCGGCCCTCGGGGATCCCGCTGCGCTGCAGGAGGTGCAGGGCTCCGCCGCCCGCGCCGATGAAGACGAACCTCGTGGTCACGGTGGTGGTCTGGCCCGTCGCCCTGTTCTTGACCTTGACGTCCCAGCGGCCGTCGGAGGCGCGCGCGACGTCGAGCACGTCGAAGCCGTAGTGGAGGTCGACGCCGGTTCCCTCGAGGTAGCCGGTGAGCTGGCGCGTCAGGGCGCCGAAATCGACGTCCGTCCCGCCCTCGACACGCGACGCCGCGACGGGCTGGGAGGGGTTCCGGCCCTTCATCACCAGCGGTGCCCAGCCGGCGATGGTGTCGTGGTCCTCGCTGTGCTCCATCGTGTTGAACAGCGGCTGCGGGCTGAGCGCCTCGTAGCGCTTCCGCAGGTAGTCGGCGTTGGCCTGGCCCCAGACGAAGCTCATGTGCGGCACGGGATTGATGAACGTGCGCGGATCGCCGATGTGCCCCTCAGACACCATGTGCGACCAGAACTGGCGCGAGACCTGGAACTGCTCGTTGATCGCGACGGCCTTGGCGGGATCGACGGCCCCGTCCTTGCCGGCGGGAGCGTAGTTCAGTTCACACAGTGCCGCGTGGCCTGTTCCGGCATTGTTCCAGGGGTCGGAACTCTCGAGACCGGCGACGTCGAGCCGCTCGAAGAGTGAGATGTCCCACTCGGGCTGGAGCTGCCGGAGGAAGGCGCCGAGTGTGGCGCTCATGATCCCGCCGCCGATCAGGATGACGTCGGTGGACGTGGCGGGTGTGCCCTGGCTGTTTGTGGTCAACGTGGTCTCCAGTCGCGAGGTTCTAGCAGGGAAAGCCTAGCGTCTGGGAGTGACCTTACTTAAATCAGCGCGGCGTCCCCGGGCGTTGGTCCGGCGTCACTCCGAGGGGGCGGGCCGGGGCTCGACATCGGCGAGGTCGATCCGGTTGAAGACCTCGTTCATGACGGGGCTGACGGGGTAGGCCGTCACGCGCGCGCTCATCGCCAGCGCGGAGATCGGGAAGGCGAGCGGTACGGCGGGGATCCGGTCGGAGATCTGCGCACTGATGTCGCCATAGGCCGCCGTACGGTCCTCCCCGTTCGGCAGGCCCCGTGCCCGGTTGATCTTGCTGAACAGCTGGGGGTCCTCGTAGGCGAACTCGTCGTTGTAGCTGCCGAAGAGGGCGCCGACGAAGTTGTCAGGATCCTGGTACCCGCCACTCCAGCCGAGGAGGTGGAAGGCCCTGGCCCCGGACTCCTGGACCGTCGCCACATAGCCGTCGCTCCACTCGATCGGCACGGGCTTGATGTTGAACCCTGCTGCCGTCAGCTGGCGGCTCAGCTCGGCGTAGGCCTTCTCCGGCGACGGCAGGTAGGCGCGGGACACGTTGCGCGGGTAGTAGAAGGGGAGCTCCCGCCCGTCGTAGCCGGATTCGGCGAGCAGTTCCTGCGCGAGGTCGAGGTCGTAGTTGTAGTCCTCGACGGTGTCGTTGCTGACCCCGAGCTTCTCCGGGACGAACTGGCGCGCCGGCTTGGTCCCGTTCAGGAAGCGGCCGTCGATGAGCGCGTCCTTGTCGATGGCATGCGCCACGGCCTGGCGGAAGAGGATGTTGTCCACGCCGGGGAAGTCCTGGTTCATCCCCAGGTACAGCACCGAGTACGGGTCGCGCTGGAGGAACTGGAGTCCGTTGCGGGCCAGGTCGACGGCGCTGTCGACGGAGACGAAGTCGTAGCCGTCGATCCGCCCGGACGTCAGCGCCCGCGCCCTGGAATCGGGATTGGAGATGGTCGTGAACACCACCTTGTCGACCTCGCCCCGCTCACCCCAGTACCCTTCGACGAATTCGAGTTCCACGTTGCCCCGGGCCCAGGAGACGAGCCGGAACGGGCCCGTGCCCACGGGTGCCTGCCCGTAGCGGGAGACGGCCGCCCCGCCGCGCGAATCACTGAGGTCGTCCGCCGCCCCCGCCTCGAGTGCCGCAGGGGATGAGATGGCGAACGCCGGAGCCGCCAGCGCCGGGATGAGGCCGGTGATCCGCCCGTTCAGGCGGAGGAGCACGGTGTACTCCGCGGTCGCCGTGCATCCCTTGTACAGGCTGACGTCGGGCTGGTCCGAGAACGCCTTGAACACGCTCTCGAAGGGAAGGCGGGAGGTGCCGGAGCGGGCGCTCCGGGGCAGCGAGTACCAGCGGTCGAAGTTGGCGCACACCGCCTCCGCGTCGAACGGTTGGCCGTCGGAGAAGGCGACGTCGTCCCGCAGCGTGAATTCGTAGGCCCGGCCGCTGTCCTGTTCCTCCCACGACTCGGCCAGCAGCGCTGTCGGTTCCGACGTCAGCGGGTCGACGCCGACGAGGCCCTGCAGGATCTGCTGGGTCACGCGGTAGGACTCGGTGTCGTTGGCGAGCGCGGGGTCCAGCGTGCGGGGCTCGGCGGCAGTCCCGAAGGTGAAGGTCGAGGCGCCCGGCACGGTGGTGGCGGTCGCCGACGGCGGCGGTGGCGCGATCTCGGCCGGCGTGCAGGAGACGAGCGGCACCAGGGCCGCCAGCACCGCTGCCAGCGTTCCGCGGCGGCTGGCCCGTCCGCGGGTGCGGCGCGCGGCAGGGGTCTTCACAGGCTTCGATCTCCGAAAGGCAGGGGGATGCCCGGTCCTTCGGGAGCCGGGTGTCTGGAAAGCCCAAGTCTAGGCGATGGTCCTGTCCGCGCCACCCAGGAAGAGGGTGTATCAGCGCGGGGAACGGACCCCCTCGCCCGAGGGCGGGAGGGTCCGTCGGTGACCCCCGGCCCGGGTTAGAGGACCGGACCAGGGACATCGGTGGCGATCGTGTCGATGCCACAGGTAGTTCGGCCGCCGTGGAGAGTTGGATGGGTCGCGCATGAAAAAGCCCTGCCGGGCGCGGGCCCGGCAGGGCTGGTCCCCGGGGGCTTACGGCCCGGGTGCTCCTGGTTTCGTGGTGCGCAAGAGGGGACTTGAACCCCTACGTCCGAAGACACTGGAACCTAAATCCAGCGCGTCTGCCAATTCCGCCACTCGCGCTCGGATGCCGCCCGGCAGGAGGGCATCCTTCGGGTTTCACTCTAGCGCCAAAGGGGCACGGCCTCCGATCCCTACGGGTCGGTCCCTACTGGTGGGTCCCTACTGGTCGATCCCGAGGTCGCGACGCAGCTTCGCCACGTGCCCGGTGGCCCGCACGTTGTACTGCGCGAGGGCGACCTTCCCGTTCCCGTCCACGACGACCGTGGAGCGGATGAGCCCCTCGTAGGTCTTGCCGTAGTTCTGCTTCTCGCCCCAGGCTCCGTAGGTCTCCGCGACCGCGTGGTCCTCGTCGGACAGGAGCGGGAAGTTCAGCGACTCGTTGCCGGCGAAGGCTGCCAGCTTGTCCACCGGGTCCGGTGAGATCCCGAGGACGCGGTAGCCCGCGGCGCCGAGCGAGGCCAGGTTGTCACGGAAGTCGCAGGCCTGTGTGGTGCATCCGGGCGTTGCCGCCGCAGGGTAGAAGTACACGACGACGTTGCTGCCCCGGAAGGAGGACAACGTCACCTCGTTGCCCTGGGCGTCGTTAAGCGTAAAGTCGGGGGCACTGTCACCTGTGGCTAGTCGTTGCGACATGGATACTCCTGAGGATTCGGACGGGCGTGAGGAGCCCGCCTCCCGGCAGGGTCCCCCTCGCGCTGACCGGAGGAATTGACTAGTCAGCCTAGATATCATAGGTGGAAGATCCGACGCCGACGGCGGCCGCCGGTCTCGCAAGCGAGAGGAAGTGCACTGTCCTATGCCCAATCTGGAGCAATGGCCCACCGGCCGACTGCTGACGACGGCCGCGCGCCTGGTGGAGCACGCCTGGAACGAGCGGTTGGTGGACATCGGCGTGACCCATGCGGGCGTGATCGCGCTGGGAGTCCTCGCCGACCAGGGGGCCATGACGCAGGCGGGCCTCGCCCAGATCGTGCGGGTCCAGGCGCAGACGATGGGCAAGACCCTCGCGCGCCTCGAGTCCAGGGGGCACGTGACACGGGTGCGCAACGACCTCGACCGACGCTCCCACCTGGTGTCCATCTCGCCGGCCGGGCGGGAAGTCCTCGATGCCGCGGACGACATCGAACGCACCCTGGTGGCGGGCGGCGGACTCGTCTCCGAGGAACTGCGGAGCCATCTCCAGGCGGTCATCCGTGAACTCGGGGCCCCACGCTGGAACCCGGCGCAGGCGACCGGCACGGCCGATGCCGACCTGCCCCTCGGGGAGCCGGGAGCGGCAGGACCCGCTGCGACCGTCGTCGGCTAGTTTTTCCGTTGCGCTGCTGGTGGGCGTCCGGTCGAAGCCCCTTGCCTACGGCGAGGGGCTCTTGCATGTCCTGACCCTCCCTTGACCGGGGAGCCGCTTTGTACAGGAGCGGCAGGGAAAGGGGAAGACCCCGACGCAAAAAGCTCCGGAGCAGAAGAGGGGTTGCGTACTAAGCAAGCTGATGTTTTGTTGGGAGACGTGAGTGCCCGACGCTTGATGGAGAACAGCATGCAGAGTACGGCCGCCCCCGTGGTGCCCGGCGAATCCCTTGCGGGGTACGTCGCCGACCAGAACGACGTCGAGCCGAACGACGCCGGACAGGACGAGCGCGACGACGTCGAGCAGGACGACCGGGACGACGTCGGACCGAACGGCCTCGACGACGCCGATCGCACCGGCGGCGAGGGAGCCGGCCGCACGTACCCCGAGCGTCCCCTCAAGGCGGCACTGCAGGACGACATCGCCCTGCGGCACATGGATATCGCAGAATCGGTGGCGCGGTCCTTCGCGGCGTCGGGGCCGGAGGCCTCCGACATTCGACAGGTCGCCTACCTCGGACTCATCAAGGCCGTGCAGCGTTTCAACCCGGCACGGGGCGTCCCCTTCGCCTCCTTCGCCGTCCCGACGATCAACGGCGAGATCAAGCGGTACCTGCGGGATTCGTGCTGGGTGGTCCGGCCGCCGCGGGAGGTCCAGGACCTGCGCACGGAGATCGCCCGGGCCGCACCCGCCATGGCCCAGAGGCTCGGCCGTGAGGCGACGGCCCGCGAACTCGGGCTGGAGCTCGGCTGGCCGGAGGAGAAGATCCGCGAGGCGCAGGCGTCCCATTCGAGCCTGCGGCCCGACTCCCTCGATGCGCCCTTCGAGGGACGCAGCTGGGCGGACACGCTGGCCACCGACTACAACGGCATGGAACGCAGCGACGACCTGATCTCCCTGCGCAGTGCCGTCAACGAACTCGACAGCAGCGAGAAGGAACTCCTCTACCGCCGCTACTTCATGGAGCAGACCCAGCAGTGCATCGGCGACGAGCTCGGGATGTCCCAGATGCAGGTCTCCAGGACCCTCGCACGGATCCTCGTCAAGCTGCAGAAGAGGCTCCTCGGCGCTCCTGCCGCCCAGGACCAGCGGGCGGCAGGACGCAGGATCGCCTGACCGGGCCCGGACCGGCCTGACCTCCAGGGGAGGAGCCCGACTGCGGGCGGACGGGCCTCCCCGGAGGACCGGACCTAGGAGATGCCGTGGTCCGCCGCGGCTGCCAGCACCTGTTCGACCGTCACGGCCAGCAGGGCGGGGTCAGGCATGGGGGAGAAGGTCTCACCGAGGCGGAGGGACTCATCGGTCAGGACCGTGTGGGGTCCGGGCGGCGGCCCCCACGACGACACCGGCGCGGGCCCGAACAGGATGACCGACGGCCGCGCGTAGGCCGACGCGAGGTGGGCGGCGCCCGTGTCCGCGGAGATCACGAGGGACGCGCCCGCGATCAGCCGGGCGAAGCGGTCCAGCGGGAGCGTGCCGGCGGCGACCGTGTCCTCGGGAAGCCCGGCTGCGTCCGCGACGGCGAGGGCGCGCGGCCGCTCCTTCTCGCTGCCCGTGAAGACCACCTGATGGCCTGAGGCGGCCAGGGTGCGGGCCACGTCGGCGAACCGCTCGACCGGCCAGAGCCGGCTGCCGTACGCCGCCCCGACATGCACGACGACGGCGTCGGGGGCGGGGCTCTCGCCGTCGGGTACCCGGAGGCGGCAGTCCAGTGGATCTGCCGGGACGCCGTGCCAGCCGACGAGCGAGGCCCAGCGCTTCCGCTCGAGTGCGTCGTTGTCCCACGCGGGCCCGTCCCAGCCCGGGGCTCGATGGCCCATCAGGCGCTTCGCGCCGATCTCCTCGAGGCGTCCCCGGCTTTCCGGTCCGTTGCCGTGGAGGTTCACGGCCAGATCGATCCGCCCGTGCTCGATGGGCAGGGGGTCGTCGAGCCCGTGCGTGGGCAGCAGGTCGTCGACGGCATCCGTGAGGGCGACGATGGGGCGGAGCCATTCCTGCGCGGCGTAGAAGATCCGGTGGTCGGGGAATGCGCGGCGCAGCCCCCGGAGGGCGGGTACGGCGACGAGCAGGTCGCCGAGTTTCAGGGCGCGGAGGGCCAGGATCTCGGGACGCCCGTCGGGTGGAGGAGTCGTGCTGGGGATGGCACGGGGAGCGGGATCGGCGGCGGGGTGCCGGTGCGGTGCCTGGGATGCGTGGTGGGCGCTCGCGGCGCTGGTGCCCTCGGAAGTCATGCGAATTATCCTGCCAGAGGATCGGCGGGCGTCCGTCGTCGTGCGCCGGCGCGGGGCCGGGACCGCGGTTTGAAAGTAGCCGCGGGAGGAGGGGCAGGAGGAGGAGCAGGAGAAGAAGTTCGGCAGAAAGTGTTTAGTACTGCTTTTTCCCGGGAACTAAGCCTGTATGAACACTTCGGCCGGACGATCCCAGACAGCCCCCCGGGCGGTCCTGTTCGACCGCGACGGGACCATCGTGGTCGACGTCCCGTACAACGGGAACCCAGCGCTCGTACGGCCCATGCCGGGGGCGCGTGAGGTCCTCGACGGCCTGCGCTCGCGGGGCATCCCCGTGGGGGTCGTCACCAACCAGTCGGGCATCGCGCGGGGCTTCGTCACGCGGGAGCAGGTGGATGCCGTCAACGCCCGGGTGGAGGAACTGCTGGGCCCCTTCGACGTCTGGGAGGTCTGCCCGCACGGGGCGTCCGACGGGTGCGCCTGCCGCAAGCCCGGTCCCGGCATGGTCCTCTCCGCCAGTGCGCGCCTCGGCCTCGACCCGTCCGACGTCGCCGTCGTGGGGGATATCGGTGCGGACATGGGTGCTGCCGCGGCCGCCGGGGCCCGCGGGGTGCTGGTCCCGACCGACATCACGCTCGAGGAGGAGATCCTCTCGGCCCCGGTTGTCGCCCGCGATCTCGCCCATGCCGTCGAGTCCCTGGGGGTGACGCCATGAGGCGGCGCGTGCTCGTGGCCCGGCTCGACAGCGCCGGCGACGTGCTCCTCGCCGGTCCGGCCGTCCGCGCGATCGCCGCAGGGGACCACGGGGACTCCCCGAACGACGTCGTCATGCTGTGCGGGCCGCAGGGGGCCGCGGCCGCCCGGCTCCTGCCCGGCGTCGTCGACGTTCTCACCTGGGCCGCGCCCTGGATCGTGGATCCCCCGCCCGAGGCCACTCCCGAACTCGTCGGGGAACTGCAGGAGGCGGTGCTGGCCCTGGACGTTGACGAGGCCGTTCTCCTGACCTCGTTCCACCAGTCGCCGCTGCCGCTCGCACTGCTCCTCCGGTTGGCCGGCGTCCGGCGGATCGCCGGTGCGTCCGTCGACTACCCGGGCTCGCTCCTGGACGTGCGGCTCAAGCCCGGTGAGGATTTCCCGGAGGACCAGCCGGAGGCCGAGCGCGCGCTGGGCATCGCGGAAGCCGCGGGCTACGCCCTGCCGCCCGGCGACGACGGCAGGCTCCAGGTCACCAACCTCACCGATGCGTCGGACCTCGTGGGACGGGGGCCCTACGTCGTCGTGCATCCCGGGGCGTCCGTGCCCGCTCGCGCCTGGCCGCCGCTGCACCACGCGGCCGCCGTCGAACTCCTGACGGCGGCCGGATTCCGCGTCGTCGTCACGGGCGGACCGAACGAGACCGACCTGACCTCCACCGTCGCCGGACCCGAGGCCCTGGACCTCGGCGGACGGACCGACCTCGCCGCGCTGGGTTCCGTCCTCGCCGGAGCGTCCGTCGTCGTCACCGGGAACACCGGTCCCGCGCACCTGGCGGCCGCCGTCGGCACCCCCGTAGTCTGCCTCTTCTCGCCCGTCGTCCCGGCGATCCGCTGGGCCCCCTACCGCGTGCCCGTCGAGCTGCTGGGGGACCAGCAGGCAGCGTGTGCGCTCAGCCGGGCCCGCATCTGCCCCGTCCAGGGCCACCCGTGCCTGTCCGACGTCTCCCCGGAGGACGTCGTCGACGCCGTCCTCCGACTCAGTTCCGGAA
Organism: Arthrobacter rhamnosi; assembly: GCF_054510975.1. NCBI lineage: Bacteria > Bacillati > Actinomycetota > Actinomycetes > Micrococcales > Micrococcaceae > Arthrobacter > Arthrobacter rhamnosi. The sequence goes on along the minus strand of NZ_JBTNDN010000005.1, from coordinate 156,308 downwards.
TATCGTCACTCGGCTCGCGCCGCAGTATCGGCCGAACAGAAGGCCGCAGAACAACGAGGGGAAACCGATGAGGATCCTGTTATGGCACGTCCACGGAGGGTGGACCGACGCCTTCGTGAGGGGTGCACACACCTATGTGCTGCCGACCACCCCCGACGGCGGCGCGTGGGGCCTCGGCCGTGCCGGCCGCGACTGGCCGGCGTCCGTCATCGAGGTAGCGCCCTCCGACCTCCGGGATGCCGACATCGACGTCGTGGTCCTGCAGCGGGTCGAGGAGATCGCCGAGTGCGAGCGGCTCCTCGGGCGCACGCCGGGGCGGGACCTCCCGGCCGTCTTCCTCGAGCACAACACCCCGCGTCGCGACATCGTCGGCACCGTGCACCCGCTCGCCGGGCAGACCGACATCCCCGTCGTCCATGTCACCCACTTCAACGAACTCTTCTGGGACAACGGCTCCGCGAGGACCCGGGTCATCGAGCACGGCATCGTCGACCCGGGGTACCTCTACACCGGGGAGCTCGAGCAGCTCGCCGTCGTCATCAATGAGCCCGTCCGCCGCGGACGCATCACCGGCACGGACCTCCTTCCGCGGTTCGCGGGCGTCGCCCCGCTGGAGGTCTTCGGCATGGGCACGGACAAGCTTGCCGACACGCTCGACCTCGGCCCCGGGGAGCTGCGCATCGGCGGAGACCTTCCCATGGCTGCACTGCACGCCCGGCTCGGACGCTCCCGGGCCTACGTCCACCCCCTGCGCTGGACCTCCCTCGGGCTCTCCCTCCTGGAAGCCATGCACGTGGGGCTCCCCGTGCTGGCGCTCGCGACGACGGAGGCGGCACGCGCGGTGCCCCCCGAAGCCGGAGCCGTCTCGACCAGCGTCGACGACCTCGTGCGGATGGCGGCGCGCCTGATCGAGGACCCGGACGAAGCCCGGACACGGGGACTGGCTGCCCGGGAGGCGGCACTCGCACGGTACGGGCTCGCCCGGTTCCTCGCCGACTGGGACGACGTCCTGGAGCAGGAGCCGACGCGGCACCCGGTCCTGGCGGTAACAGAAAGGAAAGCGCAGTGAGGATATCGATGGTGTCTGAGCATGCAAGCCCACTCGCGGCGTTGGGGGGCGTGGATGCCGGTGGGCAGAACGTCCATGTGGCCGAACTGTCCCTCGCGCTGGCCCGCCGGGGACACGAGGTCACGGTGTACACGCGCCGGGACGACCCGGCCCTGCCCGACCGCGTGCGGACCGACCCGAGGCTGGAGGTCGTGCACATCACCGCGGGACCCGTGCGCAGCGTCCCGAAGGACATGCTGCTGCCCTACATGGGCGAGCTCGCCGCCGGCATCGTGGAGGACTGGGGCACCGAGCCGCCGGACATCGTGCACGGGCACTTCTGGATGTCGGGACTCGCCGCGCTCGATGCCGCCGGACAGTCACGGACCGCCGGGCGGCCGGTGCAGGTCGTCCAGACCTTCCACGCACTCGGAACGGTCAAGCGCCGTCACCAGGGCGGCGAGGACACCAGCCCGTCCGAGCGCCTCATGCTCGAGACCATGGTGGGCCGGAGCGCCGACCGCATCGTCGCGACCTGCTCGGACGAGGTCTTCGAGCTCAAGGCCATGGGCGTCCCGGGCAGCCGGGTGTCGATCGCCCCCTGCGGCGTGGACCTCGACCTGTTCACGCCGCGCGGCCCGGTGGAGGAGCGCGGACGCGCCCACCGGATCGTGAGCGTGGGCCGCCTCGTGCCCCGCAAGGGCATGGACCTCGCGATCCGCGCCCTGCGCGAGCTCGCCGACATGGGGCGCGACGACGTCGAACTCGTCATCGTGGGCGGCGCGGGCAACTCCACCGGGCTCGAGGACGATCCCGAGGCGCAGCGGCTCCGCGCACTGGCGGTCGACCTCGGCATCGGTGACAGGGTTATCCTCCGCGGCCAGATGTCACGTGCCGAGATGCCCGCGGTCCTTCGGAGCGCCGACGCCGTCGTCTGCGCGCCCTGGTACGAGCCGTTCGGCATCGTCCCCCTCGAGGCGATGGCCTGCGGGGTGCCCGTGATCGCCGCGGCCGTCGGCGGGCTCGTGGACACGGTGGTGGACGGCAAGACCGGGCTCCACGTCCCCCCGCAGGACCCGGCGGCCATCGCGGCGGCCATCGCCGATATCGTCGCCGATCCCGAGTGGGCTCGCGAACTCGGCGACAACGGCTACCGCCGCGTCAGGGCCCGCTACTCCTGGAGCCGCATCGCGGCCGACACCGAGAAGGCCTACCAGACGGCACTGGGCGCGGCAGCGCCCGCACAACCGGCAACAGCGCGGCGCAGTGCCGCGCGTCGACTCGAAAGCACGGGAGGCAGGGCACTGTGACCACGCATTTCTCCGACGTATTCCCGGATACGCGCACCGCGGCACCGGCCGCGACACCGACGATCGCACCGGCAGTTACGGCCCTCGATCCGGGCGGCCCGGACACCAGGGCCGACCAGGTGCGGGCCGATTCGCACCGGATCGTCCGTGAGCACCTGCGCGCTGTCGCACCGGCGGTCGAGTCCCTCCTCGGCAGCACCGCCACCCTGGCGGCCTGGGGCGTGGAGATGGCGGACCGCCTCCTGGCCGGCCAGCGCCTCCTCGCAGCGGGCAACGGCGGCTCGGCCGCCGAGGCGCAGCACCTGACCGCCGAGCTCGTGGGCCGGTTCGACGGCGAACGCGAGCCGTTCTCCGCGATCTCGCTCCACGCGGAGAGCTCCGCGGTGACGGCGATCGCCAACGACTACGGCTTCGACCGGATGTTCGCCCGCCAGGTGAGCGCCCACGGCCGTCCGGGGGACATCCTCATGCTCCTGAGCACGAGCGGCAAGAGCCCCAATCTGCTCCATGCGGTGGAGGCCGCACGTGCGGCCGGTATCACCACCTGGGCGCTCACCGGTGTGGGTCCCAATCCGCTGACCGAGTGCGTGGACGACTACGTGGCGGTCGACGCGCAGTCCGCCAATGCCCAGGAGGGCCACCTGATCGCCCTCCACGCCATCTGCCGTGCCTTCGACGCCGAGGTGCGCCGCCGGCGGGAGGAGCAGCGATGAGGATCGTGGTGGTCGGAGACGTACTGCTGGACACGGACCTGTCCGGTGGCGCCGGGCGGCTCTCGCCCGACGCCCCCGTGCCCGTCGTCGACGTCGACGCGGTCCAGCGCCGCGCGGGCGGAGCGGGCCTGGTGGCCCGCATGCTGCAGGCCGACGGGCACGACGCCGTCCTGGTCACCGTCCTCGGTGAGGACGACGCCGCCGGGCTGCTGCGCGCCGAACTCGACGGGATCACCGTCGTCGCCGGCCCCTCGGGCGCGCCCACCCCCGTGAAGACGCGCGTGCGCGCCTCCGGGCAGCCCGTGGTGCGCTTCGACGAGGGGTGCGCGAAGCCGCCCGTCCCGGGCTGCGCAGCGGACATGCTCTCGGCACTTGAGGGAGCCGACGCGATCATCGCCGCTGACTACGGCCGCGGGCTGCTCGCGAACGAGGACCTGCGTGCCCGCCTCGAGGCGCTCTCCGCCTCCATCCCCGTGGTCTGGGACCCCCATCCCGCCGGAGCGCAGCCCGTCCCGGGTGTCGCTGCCGTGACCCCGAACATCGGCGAGGCCCTCCGCTTCGCGGACGTCCAGGGTTCGGGGACCTCCGCGGCCGCCGCGGCTGCAGAGGTGCTGATCGGCACCTGGCAGAGCAAGGCCGTCCTCGTCACGATGGGGGAGCACGGGGCGCTCGTCGCCGCAGCCGGCCTCCTGCCCCAGGTGGTACCGGCGCCACGCGTGAGTGCCTCCGACCCCTGCGGGGCCGGTGACCGCTTCGCCTCCGCGCTCGCCGTCGGACTGGCGCAGGGAGCTCCGATCGACGCCGCGGCGCAGCAGGCGACCGAGGCCGCCGCGCACTTCCTGGCGTCCGGAGGCGTGGGCGCCATGGGCAGGAGCCGGGACGAGACGCCCGAGCAGCTGCCCGTCGACGGCCTCGACGCCCTCAACGTCGTCCGCCGGACACGGGAATCAGGAGGGACGGTGGTGGCGACCGGCGGGTGCTTCGACCTCCTGCACGCGGGCCACGCCCGCACGCTCGCTGCCGCCCGGCGCCTCGGCGACTGCCTCATCGTCTGCCTCAACTCGGACGAGTCGGTGCGCGGGCTGAAGGGCGAGGACCGGCCGATCATCCGGCAGGAGGACCGCGCCGAGCTGCTGTCCGCCCTCGAATGCGTCGACGCGGTGCTCATCTTCAGCGAGTCCACCCCCGAGAACGCCATCTCGCGCCTGCAGCCCGACATCTGGGTCAAGGGCGGCGACTACGCCGCGGAGGACCTGCCCGAGGCCGCCCTCGTCAGCAGCTGGGGCGGCAGGACGGTCACCGTCCCCTACATCCCGGCCCGCTCCACCACGAAACTTGCAGCCGCGCTCGCCCGCGTCGGCTGACGGGCTGCAGATCCGCGCCCGGTCCATGTCGTCGACCGGGTGCACGCAACGAAAGGAACAGCATGACTGAGAATGCATCAACCACCGCAGGAACCGCCGCAGGAACCGGGAGCTCCAACCCCGGGCGGGTCCTGGTGACCGGCGGAGGCTCGGGCCTCGGCGCTGCCATCGTGCAGGGCGTCATCGCCGCGGGAGGCACCCCGGTGGTGCTCGACCGCGACATCAGCCGCGTGACGGGCGTCAAGGCCTTCGAGGTCGACGTGGCGGATCGTGAGGAGGTCGAGGCGGCAGTCCAGGAGGCCGCGGAGATGATGGACGGCCTGGACGCCGTCGTCACCGCGGCCGGCATCGACCGGTGCGGCGCCCTCGACACGGTGCCTGCCGAGCAGTGGGAGAAGGTGATCGGGGTGAACCTCATGGGGACCGCGTCGACCGCCCGCGCCGCCCTGCCGTACCTCAAGAAGACCCACGGCCGTGTGGTCACGATCGCCTCGACGCTGGGCATCAAGGCCGTCGGCGACGCGACGGCCTACTGCGCCTCCAAGTTCGGCGTCATGGGGTTCTCCCAGGCACTGGCCGCGGAGACCGCCGGCCAGATCGGCGTCACGACGATCATCCCCGGCGGCATGAAGACCCGCTTCTTCGACGACCGCGACGAGCAGTACAAGCCGCAGGACGATTCACGGCTGAACGACCCGGAGCGCGTCGCCGAGGCGATCCTCTTCGCGCTGTCGCAGCCCAAGAGCTGCGAGATCCGCGAAATGGTCATCGCCCACGCAGAAGAAGGCTCGTGGCCCTGAGTTCCGCCACGTCCGCGTAGACGGCGTCGGGCTGGACGGCCGCAACGAGCGAGTCATCGTGCTCGCACCGTTCGGCGGTCCAGCCCACCTGCCGGACGTCCACCCCGCACACGGGGCACGAGGCCACCCAGGAGAAATGCACGCGGTGGAGCGATCGTCCCATCGCTCCCGCATTGATCACGTTGCCGATCCAGTAGACGCCGACGGTCGGCGTGCCGACCGCCTGGGCCAGGTGCCGCGGCCCGCTGTCATTGCCGACCATGACCGCGCTGCGGTCGAGCACCCCCGTCAGCTCGCCGAGCGTCAGCTGCCCGGCCAGGGAACGGACGTTCGCCGTCGGGTCGCGATCGAGCGCCAGGCGCACGATCTCCTCCGCCGTCGGGACATCCGTGGCATCCCCGACCACCAGCACCTCGCAATCATCCGCCGCTGCCCTCACGGCGACCTCCGCGAAGGACGACGACGGCCACCTCCGGCGCGGGTCCGTGGCTCCGGGGTGGAGCGCTATCACGGCGCCGCCCCCGGTCAGTGCGGCCGCGCGTTCGGCCTCCTCCGGCAGGACCTGGACCCGCGGCTCCAGGTCGACGGGTGTCGCGCCGGCCAGGCCCACCACCTCGAGGGCGCGGAACACCTCGTGCTGGTAATACACGTACGGGATGGTCCGTTCGAGTTCCGCGGCGTCGGGCGTGCGTGTCCCGATCGTGTGCCGGGCTTCCAGGCGCAGCAGGAAGGGATTCGAGTTGCGCCCACCACCATGGAGCTGGACGGCGAGATCGAAGGACCCGCGGATCCCGTCGAAGAACCGGTCGACGGCATCGGGGTCCTCATCGCCCGGCCGTACACCGGGAGAGGACGGAAGTTGCAGGACGGCGGACACGGGCCCCGGCCTGCCCTCGAGCAGGGCGGCGTGGCCGGGCATGCCGAGGAGAGTGATCTCGGCATCCCGGTACCGGTTCTTGAGGGCCGCGATGGCCGGCATGGCGAACATGAGGTCGCCGAGTCCGCCGCCCCGCAGGACGGCGATCCGCCGGATGTCCGTGAACGGGGCGAGCACGGGCCCGACGGCCCGCGCCGTGTCCTGCCGCCCGCCGAAGTCCGCCGTCGTGTCCTGCTGTGTCACGTATGTCCCCGTTCCTGTGCCTGATGTGCTGGTGTTCCTGGTGTGCCCCTTCACCGACAGGGCTGCTGCTGTCCATGCCTTCTACAAAAGCGGTGAGGCGGCCACGCCTCCTCCTGCCACATTATGCTAAGCGTGCTGATGGATGCGGGTGCAGAAATCGGCCGGTGGCGTGTGTGAACGCACGGCAGGTGGGTACGGGACCACTAGCCGTGCGGTGGAACCATGCCGCGGCGGTCCACGACATCAAGGAGAGCAATGTCCATCAACTCCCAGGCACACTCCCCGCTTGATGTGCAGGAGGACGAGTCGATCACCATCTCCGACCCCCGGGACGGCAGCGAGGTCGGGACCCTTCCCGGCGCTGCCCGCGAACAGGTGGCACTCGCGGTCTCACTGGCACGGGCGGTGCAGCCCGAGTGGGCGGCCACGAGCCCCGCGGACCGGGGCGCCGCGCTCCGGCGGGCCGCGGGTGCGCTCCGCGCCGGTGCCCGCGAACTCGCCGAACTCAACACGCGGGAGACCGGCAAGCCCCTCGAGGACGCGCTCGGCGGCATCGAAGCCGGGATCTCCACGCTGGAGCAGTACGCGGAACTCGGCCCCGTCCACCGTGGACTCAGCCTGCGGGGAGCGGTCACCGCCACCGACTACACCGTGGCCGAGCCGCGGGGAGTGGCCGTGCTCCTGACCCCCTGGAACGACCCCGTGGCCGTCGCCGCCGGACTCATCGGTGCAGCCCTCGTCACGGGCAACGCCGTCATCCACAAGCCGAGCGAACGGTGCCCGCACGTGGGCGAACTGCTCGGACGGCTGCTGCAGCCGGCCTTCCCGGACGGCGTCCTCACCACGCTCACCGGTGGTGCCGGGGTGGGCCAGATGCTCACGATGGAGGCCGGCGTCGACGTCTTCGCCCACGTCGGTTCGAGCGCCACCGGGGCCCGGATCGCACGCGCCGCGTCCCTCACCGGCGCGCACGTGCTCCGCGAGAACGGCGGGAACGACCCCCTGATCATCGACGCCGGCGTCGACCCCGTGTGGGCAGCAGGCCAGGCGGCCCTCGGTGCCTTCGCCAATGCAGGCCAGATCTGCACGTCGGTGGAGCGTATCTACGTCCACCGGGCCATCGCCGAACCGTTCCTGGCCGCTCTCACCGAGGAGGCGCGCAGCCGGAACGCGAGCGGGACGTTCCCCCCGCTGGTGGACCGCCGCATGCGGGACGCCGTCGACGCTCAGGTCCGTGAGGCCGTCCAGCTCGGCGCCGACCCCCTCGAGGGCGGCAGCGTGCCCGAGGGCCCCGGAGCCCGGTACCCGGCCACGGTCCTGGCGGGCTGCACGGAGGCCATGACGATCATGACGGAGGAGACGTTCGGGCCCGTTGCGCCCGTGACCGTGGTCGACAGCTTCGACGAGGGCCTCCGCCTCGCTGCCGCCGGCCCCTACGGCCTGGCCGCATCCGTCCTCACCGGCAGCATCGCGCACGCCCAGCGTGCCATCGCCGGACTGGCCGTCGGCACCGTCAAGGTGAACGCGGTCTTCGGCGGCGCCCCGGGCGGCTCCGCCCAGCCCCGCGGCATCAGCGGGGCCGGCTTCGGCTACGGACCCGAACTGCTCGACGAGTTCGCCCTGGTGAAGGTCGTCCACATCAGCGCACCGCCGGAGGGTGCCTGATGGACGACGCACTGCAGGACTCCGCCGGGAGCACGACGCCGGACGGTGCGGGGGACCTCTCCGAGGTCCGTGGGCTCGCAGCCTGGGTCCCGGCCGCCATCGCCGACCGCGCACCCCGCATCACGGTGGTAGGCGACGCCATGCTCGACGGATGGTGGAGCGGTACCATCGAGCGCTTCTGCCGCGAGGCTCCGGCGCCCGTCGTCGACATCACCCGGCGCGACTACGCCGCCGGTGGTGCGGCGAACACGGCCATGAACCTCGCCGCCCTCGGCGCGCGGGTGCGGATGTGCGGACTCATCGGGACGGACGACGCCGGTCGCCGCCTGCACGCGATCCTCGAGGACGCCGGGGTGGACACGACGGACCTCGTGCAGGACGACCGCGTGGGCACCACCACGAAGTACCGGATCCTCGGTGGCGACCAGGTCATGCTCCGGCTCGACGACACGCACGACCAGCTCCCCCCGGAGGCCGTCACCGCGCTCGCCGCTCGAATCCCCCATGCCGTCGCGGGCGCCGACGCCATCGTCGTCTGCGACTACGGCTCGGGTGCCCTCGGGGACGAGGTCCGGGCCGCCCTGGTGCGCGCCTCGGCGGTCGGCCCGGAGACGCTCGTTGTCGTCGACGCCCACGACACCGCGGCCTGGTCCGCGCTGGGCCCCGACATCGTCACCCCCAACGCGCAGGAGGCCGCCCAGGTCCTCGCGATGCGCCTCGACCCGCGGTCGGACCGCGCCGCGACGGTGACCGAACGGCGGAGCGAGCTCCTGGCGGCCACGAACGCGGCCGCCGTCGTCGTGACCCTCGACCGCGACGGCACCGTGCTGCTCAGCCAGGACGGCGAGGAGCACCGCACGTGGGCAAAGCCCGCCACCGAGAAGCAGGCCTCCGGTGCGGGCGACACCTTCGTCGCGAGCCTCACGGCCGCGCGCGCAGCGGGCCTGCCGCTCACGACGAGCCTCGACCTCGCCCAGGCGGCGGCCGACGTCGTCGTCCATCGGCCGGGCACCTCCGTCTGCACGACGGCGGACCTGACGGGCCACCTGCAGCAGTTCGCGGACACCGCGCTGTCGACGGCGGAACTGCTCCGGAAGGTGGCGGACGACCGCGCGGCGGGACGCCGCATCGTCCTGACCAACGGCTGCTTCGACGTGCTGCACCGCGGTCACACCCGCTACCTCAACCAGGCGAAGCAGCTCGGCGACGTCCTCGTGGTGGCCCTGAACGACGACGACGGCGTGCGGAGGCTGAAGGGCCCCGACCGTCCCATCAATCCGATCGCGGACCGCGCGGGCGTCATCGCCTCGCTCAGCTGCGTCGACTACGTCACCGTCTTCGGCTCCGACACACTCGTCCCGCTGATCGAACTGCTGAAGCCCGATGTGTATGCCAAGGGCGGTGACTACACCACGCAGATGCTCGAGGAGGCTCCCGCCGTCGAGGCCTGCGGCGGCCGGGTCAGCATCCTCGACTACGTCCCGGAACACTCGACCGCGGCCGTGGTGCGCCGGATCCGCTCGAGCCCGCTGGCAGGGGACCTGCCGTGACCCGCCGCTGGTCGGGGGAGTGGGCCCTGGACACGTCCGGGGACGAGCCCGCCGTCGATGTGCTGATCCCGTCCTTCGGCCGCCCCGCCGAACTCGCCGTGACGCTCTCCGGGCTCGCGGCCCAGGACGGCGTGCCGTTCCGGGTGATCGTGAGCGACCAGACCGAGGGGGCCGAGGCGTCCTACGAGCACCCCGCCGTCCGCGCGATGGTGCGGGTCCTCGAAGCCCAGGGCCGCCCGGTGCGGCTCGAACGCCACCTGCCGCGCCGGGGGCTGGCGGAACACCGCAGCTACCTGCTGGGACTGGCGAGCGCCCCGCTCGTCCTGTTCGTCGACAACGACGTCTGGCTGGAACCCGGTTCGGTGGACCGCATGACGAGGGCGATCCGGGCGGCCCGGTGCGGATTCATCGGATCCGCCGTCCAGGGCCTGTCCTACCTCGAGGACCGCAGGCCGCACGAGCGGGCGGAGCTCGCGCTGTGGCCGGACGACGAGGTGACGCCGGAGCGGATCCGCCCCGGGTCGGAGGGCTTCGCCCGCTGGCCGCTCCACAACGCGGCGAACCTCGCCCATGCCGCGGCCGAACTGGCGATCCCGCCCGGGGGCTGGCGGCTGTATCGCGTCGCCTGGGTGGGCGGATGCGTGCTGTTCGACCGCGAGGCGCTCGTGGAGTGCGGCGGGTTCGACTTCTGGGACGAGCTCCCGCCCGAGCACGCCGGCGAGGACGTCGCCGCCCAGTGGCGCGTCATGGAACGCCACGGCGGGGCGGGCATCATCCCCTCCGGAGCCGTACATCTCGAGGCGCCCACCACGGTGGTCGACCGCGCAATAGACGCTGCCCACGTGATCCTGGGCCAGTGACGGTGCCCGTCCCCGGAGCACCGTGCAAGAGAACCGACACGAAGGAGCAGTCATGGCAGATCCGAGTCCGATCGACATCCAGAAAGCACTGGGCGGTATGAACTACCCGGCCTCCAAGGAGGACCTCGTCAAGCACGCCCAGGACAAGGGCGCCGACGACACCGTCCTCGAGACGCTCAACAACCTTCCCGACCGCGAGTTCGACTCGCCGACGGACGTGAACAAGGAAGCGTCGAAGTAGCAGGTAGCGGGTGGCGGCGGGCGGTGACAACCGCCAATGCCGCCGCCCGCGGAGGCGTTCCGGAAGGACGGCATGAAGAACCAGGTATCGCAGGCGGAGGACCGGGCCCGGTCGGACGGCGACGGGCGGGGCGACGGAGCGCAACGGGACCGTCCACCGGGCGGCGAGGGAGTGCTGACCGTCATCATCGCCTTCGTGGCCAACTTCCTGGTCGCAGGCGCCAAGACGGTTGCCGCGTTCATCACGGGCTCGGCCTCGATGACAGCGGAGGCGGCCCACTCGTGGGCGGACACCGGCAACCAGATCTTCCTGCTCATCGCCGAGCGCAAGTCGCGGCGCCGCAGGGACCGGGCGCACCCGATGGGCTACGGGCGCGAGGCGTACGTCTGGTCCATGTTCGCGGCCTTCGGGCTGTTCACCGCGGGAGCCGTGGTCTCGATCTGGCACGGTGTCCAGCAACTGCTCGAACCCGAACCCGGCGGGGATTTCAGCATCGCCTACGCGGTCCTCGCGGTCGCGTTCGTCCTCGAGGGGATCTCCTTCGCCCAGGCCTTCCGGCAGGCGCGGAAGGCCGGCCGTGAAAGGGGCACCACCACGCTGCAGAGCGTGTCGACGACGTCGAATCCCACGCTGCGCGCGGTGTTCGCGGAGGACTCCGCCGCGCTGATCGGCCTCGTCCTCGCGTTCCTCGGGATCCTGCTGCACCAGCTGACCGGCTCTCCCGTCCCCGACGCGGTCGGCTCGATCCTGGTGGGCGTGCTGCTCGGGGTGATCGCCGTGATCCTGATCGACCGAAACCGGCGTTTCCTCGTCGGCCAGGCGGTGTCCCCGGCCCTGCTCGAATCGGTCGCCCGACGGCTGGGAGCACACGACAGCATCGAGCGCGTGACGTACCTGCACCTCGAGTACGTGGGTCCCGAGCGCCTGTACCTGGTGGCGGCGGTGGACCTGGTGGGGGACCGGCGGGAGCACGACGTCGCCATCGCCCTCCGCGCCGTCGAGCGGGACATCGAGGATCACGAGCGCATCGAGGAGGCCGTACTCACGCTCTCCACGCCGGACGAGCCGACGCTGACCTTCGAAGCGGGTGCACGCGCCTGACGCCGGGCGGGGCGGACGACACGGGCCGCCGGGCCTTCAGACGCCGGTGGCGTCGCCGGACGTGTCCGCAGGGGCGCCTGCAGGTGCCGCAGCGGCGGCTGCAGGGGTCTCCTGTCCGGCCGCGGGGGCCCCGGCGATGTTCACCATCCAGGTGACGCCGAAGCGGTCGATGCACATGCCGAAGCTGTCGCCCCAGGGTGACTGCGCGAGGGGCACGATCTCGCTGCCGCTGCCGGCCAGGGCGTCCCAGTACCCGCGGAGCTCCGCCTCGTCGTCGCCGCTGACCGAGAGTGCATGCCCGGCCGGGGCGGTGTATTCCATGCTGTTGGGCGTGTCGGCCGCCATCAGGACCTGCCCCGACGGCGTGGTCAGCATGGAATGCATGATCTTGTCCTGCTCTGCCGGGTCCTCGCTCACCTGGAACTCCGCGAACGTACTGCGCTGGAGTTCGCCGCCGAACACGGACCGGTAGAAGTCCATCGCCTGCGCCGCCGTGTCGCGGAAGCTGAGATAGGAATTGATCGTCGCCGCCATGGTGTCCGCCTTCTGCCGGTGGCTCACGCCACGCCGTCCGTATGTAGGCGATTATTGTTCAGCCGCGGCGCGCAGGGAAGGGAAGCGCGGTATCAGGACGGGGAGGGCTCGGAACGCGGGCCGATCTCCCCGGCGACCTTCTCCTCCAGCGACGTGATGGTGGCATCCGGCAGGACGATCAGCCCGTCCAGTTCGCGGCGGGCCCGGCGGTAGGCCGTCTGCCGTTCCGCTGCCGTCGCCGCGTCGTCCACGACCACCGTGACGAGCTTGCGGGCGGTCGAGAGCCGCTGCCGCTCCTCCGCGCTGAACCCGCTGGCTCGAACGCGTCGGGCCTCGGTCTCCGCCACCTGGAAAGCGACGTCGTACGAGGTGACGGCGGACCGGTAGGCGGCGAGGTCCTCCGCGGACACACCCGAGGGTTCCTCCGGCCGCAGCGAGTCCGCTTCACGCTTGGCCCTGAGGAAGGCGACGGTGAGCGGCTCCCGCACGTCGGTCATCGTGGGGTAGTCGATCAGCTTCGCCGCGTCGAGCTCGTAGGACAGCCACTTCCTGTCGACCTCGTCGTGCATGCGCTCGACGTGCCGGACATCCCGCTCCAGCCGGGGTGCCTGCTGCGGGAGCTGTTCGGAGGTGTGCGCGCCGTGGAGGACACCGGGGTGCTTGAGGCGGTAGATCTCCATCCTGCGCTGGTGGCGCCGTTCGCCCGCCTCCGACCACTGCCGCCCCCACACCGCGAACACACCCGACAGCGGGAAGACCAGCCACCAGTAGTTCCCTGCGAAGGACAGGATCTCGTTCACGGGTCCATCGTAGGCCCGGGCGGAGCGAAGCGGCCGGTAGCCGCGGGGGACCGGTCAGTCCTTCGCGTCCTCGCGCCCGGGGTGCCGCCTCCGGGTGCGCCGCACGAGCGTCACGAGGACCAGCGCGCTGACGAGGAGATGGAGGAACGAGAGGAAGGGGAGCACCGTCAGCAGCAGGATCGTCACGAGGCCGAGCAGGACACTGGCCTGCAGGACCGAGAGGTAGTGTGCCGGGACCGGGCGCGGCCACGGGTGGAAGTCGATGATGGGCGGTTCATCCGCCGCGTTCCTGAACATGGTGGTCCTCCGGGAGTGGGATACCAGTCATCGTGCAGGAATTCGGAAAGCCGGTGCAATGCGGTCCGGGGCAGGGGTGGGGCCTTGACTGTCCGGGCGCGGCATGGCGGCGTTCCCGGGGGAGGACGTCACCGGCGTTGCCAGGGCAGATACCGCCGGGACCGGCCGGCGGGAGCGCTGACGCGGCTACGTGGTGTGCCGCCGCTTCCGGGCCCGTGCCACCACGAGCCAGGTGACACCCGTCAGGATCAGCGCCAGTGGGATGGCGCCGGGTTCGCTGTCCGCAGAGATCTGCGCGATCATGAGCACCACCCCGAGCACGGCGACGAGTGCCGGTACCAGTGTTGTCACTTTCAGCCCCTTCCGGTCTCCGACGCTGCTCTGCCACGCTCAGTGTAGTGGCGGACCGAACGAGCTGGAGGAAGCCGGTATCAGGGCAAGACAAAACCCCGCATCCCAGGCGGCGAGACCTGGAACACGGGGTTCTGTTGTGCACCCCCCGGGACTTGAACCCGGAACCCATTGATTAAGAGTCAATTGCTCTGCCAATTGAGCTAGAGGTGCGTGCCGTTTTGCCTCCCGATTTCACTCGGTTGGCTCATCCGCAACAGCATGAAACTCTACCAGCACTTCGCCCGAAACATGAAACCGGCTCCCCGACCTCCGCTCGGGACACCTTCTCCGCACCGTGTCCGCACCGTCCGGCGAGGCCGATTCCGCCGGAGCCCCTAGGCTGGCGCCATGACGATTCCCGCAACGAGCCCCGATGCCCCGACCGTCCGTACCTTGAGCGTCCCCACCGCCGACCTGCGGGACGCGCTGGCCGGCGCTTCCCCCGCCGTCGACGTCGTGCTCTGGGACTTCCAGGGCGCACCGGAGGGCCTCGACCCCGCCGACCTCGATGCCGCGGTGCTGCCGTACACGGGCCGCGCACACCTCGACGGGGCGCTCGACGCCGCGCGGAACCTTCGGCTCGTCCAGACGCAGTCCACGGGGTACGACGGCGTCCCGGACCTCCTGGGACCCGATGTGGCCATCGCGACCGCTGCGGGAGTGCACGCGGCGGCCACCGCCGAACTCGCCGTCGGGCTCGCCCTGGCCTCGTTGCGCGGGATCGACGACGCCGTCCGCCAGCAGGCCGAAGGCCGGTGGCACAGCGCACGCTATCCCGGGCTCGCGGACCGCCGGGTCCTCCTCGTGGGTGTCGGCGGCATCGGCGAGGAGATCCGCAGGCGCCTGGACACCTTCGAGGCGCAGGTCACCCGCGTCGGCAGCGCCGCACGCGACGACACCCTCGGCCACGTCCACGGCAGCGACGAACTGGTGGACCTCGCCCCCCACCACGACGTCGTCGTGGTGATCACGCCGCTCACCGAGGCCACACGCGGACTCATCGGGAAGGACGTGCTCGCGGCCCTGCCCGACGGCGCGCTCGTCGTCAACGTCGCCCGCGGCGCGGTGGTGGACACCGAGGCCCTCACCCGGGAAGTCGTGGCAGGCCGCCTGAAGGCGGCGCTCGACGTCGTCGACCCCGAACCGCTGCCCGAGGGCCACCCGCTGTGGAGTGCTCCCGGCGTTCTCATCACGCCGCACGTCGGGGGCAACACCGGTGCCTTCCCACCCCGGATCCTCGCGCTGCTGAGGCGCCAGGTCGAACTGCTCGGCCGCGGACAGGAACCCGCCAACCTCGTACGGCGCGGACCCTGGGGCTAGGCGCGGCTCGGCGTGGACCCTGGCTCGGGCTCAGGCCATGGCGATGAAGGCGTCCATGAAGGAGTCGAAGTCGGCCAGGTCGTCGTCCTGCGTCAGCCTCATCGGGGTGCCGGGACCGATATCGAGGACCGGGTCCGCGCTGACGCCGAAGCGGAAGACCCGGCCGGTGCTCGTGCCCACCTCGTAGCTGCCGTCCTCGACCCACTGCAGGGCGTGCGCGAGATTGGTCATGTTGATCTCGACGGGGACGCCCGCGCCCCTGATGGCCGCGAGGTCCACCGGCGCGATCATCAGCTCGGCGGGCTTCCAGCGGTACCCCACCACGTAGCCGATCGGATACGCCGGGCCCTCGGGGCCCCGTGCGTACGGCGCCGCGAAGACGAGGTTGTAGTCGCCGTAGTTCGGGATCTGCCCGTCGAACACGCGGCGGAGGGCGTTCTTCAGTCCCTGCCCGCCAGGGAGCGGTCGGCCGGTTCCGGAGGGATCATCGGGAGTCATATCATGCCGTTGCGGTAGGAGGCTGTCGGACTGGTCCCCGAAGGGATGGTTCGCGGTGTGCCCGGCCGGCGGGCCGAAAGGATCGCCCGCGAAATCCACACTGTACCGGAGCAGGGAGCCGCCGCACGAGGACCCGGGCGGGGAGGCGCGGCCCTTCCGGTCGGCGCAGGGGCCGCTGTAACAGGCGGGTCACATGGCGAAATCCCCCTGTTACACGGGCCTAGACTTCTACCATGACCGAGGAAACAAAGCCAGACATCAAGCCAAGAAGCCGCGTCGTCACCGACGGCATCCATGCGGCACCGTCCCGCGGGATGTTGCGAGCCGTGGGTATGGGCGACGAGGACTTCGCGAAGCCGCAGGTCGGCGTCGCCAGCTCCTGGAACGAGATCACTCCCTGCAACCTGTCCCTCAACCGCCTTGCCGAGGGAGCCAAGGAGGGCGTGCGTGACGGGGGAGGGTTCCCCATGCAGTTCGGCACCATCTCCGTGTCCGACGGCATCTCGATGGGCCACGAGGGCATGCACTTCTCGCTCGTCTCCCGTGAGGTCATCGCGGATTCGGTGGAGACGGTGATGCAGGCCGAACGCATCGACGGTTCGGTGCTCCTCGCCGGGTGCGACAAGTCCCTTCCGGGCATGCTCATGGCGGCGGCCCGCCTCGACCTCGCCTCGGTGTTCCTGTACGCGGGAACGATCATGCCGGGGTTCGCGAAGCTCGAGGACGGGACCGAGAAGGAAGTCACCCTCATCGATGCCTTCGAGGCGGTCGGCGCGTGCGCCGCCGGCAAGATGAGCCACAAGGACCTCGACAGCATCGAACGCGCCGTCTGCCCCGGAGAGGGCGCCTGCGGCGGTATGTACACGGCGAACACGATGGCCTGCATCGGCGAGGCCCTCGGGATGTCCCTGCCCGGGTCGGCAGCGCCGCCCTCGGTCGACCGCCGCCGCGACATGTTCGCGCGGAAGTCCGGCGAGGCCGTCGTGAACCTGCTGCGCCTTGGCATCACGGCCCGCGACATCATGACGAAGAAGGCGTTCGAGAACGCCATCGCGGTCACCATGGCCTTCGGTGGTTCGACCAACGCCGTCCTCCACCTGCTGGCCATCGCCCGTGAGGCCGAGGTCGAACTGACGCTCGACGACTTCACGCGCATCGGTGACCGGATCCCGCACCTCGGCGACCTCAAGCCCTTCGGCCGCTACGTCATGTACGACGTCGACAAGGTGGGCGGCGTGCCGGTCATCATGAAGGCGCTGCTCGACGCCGGCCTGCTGCACGGCGACTGCCTGACGGTGACCGGCAAGACCCTCGCGGAGAACCTCGCGGAGATCGACCCGCCGGACCTCGACGGCAAGATCCTTCGCGCGCTCGACAACCCGCTGCACAAGACCGGTGGCATCACCATCCTGCACGGCTCCCTGGCCCCCGAGGGTGCCGTGGTGAAGAGTGCCGGCTTCGACGCCGACGTCTTCGAGGGCACCGCCCGCGTGTTCGAGCGTGAGCAGGGCGCCCTCGATGCGCTCGACGCCGGCGAGATCCAGGCCGGCGACGTCCTCGTCATCCGCTACGAGGGACCCAAGGGCGGCCCCGGCATGCGCGAGATGCTCGCCATCACCGGTGCGATCAAGGGCGCCGGCCTGGGCAAGGACGTCCTCCTGCTCACGGACGGCCGCTTCTCCGGAGGCACCACCGGCCTGTGCATCGGCCACGTGGCGCCGGAAGCCGTCGACGGCGGCCCCATCGCCTTCGTGCGCGACGGCGACCGCATCCGCGTCGACATCGCGGCGAAGAGCTTCGACCTCCTCGTCGACGAGGCGGAACTCGAGCAGCGCAGGGTGGGCTGGGAGCCGCTCCCGGCCCGCTACACGAAGGGCGTGCTGGCGAAATACGCAAAGCTCGTGCACTCCGCATCCAAGGGCGCGGTCACGGGTTAGGGATGCCGCCGGCGCTGCCCGGGACGGGATGTCCTCCTGTTCCGGGCAGTGCCGACACCAGGGGTGGGTCCACTCACTGGACGCCGGTGTCCATCATGTGAGACAAGCAGGGGTGCGGTTGACACCCTTTCGCGGGGGCGTGGAAACTACAGGTATGCAGCCCGAACCAGTAGTCGTCGTCCTTACCCAGCGCGTGGCCTGAAGCCCGTCCGGTAGACGACTACAGTCACGCGCAACCCCTCACAGAGCCCGACAAGGCTGAGGGGTTTTTTTGTTGACACACCTTGTTGGCACAGAAGAAGCGCGCGGAAGTCAATCCGCAGTCATAGCTGCAGCAGTGCAGCGACCGTTCCAAAGGAAGCCGAAGATGTCCAAGGGATCGCCCATCAGCCCAGCGCTGCTGGCAGCAAGGCCAGCACCTCCCGCAGCACCCGCGCGTGAGACAGCACCCGTCGTCCCGGCGAGCGCCGTCCGTGGCCCCAACAACGTCGTGGGCCCCACCGAGATGCTCGGTTCCGCGGCGATCGTCCGGTCCCTCGAGGAACTCGGCGTCGACGACGTCTTCGGTCTTCCCGGGGGAGCGATCCTTCCGACGTACGACCCCCTGCTGGCTTCCACGAAGCTCCGGCACGTCCTCGTGCGGCACGAGCAGGGTGCAGGCCATGCGGCGCAGGGCTACGCCATGGTGACCGGTCGGCCCGGTGTCTGCATCGCCACCTCGGGTCCGGGTGCCACCAACCTCGTGACGGCCATCGCCGACGCCCACATGGACTCGGTGCCCATGGTGGCCATCACGGGTCAGGTCTCCAGTGCGTTCATCGGCTCGGACGCGTTCCAGGAAGCCGACATCGTCGGCATCACGATGCCCATCACCAAGCACTCCTACCTCGTGACCAACGCGCAGGACATCCCCCGCGTCCTCGCCGAGGCCTTCCACATCGCGACCACGGGGCGTCCCGGGCCCGTGCTGGTGGACATCGCCAAGGACGCCCAGCAGTCCAGCATGACCTTCTCCTGGCCGCCCAAGGTGGACATCCCGGGTTACCGGCCCGTGGTGCGCGGCCACTCCAAGCAGGTCCGCGAGGCGGCCCGCCTCATCACCACCGCGCAGCGCCCCGTCTTCTACGTGGGCGGCGGCGTGGTCAAGGCCCACGCCTCCGTGGAGCTGAAGGAGCTGGCCGAGCTCGTCGGCGCCCCCGTCGTCACCACCCTCATGGCCCGCGGCGTCTTCCCCGACTCCCACGACCAGCACGTGGGAATGCCCGGGATGCACGGTTCCGTCTCCGCCGTGACGGCGCTGCAGCAGGCTGACCTCCTGATCACCCTCGGAGCGCGGTTCGACGACCGCGTCACGGGAGTCCTCTCCAGCTTCGCCCCGAACGCGAAGGTCATCCACGCGGACATCGATCCCGCGGAGATCTCCAAGAACCGCGCCGCGGACGTGCCCATCGTCGGGTCCGTCAAGGAGATCATCCCCGAGCTGACCGCCGCCGTCCGCGACGCGTTCGAGACGCAGGAGCGGCCGGACCTCTCCGCCTGGTGGAAGACCCTCAACCACCTGCGCGAGACCTACCCGGTCGGTTTCACGCAGCCCGAGGACGGTCTGTCGGCACCGCAGCAGGTCATCAAGCGGATCGGTGAACTGACCGGTCCCGAGGGCGTCTTCGTCTCGGGCGTGGGGCAGCACCAGATGTGGGCGGCGCAGTTCATCCAGTACGAGCGCCCGCACGCCTGGCTCAACTCCGGCGGCCTCGGCACCATGGGTTACTCCGTGCCGGCCGCGATGGGCGCCAAGGTGGGCGACCCGGACCGCGTGGTGTGGGCGATCGACGGCGACGGCTGTTTCCAGATGACCAACCAGGAACTGGCCACCTGCGTCATCAACAACATCCCCATCAAGGTCGCGGTCATCAACAACTCCTCGCTGGGCATGGTGCGGCAGTGGCAGACCCTCTTCTACGAGGGCCGCTACTCGAACACCGACCTCAACACGGGCCACGACACCGTGCGCGTCCCGGACTTCGTGAAGCTCGCCGACGCCTACGGCTGCGTGGGCCTGCGCTGCGAGCGGGACGAGGACATCGACGCGACGATCGAGCAGGCGCTGGCGATCAACGACCGCCCCGTCGTCATCGACTTCGTGGTCAGCCGCGACTCCATGGTCTGGCCGATGGTGCCCTCGGGCGTCAGCAACGACCTCATCCAGATTGCCCGCAACATGACCCCGACATGGGAACAGGAGGACTGATCATGGCACGACACACCCTTTCCGTGCTCGTCGAGGACGTGCCCGGCGTCCTGACCCGCGTCGCGAGCCTGTTCGCCCGGCGCGCGTTCAACATCAACTCACTTGCGGTCGGACCGACCGAGGTCGCGGGCATGTCCCGCATCACCGTTGTGGTGGAAGCCGAGGGAGATCTCCTCGAGCAGGTCACCAAGCAGCTGAACAAGCTCATCAACGTCATCAAGATCGTCGAACTGACGACCGAGCAGTCGGTGCAGCGCGACCACGTCCTGATCAAGGTCCGGGCAGACGCGGCGACGCGCCTGCAGGTGACCCAGGCCGCGGACCTGTTCCGCGCGTCGGTCGTCGACGTGGCGATCGACTCGCTCATCATCGAGGCGACGGGAACACCCGAGAAGCTCTCGGCGCTCCTGTCCGTCCTCGAGCCGTTCGGCGTCCGCGAGATCGTGCAGTCCGGCACCCTCGCCATCAGCCGTGGCGCCAAGTCGATGAGCGACCGCGCCCTGCGCAGCGCCTGACGGCACCCCTTCCAGACCTTCCCAGCACCACCCACAAGAGGAGAAACACCCGTGACCGAGTTGTTCTATGACGACGATGCAGACCTTTCGATCATCCAGGGCCGCACCGTGGCCGTCATCGGCTACGGCAGCCAGGGCCACGCCCACGCGCTGAGCCTGCGCGATTCCGGCGTCGACGTGCGCGTCGGCCTGAAGGAAGGATCGGCATCGCGTGCCAAGGCCGAAGCCGAGGGGCTCCGGGTCCTCTCGGTCGCCGAGGCGACCGCCGAAGCCGACCTCATCATGGTGCTCACGCCCGACCAGGTACAGCGCCACGTGTACAAGGAGGACATCGCACCGAACCTGCAGGCCGGTGACGCCCTGTTCTTCGGCCACGGCTTCAACATCCGCTACGGCTACATCCAGCCGCCCTCCGACGTCGACGTCGCCCTCGTGGCCCCGAAGGGCCCCGGGCACATCGTCCGCCGCGAGTTCGAGGCCGGCCGCGGCGTCCCCGACCTGATCGCCGTCGAGCAGGACGCATCGGGCAAGGCACGCGACCTCGCACTGTCCTACGCGAAGGCGATCGGCGGCACCCGCGCCGGCGTCATCGAGACCACCTTCACCGAGGAGACCGAGACGGACCTCTTCGGCGAGCAGGCCGTCCTGTGCGGCGGGGCCTCGCAGCTGATCCAGTACGGCTTCGAGACGCTGACGGAGGCAGGCTACAAGCCCGAGGTCGCGTACTTCGAGGTCCTGCACGAGCTCAAGCTCATCGTCGACCTCATGGTCGAGGGTGGCATCGCCAAGCAGCGCTGGAGCGTCTCCGACACGGCCGAGTACGGCGACTACGTCTCCGGCCCCCGCGTCATCACCCCCGAGGTGAAGGAGAACATGAAGGCCGTCCTCGCGGACATCCAGAACGGTGCCTTCGCCAAGCGCTTCATCGACGACCAGGACGCCGGAGCGCCCGAGTTCACCGAGCTGCGCAAGAAGGGCGAGGACCACCCGATCGAGAGCACGGGCCGCGAGCTCCGCAAGCTCTTCTCGTGGATCAAGACGAACGACGACTACACCGAGGGTTCCGTAGCGCGCTAGCGCCCCCACTGCCGGCAGGACACGTGATCGACGCTCAGCGACGAGCAGGTGTCCTGCCGGACCTGTGCCCGGGCCCGCTTCCTCCCGTCCTGACCGTGCCCGGCTGATCCCGTCCTGATCCCGCAAGCCCACCGCAGAAGGAATTCTCCCGTGACCACCAAGCCCGTCGTCCTCCTCGCCGAAGAACTCTCACCCGCCACCGTCGAAGCACTGGGACCCGACTTCGAGATCCGCAGCACCGACGGCGCAGACCGCGCCCAGCTCCTCGCCGCCCTCGCCGACGTCGACGCCGTGCTGGTCCGCTCCGCGACGCAGATGGACGAGGAAGCCATCTCGGCCGCGCCCAGGCTGAAGGTCATCGCCCGCGCGGGAGTCGGCCTCGACAACGTCGACATCAAGGCCGCGACGAGGGCCGGCGTCATGGTCGTGAACGCACCGACGTCGAACATCATCTCCGCCGCCGAACTCACGGTCGGCCACATCCTGAGCCTCGCCCGCAACATCCCCCAGGCCAGCGCGGCCCTCAAGGCGGGGGAGTGGAAGCGCTCCAAGTACTCCGGCACGGAGCTGTACGAGAAGAACATCGGCATCATCGGGCTCGGACGCATCGGCGCGCTCGTCGCGGCGCGCCTCCAGGGCTTCGGCACGCAGATCCTCGCCTACGACCCCTACGTGACCTCGGCCCGGGCGGCTCAGCTCGGCGTGCGGCTCGTGTCCCTCGACGAACTGCTGCGCGAATCCGACTTCGTGACCATCCACATGCCGAAGACCCCGGAGACCGTCGGGATGCTCGGCGCCGACGCGTTCGCGATCATGAAGGACACCGCCTACGTGGTCAACGTGGCACGGGGAGGCCTCGTGGACGAGGCCGCGCTCCACACCGCACTCGAGCAGGGACAGATCGCCGGCGCCGGCGTCGACGTCTTCGTCCGGGAGCCCAGCACCGACCTCCCGTTCTTCGCCCACGACAGCGTCGTGGTGACACCGCACCTCGGGGCGTCCACCGAGGAGGCCCAGGAGAAGGCCGGCATCTCCGTCGCGAAGTCGGTCCGGCTCGCCCTGGCCGGCGAACTCGTCCCCGACGCCGTCAACGTGGCCGGTGGCGTCATCGACCCGGCCGTCCGTCCCGGCATCCCGCTCATGGAGAAGCTCGGGCGGATCTTTACCGCGCTGACGCACGCATCCCTGACCCAGATCGACATCGAGGTAGCCGGTGAGATCGCCGCCCTCGACGTCAAGGCCCTCGAGCTCGCCGCGCTCAAGGGCGTCTTCACCGACGTCGTCTCCGAGAAGGTCTCCTACGTGAACGCGCCCATCCTCGCCGAACAGCGCGGCATCACGACCCGGCTCGTCACCACGCCCGAGTCCGAGGAGTACCGCAACGTGCTCCGCCTCCGTGGGGCGCTCTCCGACGGCACGCAGATCTCCGTGGCAGGGACCCTGACCGGTCCGAAGCAGGTGGAGAAGCTCGTCGGTGTCAACGGCTACGACCTCGAGATCCCCATCAGCGACCACCTCCTGGTGCTGCTCTACACCGACCGCCCCGGCGTGATCGGCGCGCTCGGCCGCCTCCTCGGCGAACGGGACATCAACATCGCGGGCATGCAGGTGGCACGGAACACGGAAGGCGGCCAGGCGCTCTCCCTCCTCACCGTGGACAGCTCCGTGCCCCAGGACGTCCTCGACGCCATCCGTTCCGAGATCGGCGCGTCGGTGGCCCGCGAAGTGGACCTCCAGGACTGAGCGGCCAGGACGGGCGAGGGGATCCAATGGCTCTGCACCGGTTACCGGCCGAGCCTGCGACGGCGACGCAGGTCCTGTCCAGGGATACCCCGCCGGTCCTGCGGATCGAGCCGGGGGACCGGGTCGTCGTCGACTCCCTCGACGCCTGGGGCCACCTCGAGCGGCAGGCGACGCCGGGCGCGGTCACGCCCTACCGGTTCCCCTCCCGGCAGGGGCACGCCCTCACCGGGCCCATCGAGGTCGCCGGGGCCGTCCCGGGCGACGTGCTGGCCGTCCGGTTCGAGTCCCTCGAGCCCGGGGACTGGGGCTGGACCCGCGCAGGACGGCGGGATGACGCCTTCACCCGCAGCCTGGGCCTCGAGGGTGCGGAGCCCGCGTGGCTGCTGTGGGACCTCGACAGCGCCGCCGGCACCGGCACCAACCAGTACGGGCATGTCGTCCGCCTCGCCCCGTTCCTCGGCGTGGTCGGCCTGCCGCCCGCCGAGCCGGGGGAGCACTCGACGACGCCGCCGCGCTCGGCGGGTGGCGGCAACATCGACTGCCGGGAGCTGACGGCCGGCTCCACGCTCTTCCTCCCGGTGACCGTGCCCGGCGCGCTGCTGCATCTCGGGGACGGGCACGCCGCGCAGGGCGACGGGGAGGTCGGCGGTACGGCCATCGAGTGCGGCATGACGTCGACCGTCACGGTCGGCCTCGTGCGGGACGCGCCGCTCCACACCATCCACGCCGTCACGCCCACCGCGCGCATCACGTTCGGGTTCGACGCGGACCTCAACCGGGCGACAGCGGAGGCCCTCGGAGCCATGCTCACCTGGCTCCAGCAGCTCCACGGCCTGGAGCGGACGGCCGCGCTGGCCCTGGCCAGCTCCGTCGTCGACCTCCGGGTCACGCAGATCGCCAACCAGACGTGGGGCGTCCACGCCGTGCTCGCACTCGACGCCGTCGGCACGGCAGCCGCCACGCTTGGGTGAATCGGGGAGTGCCGGGGTAATTTCATAGGGTGACCTCCCCAGCTGACGCAAAGCCCTCGTTCTACATCACCACGGCCATCTCCTACCCCAACGGCGTGCCCCACATCGGCCACGCCTACGAGACCATCGCCGTGGATGCCATGGCCCGCTTCAAGCGACTCGACGGCTTCGACGTCATGTACCTCACGGGCACCGACGAGCACGGCCTCAAGATGCAGCAGGCCGCGGACCGGGAGGGCATCCCCGTCCGGGACCTCGCCACGCGCAACGCGCGGGCGTTCCGGGACATGAACGACGTCGTCGGGACCTCCTACGATCGCTTCATCCGGACCACGGACGAGGACCACTACGCCGCGGCCGCCGCGATCTGGAAGCGGATGGAGGCGAACGGGGACATCTACCTCGACAAGTACGCCGGCTGGTATTCCGTGCGGGACGAGGCCTTCTGGGCGGAGGACGACACCGAGGTCCGCGAGGACGGCGTGCGGTACTCGAAGGAGACCGACACCGAGGTCACCTGGACCGAGGAGGAGAGCTACTTCTTCCGGCTCTCGGCCTACCAGCAGAAGCTCCTCGACCTCTACGAGTCGCAGCCGGAGTTCGGTGCGCCGCAGTCCCGCTTCAACGAGGTCATCTCGTTCGTGCGGCGCGGGCTCGAGGACCTCTCCATCAGCCGCACGACGTTCGACTGGGGCGTCCCGGTCCCGGGTGACGACCGGCACGTCATGTACGTCTGGGTGGACGCCCTGACCAACTACCTCACCGGCGTCGGCTTCCCCGACACGGACTCGGAACGGTTCCGCACGTACTGGCCCGCCGACGTCCATGTGATCGGCAAGGACATCTCGCGCTTCCATGCCATCTACTGGCCCGCCTTCCTCATGTCCGCGGGCCTCGAGCTGCCGAAGCGCGTCATGATCCACGGCTTCCTGCACAACCGGGGGGTCAAGATGTCGAAGTCGCTCGGCAACACCGTGGCGCCTGCGGACTGGGTGGACCAGTACGGCCTCGACTCCGTGCGCTTCTTCCTCCTCCGCGAGGTCCCGTTCGGAGCCGACGGCTCGTACAGCCACGAGGCCGTCGTCGGGCGGATGAACGCCGACCTCGCCAACAACTTCGGCAACCTGGCCCAGCGGTCACTGTCCATGGTGGCGAAGAACTGCGGCGGCGCGGTGCCCCGGCCGGGAGCGTTCGCACCGGCCGACACGGCGATCCTCGACCAGGCCCATGCCCTGCTGGAGGCAAGCCGCGCCGCGTACGACCGGCAGGAGTTCTCCCGTGCCCTCGAAGCCGTATGGGCTGTCCTCGGCGATACGAACGCCTACTTCGCCGATCAGCAGCCCTGGGTCCTGCGGAAGACCGACCCCGAGCGCATGAACACGGTCCTGTACGTGACCCTGGAGGTCCTCCGGGTGGTCGCCGTCCTCGCCCAGCCCGTCATGCCGGGCAGCGCCGGGCAGATCCTCACGGCGCTCGGCCAGGGCACGGAGGCCGACGACGCCCGGCGTCTCTTCAGTGCGCTCGGCCGGCGCATCGAGCCGGGGACCGCCCTGCCCGCACCGTCGCCGGTGTTCCCCAAGTACGAGGAACCCGCGGCGTCCTGACCGTAGCGGCCCGCTTCCCGCGGTCTCAGCGCCGCAGGAAGCGGTCCGCGGCCGTCTGCGTCATGACGCGGGCGACGGTCTCCTGCTGGCGCTTCGAGGCGTCGAGCAGCTGCTCCAGGACGGGGCGGTTGAGCACCGCGTCGCCCGCGGACGCCGAGGCATCCTCGGACAGCGCGAGGAGTGTGGACCAGAGTGATTCCTTGCCCTTCAGCAGGGACTGGAGGGCCTCGAGTTCCAGTTGGGCGCCGGCGTTCGCCCTGCGCCTCGTCGGGTTGAGCGGATCGAGTTCCGCCACGACGGACAGGGCGCGTGCCATCGCCATCTTCGGGAGGCTCGGCCGGTGGCCCAGAGCCTTGATCAGGCGCTTGAGGAAGGCGCGCTCCTGGTCGATCTCGCGGCGAAGGCGGGCGAAGTCCTCCTCGTAGGGAGTCCCGGCCCAGGAGACCCGTGCCGCACCGAAGAGGCGCACCCCGTTGGTCGCGCCGACGAGGTGCAGGTCGAGGTAGGGCAGCAGCGTCCCGAGGTCCAGCTGGCGTACCGGGATGCCGTTCGCGGCGGGCGTCATAGGGAAGTCCTTCCGTGATTCGTCCAGCTCATCACCCTACGGGAGCGTGGCTCAACAGCGGTAGCGTGATCGCGACGGCGGTGCCGACGCCAAGGCTCGATTCGATCGTGATAGTCCCGTGGTGCGCCTCGAAGGTCTTCTTCGCGATGGACAGGCCGAGCCCGACTCCCGGCAGGACCTGGTTCGCGTTGGCCGCCCGGTGGAAGGACTCGAACAGTCGGGGCAGGTCGTCCGGGGGGATGCCGATGCCGGTATCGCGCACGACGACGACCACGTGTCCCTCGTCGGGTTCGTGCGTGAGGCCGACGAAGACCGTGCCGTCCTCCGGCGTGAACTTGATGGCGTTGGACAGCACGATGGCCAGGGCTGCGGAGAGCTGCTCGCGGTCGCCGGAGACCGTCACGGAGTGGTCCGGCAGCACGGAGTCCAGCGTGATGCCGCCGGCCGAGGCCTGCAGCACGGCGCGGCCCGTCAGCTGCGAGACGAGGTGGACGAGATCCACGGGGCCGTGCTCGGATGCGTCGGCGTCCCGCGAGGAGACCGCCGAGATGTGCTCGATGAGCTCACTCAGCTTCGCGGTGTTGCGCTCGACGGCCTGGAGCATCGTGCTGGCCTCCGGCGGCAGCTCGCCGCCGACGCCGTCGAGGATCATCTCGAGGTACCCGGCGATCGATGCGAGCGGAGTCCTCAGCTCGTGGTTCACGGTCCCCACGAAGTCGCTCTTCGCCCGGTTGAGGGCGCTCAGTTTGCGGACGGCCTGCTGCTGCCGGGAGATGAGCTGTGCCTGGATCAGCCCGTGGGCGAGGTTGCCGAGGACATGCTGCGTCAGCGCGCTCTCGACGCCGGACCAGGCGAGCGGCGTCTCCTCGCTAATGATCCAGAGCAGGCCGAACGGGGTGTCCCCCTCACCGAGCGCTGCAACGACCCCGCTGACCGTGCTGCCGTTGCCCGCGACGTCGCACAGCCACTGGGGAGCCTCGACGTCGCGCACACCGGGGACGGCCGCACCGGTGCTGAACCTCGCACTCGAGGACTCCTCCCAGAGCCTCAGCGCGAGGGCGAGGGAGGCCTCCTGGTGGACCCGCAGCGGGGCGGCGGGAGGCTCGCGCCTGTCGCTGGTCCAGGTGCTGCTCCGGGCGGCGACGCGCTCGTCGTCGAAGATCTGCAGCACGAGGTGGTGTGCGCCGAGCGCCCGTCCGACTGCCGGGAGGAACTGGTCCACCATCGCCGCCGGATCGTTCGTGGCACGGATACGGGCGGAGATCCGCCTCATCTCCTCGCGCAGGCGGGCCGATGACGTCCTCTGCTGCAGGTGGCGCTGCTGCCGGGCGATCGCGGCGTGCGTACGGTGCAGCAGCTCTGCGGGGGTGACCGGGCGGAAGACGACGTCCGACACGAAGGGTGTCACCGCATCCGGCAAGGCGTGGGTACCGGCTTCGGGCAGGAGGAGGATCACGGGCAGGCGGGCGAGTTGGGGGTGCTCTGCGACGAGGTCGGCCAGGGACCCTGCGTAGGCGAGCGCCGTCTCCAGGTCCACGAGCAGGACATCCGGTCGCGCCGCGAGCACCTCGTCGAGGAGCGCCTCCGGCGTCATGGCAGCCCTGGAGGGATAGCCGCCGGCGGCGAGGATACGCTGCAGCTCGGCGCAGTCCTCCGCTGACGGGGACGCGACGACGGCAGATGCCTCACCGCGAACCCCTGCTTGTGCCTCCTGCGCCACGGTGTCCTCTCCGACCCTCTGCTGCAATGTCCCTAATATATGCCGCTCGGAGCGTGAATCGAGGACGCCGTGCGCTGGAGGGTCAGTTCATCGCGAGTCCCGCGACGGGTGAGAGCCGTGCAGCCTGGCGGGCGGGGAGTACGGAGGCCAGCAGCCCCGCGGCGACCGCCACCGCGATGACCGCCCCGATCTGGCCGGCCGGCACGGACGGGCTGACGGAGGCGATCCCGCCCAGCGCCGCCTGCGCTCCGAGCCAGCCGTAGAGGACGCCGAGGCCGGAGCCCAGGAGCGCCGCGACTCCCGCGATGAGCACCGCCTCGACCGCCAGCATCCCGCGCAGCTGGGCCCGTGTGAGACCGAGGGCACGGAGGAGCGAGTTCTCCCTGCGCCGCTCCAGCACGGAGAGGGACAGCGTGTTGGCGACGCCGATGAGTGCGATCAGGACGGCGACGGCGAGCAGGGCGGTGACGATCAGCAGCAGGACGTCGATGATCTGGTGGTAGGACGCCCTCTCGATCGCCGCTCCGGTGACCTGGTACTCGGAGATGCCGGTCGCATCGGTGATGCGCGACCGGACGTCCGCAACGGCCTGCGCGTCGAGCCCGTCATCGAGCTTCAACCAGAGGGTCGCACCGAAGTAGGTGGCGAGGCTGCTCCCCGCCTGCCCCTGCGCGTCCTCAGTGCCTGTCCCGGCGAGGAAATCCGAGAGGGCACCGACCGGGGCCCCGCCGAGTTGCTGCGCCGTAGCCATGGTGATGAGCGGCTGGAAGAACGTGGCGTCGGTGGCCGTGACGGGCAGGGTGGCTGAGCCGTCGCGGGTCTCCAGAGTGATTTCCGACTGCGTCCAGGTCTGCGGGGCCAGGATCATGCCGTCCGTCAGGGCTGTGCCCTGCGAGCGGAGCACTCCTGCTACGTCCGCGGGGTCGACGGCGTAGACGAGGGCTCCACCGTCGTCCGTGCTCGTGAACAGGACCGGGGTGAGTTCGACGACGGACTGCACGCCGTCGACCTGCAGGAGCGTCGGGACGGCAGCCCTCCGCGGCGTCCACGCCGCTCCGTCCAGTGCGGTGGACGCGGCACCGAGTCCCGAGACCTCGAGGTCGACCGCGTAGTTCTCGTCGAGCTCGCGGTCGAACGACGTCCGCGCGGTCTGTGCACCGACCATCATCATGGTCACGAGCGTCACGCCGACCATCAGCGCTGCCGACGAGGCGGTGGTGCGCGCCGGATTCCGGACGGCGTTGACCGATGCGAGGGTGCCGGGTACTCCCAGCGGGCGGGCGATCCTGCCGACGGTGGCAACGCTCGCGGGCACGAAGAACGGCGCGAGGAGGACGATGCCGAGGAAGGACACGGCGCCGCCGACGACCGCCTGGACGAGGGCGACGGATACGGCGCCGAGCAGGAGGAGCGCGCCGCCGACGACGAGGGCTGCGAAACCGACGGTGAGCCGTGCACGACCGCTCCTGGTCCCTGCTGCCGGCGGCTCGACGGGACGGAGCGCGGCCAGCGGGGCGACCCGGGTCGCGGCCCGCGCGGGAACGAGTGCTGCGAGGAGTGTCATCAGTACACCGGTGACCCCGCCGATGATGACGGCCGAGGGCGGAACGGCCAGGACGGCGAAGGAGCCGAACTCGGTCTGCCGTGCGAGGGCCACGAGCGCGGACATCGCCCCGACGGCGAGCACCACCCCGAGCACCGATGACGCCAGACCGACGACGGCCGCCTCGACGAGCACCGACGTCCGCACCTGACGCCGCTGGGCACCGATGCAGCGCAGCAGGGCGAGTTCCCGCGTCCGCTGCGCCACCAGGACGGAGAAGGTGTTCGAGATGACGAGTCCGGCGACGAGGACGGCGACGGCCGCGAAGGCCAGGAGGATCCCCGTGAGGGCGTCATTGCCGCTCGACAGCTGCGCGACATCCGCAACAGTCTGATCGTTCGCCGTACGGACCGAGAGCGTCCCGGCACCGGTCGGTGAGCCGTCGAGGACCGGAACGGCGGCTGCGGCGACCACGGCCGGATCTGCTCCCGGCCGCAGGCCGAGCTGGACGTTGCGGAAGGCGGTCTCCCCGCCGCCGAGTTCGCGCACGACGGACGCGGACGCGAGGACCTGCACCGCGCCGGACTGCGTGGGGTCCGCACTCGGTGCCGTCAGACCCGTGACCGTCAGGGCATGGCCCAGGGAGGTGGAGGGAGCGCCGGAGTCCACGGCGACGGTGTCCCCGGGGACGACACCGAGACGCGCGGCCGAGGCGTCGTCCAGTGCCACGTCGCCGGGCTCGGACGGGTAGGAGCCCTCCACGACCCGCGCGGTCTCCAGCCGGGCCGGAGCCGTCGACGTCAGGACGGCGAGGGACGTCTCCGCCCCCGTGGCCAGCTGACCATAGGCGCGCTCCAGGCCATGGACGGCCTCGACCCCGGGAACGGCGGCGAGTTCGTCGGCGAGGCCGGAGGGGACGGTGCCGCCGTCCTGGTCCGACACCACGAGATCCGCCTTGGCGTAGGAGGCGCCGATGCTCTGGCCGAGGCTGGCCCTGGTGGTCGCATCGACCATGAGGGTCGCGGAGAGGAAGGCCACGCCGAGCATCACGGCGAGGCCGACGGCAAGGAGGCGCCGTGCGTGGACCCGGACCTGGGCGAGGGCTACCTGCAGCACGTCAGGCCCCCAGCTTCGCCAGGGCGCCGAGGATGGCGTCCGGTGTCGATTGGTCGAGTTCGCCCACAAGTGCGCCGTCCCGCATGAGCAGGATGCGGTCCGCGTAGGAGGCCGCCACCGGATCGTGGGTGACCATGATGATGCTGCGGCCCATCTCGCGGCAGCTGCGGCGCAGCAGGGACAGCACTTCGGCCCCTGTCGCGGAATCGAGGTTGCCGGTAGGCTCGTCCCCGAAGATGACGTCCGGCCTCGTCAGCAGGGCACGCGCGACGGCGACCCGCTGCTGCTGACCGCCGGAGAGCTCGTGGGGGCGGTGGGACAGACGGTCCGTCAGGCCCAGGGAGGAGGAGATCTGCTGCAGCCAGGCGGTGTCCACTGTGCCGCCGGCCAGCGCCACCGGAAGCGTGATGTTCTGCTCCGCGGTCAGGGTGGGCACGAGGTTGAAGGCCTGGAAGACGAATCCCACGCGCTCGCGCCGGAGCCGCGTGAGGGCGGCATCGGCGAGCCCGGTGATATCCGTCCCGCCGATCCAGAGTCTCCCGGCATCGATGCTGTCCAGACCCGCGAGGCAGTGCATGAGCGTCGACTTGCCGGACCCGGACGGCCCCATGATGGCGGTGAAGCGTCCCTGCTCGAAGTCGAGCGAGACGTTCCGGAGCGCGTGGACGGCGGTCTCCCCGCGCCCGTAGCTCTTGGAGACGTCGCGCGCGGCCACGGCGGCCGCTGCAGGGGGTGAGGCCGGCACCGGGAGGCGGCCGGGCAGGTCGGTGGAGTTCGTGGAGATCGTCATGCTCCCACGCTAGGTTTCCCGGCGCTGCGGCGGATCGGCGCCAGGGCCGGGGTTCCGGCCGGAAACCTCATACCGCGGGATGAGGGGCAGCGTCACCGGCGGGGACCGTGGTCCTTGTCCGACCCACGCCCCGTGGTCAGGGGCGGACGATGCCCGTCTCGTACGCCAGGACGACGGCTTGCACGCGGTCGCGGGCCTCGAGCTTCGCGAGGATGTGCCCGACGTGCGTCTTCACGGTCGCCTCGGACAGGACGAGCCTTCCGGCGATCTCCGGATTGGACAGGCCCTGGGCGATGAGTTCGAAGACCTCGCGTTCGCGTGCCGTCAGTCGTGCCACCGCGGCGGCGTGGGCTTTCTGGGTCGCCGAGGGTTGGCGCAGCAGCGGGGCCACGTGGTCGAGCAGGCGCCGCGTGGTCGACGGGGCGATGACGGCGTCGCCGCGGTGCACGGTGCGGATCGCCTCGAGCAGTTCCTCGGGCGGAGCGTCCTTGAGCAGGAAGCCGCTTGCCCCGGCGTGGATCGCGGACAGCGCGTACTCGTCCAGGTCGAACGTCGTCAGGACGACGATGCGCGGTCCCGTGGTTCCAGGGTCGCCCTCGTACGCGGCGAGGATGCGGCGCGTCGCTTCGATGCCGTCCATGCCCGGCATGCGCACATCCATCAGGACGACGTCGGCAGGGATGGCTGGAAGAAGCCGAACCGCTTCTCCACCGTTGGCCGCCTCGCAGACGACCTCCAGGTCCGGCTGCGACCCGATGAGCATCGCGAATCCGCTGCGGACCAGGTGCTGGTCATCGACGATGGCCACGCGGATCGGAGTGGCGTCGCTCCCGATCGTGCCGGGGGTGCTGATGGCGGTGCTGATAGGGGTACCGACAGTGCTGCTGGTAGTGCTGTCCACGGTGGTTCCGTTCTCCGATGCTGGCGGATGTGTGCTGTCGTGCCGGCTTACGCCTGCGTGTACGGGATGAACGCTTCGACACGGTACCCGCCGCCGGTACGCGGCCCAGCGGAGACGCTGCCGTCGTAGAGGCGCACGCGCTCGGTCATCCCCTTGATTCCCTGGCCCGCACCCGCGGTGGCGGGGTCCGCGGCCGCCCCGCGTCCGTCGTCGTCCACCGTGATGGTCAGGCCACGCGGTCCGTAGTCGAGCACCACCTCGGTGGTCGTGTCCGCACCCGCGTGCTTGAGGACATTCGTCAGGGACTCCTGCACCACGCGGTACCCGGTCAGTTCCGCGCCGAGGGGGAGTTGCCGGCGCGGGGTGCCGCCGCGGCGCCAGGTGACCCGCACTCCGGACCTGCGCACCGACTGGATCAGGGGATCGATGTCGTCGAGTGTCGGGAGGGGCCGGGTGGAGGCGATCTCGTCGCCCCGCAACACGCCCAGCAGCCGCCGCATCTCGCGCAGCGAGCCCCTGCCCGTGTCGGCGATCGTGCCGAGCGTCGAAACGGCGAGCTCCGGTGCCTGCGCACTCGCGTACCGTGCACCGTCGGCCTGCGTGATGATCACGGAGAGCGAGTGCGCCACGATGTCGTGCATCTCCCTGGCGATGTGGCTGCGCTCGTCCGCCGCCGCGAGGTCCCGCTCCTGCTGCCGCTCGACCTCCAGGCGGCGGGTCCGGTCCTCCAGCGCCTGGTACGTCAGCCTCCGTGACCGGGCGAGGTCGCCCGCCGTCCAGGCGAGGAGGACGAGTGATTCTACGAGGAAGAGCAGGATCAGGAACAACGGCACCGTGGCGAGCACCGAGGGGGTGCCTCCCACTCCGATCATGTCGCCGTACCGCACCAGGCCGATGGCGGCTCCGGCGATGGCGAGTCCGAGAGCCGCCAGCCCGGCCCACCGCGGACCGTGGGCGGCGAGGGTGTGAAGCGTGATGAGGATGACGAACTGCACGGGAACGGGGTCGACGCCGGTGACGAGTTGCAGGACGGAGATTCCCGCGACGGCGCCGGCCGAGAGCATGACCCGCGACCGGCGCCAGGCCAGGGGCAGGACCAGGGCTGTGGACACGACGACGATCAGCCAGTACCCCGGGACACCGCTGACGGCGAAGGGCAGGACCAGGAGGACGAAGATCGCCGCGGCGAGACAGGCGTCGACCCGCCCCGGGTGCGTGCGCACCCAGTGCGCCAGCCGCAGGTGGAGGTCCATGGGGCCCAACTCTAGGCGGGCCGGTTCCTGTCGCACATCCGACCCAGGGTGGAGGCGTCGTCTCATCCTGCGGACGGATTGTTGCGCATGCTGCGGCTTTCCTACGCTGGAACCATGACTGATGCCCCGCACCGTATCGACCTCGCCGTCATCCCCGGAGACGGAATCGGCCCGGAAGTGACCGCGGAGGCGGTCAAGGTGCTGCGTGCGGCGGTCGGCGACGACGTCGAGCTCTCGCTGACCGACTACGAGCTGGGGGCGGAGCACTGGCTGGCCACGGGGGAGACCCTGCCCGACGCGACCCTGGAGCAGCTGCGGCGCCACGACGCCATCCTTTTCGGTGCCGTCGGGGCCGCCCCCGGCGACACCCGGATCCCTTCGGGGCTGATCGAGCGGGAGTTCCTGCTGAAGCTCCGCTTCTCCCTGGACCACTTCGTGAACCTGCGGCCCTCGAAGCTGTACCCCGGCGTAGCCAGTCCGCTGGCCGATCCCGGCGTCATCGACTTCGTCGTCGTGCGGGAGGGGACGGAGGGGCCGTACACCGGCAACGGGGGAACGCTGCGCGGTGGGACGCCCCACGAGGTGGCCACGGAGGTCTCCCTCAACACCGCTCATGGAGTGGAGCGGGTCGTGCGCGACGCCTTCGCGCGTGCCTCGGGGCGCCGGAAGAAGCTGACACTCGTCCACAAGCACAACGTCCTCGTGTACGCGGGCCACCTGTGGAAGCGCACCGTCGAGGCCGTCGCCGCCGAGTTCCCCGACGTCCACCACGACTACCTGCACGTGGACGCCGCGATGATCTTCCTCGTCACCGACCCCTCGCGCTTCGACGTCATCGTCACGGACAACCTCTTCGGTGACATCGTCACGGACCTGGCGGCAGCGGTCTCGGGCGGGATCGGCCTCGCGGCCTCCGCGAACCTCAACATGGACCGCACCGCCCCCTCGATGTTCGAGCCGGTGCACGGGTCGGCCCCGGACATCGCCGGCCAGCAGGTCGCGGACCCGACGGCCGCGATCCTGTCCGGAGCGCTCCTGCTCCGCCACCTCGGCCTCGATACCCGTGCCCAGCGGATCGAGCAGGCCGTCGAGCAGGACATCGCGTCGCGTTCCGGTGCCCGCAGCACCTCGGCCATCGGCGATGCTATTGCCGCTGCCGTGTCCTAAGGTGGTTACACATCATTAACCCAGTGCCGGAGCACTGACCACCACGGGCGACGGCGGCCATGCCGCGCGTGCAGTCCGTTCCAGCGGAGGAACCATGACAGCCACCGATACCCAGTTCGCCCAGCACCTGTCGACGCAGCGGAAGTCGGCCGAGGAGCGGGAGGCGGTGCTGGCGAACCCGGGCTTCGGCAACTTCTTCACCGACCACACGGCCATCGTCGACTTCAGTGTCGACGCGTCCGGGGTCGGGGGCTGGCACGATGCCCGGCTCGAACCCTACGGGCCCATCGCGCTGGATCCGGCAGCCGCCGTGCTGCACTACGGCCAGGAGATCTTCGAGGGCATGAAGGCCTACCGGCACGCCGACGGCTCCGTGTGGACCTTCCGGGCCGACGCGAACGCAGCCCGCCTGAACCGCTCCGCAGTCCGCCTCGCCCTGCCCCAGCTGCCCGAGGAACTGTTCCTCGAGTCCCTGCGCCAGCTCGTCTCGGCCGACTCCGACTGGATCCCCTCCGGCGACGGGGAGAGCCTCTACCTCCGGCCCTTCATGATCGCCACCGAGGCATTCCTCGGCGTCCGGCCCGCCCGTGAGGTCTCCTACCGGGTGATCGCGTCACCCGCCGGCAACTACTTCGGTGGCGAGGTGAAGCCCGTGGACATCTGGGTCTCCCGCAACTACGCCCGTGCGGGACGCGGCGGTACCGGAGCTGCGAAGGCCGGCGGCAACTACGCCTCATCGCTCGCGGCGCAGCTCGAGGCCGAAGCGCACGGCTGCAAGCAGGTGCTGTTCCTCGACCAGTTCAACGACAACGCGGTCGAGGAACTCGGGGGTATGAACGTCTTCTTCGTGTTCCGTGACGGTTCCCTCGTCACTCCTGCGCTCTCCGGCACCATCCTCGAGGGTGTCACCCGGTCCTCGATCATCCAGCTCGGCAGGGACCGGGGACTCCAGGTGAGCGAACGCAAGATCACGCTGGACGAATGGCGCGACGGCGTCGCCAGCGGCGACATCACCGAGGTCTTCGCCTGCGGTACGGCCGCCGTCATCACGCCCATCGGGCAGCTGCGCGACGGCGACGAGTTCATCGGCTCGGCGGGTGCACCGGCCGGCGAGGTGACCATGTCGATCAGGAGCCAGCTGCTGGGGATCCAGACCGGCGTCGTGGAGGACACGCACGGCTGGCTGACGCGCCTCGTCTGAGACCGATCGCTGGAAACGGCGCCCGGCAGGCCCCGAAAGGGTCCGTCAGGCGCCGTCCGTATCAACGCGAGTGCATCATCGGGTGCCTGCGCCTCGGAGTCGCCCGGCCCGTCAGCGGGAGGGCGCGATCTCCGAACCGTCGATACCCTCGCCCGCGCGGAGATGACGCGTGGTTGCGAGCAGCGCTGACGCGTCGTCGGCGGGCAGGGGCCGGCTGAAGTAGTACCCCTGGCCGCTGGCGCAGCCGAGCTCCCGCAACTGGTCCGCCTGCTCCCGCGTCTCGATACCCTCGAAGACCGCTTCGAGTCCGGCAGCCCGGATGAGCTGCAGGATCGCCGCGACGAACTCGAGCTGGCCGGCCCTCGTGTTCAGCTCCACCAGGAGGGAGCGATCCACCTTCACCATGCTGACGGGCAGTTCACGGAGGTAGCTGATGGAGGAATAGCCCGTTCCGAAGTCGTCGATCTCGATGCCGACCCCGAGCTGCTGCAGGCTCAGCAGCGAGTACATCTCCACCTCACCCCGCGTCACGATCGCCGTCTCGGTGATCTCGATCACGAGGCTGTGCGCCGGCAGGTCCAGTGCCCGCAGGAGGGACCGCACGTGGTCGACGAGGTCGAGCTGCTTGAGTTCGACGGCGGACAGGTTGACCCTCAGCTGGAAGTCGTCGTCGAGCGCGAGGTCCCTCCGCCACTCGGCAAGCTGCCGCAGCGAGGTGGACATGACCCAGCGGTCCAGGTCGTGGATGACCCCGATCTCCTCGGCCAACGGGATGAAGGTGTCCGGGGGGATCAGTCCGCGCAGGGGGTGCTGCCACCGGACGAGGACCTCGACCCCCAGGATCCGGTTCGTGGCGAGCTCCACCACCGGCTGGTAGTGCAGGATGAGTTCGTCGGAACTGATGGCACCGCGCAGCTCCGTGGCCATCTGGCTCCGGAGCTGCCGCGAGTACAGCATCACGGGCTCGAAGACCTTGATGATGCTGCGGCCCTCGCGCTTCGCCGCGTACATGGCCGTGTCAGCGTCCAGCAGGAGGTCGTCGGCGGTCTGGCCGGGCGTGCCGAGGCGCACGCCGATGCTCGCTTTGGCGGTGACGTGGAGCGAGTCCAGCTGGATCTGTTCGTTCAGGACTTCGAGGGCGCGGCGCGCCACCTGTGTGGCGACGTCCTTGGATGCGGCAGGAAGCAGGATCGCGAACTCGTCGCCGCCCAGGCGCGCCACGAGGTCGCTCTCACGGACCACGCTGTTGAGCCGCTTCGCCACCTCCTGGAGCACGCGGTCACCGGCATCGTGGCCGAAGCGGTCGTTCACGTTCTTGAAGCTGTCCAGGTCGAGGAGCAGGAGAGCCGGGGGTGGTGCTCCGTTCGCGGCCTGGCCGAGCGCTTCCTCGATCCCCTCCATCAGCGCGACGCGGTTGGCGAGGCCGGTCAGGGCGTCGGACATCGCCATCTTCATCATGTCCAGGTGTGCCTGGCGAAGCATGGCGGTGCGGCTCTCGACGCGCTTCTCGAACTGCTCGTAGACCTGCTCGAGCTCCTCGGCGAGCAGGTTCACGCCGGTGATGACGGCGTCCACCTCGTCCCTCGCGGTCGAGGGTTCGATGCGGCTGCTGAGTTCTCCCCGGGAGAGCCGGACGATGCTCTCGACCAGCATCGCGAGCCGGGGGTCCTTGTCAGCGCTCATCGGTCCCAGCGTACGTTCCAGAGGGAGGTCGCGCTGCACGACGACCGTCGGGAACCGGTCCGGCCGCGTTACCGGAACAGGGCTGCATGCTGCGGACGATGACCGTCGTCATGGCACTACCCCCGAATTGTCCCCGCCGAACAAGGAATGGAGCGCATCGGCCTCTGCCGTCGCGCAGGTCCTGCAGCAGGCGGTGCGATGATGCTTCCGCACTACCTGACGGGGGCTAGGTTAGCATTCCTCGCCCCGGATCCTGCGGACATGCCGAGTCCGTGCGTACCGCACTGCGACTGGGCCGGTCCGGGCACGAAGAAGCCCCGGCCAGGGTGGGAGTAATGGGGGAAAACGCCCGGCCCGACCGGGGCCTGCTGAAGACTCTATGCCAGATTCCTCGGCTGGCACACCCCACTGCGAACACGGGTTTGGCAGGTTTTTGCTTGACTTCCCCCCGGTGGTCAGGGCGACCGATCCGGCTCCGCCGCGCCGGCACCGCGACTTTCACTGGCCCTGGATGCTGTCGATCAGTGCCCGCGCACTGGAGGCACGGTCCTCGGCCCCGGACTGCAGGAACAGATCCTCGCTCAGCTCGAGATCCGCGACGGCGCTTCCGCC
This sequence comes from Arthrobacter rhamnosi, assembly GCF_054510975.1. Classification (NCBI taxonomy): domain Bacteria; kingdom Bacillati; phylum Actinomycetota; class Actinomycetes; order Micrococcales; family Micrococcaceae; genus Arthrobacter; species Arthrobacter rhamnosi. Next base: position 118,048 of record NZ_JBTNDN010000005.1, on the reverse strand, counting down.
ATTCCCGAGTGCCGCCAGCGCTCGTCCGAGCAGGAGGTGAGCCTGGGCCGCGACATGCGATGCCAGGAGGTGCTTCTGTTCGATGATCTCGTTCAATTTCTCGATGGCGGCGTCGTACTGTCCGGTCAGGACGAGCCAGTGAGCGCGAGTCAGCTTCAACTCGAGGCGGTCACGTTCGGTCCCACCGACGATGGAGTTGGCGAGCTCGGCCCGCTCGATGCACTCGAGTGTTTCGGGCTCGACGACTCCCGCGGCCAGGCGGACCTGTGCGGAGCCGTGATTGAAGCGGGCCCAGAGGTCGAGGTCGTTGGTGGGCGACAGGTTCTTGGCGGCCTCCTGGTGATACGCGACACCCTCGGTGATGTGTGTAAGGAGGAAGGCTACGTTGCCGATGGCCCAGTAGGACTGGCCCGCATACCTGTTGTCCGGGTCTTTTCTCAGCAGGTCGGCTAGCACGAGGCACTCTCGCCATGCATCTTCCAGGAGGACACTCTCGGCCAAAGACGCGATGAGCGCGTTTTGCGCCTCGATGGCGATCGCGCTGTGGACCGGCTCGGTCAGGGCTGCTGCGGCCGCGCTCCGGGCTGCCGAAACGGCTGTGGTCAGGTCTCCGCTGCCCTGTGCGGCGAAAGCACGCAGGGTGAAGACCCGCGCCTGAAGTGCCACCGACTGCTGTGTCAGGGGGTGGGCCGCGAGTTGATCAGCGATTTTCCGAGACTCGTCCATCAGGTCCTGTTTGCGGAGGCACTCCGACACCAGGAAGGAGGCGTTCCACCAGCTCTCCTCTTCGTGGTGCGCAGACGACATTGCGGCCCACTGCTCGGCGAGCTTCTGCGCGGCCGCATAATTCCGCTGGTTCCACGCGTCACGGGCTTGGAACTCGAGCAGCATGCGTTCGCCAGGATCGCGCTGATGGGACATGCGTACCTTCGACTTCCGGTTGGCGGGCTGACTCATACCATTCTCGGGGGGAAAGGCTCAGGGGACAATCCTGCGGAAATAGTTCAAAATAACTTCGGGAATTCTGTTACAGAAGTGACTGGTGTGGCTTACGATAAATACGGAGGACGCCGTGGTAGTTAAGCGGGACTCCCACCACTGTCGATCAAGCCAAAAGGACGTACATCATGAAGCGCTTCACCTCCGCCCTCCTGCTCGCCACCCTCCTCGTCAGCGGCGGTGCCGCAGCTGCGAACGCTGCTCCCGCCAAGGCCGGTTCCGATTCCACCGTCTCCTCGACGGACCGCGTCGGCGCCTGGCCCTTCTAGCCAACTCGGCAGATACCTGACGTCTCATCAGGTATCTGAGCAATCCGGCTTGATCCGCAGTACTGATACCGCGGGCACCCTCGTCTCTGGGGAGGGAGTGCCCGCGGTATCTCTTTTAAGTCCCGCGGTATCTCTTCACGTCCAGGTGCGGGTCAACTCCTCGGTGTGAGCAAAGCATATTCGGGCGCGCTCCGCGGACAACACCTCACGTTAGGCTGGCGCTATGCGAATCGCACGCTTTGTCGTAAATGATGACCCAACGTTCGGAGTCGTGGAGGGAGCCCCCGGGAGCGAGGAAGTCGCCGTCATCCAGGGCGACCCCTTCTACGCCGGCGTCCAGCTCACCGGCGCACGCCATGCCCTGGAGGACGTCCGGCTCCTGGCCCCCGTCATTCCGCGCAGCAAGGTCGTGGGCATCGGCCGTAACTATGCCGACCACATCCAGGAGATGGGCAGCGAGACTCCGGCCGCGCCGCTGATGTTCCTCAAGCCGAACACCTCGGTCATCGGCCCCGGCGACCCCATCATGCTGCCCTCCTTCTCCGACCAGATCTCCTACGAGGCCGAACTGGCCGTCGTCATCGGGCGCATCTGCAAGGACGTCCCGCTCGAGCGCGTCGACGACGTCGTCTTCGGTTACACCTGCGCCAACGACCTGACGGCGCGGGACGTCCAGAAGACCGACGACCAGTGGGCCCGCGCGAAGGGCTTCGACACCTCCTGCCCGATCGGGCCCTGGATCGAGACCGACCTCGATCCCGAGAACCTCAGCATCCGCGGGACGCTGGACGGCGAACTCCGTCAGGACGGCTCCACGAGCGACATGATCTGGGGGGCACGCGAGCTGGTGGCCTACGTGTCGCAGGCCTTCACGCTGCTGCCCGGTGACATCATCCTCACCGGAACACCCGCCGGTGTCGGCATGATCACCGACGGCCAGCGGTTCGACGTCGACGTCGAAGGCATCGGACGGCTGTCCAACCCGGCACGCCGCTGAGGGGCAAGGCGTCGTCGGGCCGCCGGACCGCGGTGCCCGACGGCGCATGGGTGATGGACGAGCTGCCCTCGGCGGAGATGCTGCACGAGGGCGGGCCCGGTGGTCGCACTTAGACTGGGACCATCATGACTACTGCCGCAGATATCCCCACCGTCACCGATGCCACACCCGTCCGGGTCCGATTCTGTCCGTCGCCGACGGGCACCCCGCATGTCGGGCTGATCCGCACGGCCCTGTTCAACTGGGCCTATGCACGCCACACCGGGGGGAAGCTCGTCTTCCGCATCGAGGACACCGACGCCGCCCGCGACAGCGAGGAGAGCTACCACCAGCTCCTGGAGGCCATGACGTGGCTGGGCATCGACTGGGACGAAGGCGTCGAGGTCGGAGGGCCGCACGCGCCCTACCGCCAGTCGCAGCGCGGCGAGCTGTACCAGGACGTCATCGAACGCCTCGTCCAGGCCGGCCACCTCTACGAGTCCTTCTCGACCCCCGAGGAGGTGGAGGAGCGCCACCGCGCAGCAGGACGCGACGTCAAGCTCGGCTACGACAACCACGACCGCACCCTGACCGAGGAGCAGAAGGAAGCCTTCCGGTCCTCCGGTCGCCCCGCCGTCCTGCGCCTGCGGATGCCGGACGAGGACATCACATTCACCGACCTCGTCCGCGGTGACATCACCTTCCGGGCCGGCAGTGTGCCCGACTTCGCCGTCGTACGCGCCAACGGGGCGCCGCTCTACACGCTCGTCAACCCGGTCGACGACGCCCTCATGGGAATCACGCACGTCCTCCGCGGAGAGGACCTGCTGTCCTCCACGCCGCGGCAGGTCGCGCTGTACCGGGCGCTGATCGACATCGGAGTCGCACGCTACATGCCGCTGTTCGGGCACCTGCCGTACGTCATGGGCCAGGGCAACAAGAAGCTGTCCAAGCGGGATCCGGAGTCCAACCTGTTCCTGCACCGGGAGCGCGGCTTCATCCGCGAAGGACTCCTGAACTACCTGTCGCTGCTCGGCTGGAGCCTGTCGGCCGACGAGGACATCTTCTCGGTCGAGCAGCTCGTCGAGAAGTTCGACGTGCGCGACGTCCTCGCCAACCCCGCGCGCTTCGATCTCAAGAAGGCCGAGGCGATCAACGGGACGCACGTGCGGCTGCTCGACCCGGCCGAGTTCCGCTCACGGCTCCTGCCCTACCTCGCCGCCGCCGGCCTCATCGGCGCCGATCCCACGGAGGAGGAGCTGCGGATCGTGGCGGAAGCGGCCCCCCTCATCCAGGAGCGCATCACCCTCCTCGGCGAGGCGCCGGAGATGCTGGGATTCCTGTTCAAGGCCGACGACGCCATCGACATCGCCGACGACGCCCGCAAGGGACTCCCCGACAACCTGGGCGAGGTCCTCGACGCGACGCAGGAGGCCCTCGAGGGGGTCGCGTCGTGGGACGCGGAGTCCCTGCAGGGCGCACTCCGGTCCGCGCTGGTGGATACGCTGGGGCTGAAGCCCCGCCTGGCGTTCGGGCCGGTGCGTACCGCTGTGTCGGGTCGCAGGATCTCACCGCCGCTGTTCGAGTCGATGGTGATCCTCGGGCGGGATTCCTCGCTCGCCCGGGTCCGGGCGCTCCGCGCCACGGTGGGCTGAGCCGTGCCGGTTCCGATGACCCCGGCAGGGGCGGGGCAGGCGGCCGCGGGGGGCCCGGGCGTGGACGGCGTGCTGTTCGACATCGACGAGACGCTCGTCGACCTCGAACAGGCCATGGGGCACACGCTCCAGTCCATCCCGGATCCTGCACTCGACCACCTCAGCGACGACGACTGGGTCCGGTACAAGGCTCTGTACACGGGTGACCCGCAGAGGCACTATGACCGCTTCCTCGCCGGCGAGCTCACGTTCGAGGAGCAGCGCGTGCACCGGATCCGCCACGCGCGGGCGGGCTTCACCCGTGAACCCTTCCTCGGCCAGACGGCGGATGCATGGGTCCGGGCGTACGAGCAGATGCTTCCCCTGCATTTCCGGGCGTACGACGACGTGGTGCCGCTGCTCGACGAACTCGACGCGCGGGGCATCCCCTATGGAGCCGTGAGCAACAACGTGCACGACTACCAGCGGGCCAAGCTGGATCGGGCGGGCCTCCATCGCATCGCCGTCCTCGTCGGCATCGACGCGGTCGGCGTCGCGAAGCCCGATCCCGCCATCTACCGGGAGGGCGCGAGGCTCATCGGCACCGCTCCCGAACGCACCCTGTACGTGGGGGACAACCGCCTGATCGATGCCGTCGGGGCCCGCTCGGCAGGACTCGTCGGCGTCTGGCTCGACCGCACGGGGATGCGCGGGGAGCCCGGTACGGTATCGGCTCCGGATGCCTCGGGGGACCCGGTGGGACTGTCGGGTGGGGCGGGGAATCCGCTGGGATCCAGCTCCGCCGAGGACACCGTCGAGGTGCCGCGCATCACCGGTCTGGCGGCCGTTTTGCAGTTCCTGCCCTCTGTCCGGTAAAGTTATATCTCGGCGCGGAGCGGTTACGCGGTCGAGAACCCAGCAGGATCGGGTCTTCGGGAAGTGCCATTGGGGTATGGTGTAATTGGCAACACACTGGTTTCTGGTACCAACATTCTAGGTTCGAGTCCTGGTACCCCAGCGCACTCCGGCCCTCACGGGCAGGATGGCACAAAGCAGTAAAAAGCAGTAGTAGGATGGAAAAGTACTGGCCCCATCGTATAGCGGCCTAGTACGCTGCCCTCTCACGGCGGTAACGCGGGTTCGAATCCCGCTGGGGTCACAGCAGCCTGAACAGGCGCTCGTCCGCAAGGACACAACGGGAAATCCCGGACATCGTTCGATGTCCGGGATTTTCTGTTTTCCGGACGGATGTCGTCAGGTAAGTCCGGGACGTGCTGGCGTGGAGCCCTGACCGCAGGGGGAGGGGCTGGCATGATGGAGCCATGAGTGCACCGTCGACCGCCAGCGAAGCCCGGGGGCTACCCCCGCTGTTGCGGGATGTGCGGGGGGCGCTCGAGAACCTCGCGTTCCCCCTGGCCCTGCCGAGCTCGGTCGATGCGAGGGAAGCGGCGGCAGCTGCCCGTGCGCAGCTGAACGACTACATCCTTCCCCGGCTGGCCAGCCTGGACGCGCCACTGATCGCCGTCGTCGGCGGTTCGACGGGTGCCGGGAAGTCCACCCTCGTGAACGCCCTCGTGGGGCGTCCCGTGTCCGGAACCGGCGCCGTCAGGCCGACCACGCGCCAGCCGCTCCTGCTCCACCACCCCGATGACGCAGGCTGGTTCGACGATGCCCGCGTCCTGCCGACGCTCAGCCGGGTCCGGCTGGCGGGCGACGACGGCGCGGAGGACGGGGATCCCGCAACGACACTGGATGTGCCGGGGCACGCCGCCGGGGCGGACACCCTGCTCCTCCGGCCCACCCGGACACTCCCGGCCGGCCTCGCCCTGCTCGACGCCCCCGACGTCGATTCCATCGCGGACGAGAACCGCAAGCTCGCCGGGCAGCTGCTGGCGGCAGCGGACCTCTGGATCTTCGTGACGACGGCCAACCGCTACGCCGACGCCGTGCCGTGGAAGCTGCTGGCCGAGGCGGGGCGGCGCGACGTCCTGGTGGCGGTCGTCCTCGATCGCGTCCCGCCCGGCGTGGAGGAGGAGATCAGGGGTGACCTCCTGAACCTCCTGTCCGCCGAGAACCTCGGACACGCTCCCATCTTCGTCGTCCCGGAACTTCCCCTCAGCCCGTCGCGCATGCTGCCCGCGGACGCCGTGGTGCCGATCAGCCGGTGGCTGCAGGCGCTCGCCGCCGACGCCGAGGGCCGCCGGGACATCGCACGGCGGACCGTGCAGGGCGCCATGCGCGCGCTGGCCGGGCGCATCGATTCGATCGCCGAGGCGGCCACGCAGGAGCAGGCGGTCGGTGACGCCCTGCGTGCCTCGGTCGACGGGGCCTACCGTGACGCGCTGACCGACGTCCTCGCCGCCACCGAGGACGGCAGGCTGCTGCGCGGCGAAGTGCTGGCCCGCTGGCAGGACTTCGTCGGCACCGGTGAATTCATGCGGGGCCTCGAGTCGAGGATCGGCTGGGCACGGGACCGGGTCAGCGCCTTCTTCACCGGCAGGCCGGCTCCTGCCGCGACGGTGGCAGACGCCCTCGGCAGTGGCCTGCAGACCGTCATCGTGGAGCAGGCGGCGCGCGCGGACGAAGCGACCCGCCGGCGCTGGCGGGCGGAGCAGGCCGGCAGGGTGCTGCTCGAGGGGGTACCGCCCTGGCGTGCCGAGGACTTCTCCTCCAGCGTGGCCCGCGAGATCCGGGCCTGGCAGCAGGACCTCCTGCAGCTGGTCCAGGCCGAGGGGGCCGACAAGCGGTTCACGGCGCGGATGCTCTCCTTCGGCGTCAACGGCGTCGCGGTGGCCCTGATGGTGGTGGTGTTCGCCTCCACCGGAGGGCTGACCGGTGGTGAGATCGGCATCGCCGGAGCGTCGGCGATCGCGGGTCAGAAGCTCCTGGAAGCGGTGTTCGGTGATGATGCCGTGCGGCGCCTCACGGCGATAGCGCGGAAGAACCTGTCGCAGCGGGTGGACGGCCTGTTCCGCCACGAACGCGAGGACTTCGACCGCTGCCTGGAGCCGCTGGCCCACCAGACACCGGCGGAGTCGCTGCGCGTCCTGGCCCAGCATCTGCGCACGGCGGTTCCGACCGGACTGCCGGCGGCCGCGGAGGACGGGGCATGAGCCGAGACACCGGAGCGGCGGCGGACGCGCTGCTCGCGACCTCCCTCCTGGCCGCCCTCACCCGTCTCCAGGAGGCGTACGACCTCGGAACGGACCGACTGCCGCAGGACGAGCTCGAGCGCCTCCGTGGCACGTTGGAGCGTGCCGGCGCGCGGCGGTCCCTGTCCGCCGACCACACGGTCGTGGGTGTGTTCGGACCCACCGGCAGCGGGAAGTCCTCCCTCGTGAACGCGCTGAGTGGCACGGACGCCGCGCGGGTGGCGGCACGGCGCCCGACGACGTCGGAACCCCTCGCCCTGGTCTGGGGACGTCGGGGGAGCGATGAGCTGCTCGACTGGCTCGGGGTCGGCCAGCGTGTCCAACTGCCGGAGGGTGCCCCCCTCGTGGCCGGATCGCCCGTCCTCGCGTCGCAGGGAAGTACCGCAGCGCTCCGGTCCACGGGCGTCGCCGTCCTCGTCCTCGACGGGCACGAGGGTCATGACCGACAGGACGCACCCGGGGGGCAGGACGGGCAGGACGCGCGCGACGCACAGGGCACCGGCGATCCGACCGCCGGCCCGGCCCGGGACGGAACGACGGGCCTCCGCGGATTCTTCCGGCGGCGGCGCCGTCCCAAGGCTCCCCCCGAGCCCCAGGTCGCGGCAGCAGCGCGGACCGTCGCGGCGGACGACGCCCCCGGCCTGATCCTCCTCGACCTCCCGGACTTCGATTCGACGACGCTCGCCCATCGCGAGATCGTCCAGCGACTCGCCGGGCAGGTCGATGTCCTCCTCTGGGTGGTCGATCCGCAGAAGTACGCCGATGCGGCCCTCCATCACGGATTCCTGCGCGGGCTGGCGACCCACGAGGCCGTCACCGTCGTGGCCCTCAACCAGGCGGACCGTCTGGACCCCCAGGACCTCGAGGCCGTCACGTCGTCGCTGAGGGGCATCCTGGCCGGCGAGGGACTGTCCGACGTCGTCGTCCTTCCGGTGTCCGCACGTACCGGCGACGGCGTCACCACACTCGCCGACGCCATCCGGACCCTCGCCGAGAGCCGGGCAGCAGCCACGCGGAGGATGGCGGCGGACGCCGCGCGCGCCGCGGCGGACCTCCTCCCGTACGCCGGGGAGCACCCGGTGGCCAGGCCGTCCGAGGAGGCGACCACCGCCCTGTCCGACGAACTCGCATCCGCGGCGGGAGTACCGGTGGTGGTCGACGCCGTGCGCAGTGCCTACCGCCGTGATGCGCACGCCGTGGCAGGCTGGCCGGTCACGCGCTGGCTGGCCGGGCTCCGCCCGGATCCGCTCCGCCGGCTGAACCTCCGCCGGGAGGACATCGCCCCCGACATGCGCCGGTCCTCGCTGCCGCAGGGTCAGCCGGCCCAGCGGGCGAAGGTCGACCACGCCCTCCGCGTCTTCGGGGATGCGTCGGCCGCGGGAGCGGTCCAGCCCTGGCACACCTCGATCCGGGATGCCGCGCGCAGTACGGCCGCCGACCTCACCGATGCCCTCGACTCGGCCGTCACCGGCACCGACCTCGAAACCGGCCGGCGGGCATGGTGGGGGATCTTCGGTGTCCTGCAGTGGGTCGCCTTCGCCGCGCTCGCGGGGGGACTGGCCTGGCTCGGCGTCCTGGCCGTTCTCGGCTTCCTGCAGCTCCCCGCGATCGACGTCCCACGGGTGGAGGGGTTCCCGCTTCCCACGCTCCTGATCCTCGGTGGCGTGGTGACCGGCATCCTGCTGGGCGTTCTCGCGGCGCTGCTGGCGCGATGGGGAGCGGCGCGCAGGGCGTCCCGGGTGCGACGGCGGCTCCTGGCGTCCTGTTCGCGCGTCGCCCACGAGGTCGTTCTGCGCCCCGTGGAGGACGAAGTGGAACGCTGCAACAGCTTCCGCACCGCGGTCCGGGCGGCGCTTCAGCGCCCCTGAACTCCGGCCGGCGGGACGTGCCGTCCGTCGTCAGGAGGCCCGGATCGTCAGGAGGCCCGGACCGCCGTGCGGGCGACCGCGTTGTGGCCCGAGCAGACCCAGTCCACGGTTCCCGAGCCGATCCGTTCCGCGAGCACCCCGACGGAACGCGACGCGACCTGCGTGTCGTTGTTCAGCACGGCGTAGAAGGTCCTGACGCGTCCGTCCGCGGAGACCCGGGCGGCGTCGCCCGTGAACAGCACGCCACGCCACTGGTACGCGTAGTGGCCGGGAGTGTGGCCAGGGGTGGGCAGGTACTCGAGCCCCGGGAAGATCTCCCCGGACCCGCTCAGCTCCCGCGCGCCCTCGGGGAACGGGACGCGGGCCACCCTCTGCAGCACCTTCCGGAAGAGCGTCTTCGGCTTCGTGCGGCCGCGGAGGACATCGGCGTCCTCGGCCCCGATCCACACCGTCGCACCGAGGACTTCCTGGAGCCGCTGCGCCGCCTGTGCATGGTCGGCGTCGTAGTGCGTGAGGACGATGTCGGTGACCGGGCCGATTCGAGCCTCGCCGGCTCGGAGTTCGGCGATGACGCCGTCGAACCCGGAGGACATGCCCGGGTCGATCACCGCCGTGCGCCCGGCGCCCGAGACGACGAAGCCGTGCGAGCCCTTCTGCTGCTCGAGTTCGTAGCAATCATCGGCGATGAGGCGCATGGCTGTCCTTGTGCTGATCCGGGGGAGAGGCTGGTCGAACACTACCAACGCGACGGTGCTGCCGACAGTGCTGCCGAGCGTGCTGCCGACGGTGCTTGCTCCCGGCTCAGGCGAGGAGGCGTACCACCTTGTCCACCGTGTTGATGTTCCGCGTGGTGGACGTCGCCGCGTAGCGTGCCTTCGCGAGCAGCTTCGCGAGCGGGACCTCGGTCGACTGCCCCTTGGGGGAGAACCACCCGATGGCGCTTCCGCCCGCCAGCACCTCCGGCCGTCCGGTGAGGGCGTCAGCCTCGCCGAGGAAGGCCTCGAGGTCCGCGGGAGCCTTGAACAGGGTGATATAGGTGTGCACGTCGTCCGCCCCCGCCGGAGGCTGGGGAACCGACGCGGCAATCGCGACGAGGTCGGCACGGCCGACGACGATCACCCAGGCGAGGTAGCCGAAGCGGCGCCTCAGTGCTTCCTCCACGCACCCCGTGAGCTCCGCAGCGCCGAGCGAGGACGAGCAGGTGACGTTGCCGCTGGCGAGCACCGTGGCCACATCGGTGACGGGGAGGGTGGCGAGCTCCTCGCGGAGCTCCGCCATCCGGACCGTGATCCCGCCGACGTTCACTCCACGGAGGAAGATGGCGTATCGCTGGCCGGGGTCGGGGCCGACGTCGGGACCGGCTGCCGAGCCTGCTCCGGGGCGGCCCGGCATCACTCCGCCTTGCCGACGGCGAGGGTCAGCTGGCGTGCTGCGTCGGAGACGACCTCCGCGTGGATCCGCCCCGGTTGGCGGGTGAGGCGTTCCATCGGGCCCGAGATCGAGACGGCGGCGATCACGCGCCCCGAAGGACCGCGTACCGGAGCCGAGACCGATGCCACCCCCGCCTCCCGCTCGCCGAGGCTCTGGGCCCACCCCCGCCGCCGGACGCCGGCGAGGACCGTGGGCGTGAAGCGCGCGCTCTGCAGTCCCTTGAGCAGGCGGTCGTGGTCCTCCCATGCGAGGAGGCACTGCGCTGCGGACCCCGCCTTCATGGAGAGCTGCGTACCGACCGGAATGGTGTCCCGCAGCCCGACGGGACGCTCTGCCGAGGCGACGCAGACGCGCCAGTCCCCCTGGCGGCGGAAGAGCTGGGCGCTCTCTCCGGTGGCGTCGCGCAGGCTGAGGAGCACGGGGCCTGCCGCCGCGATGAGACGGTCCTCGCCGGCGGCGGAGGCGAGCTCCACGAGCCTGCTCCCCAGGACGAAGCGCCCCTGGATGTCCCGGCCGACCAGGCGGTGGTGCGCGAGGGCGAGGGCCAGGCGATGGACGGTGGGCCGCGCGAGGCCCGTCGAAGCGACGAGCTGCGCCAGGGTGGTGGGTCCGGCCTCGAGGGCGTCGAGTACGAGGGCGGCCTTGTCGATAACTCCAACGCCGCTAGAATTGTCCATAAGATGATATTGCCGTCTCATTATCTGAGACGCAAGCCGCGCGGCTGGCACTCGCCGCACAGCACTGGTTGAGTTGTCGGAGCATCAGTCTCGGCAGCGGCCGCCCCACCGGGTCCCGGCCCGCCGGACAGAAAAGGACGATCGTCATGGGCAAGACACTGGCAGAGAAGGTCTGGGACGCGCACGTGGTCCGCAAGGGCGACGTCGTCGGCGCCGAGGCGCAACCCGACCTCCTCTACATCGACCTGCACCTGATCCACGAGGTCACCTCGCCGCAGGCCTTCGAGGGTCTTCGCCTGGCCAACCGGCCCCTCCGGCGTCCCGACCTCACGATCGCGACCGAGGACCACAACACGCCGACGATCGACATCGACAAGCCGATCGCCGACCTGACCAGCCGCACGCAGATCGAGACCCTGCGCGCCAACTGCAGGGAGTTCGGTGTCCGCCTGCACTCGCTCGGCGACGCGGAGCAGGGCATCGTCCATGTCGTCGGGCCCCAGCTCGGCCTGACGCAGCCGGGACTGACCGTCGTCTGCGGCGACTCCCACACCTCCACGCACGGCGCGTTCGGAGCGCTCGCCATGGGCATCGGCACGTCCGAGGTGGAGCACGTCATGGCGACGCAGACCCTTTCCCTGAAGCCGTTCCGGACCATGGGCATCACGGTCGAGGGGACGCTGAAGCCCGGCGTCACGTCGAAGGACATCATCCTCGCCGTCATCGCCAAGATCGGGACCGGCGGGGGACAGGGATACGTCCTCGAGTACCGCGGGTCGGCCATCCGCTCGCTGTCGATGGAAGCCCGCATGACCATCTGCAACATGTCCATCGAAGCAGGAGCGCGTGCCGGGATGGTCGCGCCCGACGACACGACCTTCGAGTACCTGAAGGGCCGGCCGCACGCGCCCCAGGGCGCGGACTGGGACGCCGCCGTCGCCGACTGGCGCGAGCTGCGCACCGACGACGACGCCGTCTTCGATGCGGAGGTCTTCCTCGACGCGGACGAGCTCGAGCCCTTCGTGACCTGGGGTACCAACCCCGGTCAGGGTGTCTCCCTCTCGCAGGCCGTCCCCTCGCCCGACGACTTCGCGGACGAGAACGACAAGGCCGCCTGCAACCGGGCGCTGGACTACATGGCGCTCGAGCCGGGTACACCCATGAAGGACATCCGGGTGGACACCGTCTTCCTCGGGTCGTGCACCAACAGCCGCATCGAGGACCTGCGCATCGCCGCGGACATCATCCGGGGCAGGGAGAAGGATCCCGCGATCCGGATGATGGTCGTCCCCGGATCGGCCCGCGTGCGCCTGCAGGCCGAGGCCGAGGGCCTGGACCGCGTGTTCAAGGACTTCGGTGCTGAGTGGCGGTTCGCCGGCTGCTCCATGTGCCTCGGCATGAACCCGGACCAGCTGGCACCGGGGGAGCGCTGCGCCTCGACCTCCAACCGCAACTTCGAGGGACGGCAGGGCAAGGGCGGACGCACGCACCTCGTCTCGCCCGTGGTCGCTGCCGCGACAGCCGTCCGTGGCACCCTCAGCTCGCCGTCAGACCTGGCGCCCCTTCCCCTCGGCACCGGCGCCCATGCCGCCGAGCCCACGATCCCAGCAGCCTAGGAGAACGCCATGGAGAAGATCACCACCCACACCGGCATCGGCGTCCCCCTGCGCCAGAGCAACATCGACACGGACCAGATCATCCCGGCCGTGTACCTGAAGCGGATCACCCGGACGGGCTTCGAGGACGCGCTCTTCGCCGGATGGCGGAAGGAAGAGGACTTCATCCTCAACCGGGAGCCCTACTCCCGCGGCTCGGTCCTCGTCGCGGGGCCGGACTTCGGGACCGGCTCATCCCGGGAACACGCCGTCTGGGCGCTGAAGGACTACGGCTTCAAGGCCGTCCTGTCCTCGCGCTTCGCCGACATCTTCCGAGGCAACTCCGGCAAGCAGGGGCTCGTCGCCGCCCAGGTGGCGCAGGACGACATCGAGCTCATCTGGAAGATCCTCGAGAACGAGCCGGGTACCACGGTCACGGTCGACCTCGAATCGCGGACGGTGCAGTGCGGCTCGGTCAGCGCCCCCTTCCAGATCGACGACTACACGCGCTGGCGCCTGCTCGAGGGACTGGACGACATCGGCCTGACGCTGCGGCAGGAAGAGCACATCACGGCCTTCGAGGCGAGCCGCCCGTCCTACAAGCCCACCACGCTGCCCGTCCGCACCTGACGCGCTACCCGCGCCGCGACGGCGCCGCCGGCAGTAATGCATGTCACGGACTCCCCGGGCGCCTGCGAGGAATGCCGGCGTGCCCTGACGGGTTGCTAACAGCAAACAGGGGACGCTGGACGTACCCTTGTATTTCTGTCTGCTCCGCTGTGCTCCTATGCTTGGAACGAGCATTTCGGCGTCCGTGGGGTTTCAACATAGAAGGAAAATGGTATTCATGGGTAGCGTTCTGACCATTCGTGGCGGACTTCCGTTGGCCGGCAAGGTATCCGTCCGCGGTGCGAAGAACCTGGTTCCGAAGGCGATGGTCGCCGCACTGCTGGGGAACACCCCTTCGGTCCTGCGCAACGTCCCGGAGATCAAGGACGTCGACGTCGTCACCAGCCTGCTGCAGTTGCACGGCGTCACGGTGACCAAGGACCCGGTCACCGGTGACCTCACAATGGACCCGAGCGACGCCAAGATGGCCCGCTTCAAGGACATCGACGCCCATGCCGGGGATTCCCGCATCCCGATCCTTCTCTGCGGACCCCTGATGCACAGCATCGGTGAGGCCTTCATCCCCGACCTCGGCGGCTGCAAGATCGGCGACCGCCCGATCGACTACCACCTCGAGGTCCTCCGCAACTTCGGCGCGGTCGTCGACAAGCGGCCCGGCGGCATCTCCATCTCGGCCCCGAAGGGCCTGCACGGCGCGAAGCTCACCCTTCCGTACCCGAGCGTCGGAGCCACCGAGCAGGTACTTCTCACCGCCATCCGCGCGGAAGGCATCACCGAGCTCTCCGGTGCCGCCGTCGAGCCCGAGATCATGGACCTCATCGCCGTCCTGCAGAAGATGGGCGCCATCATCACGGTGCAGACCGACCGCGTGATCCGCATCGAGGGCGTCAAGACCCTCACCGGCTACAACCACAAGGCCATCTCCGACCGCAACGAGACCGCGTCCTGGGCCTCGGCGGCGCTGGTCACCAAGGGTGACATCTACGTGGAGGGCGCCCGGCAGCTCGACCTCACCGCCTTCCTCAACACCTACCGGAAGATCGGGGGCGCCTTCGACGTCGACGACGAGGGCATCCGCTTCTACCACCCCGGCGGCCTCCTGAAGCCACTGGTCCTCGAGACCGACGTCCACCCCGGCTTCATGACCGACTGGCAGCAGCCCCTCGTCGTCGCTCTCACGCAGGCTTCGGGCGTATCGATCGTCCACGAGACCGTCTACGAGAACCGGTTCGGCTTCACGGAAGCACTGGTCCGGATGGGCGCCAACATCCAGGTGCACCGCGAGTGCCTCGGCAGCGTGCCCTGCCGCTTCGGACAGCGCAACTTCCTGCACTCGGCCGTCATCTCCGGCCCGACGCAGCTGCGCGGTGCGGACATCGACATCCCCGACCTGCGCGGCGGCTTCAGCCACCTGATCGCGGCACTCGCTGCAGACGGCGTCTCGCGGGTCACCGGAATCGAGCTGATCAACCGCGGCTACGAGCGCTTCCAGGACAAGCTCGAGGGACTGGGCGCCGACTTCGACATCACGGAGGACGCCCCGGCTGCCGCCGTGGCACTCTCCTAGGCGGTCCGGCACATGGGGGAGTCACGGGACTCACGCGCCATGTTCACGTTCCTCGCCCTCTGGGTGAGGCCGGCCATGAACGGGCTGATGGGCAAGGAATGGCACGGGCAGGAGAGGCTGCCCGTGGGGATGGGCATGATCGTCTGCCCCAACCACGTCACCGAGATCGACCCGGTCGTGGTCGGGCACTTCCTGTACAACCAGGGCGTCATGCCGCATTTCCTCGCGAAGGCGTCGCTGTTCAAGGTGCCGGTGATCGGCTGGATCCTGCGCACCATCAAGCAGGTGCCCGTGGAGCGCACCTCGGCCGGAGCGAACCGCTCGCTCGAAGCCGCTCGCGAGGCCCTCGCCGACGGCGGCGGCATCATCATCTACCCCGAGGGCACCCTCACGCGCGACCCCGACATGTGGCCCATGAAGGGCCGTACCGGTGCCGCCCGGCTCGCACTGCAGACCGGCGCGCCGGTGGTGCCGATGGCCCAGTGGGGTGCGCACGAGCTCTTCCCGCGGTATGCCAAGCGCTTCTACCTCTTTCCGCGCAAGCGCGCCCGCGTGCTCGTCGGGCACCCCGTGGACCTCAGCGAGTTCAGGGACGCGCCCCTGACGAGGACCACGCTCGACGCCGCGACCGACCGCATCCTCGACGCCATCACGGAACTGCTGGCGGAGCTGAGGGGCGAGGAACCCCCCGCCGAGCGGTGGGACCCTGCGGAGAAGGAGCACAAGCGGATGGGCCGTAACGCCGGGGCGCAGGACGACGACGGGAACCCCAGGGAACCACTGACCGGAGGGGAATCGTGACAGTGGGGCCGCGCGCCGCGCAGCCCGCGAAGATCGCCGTCCTCGGCTCCGGCAGTTGGGGCACCACGTTCGCGAAGGTCCTCGCCGACGCCTCAGCCGACACAGCGGTCATGCTGTGGTCGCGACGCCCCGAGGTGGCGGCCGAGATCACGGCTGACCACAGGAACTCCCCGTACCTCGGCGACACGCGTCTTCCGGGGAACGTGACCGCCTCCGCGGACGTCAGCGAGGTCCTGGCCGGAAGCGACCTGGTGGTCCTCGCCGTGCCGGCCCAGACGCTGCGCACCCAGCTCCCGGCCTGGCGGCCCTTCCTGCCGGCCGACGCCGTCGTCGTCTCCCTCATGAAGGGCCTCGAGGTCGGCACGGACGCCCGCATGAGCGAGGTGATCGCGGAGGAGCTCGCGCTGCCGGCCGACCGCATCGCCGTCGTCTCCGGGCCCAACCTGGCCATGGAGATAGCACGCGAGGAGCCGACGGCGTCCGTCGTCGCGTGTCCCGACCACGGGACGGCGGCCTGGATCGCGGCGGCGTGCACGTCCTCCTACTTCCGCCCCTACACCTCCACCGATGTCATCGGCGTGGAGATCGGCGGCATCGTGAAGAACGTGATCGCCCTGGCGGTCGGCATCTGCGAGGGACGCCGCATGGGGGACAACACGAAGGCGTCCGTCATCACCCGCGGGCTGGCCGAGACGACCCGTCTCGCCGTGGCGCTGGGCGGCAGGCCCGAGACCATGGCGGGCCTGGCCGGCATGGGCGACCTGATCGCCACCTGCTCCTCCGCGCTCTCGCGCAACCATACGGCGGGCCACCTGCTGGGGCAGGGCCTGACCCTCGACCAGGTGACGGTGAGGATGAACCAGACGGCGGAGGGCATCAAGTCGGCCCAGGCCGTCCTCGATTCCGCCATGAAACTCGGCGTCGACATGCCCATCACCGAAAGCGTCGTGGCCGTCCTCCAGGGACGCCTGTCCGTCAACGACCTGGGGCCGCGTCTGCTGGCCCGCAACCTCAAGCCGGAAGGCGATTCCGCACCGTGACCACCGATTCTCCTGTCCGCTCCCGCAAACCCCGCGTCCTCGTCCTTTTCGGCGGCCGGTCCAGCGAGCACGCCGTGAGCTGCGTGACCGCGGCGGGCGTCCTCGAGGCGATCGACCGCACCCGGTACGAGGTCGTGCCGGTGGGCATCACCAAGTCCGGCCAGTGGTCCCTCGTCTCGGCCGATCCGTCCTCGTGGTCCCTGCGCGCCGACGTGCTGCCCGAGGTCACCGCGACCGAGCAGGCCGTGGTGATGGGCACTGCCGCCGACGGCAGCGACGGGCAGGAACTGCTCGTCGCCGCTCCCGGGTCCGTCCCCGAGAGCCTGGGCGGCGTCGACGTCGTGCTGCCTCTGCTGCACGGACCGTTCGGCGAGGACGGTACTCTGCAGGGCATGCTGGAGCTGGCCGACATGCGCTACGTCGGGGCCGGGGTCCTGGCGTCCGCGGTCGGGATGGACAAGCATTACATGAAGGTGGTCTTCGCTGCGGCGGGCCTCGAGGTGGGCCCGTACGTGGTGGTGACGGACCGCCAGTGGCGGACCGGCGCCGAGGAGAGCATCCAGCGCGCCGCAGCGCTCGGATTCCCGCTGTTCGTCAAGCCGGCCCGCGCGGGGTCCTCCATGGGGATCAGCAGGGTCGAGGACGCGGACGGCATCTGGGCTGCGGTCGAGGCCGCGCGCGTGTTCGATCCCAAGGTGGTCATCGAGGCCGGGATCCTCGGACGCGAGATCGAGGTGGCGGTCCTGCAGGGTAGGGGCCTGGACGGCCCGCGCACGTCGCTGCCCGGCGAGATCGCCATCCAGCCCGGGGAGCACGCCTGGTACGACTTCGAGGCGAAGTACGTCGACGGCGCTGCCGCCGAGCTGTCCTGCCCGGCGGACCTCCCGCAGGACGTGATCGACCGCGTCCGCAGGCTCGCGGGTGAGGCCTTCGACGCGATCGGCGGCGAGGGACTGTCCCGCGTGGACTTCTTCTACACGCCCGACGGCCGCCTGGTCATCAACGAGATCAACACCATGCCCGGCTTCACGCCGATCAGCATGTACCCGCAGATGTGGGCGAAGTCCGGCCTCGGCTACACCGAGCTCATCGACGAACTGATCGGGCTGGCGCTCGAGCGCGGCACCGGCTTGCGCTGACCGGGAAGTCCCTGCCGGTCGGGACCCGGCAAGGACCTCCCGGTCCTGGTCACCCGGCGGCCGTGACGGCGCCGACCCTGTGCGGAGTGTGCACCGGCCTGTCGGGGACATGGGCGGGTCGCCGCTTGGCGAACTCCACCCGCAGTTCGGGAAGCACGAGCTCGCCGAAGAGGTCGAGCTGGTTCAGCACCGTCTTCAGGGGCAGGCCGGCGTGGTCGATCAGGAACAGCTGGCGCTGGTAGTCGCCGAAATACTCCTGGAAGGACAGCGTCTTCTCGATGACTTCCTGGGGGCTGCCGACCGTCAGCGGCGTCTGGGCCATGAAACTCTCCATCGTCGGCCCGTGGCCGTAGACGGGGGCGTTGTCGAAGAACGGGCGGAACTCCTTCACCGCGTCCTGTGACTTCCGCGCCAGGTAGAACTGTCCGCCCAGTCCCACGATCGCCTGGTCGGCGGTGCCGTGGCCGTAGTGGGCATAGCGTTCCCGGTAGAGGCCGATGAGCTGCTGGTAGTGCTCCTTCGGCCAGAAGATGTTGTTGGCGAAGAACCCGTCGCCGAAGTAGGCGGCGATCTCCGCGACCTCCGGCGTGCGGATGGAGCCGTGCCAGACGAACGGTGCGACGCCGTCGAGCGGGCGCGGGGTCGAGGTGAAGTTGCGCAGCGGTGTGCGGTACTTGCCTTCCCAGTTCACGACGTCGTTGTCCCACAGCTGGCGCAGCAGGTTGTAGTTCTCGACGGTCAGTTCGAGGCTGTCCTGCTGGTTCTTGCCGAACCAGGGGTAGACGGGCCCTGTGTTGCCGCGGCCGAGGATCAGGTCCACGCGACCGTCGGCGAGGTGCTGCAGCGTGGCGAAGTCCTCCGCGATCTTGACCGGGTCGTTGGTGGTGATCAGGGTGGTGCTGGTGGACAGGGTGATGCGCTCGGTCTGGGCTGCGATGTAGCCGAGGAGGGTGGTCGGGGAGCTGGCGTAGAAGGGCGGGTTGTGGTGCTCGCCGGTCGCGTAGACGTCCATGCCGATCTCTTCGACCTTTTTGGCGATGGCGACGGCGGCCTTGATGCGCTCACCCTCGGTGGGCGTCTCGCCGGTGAGGGGGTTCCGGGTGACGTCACTGACTGTGAAAACACCGATTTCCATGATTCTTCTCCAAAGCGGTTGTAGGGGGTCAAAGACGGGTGGCGCGGGGGTTCAGGACGTCGGTCCCTGGATCCTCGCCAGGAGGTCCTCGAACGGTGCGGACGGTTCCATCTGGTGGGCAGGGCGTGCCGGGGGCTGCCCGGCGAGCATTCCGGCCAGTTCCCGTGCGGCACGGCGTGATCTCTGTTCCAGCGCCGGTTCGTCGTCGGTGCCGGCGCCCCAGTCCTGGGGCGCCGCATAGACGGCAGTGGGAGCCACCCGTGCCCGCAGGTAACTGAAGAGGGGCCGCAGGGCGTGGTCGAGAACCAGGGCGTGACGCGCGCTGCCGCCTGTCGCCCCCAGGAGAACGGGCATGCCCTCCAGTGCGGTGTTGTCGATGACATCGAAGAAGGATTTGAACAGTCCGCTGTAGGACCCCGAGAACACAGGACTGACGACGATCAGGGCGTCCGCGTCCGTGACCTTCCGGATGGCGGCGGCCAGGGCAGGGGGCGCGAAGCCGCTCACCAGATGGTGCGCGATGTCCACTGCGTGGTCGCGGAGCTCGAGGACGTCGACGGTGACAGCGGAACCGGAACGGGACAGCTCACCCTTCACGGCGTCCGACAACACATCGGCGAGCATTCGACTCGACGACGGGACACCGAGTCCCGCTGTGACAACTGCGATCTTCATTCTGGCACCCTCTCTAGTAGATGCATATGCATCGATTCCTACAACACGGTGAGGTGTCGAGTCATTCCCGAGGTGCCTGCCGTCGCAGGGAGGGCCTGCCGATCCGGCGTGACTAGGCCAGGACGACGACGCCGAGCAGTGAGACTCCCGCCAGCAGCAGCGTCGAGGCTGCGCCGACCACGGCGAACCGTCCCCCTGTGCGCAGGAGGCGCCGGACGTCGATCCCCGCGCCCAGTCCGAACATCCCGGCGGCCAGCAGGACGGTGCCCACGGTGCGGCCGGCGTCCAGGACCGGCGGAGGCAGGATGCCGAGCGAGCGCAGGACGACCAGGGCCAGGAAGCCCAGGACGAAGAGGGGCACGAGGGGTGCGGCCGCCCGCCCGTTCCCGTCCGCGGCGGTCGTCGTGCCGTGCCGGCCCGCGCGTCGTCGTTCCCCGAGGCCCGCTGCCGCTGCGACCGGCGCCAGCATCAGGACCCGCCCCAGCTTGACGACGGTCGCCGAGGCGAGCGCTGTCGCCCCGGCCGTACTGGCGACGGCCACCACCTGTGCCACCTCATGGACGGCGAGGCCCGACCACACGCCGAACTCCGTCGCGTCGAGGCCGAGGAGCGTGTTCAGCAGGGGCAGGGCGATGATCATGAGGGATCCGTAGAGCGTGACCATGGCGACCGCGGAGGCCACCTCGTCGTCGTCCGCGTCCGCGATGCCCTGCATCCCCGCCACCGCGGACGCGCCGCAGATCGAGAAGCCCGCTGCCATCAGGAGCGCACCGGCCCGGCTCAGCCCGAGGCGCCCACCGAGCCAGAGCGTGGCGTAGAAGCTTCCGGCGACGCACGCGACGATGAGCAGGAGGACCTGCGGGCCCAGGGCGAGGATGTCCGGCAGGGCGAGCTGCAGCCCGAGCAGGACGACGCCGGCGCGCAGCAGGCGCTTCGTCCCACCGCTGATGCCCGTGCGGAGTGTCGCCGTGTAGAGGCCGGAATTGCCCAGCAGGATCCCGAGGATCAGGGCGATCACGAGGGCCCCGAGGACGGTCTGGACGCTGGCCAGGCCCATGGCACCGGCGACGCCGGCCGCGAGCACCAGAAGACCCGGGATCCACGCTCGGAGCTGGGGATCCCGGATCTTCGGGGTGGTGCTGCGGCTGTTCATCGGTGGCGCGATCCTTCCGGCCGCCCGGCGGCAGCATGGTGCTCTCCGGATCGATTGTGCCAGAGGGCCGTTGTGCCGTCGGTGCCTTCCGCCGCCGGTCCTAGACGATGCCCTCCGTCAGCGCGTTGGGTGTGCCGAACCGGTGCGCCGTGATGCTGATGGCCTGCTCCTGCAGGAACGGGAGCAGCTCCACCCGGCCCGATTCGGTGACGGGCTGCGCGTAGATCGCGAGGTCGGGACGTCCGCCGGTCGCGGCGGCCAGCGCGGACATGCCCCCGCCGATGAGCCGGACACGCCGCACGGGAAGCGCTGCGGCCCGTGCCAGCCATGCGCCGTCGTCCTCGATGGTGAGGGTCTCGGCCTGTTCCCGGACGGCCGTACGGAGCGCCGCCGGGAGCTCCACGGCACTCGAGACCGCTACCGGGGCGCCGGCCGCCTTCGCCGCGAGGAGGACACGGACGAGATCGGCGACGGGGGCGCCGTCCGCGAGGCGCACCGTCACGGGGTGGGCCAGGTAGCGGAAGAGGTTGCGTTCGGCCGAGAGGCCGGAGACATCCTTGACCTGGCCGAACTCACCGTTCCAGGCCGCGGCGTCCGACGCCGCGGCGCGGCCCAGCCGGGCGAGGTCTGCTGCGGCCAGGCCTACCGAGCGCGCGGCGGACAGCAGCGGAGCCACGGCGGGCAGGAGCGCACCCTGGGCCACCGATTCCCGGGGGGACCAGGTCCCGAGTCCCACGAGGTAGTTGGGACCCCCTGCCTTGGTACCCGCCCCGACGGCGGACTTCTTCCACCCGCCGAAGGGCTGGCGTTGCACGATGGCACCGGTGATACCCCGGTTGACGTAGAGGTTGCCGGCCTGCACGCCGTCGATCCAGGTGGCGATCTCACGGCTGTCGAGGGAGTGGATGCCGGAGGTGAGGCCGTAGTCGATGTCGTTCTGCAGGACGATGGCGTCCTCGAGCGTCGGCGCGGTCATGATGCCGAGGATGGGGCCGAAGTACTCCGTCAGGTGGTACGTCGATCCCCGCTTCACGCCGTCGCGCACGCCGGGGCTCCACAGCCTGCCCGAATCGTCGAGCCGCTGCGGCTCCACGAGCCAGGACTCGCCGTCCCCGAGGGTCGTCAGCCCGTCGAGGAGCTTGCCGGTGGCCGGCTCGATGACGGGACCCATCTGCGTGGAGGGGTCCGACGGGTACCCGACGGACAGCGAGGTCACCGCGTCGAGGAGCTGGTTGCGGAAGCGCTGCGACGTGCCCACGCTGCCCACGAGGATGACCAGGGAGGCGGCCGAGCACTTCTGCCCGGCGTGGCCGAAGGCGGACTGCGCGACGTCCTTCGCGGCGAGATCGAGATCCGCACTCGGTGTCACGATGATCGCGTTCTTGCCGGACGTCTCGGCGAGCAGCGGCAGATCGGTGCGGAACGAACGGAAGAGCTCGGCCGTCTCGTACCCGCCGGTGAGGATCACGCGGTCCACCCGGGGATCGGAGATGAGCCGGCGCCCGAGGTCGCCCTCCTCGACCTGGACGAGGTGCAGGACCTCGCGCGGCACGCCCGCGGCCCAGAGTGCCTCGATCATGACGGAACCGGAGCGGCGGGCCTGCGAGGCCGGCTTGATGATCACCGACGAGCCGGCGGCGAGGGCGGCGAGGGTCGATCCCGCGGGGATCGCGACCGGGAAGTTCCACGGCGGTGTCACCACCGTGAGGCGGACGGGGGAGAACGAGGCGCCGTCCACGTCGTCGAGCTCACGGGCGCGCTCGGCGTAGTAGTGGGCGAAGTCCACGGCTTCGGAGATCTCGGGATCCGCCTGGTCGAGGGTCTTCCCGGTCTCGGCGGCCATGACTTCCATGAGGTCGGCACGGCGTGCCTCCAGCGCGTCGCCCGCTCGGTGGAGGACGGCCGCGCGCTCGGCGCCCGTCAGGGAACCCCAGGAGGACGCTGCGGCGACCGCGCCGGCGATAGTGTTCTCGAGGTCCTCCGCCCGGGTGAGCGTGGTGGCGGCGACGACGTCGTTGCCCAGTTCGGAGGTGGCCACGCGCTCGAGGATCGCCCTGCCCCAGGCCCGGTTGGCCGGGAGGGACGGGTCGGTGTCCGGGGTGTTGGTGAATCCGGACCCGGGGTGGGCCGGTTCGGGGAGGGTGCGGTCCTGCCGGCGGTTCGGTGCCGGGATGGAGGTGTCCAGCGCTGCCAGCGACGCGAGGAAGCGGTTCTTCTCGCGCTCGAACAGAGCCTCGTTCTCGGACAGTTCGAAGACCGCCGACATGAAGTTGTCCTGGCTCGCGCCCTCTTCGAGGCGGCGGATCAGGTAGGCGATGGCGACATCGAACTCGCCCGGGTGCACCACGGGCGTGTAGAGCAGCAGCGACCCGACGTCGCGCTTGACGGCCTCGGCCTGGCCCTGCGCCATCCCGAGGAGCATCTCGAACTCGATGCCGGAGCGTACGCCCCGCTCGCCGGCGAGGAGCCAGGCGAAGGCGAGGTCGAAGAGGTTGTGGCCCGCGACGCCGATGCGCACGTTGTCGACGCGCCCGGGCTGCAGGGCGTAGTTGAGGACGCGCTTGTAGTGCGTGTCCGAGTCCTGCTTCGTGCCCCAGGTGGCGAGCGGCCAGTCGTGGAGGGAGGCCTCGACGTGTTCCATCGGGAGGTTGGCGCCCTTGACCACGCGGACCTTGATGCCGGCACCACCCCTGGCGCGTCGGGCTGCCGCCCACTCCTGCAGCCGGATCATCGCTGCGAGGGAGTCGGGGAGGTAGGCCTGCAGCACGATCCCTGCCTCGAGGTCCCTGAACTCGGGCCGGTCGAGGATCGCCATGAACACGGCGATCGTGAGGTCCAGGTCCTTGTACTCCTCCATGTCGAGGTTGATGAACTTCGGCTTCTCGGACCGGGCGGCGAGCGCGTAGAGGGGTGCGAGCTTCTCGGCGACGTGCTCCACGGCCTCCTCGAAAGCCCACGCGGGGTGCGGGGCGACGGTGGAGGACACCTTGATGGAGACGTAGTCGACGTCCGGGCGCTCGAGGAGCCGGACCGTGCCTTCGAGGCGGCGTTCGGCCTCGTGCTCGCCGAGGACGGCCTCGCCGAGCAGGTTCACGTTGAGCCGGATGCCCTCGCGCCGGATCTTGCTGATGGACCGCCCGAGCCTCGCGTCGGAGGCGTCGATGATGAGGTGCCCCACCATCTCCCGGAGGACGCGGCGGGCGATGGGGATGACGACCTGCGGCAGCACGGGGGCGACGGCGGCGCCGACCTTCACGGCCGAGCGCATGTACCAGGGGAGGAAGCCCGGGACCTTCGGAGCGATGGCCCCGAGGTTGCGGGCTGCCACCGAGAGGTCCTCGGGGCGGATGACGCCGTCGACGAAGCCCACCGTGAAGGCGAGCCCGTTGGGGTCCTTGAGGACGCCCGCGAGCTGCTTGGCCGAGGAGTCCACCGGTACCTTCGATGCCTCGGTCAGCCAGCGCCGGACGAGGGCGACCGATGCGTCCGGCAGTCCTGCAGGGATGTCCGTCGTCCCGCCGGGAGCGGCGGAGAACCGGGGGGCGCGGTCCGACCCCGGGTAAGGGGTGGGGTGCGCGTTCTGGAGCGCCGGGGTGTCGGCGAGGCCCTCGAGGGGCGGGATCTGGGTTGTCATGGCAACGGCTTTCGGTTCGACGGCTTCCGCCGGTCACAGGATGAAGCAGCGACTTCCCGTCCAGTATCGGTCCGGCCGTAGGATTAGGAAAAGCGATGATTACCGAAGGGTATTCATCAGTAGAACCGAACCGGGAGGCCCCGTGCTCGATCTGCGCAGGCTGCGCCTGCTCCGCGAACTCAAGATCCGCGGGACCCTCGCCGACGTTGCCGCCGCCCTCAGCTACAGCCCCTCCTCCGTGTCCCAGCAGCTCGCCCTGCTCGAGAAGGAAGTGGGCGTGGAGCTGCTGCGGAAGACCGGCCGGCGGGTGGTCCTCACGGCGCAGGCCGACGTGCTGGTCGCGCATACCGCCGAACTGCTCGAGACATTGGAGCGGGCGGAAGCCGACCTGGCGGCCTCCCTGACCACGGTGTCCGGCACCGTCCGGGTGGCGGTCTTCCAGTCGGCTGCCCTGGCGCTCATGCCCGATGCCCTGACGGTCATGACGCGCGACTATCCCGACGTCCGGGTGGAGATGGTGCAGCGGGAGCCCGAGACGGCCCTGTACGAGACGTTCGCGCGGGACTTCGACCTCGTGATCGCCGAGCAGTACCCGGGCCACGCGGCTCCCTGCCACCCGGAACTCGACCACGTGCCGCTGACGGAGGATGCGATCCGCCTCGCCGTCCCACTGGTCGGACCCGCCGCCGGGATCTCCTCGGTCGCCGGGGCGGCGGGAGCGGCCTGGGTGATGGAGCCCCGGGGGGCGGCGTCCCGGCACTGGGCGGAGCAGGCATGCCGGCTCGCCGGGTTCGAGCCCGACGTCCGGTACGAGACGGCGGACCTCCAGGCGCAGATCCGGCTGATCGAGTCGGGCAACGCCGTCGCCCTGATGCCGGATCTCGTGTGGACCGGCCGCAACGTGCCGGTGCAATTGCTCGACCTCGACGAAAACCCGCGCCGGTCCATCTTCACCTCGGCGCGCCGTGCCGGTGCCCGCCGGCCCGCCGTCCTGGCCGTCCGCGAGGTCCTCGAACGCGCCGCGGCAGGCGTGAGCCGTCCGGACCGGGTGCCGCAATAAATGGTCCCCCCGTCCTGTTGACTCCTACGACACGCGTTTTCGCGTCGTCACGCCACGCTCCTAAGGTTGATGCATGACCCAGTCCACCCAGCTTGAGTCCGCCTCCGTGCCGGCCACGGTCGAGAGGGTCGCGGAGACCGTCCTGCCCACCCGGCACGGCACGTTCCGCATGATCGGCTACCGGGACGGCGAGGGGACCGAGCACGTCGCGCTCGCGCAGGGGATCCACGACGGCGTCCACGCCGCGCAGGATGCAGCTCCGCTGGTCCGCGTCCACAGCGAGTGCCTCACGGGCGACGCCTTCGGGTCCTGGCGCTGCGACTGCGGGGAACAGCTCGACGCCGCGCTCGCCGCCATCTCCGAAGAGGGCCGCGGCGTCGTGGTCTATGTGCGGGGACACGAGGGCCGGGGCATCGGCCTGCTCGACAAGCTGAAGGCGTACGCCCTGCAGGACCGGGGCGTGGACACGGTCGATGCGAACACCGCCCTCGGGCTTCCCGTCGACGCCCGGCGCTACGACCAGGCCGCGGAAATCCTGCAGGACCTCGGCATCGGCGCCGTCCGCCTGCTCTCCGGCAATCCCGCCAAGGAGGAAGCGCTGGAGGACCTCGGCATCGCGGTCGTCGAGCGCCGCGGACTGCCCGTGTCCGAGCGCTCGGAGAACGCGGGATACCTCGCGACCAAGCGGGCACGGATGCGGCACGACGAGGCCCCCTCGGCCGACGCGTGGAGCGACCTGCTCGACGGCGTCGTCCCTGCAGCGCCCGCGCCGGGCGAGGCGGAGGAGCTCGCGCACCGGTACGGCTACCTGGCCGGTGCGTCAGGACAGGTCGTCGTCGGGCAGCTGCGCCAGAGCCTGGACGGGTTCATCGCGTCGCGCTCCGGCGACTCCGGCTTCCACGAGGACCGCGGCGACCACGGGCACCTCCAGCGGCTGCGCGCCCTCGTGGACGCCGTCGTCGTCGGTGCGTCCACCGTGCTCACCGAGGACTGCTCGCTCGCCGTCGAGGACGTTCCGGGCAGCAGCCCCGTCCGCGTGGTGCTCGACGCCGCGGCGCGGGTGGACGTCGGCGCGCGCGTCCTGGCCGACGACGGCGTGCCCACCCTCTGGATCATTGGGCACGATGCGGAGGTGCCCGCGGCCCTGCCCGCCTCGGTGGAGGTGGTGAGGCTGGCCGCGGACGATTTCGCGCCGCGCCGCGTCCTCGACATCCTGCAGGCGCGGGACCTGTGGAAGGTGCTGGTCGAGGGAGGCGGCAACACCGTCTCGCGCTTCCTGGAGGCCGGCCTGCTCGACCGGCTGTACCTGACCACTGCCCCGGTGCTGGTGGGCGACGGCGTCCCCGGTATCCGGTTCTCCGGGTCGGATGCGCTGGCGGAGGCCCGCACGGCACCCGTCCGCCGGTTCGTCTTCGGCCAGGACATCTGCACCGAGTTCAACTTCGCCGCCGTGCGCTGATCCTGCCGGAGCAAGCATCGGGGCGGCAGCGCCCCGCCCTGCAGCATCCGAGGATGCTGCAGGAGGGGTGGCTACGAGTCGCCGCCGAGCCTCTTGCTCTTGTTCTGCAGGCGGTCGATGTGCTCCGAGGCCTCCGCCTTGGTGATGTCCGCCGGGATCTCCTCGCCCGCCTCCCGTGCCAGCGTGTCGAGGTAGCTGCGCTGCGCGGCGGTCATGGGCTCGTCGCCGGTGACCCAGTCCGCAGGATCCCGTTCGAAACCGCCCTCAGGCTCGGAGGTGGGGCTTCCCAGTGTGTCTGCCATGTCGGTTCCTATCGGTCGTGGCCAGCATGAGCCATCAGTCTACTTACTTTCCCGGGGTGCCCTGCGTGGGGGCGCTGCCGGGGGAGAGGTGGCTCCTGCCGGCGCCGCGCCGGCGATGCCGCGCTGCTCGAGCCGCGCGCGCAGGTACCGCTCCGAGTGCGCTGCGAGGAGCATCCTGCCGCCGGCGTACCGCACACCCCCGCGTGCCCTGCTCCCGACGGCGAGCCAGCTGCAGACGGCGCGTTCGAGGAGCCAGACCGGTGCCCACAGGGCGGCCGTGGGCCCGAAGACGTGCCGTCCGCCCCGCCGTCGCCGGCCCACCTCGGCGACGGCGACGACCGCCAGTCCCGCCAGCGCGAGGTGGTGCGGGGCAGGTCGGGCCAGGAGGACCGCGGGCAGCAGGCCGAGTTCGACGGCGAGCCGTCCGGGCTGCGCGAAGCTGTCATAGGCCTGGCGGACCCGCTGGCGGCCGAAGTGCCGCGAGGAGCAGGGGAGCCGTGCCACGAAGCGGTCGTCGGCGCGGGCCTCGACGCCACCGGCCGCCTTCACGGTGCGGATGAGCTCGAGGTTCTCGAAGAGGGCGTCGGCGCAGTAGCCGCCCGCCGCGAGGAGCGTGCTCCGGCGGACGCCGAGCGTGCCCGGATAGTCGGAGGAGAAGGCCCTGTTGAGCAGTGTGCGGCCCGTGTCCCACCGGGCGTGCCACGGCAGCCGGGCGAAGTAGTTCTGCGGGCGCACGAGGTCGGACTCCTCGAGGAGCTCGAGGACCTCCTGGAGCTCGGGGCGCCGGTACCGGACGTCGTCGTCCGCGATCACGACGAGCTCGTGCCGAGCCGCGGCGAGCCCCGTCAGCACGCCGTGCACCTTCCCGTTGCCGCCCCGGCGGACGAGCTCCGGATCGGGCCGTAGATGGCGGACCTCCGGCGGGAAGGCCCGGGAATGCCGGTCGAAGGAGGGCTCGTCGGAGCCGTCGACCACGGTGACATCGATCCAGCGGACGAGATCGCGCAGGTAGTGCGCCAGTTCCGTCACGGGCCCCGTGCCGTTCCACTTCAGGGGCAGGATGTATTCGGCTGCGTACTGCATGGACGGTGGGTGTCCTCCTTGCGCAACGGATTTTCCGACCGGCCGGCCGCTTCCCTTCAATTACTAAGCGTGCTTACGGTGAGGGTGCAAGGAACCGGCGGGTGGAATTGCCCGTAGACACCAGGAGGAACAGTGAGCCAGCCAGCGCAGCAGCAGGAACCGCCCGGAACCACCGGTGCCATGGAGCCCACCCCGGACCACGGCGAGCAGTCCTACCGCGGGTCGGGACGACTCGCCGGCAAGAAGGCGGTCATCACGGGTGGTGACAGCGGCATCGGTCGGGCTGTCGCCATCGCCTATGCACGGGAGGGGGCCGACGTCCTCATCAGCTACCTGAACGAGGACGAGGACGCCCAGGAGACGGCACGGTGGGTGGAGGAGGCCGGGCGGAAGGCTGTCCTGTTCCCGGGAGACCTCGCCGATCCTGCGACGTGCCGGGCCGTGATCGACACGGCCGTCCAGGAGTTCGGGAAGGTGGACATCCTCGTCAGCAACGCCGCCTTCCAGATGACGCACGAGACCATCGAGGAGATCCCGGACGAGGAGTGGGACCGCACCCTGGCCATCAACCTCAGCGCGTTCTTCCACCTCACGAAGGCGGTTCTGCCCTTCATGCCGCCGGGCGGGTCGATCATCGGCTCGAGCTCGGTGAATTCCGACAACCCCGTGCCCACCCTGCTGCCCT
This sequence comes from Arthrobacter rhamnosi, assembly GCF_054510975.1. Lineage (NCBI taxonomy): Bacteria > Bacillati > Actinomycetota > Actinomycetes > Micrococcales > Micrococcaceae > Arthrobacter > Arthrobacter rhamnosi. Next base: position 89,084 of record NZ_JBTNDN010000005.1, on the reverse strand, counting down.
ACTCGGCGACGAAGGCCGGCATCGCGAACATGACGGCGTCGATGGCCCAGCTCCTCGCGGACCGCGGCATCCGGGCGAATTCGGTGGCACCCGGTCCCATCTGGACCCCGCTCATCCCGGCCACGATGCCCGAGGACGAGGTGGAGAGCTTCGGCCAGCAGGTCCCCCTGCAGCGGGCCGGTCAGCCCGCCGAACTCGCGGCCGTCTACGTCCTGCTGGCGTCCGACGAGGCCAGCTACGTCTCGGGTGCGCGCATCGCGGTCACCGGAGGCAAGCCGATCCTCTGACGTCCCCCCGGCCCCATCCGCGGCCGGACCGGCGACGAAGGACTTTCGGCATTCCCCGGGCGCTTGACAGTGGTGGTCCGGGGAATGCCGAACACCGATTGAGCATTTAGTACGTATGCGCAACCACCAATGTGCGTAGCCTCGACTTCTGTCCGGGTATCTTTCTCTCCCGAAGGAAGTATCCCGTCTCAAATCTCCGGTGTATCCCACTCGTGCTCGCGACACCACGTCTTCCTAGTGTCGAATGCAGGTCTTTCGCTGCATTTGCTGGGAACAGGACGGCACCACTGTGGATTCGCGAACGCAAGCTTTCATCACCGGCGTCATCCGTGCGTCGGGTGGTCACACCGCCGCGTCGCCCGGCGAGAAGGTCGTCGCCGCAGGGCGAGCCCACCTCATGGACGCTGCCCCATCGCCGGCCGACGATATGGCTCGGCGGGGCGGACCGGTGCGTTCGGGCGCGGTACGACGTTCCCGCGTTCGTCGCTGGCCTGCCCTCCTGATGGCGCTCCTGCTCGTCGTGGGATGTGGGACGGCTAGGTTCCCTCAGCCCTCCGGTCCTGCCGCGCTGCACGCGCACGCTTCCGTACTGGCCCAGCAGAGTGGGGCTGTGCCGGCGGCCGGGCTGCACATCCACGATGCGGTGCTGCCCGCCGCTCTGGTGGAGCCGGCCGCCACCCTTTTGCCACGGACCGGGTGGACGGTCACGGCCAGTGACGAGGAGACCACAGTCACTGACGGAAAGGCTGTCAACGTGCTCGACGGCAGTGCCACGACGATCTGGCACAGCCGGTATTCCCCCGCGCCCGCAGCACCACTGCCGCACTCCCTCACCATCGACACGAAGGCGTCGCAGAGTATCGGAGGCCTGCGCTACCTTCCGCGGTCGACGGGTTCGAACGGCCGGATCGGCAGCTTCGAGATCCGGGTGAGTGCCGATGCTGTCACCTGGAGCAAGCCGGTGGCCTACGGCACCCTGGCGGACTCCGCCACGGAGAAGACCGTGAGCTTCACCGCCGTCAACGCCCGCTACGTCCGACTGATCGCGACCTCAGAGGCGGGGAACCGCGGTCCCTGGAGCACCGCAGCGGAAATCAACCTGCTCGCTGGTGCAACGCCGCCCGCCCCAGGGGTCCTCCCTCGCACAGGCTGGACCGCATCGGCAAGCGACGAAGAGACCGCCCGCGCGAACGGCCGTGTAGGTAACATCCTGGACGGCAATACGGCGACGATCTGGCACAGCAGGTGGTCGCCTGCACCGGCAGCACCGCTGCCGCACAGCATCACGATCGACACGAAGACGGCGCAAAGCATGGCCGGTCTGCGCTACCGTCCGCGGACCGACAGTGCGAACGGACGGATCGGGGCGTACTCGATCGAGGCCAGCTCCGACGGCATCATCTGGAGCAGGGTCGCCAACGGCACATGGCCCGACACCAGCGCGGAGAAGACCGTCTCCTTCACCCCGGTCGTGGCCCGGTACGTCCGACTGACCGCGAGTTCTGAAGCGGGCAACCGCGGCCCCTGGAGCAGTGCCGCGGAGATCAATATCCTCGGTCCGTCGGCGGGGTCCTGGGGCCCCACCATCAGCTTTCCCCTCGTCCCGGCGGCCGCGGCACTGCTGCCCGGCAACAGGTTGCTGACCTGGTCCGCCTACTCCGCGACCACCTTCGGGGGAAGCAGGGGGTACACCCAGACATCCATTCTGGATCTCACCACGGGCAAGGTGACAAAGGCCCAGGTCTCGAACACGGGCCACGACATGTTCTGCCCGGGCACCTCTATGCTGGCCGACGGGACCATCATGGTCAGCGGCGGCAGCAACAGCTCGAAGACGAGCCTGTACAACCCCGCAACCGATGCCTGGACGCCGGGACCGGACATGAAGATCGCGCGCGGCTACCAGAGCAACGTGACCACCTCCACGGGCGAGGTCTTCGCCATCGGCGGCTCCTGGTCCGGGGGAACCACCCCGAAGAGCGGGGAGGTATGGTCCCGCGCCGGCGGCTGGCGAATCCTGCCGAACGTGGGGGTCGACAGCATCCTGACGGCGGATCCCCAGGGCCCGTATCGTGCGGACAATCACGCCTGGCTCTTCGCCGCCCCCGGAGGGCGCGTCTTCCATGCCGGTCCGAGCCGGCAGATGAACTGGATCTCCACTACCGGCGACGGCAGCATCACCTCGGCCGGGCTGCGGTCGGACAGCGCGGACGCCATGAACGGGGATGCGGTGATGTACGACGTCGGCAAGATCCTGACCGTGGGCGGTGCGACCGCCTATCAGAAGGTCGCTGCGACGGCGCGTGCGTACACCATCGACATTAACAACGGGGTGCGGGTGCAGCGGACCGGTGACATGGCCGTTACGCGGTCGTTCGCGAACGGAGTCGCCCTGCCCGACGGTCAGGTGTTCGTGGTCGGCGGCCAGGCCACCCCCGTTCCGTTCACCGACACGGATGCCCGGATGTCTCCTGAGATCTGGAACCCGGTCACCGGCAGGTGGACCATGCTGGCCCCGATGGCGGTGCCCCGGACCTATCACAGCGTTGCCCTGCTGCTCCCGGACGGGAAGGTCTTCGTCGGCGGTGGAGGGCTTTGTACCAACTGCACCACGACGAACCATCTGGACGGAGAGATCTTCACGCCGCCGTACCTGCTGAACGCCGACGGCAGCGAGCGTGCGCGGCCTGGGATCGTCAGCGCGCCCACCAGTGCCACTGTCGGCAGCACCATCGCGGTGACCACCGGTGCACCGGTGAAGTCGTTCGCCCTGATGCGCATGAGCACCGTCACCCACACCGTGAACACCGACCAGCGGCGCATTCCTTTGACCCCCACATCGGTGTCCGGCAATACGGCGTCGTTGAGGCTGCCTACGGACCCCGGGATCCTCGTACCGGGCAACTACATGCTGTTCGCAGTGGACAGCAACGGGGTGCCCAGCGTCGCGTCGACGCTGGTCGTCACGTGACGACAACCAAAACGAAGGCCTGCAGTACCTGGTTGGTCCGGAGACTGTGTCTGATGTCCCGGCCTGTCAGCCGGCAGGGCCCGCTCGGCCAGTTCCTGTGCCATGTCGGGGAGAAGGATCGTGGTGCCGTTGTGCCTGCAGCCTGAGAAGTCGATTTCCCGCGGATTTCCGGATGGGCTCGCAGGGGATGGACCGGTTCAGTGCCTGGTTCGATGGAAGCGTATGCACTAACTACCGTGTGTCGCGAGAACTCGGAAGCCTGGAGGAAACCTACCCCCTGAACATCGGCAGCGGCGTGCCGGCGACTCCGGGCTCGACGGCGAACAAAGCCCCCGCCGTCGGCTCGGACCCGGCCGGGATGTTCTCCTGCGTGGTGGTGATGAACAGCGTCCCGAGGTCCGTCCCACCGAAAGCGCACGCGGTCACGTTCGTGACGGGCAGCGGGATGTGCTCGGAGAGCCTGCCCGAGGCGTCGTAGCGGGCGACGGCCCCGCCCCCGTAGAGCGCGGTCCAGATACCGCCCTCCGCGTCGATGGCCATGCCGTCGGGCATACCGAGTGCGGGCTCGACGACGGCGAACGTGCGGCGATCGGTGAACCGCCCGCTCCCCACGTCGTACCCGAGGGCGTCGATCCTCCCCGTGGGGGTGTCGCTGAAGAACGCGGTCCCCCCGTCCGGGGAGAAGTGGAGGCCGTTCGAGATGGTGGCGCCGGTCAGCACGGTGGACACCGAGAGGTCCGTGTCCAGGGAGTAGAGGGTGCCCAGGCCGAAGCCGCCCTGCCACCCCATCGATCCGCAGAGGAAGCGTCCGGCCGGGTCGCAGCCGCCGTCGTTCATGCGCACGGCCGCATCGCTGAATGCCTCCGGTCCGTGCTCGAGAACCGAGAAGGCGTCGTCGGCGAACAGGAATCCCCGCTCGACCCCGACCACGTAGCCGCCCGACTCCCGGCCCCGGATCACACCCGCGAGCCGGGGGTGCACGTCGTGGCGGTCGATGCTGCCGTCCTCGTGGCGTACCAGGACGTCGCCCTCCATCATGTCGACGAGCAGGAGCTCGCTGCGGCGTGGGTCCCAGTACGGGCCTTCGCCGTGGAAGGTGCAGACGTCGGAGATTTGCTCGGCCTTCACGGGTCCTCCTGCTGGTCGGTACGGTCGGGATGGTTCGTGCTGGGGTGCATGGCCGGCGGGACGGTCAGCCGCCCGAGGGTGCGGGGGTCGCGTCGGACAGTCCCACGCATGCCCGCGTCTGCCCGATCCTCGACACCGCGTCCCCGAGTTCCACGAGGACCGTGCTCGACGCGACCTCGTCGGGGTCGAAGAGGACCTCGACGGCAGGGTCGCGCCCGTAGGTGGTGGCGGTCCAGGCCGGATCCCCCTCGCGGACCACCCAGTCGACGTCGTTCACGGTCACGCAGGGGTCGGTGGTGGGTCCCGGAACGGTCACCCCGCACCGCAGGACCACTTTCGAGGGATCGCCCCAGGCGGACGTCGCCTGGCTGGTCGTCTCGCGCTGATCGTTCTCGGCGACCGTCGGTGGCAGGGCGATCATCACGTCGGCGCACCGGGCGTTCGCGGCATCGGCGGCGGGGTCGACATCCACTGCCGGGGCACAGCCGGACAGCGTGAGAAGCAGCACCGCCGCAGGCACCAGGCGGGTTCCGACACGGGGGAGGGCAGGCATGGCTCCACCCTAGTAGGTGGCCCGTGCACAGGAGCGACACGACGGTGTCGTCCTCCCTGGAAAGCAGGGTGGGGAAGGCCGCTGACAGTAGGATTCGAGAGCCGCAGCCGGTCTCAGGCTGCTGTTCCACCCGCACCCCGCGTGTCGCCTTCCAGCCCGTCGGGGGCGAGAGCCCGAGCCGAGGACACATGAACGCGCCCCACCGCCGCACCCCGACAACCGCCAGCACCAGGATTCTGTCCGCGGCCGCTGCCGCCCTCCTCGCGGGTTCGGTCCTCGCCGCACCGATGGCCGCATCCGCGGTCGAATCCGAGCCGGCCCCCGTCCTGCCTGCGCCGGCCGAGCAGCAACCCGTGGTGGCACAGCAGCCGCAGCCGGCCGCCACCTTTGGCGAACCGGCTCCACCCGATGGCGACCCGACGGCGACGTCGGGTATCGACCCGGAGACCGGGTTCGCCATCAACGCTCGCACCGGATTCCTGGTCCACCCTGTTACCGGGTACCTGATCGAGCCCGGAACCGGAAACCTCGTATTCCCTGACACCCTCATTTACACGAACCTGCGCTACGACGCCCTCACGGGCCAGGTTGGAGAGGTCGACGGCGAGATCGCCGCTCCGAATCCGGGCCCGGGGGGGACGGCGCCGATGCCGGCACCAACAGCGACAGCACCGGTGACGGCACCGGCGACTGCGACTGCAAAGGCCACGGCGACGGCAACGGCCTCCGCCTCCGCGTCGCCCTCCGGTACGCCTGCCCCGGCCGGCGAGACACCCGCCCCGGTGGCCCCGGTCGAGACGTCCTTGACGACCGCGACCCCGCCGGCGAGCCGCTCCGGCACGCCCACCGCCCGCAGCACCGCGCAGGCGGTACAGGAGGCACGGACGTCGTCCCCGGCCCCGGCCGCGTGGATCGGCGCGGGGATCCTCGCGGTCGCGCTCGTCGCCGTCGCGGTCCTCGCCGTCCGGCGGCGGGGCCGGCACCAGTCCTGAAGCAGCAGTCCCGAAGCCGCCCCGCCGGCAGGGTATCTCGCCGAGCACGGTGGGCGACCAGATCGGCCGCCTCACCTCTTCACCAACTGGGCGCCGTACGATGGACTAAACTCTTACACCTATTGGGAGCCTGATGACTGACTACGACTTCGACACCGAAGCCGAAGGACGAGTGACCCCGAGGCGTCGCAAGCACCCGGTGCGCACAACCTTCCTGGTCCTCGGTTCGCTTCTCGTCGTAGCGGCACTCGTCGCCGGCGGGTACCTGTTCTCCCTTGCACGATCCTTCAATGCGGGGTCCGAAACGATCGAGACGGCCTTTCCCGCGGAAGAATCGCGACCCACGGTGGCGCCCGAGGCAGAGGGTGCGGTCAACATCCTGCTGCTCGGGAGTGACTCGCAGGCGACGCCGGAAGAACTGGGCAACACGGCGTCCACCGATTCTTCGGACGGCCGTGCGGACACCATGATGCTGATGCACATCCCCGCCGACCGTCAGAACATCCAGGTCATGTCGATCATGCGCGACACCTGGACGGACATTCCGGGCCACGGCGAAGCGAAGATCAACGCTGCCATGACACTCGGCGGTGTGCCGCTCGTGGTCCAGACCGTCGAAGGCCTGTTCGGCGCGCGCATCGATCACGTGGCGAGTATCGACTTCGAAGGCTTCAAGGGCCTCACGAATGCGCTGGGCGGGGTCCAGGTGGTTAATCCTGTCGCATTCCAGTCGCGGGGCAGCAAGGGCAAGTACTTCGCAGCAGGACCCATCACCCTTCAGGGTGAGTCGGCATTGAAATTCGTCCGCGAGCGCTACGCGTTCAGCGACGGCGACTACCAGCGGGTGAAGAACCAGCAGCTGTTCGTGAAGGCGGTCATCAGCGAAGTGCTCACCGCGGACACTCTGACCAATCCCAAGAAGGTGTATCAGGTCGTCGACCAGGTCTCGCCGTTCGTTGCCGTGGACGCGACCCTCGACGCCGGGGCGGTCGGCTCGCTTGCGGTGTCGCTTCGCGGGGTGCGGGGCGGAGACATCGACTTCTTCACGCTGCCCAGCCTGGGGACAGGAACATCGGCGGACGGTCAGTCGATCGTGGTGAGGGATGATGCGGCCGTCGCCCAGGTTGCCGACGCGCTGCAGGGCGACACCCTGGACGACTACCTGGCCACAAGCCCGGTGGGCGGATGACGAGCGGGGGAACAACCGTGCGGCGGACCACCTGGTCCGCGATTCTCGGGTTGTCCGTCCTTCTCCTGCCTCTGGCCGTGCCCGCCGAGGCGACGACCTTTCCACTGCAACCGGTCGTCACACCGGTCCCCGGCCCAAGTCCGTCGGCAAGTCCCACTCCGCCCGTGGTCGTCCCGACGACTCGTCCGACCGCGGTAGTGACTCCGCCCGCTCCGGCCCCCAAGCCCGCTCCGGCCCCCGCGCCGGCTCCGGCCCCCGCGCCGGCTCCGGCCCCCGCGCCGGCTCCGGCCCCCGCGCCGGCTCCGGCCCCCGCGCCGGCTCCGGCCCCCGCGCCCGATCCGACGCCGTCTCCTGATCCGACGCCGTCGCCTGAACCTTCGCCGGTGGAAGAACCTGCAAGTGATGTCGATCCGGTCACAGGCTTCCAGATCGATCCCGTGACCGGATGGCTCATCCACCCTCCCACCGGGTACCTAATCGAGCCGGGAACGAACATCCTCGTGATCCCCGGCTCGCTTACCTACACATCGTTCCGATGGGATTCGGTGTCGGATCTGGTGGAGGATATTCAGGAGGAGTCAACGTCGCCGGAAAGCGAGCCGAAGCCGTCGCCGTCGCTTTCGCCGTCAACGGAGGCGACCGCGAAGCCGACCAGGGAGAGGCCAGCGTCGGCCGCGTCTGCGCGTCCTTCGGCAGTGCCTACTCCGTCCGAGACGAATGGGTCGGTGGTGGGCCCTGCAGACACCGATCAGGCCTCAAACCGCCAGACGATCGGGACGAACCCGATTACGCGCGTCCTGATGATCCTCCTGCTGGTTGGATTGGGTGTTGTCTATTACCGGAAGCTGCGGTCGGGCGGCACGGCTCGCAAATACTAGGCGTTGCAGTGTTGGGGGCTAGGATGAGCGGGATAATCTGGTCTCGATCTTCACTAGGGGGTTGCTCGGTTGCGTGTCATGCTCCTTACGCACTCCTACGCCCCTGAACACAGCCCGCCGCAGCGCCGGTGGACCCAGCTCGTCCGCTCGTTCAGGTCCACGGGCTGGGAGGTCGATGTCGTGACACCTGTCGCGCACGCTCCGCACGGCAGGCGAACCCTCGCCAAGCACCAAGCGGGCCGCCCGTTCCGGATGGACCGCGGTGACTTCGGCGAGTACATTCGCCGGGTGCCCTTCCTGTGGCACCGCACCACCCGGAGCGGACGGCTCGTCAACCACCTGTTCTCGGCCGCCATGAGTATTCCGGTGGCAACTTTCGCTCCCCGGCCCGACGTCGTCATCGTGACAGTGCCGAGTCTTCCCATCCTCGGGGCGGGATTTGTCGTATCGCGCATGCTGCAGCGGCCGCTGGTCGTCGACATGCGGGATGCCTGGCCGGATATCGCGCGGGACGCTCGAATCGTTCGCGGAAGCGCGAAAAGTCTTGCCGAACGGGTGATCATCGCTATCCAGGACCGCGCGGACCTCGTGGTGACGGTGACTTACGGGTTCGCCCACACGCTCCGCGAACGCGGCCTCAAGAACGTTGCGACCGTCACCAACGGCATCGACATGTCGGCCGTACGCGAGTTGCGTCCCCCTGCCGATCGGCAGGACCGCCTTGAGGTCCTCTACCTCGGTAACCACGGGGAGAGCCAGCGGCTCGACGTTCCCATCCGCGCCGCCGCCCTGGTGGGACCGAAGATGCGCCTGACGCTTGTGGGTCACGGTGTGGAGCGGAACGGCCTCATGGCCCTCGCCAGGCAGCTCAATGCTCCGGTGGAGTTCCACGCGCCGATTCACGGCCCGCAAATCATGGATTACTACGAGCGCGCCGACAGCTGCATCGTGAGCCTGAGGGATGACTGGAAGTCCTTCGATACCACCATTCCTTCCAAGACCTACGAGGTGCTGTCCGTCGGCCGTCATGTCACGGGAATCGTCAAGGGCGAGGCCCGTAGCATCCTTGAAGAAGCAGAAGCCGGGCACGTCGTGGCGTCCAACGCAGGTGCAGTTGCGGAACTGTGGCATGCCCTCGCCGAGAATCGGGAGCTGCTGCGGGTCGGGGAACTGGGCAGGACCTGGGTGCAGAACAACGCGAACGTGCAAGCCCTCGGCCAGGCATACATCGACCTCCTCACCGAGGTGGCGGAAAGACCCCGTCTGTGAGGATGACCCGGCTCATCGGCAACTTTCGGATCGCCGCGTCGACGGCCCTGACGCATTTCCAGGATGATCCTGTGCTGCTGGCCATCCAGGCCAGCCGCAGGCTTCCTTCCAGCATCGTCCGTCGGGTCGCAGGCGCAACCGGTCGGTTATCCGCGGTTCCCTGGATCCGCATGCCGGTCGTCGAGGCGCTTTCCGCTCACCTCCTCGGTAAGACCTCCACCGTGCGCTCCATCCTCAGCGGAGCCTCCGCCAGCGGCATCAACAGCGGTTGCGCGCGCCGCCTGGCCGACGTTGCGCTCGCTGCAGGCCTGCTCGGTGAGGCCGACGCGCTCCTGACCCTTGCCGGGTCCGGCGCCGCAGCGGCAGGGCTGCGGGCGCGCCGGCACTGGTATGACGGTGATATGACTGGCGCCGTCGGCGTCCTCCGGGAGGCAGGACAGGACCGGCATGCGGAACGGCTTGCAGGGGAGTTGCGCGTCTTCGAGGGCTGGACGCCGACTCTCGGCGAAGTGGAAGGCTATGCACCGGCGGGACGAACGGTCCTCCACCATTTGACCAACTCACTGCCCCATACCGGGAGCGGCTACGCACAGCGCACCCACTCCCTCCTCAAAGCACAGACCGAGGCCGGTTGGACCATACACGCGGCAACCCGTGTGGGGTACCCGGTACAGGTCGGAAAGCTCTTTGCCCGAGGCATGGACGTGCTCGACGGCGTGAGCTACCACCGCCTGCTCCCGGTGCCGATGGCTGCGGGGTTCGACCAGCGCCTGCAGCAGCAGGCGGAGGAACTCCTGAAGCTCGCGCTGGATCTCAAACCGGCCATCCTGCACGCCACGACGCCCTTCACGAACGGAATAGTGGTGGAGCAGGTCGCGCGTGCCCTGGGCATCCCGTGGGTGTATGAAGTGCGCGGCCAGCTGGCCGACACCTGGGCCTCCAATCGCCCCGCGCATGCGATAGCCAGCGAACGCTATAAGCTCTTCACTGATCGTGAAGCACAGGTGATGCGCAAAGCCAGCCTCGTGGTGACATTGGGTGAGGCTATGAAGCAGGGGATTATGCGCAGGGGAGTGCCGCAGGAAAAGATCCTGCTCAGCCGCAACGCGGTGGGCGACGAGTATTTGGAGGAGCCCCTGTCCCCGGGCGAAGCACGGCGCCTGCGGGGATTGCCCGAAGACGGCATCTTCGTCGGCACCGTCAGCAGCCTCGTCGACTACGAGGGACTGCACACGCTCCTCTATGCGGTCGCGCTGCTTGTTCCGAGTCACCCCGAGCTCCGGTGCCTGATCGTGGGTGACGGTGCCGCTGCCCCCGCCCTGAGGTCCCTGGCCCTCGAACTGGGAATTGCGTCGCAGGTAACCTTCACCGGTCGTGTTCCCCGTCACGAGGCACGGTCCTATCACCAGGCCCTGGACATCTTCGTGGTTCCTCGCATGAACCTCGACGTGACCAGCGCGGTCACCCCGCTCAAGCCCGTGGAAGCGATGGCCTGTGCGCGCGCCGTCGTCGCCAGTGATCTCCCGGCTCTTCGTGAGATCGTCAGGGACGGCGTCACCGGCCTCCTGGTCGGGCCGGAGAATTTGGAGGAACTCGCCGAGGCAATCAGGCACCTGGTGGACGATGGGTCGGAACGTGTCGACTTCGGCAAGAGCGGACGTGCAGAAGCACTGGCGACGCGCATCTGGTCGTACAACGCCTCGCAGCTCTCCGACGCCTACCAGCATTTGGAGTATTCATCCTGATGGCGAATGGTGTGCAGAATGGGCAGGCGACGCCGGAGCCAGCCGGAGTGAGGGTGGTGCCTGTCTCGACGGCCGGGTTGCTGCGTATCGGTGCTCGGCCCGGCCTCCTCGAATACCTGAAGCAGATTTGGAGCCATCGTGGCTTCATCGTCTACGACGCGCGCGCCAGGGTCAGCACCGGTAACAGGAGGGACCGCCTGGGCAGTGCCTGGATGATCCTCAACCCGATCCTCAACGGTCTGACCTTCTACCTCATCTTCGGTCTGCTGCTCGACACCAGCCGGGGCATCGGGAACTTCATCGGCTACCTGATCATCGGCGTGTTCCTTTTCCAGATCAGCGCGAGGGCGATCACCAACGGAGCCCGGTCCGTCCAGGCAAACAAGGCGGTCATCCAGGCGTTCAATTTTCCGCGAGCTACGCTGCCGATCTCGGTCAACGTACGCGAGATCCTCGCCTCGGTGCCGGTACTGATCACCATGCTGATCCTCATCCTGCTCTTCCCTCCGTCGGAGGACATCACGTGGCGATGGCTACTGATCGTTCCTGCGCTCTTTCTCCAGGCGGTCTTCAACCTCGGTGTGGGACTGATCCTCGCCCGGATGATCTCGCGCATCAACGACATCACCCACCTGTTGAGCTTCGGGCTGCGCGTGTGGATGTATGCCTCGGCGGTGTTCTTCTCCTACGACCGCTTCATCGAGCACCAAGCACTCCTGACGATCGTCAAACTCAATCCGATGTTCAACGTTCTCGATATCGTCCGGAACTGCGTACTCTATGCCACGCTTCCGTCCTGGACTTCGTGGGCGATCCTCTCGGCATGGGCCTTTGGACTGTTGGTACTCGGCATCGTGTTCTTCTGGAAGGCAGAGGAATCCTATGCACGCGAATAGGCAGGACGGTGACAGCCGGGGCACCCGTCCCACCGTGGTCGTCAACAAAGTCAGCATGCGCTACCACGTTCCCTCCACCGAGGAGCACCAAGCGGCGCGCGGTCGTGGCGCCGGCGGGTTGGCACGGAAGGTGCTCGGCCGGACCCCGCTCGTCGCGGTGGATGCCCTGAACACCCTGTCCCTCGTAGCGCAGCACGGCGAGTCGATCGGCATCGTCGGGCGCAACGGCTCGGGGAAGAGCACGCTCATGCGGCTCATCAGCGGGCAGAGCAACCCGACGGGAGGAGCGGTCTACGCCTCGAGCGTTCCTGTGATGCTCGGGGTCAACGCAGCACTGGTCCCCGAACTGTCGGGCGATCACAACATCATCCTGGGGTGTCTTGCCATGGGGTTGACCCGGGCGGAGATCGACGACAAGTTCGAGTCGATCGTCAACCTGTCGGGGTTGGAGAAGGCGATCCACCTCCCCATGCGGTCCTACTCGTCCGGGATGTCCTCCCGGCTGCGCTTCGCGATCGCCGCCAGTGTGGACCCCGAGATACTCCTGATCGACGAGGCACTCAACACCGGGGACGCCCAGTTCCGGGAACGCAGCAAGGAGCGGATGGACGAGCTCCGCGCCAGAGCGGGGTCCGTCTTCCTCGTGAGCCACAGCCTCGGCACCATCAAGGAGATGTGTACCCGCACACTGTGGCTGGACCAGGGTGATCTGTTGATGGACGGTGACCCTGCTTCAGTCACCAAGGCCTACCTGGAGTACACGCGCCAGCTCACCAAGGGGAACTTCGACACTGCGGCGAAGCTGCGCAAGGAAGCCCGAAGCTCGCTGGTCGTCACCGAGGTGGAAGCCCAGGGCTCGGGGCGCAGGAAGGCATGATCCGCGGTACTGCCGCCGCGGTGGCGCGCCTGCGGCGCGGGCTCTGGCACCTGCGCCGGGGTGGGATGAAGCAACTTCGGGCCTGGAGTGCTCGGGAGAGGGCGGACCTTCATCGATCGATCCCCGGTGGACTGCGCGGGGCAGAGGGAGCCTGGAGTGGGCGGGGGAGCCGCAGGCATCTTTCATTCGCGCCAACGACCGCCGCCCGCAGGGCCCCCCGTAGGAGCGAACTCCGGGTAGGGGTCATCCTCGACGAGTTCTCGTCATCCGCCTTCGCCTACGAGTGGACGATCCTGCCCCTCGATCCGCGCCGCTGGCTGGAACAATGCGAGAATGAGCGCCTCGACTTCGTCTTCGTCGAGTCCGCCTGGTCCGGCAACAACCGCCTGTGGCGCGGGAAGCTGGGAGGTGCGGACGGTCCGGCTCCCGAGTTCCGCGAGCTCATGGCCTGGTGCCGGGCGCACGGGCTTCCTACGGTGTTCTGGAACAAGGAGGACCCGCCCCACTACGCGGATTTCCTGGCAGCGGCGAAGCTCGCTGACTGGGTCTTCACCTCCGACGAGGGACGCATGGCGTCCTATTGCGAGGACCTGGGCCACGAGCGCGTCGCTGTGCTGCCTTTCGCCGCTCAATCGGCCATCCACAATCCCGTCCGCCCCGTGCACGGGCGGCACTCGAGGGATGTCGCTTTCGCCGGCACGTACTTCGCCCATAAGTACCCCGAGCGGAGGGAGCAGTTGCAGCTCCTGCTGGGCGGGGCGATGGACGCTTCGCCGGGCATGAAGCACGGACTGGAAATCTTCTCCCGGTTGCTCAACGGCGGTGTCAGGTACCAGTTCCCTGCGCCGCTCGGTACCCGCGTGGTGGGAAGCCTCCGATATGACCAGATGCTGACCGCCTACAAGGCCTACAAGGTGTTCCTCAACGCGAACTCGGTCGTGGACTCACCGAGCATGTGCGCGAGGCGTATCTTCGAGATCTCGGCCTCCGGCACGCCCGTGATCTCGGCGCCCAGTGCTGCCATACCCGAGTTCTTCGCACCGGGGGAAGTCCCGGTCGCCGCGACGCGTCTCGAAGCCACACAGCTGGTTCGTGCCCTCGTCCGCAACTCCGAACTCAACGACCGCACGTCCCACCTGGCGCAGCGGCGTATCTGGACAGGTCACACCTATGCCCACCGCGCTGAACGCGTTGTCGCGGCAGTGGTGCCGGCCAGGAGCCGGCCCGTGGACCGCCCCACGCTGTCGGCACTCGTGCCTACCCTCCGCCAGGGACAGCTGAAGCACATCTGCCGTATGATCGGCAGCCAGACGGGGGTCCGTGCCCAGCTGGTGCTCCTCGCCCACGGCATTCCGCTTCCGGAGCCGAAAGTCCGTGCTATGGCCTCGGCATATGGGATCGACGACGTCGTGTTCCTCGCCGAACCGGCCGAGACCACTCTCGGTGCCTGCCTCAACCGCTGCGTTGCAGCGGCGGACGGGCAGGTGCTGGCCAAGATGGACGACGATGACCATTACGGCCCGAACTACCTCAGCGACCAGCTGTTCGCGCTCGAGTATTCGGGCGCGGACGCGGTGGGCAAGCAGGCCCACTACATGCACCTCACGGCGTCCGATGCAGTGATCCTGCGATCGGGGGAGCGGGAGCACCGCTTCACCGACTTCGTCATGGGCCCCACCATCGTGGCGCACGCAGAACTCCTGCGGAACAATCCCTTCCCCGACCTTCGAAGCGGTGAGGACACAGCGTTCCTGAGGAACGTGTCAGCCGGCGGCGGGACCATCTACTCGGCAGACCGGTTCAATTACGTCCAGGTGCGCAATGGGTCCGGCCACACCTGGCAGATCGATGATGCCGAACTGCTTGCGACGGGCGATCTCAAGTTCTACGGAAGGCCATATGAGCACGTTGACATCTGACCCGACCCCCGGCAACCAGGACCGGGCCGACGTCGTCGTCGTCGGCCTCGGCTATATCGGGCTGCCCACGGCAGCAGTCCTCGCCACCACCGGCCTATCGGTGGTCGGCGTGGACGTCAATCAGGGAACGGTCGATGCCGTCAACAACGGACTCGTCCCCTTCGTGGAACCCGACCTCGGTGTCCACGTAGCCGGTGCCGTGAGCCAGGGAGCACTCAGTGCCGCAACGACGACTCCCCGGGCGCGCGCCTACATCGTCGCTGTCCCGACGCCGTTCATGGCGGACAAGAGCGCGGACCTGTCCTACATCCATGCGGCGGCGGAAGGAATAGCTCCGCAGCTCGAGGGCGGGGAACTGATCATCCTCGAATCCACGTCGCCTCCGGGTACCACCCAGCGCCTCGGCGATTTCCTTCTCGAGTTGCGACCCGACCTCAGCCTCGACGGGACGAACGGTAAGCCCGTGGTGCACCTGGCGCACTGTCCGGAACGGGTGTTACCCGGCCGGATCATGATCGAGATCGTCACCAATGACCGCGTCGTGGGCGGGCTGACACCGCACGCGGCCGAGGCCGCCCGGCAGCTCTACCAGACGTTCTGCCAGGGCGAGATCCACATCACGGATGCGGCGACGGCCGAGATGAGCAAGTTGGTGGAGAACGCGTACCGGGACGTGAACATCGCGTTCGCCAATGAGTTGAGCATCATCAGCGAGAACTTGAGTATCGATGTCTGGGAGCTCATCCGCCTGGCGAACCATCACCCGCGCGTCAACATCCTCAGCCCGGGTCCGGGCGTGGGCGGGCACTGCATTGCCGTCGACCCCTGGTTCATCGTCGCAGCGGACCCCGAGAACTCGACGCTGATCCGGACCGCCCGCGAAGTCAACGACAGCAAGCCCGGGCATGTCGTGCACAAGGTGCTCGCGGGGATCGACGGTTTGGCCGAGCCGGTCGTCGCCTGCCTCGGCCTTGCGTTCAAGGCGAATATCGACGACATCAGGGAGTCGCCGGCAGTCGAGATCGTGCAGCGCCTGGCGGCTGCTGCACCCCACGCTCGACTCCTGGTGGCAACTCCGTTGAGGGACAGGCGGAATCTGCCCTCGGTCGTCTCGGGAATCGCCAATGTGGAGTGGTGCGAGATGCAGGACGCTGTCGATGCAGCCGACCTGGTGGCCTTGCTGGTGGACCACGACCGGTTCCGGGAGATTCCACTCGAGAGTCTCGAGGGCAAGGTAATTGTCGATACACGAGGATTCTGGGGGGAAAAACATGCCTGAAGCAGCAGACGGAGAGCAGATAGCACCGGTGTTGCCGGCGGGGCGACACTTCGCGGTCACGTGGAGCCTGCCGACGGAGTTCGCAGGGCGGACCAACGCGATGCTCCACAGGTCGCGCGCATTCGCCGAGTCCGGCGGGCGTCCGGTAGATATCCTCACCTTCGACGACTTCCGGGATTACGGACAGGTCCGGGAGCAGTTGTCGGAGGATGGATTCCTCTCGGAGGGCACCTCCGTCCTGAACCTTTGGGAGGACCTGCCGTCGCTGGTCGAGGACCTTGACGGCCCCGACCTCAACCAGGCCTTCGAAGAGTTCGCCCCGCTTGCATCATGGTCGGGGCCCGTGGTCGACCTCGACGGACCTCACCCCCGTCGTGCACGGTACGCGGTGGACGGGACCCTGTTGCAGGTCGATCACTTCCGCGCGGATGGTTCACTCCTCCTGTCGGATCGTCACGACGCCCGTGAGTTGGGCACCCATGGGGGGCGGTCGTTGATCCTGTGTGACGGAGACGGCCGGCCGATCCGGCGGTTCGGCTCATCGTGGGGGCTGTACCGTGCGTGGCTGGAATTCCTCGTCGGGAATTCGCCTGCCTGGTTCGTCGTCGACAACAAGAACACGGCGCGGTTCATGGCCACCTTCAAGCGCGAGAACGCAGTGCTGCTCTATGTCATCCACGAATCTCATCTCATGTCGCATAATGGCGGTTTCGCCTCCGAGCTGACGCCTTCAGCGAAGGAGGTGTTTCCTCATTTGGACCGTTTCGACGGCGTGGTCTACCTGACCGAGCAGCAGGCGGGCGACGTGCACCTGCGGTATGCGGATGTCGGCAATTCCTTCGTGATCCCCAATGGTCGGAGCATCGGGGGGACGGTGGATCCTACCGCCCATCGGGTACCAGGGCTGGGCATCCAGGCAGCGTCCTTGAATCGTCGGAAGCGTGTTGACCACTCGATCCGGGCTGTCCATCGCGTCCGCACGTCCACGGACCTGCCGGTACAGCTCGATTCTTTCGGCGAGGGCTCCCAGCGCGAAAGCCTCGAAGCTCTCATCGGCGAGCTAGAGGTCGGGGACATCGTGCGGCTGCGAGGCCACAGCAAGCAGGTCGGCCTGGCATTCCAGCGAGCGTCATTCTCACTCCTGACGAGCACGTCCGAAGCCCTGGCCCTGGTGCTTGTCGAGTCCATGGCGGCGGGATGTGTCCCGATCACGTACGACATGCCCTACGGCCCGGCGGCGGTCATCGAGTCCGGCGTGAACGGCTTCATCGTGGAGCAGGGGAATGTCGAGAAACTGGCTGACTGCATCAAGGCCTTCCTGGCACTGCCCGAGGAAGAGCAACTCGCCCTCCGCACGGCCGCCCTGGAGCGGGCTCAGGATTTCTCGGATTCCTCGGTCGTTTCGAGATGGGCCGAGGTGATGCGGGAGGTATGGGAACGCAAGCACCGGACGCCCGTCGTCTTCACTGTTGCCATCCCTTCGTCCGACTACTGCGTTCGATCCGGTGGGCGGCTGCGGATCGAAGTCCTGGCGCAGGTGTCGTCGGCCGATACGGATCTTCCGTCCGTCCCCACCTTCTTCTGCACGGTGCGGGCCCGGCAGCAGCAGGACTTCTTCCGGGTCGAGGCGAGCGAAGCAGTCGCGACCGTGGACGGCGCCTACCGCCTCCTGTTCGACTTTGATCCTGCCGCGACCCGATCTCTCGGACCCAGTACGGTCGACTTCACGCTGGAAGCAAGGTGTGCCGGCAGCCGTGCCACCACGAGGATGCCGCTGCACGGCGACCCCGTGTCACTCCGGGTCTACTCCACCCGCCACGGCAGTATGAGTATGACTCTCAGCTGATCGCTTACGGCAGCGTACGTCAGGATCCAACACGAAAGGCACCACACCACTATGCTGCATTCCGGCTCGGTCACTCGTCAGCACGTCCTACCCGACGGGTACCACTGCGCGGTCACCTGGGGCATACCCTTCGATTACGGAGGAATGACCAGCGCGATGCTCCGGCGGTCGAGAGCCTTCGTCACGGAGGGCGGGCAGCACGTCGACGTGCTCACGTTCGACTATCAGCCGGACTATCCGGACATCGCCTGCGAACTGGAGGCGAGCGGGGCTATGATCCCCGGCATGCGGCTCCGCAATCTATGGGACGAACTCCGGTCTCTGCCGGACACCACACTCGGTTCAGCCCGATCCGCCCCGCGTGTGAAGGGCGCGTACCAACGCATTGCCCCGGGCGAGGGCGAGGCTGAGCTCTTCGCGGGAGAACCGCGGAGGAGAGTACGCTACGACGCGACGGGCGCTGTCGTCCTTCAGATCGACTATCTGAGGGCGGACGGGTCGGTGTACGTGTCCGACCGCCGGGACCTGGACGAACCCGGCACGGAGGGGGGCCGGCTTGTCTCGCTCTGCGACGGCGACGGGTGCCACGTGGCGTCCTGGAACCAGATGTGGCCTCTTTATCTGTTCTGGCTGGATGTCGTTGTCGCTGATCGGGAAACCTTCATGATCATCGACAGCAAGTCGACAGCAAACTTCATCACGCGGTATCGCAGGCCGAATGTCATCACCATGCACCTGGTGCACAACTCCCACATGGCAGCCGGTCAGCTGCCGCCGCACGGGGAACTGAGCCGTGTCCGTCGCTACACTTTTGAGCGCCTGTCCTCGTTCGACGCGGTGATCTTACTGACAGCCGCGCAGAAGAGGGACGTCAACGAGGTGTATGGCGCCCTGGCCTCGACCGGAGTAGTTCCCAACAGTACGGAACTCGTGCCGTTCGACCCGGATCAGGATCGCGACCCCGAAGTCGGCGTCATGCTTGCGAGCCTGAACGGACGGAAACGTGTACAGCACGCAATCAGGGCCGTACGGATGGCCAGGGATTCGGGAGCAGAATGCAGTCTCACG
Source organism: Arthrobacter rhamnosi (assembly GCF_054510975.1). Lineage (NCBI taxonomy): Bacteria > Bacillati > Actinomycetota > Actinomycetes > Micrococcales > Micrococcaceae > Arthrobacter > Arthrobacter rhamnosi. The sequence goes on along the minus strand of NZ_JBTNDN010000005.1, from coordinate 70,187 downwards.
ATCTTTGGTGACGGTCCCGACCGGGGCCGGCTGGAGCAACTCGTCGACGAGACGGAGCTAAAGGCTTCAGTTCATCTGCCGGGGTTCAGTGAGACCGCACGGCATAACTTGTGGTCCGCCTCGTTCACCCTGCTGACGAGTACCACCGAAGGTCTGCCCCTGGTTCTGCTGGAGGCGATGAGCGGAGGTTGCCTGCCCATTGCCTACGACATCCCCTACGGCCCGGCTGATCTCATCGAAGACGGCGTGAACGGTTTCCTGGTAGCGCCGGGCGATGTGGCCGCGGTGGCGCAACGTATCGCGACGATCGTATCCCTGCCGGCCGGCGAGTTGCGGACCATGCGCCGGGCAGCGCGTGCCACTGCTGAGCGATTCTCTGATTCTGCCGTCACTGCCCGGTGGAGTCGAGAAATGCACTTGGCCTTGGACCGCAAGCTCGAGGAGAGCGTGAGCATGTTCTGAGCCATAGCTGCTCCGCGGAGGACGCATCGGCGTTCTCCGCGGAGCAGTGTGGTCCTACGGCAGTTGGACGTCTACCCGGATCATATTGTGGTCCGAAGGGATGACACCGATGAAATTGCCGCTGGAATCGACGTTCACCACGGTCTCCCACTGCGCGACCCTCATCTTCGAGGTGAAGATGTAGTCGAGGTAGGTTCCGTTGCCGTAGTCGTTCCGTGCATTAGCCAAGCGCTTGAAGGCATTGAAACTGTCGTAGAAGGTGCCAATCCTCGATTCGACAGTTGCGCTGGAGCTTGGCAGGTCCGTCGCATACGTATTGCCCAGGGGGTCCACGTAGCCGGCTGCCGTGAGGACGTCGTAAGGAACGTTGGCCGGATCCGTCCACTTGTGGGAGTTGAGGTCGCCCGTGATGAGAACGGGAAGGCCCTCCGGATTCCTCAGCTTGATCTCCGCCAGAATGCTCCTGGTCTGCTGGTCGCGAAGCACCTGGTACTCTGCGCCACCTCCGGACTGCAGGTGCGTGTTGGCTACGAAGAATCGCTTGCCGCTGGACTTCTGCCTGAAGGTCGCCCAGGCCACAAAGCGGCCGTTGTCCTGACCGGACAGGGATGGAAGGGCCAAGGAGCCCTCATTCAGCAAGTCGACGGTGGTGGAATTGAAGAGTAGCTTCGTTCCCTGTGAAGCGCCTTGGTACTGGTAGACACAGTTGGTCGGGGTCGCGTGGTTGACGCAGTTGTTCCGCTTGACGTTCGTGAGCTTGTACGGCGCTCCGGCACTGTTCAGTCGTTCGGCGAGGTCCTCGAACTGCGAAATGCCTCCCGGCCGGGCATCATCCTTGAGCCAGCCCTGGGACGCCTCCTGCACTCCGATGACGTCGGGATGCTGGTTCTTGATGCTGGTCACGACTGAGGCGCGGCGGTCTGACCAGGGAAGCTCGTTGGGGTCTCCAGCGAAACAGTTGGCGCACTTGATGTTGTAGCTGGCCACTCGGAGGGGATTGCTGATGGGGCCCAGTTGGCTTGACGGCGTTGTCTTCGCCGTGATGGCGCTGGAGTAGGGGCTGAGGCTGGTGGTGCCGTCGGCGGAGATGGCCGAGACGCGGAAGTAGTAGGTGGTATTGGGTGTGAGGCCACGGATGTCGGCGGTGGTGGTGTAGTACCGGTTGTAGGTGGCGCCGGACATGTCGGATTTGGTGGAGTACTGGATGCGGTAGCGAGGTGCGTTGTTCCAGGCGTTCCAGGCCAGCTTGATGCCGAATTCGCTTTGCTCCGTGAACTTCAGGCCGGTCGGTGCGGGGGTTGCAGTGGGGGCTGCGGGGGCGGTTCTGGCGGTGATGGCGCTGGAGTAGGGGCTGAGGCTGGTGGTCCCGTCGGCGGAGATGGCCGAGACGCGGAAGTAATAGGTGGTGTCAGGTGTGAGACCACGGATGTCGGCGGTGGTGGTGTAGTAGCGGTAGTACGTGGCGCCGGACATGTCGGGTTTCGTGGAGAACTGGATGCGGTAGCGCGGCGCGTTGTTCCATGCGTCCCAGGCCAGCTTGATGCCGAACTCGCTCTGCTCCGTGAACTTCAGGCCCGTGGGGAACGGGGAATCGGTCTTTGTGCTCACCTTGATCGCGCTCGAGTACGGGCTGAGGGCCGTCGAGTTGTCGGCCGCGAGCGCCCGAACCCGGAAGTAGTACGTAGTGTCTTTCGTGAGTCCCGTGACGGTCGCACTCGTTGTGCCGTACCGGTAGTACGTGGCGCCGGACATGTCGGGGTTCGTGGAGAACTGGACGCGGTAGCGCGGCGCGTTGTTCCACGCGTCCCAGGTGAGCTTCACGCTCGTGAGGTCCTGGGAGGGCGAGACGAGTCCAGTTGGAGCCGCGGACGTCGTCTGAACGACCGTCGTGGCAGGCGCCAGCGGGGCAGCGGCGCTGCTTTGTGCCCCGATGAACAGAAGGAGGATCAGCAACGCGGATACGACGGTGGCCGCTTTCGCGACGAAAGTATCGAGTGAGAGGGGACTATTCATGATTCCTCGTGGGCTAGGTATTCCGGAGGTACGCAGGATGAGTCGTTCAGGGAACTTCGGGACTAGGGTGCAGTGAGGCAGCGTTGGTCGTTCAGCCAGCGGAGATGATCGACGCCGCCCCTTCAGGGGTAGGCTCCGCGGCCGATACGACGGTGGTCAGCCGCTACAGGTGCTGTACAGATGGCTTCTGATGAGACGCCCGAAATATCCCAGCGTGGACGGTACTGGTGTATGAGGGTTAGCACAGGCTCTGCGCCTGATCCTCCATCTCAGGAGGGCTGCCGGCGCGGGCCGTGGCAGCGTGCTTGAAAGTAGACGCATGATGAGACCTCGGAGAAACGGTAGTGCCCCCAGCGGGCATGACGAGATCATTCCACTTGCTGCACGACGCGAGCCCTGACCTGCGGGAAAGCTGCCCGAATACTGCGCGCTACTTCAAGGAGGACAAAGCTCTGGGCGGACTCTTGCGTGGCCAGCAGATGCAAAGTCTCACCGCAGACGGAAACCTCCGTCGGGCCAGCTCGCTAGGCGGAGCACAGTGGATTCCGAGACTCAAGGGCACGTTGGGCCAAGTTGTTTGGAAGCCTCAACGGCCTCCCCGGAAAACAGGTGTCATGGCGCTTCCTGGCCGCGATGTCCCGCAAGCCTTTGAAGTAGGGCAAGTGAAAGGGCATACCGATTGCCTTGCAGTAACCGCGTAGGGCAACAGAGCACTTTTGCCGTTCAGCCACGGCCCGTCGGGGCGGCGGGGATGCGCGCGGGCAGCGGTAGTGCGCTCATCGAATGTGGACGTGTTAGCGGGATCGTGCTGTCTCGTCGCCAGCGCAATAGGTAGGCCAATATGCCGAAGGTGGGAAGCGCCGCTCGCACGAGAAGCGACGGCACGCCAGTACCTCGTAAGCGTGTGCGTTTTGTTCCACTTCGATGACCTGGGACAGGGGCTCACGATTCGAGCTCCAGCCTGAGCTGCTCAACACCGTCGCAGACGTACTCCGAAAGGGAGTTCGAGCCCTCAGAGGCTTTATTGACCTTGCCTGGACTCAAACGATGGCCGGACGACGCCGATCATGTCGACCTGTCTTCCTCGCCCTCGTTCCCAGGAACCACCGGCCACACCATCTTTCACCTAGAGCAGTGAATGCGCGCCAGACGATCGACATCGGTCACTCGGCCTCAAGCCCCCTCAATCTCCTCAGGGGCAGTGAGTCCCAGAACAGCTGCCACGGAGGGGGAATGCTGCGCCGCAGGAAGGATGCGAATGGAGGGCTTTCGTCCTCCAGCAGTCCGTGTGGACAGGTCCTCGGTCCGGTACATGCCCAGAAATGGATGACTGAGACAAGCCCAGGCAAGGTTCACACCAGCTGCAGCTGCAGGAATCTGGCTGCACGGCCTCGAGGGCAGGCTGGACGTCCGTGGAGCGGTGGTGGAGCAGCCGGGACGGGTTACTAGACGATGGTCCTCAGCCCGGGAGTGAGCTGTTCATCGAGAAAGAACTGGTTCATTAACATCGTGGCGATGTTCAGGGTCCTGGGGCTGACATCAGGATGGTCGTTGATACCGGGGTTGATCGAGTTGAAGAACGCGACGCGGTGAGCGAGGTGCTTCAGCAGCGTCGATGCGATCGCCGAGTATTGTGGTGATCGCTCCGAGAAGATGACCGACCCTTCGGCTCCGTTCCGCGAGCCGAAGGCAGTGTATTGAAACTTATTCGATAGCAACTCTTCGAATACTTCATCCTTCGTCCGCTCGAAAATTCCCCCCCGTGTGAAGTGGGAGTCACGAAATTGATGGACGTAGTAGTCATCGGAAACGATCGGATCTACCGAGATGAATTTATAGCCGCCTGTCATGCCGTGGAAGAGGGCGGCAGTGCCTCCTTTGGAAGCACCGTACAAGACGACATTAGCTGTGGGGACGGCATACTGGATCATTACGTCGCTGAGAAGTCGCTGAATCCTTCTCACATTGTCCGGATTCCTATAGGTGTTCAGATAGAATGCCCCAACCACACCGCCGATATCCGCTATTCGCAGTACGCCAGCGTCCTGGGGAATGTACTTCTGAGCAGACCTGAAATTCTGTTCGAAATAGCGCATCATGCTTGTGTCGTAGATGCTAGTACTCATGGACGAAAAGATCACCAAGAGCTTGGGAATGGGGGTCGGGCACGGGGCAGGGGTGTAGGAGTAAATTAGTCCCTCAGAGTTCACCGAGTAGTCCCCCTCCTTGACCCGATGCCATAGTTTGCCGATGGTGTGGTCCCTGACGAGACGTGTGCTGCTCTCCGTTTTGCGATACACGTAAAATCCGGCCATGGCAAAGCGTACGAGAATGTCTTTTGCATCCTCCACCCGGCGGGCTATCTGCAGGAGCGACTCTCCTTCGAGTCCGACGGAACCGTGTGCCACTTCTGCGTAGCTGACGGTTTCAGCCATTCCCTCCAGCTCGGCGAGCATATCCGTTGATGAAGAATCGAGGGTGAGGCTCAACTCGCTCAAATGAGCTCCTTCTGATACTCGCGAAGCGCGATGCTGGTGAATTTCCGGAGTGCTTCGAACTCGTAGGACGAGTAGTCAAAGGGCTTATAGATCGGCCAGTCCTCGAGGAACATAGTCAGGCCCTCTCTCAATCCTTCGACAGAGTTCTCGACGAGCAGTCCGTAACCATCCTGCAATATGCTCCGGGGACCGACGACGTCGGTCGAAATAACTGGCTTCCCCAGTATGAGGGCCTCCAGCACAGCCAGGCCTTGTCCCTCGTAGTTCGATGAGAAAACGAAGCAGTCGCCTCTACGGATGACCGGGAAGGGATTCAGCCGGAGTCCTGCGAGAAGTACCTTTGACGACAGTCCGAGTGCCACTATCTGCCTCTCCAGACGGTTCCGCAAGGGCCCGTCACCGAGGATGATCAGTTTCGCGTCGTCATGGTGCTCAGTGAGAACGGCGAAGCTTTGGAGTAGTTTTGCGTGGTCCTTCTCGGGGGAGAGGCGCCCAGCTGTGACGAAGACCGTCGGGCACTCGCCGACCCACTCTTCGATGTCATCGGGTACTGGTTCCTGCGATAGCGCAACGGTCGCGTCGGCATTCACGAGGTTGTTGCTGTGCTCGAACTTACGCGGATCAAGATTGAACCGGTCCGACAGCTGTTTCCTGTTCTCCTCCGCGACACTTTCGGTGACGGAAATCAGCGAGTCATAGCGGGGGTACAACCGGAACATCGACTCGAGGTACCGGAAGCGGTGGAGCCACTCGCTGTGCATGTCATTGTGCAGGAAGATCGACTTCGTCGTGGACTCGGACGGTCCCGCTGCGAAGAGAGCAGCCCAGAAGCGGGCATATCCTTCGAAACAGACCAGCGCGTCGAAGTGGGCGGTACCGAACATGCGTCGAAACTCACGCGCGAATGCAGCGTGGTAGATGCTCCATTGCTCATCCGTGTGGAGGTCTCCCTGCGCGTTGAACTTGTCGATAATCCAGCGTTCTTCGGCGCTGATCAGCTGGCCTCCTACGCGTGGAAGAATACGGACGTGCTCCGGGTTCTGTCCAAATCTCTCCATCCGCCGTTCATCGGACGAGACGGACGACGGCTCCAGCGCGACGAAAACCTCCACGTCAGCAGGGTCGAGATGCGATGCGAGGTTCAGGTACGAGGAGGTGATGCCGTTCGGGATGAAAGATCCCTGGTACATCAACATCGTCCGACGGGTTCTCGCCTCGCGCTGCATCTCCCACTTGGAGGACTGGAAGAAAAAAAACTCGATAGCGCGTTGCGATGACTGACCGCACTCGAGACCGACATATTCCGCAGGGCACAGATCGTTCTCGGAGGGCGAGGCGAGCGCCTGCTCGATCACCGCTCTGACCTCCGGTGCTTGTCTGCAGATCGTCCCTGGCAGCGACGTGATGTCGAGACACAGCCCTCGGGTTTCCTGATATTCCTCCAGATCGTAGGCGTAGTAGATGATGGGTTTTCCGGTCGCCATGAAGTCGAAGGCGACACTCGAGTAGTCGGTGATCAGGACATCGACGATGGACAAGAGATCGTTTGTGTCGATGTCGGACGGGACGAGATATCCCTCTACACCCGCGTTGTCGAGCAATGCCTCGGTGACCGGATGGCCACGGAAGAGGAAATGAGCGTCGGTGGAGGCCATGATCCGGAGGTCGTCCACAAGCTTCTCGTTGTCGATCTGCCTGTCCGCTAGTGATCCCCGCCACGTGGGTGCGTAGAAGACGACTTTCTCCGAAGGACTGATCCGGAGTCGGGCGCGAAGCTTCGCGCCGGCGACGGACGCGGAAGCGATGGTTGCGTCCACCCGTGGGTAACCCGTGACTGCCACAGCGCCATCGAACAGCCCGGCTATCTCGTACTTGTCGAGGAGGATCTGGGCGGTGAACTCGTTCGGTGCGAGCAAATGCGTCGTATGCAGGAAGTTACGGGTGGCATTGCGATGGTCCATGAAGCCGCCCTTTATGTCCCGCCCCAGTGACTTCATCGGCGTCCCGTGCCACGTGTTCAGGTATTGCTGCTCCGGACGGCGGCAGAAATAGGGCGGGAAGGTGTTGTTGTTGATCAGGTACTTGGCGGACGCGAGATACCTGAGGTACAGATCGCTGTCCCGCGCGGTGAAGATCACATTGGGAAGGCCGCGCAGTTCCACCGGAATGCGCGACCGGTCGTTGATCACTAGGACATGGGTCTTGTCGGCGAAACGCTCGTCGCGAAGGGTGCTCCGCAGGATGTTCAGGGGGTTACAGCCTATCGAGCTACCCTGACTGCTCTCGTAGAGTATGACGTCGTCCCGGATGGCGAGCGTCTCCAGGTACTCGACGTAGAACATGGACTGCTTGAGGCGTGGATCCTTGAGGTACTTGGTGGTGTTCACTCCGTGAGGCCGCTTTAGCAGGCGTGCCTCTAGGAAGGCAGCCGTTGCGCGCTCGAAGAAACCGAGCTGGTACAGGGCCGACCCCAGTGCGGTGTACAGGCTGGGTACGTGGACTTCGGATCGGTGGACGGCGGCCTCGTACGCCGCGGCGGCTATATCGGGGGCCCCCCGATCCATTGCGTACTGCGCGAGCTGCGAACACTGCTGAGCCGTCTGGGCCGCCCGCGCCGCAAGCAGCCCGTCCGTGAGGAGATTCCTGACGTACTCGGAGGGAGCGACCTGTGTCTCCCGGTGTGGCTCGAGTAGCGCGCCTTCTGCAGACGTCGCATTTCCGGTGAAGGCCGCGCATGCCTCCTTGAATCGTCGGGCCTTGTTTAGAACATAGCCGAGACGGTAGGACCAGTATTCGTTCCTCGCCGGGGATAGGCTGAGTGCGAAGGAGTAAGCATCAGCGGCCTCTGCCCAGTGTTCGTTCCGCTCGAACGAGAACCCCAGTCGGTAGTGCCACTGCGCTTGGTTCGGATTCAGTCCGATCGCGATCCTGATGGCGTCGGCGCCGCCCGCCCAGTCGTAGCAGCGTTGAAGCGCGAAACCCCAGCGATACGCGAGCTCCGCGTCGTCGGGCCGAGCACGGAAGACGCTCTCGTAATGGGTGGCGGCAAGCTGCCATTGGCCCTTCTTTTGGAAGAAGACACCGATACCGTAACGGGGCGACTCCAGCTCGACATCGGCTGCGAGCGCACGTTCGAAGTGACGCGCCACTCGGTGTTCCGAGCCCGCCAGGTCGTGAGCCCAACCAGCTTGGAAATGCAGCTGGGCGTTTTCGGGTGTCAGGCGTGCAGCTGCAGCATAGTTCTCAGCCGCCTGCTGGAAGCGATTCATGAAGAAGAACGCATCCGCGAGGGCGCCCAGCCACTCGGGGTCATCCTTGAAGAAAGGCTTTCCGGCGGTGAGGACATCGATCTCCTGCCACTTCGGAGCCTTCTGCTCGCGCAGGGTGCGCCGACGTTCGATGAAGACCGCTCGCGATTCCGCCAGTTCGGCCCGCTCCGCTGCCAGCTGGCGCTCCGCGGCTGCCACGACTGAATCGAGGCGGTGCTGCCATCGTTCATGTTCGGGCTGTAGGCGGAGAGCTTCCGTGTAGTGCTCCCTGGCGACGGTGAACAGGAGCTGCTTCTCCCTGATGTACCCCAGCCGGTAGTGCCACTGGGCGACGGACGGATCGAGCTTCAGAGCCGCCGTGATGTGCCGCGCGGCACCTTCGAGATTGCCGAGGTGCAACTGGGCGTGTCCCAACTCGAAATGGGCTTCCGCCGTTGCCGGCCCGCCGGCGGAGGAGCCGGACGTCAGGGCATGTGCGACTGCAACCCAGTCGTGTGCGTCATCAGGATGACGGACGGCATCGTGACGGGCTGTGCCGTTGGTCATGGATCTCCTGGTGGACTGGCTTGGATCATCGGTTGTTCGATCCGGCTGATGCGAAGGGATGTCGGCGTTGCTGTGCAAGCTTGCTAGGAGGTGTGCACCCGTGCGAAAGCGTCGAGAGGAAGCAAGTCGACTACACGCTCAGTCGCGGAGCCATCACACATCGGCGCATAGGTGTCCACAAAAGCCTGATACCGATCTGCGTAACGCATCTGAATGGACGGCAGGGACTTGATCGCATTGACGACCTCCGGGGTCGTCGTCAGGAGCGGGCCGGGAGCCTGCTCTTCGAGGTCGAAATAGAAGCCCCGAGTGGAGTCCCGGTATTGGGCGATGTCGGGCGTCAGGAAGATAATCGGCTTACCCGTCACACAGAAGTCGAACATCACCGACGAGTAGTCGTTGACGAGGACGTCAGCGGCCAGGTAGAGGTCGTTCACCTCGGGGTACTCGGTCACGTCGATGACGAACTTGTTGCCTGCTGTCTGCCTCTGGCCGGCGATGTTGTGGTGGCCACGCAACAGAAGGACGTAGTCATCACCGAGTTGTTTCTGGGCCTTCTCGAAATCCAGATAGGTGACCAATTCATACTGCTTCGACGCGTTCTTCGCGTCATCTCGCCAGGTCGGGGCGTACAGGATCGCCGTCTTGCCCTCCGGTATTGCCAGCAGCTCCCGGACGCGGGCTCGCCGGGCGTCGGCGTCGATCGAACGCAGCGAGTCATTCCGGGGATATCCCTCGACGATCACCTGGCCGTCGAACCCGAAGCAATTGGCCAGGACCTCGGCTGCATAGTCATTCTGGGCCAGAAGTGCATCCCAGTAGGTGGCTTCACGCCACATGAGGTTCCAGTAGGAGAGCGAGAAGTTTGTCGCCGCGACGTCGTTGCCCAGTTTTTTCAGGGGGGTTCCATGCCAGGTCTGGATATAGGTCTGGCCGTCCCGCTTCCGGAAATAGAACGGGAAATTGTTGTTGTTGACCAGCGTGCGGGCTTCGGAGAGCAACTGATACCAGATGCGGGAGCCGATGAGCACGGGTGTTGTTCCCTCGGGAACCTGCACCGAGTAGTCGGCGATGGCCCAGTACATGTCGAGGTCCGAGCCTCGGCGCTGGAATTCCTCGAGGATACGTCGTGTGCTGTCCGTTGCGCGTTTGCCACCGAAGCACATGTAGAGCACGGCATCACGGAGCGGGCGCCGAGCTGCCTCAACCTCGGTCCGAATCTTCTGTTGATTGAACCGCCCGATCTCGTCGGGTGCCAGGGGCGAGCGGAGGTGCACTGTCAGTGCTCCTGCGACCGCAGTACGACTCAGGCCGATCTCGATTGCTTCCGCACGTATCCTCGCAGGGAGGCTGGCGTGCATGCCCCGACTGACCGGGATCCAGTACCCCAGCGCGTCCTCCGACTTGAGCGGCATGTAGCGGACGCTGTAGGCGCCGGCCTCTGGCATCACCTCACCGACCGACCACGGGTCGGCTGGAAGCGTGAACCGGGCAGAGAATCGGTTGCTGCCGTAGTTCGTCCGAACGTCCAGGGAGACATCGTCCGCCACGAGGACGGATTTGCCGCTGGAGAGTACGAACTTCGGCGCATGGATCGTGACGAAATCCGCAGTACCTTCCAGTGTCACGACGCGTCGGTCTTCGGAGAGGCTGAATCCGGTCGCTTCGATCCTGAATTTCCGCTCTTCGAGAGCAATGAATCCGTACCCCGTGAGCTTCGCCCGCAGTCGCCTGGCCGGATTGATCGCTTCTTCCAGGGCCACGGTGTCCTGTTCCCAAGCGATAGGCTGCGCCGTCTTGAATCCGCTCTCCAACCGCACCTGCCACTGGTGTTCGACCCTTGGGGATGCGTCCGGGCCAAGACGGGGAATGGTTATGCTGTAGTCCGCAGTGTTACCACGGACGTCCGTACATGTCGCCGTGCGGCTAAGGCCCAGCTTCGTGCATTCGATGGTGATCTTCGCGGCGAGTGGTGCCGAATGTGCCTGGACGGTCATGGTGAGTGTGCGCCCGTCGAGGCTCATGCTTGAGGTCGTGTACATGGGACGGACGCGAACCAGGGTGAGTCCCGACGCCCCGTTTACCTCAACGGCGAGGCGCTCGTCGCCCATCATCGGTCCCACGGCCAGCCGGCCGGTTGCGCCGGTGAGATCACGTTTCGTGATTCGAGCCTCCAGCTCACGGTCATACGCCCGGAGCACCAGTTTCACGGACCAGGTATTGATGTTCTCCTGGTCGGAATTCAGCAGCCACGCAGGGTCGATGACGGTCTGGAACCCGCTGGACGCATAGCTCGTCCAATTGTCGTTCGCGTCCCAGTCGATCCGCGGGTCCGTGTGCCGTTCGAGGATGAGGGGGGCCACCTCGGATCCGTGCTCGTCCACAAGGCTCGCTTCGATCTCGAACGCCCCGGTGTCCGGGTCGATCGACGAGATGTAGGCGAAGCCGCCGATACGCAGCGTGCCGTCGTCGAGCCATTCGTGCTCATTGAGAACGCTGACCACACGGAGGTCCACGGGCTGGCAAACGAGGAGCGCGGCGTCGGGACGGGTATCAAGCTCGGCGAGGTAGGGCGGGGCGGCGTGGAGCGTGCCGTCGGTGAATACGGTTCCGAAGCTCGATCCGAGGTCGCTGCGTGACACGCAGATGCGGACTACGTCCTGACGGCTGTCGGAGAGAACGGCGGACAGGATCAGCCGGTTGTGCAGGCGGACCTCGTCCCAGGCGATGGTGGCGGTCGGCGTGAAGCCCTGGATGCTCGTGCGGATGAGCGTCCAGAAGACGTCGTCGGTCCGAGGGACCACCTCGTAGTACGGGAAAAGCGCGTAGGCCAATTCATGTGTGAGCCAGGCCCGGTATGCGACCGGTGTCGCCGACTCCCGGTAGGCCCTCTCGAGCGAAATGGTGCGGTCGAGACGATCCTGCAGCGTATCCCGCCTGCAGATGACCTCACGCGCAAGAGATATTGCCGCAGTATCGCTCACGGCGTTGCAGTATTTGTGGGGGAGGAGGTCAAACGTTGCGGCTCGCAGGTAGGCCGTCTGGACCAATTCGTGCTGCCAGTACCGACCCAAGGGAGAAATCGTTGCCAGTGCCCGTTTCCAGAACGACCGGGTGAAGACCTTGTTGCTGAGGAAAGTGTCCTGGAGTACGGCGGGAGCCGAGTCCAGGTCGAGCGTCTGCACTTCAGACGTGTGCAGTTGAGCCTGGAAGCCTGGAGTGACGAACTTCGCGGCCTTCTGCACGCCCACCGTGCCGACGGCGAAGTCCGACTGGCTGGCTTTCAGGACTTTTACCGCGGCGTCGATCGAACCTTTCTCGAGCACATCGCCTGCGGTGATCATCGTCAGGTAGGGGGCCTTCGTCGTATCGGCGCCTGCAAGCTTCGCTGCTTGGCCGGTAAGTCCCGCATCCGCTTGGAAGCGGATGCGGGTGTCTCGCTTGACGTAACCTTCCGCGATCCTGGCAACCCCGGCTTCACCAGTGATGTCCAGTACGAGGACCTCAAGCGGCACAGTCTTCTGGCTGACGATGCTGCGGAGGGTTGCGTCGAGGCTCTGGTCTGCACCCTCCACCACCACGACAACGGAGACAACAGGTTTGACCGTCGGCAATGCGGGAGCTGTGGTCGCTGTCCGGGTCACCTTGGCGACATCGGCGGGATGCACGGCTTCACGTAGCTGCGTGCGCTGCTCGGCAGGCAGCGAGCGCCACACCTTACGCAGCTGGTTCTCGGCGGTCTTGCGAAGATCCACTAGGGCTTTCGGGTTGGTCCAACTTGGCATCCTGAGTGGGGACCCTTCGTCGTCGTGTTGTCGAGCTTTCGAACGCGGAGCGGTTCTAGGCGTTGCTCAGTTCGTCGAGTTGTTCGTTGGCCCGCTCGAGGTCGTCCGCGAAGTCGACCTCGACCGCATAGAACTCACTGATGTCGACGGGCTTGTACCTGACGCTGTCTTTCTTGATCGTCAGTTCGATACCGCGCTCGAAGTAGTCCTGGTCCCCGACCTCCGCCAGGCGCTTGATCAGCTTCTTCTTGTCCTTGGAGGAGATGTAGTTGATACCTACGGCTTCACCGAGAGCGTTCTCGACGGACTTGGACAGCTGGTCGATGTGGCCGTTCTCGTCGACGGTGTACTTCACTTCCTCGTCGCTGACGGAGGACATGTCGACCGAGACGAAGGAAATGTCCTGCTTGATGAAGGGGCGCAGGTACGCCATGATCTCCGGGGCGAAGACGACGTCGCCATTCATCCACAGCACCCCGCCCTTGCCGGAGTTCCGGAGGGCCTTGAGCAGGCTCTTGGACGTGTTGGTCTGGTCGAAGGCCTCGTTGTATACAAAGGAGGCGTCCGGGACATGCTCGAGGATCATCTCGAGTTTGAAGCCCACGACCACAGAGAGCCGCAGCTTCTTGCCGAACTCCTGTGAGATGTTCTGCACCTGCTGCTGCATGATGGTGCGCCCGTCGCGGAGTTCCGTCAGCGGCTTGGGGTGGGGGCGTGCGAGCCGTGTTCCCATACCAGCGGCTAGGATAACTACCTGCATCGTCATGATCTGTCCCATCGGGTGAGGTTCCAGTGAAGAAGGGACCATGTTCGACAGGCTGCCGCACCATGAGACCGTTGTAATCGCACCACAACTCTGCGGTACCCCCGGCAGCGATAATACAGGAGCGGGAGCGCTCGGGAAGTGTCGGACGCGGTGCTCGTGTCTTTGAGAGTCAGAACGGTGCCGGGACCAGCAGCTCGACGTTCTGGTCCTCGGCCCCGCCCATCACCGTCCCTGCCTTCAGCCCTGGACGGTTGGCCGCCAGCTCCATACTCAATGCCGCGAGTGATCGAGGCGTCTGGTCGGCGTCGCGCCGGACATCGTCCGCGGAGGAATGATCAACGAGCGTGGCATGGATCGACAGCGTGCCGTCCAGGTTGTCCAGCAGCTCTATTACCCGGGATTGCTGCGGAAAGTCGATCAGCGAGGCCGTGGTGATCTCCCAGAATCCGCCCGAGCCTTGATGACCACGATGGGCTTCGATCCTATGGCGGTGCTCGTGGCCGTTCATCCAGAGCACGAGGTTCGGAAACCGTTTGAAGATCCCGAGGACGTCGTCGCGTGCGATGGATTCGCCACCGTCCTCTTTCGAGGACGCGTCGTCGTCGAAAGAGCGGAGGGGATGGTGGCTGAAGAGCACCACGAGTTTGTCCTCTACGTCGGCCCTCACTACCTCCCCTTCATCATCGAGGTAGGCGCTGGACACCGTGTGCAGTTGCTCGATCAGCCAGGAGGCCTGCTGCCGGTCCAGTACGGCGCGGCCCCCGCCGTCGGGGCTGGCCGTGTTGAGCATGATCCCGCGCACGTCGGCAGACAGGTCGAAAGCGTAGTGAAGGGCGTCCGTAACTGTCGGCTGGTCGACAGGAGCATCGGGGTGCACGAGCGCGGCTCGGAACCTCGGCTTGTCGAAGACCTCGCGCGCGCTGGACGCGGCGACGGTCCGCGACGGCATCTCGGCGATGAGGCGCTCCTGATCCTTCTTACTGCCATCGGCCTGTTTCCAGAACTCGGACTCGTTCATTCCATCCGGTAGTCCCACCGGGAGACGGGATCCTGTCCGCACCAGATCCACGAGCCGGTCACCCGCGGACATGGGCGAGCCGCCGAAGCGGCCGGTTTCATCATGGTTGCCGAAGCCCAGGTATCGGGGAAAGGCCGCGCCAGGGGCGTCGATGGGGCTGCTCGCAGCGGCCAGGAGCCCGGGGACGGTGGGGTAGCCGTACTGCTTCTTCCAGTTGTCGGGTTCGGCGTCGTCGGGTTCGGGGTCGGGGTGCCAGACATCGGCGGCAAGGGCGCGTGGAGAACGGCCGTGGTCCTGGATGCCCTGATAGGAACCCACGGGATTGGATGACGCGTTACCGCCGTCGAGGGTCGCCACCGCGGCATCCAACTCGCTGGCGCAGAAGGAGTTGGTGACATCACCGGTGATCACCAGGCCGTCGAGCGGTCGTCCGCTCTCGGGTCCCCGCCCGAGGGCATTGAAGGCTCTGACGGTTGCGTTGAGTACGTGAAGGGTGAGGACATCCTGCGGCCGGAACCTCCCCGAGGTCGGGTAGCCGTCGTCAAAATCGAGGTACTGCCACAGGAAGGAAAGCCGGCCCGGATTCGTCGCGTCGAGGATGTGCGGATCGGTGATGTGCCCGAAGGCCGCTCGGGCCACCGGCTCCGACCCGGCCCCGTCAGGCCGGGATGCGAGATCCTCGCGCAGCAGCGTCTCCAGCCCGTCCGCGTTCTCGAGCACCCGGTAGGGCAGGCCCTCGGACAGCTGGGTACCCAGCCGGACCGATCGCTCGCGCGTGGTCGCGGGGACCGCGCGGGTCGGTTGCGGGTTCGGGTACTGCAGGGCGGAGCAGCCCGTGAGGGGATGGACCGCCGCGACGGTGGCCGCAGCGAGCGAGAGCTGGAGGAGCCTGCGGCGAGAAACGGGACGGGGCGAGGTGTGCGGGGGAATCAGGGGATCTGTCCTAACGGAGCGTCGATGCTGAGGGGACCTGCCGGGATCCTCTGGTGGCGTCACCCGCTTGTGGCGTGAAATCCGGAAGCCGTGAACCGACCCCGAGTAGTTGCTCGAGCGCAGCTACGACGCGCTCGGCAGCCCTGCCATCGCCGTATGGATTCACTGCCGTAGCCATCGAAGCGTAGTGGTCGTCATCGTGGAGGAGCGCGGTCACCCTGTCCACGATGACGTCCTCATCCGCACCGACGAGCGCGACGGTACCCGCGGTGATTGCTTCCGGCCGCTCTGTGTTCTCACGCATCACGAGGACTGGTTTCCCGAGGCTGGGAGCTTCTTCCTGCACTCCACCCGAATCGGTCAGGACGACGGCGGCCAGGGAGAGGAGGCGGGCGAACTCGCCGTAGGCGAGTGGCTCCGTGAGGACCACATTCGACAGATTCCTGAGCGGAGGTACGATCGCCTCCCGTACCACCGGGTTCATGTGCAGGGGCAGCACCACGGTGAGCTCCGGCTCGTTCCTGGCTATCCGGGCAATAGCACGTGCCATCCCGCGCATCGCTGCTCCCTGGTTCTCTCTCCGGTGCGTCGTGACAAGGAGGATCCGACGGCCGGTACGGGCGAGCGCCTCGAGCCGCGGATCCGAGAACGGATGGTCCTGCCTGACCACCTGCAGCAGCGCGTCGATGACGGTGTTCCCCGTGACGACGATGTCCCCGGGAGGAACGTCCTCATCCAGGAGGTTCTTCCGGCTGATGCTGGTGGGGGCGAGGTGGAGCGAGGCGATTTGCGACGTGATCTTGCGGTTCGCCTCTTCCGGGAAGGGGGACTGAAGGTTTCCCGATCGGAGTCCCGCCTCGAGATGCACGACAGGGATTTGCCGGTAGAACGCGGCGATCGCCGCGGCAGTGGACGTGGTGGTGTCGCCCTGGACGAGTACTGCCGCGGGTGGATCATCCACGAGGACAGGACTCAACCCGTTGATCGTCCTCGTCATGATGGAGTGGAGTTCCTGTCCGTGCTCCAGGATGTCGAGGTCCTGATCGGGCGTGATACCGAAGAGTTCGTTGACCTGATCCAGCATGGCGCGGTGCTGGCCGGTGACCGTTACGCGGACGTCCAGTG
Source organism: Arthrobacter rhamnosi (assembly GCF_054510975.1). Lineage (NCBI taxonomy): Bacteria > Bacillati > Actinomycetota > Actinomycetes > Micrococcales > Micrococcaceae > Arthrobacter > Arthrobacter rhamnosi. The sequence continues at coordinate 53,772 of NZ_JBTNDN010000005.1, read as the reverse complement.
TTGTCGATTTCCGGAGCGCGGTGATGACCGGTGCGAGCTTGATGGCTTCCGGACGGGTACCGAAGACGAGCATGACAGTTTTCAAGGCATCCCCCGACGCGGCGAATAGGGCAAGTCCCGAGTATAGGCGGTCGGCGCAGACGGCACGTCCGCCCAGGTGCCCGCCTTGGACCGCTCGGCGTTACCGGGAGTCGACGTCATACTCGTCACCGCCGACACGTACCGTGGAAGCATGGCGAACTTCGACTCGACGATCGATCCTTACGCTGTGTCAGGCGGTGTCCCTGCTTCATCCCCCCCGTCGGCCGATGGAGTGGCCTCGGAAATGCTTGTCGGCGGGGTGACTGAAAGTCTCCTCCTCTCGAGGATCCTGCCACTGCTGGGGCAGGGAGCCGGAGCCCTGCTGGGTCCCGGGGACGATGCCGCCATCGTGGCCTCGCCTGACGGCAGGACGGTGATCAGCATGGACACCCTGGTGGAGGACTACGACTTCCGGCTGCTACGGCCGAGCGGCTTCCGAACGACCGGCTATGACGTCGGCTGGAAGTCCGCCGCCCAGAACCTCAGCGACATCAACGCCATGGGGGGCACCGCGACTTCCCTGGTAGTGAGCCTGACATTGCCCGCCCGCACGCCAGTCTCGTGGGTCGAGGACTGCGCGCGCGGCCTGACCGCAGCGAGCCGCGGCCTCGGTGCCATGGAGTGTTCCGTCGTCGGCGGGGACCTTGGAGGCGGAGGGCAGCTTGTGATCACCGCCGCCGTGACCGGAACCCTCGCGGGACGCGATCCCGTCCTGCGGTCCGGTGCCAGAGTGGGGCACACCCTCGCGCTCGCGGGGACTCTGGGGCGTGCCGCAGCGGGTCTGGCGATTCTCGAGGATGGCCGACCTGTCGAGGACTTCGGCGCACTGGGGGAGGAGCTCGTGGCAGCGCAACTGCGCCCGTGCCCGCCACTTGCATCCGGCCCCGCAGCGGCCGCCGCCGGGGCGGGCGCGATGCTGGACATCTCCGACGGGCTGGTGCGCGACGCCGGGCGTATCGCGACGGCGAGCGGTGTGCGGCTCGACCTGGATCCCGACGTCCTTCAGAAGTACGCCGATCCGCTGGCGCCCGTGGCGGAGCTGCTGGGGGAGGACCCGATGGACTGGGTGCTCGGCGGTGGTGAGGACCACGGGCTCCTCGCCACCTTCCCGCAGGAGGCCCTGCTGCCCCCCGGGTTCACTGCGGTAGGCTCGGTAGTGTCGGGCACTCCGCTGGTGACACTGGCGTCGCGGGCGACAGCTCTCAGGGGATGGGATCATTTTGCAGACTAAGGTCACCGCTAACGCTGTTGCAATGAAGCGATGGCTGAGCAAGGCCGAAGAGTCCCTCGGCAACCACAGTGACCGCCTCAATGCCATCAACATCTTCCCCGTGGCAGATGGGGATACGGGTACCAATCTGTACCTGACGGTCCGTTCCGCAGCGCAGGCAGCCCACGACGCCGAGACCTCGGACCTCGGGGAGCTGCTCGCTATCGCGGGTAGGGCAGCGATGGAAGAGGCCCTGGGCAATTCGGGGACGCTCTTCGCCGTCTTCCTCGCGGCGTTCGCCGAGCCGCTGCATGGGGCCACCCGCCTGACGTGCACGCTCCTGGCGTCCGCTCTGCATCGCGCGCAGATCCGCAGCTGGTCGGCGCTCAGCGACCCCGTGCCCGGCACCATGCTCTCGGTCCTCGAATCGAGCGCGCGGGGTGCAGCGGAGGCTGCGTCAGGACACTCGGGCGACGACAGCAACCACGCGCTCGCGCTGGCCCTCAGGGGCTGCGTGCAGCACGCGCTGCTGGCGGTCGTGCGCACCGAGAGCCAGCTCGGTCCGCTCACCCGTGCGGAGGTGGTCGATGCCGGTGGTGTCGGTTTCCTGCTGGTCCTCGACGCGCTCCGCGCCGCCGCGCTCGGCGAGGAGCTCCAGGACGAGCTGCTCGACGGACTCCACGGCTACGACATCCAGGCACCGCACATCCACGACGGCGGCGACGCAGAGGGTGTGGAGGTCATGTGCACGATCAACCTCAGCCCGCTGGACGCCGCGACGCTCCGCCTCCACCTCGACGAGCTGGGCGATTCGGTCATCATGAGTGCCGTCACGGCCGTGGAGGAGGGCTACCGCTGGCGCGTCCACGTGCATGTCCCCGACCCCGGTCCGGCCCTCGCCCTCATCCATGCCGCAGGCACGCCCGTCAACATCTCGGTGACGCAGCTCGCCGCCCCCGGCGTAGGAGCCGAGGCCGGTGACTCCTGACGCGGCGCGGTCGGTGACCGCATCGGAGCTCGACGCACCGCTCGACCGGCACCTCGGGCCGGTCGCCAAGCAGCTCGCGAAGTACTTCGGCATCACCACCGTGGGCCAGCTGCTCAACCACTTCCCCCGCACCTACCTGAAGCGGGGAGAGCTGACGCCCATCGCGGACGTCCCGGTGGACGAGGAGGTCACGCTGATCGCGCGCGTGCAGTCCGCCGCGTCGCGCAGGATGCACACGCGCAAGGGGATGCTGCTCGAGGTCGTGATCACCGACGACGCCGACGGCCGGCTCGGCGGGATGAACCTGACGTTCTTCAACGGATTCGCTGCGGCACGCGACCTCAAGCCCGGCGTCCGTGCCATGTTCTCGGGCAAGGTGACGGTGTACCGCGGGAGACTGTCCCTCACCAATCCTCGGTACGCCCTCCTCGACGAGGGCGACGACCCCGAGGACGTCCACCGGCCCATCCCGGTCTACCCGGCGGTGGAGAAGCTCGGGAGCGACCAGATCGCGACGGCGGTCGGGATCATCCTCAACACGCTGCGGCTCTCGGACCTCGACGATCCCGTCCCGGCGTCGATCGCCCGGCGCGACAAGCTCCTGAGCCCCGCCTCGGCGTACGAACTCGTGCACCGGCCGCTGCAGGTCGAGGACGCCTACCGCGCCCAGCACCGCTTCCGGTACCAGGAGGCGTTCGTCCTGCAGGCTGCCCTCGCGCGGCGCCGCGCGCTCACGGCCCGGGAGGAAGCGACGGCACGGCCGCCGCACGGCGGAGGCCTGCTCGACCAGTTCGATGCGCGGTTGCCCTTCACCCTCACGCAGGGCCAGCTCGACGTCGGCCGGACGCTCGCCGAGGACCTTGCACGCGACCACCCGATGAACCGGCTGCTGCAGGGGGAGGTCGGCTCGGGCAAGACCCTCGTGGCGCTGCGGGCCATGCTGCAGGTCATCGATGCCGGCGGGCAGGCGGCGCTCCTCGCGCCCACCGAGGTCCTGGCCGCCCAGCACCTCCAGTCCATCACCAGGACACTTGGCCCCCTCGCCGAGGGCGGGATGCTGGGCGGTGCCACGGACGGGACGCGCGTGGTCCTGCTGACGGGCTCGATGTCCGCGGCGCAGCGCAAGAAGTCGCTGCTCGACGCCGCGTCGGGCGAGGCGGGCATCGTCATCGGCACCCATGCGCTCCTGTCCGACAACGTGGAGTTCTTCGACCTCGGCCTGATCGTCGTGGACGAGCAGCACCGCTTCGGGGTGGAGCAGCGGGACTCCCTGCGCACCAAGGCCCGCACGTCCCCGCACGTCCTGGTCATGACGGCGACACCCATCCCGCGGACCGTCGCCATGACGGTGTTCGGCGACCTCGAGACCTCGACGCTGTCCGAACTGCCCGCCGGCCGTTCTCCCATCGCCACCCACGAGGTGGGCCTCGCCGAACATCCCGCCTGGATGGACCGGATCTGGTCACGGGCGCGTGAGGAGATCGACGCCGGTCGGCAGGTGTACGTGGTGTGCCCCAAGATCGGCGACGACGGGAAGACGGAGGAGGACGCGCCGGAGGCGCTCTACGCCGAGCCCGCGGCGGAGCGGAAGCCCGGCGGGCAGCAGGAGCTCACCAGTGTCGTGGGACTCGTCGAGTCCCTGGGCGGGATCCCGCAGCTCCAGGGCGTCACGAGCGGCATGCTGCACGGGCGGATGGACCCGCAGGACAAGGCGGACGTGATGGCGCGCTTCGCCGACGGCAGCGTGCGGTTGCTGATCGCGACGACCGTGATCGAAGTGGGCGTCGACGTGCCGAACGCGACGCTCATGGTCATCATGGACGCGGACCGCTTCGGCATCTCCCAGCTCCACCAGCTGCGCGGCCGCATCGGACGTGGCGGCCACGCGGGCACGTGCCTGCTCGTCACGAAACTGGAACCCGGGCACCCGAGCCGCGAGCGGCTGTCCGCCGTGGCGTCCACGACCGACGGATTCGAGCTCTCACAGAAGGACCTCGAGCTGCGGCGGGAGGGGAACATCCTCGGCGCCACGCAGTCCGGTGGCCGCTCGGCGCTGCGCTTCCTGAGGATCACCCAGCATGGCAAGGTCATCGAGAAGGCGCGCGCCGACGCGCAGGAGATCGTCGCCGGTGATCCTGATCTGCACGACAACCCGGGGCTCTCGCTCGCGATCGACCTCTACCTGAATCCCGAGAAGGAGGCGTTCCTCGAGAAGGGATAGCAAGCATTTCCGCACCTGCGGGGGTAGCATCCTGTCCATGACGCAGATACGGGTGGGAGACGCGGCGCGGTTCCTCGGCGTCAGCGACGACACCGTCCGCCGCTGGATCGACGGCGGCATCCTCGGCAGCACGAAGGACTCCTCCGGCAGGGTCGTGGTTGATGCGCTGGAACTCGCGCGGCTCGCCCGGCGGAACGCCGTCCTGCCGGGCGATCCGTCGGACATCGGCCGGTCCGCGCGGAACCGGTTCGTCGGCATCGTCACCGACATCGTCACCGACACCGTGATGGCGCAGGTCGAGCTCCAGTGCGGGCCGCACCGGGTGGTGTCCCTGATGAGCAGCGAGGCCGTCCGTGACCTCGGGCTCGCCGAGGGGTCCGTCGCGATCGCGGTCGTCAAGGCCACCACCGTCATCATCGAGACCCCGGGCGGGAAGGCGTGAGGACCCGGCCGTCCCGCTTCCGGCTCCTGGCACTCGCCGCGCCCGCCGTCGTCGTGCTGGCCACCGGCTGCGGGAGCACCCCTGCGGACGGAAGCACGGAGCGGACCGGCGAGGCGGCCGGCGGCGCCATCACCGTCTTCGCCGCGGCGTCCCTCACGGCGCCCTTCACCGACCTGGCTGCACGGTTCGAGGAGGCACACCCCGGCGCGGACGTCACGCTCACGTTCGCGGGGTCGTCCGACCTCGCCACCCAGATCACCGAGGGCGCGCCCGCCGACGTCTTCGCCTCCGCCGACACGAGGAACCTGGAGCGGGTGGCGGGTGCGGAGATGCTCGCCGGAGACCCGGTCCCGTTCGCCACCAACACCCTCGAACTCGCCGTGCCCGCCGGCAATCCCGCCGGGATCTCGTCCCTCGCGGACGCCGCCCGGCCCGGCGTCAAGACGGTCGTCTGCGCGCAGCAGGTCCCCTGCGGGGCGGTGACGGCACAGGTCGAGGAGGCCGCGGACGTCGACCTGACGCCGGTCAGTGAGGAGTCGTCCGTCACCGATGTCCTGGGGAAGGTGGTCTCCGGAGAGGCGGACGCAGGCCTCGTCTACGTCACCGACGTCCGGGCGGCCGGGGAGGCCGTGCTCGGCATCCCCCTCCCCGAGGCGGCCGGTGCAACGACCACGTACCCCATCGCGGCGCTCGCCGGGAGGAAGGACACAGCGACGGCGCAGGCCTTCGTCGACTACGTGCTCGGTGCGGACGGGCGGGCAGTGCTGGAGGCGGCTGGTTTCGGTGCGCCCTGAAGCGGCCCGCCATCGAACTCCCCACCCGCCGGTAGCCGGCACCGGGGACGTGCGGTGAGCGGCGCGAGCCTGCCCCGCTGGGTGGTGGCGATCGCCGTCGTGGGCGGCCTGTTCGTCGTCCTGCCGCTGGTGGCCCTGGCCCTGCGGGTCGACTGGCCCCGCTTCGTCCCCCTCGTCACGTCGGAGAGTGCACAGGCGGCGCTCCTGCTCAGCCTGAGGACCTCCCTCACGGCGGCATTCCTTTGTGTCGTGGTCGGCGTACCCATGGCCCTCGTCCTGGCCCGGACGTCGTTCCGGGGACAGCGGCTCGTCCGGTCGCTCGTCCTCCTGCCGCTGGTGCTCCCGCCGGTGGTCGGCGGTATCGCCCTGCTCTACACCTTCGGGCGGCGCGGACTGCTCGGCGGCAGCCTCCACGCACTGGGCATCGACATCGCCTTCTCCACGACGGCGGTCGTGATGTCGCAGTCCTTCGTGGCGCTGCCCTTCCTCGTCCTCAGCCTCGAAGGGGCACTCCGCTCGGCCGGCACACGCTACGAGGCCGTCGGGGCGACCCTCGGAGCGGGGCGCTGGACGGTCCTCCGGCGGATCACCCTGCCCCTCGTGCTGCCGTCGCTCGTGTCGGGGACGGTGCTCTCCTTCGCGCGGGCGCTGGGCGAGTTCGGGGCCACACTGACCTTCGCGGGCAGCCTCGAAGGCACCACGAGGACACTTCCGCTGGAGGTCTACCTGCAGCGGGAGACGGACCCGGACGCCGCCGTCGCCCTCTCGCTCATCCTCGTCGGAGTGGCCATCGCCGTCGTCGGTGTCGCACACCGGGTCCGGCCGTTCGGGGGCAGCGCGATGCCGTCGTTCCGGCCGGCGAACGACCGCGGCCCGGTCCGCTGATGGGCTTCACCTTCACCGCGACCCTCCCGGAGCGGGGATTCGACGTGTCGTTCGAGCTGGCCGCGGGGGAGACGCTCGCCGTCCTCGGCCCGAACGGGGCAGGGAAATCGACCCTGCTGGACCTGGTGGCGGGTCTCCTGGCTCCGGCGACGGGCCGGGCGGACCTGGACGGGACGCTCCTCTTCGACGTCGCGCCCGGCCGGCGCGTCCTGACCGAGCCCCGCCACCGCGGTGTCGCGCTCCTGGCGCAGGAAGCGCTGCTGTTCCCCCACCTCACGGTGCTGGAGAACGTCGCGTTCGGTCCACGGAGCCGCGGGCAGCACAGGTCCGCAGCCCGGTCGACGGCGCGGCACTGGCTCGAACGCGTCGGCGTCGACGATCTCGCCGCCCGCAGGCCCGCCCAGCTGTCGGGCGGGCAGGCGCAGCGCGTCGCCGTCGCCCGTGCGCTGGCCGCCGACCCGTCGCTGCTGCTGCTCGACGAGCCGCTCGCGGCCCTGGACGTCGGCGTCGCCCCGGCCCTCCGCACCCTCCTGCGGGACGTCCTGGCCGACCGCCCGACCATCCTCGTGACGCACGACCCACTCGACGCCTTCCTGCTCGCGGACCGGGTACTCATCCTCGAGGGCGGCCGGATCGTCGAGTCGGGCCCCACGGGCAACGTCCTGACACGCCCCGTCACGGGTTTCGGCGCGCGTCTCGCCGGCCTGAACCTCGTACCGGGGCGGCGGACGACGGCGGGATTCCGGGCGGACAACGGACTGGACGTACCGCTGGAGCACGAAGCGCCGGTCGGAGCGCGCCTCGCCCTCGCCGTGCGCCCGGTCAGTGTCGGAGTGTCCCGGACAGCGGAGGCCGGTCCGGGGTGGAGCTGGATCGGAGCGGAGGTCGACGACATCGAACACCGCGGCGACCTCGTCCGGGTGCATGCCGCCGGCCTTGCCGCCGACGTGGCGCCGGCGGCCGCCGTCGGGCTCGGAATCGCCCCCGGTGTGCGGATCTTCCTCGGCGTCCGTCCTGCGGATGCAACCGTCTATCCCGTGGACGAGACCGGTCTGCGAAGTCCCGCGGGCGGACGATAGAGTCGACAGCATGACCCGAATCATCGCCGGAGCCGCGGGCGGCTCGACCCTCACCAGCGTCGAGGGAAACGGGACGCGGCCCACGTCCGACCGCGTGAAGGAGGCCCTGTTCTCGAGCCTGGAATCCTACGGGGTGATCCACGGAGCGCACGTCCTGGATCTCTACGCCGGGTCAGGCTCGCTCGGGGTGGAGAGTGCGAGCCGCGGTGCGGCCTCCGTGGACCTCGTCGAATCCGCCGACCGGGCGGCCGCCGTCGCCCAGCGCAACGCGGACCTGGTGAACCGTGTGCTCGGCTGGACGGCCGTCCGCGTGCACCGGACGAAGGTCGAGACGTACCTCGAGCGGGTGGCACCGGAGTTGACCTGGGACCTCGTCCTGATGGACCCGCCCTACAGCGTCCGCGAGGACGGGGTGCTCACCGTCCTCGCGGCCCTGCGGTCGAGGCTGTCGGAGGGCGCCGTCGTCGTGGTGGAGCGATCCGCGAGGTCGCCGGAACCGGAATGGCCCGCGTGGCTCGAGCGCTTCTCGGACAAGAAGTACGGCGAGACGCGCCTGTGGTTCCTGGAGCCCGCCGTCGACTGACCCGCTCCGGCCCCCTGTCGGGGAGGGCGCGGTGCCGGTTCGCCTGCCGGCACCGCGCTGCGAGTCCGCCGTACTTCCCGGAGGGTTATGCCCTGCGCCGCGTCCGGACCAGTGCGGTTCCGCCGGCGGCCAGTCCGAGCAGGCCCGCGATGAGGCCTGCCCACGCGAGGGCCGAGGGGGATCCCGCCGTCGCCGAGGCCTGCTCGGCGTCGATGGCCTCCGGGGCCTCGGTGGCCTCCGGGCCTCCGTGGGACGCGTCGCCCTCGACCGCTGCGGTGGTGACGAAGGACGGCGCGGGCTTCTCGGGCTCCTCCTCGCCCTCGCTCGGCTGGTTCCACTCGACGACCTCACCATCCGTGTAGGACTGAGTGGTCGGGAGCAGCACCGTGGAGCCTGCCTCGGGCAGGCGTCCCACGGAGATCGAGAAGGTCTGGTATTCCTGCTGCGAGATCTCCGCGCCCGGTTCCGCGGTCCATACGACGGACAGGGGAGCTTCGGTGAGCGTCGCTCCGTCGGTCGTCGTGACCGGTTCGGGCAGGGCGCCGGAGACGACCTCCGCCGTCCAGCCCTCGACGGGCTTGACGCGGACCGAGGTGAAGGGCTGGTCGGTGGGAAGCTGCACCTCGAGCTTGTTCGTCGCTGCTGTCTCGGACTCGCTGGGCACGCTGAAGGTGAGCTGGGAATAACCGTTCTCGGTCGTGGACGTAGGTGCGACCGAGACGTGGGCGCTTGCGGCACCGAGGCCGAGGGCCATCAGTCCGGCGGTGGTGAGGACCACACCGGTGAAGGCGCGCTGGGGGTAGGACGACATCATGGAACTGCCTTTCGGAAAAGCGCTGCGGCCCGCGAGGGCGGACGGCAGCAGGGAACGGGGAACCGGGACGGGGCAAGGACCGCCGGCCGACCCGCCGTCCGGAAAGGCAGGGTCAGGCGGGCTGCGGTCCGCGGCGTGGCGGACCCCGCAGCGTCGGGACCGAAGCGTGGACGGACAGCGGCGGAACGGGCGGTGGCACTTCGAGCATCGGGCGGCGCGTCGGCACCGGGGAAGCGACAGCGGGAAGGGTGAGGAGGGGAAGGAGCCAGGCGCGGAGCAGGGCGGCGGCCTCGTCACTCCGCGAGGCGGCAAGGGCCAGGAAGACGGTAGCCAGCCCGTGCAGGAGGACCATGAGGGGGGCGTCGATCGCCGCCGGGCCCATGGCATCCCGCGCGGGGGAGCAGGCGAGTTCGAACGCGGCATGGTGGCCGGGCAGGGCCGAGGAGCTCTCGCACACCGCGGGGGCGGCGGTCATCCCGAAGAGGGTGTGCAGCAGGAACTGGCCGGCACCCATCGCCAGCAGCGACGAGCGGAGGGAGAGTGTGCGTCGGCCGAGCAGCGTCATCGGTACGAGGAGGAGCACACCGAACAGGAGCAGGACCCCGGGGGCGGGCAGATGGCCCTCCGCGAGGACGTGCGACGCGGACGAGACCGACACGACCAGCGAGACGAGGACCAGGGACCGGAGATAGGGAAGGCCTGCCACTGCTGTCTCCTCCCCGTTCCGTCTGCGGTCCTGCGAGCCCGGCGTCGTCGGGCTTCTTCCTCAGGGTACCGCCGCGCGGCCGGAGCCTGCGTGCAGGTGGTTCGCGTCCGGCGGCCCCTCGGATGGGAACGCACCCGGGACGTTGCGGACGCGCAGGACGACGAATGCGGATCTGCGTGCCCGCTGCGAGGAGTCCCACCCGGCTCGCAGGTTCGGCGTGCCCCTCCGGGGCGGTGCAGGTGTTCAGGCCGCGAAGCGGTGGCTGCCGTGCGGCCGGAGAAAGCGGGAGGGGCAGCAGGGCAGGACCTCCGGCACGATCAGGAAGCAGGTGCCCAGATCCTCACCGAGGAGGGGGTGCGGGATCGCTGCCGCGGTCCCGAGGAGGGGGTGCGCGGCGTCCACGCCGTGCGTGCCCTCCGGGCTACTCCTCGCGTGCCTGCTCGCGTCCCGGCCCGGAGGCCTGGGGGACGTCTCGCTCGAAGGCCTCGCGGTCCTCACCCACGAGGACTGCCGCCGGGTGCGGCCCTGCCGCAAGGAGTGCCTGCGTCCACGCGTTCGGCCAGCCCGCGGGGCGGGCGGCGATGATGACGTTGCCGGGATGCTCGCCGCCGACCATGCCGGCCTCGGTCAGGACGGCGGTCCCTGCCGTGAGCGCGGAGAGCTGCCGGCTCTGCGCGCGGGCGAAGGCGAGCGGCGGGTCGTCCCCGACGTTCACCAGGACGACGCCGTCCTCCGCGCAGACCCTCAGCAGGTGGGCCGCGAAGTCCGCGCCGGTCAGGTGGGCGGGTGCGTCGGCTCCGGCGAAGATGTCGAGCACGACGGCGTCGAACGCCGCATCCGGCTGCTCGAGGACGGCGTCCGCGGCGTCGGCGACGACGACCTCGCACACCGTGCCGTCCGGGAGCGGCATGGCGTCGAGGACGAAGTCGATCAGGTCGGCCTCCAGGTCCACCGCCACCTGCGCGGACCCGGGACGGGTCGCCTGGACGTACCGGACGAGGGTCAGGGCCCCGGCGCCGAGGTGCAGGACCCGCAGGGGAGTGGCGGGGGGCCGCACCAGGTCGATGACCCGCGCGATGCGCTGGAGGTATTCGTAGAACACCCGGTCGGGGTGGTGCAGGTCGACGTGGGACTGCTGCGCGCCACCGATGCTGAGGATCAGCGCTCCGTCGATGTAGGCGTCCTCGTCGATCTCCGCATAGGCGGCTGCGCCGGGCAGCCAGCGCGTGGGGACGTCGAAGTCGCCCTCGGACTCCGGCTCATGGGACGGACTCACACGCGTTCCCGCAGCGTGGCGAGGCGGCGGGCGCCCTCCTCGATCACGTCGAACTTCTTGCAGAAGGCGAACCGCAGCATGGAGCGCGTGTGCTCGGCGCCCTCCTCGTGGCAGAACATCGCCACCGGGATGGCCGCGACCCCGATCAGGGACGGCAGGCGCCGCGCGAGGTCGGTCGCGTCGTCGATGCCCAGGGGAGCGGCATCGACCACGGTGAAGAACGTGCCCTGCGGCTCGAAGACGTCGAAGCCGGCTGCCCGGAGCCCCTCGCCCAGGAGGTCCCGTTTCTTCCGCAGCGTCGCCGCGGCGGAGGAGAAGTACTCGTCGGGCAGCCCCAGGCCCAGGGCGACGGCACCCTGGAACGGCGTTCCCGAGGTGTACGTCAGGAAGGTCTTGACGGTGCGGACCTGCGCCACCAGCTCGGCGGGTCCGCTGAGCCAGCCGACCTTCCAGCCGGTCACCGAGAACGTCTTGCCCGCGGAGGAGATGGTCAGGGTGCGCTCGGCGGCCCCCGGCAGGGATGCGATCGGCAGGTGCCCGCTCCCGAACGTCAGGTGCTCGTACACCTCGTCCGTCACGATGATGGCCCCGTACCGCTCGGCCAGCTGCACGATGAGCTCGAGGGCCGGTCGGGTGAAGACGCTGCCCGTCGGGTTGTGCGGGTTGTTGACGACGACGACCCGGGTGCGCTCGCTGAAGACGGCCTTCAGCGAGGCGGCGTCGGGCTGGAAATCCGGAGCCCTCAGGGGTGCGGTGGTGTGCGTAGCACCCGAGAGCCCGATCACGGCACCGTAGGAGTCGTAGAAGGGCTCGAAGGTGAGCACCTCGTCGCCCGGACCGGCGAAAGCGAGGATCGCGGCCGCGATCGACTCGGTGGCCCCCGTGCTGACGATGACCTCGTTCTGCGGATCGACGTGCAGGCCGTAGAAGCGCTCCTGGTGCGCGGCGATCGCATGGCGCAGGACGGCGAGCCCCTGCCCGGGGGCGTACTGGTTGGCGCCCTCGGCGATCGCGGTGCGGGCAGCCTCGAGGATCTCCTGCGGCCCGTCCTCGTCCGGGAAGCCCTGCCCGAGGTTGATCGCCGCATGCTGCTGCGCGAGGGCCGTCACCTCCTCGAAGATCGTGATGCCGAGTCTGCCGTCGCCGCCGAGCAGGTTCGCGCCGAGCGCCGTTCTTGCCCACGGTGCCGTCCCACGGGCCGGGGTGATGATGGTGCGCGCTTCCGTCGTCATGACACCAGTATCGCCGCTCCTGCCGGCTGGAGGCCTCCCGTGCCGCCGGAGGGGACAGGGTGCTCCTCGTCCCGTACTGCCTCCCGGCGCTCCGTCCGCATGTCCTGTTCCCACGGTGCTCGCCCGACTGGGTAGCGTGGGGGTATGAGCCGCGCCGTCTGCCCCGGATCCTTCGACCCCCTCCACAACGGACACGTCGAGATCATCAGCCGGGCAGCCCGCCTGTTCGACGAGGTGATCGTCGCGGTGTCGACGAACTATGCGAAGAAGTACCGGTTCCCCCTGGACGAGCGCATCGCGTTCTGCACGGGGAGTCTCTCGCACCTCGACGGGGTCACGGTGCTCCCGATGGGGTCCGGCCTCCTGGCCGACTTCTGCAGGGAACACGGTGCGACGGCGCTGGTGAAGGGACTGAGGTCCGGGCTCGACTTCGACTACGAACTCCCCATGGCCACGATGAACCGCCACCTCGCCGACGTCGAGACCGTCTTCCTGCCGACGGGAAGCGAGTTCGCGCACGTCTCCTCGACGCTCCTGAAGGAGGTTGCCTTGCTAGGCGGCGATGTGCAGCCGTTCGTTCCCGACGCGGTCTTCGAGCGGCTCCGTCCTCCGGACTAGCCCGTGGCTGCTGCCCGGCGCCTCAGACGGATCGGGAGCACGCTGGTCGGACCACGGACGCAGCCAGCGCCGTGCTCTCCTCGACGAACCGTGCGAGCCACCCGGCGACGCTGAGGTCAGGGCGGGACTCGGCCATGATGACAGTCGCCTTTGAACACTGGGAGACGTTCATGGAGGCGCGTGCCACGTGATAGGTGGAGGTCACCACGATGATGTCGTCCCAGCCCCGTTCCCGTGCGAGGTCGGCGATTGCTCGGGCTTCACCCCGGGTGGTCATGGGGTCGGAGTGGAAGCACATCGTCCGGGTAGCTCCCCTCGCGCACAGGTCGTCCGTCTCCGCATTGCCGGGAAGCCCGGTCGACGACAGGACGAGTTCCCCGGCTGCGCCCCTCTCGAGCAGCGCCTGCCCCACCGCCAGCCGTTCCGACGCAGCGCCCGCCAGGACGATGACGGCATCGGCCTCGCGTACGGGAGGGAGCGCCGGATTGCAGAACAACTGGTAGGCAGCCAGGAGCCAGACGACGAGGCACGCCCCCGCCACGCGGAGTGCGGTACGTAGGACCCGAACCAGTGGACGGCGCGCCCCGGTCGCCGATGAAGGGGTGGGATCGGAGGTCACCATGCGAGCCTAGACGGCACGGCGCGTTTTGGGGCTGCCCGCCTCATCAGGCTAAGATGGTACGTCGGTCATATGTTCTACAGGAGTCACCATTAAAAGCGATCTCAGTTCGCCTTTGACGTTCAGTGTCAAGGATCTCGGACGCAGTCCGGGAAGCATGCGGACAGTTGAAGAACATGTACCGGCACCGAAGGACTTCGGCGTCGCACTGATCGGTGTGCAGGAAGGTTCCGAGATGGAACTGGATCTGCGGTTCGAATCGGTGCACGAGGGAATCCTGGTGTCGGGAACGGCAAACGTCGAGGTAACCGGCGAGTGCGGCCGTTGCCTGGAGCCACTGCGATTCGATCGCGATGTGGACATCCAGGAACTCTTCTTCTACAGCGACTCCCAGTCGCTGTCGGTGGAAGAGGACGAAGAACAGTACAGGGTGGAGAACGATTCGGTCGATCTGGAACCCGTGCTGAGGGATGCGGTGGTTACGTCGCTGCCATTCCAGCCGGTGTGCCGGGAGGATTGCAAGGGTCTGTGCTCCGAATGCGGAGCCCGGCTCAACGATGATCCGGACCACCACCATGAAGTTTTGGATCCTCGCTGGTCAGCCCTTGCCGGGCTGGCGGGCACCGCCGCTGAGAATGACGCGGCAACCAAGTCAGAGTCAGACGAGAGAGAAGAGAGTTAGCCGTGGCTGTCCCGAAGCGGAAGATGTCCCGCGCGAATACCCGTGCACGCCGGTCCCAGTGGAAGGCAACCGCCCCCAAGCTGGTCAAGACCATCGAGAACGGCCGCGTCACCTACAGCCTCGCCCACCAGGCCAAGGTTGTCACCGACTCAGCCGGTACCCCGCTGTTCCTTGAGTACAAGGGCCGCAAGGTAGCCGACGTCTGACAACGGACCGCAGCCTGCCGCACGCCTGGTGCGGCAGGCATCCGTCCGATGCTGGATCAGCTGATGCGGTTGTGAAGAATACAGCAGAACTCACGAAGCGTCTCGGTGTCGATATCGACACCGAGACGCTTCGTCTTGCCCTGACGCACCGGTCCTACGCCTACGAACAGGGCGGGATCCCGACGAACGAGCGCCTGGAATTCCTCGGTGACTCCGTGCTCGGCCTGTCCGTGACGGATGCGTTGTACCGGGACAATCCCGGCCTGTCCGAGGGTGAACTCGCGAAGCGGCGCTCCGCCGTCGTCAGCACCAAGGCGCTGGCGGGGGTGGCCCGTTCCCTCGATCTCGGCGACTACGTGCTGCTCGGCCAGGGGGAGAAGCTCACCAACGGCCGCGACAAGGCCTCCATCCTCGCCGACACGATGGAAGCCGTCATCGGGGCGGCGTACCTGAGCCACGGGATCGAGACCGCACGCGCGATGGTCATGCGGCTCATCGGACCGCTCCTGCGGGATTCAGCGGTCCTCGGGGAGGGCACCGACTGGAAGACCCGTATCCAGGAGACCGCCGCTGCCCGTCGCCTGGGGCTGATCGACTACCAGGTCGACGGGACCGGCCCTGACCACGCCCGCACGTTCACGGCCCGCCTGGTGATCGGCGGCGTCGACTACGGCTCCGGCTGCGGGCACTCCAAGAAGGAAGCGGAGCAGGCGGCGGCGGCCGAGTCGTGGAGGCTCCTCGCCGACGCACCCGGTGCGGATGCCGGGCCCGGAGCGGTCGGCGGTTCGTCCGCGGGGGCCTGAGTGCCTGAACTCCCCGAGGTCGAGGTGGTCCGCCGAGGCCTGGCGCGCTGGGTGACCGGGCGTACGGTCGAGGACGTCGACGTGCTCGACGCGCGATCGCTTCGACGGCACGTCCACGGCGTCGAGGACTTCCGCGGCAACGTCACGGGCGCCCGCGTGAGCGACGTCGTGCGCCGCGGGAAGTTCCTCTGGATGATCCTCGAGGATCCGGACGGCCCCCGCAGCGCTCCCTCCGCCGCTCCTTCCACCGCCCTCATGGCCCATCTCGGGATGAGCGGGCAACTGCTCATCGAGGACCCCGACGCCCCGCTGGAGAAGCATCTGAAGGTGCGGCTGAGACTGTCCGCCGCAGCCGATGCCGACGGCACTCCGCTCCCGGGGGATCTGCGTTTCGTGGACCAGCGGATCTTCGGCGGCATGTTCGTGACGGACCTCGAGCCGACGGCCGATGGCCGGCCGGGCGGACTCGGGGGCGGGAACCTCCCGCTCATTCCCCGCCAGGCGGCGCACATCGCCCGCGATCCCCTCGACCCGGCATTCTCCGCGGAGTCCCTGCACCGCCGGCTCCGGGAGCGGAGAACCGGCCTCAAGCGTGCACTCCTCGACCAGGGCCTCATCTCGGGCATCGGGAACATCTACGCCGACGAGGCCCTGTGGGCGGCGAGGATGCACTATGCCCGTCCCACCGACACCCTCCGCCGGCCGGACACCCTCCGCATCGTCGAGGCGGTCACCACCGTGATGCGGCGTGCCCTGGAGGCCGGCGGCACCAGTTTCGACTCGCTGTACGTCAACGTCAACGGTGCGTCTGGCTACTTCGCACGCGACCTGGAAGCCTACGGGCGTGCCGGGCAGCCCTGCCGCCGGTGCCTGTCGGAGGGCCGGACGACCCTCCTGCGACGGGAGGCATTCATGAACCGGTCGTCCTTCCTCTGCCCCTTCTGCCAGCCCAGACCGCGCAACGCGCGATCCTAGCCGAGGCTCCAGGAGCCCGTCGCGATACGGGGTTCGTGACCCAAACGTGACAAGACGCGCTCGACCGCGTACGGTTAAGCCCGCACCCGGTCCACCACGGACGGGCGCCCATCCTCGCACTGCCTAACCCTGTCGATGAGGATGGACCGTTCGCTCAACACGTTCGACAGGGGCGGGGGAACCAATAGCGGACTCACCTGTGTGAGTCCTTGGGGTTAAGACGCGCGTAGACCAGCACCGGGGGCGGTGGTCTGCGAGAAACGCGTCCGGATGTCCCATCCGAACCCGACAGCTAACTTCGTAGGCATTGGGAAAGGCAACAGCATGTCCAAGAAGAGCACTTTTGCGCGCCACCGGGCAGTCCCCACGCGCATCAACCCCCTCGTCACCGCATCCCGCGCAGTCAGCGCCACTGCTTCGGTGGCCGGCAAGCCCGCCGCCGTCGTCGTTGCCGCTTCCGGCATCATGCTCGGTGCAGCGCTTCCGGCAAGCGCCGCCGGCGAGATCAGCGTCGAGTCCATCAGCACCCAGCCGGCAGCGGCGACCACCGCTGCGGCAGGTACCTACACCGTCCAGGCCGGTGACACCCTCGGGAGCATCGCAGCAGCCCACGGCGTGAGCCTCCAGGCCGTCTTCACGGCCAACGGCCTCGGGTACAGCTCGATCATCTACCCCGGCCAGTCGATCTCCCTCGGCGGTTCCGCTGCACCCCAGCAGTACTCCACCCAGTCTGCAGCCATCGTCGCCGCACCGGTCGCTGCACCCGTAGCGGCTCCGGTCGCTGCACCCGTAGCGGCTCCCGCAGCTGCTCCGGCAGGCAACTCGACGGGCCTCAGCACGCAGGCCGCAGCGTTCACGCCGGTGGCGACCAGCGGTATCACCGCGACCGCGATGCAGGGCCTCGGCTCGGCATACGTCTACGGCGGCACCTCCTTCGGCGCCTGGGACTGCTCCGGCTTCGTGCAGTGGGTCTACGCCCAGAACGGCATCAGCCTGCCGCGCACCACCTGGTCGCAGTTCGCCGCCCTGACGCCCACCAGCAACCCCCAGCCGGGCGACCTGGTGAGCCAGAACGGTGGCAGCCACGTCGGTATCTACCTCGGCAACGGCCAGATGATCAGCGCACTGAACCCCTCGCAGGGAACGCTCGTGCACTCGGTCAACGCCATGTCGGTCGACGGCTACTACACGCGATAACCCTCCACCGGCCCTGCGCCGGTAGCAGGACGATACGAAGGAAGGGCGGGATGCACAGCATCCCGCCCTTCCTTCGGTTCTGCCGGGTCCTGGTGCCGGGCTCAGCCGCGGTAGTGCGCAGCGAGCCGCTCGAGGCCCTCCTCGATGCTGACGGACGGCTGCCAGTCCAGCACCGCCCGCGTGTGCCGCTGGTCGAACCAGTGCGCCGTGGAGAGCTGTTCGGCCAGGAAGCGGGTCATGGGAGGCTCCTCCGCGCGTCCGAGTGCCAGCCATGCCCGTTCGATCACCGCGCCGGCGCCCCGGGCCAGTGCCCCCGGTACAGACCACGCGGGGGGCCGGACGCCGCCGGAGCGGCAGATACCGTCCAGCAGTTCGGCAATGGGGCGCGGCTCGCCGTTCGTCACCACGAACGCCTGCCCCTGCGCGGCCTGCATCCGGTCGAGGCAGGCGACGATGGCGGATGCCGCGTTGTCCACGTAGGTGGTGTCGATGAGGGCGGTACCGCCGTCGAGCAGCGGCAGGCGACCGTGCCGGGCCCGGTCGAGGACGCGCTCGACGAGCTGCGTGTCGCCCGGTCCCCACACGATGTGCGGCCGCACTGCCGCCACGCGGAACTCCGGGGTCGAGCGTGCGAGGGCGAGCAGCTCCGCCGCCGCCTTGGTCCGCGCATAGTGTCCGCGCGCGTGCTCCGGGTCCGCCGGGCCGGCCGGAGCGCCCACCAGCGACGTCCCGTCGTGGGCGACGGACGGGGAGGAGACGTACACGACGTCGGTGGCCCCGGCCTTCTGCGCGGCGTCGAGCAGGAGCCGGGTTCCCTCCACGTTTGTGCGGTCGAACTCGGCCGGGGTCCCGGTGAAGGAGACCTTCGCGGCGAGATGGATGACGGCATGGCAGTCCTGCACCGCTGCCGTGACCGCCCCGGCGTCCCCGACGGAGCCCAGGAGCTCCTCGACGCCGTCGATGCCGGACGGACGGCGCTGGAAGCACCGCACCTCGGAACCGCCGGCCAAGAGGTGTTCCGCGACGGCCCGGCCCAGCATGCCGCTGGCCCCCGTCACGAGGACGGTCACAGGGATCCTGCCCGACCGCCCGACAGGAAGCGGGCGCTCCAGGCCGCGACGCGGGACCGGTCGATCTTGGCATTGTGGCGGATGTCGACCGGGAGTGCGGGCACGGTGAGAACGGCCGCGAGGTCCACGCCGAGGCCCCGCGCGGCCGCGCGGGCAGCTGCCGCGAGCCGGAGGTCGGCCAGGCGCGGCCGCCGCCCTGCCGTCTCCTCCTGCAGGACCGCCGCGACAGCCTGCGTGCCCGCGGGTCCGACGCCGACGACGGCGGCGAGGCGGACTCCGTCGAGTTGCTCCAGCGCCTGCTCGAGCCCGACCGGGGTCAGGACGCCTGCCGCCGCTGTCACGACATGGCCCAGCCGGCCTTCGACCCACAGTCGTCCTTCGGCGTCGAAGTGGCCGACGTCGCCCGTGCGGTGGTACGGAGGCGTGCGCGACGACTCCTGCTGCGTCCTCCACAGGCGGAAGTAGCGATCCTTGACGTGCGGCGCGTCGACGAGGATCTCTCCGGTCACCCCGGGGGTGGCCGTCGGTGCTCCCGTCGCCGCGCCTGTGCCGTCGAGGGGGCTGACCGCCACACGGGCACCGGAGACCGGGCGGCCGACGCAGACGCCGTTGCCGGCGCCCTCGAGACCGGCCGCCGCGCCCGCGGCCTGGATTCCCGCCAGATCGATGTCCGCGACGAGCAGAGACTCGGTCATGCCGTAGGGCGTGTGGAGCACGGCGGACGGTACGAGGTCCTGCACGGCGTCCAGGAGCGGGACGGGGACCGGCGCGCCGGCGGAGAGCAGAAGCGTGATCCTGGCCAGGGCCACCCGCCCGGCTCCGGTGACGTCCGCTGAGGTCGCCAGCACGTTCCGCAGGGCTGCGGGAGACGCGAAGACGACGGTCGCGTCGATGGCCGCGGCTGCGTCGGCCAGCGACTGGGCGGTCAGGGTCCCGGGAGCGGTGACATCCATGTCGGGCGTCACCGATGTCGCGCCGAGGGCAGGCCCCAGCAGGGCGAAGGGCGCGAAGCCCGCGACGAGCGCGCCTCCGGGTCCCAGTCCGAGCGTGGTCCCGACGGCGTCGCGCATGGCGGAGAGCTGCCGGTGCGTGTACACCACGCCCTTGGCCGGCCCGGTGGAACCGGACGTGAAGAGGATGGCGGCGTCGGCGTCGGGCGCGACCTCCGCCGGGTCCGCGGGACGGGCGGCGCGGAGGTCGTTGAGTGAGGCGTCGACGCGTAGTGCTGCCCGCCTCGCCGGCGACAGCGGAGTGACGCTGATCCGGCGCCCCGGCCAGCCGAAGGCGCGCGCCGCGAGGAGTGCCCGCTCGATGCCGATGACGACGTCGGGCGCGGAACCCTTCACCGCCCGGCTGAGTCCGCGCGCCCCGAGTCCGGCGTCGGCGACGACGATCACCGCGCCGATCCGGAGGCATGCGTAGATCAGGACGGTCAGGTCCACACCGGGCGGGACGAGCAGACTCACCCTGCTGCCCGCGCCGACGCCGAGTGCGGTGAGGCCGCCGGCGACGGCACGGATATCGTCGTCCAGCTCGCGCCAGGACAGCGTGCGCGTCCCGGCGGCCGTCAGCTCGGCGACGGCGGTGGTGGTTCCTGCAGGACCGGCTGCCAGTTCCGGGATGCGGGCGCCCAGCGGCAGGTAGGCGGCGTCCCGGGAGGAGGACCGTGGAGGATCCTGCCGGACAGGGTCCCGTTCCGTCCCGGCACGGGATTCCCCGACGGAGCGGTTCCCGAGCCACTCCAGGGCCGTCGACGCCGTCGGGGCGTCCTCCTGCACGAGGTGGCCGGCCCGCTCGAAACGGTGGATGTCTGCGTGCGGCATCCGGCGGGCGAGGTCCTCGAGGTAGGGGTCCGAGAAGATCGGATCGTGCGGGCCCCACATCATCAGGACGGGCACGTCGAGGCTGCGGATCCCCTCCGCCGTCGCGGTGAGGGCGCCGTAGCTCGGGTGGGACGCGTCGGCGGGGATGTCGGAGACGAAGTTCGCGATGCCCTGGCGTGCGGCGGCCGTGCGGTAGGGGTCCCGGAACGCGCGGCGCACGTCCCGGTCCAGGGCGGGCCGGGCGAGGGACAGGGTCACGTCCAGGAAGGCCGTACTGGTCCTGGTGCCCAGCCCGTGCACGCCCGGAGCGAGCGCGAGCCGCAGCGGAGCCGGGATCGGGCGGTCGGGATCCTGGTGGATGGCCGTGTTGGTCAGGATGACGGCGGCGAGGTCGTCCCGGTTGCGGTTCGCGAAGCCGAGGCTGACGACGCCGCCCCAGTCATGGCCCACCGTGACCACGGGCCCCGACAGGCCCACCGCGGCGACGAAGTCCTCGAGGTCGGTGATGCGGTGCTCGAGGCGGCGGAAGACGCCCGTCCGCTCCGAGTAGCCCATGTCGAGCTGGTCGACGGCGATCACGCGCCACCCGGACTCCAGTCCTGCGGCGAGATAGGTCCGCCACAGGTAGGACCACGTCGGGTTGCCGTGGACGCACAGGAGCGTCCCCCGCGCGCTGCCGGCGCCGTCCCGGCCGAGCCCGTTGTCGAGGTAGTGCCAGCGATGGCTGGTGCCCGGGGCGTCCGCGGCACTGGAGGAGGGCACGTCGATGTGCGTCGACCACGAGGGGTCAACGCCGGGGAGTGCTACCACGCAATCTCCATCATGGAGGTGTTCAGGCCCGATCCGACGCCCAGGCACAGCACGCGGTCTCCCGGCGAGAGCGACTGGGACTCCTGCGCGAGGGTCATCGGCAGCGATGCGGGCCCCACGTTGCCCCAGTGGGGGAAGGTGATGGGGACGCGCTCGCGCTCGAGATCCACGGCCTTGATGATGGCGTTGGTGTAGGAGTTGGAGACCTGGTGGGTCACGTAGCGGTCCATCGCGCCCCACGACCAGCCGTCGGCCTGCGCCTCGTGCCACGCGGTGACCACGAGTTCGAGCCCGCCGTCGAGCAGGCCCTTCGTGTCGGTGTACATCCCGTCGATGCCGCCCACGCACAGTTCGTGGTGCTGGGTGCCGGCACGCGAGACCCCGCCGAGGATGCGGTGGGACCCGGGGTGGGAGTCGGCGGGACCGAGGACGGCGGCGGCAGCCCCGGAACCGAGGGTGAGGGTCGCGAACTCGCTGAGGAAGTCCTCGCGGGTGGAGTCCTCGCGGTTCAGCCGCCTGAACGTCGCTTCCTGGGTCCGCTGGGCGTCCTCGCCGGCGACGATCAGGGCGTACTTGATCTGCCCGGAGTCGATCATGTTGGCGGCAAGGGTCATACCGTTCACGAAGCCGAGGCAGGCGTTGGCCAGGTCGAAGTTCATGGCGGACGAGGGGAGGCCCAGCGAGTGGTGGATCTTCACCGCGACGGACGGTTCGAGGTTGCGGCGGGTCACCGAGGTGTTGATCAGCAGGCCGACGTCACCGGGTTCGATGCCGGCTTCCGCCATGGCCTTGGCTCCCGCCTCGATGGCGGCGTCATCGAAATCGGACCCGGGCGACCACCAGCGGCGCTCCGTCACGCCGGCCACGCGCTCGAGGAGCCGCTTCGAGAGCCGGAGCCTCTTCAGGCTGGGCGCCAGCCGCTCGTCGAACTCTGCGGAACTGACGACTACCGGCGCCTCCACACTCGTGACGGCGAGCAAGGCCGTGTTGTCATGTCGAAACGTCGCGTTACCGGTCAAATTTCCTGCCTCGTCAACTGGTCAGCGCCGGTAGGTGGCCGTAGAGGATCCACGGATGGATCGGCCTGGACGCCTCTGGATACTGCTGGAACGGATACTGCTGAAACTTTTGTAAGCCTACTTCTTAATGCACCAGCCGGTCACTCCCGATTCGAGGAGGTCACGGCCTTGCCCACCCGATACAGCCCCGCACCCGTACAGTCGGTGCGTTCCAGTAGATTAGGGAGGTCCCATTCCCCCTGGAGATCCTGACACTGTGCATCTGAAGAGTCTAACCATGCGGGGGTTCAAGTCTTTCGCGTCGGCGACGACCTTCGACTTCGAACCCGGCGTGACCGCCGTCGTCGGCCCCAACGGTTCCGGCAAGTCCAACGTCGTCGACGCACTCGCCTGGGTCATGGGGGAGCAGGGTGCCAAGACGCTGCGCGGCGGCAAGATGGAGGACGTCATCTTCGCCGGGACGTCCGGACGGGCTCCGCTCGGGCGGGCCCAGGTCTCCCTCACCATCGACAACAGCGACGGCGCCCTGCCCATCGAGTACACCGAGGTCACGATCTCGCGCACGCTCTTCCGCGCGGGCGGCTCGGAGTACGCGATCAACGGCAAGAACTGCAGGCTCCTCGACATCCAGGAACTCCTCTCCGATTCCGGGCTCGGACGCGAGATGCACGTCATCGTCGGGCAGGGACAGCTCGACAAGGTGCTGCATGCCACACCGGAGGAGCGGCGCGGCTTCATCGAGGAAGCCGCCGGGATCCTGAAGCATCGCCGCCGGCGCGAGAAGACGGTGCGGAAGCTCGACGCGATGCAGGCGAACCTCGCGCGCCTGTCAGACCTCACCGCCGAGCTCCGGCGGCAGCTGACCCCGCTCGGGAAGCAGGCCGAGGTGGCACGCCGTGCCCAGCAGGTGCAGTTCGCCGTGCGGGACGCGCGGTCCCGCCTGCTCGCGGACGAGCTGGTGACGCTGCGCTCCGGGTTCGAGCGGGACGTCGCCGCCGAGGCCGCGCTCCAGGCACGCCGGGAGGAGGTCGAGCAGGCACTCGGCGCCGGCCAGGAACGCCAGGCCGACCTCGAGCAGGCCGCCGCGGGGGCCGTCCCGGCCCTCAACCGGGCGCGGGAGACCTGGTACGCGCTGTCGAGTGCCCGCGAGAAGCTCGCCGCCCTCGCCGCCCGTGCCGAGGATCGCGGGCACCTGCTGGGACAGGGTGGCCCCGAACCGGACTCCGGACGCGATCCCGACCACCTCGACCGGCAGGCCGCGCGTGTGCGGACCGAGGTCGCCGCACTGCAGGATGAGGTGGCCTCGCTCGGACACGCACTCGAGGCGACGCTGACCGCGCGTCGCGCCGCCGAGGACGCATCGGCCGCCGAGGACGCGAGGCTCGCGCGCCTGCTGCGCGCAGCCGCCGACAGGCGCGAGGGCGAGGCCAAACTGGCGGGAACCGTGGGAGCGGCCCGCTCCCGCGTCGAGTCGGCCGTCGCGGAACTCGGACGCCTCCGGGCGTCCATCGCCGCCGCCGAGGAACGGTGCGGTGCCGCCGAGCGGGACTTCACCGCGCTCGAGGGCCAGGTGGCCGGCCACGAGGAGGGTGAGGAGGGCCTCGACGCCGAGTACGAGGAGGCCTCGGCCCTCCTCGGGACCATCACGGACGAACTGCAGGCGCTCGCCGGGGAGGAACGCGCCGCCGAGCGGGAACGGAGCGCCCTCGCGGCCCGCCTCGAGGCGCAGCGCGAGGGGCTGCAGCAGCGCGACGGCTCCGGAGCCCTCCTGGCCGCCGGGCTCGACGGCGTGGCGCTGCCGCTTCCGCAGCTCCTCCAGGTCGCACCGGGCTTCGAGAAGGCGGTCGCCGCGGCGCTCGCGGGCTCCGCCGATGCGGTCACCGTGGAGAGCGTCGCCGCCGCCGTCGCGGCCTTGGAGCTCCTGAAGCACGACGACGCCGGACAGGTGTCCCTCGTCGTCGCTCCCGGGGCCGGGTCGGGTGGGCGTCCGGCGAAGGCGTCCCCGCGCGCAACCGGTCCTGTCGACCGGAGCGCCGTCGTCCCCGTGCTCTCGGTCGTGGAGGTACCCTCCGCACTCCGTCCCGCGCTCGAGGACCTGCTGCGCGGCGCCGTCGTCGTCGAGGACCTGGACCGCGCCCGCAGCGTGATCGAGGACGGTGCGGCACCGCTCGCCGTGACGCGCGACGGCGACGTCCTGTCCCGCCACGCCGCCCGCGGCGGCACGCCCGGTGCGGCAGGCTACCTGGAGCTCCGCGCGGCTGCCGAGGAGACGGAGGAGCGGCTGGCCTCGGCCCTCGCCTCGACCGAGCGTCTGCGGTTCCGCCTCTCGGGCGCGAGGACCCGGCAGCAGGCCGCGCAGCAGCGCGTGGACGCGGCGCTCGAGCGCCTGCACGAGTCCGACGCGCGCATGGCCGCCGTCGCCGAGAAGCTCGGACACCTCAACGCGACCCTGCGCTCGGCCTCCGGTGAAGCCGAACGCCTGGCCGCACTGATGCGGACCGCCGAGGCGAACCTCGCACAGGAGGAGACCCGGCTCTCCGAGGTGGCGCAGCGGTTGAAGGACCTGCAGGAACAGCCCGTCGAGGCCGAGCCGTCCACCGAGCAGCGGACCGTCCTGCACCGTGCGGCCGCCGACGCGCGGCAGGCCGAGCTCGAGGCGCGGCTGGCCCTGCGCAGCGGCGAGGAGCAGCTGTCGGCGCTCGGGAACAGGGCGGCGTCGCTCGAGCGCGCCGCCCAGTCGGAGCGCCGGGCGCGTGAACAGGCGGCGGAGAAGGCACGGGTCCGGCGGGCGCAGGCCGTCAAGGCCGTGGCGGTCGCCCGCGCTGCCCGTGCTGCCGAGCGGCGGGCCGCGGAGTCCGTCGCGGTCGCGGCCGAGCAGCGCGATGCCGCCGAGCGGCTGCGCGAACAGCAGGACACGGAGCTGCAGGCGGTCCGGAAGGCCAACGCGGAACTCGGCGCCGAGCTCGCCCGCCTGACGGACTCCGTGCATCGTGACGAGCTCGCCCGCACCCAGCAGAGGCTTCGGATCGAGGCCCTGGAGAACCGGTCCATCGAGGAGCTCGGGCTGACGCCCGACCACCTCGTGGACGAGTTCGGCCCGCACCTGCCCGTGCCCCAGGACTCCGCGGACTCCCCGGAGGACAAGTGGGCGGCCCTGCGGGCACCGGTCGACGACGACGGCATCCCGGTGCCGCAGGGAATACCGTTCGTCCGGGAGCAGCAGGAGAAGAGGCTGAAGCGCGCGGAACGGGATCTCGCGGCGCTCGGCAAGGTCAATCCCCTCGCTCTGGAGGAATTCGCGGCACTCGAGGAGCGGCACCAGTTCCTCAGTACGCAGCTGGCGGACCTGAAGGCCACCCGGAAGGACCTCCTCGACATCATCCGGGAGGTCGACGAGCGCGTCGAGCGGGTCTTCACGGACGCCTACCGGGACACGGCCGAGCAGTTCGAACGCGTGTTCGCCACGCTGTTCCCCGGCGGTGAGGGCAGGCTCGTGCTCACCGATCCCTCCGACATGCTCGCCACGGGCATCGAGGTGGAGGCTCGGCCCGCCGGCAAGAAGATCAAGCGGCTGTCCCTGCTCTCGGGTGGGGAACGCTCGCTGACCGCCGTGGCGCTCCTGGTCGCCATCTTCAAGGCACGGCCATCGCCCTTCTACGTCATGGACGAGGTCGAGGCCGCCCTCGACGACACGAACCTCGGCCGGCTCATCAGCATCTTCCGGGAACTCCGCGCGTCGAGCCAGCTCATCATCATCACGCACCAGAAACGGACCATGGAGGTGGCCGACGCGCTCTACGGCGTCACGATGCGCGGTGACGGGGTGTCGACCGTCATCAGCCAGCGCCTGGACGCCGAGGAGCAGCTCCTCGGCTAGCCGGGCACCCCGACCCCGGACTGCCGGGGGAGTGTCTCGCGGGACGCCAGCCAGGTGACGGCGGCGAGCACGGCCAGGACACCCGTGGCGACGAAGGCCAGGGCGTAGGAGCCCACGACGAGCCGGTCGATGATGAGGCCGGCGACGATCGGGCCGAAGATGGCGCCGAGGTCCGCGCTCATCTGGAACGTCGCCAGGACCTTGCCGCCACTGCGCCCGGTGCCGATGATGTCCGCCACGGCCGCCTGCTGCGCCGGACTCAGCAGCCCCGTCCCGATCCCGCCGACCACGCAGACCGCCAGGAACACGGGGACGCTGCCCGAGAAGCCGAGCGCGGCCATCGCGGCACCGTTGACCAGGAGCCCGGTGATGACCAGCGGCTTCCTGCCGGCCGTGTCGGCGAGGCGCCCGGACACCGTCAGCGACAGCGCGGTCCCGCCCGCGAAGAAGGCGAGCGAGATCCCTGCGACCTGCGGCCCGGCGTCGAGCACGGCGGTCGCGAAGAGCGGGACCAGGGCCATCCGGATGCCGAACGAGGACCACCCGTTGGCGAAGCCCGAGAGGAGCGACGCACGGTAGGCGGAGTCACGGACGGCCTCCCGGACCGACAGCGGTGCCTGCTGGCGTGCCGCCTGCCGGTCGGCGAGGGAGGTGTCCCGGAGCTGGAAGAACACGACGGCGGATGCGACGAGCAGCGCGACGGCGTACGCGAGGAACGGCACGCGGAGTCCGAGGCCGGCGAGCAGGCCCCCGACGAGGGGCCCGCCGATACTGCCGAGCAGGAATGCCGTGGCGTAGGCACCGGAGACCCGGCCACGGATGGACGGCGGCGCGAGCCGGACGATCAGTCCCATGGCCGAGACGGTGAACAGGGTCGACCCGATGCCGCCCAGCGCCCGGAAGACCAGCAGCTGCCAGTAGTCCGCGGCGAAGGCGCACGCGGCGGTGGACAGGGCCACGATGAGCAGGCCGATGATGTAGACCGGACGTTCACCGAGCTTCTCCACGAGCCACCCGCCCGCCGGTGCGAACAGGAGCCTCGTGAAGGCGAAGGCACTGACGATCACGGACGCCGCCGTCACGCCGACGTCGAAGCTCTGCGCGAACTGCGGCAGGATCGGGGCCACGAGCCCGAAGCCGATGGCGATCACGAACGCCGCTGCGATGAGGACCCGGATCTCGCGCGGAATGGCGAGGCGCTCCGGCGCGGGAGCGTCGCCCTCTCCCCGTGTCCTCCGCGGAAGGATCGGAAGGAGGGACTGCTTGCGAGCGCGAGGGGAACCGGCCATGGTCCTCGCATTCTGTCACCGCATCCGTCGGATGCTCAATCGGCCCGTATGAGAAGGTGGATCAGTGAACGACATCCTTCTGCCTGTCATCTTCGTCATCCTCGCGATCGCCGTGATCGGGTCGCTCGCCGTCCTCCTCGTCCGGGGTCGGCGCACACCTCCCGGGCTCTATTCCTCGCCCAGGGATCCCGACGACCTGGCCGGCGTCGCCGCCCACGGCGCCACCTCCCTCGACGTCCTCGACAGCCCGGACGGGACCACGACGGACGTCCTGGTGCCGGACGACCTCAGCACCCTCGACGAGGCGCCCCCCGCCCCGCGCTTCGACACCGTCGAACCCATGCAGGGCCGCCTCGCCCGGCTGCGGGCACGACTCGTCCGCTCGAACAACGCGCTCGGCAAGGGACTGCTCGCCCTGCTGTCGCGCGACAGCATCGACGAGGACGTCTGGGACGAGGTGGAGGAGACCCTCCTGATGGCGGACCTCGGCACCGAGCCCACCATGGAACTGGTCGACGCGCTGCGCGAGCGCGTGAAGGTGGCCGGCAGCCGCAACCCCGCCGAGGTCAAGGACATGCTCCGCGAGGAACTGGTGAAGCTCGTCGATCCCTCGATGGACCGCTCACTCGCCACGCAGCGGCATGCGGACCGGCCCGCGATCGTGATGGTGGTCGGCGTGAACGGGGTGGGCAAGACCACCACCGTCGGCAAGCTCGCGCGCGCGCTGGTCGCCGACGACAAGGACGTGCTCCTGGGGGCGGCGGACACCTTCCGCGCAGCCGCGGCGGAGCAGCTGGCCACCTGGGGGGCGCGCGTCGGCGTGCCCACGGTGAAGTCCGACATCGACGGCGCCGATCCGGCGTCCGTGGCCTTCGAGGCCGTCAAGGCGGGCATCGAGCAGGAAGTGGACGTGGTCCTGATCGACACCGCCGGGCGCCTGCAGAACAAGGTCGGCCTGATGGACGAGCTCGGCAAGGTCAAGCGCGTCGTCGAGAAGCAGGGCACGGTCGACGAGGTCCTCCTGGTACTGGATGCCACCACCGGGCAGAACGGACTCAACCAGGCGCGGGTCTTCGCCGAGGTCGTGAACATCAGCGGGATCGTGCTCACCAAACTCGACGGGACCGCGAAGGGCGGCATCGTGGTGGCGATCCAGCGCAGCCTGGGCGTGCCCGTGAAGCTGATCGGCCTCGGCGAGGGCGCGGACGACCTCGCGGCCTTCGACGCAGAGGGCTTCGTCGACGCGCTGCTGAGCTAGCCGTGCTATCGAGACGGCTGTCAGGACGCGCTGCCGATCGGACCGCCCCCTAGGGTCCAGCCGGGAACCCGGCAAGGGACCAGACCCTGGGAAACCTGCCGGAAACACTCGCGTCATGCGCCTTTTACGTCGGTGAGACTGATGTAACCTGCGCGCAATGTTCCGCCCCAAGGACGGAAACACGCCCATCGCATTCTGGAGGTGCGGGAAGTCCCCGCCCCTTTGGAAGGATCGTGTTTGATGGACCTCACAGCAGGCCACGTCTGGGTGATGATCTCAGCTGCCCTCGTACTCCTCATGACCCCGGGCCTCGCCTTCTTCTACGGCGGGATGACCCGTGCCAAGGCCGCACTGAACATGATGATGATGAGCTTCATCGCCGTCGGGCTCGTGGGGGTCGTCTGGGTCCTGTGGGGCTACTCGATGACCGGCGGGGACGGCATCGCCCAGCTCTTCGGCAATCCGTTCACCTCGTTCGGGCTTGCGAGTCTGATCGGCACGGAGGACCTCATCGGCGCGGGCTACGGCGCCACCTTCGCCATCATCACGGTGGCGCTCATCAGCGGAGCCATCGCCGACCGCGCCAAGTTCGGCGCCTGGACCATCTTCGTGCCCATCTGGGTCACGGCGGTCTACTGCCCGCTCGCGTTCATGGTGTGGGGCGGCGGACTCCTCAGCGCTGACGGTGCTGTCGGCAGCGCCGTCGGCGAAGCCATCGACTTCGCCGGAGGCACGGTGGTGCACATCAGCGCAGGCGTGGCAGCACTCGTCCTCGCCCTGATCCTCGGCAAGCGGCAGGGCTTCGGCCAGGACCCGGCCCAGCGCCCCCACAACATCCCGTTCGTGATGCTCGGCGCCGCACTCCTGTGGTTCGGCTGGTTCGGCTTCAACGGAGGCGCGGCAGGAAGCGCCGAGGAGGCCGGCCTGATCTGGATCAACACCATGGCAGCCCCCGCCGCCGCCATGGTCGGCTGGCTCATGACCGAGCGGATCCGCGACGGACGCCCGACGTCCCTCGGCGCCGCCTCGGGCATCGTCGCCGGCCTCGTCGCCATCACGCCCGCCTGCGCCAACGTCAGCCCCATCGGCGCCGTGGGCCTGGGCCTCCTCTCGGGCGCGGTCTGCGCCCTGGCCGTCGGCATCAAGTACCGCCTCGGCTTCGACGATTCGCTCGACGTCGTCGCCGTCCACCTCGTCGCGGGCATCGTGGGCACGCTGTCCCTCGGGTTCATCGCACTGCCGGTCGAGGGCGCCGGTGGCGGACTCTTCTACGGCGGCGGCGCCGGCCAGCTCGTGGCCCAGATCGTCGCTGCCTCCATCGCGATCGCCCTCTCCGCCGTCATGACCGCCATCATCGGCCTGGCGATCCACAAGACCATCGGGTTCCGGGTCAGCGCCGACAACGAGATCGGCGGCGTCGACCTCTCGGAGCACGCGGAGACCGCCTACGAATTCGGTGGACTGGGAGTGGGCGGATCCTTCCACCCCTTCGCCGAGCAGATGTTCACGCCGCACAAGACCACGCAGAAGACCACCCAGCAGAACGTCACGGAGGGCGTACATTCATGAAACTGGTGACAGCAATCGTTCGTCCCGACAAGCTCGACGGCGTCCGGGGAGCACTCGAGAACTACGGGGTCCAGGGCCTCACGGTCAGCCAGGCGAGCGGCTACGGCCGCCAGCGCGGCCATACCGAGGTCTACCGCGGCGCCGAGTACACCGTGGACCTCCTCCAGAAGGCGCGCGTCGAGGTCCTCGTCGCGGATGCCTGGGTCACCGACATCGTCGATGTCCTGGTCTCGACGGCCAACACCGGGCGCGCCGGCGACGGCAAGGTCTGGGTGATCCCGGTCGAGGAAGCCGTCCGCGTCCGCACGGGTGAGCGCGGGGACGCCGCACTGTAAGGCAATGTAGGAGACGCAGCAGGAGAACGACGGAAGGGCCGCCACATCGTGGCGGCCCTTCCGTCGTTCTCGGCGAGGCGCGGGGGAGGCGCGGGGAGCGGTCGTCAGGGCCGGCCGTGGGACGACGGCCAGGACTCCGGTCCGTTCGACCCGGCGGGGTACTCCTCGAGGGGTACCCGGTTCTCCGACCAGGCCTTGAGGACCGGCTCCACGATGCGCCAGCAGTCCTCGGCGGTGTCACCGCGGACGGACAGCGTGGGGTCCCCGGCGAGGACCCCGTCGAGTACCTCACCGTAGGGGAGCAGATCCGTCTCGTTGAGGTCTGCACTGAGGGTCGCGCGGTCCAGCGAGAAGATGTCGCCCGGTCCGTTGACGTCGAGTTCGAGCTGGAGGGTGTCCGGTCCGAACCCGATGCGCAGCTTCGTGGGCGCGTCCTGTCCCGTGAAGCCCACGGGCAGGTGGCTGACGGGCCGGAAGGTGATGACCGCTTCCTTGCGCTTGATGCCGAGGGCCTTGCCGGAGCGGAGGACGAACGGGACGCCCGACCAGCGCTCGTTGTTGATCGAGACGGTGACCTCGGCGAGGGTCTCGGTGCCCTTCGAGGGATCGACGCCGGGCTCCGCCGCGTAGTCGGGGATCCGGCGGTCGCCGATGGAGCCCGCCGTGTAGCGGGCGCGGCGGCTGCTGCCCGGGCTGTCGAGATCCACCGAGCTCGCCCGGAGGATCGAGCCGATGTGGTCCCGCAGGTCCCGCTCGTGCAGGGTCGACGGCGCGTTCAGCGCCAGCAGCGCCATGACGTGCAGCAGGTGACTCTGGATCATGTCGCGCAGGGCGCCCGCCCCGTCGTAGTAGCGGGCGCGGTTCTCCAGTGCGAGGTCCTCGTCGAAGATGACCTCGACCTTCTCGATGTGGAGGTTGTTCCACACCGGCTCGAGGATGCGGTTGGCGAAGCGCAGGCCCAGGATGTTGAAGACGGTCGCCTTGCCGAGGAAGTGATCCACGCGGTGGATGTTCTGCTCCGGGACCAGTTTCGCCAGCTTCTCGTTGAGCCGATGGGCCGAGGCCTGGTCCGTCCCGAACGGCTTCTCCATGACGAGGCGCGTGCTCTTGGGCAGGGAGTCCGGTCCGAGGGCGCTGCAGGCCTTCTGGCTGATGGCCGGAGGGAGGGCGAAGTACAGGGCCACCGGGCCTTCGAGTGTCTGCACCAGGTCGCCGAGCCCGTCCTGGGTGACGTCGATCAGGTGGTAGGTGCTGTTGTCGCGCACCTGCTGGAGGGATGCCCGGCCGGCGTCGTCCGCCTTGTCGAGGGACCCCGCGAAGGCTTTGTCGATGCGCTCGCGCCACTGGTCGTCGGTGAGGTCGTCGGATCCCGCGCCCACGAGCTTCAGCCCGTCGGCCCTGCCCAGGCGGATGAGCCGGGCGAGCCCCGGGAGCAGCAGGCGTCCCGTGAGGTCGCCGGAGGCCCCGAGGATGAGGAGTGTCTTCACCCGGGTATCGGCATCGGCGGGAATGGTGTCGTGTTCTGCGAGGGAGGAAGTGTCCACCTCTTCACCTTGCCACTTATCCCTGCGCGTGTCCTGCCCTCCCGCGCTGCGTCGCCCGTTGCGCCGGCAGTGTCCGGTGCGGCCGGACCGGCCCGCGTCAGGCATCCTTCCGGCACCCCCAGTTGGTACCCTAGGGAGTTGAGTCTCTCTACTTCCCGATGAAAGAAGTTCACGGCACGTGTTCAATTCACTCTCCGACCGGCTGACTGCGACCTTCAAGAACCTCCGTGGCAAGGGCCGCCTCACCGAGGCGGACATCGACGCCACCGTCCGCGAGATCCGGCGCGCCCTGCTCGACGCCGACGTCGCCGTGCCCGTGGTGCGCGCTTTCACGGCCGCCGTCAAGGAACGCGCCCTCGGCCTCGAGGTCTCCCAGGCCCTGAACCCGGGCCAGCAGGTCGTCAAGATCGTCAACGAGGAACTCGTCGGGATCCTCGGCGGGGAGACCCGCCGGATCCGCCTGGCGAAGAACCCGCCGACCGTCATCATGCTGGCGGGCCTGCAGGGTGCCGGAAAGACCACGCTCGCCGGAAAGCTGTCCAAGTGGCTCAAGGGCCAGGGACACAGCCCGCTGCTGGTCGCCTGCGACCTCCAGCGCCCGAACGCCGTCCGGCAGCTCCAGGTGAACGGTGAGCGCGCAGGCGTTCCCGTCTACGCGCCGCACCCGGGCGTCAGCTCCGAATTCGAGTCCGCCACCGGGGACCCGGTCGCCGTCGCCCGCCAGGGTGTCGCGGAGGCACGGGCGCGCCTGCACGACGTCGTCATCGTCGACACCGCGGGCCGTCTCGGCGTGGATGCCGAACTGATGCAGCAGGCCGCAGACATCCGCGCCGCCATCAGCCCCGACGAGGTGCTGTTCGTCATCGACGCGATGATCGGCCAGGATGCCGTCAACACCGCCCTCGCGTTCAACGAGGGTGTCGACTTCACCGGTGTCGTCCTGACCAAGCTCGACGGCGACGCACGCGGTGGTGCCGCCCTCTCCGTCGCCTCGGTCACCGGCAAGCCGGTCATGTTCGCGTCCACGGGCGAGGGACTGAACGACTTCGAGCTGTTCCACCCCGACCGCATGGCCTCGCGCATCCTGGACATGGGCGACATCCTGACGCTCATCGAGCAGGCGGAGCAGTCCTGGGACAAGGACGAAGCGGCCCGGATGGCGAAGAAGTTCGCCGACCAGGAGGAGTTCACCCTCGAGGACTTCCTCGCCCAGATGCAGCAGATCCGCAACATGGGCTCCATGAAGAAGATGCTCATGATGATGCCCGGTGCCGCCAACATGCGGGAGCAGCTCGAGAACTTCGACGAGCGCGAGATCGACCGTGTCGAGGCCATCGTCCGCTCCATGACCCCGCACGAGCGGCTCGCCCCCAAGATCATCAACGGATCCCGCCGCGCGAGGATCGCCCGTGGGTCCGGCGTGCACGTCTCCGAGGTGAACGGACTGCTCGAGCGCTTCACCCAGGCGCAGAAGATGATGAAGAAGATGGCATCCGGCGGAGGGATCCCGGGCATGCCCGGGATGGCCGGCCCCGGTGGCTTCGGCGGTCCGCGCAAGGCGAAGGCCGTCGCGGCCAAGGGCAAGAAGAAGCCGCGCTCGGGCAACCCCGCGAAGGCCGCCCAGGAACTGCAGCAGGCGGAGGCGCGACGCACCGCGGCCCGTACGGCGGCGCCGGGTGCAGCGTTCGGCGGTCAGCAGGACTTCGACCCGTCGGCCATGAACCTCCCGAAGGGCTTCGAGAAGTTCCTCGGGAAGTAGCGATTCCAGTGCAGCCCGCACCGGACCCGGCGGGTTCCTTCCAGTGCTGAGCCTCGAGCGCGTCGTCTTCGTCCATGGCAGTGGCCGTTTCGGAGCCGCCGCCTGGCCGAGGCAGCACGGCCTCTCGCTCGACTTCGACTGCCTGTACCTCCGGCGCCACGGCTTCGACGCGGAGGCGGAGCCCCTGGCGACGGACCACGATCGCGACCAGGAGATCCTCGCCGAGGCCCTGGGCGCCGGCGGGCACGTCGTCGCCCACGCGGAGGGTGCCGTTCCCGCCATGCTGCTCGCCGTCGAGCGGCCGGACCTCGTGGGTTCCCTGACGCTCATCGAGCCCGCGTGCCTCTCACTGACGGCCGGCCTCCCCGCGACGAAGGCGCACATCGACCTGATGGCACCCCTGGTCGCCGAGCGCCACGCGATGTCGGACGGGGATTTTCTCCGGGAGTTCCTGCGGCGCGGATCCATCGCGGAGGAAGCGGAGGAACCTGTGGGCGGTCCCGGGCGGGATGCCGCCCGGCTGCGGCTCCAGAGCCCGCCCTGGGAGGCTCCGCTGTCGATCGTCCCCGGCGTGCCGACCCTCGTCCTCACGGGTGGCTGGGAGCCACTCTACGAGGAGGTGGCCCAGTACCTGGCCGGAACAGGCGCCGTCCACCGCGTGGTCCCGGGCGGACACCGCCCGCACGACACCCCCGAGGGTGCCGCTCTCATCCGCGCCTTTCTGCGCTCCGCAGGCGAGGAGGCCGCGGCGTGAGCGCGCTCCAGCGGGCCCGCGCCCCGTTCCCTGCCGGCAAGACCCCTGTCGGCATGACCCCGCCGCCATGACCCCGCCGCCATGACCCCGCCGCCATGACCCCGCCGCCATGACCTCGCCGACCGGCGGCTACCTGCACCTCACGGGCACGGTGCTGCTGTCGCCGTCGCGCTCCGTCCCCGACGTCTACGTGCAGGACGGGCGGTTCACCTTCACACGGCCGCCCGGGGCACCGTCGCGCACACTGGAGGGGTGGGTCCTGCCCGGCCTCGTCGACGCGCACTGCCATGTTGGCCTCGACCGGAGGGGCCGCGTACCGGACGCCCTGGCCGAACAGCAGGCCCTGGCCGACAGGGACGCGGGCACACTGCTCATCCGGGACGCGGGCGTCGTCAACGACACGCGGTGGGTGCAGCAGCGGCCGGACCTGCCGCGGCTGGTACGGGCAGGGCGCCATGTCGCCCGCACCCGCCGCTACTTCCGCGACTACGCCGTGGAGGTGGAGCCCTCGCAGCTCGCCGACGCCGTGGCGGAGCAGGCACGGCGCGGCGACGGCTGGGTGAAGATCGTGGGGGACTGGATCGACCGGTCGCTCGGGGACCTGACTCCTGCCTTCCCGACCGCGGCCCTTCGGGACGCGGTCGACGCCGCCCACGCCGAGGGCGCCCGCGTCACCGCCCACTGCTTCGCCGCCGACACGCTCGACGGAATGCTCGACGCCGGTATCGACTGCATCGAGCACGCCACGGGGATGCTTCCCCGGCACGTCCCGCGCTTCGTGGAGCAGGGCGTGGCCATCGTCCCGACGCTGATCAACATCGACACCTTCCCCGCCATCGCCGACGGTGCCGCGGAGAAGTACCCGGACTATGCGGCGCACATGCGGCGCCTGTGGGGCGGACGGCAGGACATGGTGCGCAGGGCGCACGATGCCGGGATCGCCGTCTACGCGGGAACGGACGCCGGGAGCGTGATCGCGCACGGCCGCCTCCCGGACGAGGTGGCCGCGTTAGCAGCCGCCGGACTGGGTGCAGCGGCGGCCCTCGATGCCGCCTGCTGGTCCGCCCGCCGCTGGCTGGGCTTCCCCGGTATCGAGGAGGGGGCCGGCGCAGACGCCGTCGTCTGCTCCTCCGATCCACGCCGGGACGTCGGCACCCTGGCCGACCTCCGGGCGATCGTGCTGCGCGGAGCGGTCGTGCGCCCGGTGCCGAGGAGCCAGCCGTCCGCCTCCCCGGAATAACTTGAAGCTTCAAGTAGTTATGCGGAGGACAGTACGATCACCGCCGGAGGAGCCGCTATGCACCAGGACCTGCTACCCACCACCACCGCCATGGGCACGCTGACCCTTCGGGTCGGAGATCTCGCGGCCATGACCACCTACTACGCCACCGCGCTGGGTCTGGAGGTGCTCGAGGACCGTGCGGACGCCGTCGTGCTCGGACGCCGGGGGAAGGCGGTCATCCGCCTGGAAGCCGCCGGCCACCTGCGCCTGCCCCCGCGCGGCGAGGCCGGCCTGTTCCACACCGCCCTCCTGTTCTCGGACCGCGCGGACCTGGCCGCAGCCGTCGCGTCCGCGGCCCGCCATCCGCTCAGCTCCTACGTGGGCAGTGCCGACCACCTCGTGAGCGAGGCCTTCTACTTCAGCGATCCCGAGGGCAACGGCATCGAACTGTACTTCGACCGCCCGAGGGAGACCTGGGACTGGTCCCGGGACGAGCGCGGCAACCGCTCCGTCGTGATGGACAGCCTCCCGCTGTCGCCTCGGGCCTACCTGGAGGAACACCTGACGGAGGACGCCGTGGCGCATGCCGCGTCGAAGAGCGCGGAGGTCGGGCACGTCCACCTGCAGGTGGGCGACGTGGACACGGCGCAGCGGTTCTACGTCGACGTGCTGGGATTCGAACGGACGGCCGGCTGGCACGGCCAGGCCCTCTTCGTGTCGGCCGGAGGCTATCACCACCACATGGCCATGAACGTCTGGAACAGCAGGGGCGCCGGCCCCCGCAAGGACACGCTCGGTCTCGGCGAGGTGCTCATCCAGGTGCCCGCCGCCGACGAGGTGGGGGCGCTCGCCGACCGGCTCGCCTCCGCCGGGATCGCGAGCCACTCCACCGGGGCAGAACTGCGCTTCGAGGACCCCTGGCGCAACCGGCTGAGGGTCGCCGTCGCGGGCTCCCCGGGCGGAATCGCCTAAACTTCGCCCGTCTGGCACAATGGATTCGTACTCGATCCGTGCAGCCCCTCTCTCTGTGCGTGAATTGTGTCCTTTGAACCCCTCGAAATGGCCCGCCCCACGGGAGCAGGACGACGGGTTCGCCCCTTTTCATTTACAAGGAGTGACCACACAAGTGGCCGTAAAGATTCGCCTCAAGCGCATGGGCAAGATCCGCGCACCTTTCTACCGTGTCGTCGTCATGGATGCACGCTCCAAGCGTGATGGCCGTGCCCTCGAAGAAATCGGCAAGTACAACCCCACCGAGGAGCCCTCGTTCATCGAGATCGACTCCGACCGTGCGCAGTACTGGCTCGGCGTCGGCGCCCAGCCGACCGAGCAGGTCTCCGTGCTGCTGAAGATCACCGGTGACTGGCAGAAGTTCAAGGGACTCAAGGGCCAGGAAGGCACCCTGAGGACCAAGGCAGCCAAGGAATCGTTCGTCGCCCCCGAGAAGGGTTCGGTGATCGTCCCCGAGGCCATCACGCCGAAGGCGAAGAAGAACGACGACGCCGCCGCGGAAGCGACCGAGGCAGAGTAAGTTGCTGGCCGAAGCTCTGGAGCACCTCGTCCGCGGCATCGTCGACAACCCGGACGACGTCCGGGTCTCCGCGAAGAACAATCGCCGCGGTGAGACGCTCGAGGTCCGCGTCCACCAGGAGGACCTCGGCCGCGTGATCGGCCGCCAGGGGCGCACCGCCCGGGCGCTGCGCACCGTGGTCGCCGCCCTCGCGGACGGCGAGCCGGTCCGCGTCGACGTCGTCGACACCGACCGCCGCAGGGGCTGACCCCTCCAGAGCACGGCACGAATCGGCCCCGCCACCAGAACCTGGTGGCGGGGCCGATCGGTTTTCCCCGTAGTCCCCGTACCACCCCCGCACAACCCCGGATTCCCCGTGGCACAACCAGCAGGAGCAGCACGATGGAAGTACTCGTAGCCAGGATCGGCAAGCCCCACGGCATCCGGGGCGAGGTGACCGTCCAGCTCTTCACCGACGCCCCCGAGGACCGGTTCGAGCCCGGCGAGACCTTCCGGGTCGAGGACGCCGCCGTCTCCGAGCTGACCGTCGCCAAGGCCCGGTGGAACAAGGACATCCTGATCGTGGGCTTCGAGCAGGTCGCCGACCGCAACCAGGCCGAGACGCTGCGCGGCGCCCGGCTCTTCATCGACTCCGACGGGACGGACGACGGCGACGACGACTCCTGGTACGAGCACGAACTCGTCGGCCTCGATGCCCGCGTCGAGGGAGAGTCCGTGGGCAAGGTCACCGGCCTGCGGACGATGGCCGTCCAGGACCTGCTGGTCGTCGAACTCGCCGACGGCCACGAGGCCCTCGTGCCCTTCGTCGGCGAGATCGTCCCCGAGGTGGATCCCGAGGGCGGCTTCGTGACGATCGTGCCGCCGGCAGGGCTCTTCGACCTCAACACCCCCGGTTCTAACCAGGCGCCCGACGACGGCGACGACGACGGGGCTCCGGCGGAGGAGCGCGACTAGTGCGCATCGACGTCGTCTCCATCTTCCCGGAGTACCTTGCCGCCCTCGACCTGTCGCTGATCGGCAAGGCCCGGCAGGACGGCGTCCTCGATGTACGGGTCCATGACCTCCGCTCCTTCACGACGGACCGGCACCGGACGGTCGACGACACCCCGTACGGCGGCGGAGCCGGCATGGTCATGAAGGCCGAGCCGTGGGCCCTGGCACTCGAAGCTGTCCTCGCCGGGTCGCCCGCGGACGGGGACCGCCCCACCCTGATCGTTCCCTCACCGGCCGGAGCCGTGTTCAACCAGGCCATGGCGTACGAGTTCGCGGAGCTCGACCACCTCGTCTTCGCCTGCGGGCGGTACGAGGGGATCGACGAGCGGGCGATCGACTGGGCGCGCGGGGCGTTCGACGTCCGCCCCGTCTCCCTCGGCGACTACGTCCTCAACGGCGGGGAGGTGGCTGTCCTCGCGATGGTCGAGGCCGTCGCCCGGCTGATCCCCGGCGTGGTCGGCAACCCGGAATCGCTCGTGGAGGAGTCCCACTCCGACGGTCTGCTGGAGTACCCGGTCTACACCAAACCGTCGTCCTGGCGCGGCAGGGAGATCCCCGACGTCCTGCTGAGCGGCAACCACGCGAGGATCGCCCAGTGGCGACGGCTCGAGCAGTTCCACCGGACGGCGGAGCGGCGCCCCGACCTGCTGGCCGGCGTCGACACCGCGTCGCTGACGAAGGCGGACCTCGCGGCCCTGCGGGAGGCCGGGTTCGACGTCGTCGACGGCAGGCTGACCCGCCCGTCGCATTAGCAGTTGGTCCCGCTCCTGTGGAATAATCGTAGATTGTGTCCACTGGGCCGGACCCTGCCACAGGGGGCGTCCAGCCAACAGTCCCACACCGGCCACCGGATCTCCGGATCGGCCGGAATCCTGCTTCGGCGGCATTGCCCGGGCCTCGCGCCCTGTCCTTGACCGCCGTGACCAACGTGAATGACCTGTGGCGTTCGCCAGGAGTATCAGTATGCATATTCTCGATTCCGTCGACGCCGGATCCTTCCGCGACAACGTCCCCGACTTCCGCGCCGGCGACACCGTCAACGTCCACGTCAACATCATCGAAGGCAAGAACACCCGTGTTCAGATCTTCAAGGGCTTCGTCCTCGGCCGCCAGGGCGACGGCATCCGCGAGACCTTCACGGTCCGCAAGGTGAGCTTCGGTGTCGGCGTGGAGCGTACGTTCCCCGTCCACAGCCCGGTCCTCGACAAGATCGAGGTCGTCTCCAAGGGCGATGTGCGCCGCGCCAAGCTGTACTACATGCGCGAACTGCGCGGCAAGGCAGCCAAGATCAAGGAGAAGCGCGACCCCAAGACGGTCAAGTAACCTCCTGAAGGTGCACGAAACCCCCGCTTCCCAGCTTCCTGCTGGAGAGCACACGAAACGCCGGTCCCGCTGTGCGGGCTGGCGTTTCGTGTTCTCCGCCGTCCTCGTCGCAGCCCTTCTCACGGGGCTCGTGCGCGGCTTCCTCGTCGACGTCTACTTCATCCCGTCAGCCTCCATGGAGCCCCTGCTCAGGGAAGGTGACCGGGTGCTCGTCAGCAAGGTCGAGGACACCCGTGGCACCGTGCAGCGCGGGGACGTCGTCGTCTTCGACGGCCGCGGGTCCTTCGACCCCATCACCGATCCGCGCGGCGTCCCGGAACGCCTGGCCGCCGGCACGGCGCAGTGGCTCGGGCTGGCGGGGAGCGACACGGTCTACGTGAAGCGCGTGATCGGCGTCGGCGGGGACCGGATTGCCTGCTGCTCCGACGACGGGCGACTGACCCTCAACGGGAACCCCATGGACGAGCCGTACGTCCATCCGGGGGATGCGGCGAGCGACCTCGACTTCGACGTCGTCGTCCCCGAGGGGCGGCTCTGGCTCCTCGGGGACCACCGGTCGGTCTCCATGGACTCCCGTTCGCTGCTCGGCGCAGCGGGTGGAGGCCTCGTCGCGGAGGATCGCATCATCGGACGGGCCTTTCAGCTAGTCTGGCCAATTGACAGGTATGCTCCGATCAACGGGCCGGTCGGCTGAATCGACCGGCCCAGCGGCGCGGATGCCGCACCAGCAGGACTCCCTTCGGTGGGTGGCCGCCGGGTACCACGACCACAGAGGACACCAGCACATGGCACGGAGCTTCCGC
This sequence comes from Arthrobacter rhamnosi, assembly GCF_054510975.1. Taxonomy (NCBI): domain Bacteria; kingdom Bacillati; phylum Actinomycetota; class Actinomycetes; order Micrococcales; family Micrococcaceae; genus Arthrobacter; species Arthrobacter rhamnosi. The sequence goes on along the minus strand of NZ_JBTNDN010000005.1, from coordinate 13,382 downwards.
AGGAAGTCGGCCGCGGGGGAACCCGCAGCACACTCGTTCGATCCCGACGCCGCCGCCGGGGACGGTCCCTCAGCAGACGGGTTGCGGGACCGGACGCGGGACCCGAAGCGGGACGCGAAGGATTCCGACCGGGGCTTCGGGGCGTGGCTGAAGGAGATCGGGACGATCGTCGTGATCGCGCTGGTGCTGTCCTTCCTCATCAAGACCTTCCTGTTCCGCGCGTTCTTCATCCCGTCCGGCTCCATGGAGGAGACCCTCGAGATCGACGACCGGATCTTCGTGAACCAGCTCGTGCCGCAGCCCTTCGATCTGCAGCACGGCGACATCGTGGTCTTCCGGGACACCAAAGGCTGGCTCCCGCCGCAGGCGGAGTCCAGCGTGAGCTGGTTCAAGGAAGCGCTCATCTTCGTCGGGCTCGCTCCCGACGAGTCGCAGCAGCACCTCGTGAAGCGTGTCATCGGACTCCCCGGCGACCATGTCATCTGCTGTGACGCCAAGGGCCTCATCACCGTCAACGGGGAGCCCCTGGAGGAGCCCTACCTCTTCCCCGGCGCCAACCCTTCGGATCTCCCGTTCGACATCGTCGTGCCCGAGGGCACGGTGTGGGTCATGGGAGACCACCGCAACGCGTCAGCGGACTCCCGGGCCAACCGCGACAAGGAGGGTGAGGGCTTCGTCGACATCGAGGACATCGAGGGCAGGGCCGCTGTCATCGCCTGGCCGCTGGACCGCATCGGCTTCCTCGGCAATCACCCGGACGTGTTCGACGGCATTCCCGAGCCCGAATCCTCGGCGCAACCCACTCCCAGCGGACCATGACGGCCCTCCGGAAGAAGCGCTCCTCCGCTCCCACCCTGAGCTTCGAGAAGTCCTTCGCCGTCGACGGCCACCGCTACATCGCCGGGTGCGACGAGGTAGGCAGGGGAGCGCTGGCCGGCCCCGTGTCGGTCGGCGTCGTCGTCGTCGACCTCGATGCGGCTCCAGGCCTGCGGGGCGTCCGCGACAGCAAACTGCTCCTGCCGGCCGAGCGCCAGGCACTCGTGCCGCGCATCCGGCGCTGGTCCGTGGCCTCCGCCGTGGGGCACGCGTCCGCTGCGGAGATCGACGCGCTGGGGCTGATGGCCGCACTGCGGACCGCCGGCAGTCGTGCCTGGGCGGCCGTCCTCGACACCGTGACGCCCGACGCCGTCATCCTCGACGGCAACCACGACTGGCTCTCCGCCCGGTCCCAGGGCATCCTGTTCGACGGCGGCGGGAGCCCCGCGGCACCCGCCGTCGGGTGCACGGCTCCCGTCCACACCCGCATCAAGGCGGACCTGAAGTGCCTGAGCGTGGCGGCGGCCAGCGTCCTGGCCAAGGTCGAGCGCGACGCCCTGATGATCTCCCTGGCCGCCGACCACCCCGCCTTCGGCTGGGACGGGAACAAGGGCTACGCCACGGAAGCGCACCGTGCAGCCATCGACGCTCTAGGGCCCAGCGAGTATCACCGAAAGACCTGGCGGCTGGGACGCCAGGACAGGACCGGCATGCCACACGCGGAAATTGGGGGATGATTGTCGAATGAGTGCTGAGGATCTTGAAAACTACGAGACCGACATGGAGCTCCAGCTCTACCGCGAGTACCGGGACGTCGTGGGTCTCTTCAGCTACGTCGTGGAGACGGAGCGCCGGTTCTACCTGGCCAACAACGTGGACCTGCAGGCGCGCTCGGCGGATGGTGAGGTCTACTTCGACCTGACGCTCCAGGACGCCTGGGTCTGGGACGTGTACCGTTCAGCGCGGTTCGTGAAGAACGTCCGCGTCATCACGTTCAAGGACGTCAACGTCGAGGAGCTCTCGAAGTCGGACGACATCGCCCTGCCGAAGGACGGCACACTGGGCTGACCGGCCCCTCGCGGCCGACCGGCTCCTGGGTTATCGGCTGCTGGGCCGATCGGCCCTCACGCGGTCTTCACAAGGGCGGGTCGTCGTCCGTCCCGCCGTAGGGGAAGGCGTCCTCGCCGTCCAGCGGGACGTCTGCTGCCTGTTCGAGCCGGTCGGCCTCCGATCCACCGGTGCCTTCACCGGCGATGCCGCCCCCCAAGCCGTCGTCGCCGGATCCGGCGGGCATTCCCTGTTCCTGGAGGTCCGCCTCCGACCCGCCCGTCCCCGTATCGGCCCGGTCCGCGCCCCCGCCGGAACGTGCTGTCACGTCTTGTTCCTGCAGGTCCGCCTCGGATCCGCCTCGCAGGATGTCACTGGATTCTGACACGGTGTCCTCCGTTCTCCTCCGGGCCGACGTCGGGTCGACGTCGCTTCTCCGTCCACGGTACGAGGGGAGGGGAACCTGTGCCACCGCTTTCTTCCCCGACCCACGGTCTTCTTCCCCGGCCAACGGCTTTCTTCCCCGGCCCACCGCGTGAGGGTACCGGGGCCGGCGGTCACCCCGTCGGGGCAGGTTCCGACCGGCCGGCGGAAGCCGTGTTGTCCACATAGCCCCTCGCGCCGCGGCGTGCGTCGGCCGCTTCCCCGAGGCTGGGGGAGGAGGTGGAAGCCATGGTGGCAAAGGATCAGCTGGGTCGTCAAGGAGAGGCAACGGCGGCAGTCTTCCTCGAGCAGGCGGGCCTGAGGATCGTCGACCGGAACTGGCGGTGCCCGGCGGGGGAGATCGACCTGGTCGCGGTCGACGGATCCACGCTGGTGATCGTCGAGGTGAAGACGCGGAGCTCGGACGACTTCGGGCAGCCGCTGGAGGCCATCACGGCGAGCAAGCTGGAGCGGCTGTACCGGCTCGCCTCCACGTGGGCCCGGGCGCACAACCTGCGGTTCAGCGGATTCCGTATCGACGCCGTGGGCGTGCTCGATGACGGTTCGGGAGCACCGCGGATCGAGCACGTGCGGGCGGTGATCTGATGGTGCTCGGCCGGACGTACGCGGTGTCGATGGTGGGCATGAACGGACACGTCGTCGAGGTCGAGGCCGATATCGGGCAGACCCTGCCCGCCTTCGTGCTGCTCGGCCTGCCCGACGCCTCGCTCAACGAGGCGAAGGACCGCATCCGGGCCGCGGCACGGAACGCCGGCGTCCCGCTCAGCCGCCGCAAGATCACCGTCAACCTGATACCGGCCTCCCTGCCCAAGCGCGGTTCGGCCTTCGACCTCGCGATAGTAATGTCCGCGCTCGCTGCTGCAGGAGACGTCCGGGGCTGCGGCTCCACGGTCTTCCTCGCCGAACTGGGCCTGGACGGGCAACTCCGTCCCGTCCACGGCGTCCTGCCCGCCGTCATGGCGGCTGTGCAGGCGGGACATACCAGCATCGTCGTCGCGGAGGAGAACGCCGCCGAGGCCGCTCTGGTCCCTGCCGCCGGCGTGCGGTCCTTCCGGACGCTCGCTGAGGTTGCGCTGGCGTTCGGGGCGGACGGCGCTCAGGTCACGCTGCCGGACCCCGTGCCGCGGCAGGAGCCGCCGGCGCCGGCAGTCCCGGCGGTGCCGTTGCGGGACCTGTCCGATATCGCGGGCCAGCACGAGGCGAGGTACGCGCTGGAGATCGCCGCCGCCGGTGCGCACCATCTCCTCATGGTCGGACCCCCGGGGGCGGGGAAGACGATGCTGGCAGAACGCCTGTCCGGGATCCTGCCGGAGCTCGAGGACGATCACGCGATGGAAGTGACCGCCATCCACAGCCTGAGCGGCGAGCGGTACTGCGGCGAACTGGTCCGCACGCCACCCTTCGAGAGTCCCCACCACACCGCGACCCCTGCCGCCATCATCGGGGGAGGAAGCGGGATCCCGAGGCCCGGTGCCGCATCACGGGCGCATCGGGGCGTCCTGTTCCTCGATGAGGCGCCCGAGTACGAACGCCGGGTCCTGGAGGCCCTACGTGAACCGCTGGAAAGCGGCCGCCTCGTCCTGCACCGCGCGTCCGGAACCGCGTCCTATCCCGCCAGGTTCCAACTCGTCCTCGCGCTCAACCCCTGTCCGTGCGGTCTTGCCAACGGCAAGGGCATCGACTGCATGTGCACGGCCCAGCAGCGCCGGCGGTACTTCAACCGTCTCTCGGGACCGCTGCTGGACCGCGTCGACCTGCAGCTCGCGGTACAGCGGGTCAGCCTTGCCGACTACGCCGCGGGTGGGTCGGCCGAGACATCCGCCCGTGTGGCAGAGCGGGTCGCTGCGGCTCGGAGCGCCCAGCGGGAGAGATTGCGCCCGTGGAACTACGCGACGAACGCGGAGGTGCAGGGCCGGATCCTCCGGGGCGGGCTCGCACTGCCGCGGGCGGTGACTGCATCGCTGGACAGGGCACTGGACAGGAACCTGGTCAGCGCGCGTGGCTGGGACAGGGTCCTGCGTGTCGCCTGGACCGTGTCCGATCTGGCAGGCCGCGCCCGGCCGGATGCGGACGATGTGGTGACGGCCCTCGGCTTCCGGCTGCAGGAGCGTGCGGCATGAGTGGGTTCGCGAGCAGCAGTCTGGCCAGGGCAGCACTGTCGAGGCTATTCGAACCCTCCGACACCGTCGGTATGGGGCTTGTCTCGATCGTCGGTCCGGTCGATGCCCTGCGCGTCGCCCGCCGGGAGATCAGCGCGGGCCAGGAGCTCACCCGGCACCTGTGCGAAGCACTGGGCATCGGGGAACCCCGGGACCTCCTCGGGGAGGGACTGGCCCGCTGGGCTCCCCGCCTCGGCGACCTCGCTCCCGAGCGTGACCTGGCGACGCTTGCGCGGTTGGGTGGGCGACTGGTCGTGCCTGAATCCGAGGAGTGGCCGGAAGCGCTCGACGACCTGCAGGTCTCCGCTCCGCTGTGCCTCTGGGTGCGGGGCCGGCACCAGGTCCCCGGGATCGAGCGGCTGGTTGCCCTCGTGGGTTCCCGCGACAGCACCACCTACGGCTCCTCCGTGACGACCGACCTGGCGTCCGGTCTCACGACCCGCGGCTTCACGGTGGTCTCGGGCGGGGCGTACGGCATCGATGCCCAGGCCCACCGGGCCGCTCTCGCCACCACGGACGGACGCGACGCCCCGGCGACCGTCGCCCTTCTGGCCTCAGGCGTGGACCGGTACTATCCGGCAGGCAACGAGGAGCTGCTCCGTGCGATCGCGGAGCGGGGACTCCTCATCTCCGAAGTCCCACCCGGCAGCTCTCCCACCCGATGGAGGTTTCTGCAACGGAACCGGCTGATCGCGGCCCTCAGCGCCGTCACGGTGGTGGTCGAGGCGCGCTGGCGATCGGGCGCGCTCAACACCGCCCACCACGCGGGCGAGCTGGGCAGGCCGGTGGGCGCCGTGCCCGGCTCCGTCCACTCGGCCAATTCGGCGGGGTGCCACCGACTGCTGCGGGACGGCACCGCGGTCTGTGTCACGGATGCAGCCGACGTGGCAGAGCTGGCGGGTCCACTGGGCAGCGAACCGGGGGACCGGGCCAGGGAGGAGGCGTCTCCGGCGCGCGACCACGACGGTCTGACGATTCCCGATCTGCTGCTGCTCGACGGCCTGCCGGTCCGCGCCTCGACATCGGTCGACAAACTGTCGAGCGTCGCGGGCCTCTCCACGAAGGACGTCATCAGCGGCCTCGCGCGCCTCGAACTAGCGGGCCTGGCCCAGAGGACGGCCGAAGGCTGGCGACGACAGAAGGGATGAGCCCGGGCAGGCGCTCGGGCAGGCACGACACGAAGAGCCGGACGACGACGGACGGCACGACCGGGAGGACGTCATGACACGCAGCAAGGGGTTCGCCCCGGAGGACGAGCGGTTCCACGCCGAGATCGATACACCCCTCGGGCTCCTGCGCGTGGTCGCCCGAGGGGCCGCCATCGTCGGCCTGTACCACGGGGACCATCATCCGCCGCCGGCTCCGGCCCTGCTCGGCCACGCGGCTCCCACTCCCGGAAGCCCCGGCTCCGTGCCCGGACCGGAGGGACAGGTGCCGCCGGTGCCGGAGCCGACGGCGGCCGTACTCCTCCAGGCATGCCGTGAGCTGACGGACTACTTCGACGGCTCAGTGCGGGACTTCGCGGCTCCCATCAACCTCTCCGGTACTCCGTTCCAGCTGAGCGTCTGGGCCGCGCTTCGGCGAATCCCGTACGGGGAGCGCCGCAGCTATCGGGACGTCGCTGAGCACCTGGGCAATCCGCGGATGGGCCGGGCGATCGGCGCGGCGGTCAGGGCCAACCCGGTCTCGATCATCGTCCCGGGCCACCGTGTGGTCAGCAGCGCGGGTACGGTCATCGGGTATGCCGCGGGCCCGGAGGTGAAGAGGGCGCTCCTCGATCTGGAACGAGTCGGGCCGCACCTGGAGGGGTAGGGAGCCCGGGGCGTGGATACTGGGAGGGGAGGCGAACATGACAACTAGTGGCGCTCCGCTTGCAGGCGAGCTCAGCGCAGCCCTTTCCGGGTTCGCGGACTACCTCACGCGGGAACGCAACCGCTCGGCCCACACGGTGCGGGCGTACCGGACGGATATCGAGCTCTTCCTCGCCCACGCTGCACAGGCGGGGGTGTCGGCACTGGACCAGCTGGAGCTCCGCCACTTCCGGTCCTGGCTCGGTGCACTGGACGGGGCGGGCCTGTCCCGGTCGACGATCGCGAGGCGTGCGGCGTCGGTGCGTTCGTTCATGGACTGGGCCGTCCGCGAGGAGACGATTCCTGCCAACCCCGCCCTGCGCCTCCGCGCGCCCAAGCGGAGCAGCAGCCTGCCCGCCGTCCTCAGCCGGCCGCAGACCGACGTCCTCTTCGAGGGCCTCGACGAGCAGGCCGTGCAGGGCGATCCCTCGAACCTCCAGCGGCGCGCCATGATCGAGCTGCTCTACGGCACCGGTGTCCGGGTCGGTGAGCTCGTCGGCCTCGACATCGACGACGTCGACACGGAGCGGCGCACCCTGGTGGTCCTCGGCAAGGGGTCGAAGGAGCGGACCGTGCCCTACGGGGTTCCCGCGGCCCATGCCCTCGACGACTGGCTGCGCCGCGGTCGACCGCAGTGGGTGTCGGAGAAGAGCGGACCGGCCCTGTTCCTGGGCCGCAGGGGCGGACGCATCGACCAACGCGCCGTCCGCACCCAGGTCAAGGAAGCCCTCGATGCCCTCGGCGACACCGCCGCGCAGGGGCCGCACGCGCTCCGCCACAGCGCCGCCACGCACCTGCTCGACGGAGGGGCCGACCTCAGGGCCGTGCAGGAGATCCTCGGCCACTCGAGCCTTGCCACGACGCAGCTCTACACGCACGTATCGGTCGAACGCCTCCGTCGAAGCTACGAGCAGGCCCACCCCAGGGCCTGACCCCGCGTGGGCCCCGATCCGGCGGGGGAGGGCAGGGCATTGCGGGCGGGTAGTGACAGTGGCGAAATTCACGCTTCTCGGGCAGAATGAGCACTAGTGGAACGGAACCCGCATGATATGCGCGGGTGGGTCTCGTAAAGCTCTGGCATCATCCGTTGCAGTTTCATCAGCCATATGAAGGTCGTTGGGGAAGACGTACCTACAGCTATGGAGGATGGAATGTCTGTTGTGATGGCGCGCGGTGTCTTGTACGTGCACTCGGCCCCTACTGCGTTGTGCCCTCATGTCGAATGGGCTATCGGCTCTGTCCTGGACAAGCGCATCGACATGGAGTGGACAGCGCAACCTGCCGCGCCCGGAATGCTGCGCGCCGAGCTCTCATGGGTCGGCCCGCAGGGCTCCGGATCGCAGCTCGCATCCGCCCTGCGCGGCTGGGCGCACCTCCGCTACGAGGTCACCGAGGAGCAGAGCCCCGGCGCCGATGGCGGGCGCTGGTCGCACACTCCTGAGCTCGGGATCTTCCACGCCACGACGGACGTCCACGGCAACATCATGGTGACCGAGGACCGGATCCGGTACGCCTATGAGGCGGGTGCGGGCGATCCTGCCGCCGTCTACCATGAACTCTCCCTCGCACTCGGGGAGTCCTGGGACGAGGAACTGGAGCCTTTCCGCCACGCGGCCGAGGGCGCTCCGGTCCGCTGGCTCCACCAGGTCGGCTGACAGTCTCCCCGTACCCGGCCCTGCTGGGGCTGCAGTTCATCGCCCGCACCCGACAGGAAGTCGCGACGGCGAGGTAGCTGTCGTCATACGAAAGGCGCCGCCCGGAAGGGCGGCGCCTTTCATGTCCGGCTGTGCTCAGACGTTGCGGAGCACGATGACGGCGTTGTGCCCGCCGAAGCCGAAGGAGTTGCTCAGGGCGACGATGTCCCCCTGGGGAAGGTCCCTCGGCGAGGTCACGACGTCGAGCGGGATCTCGGGATCCTGGTTGTCGAGGTTGATGGTGACCGGTGCCTTCCGGTCGTAGATGGCCAGCACGGTCATCACGGCCTCGACGGCGCCGGACGCGCCGAGGAGGTGACCTGTCTGGGACTTCGTCGCGGAGACCGCGACCTGGTCCGTGTGGGCACCCAGGGAGGCCCTGAGGGCGGTGTACTCGGGCTTGTCACCGACGGGGGTGGACGTCGCGTGCGCGTTGACGTGGACCACGTCCTCCGCCTGGGCGCGCGCATCGAAGAGTGCGGCCTTCAGCGCCCGGGTGGCCCCGAGGCCCTCGGGGTCGGGGGCGGTGATGTGGTACGCGTCGGCCGTGACGGCTGTGCCCGCCAGCTCCGCGTAGATCCGCGCACCGCGCGCGAGGGCGTGCTCCTCGGCCTCGAGGACCAGGGCGCCGGCACCTTCACCCATGACGAAGCCGTCCCGGCCGGTGTCGTAGGGACGCGAGGCCAGCTCCGGCTCGTCGTTCCGCCGGGACAGCGCCTGCATCGCGGCGAAGGCTGCGATGGGCATCGGGTGGATGGCGGCTTCGGCGCCGCCGCACACCACCACGTCGGCCTTGCCGGACCGGATCAGTTCGAGGCCCTGGTGCAGTGCCTCCGTGCCCGAGGCGCAGGCGGATACGGGGGTGTGCGCACCGGCGCGCGCACCGAGGTCGAGGCTCACGGCCGCAGCGGGTCCGTTGGGCATCAGCATGGGGACGGTCATGGGGAGGACGCGGCGGGGGCCTTTCTCGCGCAGCGTGTCCCAGGCGTCCAGCAGGGTCCACACACCGCCGATGCCCGTGGCGAACGCGACCGCGAGGCGGTCCTTGTCGACGTCCTCGATGCCTGAGTCGCGCCAGGCCTCACGGGAGGCGACGACGGCGAACTGCGTCGACGGGTCCATGCGCTTGGCCTCGACCCGTGAGAGGACCTCCGACGCCGGGGTGGCGATCTGCGCGGCGAAGGTCACCGGCAGTTCGAACTCCTGCACCCAGTCGGCTTCGATGGTGCGTGCGCCCGACACTCCCTTGAGGGCGTTGGCCCACATGGTGGGGACGTCTCCGCCGATGGGGGTGGTTGCACCGAGTCCGGTGATGACGACTTTGCGTGGCATGGTCACTCTTTCGAAGCTGTGGCGTGCGCCGGCAGGACCGGGGCGAGGGGATGACGAGTACGGCCGCCCACGGCGGGAACACCGGGAGCGGCCGCAGCGCTGGGAACGGCAGGAATCAGGCCTGCGCGCCCGAGATGAAGGTGACGGCGTCGCCGACGGTCTTCAGGTTCTTGACCTCTTCGTCGGGGATGCGCACGCCGAACTTCTCCTCGGCGTTGACGACGATGGTCATCATCGAGATGGAGTCGATGTCGAGGTCGTCGGTGAAGGACTTGTCCATCTCGACGGACTCGGGTGCGAGTCCCGTCTCTTCGTTGACGATCTCGGCCAGACCGGTCAGGATTTCTTCGTTGCTAGCCATGGTGGCTCCTTTTCTGTTCGTGCCGGTGCACCGGCGGGGATGGTCAAACCGCACGGTCGCGGTCTGGGCTTGAAAACTAGGGGAGGACGACGACCTGCGCCCCGAAGACGAGGCCGGCGCCGAAACCGATCTGCAGTGCCAGCTTGCCGCTGAGGGAGGGCTGCTCCTGGAGCGTGCGATGCATGGCGAGGGGGATGGAGGCGGCGGAGGTGTTGCCGGCGTCCACGATGTCGCGTGCCACGTAGACGTGCTCGGGGAGCTTGAGCTGCTTCACCATCTCATCGATGATACGGATGTTGGCCTGGTGGGGGAGGAACACCGCGAGGTCGTCCGCTGTGACGCCGGCGGCGTCGAGCGCGCGCTGTGCGACCTTCGCCATCTCCCACACGGCCCAGCGGAACACCGTCGGCCCGTCCTGGCGCATGGTGGGCCACAGGCTCTCGCGACCGGCGTCGACGTCCTGCTCGCGCTCGGTGTCGGTGGCGACGGCGCCGATAGCGTAGTCCCGGACATCGGTCAGGGAGCGCGTCATCCGGATCGCCTCGTGCTTGCTGCCGTCGGACCCCCAGACGGAGGGCCCGATGCCTGCCGCGTCACCAGGGCCGATGACGACGGCGCCGGCACCGTCGCCGAGGAGGAAGGAGATCGTGCGGTCGGAGTTGTCGATGAAGTCCGAGAGCTTCTCGACGCCGACCACCAGGACGTACTCGGCCGTGCCGGCGTGGACCAGGGCGTCGCCCTGGGCGATCCCGTAGCAGTAGCCGGCACAGGCGGCCGAGATGTCGTACGCGGGTGCCGGCGTCGCTCCGAGGCGGTCGGTCAGCTGTGCGGCGGCCGACGGCGTCGCATAGGGGTGGGTCACGGTGGACACCAGCACGGCGCCGATCTGGGATGCGTCGATGCCGGCCGCGGCCAGCGCCTCCCGGGATGCGGCCTCCGCCATGTCGATGACACTCACGTCGCGCGGAGCGCGGTGCCGGGTGACGATGCCGGTCCGCTGCCGGATCCACTCGTCGGAGGAGTCGATCCACTGGCACACGTCGTCGTTGGTGACGATGATCTCCGGCCGGTAGGCGCCGACGCCGAGGATGCGGGTGTGCTCGCGGAGGGGGGCTTGCTTGATGGCGGTGATGCTCACTGAGGTCCTTCGGGGGTAAGGGACGGATCGAGGTCCGTGGTCCGCGAGTGCTCCTGCATGAAGCCGCGGGCGGCATCCAGGTCCTCGGGCGATTTTACGGCCAGTGCCGCCGTACCGCGCATTCCGCGCTTGGCCAGGCCGGTCAGCGTTCCCGCCGGAGCGAGCTCGATCATCCCCGTGACACCCATCCCCTGCATCGATTCCATGCACAGGTCCCAGCGGACCGGACGCGAAACCTGCGCGATCAGGCTGTCGAGGTTGCCCTCGCCGGTCGCCACGGGCTGCCCGTCATAGTTGGACATGAGCGTGGCCACCGGGTCGGCGGGAGCCAGGGACGGCCGCAGTGCCTCGAGGGCCGTGACGGCGGGAGACATGTGGCCGGTGTGGAAGGCGCCGGCGACCTTGAGTGCAATCACGCGGGCCTTCGCGGGCGGGTTCTCGGCAAGCGCTGCGAGCTGCTCGAGGGTTCCCGCTGCCACCACCTGTCCACCACCGTTGGCGTTGGCGGCGGTGAGGCCGAGTTCCGCGAGCCGCGCCGCGACCTCCTCGGGATCACCACCCAGGACCGCGCTCATGCCGGTCGGTGTCGCGGCGGCAGCTTCCGCCATCGCCGTGGCGCGGACCCGGACGAACGCGACGGCGTCGTCCTCGGAGAGGGCCCCGGCGATGCCCGACGCCGTCAGTTCGCCCACGGAGTGTCCCGCCACGACGGTCGCTGCGGTCAGCGGAGCGTCCTGGAGGAGGAGGCGGGCGGTCACGAGGCCGGCGGCCACGATGAGCGGCTGGGCGACGGCGGTGTCCTTGATGGTCTCCTCGTCGGAGACGGTGCCGTGCCGGATGAGGTCGGTGCCGGCCCGGTCGCTGAGACGCTCGAGGTGGTCCCTTACTCCCGGAAGGTCGAGCCAGGGGCTGAGGAAGCCCGGGGTCTGTGAGCCCTGTCCGGGGCAGGCGATTGCAAGCACTGTTCCAGCTTTCCAAAGAGGTGGAGCATTATCGGGTGTTCGGCTGAACCAAGCTGGCTGTGCCTCTTTGTAGGAAGTCTACAAGGCACTCGAACGCCCGAGAGCAACCGGCGGGGCTTTGTCGACGCTTCCCGCGCGGGCCGGACGCCCGTTTCCCGTCCCCGAGGCACCGTTCGCCGCGATCGGCGGGGCCGGCGGTGCGGAGAGGCGTCCGACGACCAGTGCGGTCTGCAGGACGTACGCCTCCCGCGGGATCAGGGGGTCCCACCCGGTCACGTCGCACACCCGGCGGAGGCGGTACCGGACCGTGTTGGCATGCACGAAGAGGGACCGCGAGGTTGCTTCGAGCGAGTGCCCGAGGGTGAGGTACGCGGACAGTGTCTGCTCGAGGCCGTTCGACGCCGCCAGGAGTGGGCGGTAGATGCTGCGCACGAGCGAGCGCCGCGCCGTGTCGTCCCCCGAGATCACGCGCTCCGGCCACAGATCCTCCGACGAGACGGGACGCGGGGCTCCGGGCCACGCCCGGGCGGCGGTGAGTCCGGCGAAGGCGGCCTGGGCGGAACTGCTGGCGGCGACCAGCGACTCCGCCTCCGGGCCGAACACGACGGCGCCGTCCCCGAAGAGCTCGCTGATCCTGGGGTAGGCCTTGGCGGGGTCCCGCACGCCTCCGAGCACGAGGATGAGCCGCTCGCCCTGGATGCCCACGAGAACGTCCTCCGCGAGGCGCCCGGTCACGCGGCGGAGCTCGTTGAGGAAAGCGACGTTCGGTTCGGAGGGAGCGCTGCCGACCATCACCGTGATGCGGGCCTGCGATTTCCAGCCGACGGCGGCGATGCGGGAACGCAGGGCGTCGGAACTCTCGCCGCGGAGGATGGCGTCGACCACCAGCGCCTCGAGGCGCGTGTCCCACGACCCCCGGGTCTCAGCCGCACGGGCATAAACGTCCGCGGCGGCGAAGGCCACCTCGCGGGAGTACCGGAGTACGGCCTCGCGCAGCGGCCCCTGGTCGGCCGCGGGCGCGAGGAACGGCACGTGGTCCTCGACCACCTGCACCACCACGCGGATGAGCTGGAGGGCCTTCTGCAGGCTGATGGATCGCGTCAGCTCCGTGGGCGCCGTGCCGAAGACATCACTCAGGACCCACTCCGGGGACACGGGCTTCTGGTACCAGTTGACGAAGGAGGCGATACCCTTCTGCGCCACCATCCCGAGGGCGGACCGCTCGTCCGGCCGGAGCCCGCGGTACCACGGCAGGTCCGCGTCGAGCTGCTTGAGGGTCGCCGTGGACAGCGAGCCGATCGTGGAGCGCAGCTTCTCCACGGTGGCGGGATCCGGGGGAGCTGTCCCCGCGTTGGTCGCTCCGGCCGCCCTGGGGGCGCTACCGGGATCATTTTCGGGCTGCGGCATCCTCCGAGCATACGGTCTCGGCGCCGCGGCCTTCCATTTGTGAGAAGGCTACAAAAAGAACGACGGCGGACGCAGCGTTGATGCTGTGTCCGCCGTCGCCGGTGGTGCGGTGTGGTGGGGTGGTGCGGGGGGGTGCCGGGGGGCCTAGGAGTCGCCGCCGGCGTTGCCGGTG
>NZ_JBTNDN010000004.1:0-329113 GCF_054510975.1 Arthrobacter rhamnosi | reverse complement strand
GGACAAAAAAACGCACACACAGCCCCAGTCTTCCTTTCCCCCGGAGGGAGGGAGGGGTGGACCCCCGCGGCGGGAGGGACCACGACGGGCCTACTTCTTCTTGCTGTCGAGCAGGAGCGACAGGGCGACGCCCACGAGCCAGACGTCCTTCGCCACGGAGGTGCCGTCCTGCGTCGGGCGGATGCCGTCCTCCTGCGTGAGTTCCGGAGTCTTCAGGTACATGGTCATCATCCCCGTCGAGAAGGCGAGCAGGGCGAGGCCGGCCAGCTTGCTCGGGATGAACGGGGCGAGCAGTGCCGAGCCGATGGCGATCTCGGAGGCCGCCAGCGCCTTGCCGAACTGCTGCGCCTGGAGCTGACCGATCTGCGGGAAGGCCTTGGCCGCCATGGCCTGCATGTATCCCGCGGACCCCTCGTCCAGGTTGGTCTTCCCGAGTCCGGAGTTCAGGATGAAAGCTCCCGTGGTGAGGCGGAGGGGGATGTGACTGGGCCGGAATGCCATGATGCTTCCTTTCGCTGCGCGGTTGGTGCTTCGAGTGGAAGCCTACGACGCGTGCTGCCGCCCCGCCAGCGCTCCTGCTCGCCCCGGCGGCCCTTGGCAACCGGCCCCGGCCGGGATGACGCCGGAGGAGAAGTGCCCTCCCCGGGCCGGACCGGCAGAAGTTTCCCTGATGTTCGCCGACCTGCCGGGGCGGGTTCAGGCGATCAGCAGGTGCCTCTGCTGGAATGGGGGAGCCTGACCACCAGCGAGCGGAGTAGGTTCCCATGCACCCCCGGACAGCAGAACACCCCCGGCCACAGCACTTCCTCCTGCACCTGAGCGACACGCACCTCGTCGGCGGTGACCGCCCGCTGTACGGGGCGGTGGACAGCGAGCAGCGCCTCCGGGACCTGTTCGAGGACCTCGAGGCATCGGGTGCGCGGCCGCAGGCGATGGTCTTCACCGGGGACCTCGCGGACAAGGGGGAGCCGGGGGCGTACGCGAAGCTGCGGGCCATCGTGGATCCCGCAGCGGCCCGGCTCGGGGCCCGGGTCATCTGGGCCATGGGCAACCACGACGACCGCGCCGCCTTCCGGGCGGGCCTCCTCGACGGACAGCCCTCCTCCGCCCGTCCCGACGCTCCGGTGGACGCCGTCCACTTCGTCGACGGGCTGCGCATCATCGCCCTGGACTCCACGGTCCCCGGGCACCACCACGGCGAGTTCACGACCGGCCAGCTCAGCTGGCTCGCCCATGAGCTGTCGGTCCCGGCGCCCCACGGGACCATCCTCGCCCTGCACCACCCTCCCGTCCCGAGCGTTCAGGAGCTCGCCGCGCTGGTGGAACTGCGTGACCAGCGCTCGCTCGCCGACGTGATCCGTGGGTCCGACGTGAGGACGATCCTCGCCGGCCACCTCCACTACTCGACGACGGCGATGTTCGCCGGCGTCCCCGTCTCGGTGGCGAGTGCCACCTGCTACACGCAGGACCTCCTGTTCGAGGCGGGCGGCACCCGCGGACAGGACGGCGCCCAGTCCTACAACCTCGTGCACGTGTACGAGGAGACCATCGTCCACTCGGTGGTCCCCTCCGGCCGGCACGGGTCCGTGGGAGAGGTGGTCCCACGCAAGGAAGCCCGGCGCCGGCTCGAGGCCCACGGCGTGACCATCGACGACGGAAGCGGGGCCCGACGCCGGCTCACGTCCGCCGGAGGCCACTGGTAAGCGAACCGGGCGTCAGGACACCAGTGAGCCGGGCAGACCGACGGGAAAGAGCGTCCTCGGGTCCTGCAGGAGCGCAGGCGGGTCGAAATCGGAGCGCCGCAGCCAGCCGTGCAGCCGGGCCTGCCGTAGCAGTCCGTCCTCGTGCATGAGTACCGGGCCTACCCGCCCGGTGCGGAAGTGTTCGCCGTCGGGATCGGCGATCGCCACGGCGTCCCCGTCCTCGATGGCCTCCTCGAACGTGTGGAGCTGCCGCTCCCACTTCGGGGCCGCGCGCCCGCTGGGCGGCTCGGGCGGCATGAGCAGCGTGGCGTCACCCTCCGGTGGATGCGACGCCGCCCGCCAGACCCACAGGCGCGGGCCCTCCGGCTCCGCGGGGATGCGCTCCTGCTCGGGGGAGGGCCAGTAGTACGGCAGGTCCTCGGGGACGCCGGGGAACCTGCTCCGGTAGATCTCCGGCGCCTTCTGGATCAGGTTGGACTGGTGGCTCACGTGGAATGCCGGATCCCCGAGCCAGGGCGGCATGGGCACGGCGGGATCGTCCAGGACGTGCGGGGCGAACTCCAGGATCTGCCGGTGCGTCGAGTCGGCATGGCCGCGGGAGACCCATTCGGCGACCATGGCCAGCCCGTAGACGGTCAGGGCGGGGACGTAGCCCATCCACATGCGGATCGCCGGGTGCTGCCGCCAGCCGTAGTCGGGGATGACCAGGGCGCGCAGAGCCTGCAGGGTCTCCACCCGCTGCTTGCCGAGCCTCGCCTGGTCCAGGACCGCGGCGCTCGCCGCGAAATCGGGGTAGGGCAGGAAGGTCTGCATGCGGCCAGTCTTGCACGCACCGCCGCATCCGGCCCGGGAGGCTCAGATCTCCCAGGGGGCCTTGACCGGGAAGTACTTCTCGAGGAATTCGGTCACCCGGTGCGCCCGCTCCTCGGCCGGTACCTCGGGGAAGCTGCCGTCGTTCAGGCAGAAGAAGTCGTGGTTCCGCTTGTCGAGCAGCTTGTTGAGGCTCTTGAGCCCGGAGCGCATGGTCGTGTCCACGTACTTCACCTTCGCCATCTCCTGCGTCACCGCGCGGCCCGTCAGCAGGGCGTAGTAGTGGTACAGCGAGTTGGTGACCGAGATGTTGTCCTTGGCGCGGAAACGCGATGCGGCGGTGGCGGCGAAATCGGCGGCGAACTCCGCCTCCATCTCGAGCAGGACGCTCTTCCGCAGGGGCGCCGCGGTGTGTTCGAGGTGCCGCGTGGTGATGCGGCCGAAGCGCGCGTGCAGCAGGCGCCGGTTGACGCGCGCCGCGTTCTCGAAACCGCTCCGCTCGGCGTCGTTCTCACCCAGCCCGATGCGGGTGTCCGCCTCGATGAACTTGGTGATCCCGCCGGGGGAGAAGAACATGTCCGGTGCCACGGGACGCCCGAAGAACATGTCGTCGTTCGAGTAGAGGAAGTACTCGGACAGTCCGGGGATGTGCTGGAGCTGGGCTTCGACGGCCTGTGAGTTGTGCGTGGGCAGGACGGAGGGGTCCCGGAAATGCTCCTCCGACGGTACGAGCGTCACGGTGGGGTGGTCGGCGAGCCACGCCGGCCGCTCGGAGTCGGTGGCGATGAAGATCCGGCGGATCCACGGCGCGAACATGTAGACCGAGCGCAGCGCGTACTTGAGTTCGTTGATCTGGCGGAAGCGGGCCTCGTGGTCATCACCCTCGCCCACCACCACGCCCTGCATGCGGGCAGCACGGGCGGCGCGGTACTCGGGGCTGCTGCCGTCCACCCACGAGAAGACGAGGTCGATCTCGAAGTCGATGTCCGTGGCGTGG
Source organism: Arthrobacter rhamnosi (assembly GCF_054510975.1). NCBI lineage: Bacteria > Bacillati > Actinomycetota > Actinomycetes > Micrococcales > Micrococcaceae > Arthrobacter > Arthrobacter rhamnosi. The sequence continues at coordinate 325,603 of NZ_JBTNDN010000004.1, read as the reverse complement.
TCGGCGAACATGTTGTCGATCGTGGGCCAGGTGAGGCCGTGGCGCTCCACCTTGCCGCGCACCACTTCGGCCGCCGGCAGCACACGCCTTGTCAGGGAGTTCTCCACGGGCAGTTCGATCGTGGTCCCGCCGAGCGCCCAGAGTTCTATCTGCACACCAGCCGACGGCCCGTAGGCGAGGCCGCCCACGGGTTCGATGCGGGGGCGGAACAGGCGGAAGATGCGGGCTTTGCCGCTGTGGGAGAGGTCTCCGTCGCTGACCAGCAGCGTGGTCCGGCGCTTCGTGTCGACCGTGCGGGAGTAGAAGGGCTCGTCACGGCACGCCTCGACGAGCGCGGCGCGGAGGGCTTCGCGGTCGTCGAGGTCGACGGCGATGACCGGACGCTGGTCGTTGCCGCGGACCAGGAGGAACCCGATGCCTGCGGTGTCCAGGACGGAGCGGATGAACAGCAGGTCCTCCACCATCGCCTGGTGCGGCGTGCGGTCGGAGTTGATGAGCGTGAAGCGTCCCTTGACGGTCGTGATGTCGGAACGGCCTTCGAGACGGGCTACCGCGGCGCGAGAGGCCGATTCAAGGATCTCGGCTTCATTTTCCGGCTCTGGTGCGCCGAAATAAATGTCGTGTTGGGTAACCAGGTCTGTAATCGGAGCCTCCGGAAAGTGGATGGGTTTGTTCCCCATGATAGGGCCTGCAGGGACGCCGGGAATGCGAAGAGGAACGATACCCCTTCGGAGCGGTGCCGTCCAGACCCCCGACCGACAGGGTATGGGTTGCGGCGCGCCGGGCGCACACTCTGCTCGATCCTGGCCCCTTCGGGAGGAGTCGAGGCCACCACCGGATGGAGGGCCGGTGAACGCCCGGTGAAATCCGGACGGGGGCCCCTCCTCCCGGCTGCTACTCCTGTCCGGGGTGTCCCGGGTGGGAGCCGTGCGCCAGTTGCCGCGTGAGGGTGTCGATCTGCAGGCTCACGCTCTTCAGCTGGTCCTGCATGCGGGCGTCCGATTCCGCGGTCTTCGCCTCCGCGGCGCGTGCCGTGGCGACGTTCTCGACCAGCCACGAGGCGAACGCCGCCGTCACGGCGCTCAGCACGCCGATGCCGCCGATCATGAGTCCTGCCGCGACGAGCCGTCCTGCACCCGTCACCGGGTAGTAGTCGCCGTAGCCGACCGAGGTGACGGTGGTGAGTGCCCACCAGAGCGCATCCGGAAGGGTGAGGATGGTGGCGCCGGGGGCGTCCTGCTCGACGTCGAGCACCGCGAGCGCGCCCGCATAGCCGAGCACCGTCATGGCGCCGATGACGTACAGGACGATATGCCCCCGCAGGGCGTTGCCGCCGGAGCGGTTGAGGATCCGCAGCAGCGGGAGGAGCCGCAGCAGCCGCAGGGGCCGCAGCATGGGCAGCAGCAGGATGACGAGTTCGTGCAGGTGCCGGACGAACCAGCGGCCGCGGGCCGGTGCGGAGAGGAGGTTCACGAGGTAGTCGACGAGGAAGAGGGCCCAGACACCCCAGATGATGCCCTCAAGGGCGCGGCCCAGGGCGGGCTCGGGCTGCATCGTCACCTGCACCGAGTAGGCGACGAGATAGACGACGGCCGCGACGATCAGTGGTATCTCGGTGCGGCGCTGCCACTGGTGCTGCTTCATGGGACCCTGCTCATCGTTCCGTGCCCATTCCCGGGTGCCTGTGCGGTCAGTACTCACGGTAGAGCTCACCGACCGGGACGTCGTCCACGAGCCGGTTGTCCGGGCCCGGCAGGGGGCAGGCCCACTCCTCGTCGTAGGCGCACGACGGGTTGTAGGCGAAGTTGAGGTCGATGACGAGGCTGCCGGCAGCGCGGCCCTCCCCGAGGTGCGCGCCCTTGATGGTGTCCAGGACGTAGCGCCCACCGCCGTAGGTGCCGCCGGCTCGTCCTGCCATTCCGTCCCGCAGCGGCAGGAAGAGGCCGCCCCCGTAGGAGGCGAGCTTCCACAGCGCGAGCTGTCCGAGCCCGGGCAGCAGAAGGGTGCCGAGGCGGCGGAACGGCACGACGCCGTCCGTACCGGTCTCCACGTCCATCACCTCGCCGGCTCCGCCGTCGTCCAGGACCGCTTCGAAGCGGAACGCCGGATCGTAGGGTGCGATCGCCAGTCCCGCGAAGGATTCCCTGGCGTCTATCCGGAGGGCGGACGCCGGATGGTCGCGGAACAGCTCGTCGCGGCCCGTCCGCCACAGGGCGTGGGCGGCTTCGGGCGACTCCGACACGGCACGCTCGCGGACGGCGCCGTAGAGGCCGAAGACGCGCTGGCGCCAGTCTGCCGTAGCGAGGGCGGTGGTGAGGGCCGTCATGGCTTCAGGCTACCGCCGGTTCCGCCGTCCGCGGCAGGGCCGGGAGGGAGGCGGGGTTGCGTACTGTAGCTGGGGTGACTCTGGGCATCTTCTGCATCGTGCTGGCCTCCATCCTCGTGGGGGCCGTCGCGCAGCGCATCGCCGGCCTCGGCTTCGCCCTGCTGATCGCCCCGTTCCTCGTGATCATCCTCGGCCCGCACGCAGGGGTCCTCCTCGTGAACATCTGCGGTGTCGTCTCCTCCAGCATCATCGTGGGCCGCGTCTGGAAGGACATCGACTGGAGCATGTTCCGCTGGCTCGTGGTCCCGTCCCTGTTCGGGTCGATTCCCGGCTCGATCCTCGCCGTGTCCGTCCCGTCGGCGCCCCTGTCGGTCACCGTCGGTGCCGTCGTGCTCGTGGCGCTCACCATCTCCCTGGTGCTCCAGCGGTCCGACGTCGTAGTGCGCGGCAACGTCCCGAAGGCCGTGGCGGGATTCACAGCCGGGGTCACGAATTCGATGGCAGGCGTGGGCGGTCCCGCCGTGAGCGCCTACGCCCTGCTGGCGCGGTGGCCGCAGCGGCCGTTCGCGGCCACGCTCCAGCCCTTCTTCGTCTGCATCGGCACGGTCACGCTGGTCGCGAAGCTGCTCCTCGACCCGTCCCAGGCTCCGGTCCTGGCGCCGTGGATGTGGCTCGCGATCGGCGGGGCCATCGTGACCGGCATCTTCACGGGTGAGAAGATCGCGCGGTTCGTCCGGGACGACCAGGCGCGGCTCTTCGTCGTCGTGATCGCGTTCATCGGGGCCGGCCTCGCCGTCGTCAAGGGCCTCGCCGACATCCTCGGGTGACGGGCACCACGGGGCAAGGACGGGCGCCGGGCCCGCGTCGCTCGGCTCCGACGGTGGCTGCCGATGGCACCATGGAAGGGATGAAACTCCCCACCAAACCCCGTGCCCTTCCCATGCCCCTGTGGCTGCAGGGGGTGCTCGAGCTCGGCCAGTCCGCCGTGATCTCGGCACTGCTCGTAGCCGTCCCGGTAGCCGCGGTATGGCTGACCGGCGGGTTCGCGGACCGCGTGCCGGAGTCCGCCGCGCGCCTGGCCGGTCAGGCGTGGCTCGTCATGCATGGAGTGCCGCTCGTCCTCCGGTTCCCGGCAGGCGTGGCGGGGGCGGACGCCGTGTCGGGCCTGCTCCACGTCCTTCCGCTCGGACTGATCCTGGTACCGCTGCTGCTCGCCTGGCGGGCAGGACGGCGGCTCGCCCGGGCCTCCTACACCGACCAGCTGTGGCAGGCGTTCCTCGGCGCGATGGTGGCCTATGCCGCGATCGGTGCGGCCGTGGCCTACGTGTCGACCACTGCCGATGCCGCCGCTCCGCTCGCCGCCGGGGCCCTGATCCCGCCGGTCTCCGCGGCCATCGGCCTGATCACCGGCGCCTACCGAGAGGCGGGGGCCTGGAGCAGGCTCGTCGGCGTCGACTTCGCCGCCTGGGTCGGCCGCACGAGCCAGCACTCGCGGTGGGCCGGGTCCTACGCCTGGTCGGTCCTCCGCTCCGGCTTCCTCGCGGTGATGGTCGCCGTCTGCCTGTCGGCCGTGCTGCTCGCCGTCGCGATCGGGCTGAACTGGGCGGGGATCGCGGCGATCTACGAGCGGATCGACGGCGGGATCGCGGGTGCCTCCATGGTGACCCTGTTCCAGCTCGGGCTCCTGCCCAACCTCGCGGTCTGGACGATGGCCTGGTCCACCGGGGCGGGATTCGCCCTCGGTACGGGCAGTTCGCTGACGCCGCTCACCAGCACCGTGGGTCCGCTGCCGGCGCTGCCCATCCTGGGAGCCCTGCCGGCCGGGACTCTCGACTACGGCTACGCCGCGCTGGCCATCCCCGTCGTCGCCGGCCTCCTCGCAGGGTGGTGGTTCTTCCGGGACGGGGAGAACCACTTCGACGAGTGGCTCGTCCTCCGCAGCAGCCACCGGTGGCTGACCGCGACGGCCTCTACCCTGGCCCTCGCGGGGCTCATCGGCATCGCCGCAGGACTCGGCGGCGTCGTCGTCGCCCTCATCTCGCGTGCCTCGCTCGGCCTCGGGCGCTTCACCGACCTCGGGCCGGATCCGCTGACGGTCGGTCTGTGGCTCGCACTGGAGGTGGCCGTGGGCGCTGTCCTGGGCCACGCCGTCGGGCCGCTGCTCGAGCGGGAGCCCCGGCGCCGCTGATCCCGCCCGCCGCTGATTTCGCCCGCAGGCGTCTACCGGGCGGGAGGTACCGACTGGGGTGCTGCCGCTGTTACCGGCCGGCGCTGCCCGATCCGAAGCCCTCGAGCCTCTGCATGCCCTCCTGGCAGTCGTCCCGCGCCTGGAGGGTCAGGGCCCGGGACATGCAGTCCTCGTAGTTCTGCGTGACGGGCCACAGGAGCACCGAGACGCCCGTGCCGGCCGTGAGGAACAGGGCGGCGGCGAGGCCCAGGGATGTCGAGAGCACCACGAGCGGGGACAGCTTCGCGCCGATCGCCTTGACGAGCGCGACGACGCCGGCGGCCAGGGCGAACAGCGCCAGCACGAGCCCGAGAACCTTCCAGGGCAGCATCAGGCTGCTCGCCAGCGCTCCGCAGAAGAACGACAGCAGGAACAGGCGTAGCCACAATCCTGCGGACGCGGTCCGCGCGCCCGCAACGTCATCGGGCCCCTTGCGTCCGGTCTCCGGACTGCGCGACCCGTCCGGCACGGTGCCCTGCTTCTTCATCGGTCCTCCCTCGGCATGGTTCAACCCTAGGCGAGGCGAGACCCTAAGGTTGAGCCATGCGCATCGTAGTCCTCGTCTCCGGAAGCGGATCGAACCTCCAGGCCGTGATCGACGCCGTCGCCGACGGCAGCCTCCCGGTGACCGTCGCCGCCGTCGGTGCCGACCGGCCCGGAACCGGTGGGGTGGAGAGGGCCCGGGACGCGGGAATCGCGACCTTCGAGGTCGACTTCCGGCAGTACGACGACCGGGCGGACTGGAACCGGGCCCTCACCGGGGCTGTCGCCGCGCACGAGCCGGACTTCGTGGTGTCCTCCGGGTTCATGCGGATCGTCGACCAGCACTTCCTGGACCGGTTCCCGAACCGCTACCTGAACACGCACCCCGCGCTGCTGCCCAGCTTCCCCGGCGCGCACGGCGTCCGTGACGCACTGGCCTACGGCGTCAAGGTGACCGGCTGCACCGTCATGATCGCGGACGCCGGCGTGGACACCGGCCCCATCCTCGCCCAGGCCCCCGTCGCCGTCCTGCCGGACGACACGGAGGAGACCCTGCACGAGCGCATCAAGGTCGAGGAGCGCAGGCTCCTGATCGCGACGCTCGGCTCGCTCGCCGCTGCCGGAACCGGCGCTGCCTGACATGCCCCTCGTCGCGAACGCCGTCTATGTCAGCGGGGAGAAGCGTGTCCCCGAGACGCTCGACCAGACCTTCGAGATCATGCGCGAGAGCGGTGGCATGGGCTGGATCGGCCTGTACCGTCCCGAGCGCGAGGAGATCTCCGCCGTCGAGGAGGAGTTCGGGCTGCACCCCCTCGCCGTGGAGGACGCCACCAACGGACACCAGCGCGCCAAGCTCGAACGCTACGGTGACACGCTCTTCGTGGTGCTGCGCCCCGCGCGCTACCTCGATGCCGAGGAGAAGGTGGAGTTCGGCGAACTGCACATCTTCATCGGAAGCGACTTCGTCGTGACGATCCGGCATGCCGAGTCGCCGGACCTCGGCATCGTGCGGAGGAGGCTCGAGGCCGATCCTGCGCTGCTCCACACCGGGCCGCAGGCCGTCCTGTACGCGCTGCTCGACCAGGTGGTCGACGAGTACGGGCCCGTGGTCCAGGGGCTCGAGAACGACATCGACGAGATCGAGGACGAACTGTTCGGGGGAGCGCCAGACGTTTCGCGCAGGATCTACGAGCTGCACCGCGAGGTCATGGAGTTCCAGCGCGCCGCCCAGCCCCTGCAGGCCATGATGGAGGCGCTCCTGCTCGGGTCGGAGAAGTACCGGATGGACCCCGAACTGGCCCGCAGCCTCCGCGACGTCCAGGACCACGTGATCCGCATCGTCGAACGCATCAACACGTTCCGCGCGCTGCTGCAGAACGCCCTGACCGTCCACACCACGCTCGTGGCGCAGCGCCAGAACGAGGAGATGACGCGCCTGACGGAGACATCCCTGACGCAGGGGGAGGAAGTGAAGCGCATCTCCTCGTGGGCGGCGATCCTCTTCGCACCGACGCTGATCGCCTCGATCTACGGCATGAACTTCGACGTGATGCCCGAGCTGCACTGGACTCTCGGGTATCCCTTCGCCCTCCTCCTCATGGTGGGTATGGGCCTGGGCCTCTACGGGATCTTCAAGCGCAACGACTGGCTCTAGGACACTCCCGTTGCCTCGGGCACCGGTAAGGTAGGGGAGGCTTCGGCCACCTCTGTTCTCGAACACCGTTGGGACCCCCATGAACTCTCTCCGCGTCGCGGCCACCGCCGCTCTCGCCCTGCTGGCACTCACCGCCTGTGCCGGCACCTCCGAATCCCCTGCAGCCGCACCCTCGCCCGCTGCGCCCTCGCCCGCGAGTTCGTCGTCGGCCGCCGTCAACATCCAGCGGCCCCCGAGCAACGAGCTCGTCGGCGAGGTCAGCCCCGAAGGAGCCCGCGCGTTCCTCTACTACTACTTCGACCTGAAGGCCTACGTCCTCCAGACCGGTGATGCACCCGCGATGCTCGAGCTCCTCGACGGGGCTGCGGGCGAGCAGGCCGAGGCGGAACGGCTCTCCGCCGTGTACGACGGCGGCGGCTGGGTGCTCGGCGGCCAGCCGAAGGTGGAGAACGTCTACCTCACCACGGAGGAGGTGGCGGAGGGCACCGACGTCACCGCCCTGATCCCCGTCAACCCCGACGCGTACACCGAGTTCTCCGAGGACGGTTCGATCAGCGAGCAGCGTCCCTTCTCCCCGGAGGGGACCATCTACAGCGCCACGATCCGTTACGCCGACGGGGCCTGGAAGCTCATTGCGCTCGAGGAGACCCCGGACGCGGAACTGCCCGAGGCCTGATGCCCGGCACGATCCCGGAATGACGAAGGAGGTGCCACCGCGGTGGCACCTCCTTCGTCGTCGTACCGGTCAGTGCAGCTTGGCGCTCCGCGTCTCCGGTGCATTGAAGGCCATGAAGACGACCGCGAGGACCACGAGAGCGCCGGTCAGGGCGAAGGTGAGCGGGAGTCCCAGGGTGGGCCACAGCAGGGTGCCGAAGATCAGCGGCACGAGGCCCGCACCGATCCGCGAGATGGTCGACGCCCAGCCGAAGCCGCTGCCCCGCAGTTCTGTCGGGTACAGCTCCGAGACGTAGGTGTACAGGACGGGGATGGCCACCTGCACTACGAAGCCGAAGCCCAGCAGCCAGGCCGTGGCGACGGCCGGCAGGTCGAGCGTGAGCGCGAAGACCACCAGGATCGCTGCGGACCCCGGACCCGTGATGGCCAGGAGCCACTTGCGGCCCACGCGCTCTACGAGGAGCGCCGCGGCGATCACGCCGAGGAACCCGACGCCGGTCATGAACGTCGTCGTGATGAACGCGACCGACTGCGCATAGCCGGAGGCGATCAGGATGCGCGGCATCCACGTGAGCGCCCCGTAGTACACGAGGAGGATGGTCAGGAACAGGGTCCAGGCGGTCAGGGTGATGCGCCAGTTGTAGCGCCACAGCCCGGTGAGCTGTCCCGAGATGCTGCCGAGGGACAGCCGTGGCGTCTCCTCCGGGTCCGGCAGCCGCCAGGCGCGCTGCTCGCCGTCCGTCCTGGTCACGAGGTCGTCGATGACGGCCCGGGCCTCCTCCCGCCGGCCTCGCTGGACGAGGTAGAGCGGCGACTCGGGGACCCCGCGCCGCACCCAGAACACGAGGAGTGCGGGAAGCACCATCACGAGCATCGCGTAGCGCCAGTCGCCGAACTGCGCGACGACCGCCGTCGTGACCGCCCCGCACAGGAAGGCGCCCACCGGCCACCAGGCGTCCATCGCCGTGAGGACCCGGCCGCGCTGGCGGCGCGGCGTGAACTCGCCCACGAGCGCGTAGTCCACGGGGATGCACCCGCCGAGGCCGAATCCGGCGAGGAACCGGAAGATGCAGAACCAGACGATGCCGGGCGAGAAGGCTCCGAGCACCGTGAAGAGCGAGAACACGAGCAGGGTCAGTGTGAACGCCTTCTTGCGCCCGATGATGTCCGCCACGGACCCCCAGGCGAAGGCGCCGACGGCCATGCCGATCAGGTTCGACGTCGCGATCCATCCCGCCTGTCCGGCGGACAGCCCCCAGTCGCCGATCAGCAGCGGGATCAGGTAGGCGTTGAGCGTGACGTCCCAGGCGTCGAACATGAAGCCGAGGCCGCCGATGAGGAAGATCCTTCCCTGGACCTTCCATCGCCAGGGGAGGTCCTGCACCACCTGATCGCCGGTGGGGAGCTGGGTATTGATGCTCATGATGCCTTCGGAGAGGGGCCGGGTACTGCGAGAACTGTACCGCCAGCGCGCCGCTGTCCCGAGTTCGCGCGTTCGTCATCTCTTCGACGACCAACACCACGCCTATAGACTTGCAGTGACCCCCAGCGAAGCGACCTGACGGAGATCTGCGTGAGCCTCACCCACCTTGACCGTGTCCCCATCCGTCGAGCACTCATCTCGGTGTTCGACAAGACCGGCCTGGAGGAGCTGGCGCAGGGCCTGCACCGCGCAGGCGTCTCCATCGTCTCGACGGGCTCCACCGCGCAGCGGATCGCCGCCGCAGGCGTGCCGGTGACCGAGGTCTCCGAGGTCACAGGGTTCTCCGAGACCCTCGACGGCCGCGTGAAGACCCTTCACCCCAAGGTCCACGCGGGCATCCTCGCCGACCGCCGGCGCCAGGAGCACATCGACCAGCTCGCCGAACTCGAGATCGAGGCCTTCGACCTCGTGGTCGTCAACCTCTACCCCTTCGTCGAGACCGTGCGGTCGGGCGCGGAGCCCGACGCCGTCGTCGAGCAGATCGACATCGGCGGGCCCGCGATGGTCCGGTCCGCAGCCAAGAACCACCCGTCGGTCGCCGTCGTCGTCGATCCCGCCGCATACCCCGACGTGGTCACGGCTGCCGCGGAAGGCGGATTCGACCTGAAGGCACGACGCCGGCTGGCTGCGCTCGCCTTCGCGCACACCGCCGCCTACGACACCGCGGTGGCGTCCTGGACTGCCGAGCAGTTCGAGACGGACGACGACGCCTTCGCCTGGCCCGGCTACGCGGGCCTCGCACTCGAGCGCTCCGAGGTGCTGCGGTACGGCGAGAACCCCCACCAGCAGGCGGCGCTGTACGTGGAGAAGGGCGCGACGCCGGGCATCGCCCAGGCGGACCAGCTCCACGGCAAAATGATGAGCTACAACAACTTCGTCGACGCCGACGCAGCCCTCCGCGCGGCCTTCGACTTCGACGAGCCCGCCGTCGCGATCATCAAGCACGCCAATCCGTGCGGCGTCGCCGTCGGTTCCGCCGATGCGGAGGATCCCATCGCGGATGCCCACGCCAAGGCCCACGCCTGCGACCCCGTATCCGCCTTCGGTGGCGTCATTGCCGCGAACCGGGAGGTCACCGCGGGCATGGCCGCGACGGTGAAGGACATCTTCACGGAGGTCGTGATCGCGCCGTCGTTCTCGGCCGAGGCGGTCGAGATCCTCTCGCAGAAGAAGAACATCCGCCTGCTGACCCTGCCCGAGGGCTACGGGCGGAACCCCGTGGAATTCCGCCAGGTGTCCGGGGGTGTGCTCATGCAGGTCGCCGACAGGCTCGACGCCGATGGCGACGACCCCGCCGGCTGGACTCTCGCGGCGGGAGACGCGGCCGACGACGCCACGCTCGCCGACCTCAGTTTCGCCTGGAAGGCGTGCCGCGCTGCGAAGTCCAATGCCATCCTGCTGGCGAGCGACGGTGCGTCCGTGGGTGTCGGTATGGGCCAGGTCAACCGCGTCGACTCCTGCCGCCTCGCCGTCGAGCGGGCCAACACCCTCGCCGACACCGAGCGTGCCCAGGGCTCCGTCGCGGCGTCGGATGCCTTCTTCCCCTTCGCCGATGGACTTCAGATCCTGGTCGACGCCGGTATCCGCGCCGTCGTCCAGCCGGGCGGTTCGGTGCGCGACCAGGAAGTGATCGACGCGGCGAACGCGGCCGGCGTGACGCTGTACTTCACCGGAGCCCGCCACTTCTTCCACTGACGCCCCTGAGGTCCCCGCGACACCGGAGGGCGCCGAGAGGCGCCCTCCGGTGTCGGCCCGTCAATGCCGTGGTCCCGGGGCTCCCGCCGTTAGGCGAAGCCCCGGGGACATCGGTAAGTTAGAGCCGATGGGCGATGCCCAACCGACCGCACAACGTCAGAGCACCAGGGAGATGCCTACCCATGGCCAAGATCATCTACACCCACACCGACGAAGCGCCGATGCTGGCTACCTATTCGTTCCTGCCGATCATCGAGGCGTTCGCGTCCACGGCGGGTGTCGAGGTGGAGACCCGGGACATCTCGCTGTCCGGACGCATCATTGCGCTCTTCAACGACCACCTCACGGAGGACCAGCGACAGGCGGACGCGCTCGCCGAACTCGGAGCGCTGGCGAAGACGCCGGAAGCCAACATCATCAAGCTGCCCAACATCAGCGCGTCCATCCCGCAGCTCAAGGCGGCCATCGCCGAGCTCCAGGGCCAGGGCTACGCCCTGCCGGATTATCCCGACCACCCGTCCACCGACGAGGAGAAGGACATCCGCGCCCGCTATGACAAGGTCAAGGGCAGCGCGGTGAACCCCGTCCTCCGCGAGGGCAACTCGGACCGCCGTGCTCCCGCGTCGGTCAAGAACTACGCACGCCAGAACCCGCACAGCATGGGTGCCTGGACGCCGGAGTCCAAGACGAACGTCGCCTCCATGACCAGCGACGATTTCCGGTCCAACGAGCAGTCCGTCGTGATCCCCGCGGACGGCACCATCTCCATCCAGCATGTCGCCGCCGACGGTTCTGTGAGCGTCCTCAAGGACTCCTTCCCGGTCCTCGCCGGTGAGGTCGTCGACGGGACCGTCATGCGCGCCGACGCCCTCAACGACTTCCTCAAGGCCTCCGTCGCCCGGGCCAAGGAGGAGGACGTGCTGTTCTCGGCCCACCTGAAGGCCACCATGATGAAGGTCTCCGACCCCATCATCTTCGGACACGTGGTCCGTGCCTTCCTCCCCGAGCTCTTCGAGACGTACGGCGAGCAGCTGACCGCCGCCGGCCTGAGCCCCAACAACGGCCTGGCCTCGATCCTCGGCGGTCTCGACAAGCTTCCCGAGGACGTCCGCGAGGGAGTGCAGCAGGCCATCACGAAGGGCATGGAGGACGGCCCCGCGATCGCCATGGTGGACTCCGACAAGGGCATCACCAATCTGCACGTGCCGAGCGACGTCATCGTCGACGCCTCGATGCCTGCGATGATCCGTTCGTCCGGCCACATGTGGGGACCGGACGGCAAGGAAGCCGACACGCTCGCCGTCATCCCCGACAGCAGCTACGCCGGTATCTACCAGGTCGTCCTCGACGACTGCCGCGCCAACGGCGCGTTCGACCCGACGACCATGGGCACCGTGCCCAACGTCGGACTCATGGCGCAGGCGGCCGAGGAGTACGGCAGCCACGACAAGACCTTCGAGATTCCCGCTGCCGGCAAGGTGCAGGTGGTCGACGCCGATGGCACCGTGCTGATCGAGCACGACGTCGCACCCGGCGACATCTGGCGTGCCTGCCAGACAAAGGACGCCGCCATCCTCGACTGGGTGAAGCTCGCGGTCAACCGCGCCCGCGCCTCGGCCACGCCGGCCGTCTTCTGGCTCGACGAGGGCCGGGCCCACGACGCGAACCTGATCGCCAAGGTCAGGGAGTACCTGGCCCAGCACGGCACCGACGACGTCTCGCTCGAGATCATGACGCCCGTCGACGCCACGGCCTTCACCCTCGAGCGCATCCGCAAGGGTGAGGACACCATCTCGGTGACCGGCAACGTGCTGCGTGACTACCTCACGGACCTGTTCCCCATCCTCGAACTCGGCACCAGCGCCAAGATGCTCTCGGTGGTCCCGCTGATGAACGGTGGCGGACTCTTCGAGACCGGTGCAGGCGGGTCCGCTCCCAAGCACGTGCAGCAGCTCGTGAAGGAGAACCACCTGCGCTGGGACAGCCTGGGTGAGTTCCTCGCCCTCGCCGTGAGCTTCGAGCACCTCGCGACGTCGACCGGGAACGCGCGTGCGCAGATCCTCGCCGACACGCTCGACCGCGCAACGGGCACGTTCCTGCTCGAGAACAAGTCGCCCAGCCGTCGCGTCGGGGAGATCGACAACCGCGGCAGCCACTACTTCCTCGCCCGGTACTGGGCGGAGGAGCTGGCCAAGCAGGAGCAGGACGCCGAGCTCGCCCAGAGCTTCTCCCGCGTCGCCGAGGCCTTGACCGGGAACGAGGACACCATCGTGTCCGAGTTGCTGGCCGTGCAGGGCTCACCGGTGGACATCGGCGGCTACTACCACCCCGACGTCACCAAGGTGACCCAGGTGATGCGGCCGTCGGCGAAGCTGTCCGAGGTCCTGGCGATCCTCGCCAAGTAGGCGCGTCCCGCCTTTTCATCAGCCGGTGGACCGTTCTGGTCCACCGGCTGATGAATTTAAGCGATGCCATTTACAGTCAGGCGCACGTCGGTTTATGGTTGCCTCAGGTCTCAGCCTGGGGGTGTACGTGCGATGAAGATGCAGAAGCGTCGGTCTCTCGCTACTTCCGTGCGCCTGTCGATCCTTGCAGGAGCCGGAGCGCTGGGTTGGATGGCTCTGGGCGCCAGTGGAGCGTCAGCCGCCGAACTCCCTTCCGACACCGGGCTGCTCGGCTCGGTGGCAGGTGCTGTCGAGAGCAGCTCCCCGGTGTCGTCGACGCTGTCCGCCGTTGCCGACCCTCTGCAGGCGGTGACGGCCGAGACGTCTCCTGCGGCGGGTCCGTCGAGCAGCCTCGCGGGCACCGCTTCCCTGGTCTCCGATCTCGCGGCACAGGTGCCTCAGCTCAACTCCGAGCCGACCGGGACGATCCTCGCCCCTGTGACATCCCTCGTCGACGAGGTGGTCGCCGAGGTGCCCATCGTGCAGTCGGTGGTACCCGCCGGGGTGGTCACCGAGGTTACCGCGCCGATCCTCGATACCGTCGACGGGACGGTCGGCGGCGTCACGGAACCGGTGCTCGAGGTGGTGGCTCCCGTCGTGGGCGGCGTCGATCCGGTGATCGACGCCGTGGCACCCGTTCCCGGGATCGACCCAGCCGTTCCGGTCGTGCCCCTCCCGACGCCGGCGACCGAAGTCCTTCCCGCCGTGCCGGGCGCCGACGCGCCGGCTGATCCGGCTCCGGCAGCCGCTGTTCCTGTGGCCGCTTCTCTTGCTGCCGCCGCCGACCCGACTGCTGCCGGTGGAACGACTGCCGGTCCCGAGGTCCCGGCGCTCTCCGACGCGGTGGCGGCCGACGCCGGAGAGGGCGTTGCCACGAGGAGCTCCGGTCCAGAGTCCGCGGTGCAGGCGTCCTCGACCCTCGCCAGTGCCTCGGTCGACGTCGTCGTGCCGGCCGTTCTGGCGGGCGTCGCACGGATGGCGCACGATCTTCCCGAACTGCCCGCGGTGCCCCTTGCGTCGTGGGCCGGCGCCCTGTCCTCCATGACGGGTGCCGGGACGGCGGGCCCCTTCGCCGCCATCGGCGGCGTGGCCCTCCTGGTCTTCCTGGCCCTTGTCGGTCCGGGTCACCGGGGCGCGACAGCCGGTCTGCCCGCGGGCCCGGCGTTGGAACCCGGTTCATCTCCTGATTAGTGGTTGCCCCGCCGCGCCTTCGTGCGTGGCCGACGGCTCATGGTGCCCCACGGCACCTTCAACCCACTTCGATCTACAGGAGAACATCATGCGTACATACGTGCAGCGAGGGCTCTACGGCGCCCTTCTCGCCGGGGGCTTCGTAGTCCTCGGAGCAGGAGCAGCGACAGCTGCGGACCTGTCCACGACATCGGATGCAGAGACCGCTTCGGGTCTCGGCGCCTTCATCACCGCGCCCCTTCCGTCCGGGACGACGAGCTCTTCGATCGTCCAGGAAACCGTGGTCTCCCTCGACGCTTCGCTCGATCTCGGCGACGGGCGTGACTCCGGCAACAGCCTGCTGGGCGGTTCCACCCTCGGCCTGCTCGACGGCGGAGTGGCGAATGCCGATCAGGTCGCACCGCAGATCGCCGTACCGGTGAACGTGTCCGGGAACTCGGTGTCGGTGCTCGGGGATGCGTCCTCCACGGGCGATTCGGGTGCTACAGGCATGACCGCCACCGATCCGAGCGGCACCGCGCCGGCATCGACCGAGAGCAGGATCCTCAACGGGAACGTGGTCTCGCCCGAGGTCGTGGCTCCGGTGAATGTGTCCGGTAACTCGGTGGCGGTGCTCGGGGATGCGTCCTCGACGGGTGATTCGGGTGCGGCCGGGGGAACCAGCGGTGGCAGCACGGGCGGTACGTCCGCAGGCACCACCGATGGTTCCGTCGACGGCGGCCTGCTGAACGGCGGGATCCTCAACGGGAACGTGGTGTCGCCTGAGGTCGTGGGTCCGGTGAATGCCGGCTGCAACACAGTGGCCCTGATCGGTAATAGCGCATCGGATTGCGCGACGGGTGCGGCCGGGGGAACCAGCGGTGGCAGCACGGGCGGTTCGTCCGCAGGCACCACCGATGGTGCCGTCGACGGCGGCCTGCTGGACGGCGGGGTCCTCAACGGGAACGTGGTCGTGCCCGAGGTCGTGGCTCCGGTGAACGTCTCCGGGAACTCGGTGTCGGTAATCGGAGATTCGTCCTCGAAAGGTGATTCGGGTGCGACCGGCGGAACGAGCGGTGGCAGCACGGGTGGTACGACTGAGGGCGACCCCGAAGGCGGCCTCCTCGACGGTGGCTTGCTGAACGGCGGCGTGCTGGACGGCGGCGTGCTGGACGGTGGCATCCTCGATGGGAACGTGGTCTCGCCCGAGGTTGTAGTTCCGGTGAATGTCGGCTGCAACACCGTGGCCCTGATCGGTGACAGCGCGTCGGATTGCACGACCGATGCGGCCGGCGGAACGAGCGGTGACAACACGGGTGGTTCGACGGGTGGTTCGACCGATGGCTCCGTCGATGGTTCCGTCGATGGTTCCGTCGATGGGGGCCTGCTGAACGGCGGCCTGCTGAACGGGAACGTGGTCTCGCCCGAGGTTGTAGTTCCGGTGAATGTCGGCTGCAACGGAATCGCAGTGATCAGCGGCACCAGTACCGACTGTGGCCCAGGCACCACAACTCCCGCGACGCCGACCGATCCCGCGACGCCGGCTGACCCTGCGACGCCGACTGACCCTGCGACGCCGACCACGCCCGGTCCTGAGGCGCCTGCCTCGGACGGTAACGGCGGGACGGACAGCGATGGGGCGGGCACCGATGGATCGAACGCCGGTGGCTCGAACGCCGGTGGATCGAATGCTGGTGGATCGAATGCTGGTGGCTCGAACGCCGGTGGATCGAATGCTGGTGGCTCGGACGCTGGTGGCTCGGACAATGGCGGCTCGGCAGGCACGCCCATCGGCGCATCCGCCGGTACCACCGCATCCGCCGGTATCACTCCGGCTGGCAACCCCGGCCTCAGCACCGGTGCCAGCACCGGCATCACTACCGGTACTGACAGCACTACCGGTACAGTCTCGCTCGCAATCGCGACGGTGAAGACGACTGCTCCCGCAGCGGTCGCTGCCGCCTCCGGGTCGTCGACGCCGAGGGCACTTGCCTCCACAGGCTTCGACCAGCAGCAGGTCCTGCTGTCCGGTGCACTCCTGGTCCTCAGCGGAGCGCTTGGCCTGCTGGTCGCCCGCCGGCCGAAGGCAGTCGCCTAGCCCTGTAGCCTCCCTGAGACGGGAAAGGACGGGTCTCCCGCGGCAGAAACCGCGGGGGACCCGTCCTTCAGCACGGGACGAAATGGGGGAGGAGCGTAGAAGGTGGAGGAGAACCGTCAGGCGTCGTCGTTCGCGTAGCGCAAGCCGATCTGGCCCCGCACGCCGTCGAGCAGCCGCATGGTCCTCACGGTGTCCGCGATGGGCATGGTGGGGCTCTCGGTCAGTCCCTGCTGGATGCAGCGGGTGACCTCGCGCAGCTCGTAGGTGTACCCCGCACCGACCTGCTCGAACTGCTCCACCCGCGCGTCGCCCTGGCCGATCCTGATGGTCAGTTCCTTCGGGTTGTGGAGGTTCCCACCCCCGCTCTTCAGCCAGCCATTCGAACCGGCGACCGTCGCCTGGCCCGGGCATGAGGCGATGAGCGACGACGACAGCTGGGCATATGCGCCGTTCCCGTAGCTCAGGGTCACGGCGTTCTGCACGTCGACGCCGTCGCTGTTCAGCGTTCCGACGGCGGCGACGGAGTCCGGGAAGCCGAGGGATCCGAGTGCCCAGGTGAGCGGGTAGACGGTGAGGTCCATCAGGGCGCCGCCACCTGCCTTCGGGTCCCAGAGGCGGCTGGCGGGATCCTCCGGCGCAGGAAATCCGAGGTCGCCCTGGACCCACCGGATGTCTCCCAGTTCGCCGGAGTGGATGATCTCCCACGCGCGGTTGATGCTCGGCAGGAAGCGGGTCCATACGGCTTCCATGAGGAACAGTCCGCGCTCGGCCGCCAGTCCTGCCAGTTCCTCCGCCTCGGCGGCGTTGATGGTGAACGGCTTCTCGCACAGCACGTGCTTGCCGCCCGTCAGCGCCGCCTTGGCGACGTCGTAGTGCTGGGCGTGCGGCGTGGTGATATAGACGACGTCCACCTCGGGGTCGTCCACGAGGTGCTGGTAACCCGTTCCGCCGTCGTCGTTGCCGTAGCTCGTGACGAATCCGAAGCGCTCGGCGAAGGCCGCGGCACTGTCCGCGCTACGGGAACTGACCGCGTGGAGGACGGCGTCCTCGAGCAGGGCGATGTCCTGGGTGACCTTCGCGGCGATGCCGCCCGTGGCGATGACTCCCCACTTCAGTGGACGGCCTGTGGCCACGATCGGGCTGGGAGCTCCTGCTTCGGCGCAGGGGGGAACGGCAATGCGGTTCTGGGGGTTCATGATCCCATCCTTGCCGCTGGGCGCTCCCGCGTCCATTGCGTACATGAGCGTTACACCGAACCCTGCAGCCGAACGACGAAGCGCCCCGGCCGGAGCCGGGGCGCTTCTGGTCATGCTGCCGGAGGGGTCCGGCGGGGAGCTACTTGGTGAGAGCGGACAGCGTGGGGTCGTTCTTGTACGCTTCCGCTGCGTTCTCCTTGGTCACGATCTGCGGCTCGAGGAGGTAGGCGGGAACGGTCTTCACGCCGTTGTCGTAGGAGTCGGGATCGTTGACCTCGGGCTCCTCGCCGGCCTGGAGGTTGCCGACCATTTCGATGGCGTGCTCGACGAGGGCCCGCGTGTCCTTGTTGATCGTGGAGTACTGCTTGCCCGCCATGATGGACTTCACGGACTCGACCTCGGAGTCCTGGCCGGTGACGACCGGGATGCTCTTTCCTGCACCCTCGACCGAGGTCAGGATCGCGCGGGCGAGCGTGTCGTTGGGGGACAGGACGCCGTCGAGCTCTTCGGAGCTGTAGTTGCCGGAGAGCAGGGTGTCCATGCGCTTCTGGGCGTTCTCTGCCTTCCAGCCCTGCGTGACGGCCTGGTCGAAGGTGGTCTGGCCGGAGACGACCACCAGGTTGCCGTTGTCGATCTCGGGCTGCAGGACGCTCATGGCGCCGTCGAAGAAGACCTTCGCGTTTGCGTCGTCGGGCGAACCGGCGAACAGCTCGATGTTGTACGGTCCCTCGGGCTTGGCGGCCTTCATGCCGTCGAGCAGGGCCTGACCCTGAAGTTCGCCGACCTGGAAGTTGTCGTACGCCACGTAGTAGTCAACGTTCTCCGTGTTGGTCAGGAGGCGGTCGTAGGCGATGATCGTGATGCCCGCGTCCTTGGCCTGCTGGAGCTGCGTACCGAGCTGGGATCCGTCGATCGCCCCGACGACGAGGACCTTCACGCCGTTGGTGATCATGGAGCTGATCTGGTTCTGCTGCTCGGAGACGCCACCGTTGGCGAACTGGACGTCCGGCTCGTAGCCGGCCTCGGTCAGGCCGTCGTTGAAGAGGGTCTCGGCGAGTACCCAGTTCTCCGACGTCTTCTGCGGGAGGGCGACGCCGATGGCCGATCCTTCTTCGAACCCGGCGGCGGCAGCGCCGCTGCCCTCGGCTCCGGGGGTCGCTTCTTCGCGACCGCAGCCGGTCAGCGCCAGCGCTGATATCGCAGCAATGGCTGCGAAGGACTTTGCGAACTTACGCATTCTCGTTCTCTTTCTGTTGCTCTTGCTCTTGTGGTCGGGTGGAGCGTTGGTGCCTGGAGGCGGGGTGTCCCGGCCCTAGACCTCGTGGGAGATGACTTCCTTCGTGCCGACAGCCTGCTCGGTGGGAGCGGGTTGCGGGGTGGGGGCGGGCGTCTTGCCCCCACCGCTGCCTCCGCCGAAGTTCCTGGTGAGCATGCCTATGATGGACGGCTTGCCCTGGCTCTTGTTGTAGACGTCGAACGCGACGGCGACGAGCAGGACGAACCCCTTGATGATCTGGGTGTCGTCGGCGCCGGCGCCGAGCAGCTGGAGACCGTTGTTGAGGACGGCCATGACGAGGCCTCCGATGATCGAGCCGACCACTGTACCGACGCCGCCGGTGACGGCTGCACCACCGATGAAGACGGCTGCGATCGCGTCCAGTTCCCAGCCGACGCCGTCGGACGGGCCCGATGCGGTCGAGCGGCCGACGAAGATCATGCCGGCGAGGGCGGCGAGGATGGACATGTTCATCATGACCATGAAGTTCACCTTCTTGCTCTGCACGCCGGACAGCTCGGCTGCGTGGCGGTTGCCGCCGACGGCGTAGACGTGGCGACCGAGGATCGTCTTGTTGGAGATGAACGCGTAGATGATGACGAGGATGCCGAGGATCAGGCCGGGAACGGGGAACGAGGTGCCGGGACGGCCGGTCGCGAAGAGGTAGGTCGCGTACAGGATGACGGCGGAGAGCAGGACGACCTTGGTGACCGGAACCCAGATGGGGGGCAGGTCGGCGTGGATCTTGGCCAGCTTGCGGCGGCCGCGGAACTCGCTGTAGATCACGAACGCCACCAGGGCGAGTCCCATCAGCAGCGTGAGGTTGTTGTAGCCGGTGTTGGGTCCCACCTCGGGGAGGTAACCTGCGCCGAGGTAGCGGAATCCCTCGGGCACCGGGACGGTGAGGGAGTTGCCCACCGACTGATTGGCGCCGCGGAACAGGAGCATGCCGGCCAGGGTGACGATGAACGCCGGGATGCCGACGTACGCCACCCAGAAACCGTGCCAGGCCCCGATGAGCGCACCGAGGACGAGGCCGAGCAGCGCACCGAGGTACCACGGGATGCCCCAGTCGCGCATGGCGATCGCGACGACGATGCCGACAAACGCTGCGACGGAACCGACGGAGAGGTCGATGTGGCCGGCGATGATCACGAGCACCATGCCGATGGCCAGGATCAGGATGTACGAGTTGCCGTTGAAGAGGTTCATCATGTTCACGGATGTGAGCGTCTTGCCGCCCGTGCGCCACTGGAAGAACACGACGAGCGCGACCAGGGCGAAGATCATCCCGAACTGGCGGGTGTCTCCGCCGAAGATTTGTTTGAGGGAATTCATGGTGTTTTTCCTAGGGAGCTACGGTCAGGCAGATTT
Organism: Arthrobacter rhamnosi; assembly: GCF_054510975.1. Classification (NCBI taxonomy): domain Bacteria; kingdom Bacillati; phylum Actinomycetota; class Actinomycetes; order Micrococcales; family Micrococcaceae; genus Arthrobacter; species Arthrobacter rhamnosi. Next base: position 305,502 of record NZ_JBTNDN010000004.1, on the reverse strand, counting down.
CCTGCTGGCGGTCATGAGTTTCATCAGGGATTCCTGGTTCGCGTCGTCGCGGGTGAGTTCACCCGTGATCGCGCCCTCGAAGATCGTGTAGATCCGATCCGAGAGGCCGAGCAGTTCGGGCAGTTCCGAGGAGATGACGATGACGCCCTTCCCCTGGTCTGCGAGCTTCTGGATGATGCCGTAGATCTCGTACTTCGCTCCGACGTCGATGCCGCGGGTGGGCTCGTCGAGGATCAGGAGTTCGGGATCGGTGAACATCCACTTGGACAGGACCACCTTCTGCTGGTTGCCGCCGGAGAGCTTCGCGACGCCCTCGTTGACGCTCGGCGTCTTGGTGCGCAGCGACTTCCGGTACTCCTCCGCGACGCTGTACTCCTCGTCCTTGTCGACGACGAGTCCGCGGGTGATCTTCTTCAGGTCGGCGGACACCGTGGTGGTTTTGATGTCGTCGAGCAGGTTGAGCCCGAGCGACTTGCGGTCCTCCGTCACGTACGCGAGGCCCGCGTGGATCGCCTGCGGCACCGAGCGAAGGGTGACCTCCTTGCCGTTGATGAAGATCTGTCCCGACTTGAAGGTGCCGTAGGACCGGCCGAAGACGGAGCGCGCGAGCTCCGTGCGTCCCGCGCCCATGAGACCGGCGAAACCGACGATCTCACCCCGGCGCACGTGGAAGCTCGAGTTCTTGCAGACGAGGCGGTCGGACACCGTGGGGTGGCCGACCGTCCAGTTGCGGACCTCGAAGAACGTCTCACCGATCTTCGGCGTGTGCTCGGGGAAGCGGGATTCGAGCGACCGGCCCACCATGCCGCGGATGATGCGGTCCTCGTCGACGCCGTCGTTCTTCACGTGCAGCGTCTCGATCGACTTTCCGTCGCGGATGATGGTGATCGAGTCGGCGATCTGCTCGATCTCGTTGAGCTTGTGCGAGATCATGATGCACGAGATGCCCTTGGAGCGCAGGCCCGCCATGAGGTCCAGCAGGTGCTGGGAGTCGGATTCGTTGAGGGCCGCCGTGGGCTCGTCGAGGATCAGCAGTTTCACGGACTTGTTGAGCGCCTTGGCGATCTCGACGAGCTGCTGCTTGCCGACGCCGATGTCCTTGACCTTGGTGACCGGGTCCTCGCTGAGGCCCACGCGGGCCATGAGTTCCAGCGTGGTGCGGTTGACGTAGTCCCAGTCGATGACGCCGAAGCGGGTGGGCTCGTTGCCGAGGAAGATGTTCTCGGCGATCGAGAGTTCCGGGATGAGCGCGAGTTCCTGGTGGATGATGACGATGCCCGCCGCCTCGCTGGACCGGATGTCCTTGAACTGGACCTCCTTGCCCTGGAAGAAGATCTGGCCGGTGTAGTCACCGTGGGGGTAGAGCCCTGAGAGGACCTTCATGAGCGTGGACTTGCCGGCGCCGTTCTCCCCGCAGATGGCGTGGATCTCGCCCGCCTGGACTTCCAGTGACACGTCGGAGAGGGCTTTGACTCCCGGGAATTCCTTGGTGATGGAACGCATCTCGAGGATGGTGTGGTTATTCATGGGGCCTCCCGCGGTGACGGCGTTGTCTTGGTGCAGGCCCAACCACGGCCCGAAAGAATTGAACACGCTATATCGCCTTGTCGTCAACTGTTGAACGCAAAGCGCACGAAATAGAGACGGGAACGTTATGCGGAACTTGCCAGCCGCGGGGACAGACCAGGTTGGGCGAGGACGACGGCGGCGGCCCCCAGGGCCTCCGCGCGGTCGCCGAGGGAGGACATGCAGACGCTCGTCGTCTCGCCGATGATGGGCACGGCGTGGCGGGCCAGCCCGCGGCGGATGGGCTCGAGGAGGATCTCCCCGAGGCTGGTGAGTGGCCCCCCGATGACGATGGTCTCCGGGTTGATGAGGTTGGCAGTGTGGGCCAGCGCCCGGCCGATGGCGACGCCGGCGTCGTCGATCACGCGCAGGGTGGCCTTATCGCCGGCCAGGGCCCAGTCGATGATGCGCTGGGTGTCGATGGTCTCGATGCTGGCGCGGCTGAGCAGCTCGATCATCGTCGACGTCGACGCGACCGTCTCGAGGCAGCCCCGGTTTCCGCACCGGCACACCACCCCGTGCTCGTTGATGGTCGTGTGGCCCAGTTCCCCGGTGATGCCGACGTTGCCGTAGTAGAGCGCTCCATTGAGCACGAGGCCGGATCCGATGCCGGAGCCCACCTTCATGAACATCAGGTTGTCGACCGAGCTGTGTGGACCCCACGTCACCTGCGCCAGCGCGCCCAGATTCGCGTCATTGTCGATGAAGACGGGCACCTGGAGCCTCTCGCTGAAGGTCTCGTGGATGTTGATGCCCACCCACTCGGGCAGAATGGCACCCTGGACCACGGTCCCGGTCCGTCGGTCGATGGGCCCCGGAATGCCGATGCCGGCGCCGAGGAGCGCGTGCCGGCTGATGCCCCCGTTCTCAAGCAGCCTGTCGAGGAGGTCCGAGGCCGCCGTGAGTCCCTCCACGGCGCTGTGTCCCAGCGGGAGTGCGACGGAGGCTTCCTGGACGACCCGGTAGTTGGGGCTTGCAAGGACGACACGGAGGTGCCGCCGGCCGATGTCGATGCCGGCCGCGACCTGTCCGTTGTCATTGAGGATCACCGAGAGGGCGCGCCGTCCCGAGCTGGTGGTCGGTGAGGTGCTGACGACGCCGGTGGCGGCCATGACCTTCACGATGTTGGAGACCGTGGCGGTCGACAGCCCGGTCTGCCGTGACAGTTCCGCCTGCGTCTGGGGGCCGCCGCTCATGAGCGCCGCGATGACCCGCTGCTGGTTCTGCTCGCGCAGTGCGGATTGGGAGCCCGGCTTCGGGAGCGCGGCGCTCAAGCGTGTCCTCGCCGTCGAGGTGGATTCTGCGGGCATGACCTCTAGGGTGCCGCAGGGGCCACTTGTAGTCAAGAAGTTAACGCTTGACGATGTTCCTGCGCGAGTGCTTTATAGCGTTCCGCGTTGGCCTTCACGGCGGCGACCTCGTCGTCAGCGAGTTCCCGGTGCACTTTCGCGGGCACTCCTGCGACGAGCGAGCGGGGAGGGACGACCATGCCTTCGAGCACCACGGCGCCCGCGGCGACGAGGGAGCCGGAACCGACGACGGCGCCGTTGAGCACCGTCGCGCCCATGCCGATGAGGCAGTCGTCCTCGATGGTGCACCCGTGGACGACGGCGCCGTGCCCCACGCTCACGCGGTCGCCGATCCTCGCCGGGTGACCCGGGTCCGCATGCACCACCACGTTGTCCTGCAGGTTGGTGCCCTCACCGATGGTGATGGGAGCGGTGTCCGCGCGGACGGTGGCGCCGTAGAAGACGCTGGCGAAGGGCCCCAGCACCACCTCACCGATGAGGGAGGCCGTCGGGGCGGTGAATGCGGAATCGCTGACGTCGGGGGTATTGCCCCGGAAGGGGATCAGGTGTGCCATGGCGCCAGCCTAGGCGACGCCCTGCCGGCCGGGGAGCGATCGGTCCCGGCCAGGTTCCGGCCGGGTCCCGTCCACTGAGGACCGGTCAGTTGAAGACGATGGTGCGGCGCCCGTCGAGGAGGACGCGGCGCTCCGCGTACCACTGCACGGCCTGGACCAGTGCGCGTCCCTCGAGCTCGCGTCCGATCGATGCCAGCTGCTCGGCGGTGCGGGCGTGGTCCACGCGGATGACCTCCTGCTCGATGATCGGCCCCTCGTCGAGGGCCGCCGTGACGTAGTGGGCCGTCGCGCCGATCAGCTTGACCCCGCGCGCGTGGGCTTGGTGGTACGGCCGGGCGCCCTTGAAGGACGGCAGGAACGAGTGGTGGATGTTGATGGCCCGGCCCCGCAGGTCCTCGCAGAGCGTGTCGCTGAGGACCTGCATGTACCGGGCGAGCACCACGAGTTCGATGTCGTGCTCGTCCATGAGGGCGCGCAGCGCGTCCTCGGCCTCGGCCTTCGTGTCCGGGGTCACGGGGATGTGGTGGAACTCGACGCCGTAGAAGGCGGCGAGGTCCTCGAGGTCGCGGTGATTGGAGACGATGACGGGGAGGTCGATGGCGAGGGTACCCGAGCGGTGCTGGAACAGGAGGTCGTTGAGGCAGTGTGCGGCCTTGGACACCATGATGAGGGTCCTGGTGCGGCGCTCCGACTCCGCCAGGGACCACTCCATCCCGTACTCCGCGGCGACGGGCTCGAGGGCCGCATGCAGGGCCTCCTCGGTGGAGTCCGTGGTGAGCGCAACCCGCATGAAGAAGGTGCCCGTGTCCGGGCTGCCGTACTGCTGCGATTCGGTGATGTTGGCTCCCACCGCGACCAGGGCACCGCTCACGCCGTGCACGATGCCGGGCCGGTCGGGGCAGGACAGGGTCAGGGAATAGGAGCGGGGCGTATCGGGGGAAGTCACCCGGCAAGGTTACCGGTAGCCCCGCTGTCGGCGGTGCTCCGGAGTCTGGCGACGGCGGCGGTTGCGGCGGCCCGTCCGGCGCGGGACGCGCCGAGCGTCGACGCGGATGCGCCGTAGCCGACGAGCAGGAGGCGCGGTTCCTTCAGCACGTGCACGCCGTCCATCCGGATGCCGCCGCCCGGCTCGCGGAGGTGCAGCGGAGCCAGGTGGTCCAGGGCGGCCCGGAAACCGGTGGCCCACAGGACCGCGTCGACAGGCTCCTCGGAGCCGTCGGCGAAGACCGCGGACTGTTCCCGGAGCTCGGCCAGGGGGCCCCGCGACACGAGGATGCCGGCGTCGATGCCCGCCTGGTACTGCGCGGTCAGGGACAGGCCGGTGACAGACACGACGCTGGCCGGCGGGAGTCCCGCACTCGTCCGGGCATTCACCTCCGCCTCGACCTCCCGGCCCCACTCGGGGTCGAACGGCCTGCGGGTGAATTCCGGAGGGCGCCTGGTCGACCAGAGGGGCATGGCGCCCGCTGCGTGGAGCTGGAGCAGGAACTGCACCGCGGACGTCCCGCCGCCGACGACGAGGACGCTCTGGCCCGAGAACTCGTCGGCCGAGCGGTAGTTCCGTGTGTGCAGCTGGCGGCCCGCGAAGACGTCGCGGCCGCGGTAATAGGGCCAGTACGGGCGGTCCCACGTCCCGGTCGCGTTGATGACGACGTCCGCCACCCAGGTGCCACCGGTGGTGGTCACGTGCAGGGGGCCGCGGTCACCGCCGTGCAGGTCGTCCCCGTCTATGTCGTCGCCGTCCGGCGCCTCGTCGGATCCGGAGTCGACGCGGACCGCGGAGACCGGGCGGACCACCGGGAGGTCGAACTCCCGTTCGAAGGCCCCGTAGTAGCGGTTCACCACGGAGGACGCGGGCTCCTTGGGGTCCGGCGTACCGAGCGGGAAACCCGGGAGGTCGTGCAGTGCATGGGCGGCGTCGAAGGTGAGGGCGGGCCAGCGGTGCAGCCAGGCACCCCCCGGAGCGGGATTCGCATCGAGGACCACGAAGTCGCGGTGCGGCTCGAGCCCCCGGCGCCCCAGGTGGTACGCGCTGCTCAGCCCCGCCTGGCCGGCGCCGATCACCACGGCGCGGACCCGGCGGACCGGTCCGTCCGGAACCTGTCCGGTCTGCCCTGCTGACGACCCGCGCATCTGCCGACCTCTCCCGGCCCTGCTTCCGACTCTCGGAGCTCCGGACCCACCCTGCCCAACAGCCCCGGGCAAGCCCGTATTCCACCCCCTGACGGGCCCTCCGCCCCGCCCTGCCCGTCCCTACTGAACGGCAGGAAGGCGTCCGCCGTCGGACGTCATACAGAGTCCGCCGGCCGGGACATCGGTGGCGACCCGGCCAGCGGTACGGCTAGCATGGGAGCGTCGCGACTGGCGTAGGGTGGGCAACCACCAGGAAGCGGCGTGGGGCCAGGACTCTCCTTCGGGACGTCCTGTGCTTCCGGTGCAGACCACGGATCGCACGCCTGGGCCGCGGGTCACGTTTCACGAGCGGCCGGGCGCGGACAGTCGATCCGCATCCTGCCCGCGACTCAAGCTGACCTCGACGCGAGACCCAGAGAAGGATCAACCGATGACAACGTCGCCCATGGCTCCATCCCACGCTGCCGCAGATTCCGTCACCAATGCCCCGCTGTCCGAGGTGGACCCGGAGATCGCCGCCGTCCTCCGGGACGAACTCGCACGGCAGCGTGACACCCTCGAGATGATCGCCTCGGAGAACTTCGCACCCCGCGCCGTCCTCGAGGCGCAGGGCAGCGTGCTCACCAACAAGTACGCCGAGGGCTATCCCGGGCGCCGGTACTACGGCGGGTGCGAACACGTCGACGTCGCGGAGAACCTCGCGATCGAGCGCGTCAAGGCACTGTTCGGCGCCGAGTTCGCGAACGTCCAGCCCCACTCCGGCGCCCAGGCCAACGCCGCGGCGCTCGCCGCCATGATCAAGCCGGGCGACAAGATCATGGGTCTGTCCCTCGCGCACGGCGGACACCTGACGCACGGCATGAAGCTCAACTTCTCCGGCAAGCTGTACGAGGTCGCCGCCTACGGCGTCGAGGAGGACACGCACCGCCTGGACATGGAGCGCGTCCGCGAGCAGGCCCGGGCCGAGAAGCCGCAGGTGATCATCGCCGGTTGGTCCGCCTACCCGCGCCAGCTCGATTTCGCTGCCTTCCGGTCCATCGCCGACGAGGTCGGCGCCCTCCTGTGGACGGACATGGCCCACTTCGCGGGCCTCGTCGCAGCCGGCGTCCACCCCAGCCCCGTCCCGCACTCCGACGTCGTCACGTCCACCGTGCACAAGACCCTCGCCGGACCCCGCTCCGGCGTCATCCTCGCCAAGCAGGAGTGGGCCAAGAAGCTCAACTCGAGTGTCTTCCCCGGGCAGCAGGGCGGACCGCTGATGCATGTCATCGCGGGCAAGGCCACGGCGTTCAAGATCGCCGGATCGCCCGAGTTCAAGGAACGCCAGGAGCGCGTCCTCGAGGGTGCCCGCATCATCGCCGAGCGACTGAGCGCGTCCGACGTCGCCGAGCACGGCGTCTCCGTCCTCACCGGGGGTACCGACGTGCACCTCGTCCTGGTGGACCTGCGCCACTCGTCGCTGGATGGCCAGCAGGCCGAGGACGTCCTGCACTCCGTGGGCATCACGGTCAACCGCAATGCCGTGCCGTTCGACCCCCGTCCGCCGATGGTCACCTCCGGTCTCCGTATCGGCACCCCGGCGCTCGCCACCCGCGGGTTCGGCGCCGCCGAATTCACGGAGGTCGGGGAGATCATCGCCGCAGCGCTCAAGCCGTCACCCGACGTGGACGCACTGCGCACCCGCGTGTCCGCGCTCGCCGCGAACTTCCCGCTGTACCCGGGCCAGGAGGAGTGGTAGGGCCGTTGCCGCCAGGCGCCCTTCGATCGAAGGCCGCGGCGTCGACCGGCTTCGACATCCCCACCGAGGAGTGCTGCTTCACCGGCTGCTGCGACCGCGGCAAGGCATTCCTGCTCGAGCAACTGGACAAGCACTCCGAGAAGGACGAATCGCATGAGTACGACGACAGCCCGCATTCTTGACGGGAAGGCAACCGCCGCGCAGATCAAGGCCGAGCTCGCCGAACGCGTGACGGCACTGCGCGAGCGAGGCGTGACACCGGGCCTGGGGACGGTCCTCGTGGGGGACGATCCCGGCAGCCATTCCTACGTGGCCGGCAAGCACCGCGACTGCGCGGAGGTCGGCATCACGTCCGTGCGCCGGGACCTGCCGGACACGATCACGCAGGAGGAGCTCGAGGCGGTCCTCGACGAGCTGAACGACGACGCCACCACCACGGGCTACATCGTGCAGCTCCCGCTTCCGGCGCACATCGACACGAACGCCATCCTGGGCCGCATCGACCCGGCGAAGGACGCCGACGGCCTGCATCCCACCAACCTGGGCAAGCTGGTCCTGAACGTCAACGCGCCGATGGATTCGCCGCTGCCCTGCACCCCGCACGGCATCGTGGAGCTCCTGCTCCGCCACGACGTCGACCTCATGGGCCGGAACGTGCTCGTCGTGGGACGCGGCGTGACGGTCGGGCGTCCGCTGGGCCTGCTGCTGACCCGCAAGCAGATCAACGCGACCGTGACCCTCGCGCACACCGGGACGGTCGACCTCGCCGACCACCTCGGCCGGGCGGACGTCGTTGTCGCCGCTGCCGGCATCGCCCACATGATCAGGGCCGAGCAGCTCAAGCCCGGCGCGATCGTGCTCGACGTGGGCGTCAGCCGGGTCGAGGACCCGGCCACCGGCAAGGCGAAGCTCACGGGCGACGTCGACCCGGGGGCAGCGTCGGTGGCCAGCTGGCTCTCGCCCAACCCCGGGGGAGTGGGCCCCATGACACGCGCCATGCTCCTGGCCAACGTCGTCGAGGCGGCCGAGCGCCAGGCGGCGCGCGCCTAGCCGTACCCGTCCGAGGGCTCCCGGTGGATTCTCCCGCCGGGAGTTCTCGCCTAGGCTGGGCGGGTGTCGACAATACCCGCCGGACCACCGGTGATCTCCGCCCGGAAGCTGAGCAAGCACTACGGTGATTTCCGGGCGGTCGACGGGATCTCCTTCGACGTGCCGGCGGGCGAGTCCTTCGGGCTCCTGGGCCCGAACGGCGCCGGCAAGTCGACGACCATGCGCATGATCGGTGGCGTGTCGCAGCGCACCTCCGGAGAGCTCACCATCATGGGCCTCGACCCGGAGCAGCACGGCCCCGAGGTGCGCGCGCACCTCGGTGTCGTCCCGCAGCAGGACAACCTCGACGAGGAACTCCGGGTGCGGGACAACCTCCTCGTCTACGGCCGCTACTTCGGCCTGCCGATGAGCTACCTGAAACCCAAGGCCGACGAGCTGCTCGAGTTCGCGCAGCTCACGGACAAGGCGGCGGCGAAGGTGGATGCGCTCTCGGGCGGCATGAAGCGACGCCTGACCATCGCGCGCTCCCTCATCAACGAGCCGAAGATCCTCCTGCTGGACGAGCCCACCACGGGCCTCGACCCGCAGGCCCGCCACATCCTGTGGGACCGCCTGTTCCGCCTCAAGGAATCTGGCGTGACGCTCATCCTCACCACGCACTACATGGACGAGGCGGAGCAGCTCTGCGACCGCCTCGTGGTCGTCGACAAGGGCCGGATCATGGCCGAGGGTTCGCCGGCCCAGCTCATCCGCGAACACTCGACGCGCGAGGTGCTCGAGCTGCGCTTCGGATCCGAACGCAACACCACCGTCGCGGCCGAGCTGCAGGGCATCGGGGAGCGACTCGAACCGTTGCCCGACCGCGTGCTGATCTACGCGCACGACGGCGAGGCGGCGCTGGAGGAGGTCAACGCCCGCGGACTCCGGCCGATCACGTCCCTCGTGCGGCGGTCATCCCTCGAGGACGTCTTCCTGCGCCTGACCGGACGGAGCCTCGTTGACTGACGATCCCGGCACGTCCGTGCAGGAGTCCGCCCCGCCGTACCGCCTCTCCGCCCACCGGCCCGAGGTGTCCGCGCGGCGCGCCCGGAGGTTCGGCTCCTGGTACTACGCCGAGCACGTCCTGCGCGCCATGAACAGCTACCGCTGGACCCTGCTCGCCTCCAGCGTCGGTACGCCGGTCATGTACCTGTTCGCGATGGGGGTGGGCCTCGCCACGCTCGTCGACCAGAACTCCGCCGGCGCTTTCGGCGGCGTCAGCTACCTCGCGTTCCTCGCCCCGGCCCTGCTGGCATCGGCGACCATCATGACCGCGGCGACCGAGTTCACCTACCCCGTGATGGACGGCTTCAAGTGGCGGCGGGTCTACTACGGTCCGCACGCCTCGCCCCTCAGCACCGACCAGATCGTCCACGGGCACATCCTCGCCATCACCGTCCGGCTGACGGCCACCACCCTGATCTACTTCCTCATCGTCGCGGCGTTCGGCGCATCCCCGTCGGCCACCGGCGTGGTCGCCGTCCCGGTGGCCGTGCTCAGCGGACTCGCCTTCGGCCTCCCGCTGATGGCCTATTCGGCCGGCATCGAGGAGGACAGGGGACAGTTCGCGCTCGTGATGCGCTTCATCGTGACGCCCCTGTTCCTCTTCTCGGGGACCTTCTTCCCGCTCGACACCCTTCCGCTGTTCCTGCGCTGGATCGGCTGGATCTCACCGTTGTGGCACGGGACCGAGCTCGGCCGCGCGCTGACCTACGGGTATGACGTGCCGCCGGAGCTCGCCGTCGTCCACGTGCTGTTCCTGGTGGTCCTGGCCGTCGTCGGCCTGCGCAGGGCCCGCACCGTCTACGCGAGGAGGCTGGGCCGATGAGCGCCCAGCTGACCGCGAAGGACTACGCACTCAGCGGCTCGAAGCGGCCGATGGCCGCGCTGTACTCGCGCAACGCGAGGGCGGTCATCGCACGCGGACTCCTGGCCACCCGCAGCAGCAACTGGCTGATCATGGTGTCCGGCTTCTTCGAACCGGTCCTCTATCTCCTCTCCATGGGAGTGGGGCTCGGTGCGCTGGTCGGCACGGTCACGGGACCGAACGGCGAGGAGATCAGCTATGCGGCCTACATCGCGCCCGCACTGCTCGCCGTATCCGCCATGAACGGCGCCGTGTACGACAGCACGTGGAACGTGTTCTTCAAGATGAACTTCGCGAAGCTGTACCAGGGCATGCTCTACACCTCGCTCGGCCCCCTGGACGTCGCCATCGGGGAGATCTTCCTGGCCCTCCTGCGCGGCGCCCTGTACGCCACGGGCTTCACCGCGGTGATGGCGCTGATGGGACTCATCACCACCCCGGTGGCCCTGCTCGTGATCCCGGCGTCGGTGGTGATCGCGTTCGGCTTCGCGTCCTTCGGCATGGGGATCACCAGCTTCATGAAGACGTTCCAGCAGATGGAGTGGGTCAACTTCGTGCTGCTGCCGATGTTCCTGTTCTCCGCCACCTTCTACCCCCTCAGCGTCTATCCGCAGGGCATCCAGTGGTTCATCCAGGCGCTGCCCCTGTGGCACGGCGTAGAGCTGCTACGCCAGATCAGCGCCGCCTCGTTCACACCGGCCGCCGTCCTCCACCTCAGCTACTTCCTCGTCATGATCGCCGTGGGGATGCTGCTGACCACCCTGCGCCTGCGGAAGCTCTTCCTCAGGTAGCCCTCGGCACCAGGGTCCAGGCCTCAGGGCACTAGGGTCGCGTAGACCACGTAGTTGTCGTCGAACAGCCCCGTGTCCGGGTTGTAGCCGTCACAGGTGATGAGGCGCAGTTCCGACCCGGGCGTGTTCCCGTACACGGTCAGGGTGGGGAACCCGTCCTTGCGGTAGGCCTCGCCGCGCTTGAACTCGAACACCGCCGTCGTGCCGTCCTCGCGGGTCACGTTCATGCGGTCGCCCGCCTCGAGGGCGCGGAGGTCGGCGAAGACGCCCTTGCCGCCGTCGGTCGCATTGACGTGGCCGAGCATCACGGCCGGCCCACGGTCACCCGGGGTGGGGGACCGGTCGTACCAGCCGGCGGGTGCACCGGGGCCGTCCGGCGGGACCTCGAGGCTCCGGTTCTCGCGCAGGCCCAGGCGAACCAGGTCGGTGCGCACGCCGATGGACGGGATCTCCAGGGTGACCGGTGCCGATGCGGGAAGCACTGCCGGCTGTGCCGGGGCCGCGGCAGGAGTGGAGGGGGTTGCGGCGGACGTCGACGTCGACGTCGCAGCCGGAGTCGGGGCAGCGGCGGCAGACGAGGTGGGGGCGGCAGACGAGGTGGGGGCCGCAGTGGCCGAGGTGCTGGCAACGGCCGACGGCTCCGGCGTCGCCGCCGGGGATGCACCGCAGCCGGCAAGGAGGAAAAGAGCGGCCACCGCCGGAGCCGTGAGGCCCCAGCGGTGGCCGGTTACTTCACTGATCATGGGATCAGTATTATGCGTTGGTTGCGCGGCGGCGCACTGCGTAGGTTCCACCGGCTGCAGCTGCCAGGACGAGGCCACCGCCGAGGGCGATCATGCCGGTGTTGGAGCCGGTCTCCTGGGCGACACCCGTGTCGGCCCCACCATTGGGCATGGCACCCATCTGGGTGGCGACGAGCGTGCCGCACAGTGCGGGCGAGGTCGCGCCGAGGGGCAGGTCGGGGGCGATCTCCGACGGGCCGGCGAAGACTTCCTCGGAGACACCGGCGGTGGCGGGATCCAGGCCGTGCACGACGACGACGGCGGTGCCGGCCTCGAGGGAAGCCTTGGTAGCAGCATCCAAGGTGATTTCACGCTGGATGGAGTAGGTTCCGCCCTGACCGCCGAGCTGAAGGTTCAGGCCCTCGGCGGGGGTGGTCGCGCCGGAGGTGGTGAGCGTGGTCTGGATGTCGCCGTAGCCCGGTACGCCCTCGGCCACGTTGATGATGCCGTCGCCGTTGGCGTCATCGGCAGGCGTGGGGCACTTGCCCTGCGCTCCACCGTGGATGTGCTGGACGTGCGGGTACGGAGCGTCCATGAAGGTCTGTGCGAGGCCGGAAACCTGAAGGTTGACCATGGCCTTGTCGCCCGTGACGTCGAGGGTGATCGTGCCGGTGCCCGTGGTGCCGTTGAGCTGGCCCAGGGTGGACGAGTAGGAGCCGTCCGCTGCCATGGCGGGGGAGCCGGCGAGGGCGACGGCGCTGATGGCGAGGGCAGGTACTGCGAGGAGACGCATCTTCTTGTTCATTGGAAATTCCTCCGTTGTGCGAATGAGGCGCCGTGTGGGGCGCGTGGAAGTACTTCGGGGTGAGCGTGGTCACGGATGGGAGGAGATGGGAGGAATCTTCGAGAAGCCTGGAAGTTCGCCCGCGGTGGAAGGAACAGGGGCAGTCCGGGCCATACGGGAGAATGGTCGGATGCAGTCATTAGGAAGTAATGGGCGGCCGGCGGGCCGGGGTCTGAGCATGCGCATGGGCAGCGCCGGGATGGCCGTCATGCTGGTCGTGTTCCTGGTCGCCGTCGTCTTCGCAGCGAACCAGAACGACGTCGTCGGCTGGCTGGTGGTGATCATCTCCCTCGGCTGGCTCCTGATCTTCAGCTTCGTGGTCTTCAGCCTCCGCTCGGCGGCGCGGAAGGCCGCCGCTCGCCTCCAGGGCAGCGGGTTCGGCGGGTCGGGGCAGGGGTCGACCGCGCCCATCGCCGCGGACCGGGCCCGGGACATGAAGCTCGACCACAGCTTCAAGATCGTCCAGGTGCAGGTCGGCGTGGTCCGGGAGTACCTCGGCAAGGACGAGGGCATGGTGGAGCGCGCGCTCGAGACCATCGAGATCACCTCGCACAACGCCCGCTCGATGATGAAGGGCTCGACGGAAGGCCCCGTCGAGGGCACCGTCGTCGACTGACGCGCCCGCGCGTGGGATGAATCGGAAAACCCTCCGGGGTAAGGTGGATCGAGTGAGTCCGGCATCGAATCCTCCGCAGAAACCGCTGCGCATCGCGTCCGTCAACGTCAACGGAATCCGCGCCGCCTACAAGCGCGGCATGCAGGAATGGTTGGACGGACGGGACGTCGACATCCTCTGTCTGCAGGAGGTCCGGGCGCCCGACGCCGTGGTCCGCAGCCTGCTGGGCGACGGCTGGCACATCCTGCACACCGAGGCGGAGGCGAAGGGCCGCGCGGGTGTGGCGATCGCCTCCCGCCAGGCGCCCACGGCGACGCGCACCACCATCGGTGACAGCTACTTCGACACGGCCGGCCGCTGGGTGGAGGCCGACTTCACCGTGGAGGGCTCGACCCTGACGGTCGTGAGCGCGTACGTCCATTCGGGCGACGTCGGCACCCCGAAGCAGGACGACAAGTACCGCTTCCTCGACGCCATGACCACCCGCCTGCCGCAGCTCCGGGACGGCGCGGACCACGCCGTCGTGGTCGGCGACCTGAACGTCGGCCACACCCCGTTCGACATCCGGAACTGGAAGGGCAACGTCAAGAACGCCGGCTTCCTGCCCGAGGAGCGGGCGTACTTCGACCGGTTCTTCTCGGACGAGTGCGGCTTCCTGGACGTGGCCCGCCTCCTCGCCGGCGACGTCGACGGCCCCTACACCTGGTGGTCCTGGCGGGGCAAGGCGTTCGACAACGACACCGGCTGGCGCATCGACTACCAGATGGCCACGCAGGCCCTCGCGAAGAGCGCGGTGACCGCCGACGTCGACAGGGCGCCGAGCTGGGACACGCGGTTCTCGGACCACGCGCCGCTCGTCGTCGACTACCAGATCTAGAGTGCAGGACAGCTTCATGACAATCCCCCCGACTCCGGGCTCGAACCGGCGCCAGCGCATCCTCTCCGGGATGCAGCCGTCCGCGGGTTCCCTGCACCTCGGCAACTACCTCGGTGCCCTGGTGCACTGGGTACGCCTGCAGGACACGTACGACGCCGTCTTCTTCATCCCCGACCTGCACGCGATCACCGTGCCCCAGGACCCGCAGGAACTGGCCCACCGCACGCGGATCACGGCCGCCCAGTACATCGCGGGCGGCGTCGATCCCGACAGGGCGACCCTCTTCGTGCAGTCCCACGTCCCGGAGCACGCCCAGCTCGCGTGGGTGCTGAACTGTTTCACCGGGTTCGGCGAAGCATCGCGGATGACCCAGTTCAAGGACAAGGCGTCGAAGCAGGGCACGGACGCCGCCAGCGTGGGCCTCTTCACGTACCCGGTCCTCCAGGCCGCCGATATCCTCCTCTACCAGCCCGACGGCGTCCCCGTCGGCGAGGACCAGCGGCAGCACGTCGAACTGAGCCGCGACCTGGCCCAGCGCTTCAACTCGCGCTTCGGTGAGACCTTCGTGGTGCCGAAACCCTTCATCCAGAAGGAGTCCGCCAAGATCTACGACCTGCAGAACCCGACGGCGAAGATGTCCAAATCGGCCTCGTCGGCCGCCGGGCTGATCAACCTGCTGGATGACCCCAAGGTCACGGCCAAGCGCATCAAGTCCGCGGTCACCGACACCGGCACGGAGATCCGCTTCGACTCCGCGGAGAAGCCGGGGATCTCGAACCTGCTGGCGATCTACTCGGCCCTGTCCGGCAAGGGCATCGCCGAACTCGAGGCGGACTACGCGGGCCGCATGTACGGGCACCTCAAGGTGGATCTCGCCGACGTCGTCGTGGACGCGCTCACGCCGGTCCGGGTCCGCGCGGAGGAACTGCTGTCCGACCCCGCCGAGCTCGACCGCCTGCTGGCGAAGGGCGCCGCGAAGGCACGCGAGCTGGCGGCTCCCACCCTCGCCGACGTCTATGCCCGTGTGGGTTTCCTCCCTGCCGCAGGAGCCCGCTGACCCATGTGTGCACCCACCGGTCAGACCAGCGGAGCGGCATCAGCCACGTCCCGTTCCGGCCTGAGCGGTAGCTGCGTGGGGATCACCATACCGATCCCGGAACCCCTCGCCGGCGACCTGGAGGCGTGGAGGGCGTCCTTCGGCGACCCCTTGGCGGCGGTCGTCCCGCCCCACATCACCCTCATCACGACGACGCCGGCGTCGGACTGGGACGCCACCATCGACCACGTGCGGGCCGTCGCCCGGCAGCAGCGGCCCTTCGAGGTGCGCCTGCACAGCACGGGATCCTTCCGCCCGGTGTCGCCGGTGGTGTTCCTGAACCTCGCCGAGGGCTTCGACGAGTGCGTCGACCTGCATTCGAAGCTCCAGAGGGGCCCCCTCGAACGCGACCTGGATTTCCCCTTCCATCCGCACGTCACAGTGGCGCACGATGTGTCCGAGGCCGGAATGGATGCGGCGGTCGAGGAGCTCCATGCCTTCGAGGCCTCGTTCGAGGTGCGGTCCATGGGCCTGTACGAGCACGTGCCGTCGGGACTCTGGAAACTGAGGGAGGAGCTGCACTTTGGCGAAGTCACTGATGGCTCCGAAGCCACCTCCGGTTGAGCAGCCGTCCCCGGCGAATCTCCCGGACCTCCAGCGCAAGGTCATCGACGCGCAGGTTCGGCTTGGCCGCCTGAACCGTTCGGGCAGCGGGGGTTCCGAGCTCCTGCTGGCGCGGCTCGACCTCGTCGTCTGCCGTTTCTACACCCTGCGACCCGTCCGGGTGGTGCTGCTGTACAACGAGCGCCGGGGCCCGCTGATGGCGGCCGGGCTGGCATACCGACTGTTCTTCGCCATCGCGGCACTCCTGGTCGTGGGGTTCGCCGCGCTCGGCATCGTCGTTGCGGCGGATGCGGACCTCCGGGACCTCTCCGTGGACGCCCTCGACCGGGCGGTGCCGGGACTGATCGACATGGGCGAGGACGGGCGAGGACTGGTGACCCCCGCCCGTCTCTTCGATGCGACCAGTGGGCTGGGCTGGACGATCGTCGTGTCGTCGGCCGTGATGCTCGTGACGGCACTCGGTTGGATCGGAGGAATGCGCCAGGCGATGCGCGGGATCTTCGCCCTCCAGCCCGTCGCGGCGCCGCCTGTCGTGGTCTGGCTGAAGGATCTGGGCACGCTCGCAGTGCTCGGCGTCATCATGCTCGTGACCACGGGACTGGGTATCGTCGCCACCAACTCGTTGGGCGCTCTCCTGGCGATCCTCCACCTCACCGCAGTGAGCCAGGTGCTGACGCAGGCGGCGGGCTTCGCCGTGATGATCCTGCTGGACATCCTCGTGGCCGTGGTGCTGTTCCACTCGGCATCGGCCATCCAGATGCCGCGCGGGATCCTGTTGCAGGGGTCGATCATCGCGGGGCTCGGGACGACACTGTTGCGGACTTTCTCGACACAGATCCTCGGCACTTTCGGCAACAACCCGCTGCTGCTGTCCTTCGCGGTGATCCTGGCGTTGTTCATCTGGTTCTTCCTCCTCAGCCAGGTGTACCTGCTGGCGACCGCCTGGTGTGCCGTAGGGTCGGCGGACGCCCTCACCAGGGCGGAGCGCGAGCACCACGCGAAGGGCGGCACGCTACGGCAGCGGAGCCGCCGGAAGCCCGGCACCGGGAATCCTCCCACCTGACCCGCCCGTCCTGCTCGCAGCAACGACGCGCCCAGGGGGCCCCGGGAACGAGGAAGGGCGACCCGCTGGTGCGGGCCGCCCTTCTCGGCAGCTGGAGTGCGTCCTCGCTCGTGGCGAGATCAGACCTTGCGGGTCAGGATGGCCTGCTTGACCTCGGAGATGGCCTTGGTGACCTGGATACCACGCGGGCAGGCCTCCGAGCAGTTGAAGGTGGTCCGGCAGCGCCAGACGCCCTCCTTGTCGTTGAGGATCTCGAGGCGCATGTCCCCGGCATCGTCGCGCGAGTCGAAGATGAAGCGGTGCGCGTTCACGATCGCGGCGGGACCGAAGTACTGGCCGTCGGTCCAGAACACGGGGCAGGAGGACGTGCACGCGGCGCACAGGATGCACTTGGTGGTGTCGTCGTAGCGGTCGCGCTCCTCCGAGGACTGCAGGCGCTCCTTCGCAGGCTCGTGGCCCTTGCTGATCAGGAACGGCATGATCTCGCGGTAGGACTGGAAGAACGGCTCCATGTCCACGATCAGGTCCTTCTCCACCGGCAGGCCCTTGATGGGCTCCACGAGGATGGGCTTGGACGTGTCGAGGTCCTTCAGCAGCGTCTTGCAGGCCAGGCGGTTGCGGCCGTTGATGCGCATGGCATCGGAGCCGCACACGCCGTGGGCGCAGGACCGACGGAAGGACACCGAGCCGTCGTGCTCCCACTTGACCTTGTGCAGGGCGTCCAGCACGCGGTCCGTGCCGTACATGGTCAGCTTCCACTCGTCCCAGTGGGCCTCGTCGGAGACCTCCGGGTTGTAGCGCCGGACCTTGAGGGTGACGTCGAACGTGGGGATCTCTCCGCCGGCGACGTCCTTGCTGAGCTCGATCTTCGAGGCCGGCTCTTTTTCCATCGTTTCGGTGCTCATCAGTACTTGCGCTCCATGGGCTGGTATCGGGTGAAGATAACCGGTTTGGTCTCAAGGCGGACGCCGCTTGTCTCGGTGGCGCTCGGGTCCTTGTAGGCCATGGAATGGGTCATGAAATTCTCGTCGTCACGCTCTGGGTAGTCCTCGCGGAAGTGACCCCCGCGGGATTCCTTGCGGTGCAGGGCCGCCGCGGTCATGACCTTCGCCATGTCGAGGAGGAACCCGAGTTCCACGGCCTCCAGCAGGTCGAGGTTGAATCGCTTGCCCTTGTCCTGGACGGTGATACGGGTGTACCGCTCCTCCAGCGTATCGATCACGCGCAGCGCCTCGAGCAGCGTCTGCTCGGTGCGGAACACCTGGACATTGGCGTCCATGACGTCCTGGAGCTCCTTGCGGATCTGCGCGACGCGCTCTCCGCCTTCCGAGCTGCGTGCCCGGTCGAGGAGCAGCTCGGTCTCGGCCGCGGGATTCTCGGGGATCTCGACGAAGTCGGCCGTCAGGGCGTACTGCGCGGCGGCGATGCCGGCGCGCTTGCCGAAGACGTTGATGTCGAGGAGCGAGTTGGTGCCCAGGCGGTTCGACCCGTGCACGGAGACGCACGCGACCTCGCCTGCGGCGTACAGCCCGGGAACGACGGTGTCGTTGTCCGCCAGGACCTCGGCCTGGATGTTGGTCGGGATGCCGCCCATGGCGTAGTGCGCCGTCGGGAAGACGGGGACGGGCTCCGTGTAGGGCTCGACGCCGAGGTAGGTGCGGGCGAACTCGGTGATGTCGGGGAGCTTCGCATCGATGTGCGCGGGCTCGAGGTGCGTCAGGTCGAGGAGGACGTAGTCCTTGTTCGGCCCGGCGCCACGGCCCTCGCGGACCTCGTTCGCCATGGAACGCGCCACGATGTCACGCGGTGCGAGGTCCTTGATGGTGGGGGCGTAGCGCTCCATGAAGCGCTCTCCCTCCGAGTTCCGGAGGATCGCGCCTTCGCCGCGCGCCGCCTCGGACAGCAGGATGCCCAGGCCGGCGAGGCCGGTCGGGTGGAACTGGAAGAACTCCATGTCCTCGAGGGGGATGCCGCGGCGGAACGCGATGCCCATGCCGTCGCCCGTCAGGGTGTGGGCGTTCGACGTCGTCTTGTAGACCTTGCCGACGCCGCCCGAGGCGAACACGACGGACTTCGCCTGGAAGATGTGCAGCTCACCCGAGGCGAGGTCGTAGGAGACGACCCCGGCCACGCGCTTCTGGATGCGGGTGACGCCGTCGACGGTGACTTCCTGGTCCACCATCAGCAGGTCGAGCACGTAGTACTCGTTGTAGAACTCCACGTTGTGCTTGACGCAGTTTTGGTACAGCGTCTGCAGGATCATGTGGCCGGTGCGGTCCGCTGCGTAGCAGGACCGGCGGACAGGGGCCTTGCCGTGGTCGCGGGTGTGGCCGCCGAAGCGCCGCTGGTCGATGCGCCCCTCGGGCGTGCGGTTGAACGGCAGGCCCATCCGCTCGAGGTCGAGGACCGCCTCGATGGCCTCCTTGGCCATGACCTCGGCCGCGTCCTGGTCGACGAGGTAGTCACCACCCTTGACGGTGTCGAAGGTGTGCCACTCCCAGTTGTCCTCTTCGACGTTGGCGAGTGCAGCGCACATGCCGCCCTGAGCCGCACCCGTGTGCGAACGGGTGGGGTAGAGCTTCGTCAGGACGGCGGTATGGGCACGCTGCCCCGACTCGATGGCTGCGCGCATCCCTGCGCCACCGGCGCCGACGATGACGACGTCGTACTTGTGGACCTGCATGCTGGTCGCTCTTTCTGTTGAAACCGGTCGTGCATGACGGGGCCCCGCAGGGCCGGTCATGCGGGAACTGCCGAGGTCCGGCAGGGCTTACGATGCGGGGCAGTAGTCCGCCACGTGCGCGACTCCGTCGATGACGGGGCACGGATCGAAGGTGAAGATCACGAGGGTGCCGAGGACCACGATGACGACGGTCGCCGCGTAGAGGACTCCCTTGAGCCACATTCGCGTGCTGTTCTTGTCGGCGTAGTCGTTGATGATCACGCGGACGCCGTTGGTGCCGTGGAGCATGGACAGCCACAGGAGCACCAGGTCCCAGACCTGCCAGATCGGGTTGGCCCACTTGCCGGCGACGAAGCCGAAGTCCACACCGGTGATGCCGTCCCCGGCGACGAGGTTCACGTACAGGTGGACGGTGATCATCACGAGGAGGATGGCGCCGGAGAGGCGCATGAACAGCCAGGCGACCATCTCGAAGTTGCCGCGCGATCCCGGCGTGCGCGAGTAGCCCGGGGTGACGCGACCGGAACGGGGGCTGTCGATGGTTGGGGTAGCCATGGTGTTAACCTCCGAAGACGTGCGAGAGATGGCGGATCGAGAAGGCGATCATGACGACCGCCCAGAGGCCCACGACGCCCCAGAGCATCTGGCGGTGGTACTTGGGGCCGTCCTTCCAGAAGTCCACAAGGATCAGGCGGATCCCGTTGAAGGCGTGGAACATGATGGCGGCGACGAGACCGAGTTCCCCGAGACCCATGAGCGGGTTCTTGTACGACGCGATGACGGCGTCGTAGGCTTCGGGCGAAACGCGGACGAGGGATGTGTCCAGGACGTGCACGAGGAGGAAGAAGAAAATCACTACCCCGGTGATGCGGTGGGCCACCCAGGACCATTGGCCTTCCCGGCCACGGTAGAGGGTGCCTGCTGGTGTCAGTGTCTTCGGCATTGAAATTACCTCCCTGCATCGCATGGGCGTTAGCGCGTTATACGCAGGGATTACGCCGGTGCGACAGCACTCTTCCGATAAGAATAATCTAGGCCGGTGACAGTTCCGGTTCAATTTAGGGGCCCCTCACATGTGACCTCCGACACCCGTCGTCCGCAGTGTCGATTCCTCCTGTCGATACCCGCGTCGATGCCCGCGGCTACTCGTCCTGACACCCGCCGATGTAGGTGATTCCGGGTCTCCACAGGCCGTCGGTAAGGGAGAATCCGGGAGTCGCACCACCTGCGGCGGCAGGGGAGTGCGGGGGGCAGGACGCGGGTCTGGACGAATCCGGGGCTGCAGGGTATGCCGTCTCCCTCCGGTCGTCGGTTACCGTGGTGCGATGAGTACAGAGAGGGCGGCTGCCCGGACCCCTGACAGTGTGCTGGACCGCTTCCATGCCGTCATCCCCGCGGGAGGCACCGGCACGCGCCTCTGGCCGCTCTCCCGTGCGGCGGCGCCGAAGTTCCTGCACGACCTCACCGGTTCGGGCAGCACCCTGATCCGCGCGACCTACGAACGCCTCCGTCCGCTGTGCGACGGCCGCATCATGGTCGTCACCGGCATCGTGCACCGGCGCGCCGTCCTCGCGCAGCTTCCCGAGATCGAGGACCTGAACCTCGTGCTCGAGGCCGAGCCGAAGGATTCCGGGGCTGCGATCGGACTCGCCGCCGCGATCCTGCACCAGCGGGACCCGAGCATCATCATGGGATCCTTCGCCGCCGACCATGTGATCGCGCCGGTCGAGGTGTTCCAGGAGGTGGTCCGTGAGGCCATCCACACGGCTGCGCAGGGCTACATCGTGACCATCGGGATCAAGCCGACCCATGCCTCGACGGGATTCGGGTACATCCGGGCGGGTGAGTCCCTCGCGGTCGAGGGGGCTCCCAGCGCCCACGCCGTCGTCGAGTTCGTGGAGAAGCCCTCGCAGGAGGTCGCCGACAGCTACCTCCAGGGCGGCAACTACTCATGGAACGCCGGGATGTTCGTGGCCCCGGTCGACCTGATGCTGAAGCACCTGTCCATCAACGAGCCCGAGCTCTACAGCGGGCTCATGGAGATCGCCGAGGCCTGGGACACCCCGCGCCGCGTCGAGGTAGCCCGCCGTGTCTGGCCCACCCTGCCCAAGATCGCCATCGACTACGCCGTCGCTGAGCCCGCTGCCGCGTCCGGCGACGTCGCGATGATCCCCGGCGACTTCAACTGGGACGACGTCGGGGACTTCGCCGCCATCGGCCGCCTGAACCCGGCGGAGGAGAACAGCGAGCTCAGGGTGATGGGGGAGGGCGCCCGCGTGTTCTCCGAGAACGCCTCCGGCATCGTCGTCTCCGACACCAAGCGGGTCATCGCACTGATCGGCATCGACGACGTCGTCATCGTCGACACCCCGGACGCACTGCTCGTCACCACCAAGGAGCACGCCCAGGAAGTGAAGAAGGCCGTGGAACGTCTGCGCGCCAGCGGCGACACCGACGTCCTCTAGCGCGCGTCCGTAGCACAACGACGTGTCGGCGTAGCGGTGGAAGGGCGACGGGCCCGCGGTCGGTACCCTGAGGGAGTGCAAACGTCCAGCAACCAGAGTCCGCCGGTCTCCCGTATCGGGGCAGCCCTCGCGCCGCTGCTCGGTGAGCTGATCGGGATCCGGCGCGAGATCCACCGGCTCCCAGAACTGTCCTACAAGGAACACCGCACCACGGATCTGATCGTCGACCGGCTCGAGCGTGCAGGCCTCGCCCCCAAGCGCCTCGAGGGTACCGGTGCGTTCGTGGACATCGGCCAGGGGCCCCTCCGGATCGGCCTGCGCGCCGACATCGACGCCCTGCCCATCATCGAGGAGACAGGGCTTCCCTACGCGTCGGAGTCGACGGGCATCACCCACGCGTGCGGACACGACATCCACACGACCGTCATGCTCGGCGTCGCGCTCGTGCTCGCGGACCTGGACGCCGACCTGCCGCTTCCCGGGACCGTGCGGATCATCTTCCAGCCCGCCGAGGAGATGATGCCGGGCGGCGCCATCGACGTCATCGCCCAGGGGGTCCTCACCGGCATCCCGAGGATCCTGGCGCTGCACTGCGACCCGAGGATCGACGTCGGGCTCGTCGGCACGCGCATCGGAGCCATCACCTCCGCATCCGACACCATCCGGGTCGAGCTCAGCGGACGCGGCGGCCACACCTCGCGCCCGCACCTGACCGAGGACCTCGTGTTCGCGCTCGCCTCCATCGCCGTGAACGTCCCGGCCGTCCTCTCACGCCGTATCGACGTCCGCAGCGCGGTGTCCGTGGTGTGGGGGCAGATCCATTCCGGCTCCGCGCCCAACGCCATTCCCGCCCACGGCTTCATGTCGGGGACGCTCCGCTGCCTGGACGGTGAGGCCTGGGAGTCGGCGGGCGAGATGCTCGACCGCGCCGTGCGCGAGGTCGCGGCCCCCTTCGGTGTCGACGTGAAGCTGGAGCACATCCGCGGGGTACCGCCGGTCGTGAACCAGGAGGCCGAGACGGGACTCCTCGAGGCCGCCGCACGCGCGGAACTCGGGTCGGAGGCCGTGGTCCTGACCCCGCAGTCGATGGGCGGCGAGGACTTCGCCTGGATGACGCAGGAGGTGCCCGGCGCCATGATGCGGCTCGGGACACGCACGCCCGGCGGGGAGACGTACGACCTCCACCGCGGTGACTACGCGCCGGACGAGCGCGCCATCGAGAGCGGGATCCGCGTGATGGCAGCCGCCGCACTGCAGGCCGTGCTCGGGCGCCACTCCTGAGCCGGCCCGTCCGCCACCGGTGGACGGCGCCCGGGGAGGGGGCGGAGGATAACGAAATCCGAACGATCGGGCCGGGCCGGATCTCCGTGTAGTGCTCCCCGTCACCCAGCCTCTAGGATGTTCGCATACGTGCTGCACCGACGGTGTCGCGGCGCCACGGTCTTCCGGTGAAAACAGAGCCTCGGGTCCATCTGACCCGTGTTGGACACTCACTGGCATTCGTCCCCGTGGCGCATTTCTCTCCTGGAGGCATTTTGAAGAACTCACTGCGCAAATTTTCGCGCGGAACAGGCCTGTCCGCCGCCGTTCTCGGCGTATCGGCTCTCGTCCTCTCCGGTTGCGGTGCGCCGCCGGCCGAGGACTCGGCCGGCGGTGGCGCGAGCGCCGAGGCGAACAGCGACTACCTGGGCTGCATCGTCTCCGACTCCGGCGGATTCGACGACCGCTCGTTCAACCAGTCCAGCTACGAGGGACTGAAGAAGGCCGAGGCGGACCTCGGCATCAAGATCAACCAGGCCGAGTCGCAGGCCGAGACCGACTTCGGCCCGAACGTCGACACGATGGTCAAGGGCGGCTGCAACCTGACGGTCACCGTCGGCTTCCTGCTCGCCGACACCACGAAGGCCGCCGCGGAGGCGAACCCGGAGTCCAACTTCGCGATCATCGACGACAACTCGATCGACCTGCCCAACGTCAAGCCGATCATCTACGACACGGCGCAGGCAGCCTTCCTCGCGGGGTACGCAGCCGCAGCGACGAGCGAGACCGGCAAGGTGGCCACCTACGGCGGCATCAACATCCCGACGGTCACCATCTTCATGGACGGCTTCGCCGAGGGTGTCGACTACTTCAACGAGGAGACCGGCGGCGACGTGCAGCTCCTCGGCTGGGACAAGGAGAGCCAGAACGGCACCTTCGTCGGCAACTTCGAGGACGCGGCCGCTGGCAAGACCAACACCCAGAACTTCATCAACGAGGGCGCCGACATCATCATGCCGGTGGCCGGTCCGGTCGGGTCCGGAACGCTCGACGCCGTCATCGAGGCCAACGCCGCCGGCAAGGACGTCAAGGCCGTCTGGGTCGACTCCGACGGCTACGAGACCGCCGGCAAGGCCGAGGAGTTCATCCTCACCTCCGTCATGAAGCTCATGGGCGGTGCCGTCGAGGACGTCATCAGCACCGACGTCGAGGGCACCTTCGACAGCACCCCGTACGTCGGCACCCTGGAGAACGGCGGTGTCGCCCTGGCTCCGTTCCACGACCAGGAAGCCAACGTCCCCGCCGACCTGCAGACGAAGCTCGACGAGCTGAAGGACCAGATCATCTCCGGTGAGATCACGGTCGAATCCGCGGCCAGCCCGAAGTAGGCACGACAGCACCACCGAACCGCCTTCCTCCCGCGGATCCCCGCGGGAGGAAGGCGGTTCGCGTTCGTCCCGCCTGCGTGCCCCGAAGCCGCAGCCGGTATCCTTGCCGGTGACTTCCACCGGAGACAACAGAACAGAACAGGCTGGGTTGTGAAACTCGAACTGATCGGCATCACGAAGCGCTTCGGATCGCTCGTTGCCAATGACTCCATCGACCTCGTCGTGGAACCGGGACAGGTCCACAGCCTGCTCGGCGAGAACGGGGCGGGCAAGTCCACCCTCATGAACGTGCTGTACGGACTGTACGACCCCACCGAGGGTGAGATCCGCGTCAACGACAAGCCCGTGACCTTCCGGGGCCCCGGGGACGCGATGGCCGCCGGGATCGGCATGGTGCACCAGCACTTCATGCTCGTGCCGGTCTTCACCGTCGCGGAGAACGTCGCCCTCGGCAATGAAGCCGTCAGGGGCGGCGGCATGCTGAACCTGCAGGAGACCCGCACCCGCATCCGCCGCATCTCGGACCAGTACGGGTTCGACGTCGACCCCGACGCCGTGGTCGAGGACCTCCCGGTCGGTGTGCAGCAGCGCGTCGAGATCATCAAGGCCCTCGTGCGCGACGCCGAGGTGCTGATCCTCGACGAGCCGACGGCCGTCCTGACGCCCAAGGAGACCGACGAACTGCTCGGGATCATGGCGCAGCTCACGGCGGACGGCAAGTCCATCGTCTTCATCTCGCACAAGCTCCGCGAGGTCAAGGCCGTGTCCGACGTCATCACCGTGATCCGCCGCGGCAAGGTCGTGGGGACCGCCGATCCCGGCGCCTCCACCACCGAACTCGCGTCCCTCATGGTGGGGCGCTCCGTCAGCCTGACGCTCGACAAGAAGCCGGCGACGCACGGTGAGGTCACCTTCCGGGTCCGCGACCTCACCGTGCAGGCGGACAACGGCCAGCGCGTGGTGGACGGCCTGAGTTTCGACGTCGCACAGGGCGAGATCCTCGCCATCGCCGGCGTGCAGGGCAACGGCCAGACCGAACTCACCGAAGCCATCATGGGACTCCAGGACCACGTGACCGGGTCGATCACCCTGGACGGGAACGAGCTCGTCGGCCGCAAGGTCAAGGACGTCATCCGCGCCGGTGTCGGGTTCGTCCCCGAGGACCGCAGCGTGGAGGGCCTCGTCGGTACCTTCTCCGTGGCCGAGAACCTCATCCTGAACCGCTACGACGACGCCCCCTTCGCCCGGGGCCTGTCGATGTCCCCGGCGGCCATCGGGAAGAACGCCGACGAGAAGATCGCCGAGTACGACGTGCGCACGCAGTCGGCCGCCGCCGCCGCCGGCACGCTCTCGGGCGGCAACCAGCAGAAGGTCGTCATGGCCCGCGAGTTCTCGCGACCGCTCAAGCTGTTCATCGCATCGCAGCCCACGCGCGGCGTCGACGTCGGATCCATCGAATTCCTGCACCGGCGCATCGTCGCCGAGCGCGACGGCGGGACGCCGGTCATCATCGTCTCCACGGAACTCGACGAGGTCCTGGAACTGGCCGACCGCATCGCAGTGCTCTACCGCGGGCGCATCATGGGCATCGTGCCCGGCACGGTGTCGCGCGATGTCCTCGGCCTCATGATGGCCGGCATGCCCGCCGACGAAGCGCTCGCGCAGACCCACGACGTTCAAGGAGGAACCCTGTGACCCCGCAGGACGACCGGCCGGTACCCCCGGCCCCCGACGGCGGAGCTCCGCTGACCCGTCGGCAGGCGAAGGACACTGCGCGCCAGGACGAGGTACGCCTCGAGAACGCGGTGGAGACGGCCGGAGGGGAGCTCCCGCCGCCCGCCGTGCCGACCCCCGCCGGCGCCGGCCCCGCGCCGGAATCGACGCTCCTGCAGCGCGTCATGACGGGGAACGCGCTCGTCGCCTTCCTGTCCGTGGTGCTGTCCCTGATCCTCGGCGGACTGCTCATCGCCCTGACCGACCCGAACGTCACACGGGCGTCGTCGTACTTCTTCGGCCGCCCCCAGGACACACTCGGCGCGGCCTGGACAGCGGCGTCGGGTGCGTACATCGCGCTCTTCCAGGGCTCCGTCTTCAACGTCCGCGGGGAGTCCTTCTCCCAGATGATCTACCCGCTGACGCAGACCCTGACCGTCGCGACCCCGCTCATCTGCGCGGGCCTCGGCGTGGCGCTGGCCTTCCGGGCAGGGCTGTTCAACATCGGCGCGCAGGGCCAGATCCTGATCGGCGCCACCTTCGCCGGCTGGGTCGGCTTCACGCTGCATCTCCCGGCCGGCATCCACCTGCTGCTCGTGATCCTCGCGGGCATGGTGGGCGGCGCCGTGTGGGCCGGACTCGTAGGACTCCTCAAGGCCCGCACCGGCGCCCACGAGGTCATCCTCACGATCATGTTCAACTACATCGCGACGAACCTGGTCCTGTACTTCCTGAGCACCCCGGCGTTTCAGCGCCCGGGGTCCACGAACCCGATCAGCCCCCAGCTCGACGCGTCGGCCCTGTACCCGCCGCTGCTGGGGTCCGGCTTCCGCCTGCACTGGGGCTTCGTCGTCGCCGTCCTCGCCACCGTCCTCGTGTGGTGGCTGCTCAACCGCTCGACGGTGGGCTTCGAACTCCGGGCCGTCGGCGCCAACGCCAGTGCGGCCCGCACCGCGGGCGTGAACGTCAGCAAGGGCTACATCCTCGCCATGGCCATCGCCGGTGCGCTCGCCGGACTCGCCGGGGTCGCCCAGGTGTCCGGCACCGAGAAGGTCCTCACCTCGGGCGTGGCCGCGAGCTTCGGCTTCGACGCCATCACGGTCGCGCTCCTCGGGCGTTCCTCGCCCTGGGGCACGTTCGCGGCAGGCATCCTCTTCGGCGCGTTCCGCGCCGGGGGCGTCGCGATGCAGGCCTCCACGGGTACGAGCATCGACATCGTCCTCGTGGTCCAGTCGCTCATCGTCCTCTTCATCGCAGCGCCGCCGCTCGTCCGCGCGCTGTTCCGCCTCCCGGCGCCCGGAGCCCCGCGCGCCGGCAAGGGCGGCACCACGACCCGCACGCCAGCCTCGACCGGAGCAGCAGCATGAGCACAGCAACCACCGCGCCCGCCCGCGGCACCGGCGACGCCACCGTGCGGAGCTGGAAGAACCCGATCATCCTCTCCGTCGTCGCCCTCTTCGCGCTCCTCGTGTTCGCGCTCGGGGCGCCGGGCAACGACGTCACCTTCCGGCTGTCCGAGGAGAACGATCCGATCGTCCTGCCGTCGATCGTGGTGTCCGCACCGCTGATCGGGTGGCTCGCGGCGATCGCCATGATCGCCCTCGCCGTCCTCGCGATCCTGCGTACCCGCGCCCGGCGGAAGGTTCCCGCCTGGGTGCCGGCCGTCTTCGCGGTCCTGTTCCTCATCGCGTTCCTGACCTGGGTGGTGGGCAGCGCCCGCACTCCGAACGTCGCCCTCTATGGGCTGCTCGCGGGCTCCGTCACGCTGGCGGTGCCACTGATCTTCGGCTCGCTCTCGGGCGTCCTCTGCGAGCGGTCCGGCGTCGTCAACATCGCCATCGAGGGCCAGCTGCTCTTCGGCGCCTTCGCGGCGGCCGTCGCGGCGTCGCTGTCCGGCAGCGCCTTCGTCGGCCTGCTCGCCGCCGCCGTCGCGGGCGTCCTGGTGTCGCTCGTCCTCGCGGTCTTCAGCATCCGCTACGTCGTGAACCAGGTGATCGTCGGCGTCGTGCTCAACGTGCTGGTCTCGGGCCTCACGGGCTTCCTGTTCTCCGCCGTCCTCAGCGAGGACTCCGAGCGCTGGAACTCGCCGCCGCGCCTGCCCGTGATCGAGATCCCGCTCCTCGCGGACATCCCCGTGATCGGCCCGATCCTCTTCCAGCAGACCATCGTGGGCTACCTCATGTACATCGCGGTCGCCGTCATCTACGTGGCCCTGTACCACTCACGCTGGGGCCTGCGGACCCGCGCGGTCGGCGAGCACCCGAAGGCCGCCGACACCCTCGGCGTGAACGTCAACCGGATGCGCTTCCTGAACGTGCTCCTCGCCGGAGTCGTGGCAGGCGTCGGAGGGTCCTTCTTCACGCTCGTGGCCGTCTCCGG
This sequence comes from Arthrobacter rhamnosi, assembly GCF_054510975.1. Classification (NCBI taxonomy): domain Bacteria; kingdom Bacillati; phylum Actinomycetota; class Actinomycetes; order Micrococcales; family Micrococcaceae; genus Arthrobacter; species Arthrobacter rhamnosi. Next base: position 276,784 of record NZ_JBTNDN010000004.1, on the reverse strand, counting down.
CTTCGGCCGGGACATGACGGCGGGCCAGGGCTACATCGCACTGGCGGCACTCATCTTCGGCCGCTGGAATCCCATCGGGGCGTTCTTCGCGGCACTGCTGTTCGGCTTCGCGACGAACCTCTCGAACGTGCTGAGCCTCCTCGGCACGCCGGTGCCGGACCAGTTCCTGCGCATGCTGCCCTACGTGGTCACGGTCTTCGCGGTCGCCGGCCTCGTAGGCCGGTCGAGGGCACCGGGCGCCAGCGGCATCCCGTACATCAAGGGTTAGGACCACCATGAGCGAGAACGACATCCCCTGGGACGACCTCACCGCCACGGCGAGGGAGGCCATGACCCGGGCCTACGTGCCCTATTCGAAGTTCCCCGTCGGGGTGGCGGCACTGATCGACGACGGCCGGATCATCTCCGGCTGCAACGTCGAGAACGCCTCCTACGGCCTGACGCTGTGCGCCGAGTGCGCCCTCGTCAGCGCCCTGGCGATGAGCGGAGGCGGGCGCATCCGTGCCTTCGCCTGCGTCGACGGTGAGGGCAACACCCTCATGCCGTGCGGCCGGTGCCGCCAGCTGCTGTACGAGTTCCGGGCACCGGACATGGTGCTCCTGACCGTCAGCGGCATCCGCACCATGGACGAGGTCCTGCCGGACGCCTTCGGTCCGCAGCACCTCGCCTGACCCGGCGCGGCCCATCCCGCCGCGCCCTCCCTGCCGGCTCCTCCGAGGACCCGGCCCATCCGAACAACCCGAGGATCCTCCATGACCGAAGCCTTCGACGCCGTCGACATCATCCGGACCAAGCGCGACAGGGGAACCCTCTCGCCCGAGCAGATTGACTGGACCATCGACGCCTACACGCGCGGCGTCATCGCCGACGAGCAGATGGCCGCCCTCAACATGGCGATCCTGCTCAACGGCATGGACCGCGCGGAGATCTCCCGCTGGACGGCCGCGATGATCGCCTCCGGCGAGCGCATGAACTTCTCGTCCCTCGGGCGGCCGACCAGCGACAAGCATTCCACCGGCGGCGTGGGGGACAAGATCACCCTGCCGCTGGCCCCGCTCGTCGCCGTGTTCGGTGTCGCCGTGCCGCAGCTCTCCGGGCGCGGCCTCGGGCACACCGGGGGAACCCTGGACAAGCTGGAATCCATCCCCGGCTGGCAGGCGCACCTCAGCAACGAGGACATGCTGCGCCAGCTCGCCGAGGTCGGCGCCGTCATCTGCGCCGCCGGCACGGGACTCGCTCCCGCCGACAAGAAGCTCTACGCGCTGCGCGACGTCACCGGCACGGTGGAGGCCATCCCGCTCATCGCGTCCTCGATCATGAGCAAGAAGATCGCCGAGGGAACCGGGTCGCTCGTCCTGGACGTGAAGGTGGGCAGCGGCGCCTTCATGAAGGACGTCGACCAGGCGCGCGAGCTCGCGGAGACCATGGTCGCGCTCGGCAAGGACGCCGGGGTGAACACCGTGGCCCTGCTCACCGACATGAGTACCCCGCTCGGCCTCACGGCGGGCAATGCGATCGAGGTCGAGGAATCCGTGGAGGTCCTCGCGGGCGGAGGGCCGGCCGACGTCGTCGAGCTCACCGTCCGCCTCGCGGAGGAGATGCTCGCCTGTGCGGGCATGCACGACGCCGACCCTGCCGCCGCCCTGAAGGACGGCCGCGCCATGGACGTGTGGAACCGGATGATCGAGGCGCAGGGCGGCGATCCCCGCGCCACGCTGCCCGTCGCCCGGGAGTCGGAGGTCCTCCTCGCACCGGCCGACGGCGTGCTCGTGGGACTCGACGCCCTCTCGGTCGGTGTCGCCGCCTGGCGTCTCGGCGCGGGCCGCGCCCGCAAGGAGGACCAGGTGCAGGCGGGAGCCGGTGTGCGGATGCATGCGAAGCCCGGTGCCCTGGTGCGGGCGGGCGAGCCGCTGATGACGCTGCTGACCGATACCCCGGACCGGTTCGAGCGCGCGCGGGAGGCCCTGGCCGACGCCGTCCTCATCGCTCCCGAGGGCTCACGCCCGGCGCAGCAGCTCATCATCGACCGCATCGCCTAGGCGCCACCGGCCCTTTCAGGGTCCACCCCTAGGGGATCCGCGGCCGGCCTCATCCCCGGGGGTGATGCCAGCCGCCGCGCAGATCGCCCGCAGGGGCGACGACTCCCGTGCGGCCGGCCCGTAGCGTTGGAGGCAGACGCACGGCAGAGCATCGCGGTTCGATCCGAACGGCGGCATCCGGCGTCCGGCGCCATGCCTGCTTCGTCACCCCGGTGGCATCGCCCGCATGGAGCGACGGCGGAGGAGCCTCAGGATGGACGCGATCACCAGTGCACTCGACGGCATCAGCGGCCTCGTGCTCGCTGCCGCCGGGCAGCCCTGGGTCTACCTCCTCGTCCTCGTGTGCTGCGTGGTCGACGGCTTCTTCCCGCCGTTCCCCAGCGAGTCCGTCGTCGTCGGCCTCGCGTCCCTCGTCCTCACCCAGGGTGTGCTGAACCCCTGGCTGCTGATCCTGGTCGCGGCACTCGGCGCCTTCCTCGGCGACAACATCGCGTACGGCATCGGCAGGGGTATCGGCACCACGCGCTTCCGGTGGATGCGGCGTCCCCGGATGCAGCGGTCCTTCGGCTGGGCCGGGAGCGAGCTCGCGAAACGGGCGGCGTCGCTCATCCTCGTTGGCCGCTTCATCCCGATCGGCCGCGTGGCCGTCAACCTCACCGCCGGGGCCACGGGCTACCCCCGGCGCCGCTTCGTCGCCCTGACGGCGCTCTCCGGAACGGTGTGGGCCGGCTACTCGGTGGGTATCGGCGCGATCGCCGGTACCTGGTTCCAGCACAACCACCTGCTCGGCGTCGCGGTGGCCGTCGGGATCGCGGTCGTCATCGGTGTTCTCGTGGACCGCGGAACCGCCTTCGTCCGGGGCTCCACCCCGCTGGAGGCTCCTGCCCTGCAGCCCCGGGACGAGCTCCAACCGGCCCACGGGACGAACCCGTCCTGAGGCGTATCGCGTAGGCTTGGCAGCGTGACCCAGATCCCGAACGACCTCGTGTCAGACGCTGCCATCGACATCCAGACCCTGCCGAAGGTCTCCCTCCACGACCACCTCGACGGCGGCCTGCGACCGGCCACCATCATCGACCTCGCGGCCGCGATCGGGCACGAGCTGCCGGCGTCCGACCCCGAGTCGCTCGGGGCGTGGTTCCGCGAGTCCGCGGACTCCGGCTCGCTCGAGCGGTACCTCGAGACCTTCGACCACACCATCGCCGTCATGCAGACGCGCGAGGGCCTGATCCGGGTCGCCCGGGAATTCGTCGAGGACCTCGCGCTCGACGGCGTCGTGTACGGGGAGGTCCGGTGGGCCCCCGAGCAGCACACGCAGAAGGGCCTGACGCTCGACGAAGCCGTCGAGGCCGTGCAGGAGGGGCTCGACGCGGGCGCCGCCGCGGCCATCGCCGCCGGCCGCGTGGTCCAGGTGGGCCAGCTCATCACCGCCATGCGCCATGCCGATCGCGGCCAGGAGATCGCCGAGCTCGCCGTCCGCCACCGTGACCGGGGCGCGGTCGGGTTCGACATCGCCGGAGCGGAGAACGGCTTCCCGCCCTCACGCTTCACGGAGGCGTTCACCTACCTCGCCTCCGAGCAGTTCCCCGTGACGATCCACGCCGGCGAGGCCGCCGGTCTGGACAGTATCAAGGACGCGCTCGTCGCCGGACGGGCCCTGCGCCTCGGCCACGGGGTCCGCATCGCCGAGGACATCGAGATCGAGGAGTCCGCCGACGAGGAATTTCCCGAGGGCGAGGAGGTCGGCATCGCGAACCTCGGCCGCATCGCCTCGTGGGTCCGTGACCGCGGCATCCCGCTCGAGCTGTGCCCGTCGTCGAACCTCCAGACCGGGGCGATCGAGTCCTTCGGGAACACCATCGATGCCCACCCCTTCGACCTGCTGTACCAGCTGGGGTTCAAGGTCACCGTCAACACCGACAACCGGCTCATGAGCGGTGTGACTCTGACGGACGAGTTCGAGCTGCTCGTCGACACGTTCGGCTACGACCTGGGCGACCTGCTCGAGCTCACCCTCAATGCGGTCGATGCCGCCTTCCTGCCGCTCGAGGACCGCGAGGCCCTGGCCGAGCACATCACGTCCACCTTCGACAGGGTCGCCCGCCAGGCGTCCTAGTGGACGCTCCCGACCCGCGGCCCTCCGCACCCGGCAGGCCTCCGGGTGCGGCGGTCGAGCGCCTCGTCGAGGTCGTCCGCCTCCTCCGCCGGCACTGTCCCTGGACCGCCGCGCTGGACCACGCGACCCTGCTCGAATACCTCGTCGAGGAGACCTACGAGCTCTACGAGGCCGTCGACGACGTCGCGAGGACCGACCACCCCGGCGCCGGCCTCGTCCACGCGCTGCGGGGCGAGCTCGGGGACGTGCTGTTCCAGGTGGTGCTCCACGCGCAGCTGCAGACGGAGCGCGGGTCCTTCGGACTCGCCGAGGTGGCGGACGGGCTGACCGCCAAGCTGGTCCGCCGGAATCCGCACGTCTTCTCGCCCGACGGCGCCCTCCGCGGGAGCTTCCCCGCCTCCGTGGAGGAGATCGTCGCCACCTGGCATGCGGTGAAGGCGCAGGAGCGGCCCGGGCGCACCTCGCCCTTCGAGGGGATACCGCACCACCTGCCCGCGCTCGCCCTGGCCGCCAGGACCCTCAAGCGCGCGGGGGAGGGCCCTGGCCCGGCCGCGGTCACCCAGCCCGCGATGGACGCCGTCGACGGCGCCGACGCCCCCCGGGCCCCCGACTCCGCGGCCGCGGGCGGTACCGAGGGGGATCCGGACGCCGAGGCGCGGTTCGGCAGGGAACTGCTGGAGCTGACCCGGTGTGCGCTGGCGTCCGGGGTGGACCCCGAGCGTGCCCTCCGCCGTGCGGTGCTGGACTACCAGCAGGACGTCGCCGGTGACCGAGGGCGGCGGGATCCGGACGCCGACGTCACAACCGGGTGATCCAGCGCACGTCCGGACGCGCGTGAACTAGGCTGGGAGCAACACCTCCGTTGCTCTGACAAAGACGTCCCAACAAGATGTGAACCCCTACACTCCAACGAAGAGGAGCAAATCCATGGCCATCATCGATGCCATCCACGCGAGGGAAATCCTCGATTCCCGCGGCAATCCCACGGTCGAGGTCGAGGTCCTGCTCGACGACGACACCTTCGGCCGCGCGGCCGTCCCCTCCGGTGCCTCCACCGGGGCGTTCGAGGCCAACGAGCGCCGCGACGGTGAGAAGGACCGGTACCTCGGCAAGGGCGTCCTCCAGGCCGTCGAAGCCGTCATCGAGCAAATCCAGCCGGCCCTCCTCGGCTTCGACGCCGCGGACCAGCGTGCCATCGACCAGGCGATGATCGACCTGGACGGCACCGAGAACAAGTCGAACCTGGGCGCCAACGCGATGCTCGGCGTCTCCCTCGCGATCGCCCGCGCCGCCGCCGAATCCGCCGCGCTGCCGCTCTACCGCTACCTCGGCGGCCCGAACGCCCACGTCCTGCCGGTGCCGCTCATGAACATCCTCAACGGTGGTTCGCACGCGGACTCCGACGTCGACATCCAGGAATTCATGATCGTGCCGCTCGGCGCGCAGTCCTACTCCGAGGGCCTCCGCTGGGGCGTCGAGGTCTACCACGAGCTCAAGTCCGTCCTGAAGGAGAAGGGCCTGGCCACCGGCCTGGGCGACGAGGGCGGCTTCGCCCCGAACCTGCCCTCCAACCGCGACGCACTCGACCTGATCACCACCGCCGTGGAGCGCGCCGGCTACACGCCCGGCACGGACATCGCGTTCGCCCTCGACGTCGCCGCGTCCGAGTTCTACAAGGACGGCTCGTACCACTTCGAGGGACGCACGCTCAGCACCCAGGAGATGAGTGCCTACTTCGAGGAGCTCGTCCGCGACTACCCGCTGGTCTCCATCGAGGACCCCCTCGACGAGGACGACTGGGAGGGCTGGAAGCACCTCACGGACGCGATCGGGACCAAGGTCCAGCTCGTCGGCGACGACCTCTTCGTCACGAACCCCACGCGCCTGGCCAGGGGCATCTCCAGCCAGACGGCGAACTCGCTGCTGGTGAAGGTCAACCAGATCGGCACCCTGACCGAGACGCTCGACGCCATCTCGATGGCGCAGCGTGCCGGGTACACGACGATCACCTCGCACCGCTCCGGCGAGACCGAGGACACCACCATCGCCGACATCTGCGTGGCCACGAACGCCGGCCAGATCAAGACCGGTGCTCCTGCCCGCAGCGAGCGCGTCGCCAAGTACAACCAGCTGCTGCGCATCGAGGAGGAGCTCGACGACGCCGCACGCTACGCCGGCCGCAGCGCCTTCCCGCGTTTCACGGCGTAGTACGTCAGCAGTTGATCGGGCGGGCGGTTACCCTCGTTAGACGGGTTTCGGAAGAAATCCGACGCGACCAGACGCGACAGCATTGACGAGGAGCTTCATGACTGCCCGCCGCCCTAACGTGCCGCGAGCCGGCCGTCCTTCGCCTGCGGCGGAGGACCGGCCGGCCCCCGGAGCGACCAAGGGCCAGACCCCTGCCGGCTCCCGGGCCGGCAGTTCCCCCACCGACACCGGTTCCGCCGCGGGCACCCGCGGAGCGGGCCACGTCCCCGCCCCTTCCCGCCCCGTGCAGCCCCGCCCTGCCGGGTCCGGCCAGCGCAAGCCGTCCCCACCCCGTGCGGCCGGCCCTTCCGCGACGAAGGACCCGCGCTCCCTGGGTTCTTCCGGGACGAGGGACCCCCGCGCAGCGTCAGGGGCGGCCGGAACGACGCCGCGGACCGCGCGTCCGGCGGCCGGACGGTCCACGCCGGCATCCCCCTCGGAGGCGCGTGCCGCCGAGCGGTCGCAGCTCGCGGGAAGCATCCGCCGAGGACGGCTCGGGTCCCGGCGTGCCGAGTCGGCGATCGAGCCGGCCGAGGAGGCCACGCCCATCCCGGCGAAGTCCTTCTCGGGCCGCCTGCTCGCCCTCGCCGTCGTGCTCATCGCCGTGATCGTGCTGCTGGCGCCGTCGGTGAGCCGCTACCTGCAGCAGCAGGCGGAACTCGATGCCCTGCGCGCGGATATCGCCCGGCAGCAGCAGGAGCAGGCGGACTACCAGTCGGAGCTCGCCCGCTGGGATGATCCGGCGTTCGTCCGGCAGCAGGCGCGCGAGCGCATCTTCCTCGTGATGCCGGGGGAGACCCGCTACCTCGTCAAGGGTGGCGACGGGATCGAGGAGAGCACCGGCGAGGGATCGGCCACCGAACCCGCCAACCTGCCCTGGGTCGACTCGCTCTGGAGCTCGGTCGCCCGCGCAGCGACAGATTGAGCGGCGGGGCGCTGCCGCGAGTGCGGCCGCCCGCCGCGAACCCGACGCCCGCAGCGGCGTCCCAGGAAGGAACAGCGTGACCCAGCACGACCAGCACGACGAGCACGATGAACTCGGCCAGGACGGCCAGGGCCCGCGGATCCCGACCGTACGCGACCTCGACGTCCTCAGCCGCCAGCTCGGCCGGCCCGTCCGGGACGTCGTCGAGATCGGCGCCCGGTGCGTCTGCGGAAACCCGCTCGTCGCCATCACCGCACCGCGCCTCTCGAACGGCATCCCGTTCCCCACGACCTACTACCTCAGCCACCCGGTGATCACCGCCGCGGTGTCGCGGCTCGAGGCCGAGGGCGTCATGACCGAGATGAGCGATCGCCTGAGCACCGATGCGGCACTCGCCGAGGCGTACCGCGCCGCCCACGAGGCCTACCTCGCCGCGCGGGACGCGGTGGGCGAACGCGCCGGCACGGGGGCCGTGCCGGAGATCGCCGGCGTCTCGGCGGGAGGCATGCCGACCCGCGTGAAGTGCCTGCACGTCCTGGTCGGGCACGCCCTCGCGGCGGGGCCGGGCGTGAACCCGCTGGGCGACGAGGCCATCGGCCGCATCGCGCAGTGGTGGACGCCCGGGCGCTGCTACTGCGAGGGCGCCTGGGACACGACGGGCCAGGCGCCGCACGCCGACCTGAGCAGGCACACCAGGACCCAGGGTTTGAGCCCCGAGGAGCTCGAGGCCAAGCGGGCGGCGCGACGCCGGGATGCCGGAACCGGCGGGGCGCAGGTAACCTCGCCGGAGCCCGACGCGTCCGACTCCACCGCTTCATCCACCGCCTCATCCACCGCCGAATCCACCGCCGAATCCACCGCCGAATCCACGCCTTCCGACGAGGAGAAGTAATGCGCACAGCTGCCATCGACTGCGGTACCAATTCCATCCGGCTCCTGATCGCCGACGCCGAGGACGGCGTCCTGACCGACGTCGAACGGCTCATGCGCGTGGTGCGGCTCGGCGAGGGAGTGGACGCGACCGGACGCCTGTCGGAGGCTGCGCTCGCCCGGACGTTCGCCGCCACGGAAGAGTACGCAGCACTCATCGAGAAGCACGGCAACCCGTCCGTGCGGTTCGTGGCGACCTCGGCGTCGCGCGATGCCGAGAACCGCCAGGACTTCGTCGACGGGATCCGCGCCCGGCTGGGTGTGGAGCCCGAGGTCGTCTCCGGCGACGAGGAGGCGCGACTGTCCTTCGACGGCGCCGTGAGCGTGCTGGAGACGGACCGCGACGAGACCGTCCTGGTCATCGACCTCGGCGGCGGCAGCACGGAGTTCGTCGCAGGCACCGCGGACGGCCTCATCGCCGCACGGAGCACGGACATGGGCTGCGTGCGCTACACCGAGCGCTTCCTCACGGAGGATCCACCCAGCGCCGGGCAGATCGAGGCGATGGAGGCCGAGGTCGGCCGGATGATCGATGAGGCCGCGGCCGAGGTGCCCCTGGACCGGATCACGAAGATCGTCGGGGTCGCGGGAAGCATCACCACCGTCACCGCCCACGCCCTCGGACTCCCGCGCTACCAGGCCGACCGCATCCACGGCGCCGAGCTGCCCATTCCCGTCCTCTCGGCGGCGGCGTCGGATCTCCTGCACCTGCCGCGGGCCGCACGGGCCGCCCTGCCCTACATGCATCCCGGTCGCGTCGACGTCATCGGGGCGGGTGCGCTGATCTGGAAATCGATTCTCGAGCGCGTCGCTGCGGTCACGGACGGCCGCGTCTCGACGGCGATCACGAGCGAGCACGACATCCTCGACGGGATAGCCCTGAGTGTTGCGGAGCGGGAACGGTGAGCTGATGCTCTCCCGAGCGCGCCTCGCCGTCCGTGCGGGGGCTGCCGTCGTCGTATGCCTCGCCCTCCTCGTGCCGGCCACCCCAGCCGCCGCGGACGACATCCGTGGCAAGGAGTACTGGCTCGAGGACTACGGCATCGAGGAAGCCTGGCAGAGCACGCAGGGCGAGGGTGTCACGGTGGCGGTGATCGACAGCGGGATCGACGCGACCCACCCCGACCTCGCAGGAGCCGTGATCGGCGGCACGGATGCCTCGGGTGCGGGCGATCCCGGCGGGCAGCGCGGCATCGGGGAGGTGCCGGCCCATGGAACCCTGGTCAGCACCCTCCTAGCCGGGCGAGGCCACACCGATCCGGCCGCGCCGAGGCCCTCCGGTAGGGCTCCTTCGTCGCCCCCGGAGCCCTTCAGCCAGTACGGGGACGGTCCGGACGGCATCGTCGGCGTCGCACCGAAGGCGAATCTGCTTGCCGTCTCCCTCTGGATCGAGGGTCAGAGCAGCGGTCCCAATCCGGCCGGCGTGTCGGTCGACGAGCAGGTCCCCTGGGCGGTCCGCTGGGCCGTCGACAACGGCGCGGACGTCATCAACATGTCGCTGGGCAGCACGAGCACCGCCTGGCCCGAGAGCTGGGACGACGCCTTCCTCTACGCGGAGCAGCACGACGTCGTCATCGTCGCCGCGGCCGGCAACCGGGCCGGAGGCCTGACCCAGGTCGGGGCGCCCGCCACGATACCCGGCGTCCTCGCCGTCGCAGGGCTCGACCGTTCGGGCCTCGCGAGCGCCGAAGCATCCTCCGAGGGCATCAGCATCGCGGTCGCCGCCCCGTCCGAGAACCTCGTGGGCGGACTGCCCGGCGGCTTCTACGCGAACTGGTCGGGCACGTCCGGTGCGGCACCGCTGGTCTCGGGCGTCGCAGCCCTGATCCGCGCCCGCTATCCCGAGCTGTCGGCCGCGCAGGTCGTCAACCGCATCGTGGACACGGCACGTGACGCCGGACAGCCCGGTTTCGACACCCTCTACGGCTACGGCGTGCTCGACGTCGCCGCGGCCGTCAATGCCGACCTCGCGGTACCCAAGGAGAACCGGCTGGGCAGCATGGCCCAGTGGATCCAGCTCTACCGGCGCGGCGGGCAGCCTCCGGTCTCCGCGCCGGCCCTGCCGAGCCATCCGCCGGCCGAGGTGATCCCGGTTCCGCCGGCGCCGCAGGCAGAGGATCCGCTCACCTCCGTGCACCCCGTGCCCGCGCTCGTGGTGCTCGGATTCGGTGGGCTGATGCTCGCAGTGCTCCTCGGCGGGGCCCTGCACGTGACCCGCCTCAGGAGGCGCACACCGGTGCCCTCCGAGGAGAACCCGGGACGGATCGAGCACGTCGCGGGAGGCGGGAACAACCGGTGGTGACCGGTCCTCCGGCTCCTCCGCGGAGCTAGTGAAGATTTTCACAAACTCCGGTAGCATCGAGGAATGGCATCGAACCCACACTTCTCTGACCGCCCGCGCATCCTTGTCGTCGGCGGCGGTTACGTAGGCCTGTACGTCGCGCACAGGCTGCAGAAAAAGGTCAAGGACCACGGCGGCATCGTCACGCTGGTGGATCCCCTGCCCTACATGACCTACCAGCCTTTCCTCCCCGAGGTCGCCGCCGGGAGCATCGAGGCGCGCCACGCGATCGTGTCCCACCGCAAGCACCTGCGGAAGACCGAGCTGATCTCCGGCAAGGTCACGTCGATCAACCACGCCGGCCGGACCGCCACCATCGAGCCCACGGGCGGTGGCGAGTCCTTCGAGCTCGGCTACAGCGACGTCGTCGTCGCCGCCGGTTCCATCACGCGCACCTTCCCCATCGAGGGCCTCAAGGACCAGGGCATCGGCCTGAAGACCATCGAGGAAGCGGTGGCCCTGCGCAACAAGATGCTCGAGCGCATCGAGACGGCCTCCGTCATGCCCGAGGGTCCCGAGCGCGACCGCGCCCTGACCTTCGTCGTCGTCGGCGGCGGGTTCGCCGGTATCGAGACCATCACCGAGATGGAGGACGCTGCCCGCGACTCCGTCAAGGCGAACCCCCGCCTCAGCCGCTCCGACCTGCGCTTCGTCCTCGTCGAGGCCATGGGACGCATCATGCCCGAGGTCACGGCGCAGCAGGCCGAGTGGGTCGTCGGACACCTCCGTTCGCGCCAGATCGAGGTCCTGCTCAACACGTCGCTGTCCAGCGCCGTGGACGGCACGCTGAAACTCATCAACATGCCGGACAAGACGCCGGCCGACGAGTTCGAGACCGACACCCTGATCTGGACCGCAGGCGTCCAGGCCAACCCCGTGGTCCGTTCGACGGACTTCCCGGTCGACGAGCGCGGCCGCCTGCGCGCCAACGCCGAGCTCAGGATCACGGGCGATGACGGACCCCTCCAGAACGCCTGGACCGCGGGCGACGTCGCCGCCGTCCCCGACCTGACCGGTGGGGGAGTCGGAGGCTTCTGCGTCCCCAACGCCCAGCACGCCGTGCGCCAGGCGAAGCTCCTCGCAGCCAACATCCTCGCCGCCGGCTACGGCGTGGGTGAGGTGAAGGAATACCGCCACACCAACCTCGGCGCCGTGGCAGGCTTCGGCCAGTTCAAGGGTGTCGCTAACATCATGGGCTTCGGCATGAAGGGCTTCCCGGCCTGGCTCGCCCACCGTGGCTACCACGGCTTCGCGATGCCGATGTACGAGCGCAAGGCCCGCGTGATCGTCAACTGGAGCATGAGCTTCCTCTTCGGCCGCGACCTTGCTCCGCTCTCGGACCTGCAGAACCCACAGCGCCAGTTCCGCGAAGCGGCGACCCCGCCGCCGAAGAAGGACACCGCGCTGCCGAGCCAGCCGCCCACGCCGGCAGGGCAGGCAGCAGCAGCGAAAACGACGGCCTGACACCCGGCTGACACCCGGCTGACACCGGACGAACACGGCTCGAGCCGACGAACGACGGCGACCTCCTTCCCGGGGTCGCCGTCGTTCTTCGTCTGTCCCCTGTGAACGGGTCCGGTGCGTCCGCGGTACGCTGGACGGGCTGGCCGGCCCCAGTAGCCCAATGGCAGAGGCAGCAGACTTAAAATCTGTTCAGTCAGGGTTCGAGTCCCTGCTGGGGCACTTCCCTCCCCGACGTGGTGCCGCTACCGCGCTGTCATGCCCATGGACAGCCCCCTGAGTAGTGCCCGCTGTCAAGAGTGTGCCATCGCCGCTGTGACGAGTGTTACAAGGATGTAACCCGATTCCCTTATCTAAGACACATTTATCGATTAGCTTTTCCATAAGCCAGGAACACCTGGTGATCGCATCAAAGGCAGCAAGAGCCTTTCGGTCGAGGAGACTAATTCATGACTGCAACACGCAACTCCGCGCTGCTCGGCATCGGGGACAATGCCACGCGCGCGGGAAAGGTCGCTGCCCTGAGCCTGGGGATCGCGCTCTTTGCCTCCGGCTGCGGTGGCGGCGGAACCACGAGTTCCGAGGGCGCCGGCGACACCGAGACCACTGCTGCCGCTGCCTCGTCGGCTCTGGCATGCCCCGAGAGCGAGGGTGGCGCCGGCGAGGAGCAGGGCGAGAAGGGTGACCCCTCGGCCGTGCCCGCCAGCAAGACCACGAGTCCCACACCGCTGAAACTCGGTTCCCTCCTGCCGACCACCGGAACCCTCGCGTTCCTCGGCCCGCCCGAGATCGCCGGCTCCACTCTCGCCGTCAACCAGATCAACGAGGCCGGTGGCGTGCTCGGCCAGGACGTCTCCATCACGCAGCGCGACTCCGGTGACACCACCACCGACATCGCGACACAGTCGGTCACGGACCTGCTGTCCCAGGACGTCAGCGCCATCGTGGGCGCCGCATCGTCGGGTGTCTCGAAGACCGTCATCAACCAGATCACCGGCGCGGGCGTCGTGCAGTTCTCTCCCGCCAACACGGCCGCCGAATTCAGCACCTGGGACGACAAGGGCCTCTACTGGCGTACCGCCCCCTCGGACGTGCTCCAGGGCCGCACGCTCGGCAACTACATCATGACCTGCGGCGCCCAGACCGTCGGCATGATCACCCTGAACGACGCCTATGGCACCGGTCTGCAGGGCACCATCCAGGAGACCGTCGAGGCCGCGGGCGGCCAGGTCGTCGCCAACGAGATGTTCAACACCGGTGACTCGCAGTTCTCGAGCCAGGTGGACGCCATCGCCGCAGCCAAGCCCGATGCGATCGTCCTCATCAGCTTCGACGAGGCCAAGAGCATCGTCCCGCTGCTGGTCGCGAAGGGCATCGACGCGAGCACGTTGTTCATGGTCGACGGCAACACCTCCGACTACAGTGCAGATCTCGATCCCGGCACCCTCGAGGGAGCGCAGGGCACCATCCCCGGCCCCTTCACCGGCCCCGGGTTCCAGGAAGCGCTCGCGACCGTGGACCCGAAGCTGACCAGCTATGCCTACTCGGGCGAGAGCTACGACGCCGTGAACCTCATCGCGCTCGCCTCCGAGGCAGCGGGAAGCGTCGAGGGTACGGAGATCGCGAAGCAGCTCGAGGGGGTCTCGAAGGACGGCACCAAGTGCTTCGACTTCGCAGGCTGCGTCACGCTGCTGCGCGACGGCGAGGACATCGACTACGACGGCGTGTCCGGTCCCGTGACCTTCGACGAGAACGGTGACCCCACCGAAGCCGCCATCGGTATCTACAAGTACGACGCCGACAACAAGCCCCAGCCGAGCCGTTCCGAGGTCGGACAGCTCTAGGGATCCGGTCGGAGCCCGGCTCCGGTAGTACTTCACGCAGTGGTTCAAGGCCCCGGCCGCCCTTCCGACGGAAGGCGCGGCCGGGGCCTTCCGCTGTCTGGGGGGTGGGTAACGGAGCTACGTGCTGTCCCTCGAGGGCCGAGCGGCCTGAACGGCGCTCAGGCGTCGCCCGGTCGGCGCCTGGAGACGGCGTAGGAGGGCTCGCGGACCCTGCGCGTCCAGTCGTAGGTCTGGGCGCCGGCCAGGGGGTGCAGGACGGCGTCGAAGCGCAGGTCCTTCTCCTCTCCCTCGGGGTCCAGGCGCAGCGTGAGGGTGCCGAAGTGCTGCCAGGCCCCCCGAGGAGTGGCGAAGTACAGGCCGAGCTGCCACGGCGAGGTCCCCAGGACCCGCCGGAAGCCCCGCAGGGACGACGGCAGGCGGGAAGGGGAGAGCGTCCGCGCCCCGAGCAGCACGGGGCCGTCCTCGCCGCGGTACGGCATCATCGTGGTCAGGGGAGCCCGCGAGGCTCGCAGTCGGGGAATCAGCGCGAAGCGACCCGGGAAGGACCAGCCCGTGGAGGACAGCAGGATGTCCGAGAACGGCGTCAGGGGCCCGGAGCCGGGGTGGTGGATCCGCACCGCGAGCCCGACGATGTCGGGCAGTCCGTCCGGGGTGCCCACGGAGCGTGAGATCCGGGCGGTGGCGGGGGTCTCGCCCGGCCGGTCGATCCAGGCGATCCCGCTCCTCAGCCCATGGTCGTGCACCACGGCCGTGCCGTCGAGCCTCAGCCCCCGGGAGTGGATGGGGCGGTGCCGCCGCACGTGCTTGATGCCGCGGAACACCACCTCGAAGCCCTTGCCGATCGCATCACTCGCTCCTGCCATGTGCCGGCCCTCCCGTGGTACTCGCTCCGTCTGCCCTCCCCAACGTAGCGGTCATCAAAAGGGAGTGGGCGGAACCGTTGCCGGTTCCGCCCACTCCTTGCGTTCTGCGCCTACGGTCCGTCCGGATGCCTCAGGCGGTGTCGGCGAGGGTGCCGAGGTAGAGCTGGATGACCTTCGGGTCCTTCATGAGCTCCCGCCCGGTGCCCGTGTACGCGTCCTTGCCCTGGTCCAGCACGTAGGCGCGGTCGCAGATCTGCAGGCAGCGGCGGGCGTTCTGCTCCACCATGATCACGGAGACACCGGCCCTGTTGATCTCGTGGACGCGGAGGAACGTCTCGTCCTGCTTGACGGGGGAGAGCCCAGCGGACGGCTCGTCCAGCAGCAGCACCGCGGGGTCCATCATGAGCGCACGGCCCATGGCGACCATCTGGCGCTCGCCGCCCGACAGCGAGCCGGCCCGCTGGGCCTTCCGCTTCCCCAGTTCGGGGAAGAGGCCGGTCACGAAGTCGAAGCGCTCCTTGAAGTCCTTCGGCCGCTGGTACATGCCCATCTGGAGGTTCTCCTCGATGGTCAGCGTTCCGAAGACGTTGTTGTTCTGCGGCACGAAGCCGACGCCGCGGCTCACGAGCCGGTTCGCCTTCAGGCCGGTGAGGTCCTGGCCGCGCACCACGACGGTCCCCGAGTGGACCTTGACGAGGCCGAACATCGCCTTCAGGAGCGTCGACTTGCCGGCTCCGTTCGGACCGATGATGCCGATCAGCTCACCACGGCGGGCCTCGATGCTGCAGCCGTTCAGGATGTTCACGCCGGGGATGTAGCCTGCGACGAGGTCGGTGACCTTGACCACCGAGTTCCCCTCGAATTCCTCTCTCACTTCGTCTCCTCATCCTTGTGCTGGAGGCCGGCGGCATGGGCGCCCCCGACCTCGGTGACGCCGTGGCCGAGGATGCCCTCGTTCTCGGTGCCGACGACCGATGCGTCGTCGTGGGCGAGCTCCTCCTCGAGGCGCTCGATGCCGGTGTCGTCACCGAGATCGACGTCGTGGTGGGCGCCGAGGTAGGCGTCGATGACGGCCTGGTCCTTCATGACGATGTCCGGGGGTCCCTCCGCGACGACCTTGCCCTCCGCCATGACCACCACCCAGTCGGCGATGTGGCGGACCATGTGCATGTCGTGCTCGACGAAGAGGACGGTCATGCCCTCGGCCTTGAGGTTCTTGATGTGGTCGAGGAGCGATTGCGTCAGCGCGGGGTTGACCCCCGCCATGGGCTCGTCGAGCATCACGAGGCGAGGCCGGACCATGAGCGCCCGCGCCATCTCGAGGAGCTTGCGCTGCCCGCCCGAGAGCGAGGCAGCGTAGTCGTCGCGCTTGGTGTCGAGCTTGAATTTGGCCAGCAGCACCTCTGCCTGCTGGGTGATCTCCCGCTCACGCCCGCCCCAGATGCCCTTGAAGAGGGCACGGGCCAGGCTCTCACCGGGCTGGTCCGTGGCGCCCAGCCGCATGTTCTCCATGACGGTGAGCTTGCCCATGACCTTGGTGAGCTGGAACGTGCGGACCATACCCATGCGGGCCACCTTGTGCGAGGCGACCTTGGCGAGGGGCTTGCCGTCGAATTCCCAGTCCCCGCTGTTGGGCACGTCGAAGCCGGTCAGCAGGTTGAACAGCGTGGTCTTGCCGGCTCCGTTGGGGCCGATCAGCGCGGTGATCTTGTGCCGGGGGATCTCGAGGTGCTCGACGTCGACGGCATTGATGCCGCCGAAGCTTCGCGTGACGTTGCGGGCGACGACGATGGGGTCGCGCTTGCGGCACCCCGGTCCCGCCGTGCCGGTCGTGATCGGCTCGGAGTCCGTCATGTGGTCGCGTTCGGGGGAGACGGTGTCGCTCGAAGCCGTGTCCCGAGGGACGGCTCCTCCCGCGGCGTCGACCGGGGCGTGTGCCGCGTGGGCACCGCCTGTACCCGGCGTGCCGTCGGTGCCGGGTGTGTTCTCACTGTGGCTGGAGGTCATGCGAACGCCAACTCCTTCTTGTTACCCAGGACGCCCTGCGGCCTGAAGACCATGAGCAGCATCAGTGCCACACCCACGAGGATGTAGCGCAGCTGTCCCGCCTGCGCGTTGGACAGGAACGTGATGGCGCCGACCTCGATCGCGCCGTACAGGAGTCCCTGCGTCAATGAGAGCACCACCCAGAAGATCATCGCCCCGATGACCGGTCCGAGGACAGTGGCCAGGCCGCCGAGGAGGAGGCAGGTGTAGAGGAAGAACGTCAGCTCGGTCGCGTAGTTGGCAGGCTGCACGGCGCCGCGGGGCAGCGTGAAGATGATGCCCGCGAGGGAGCCGAGCACACCGCCGATCACGAGGGCCTGCATCTTGTAGGCGTAGACGTTCTTGCCGAGCGAGCGCACGGCGTTCTCGTCCTCGCGGATGCCCTTGAGCACGCGGCCCCAGGGGCTGCGCATCAGGAGCCAGACGACGAGGCACGCGATGATGACGACCGTCCAGCCAACGATGCGGATCCAGAAGTCCCGCTCGTTCATGCCCAGGGGGCCGATGTTGTACCTGCCCGGTGGGAACGGGTTGAGCCCGTAGAAACCGCCTTCGAAGGCCGCCAGGCCGTTCGCGGAACCCGTGACGTCCGTGAGTCCGTTGGTCGTCACGATGTAGCGGATGATCTCTGCCGCCGCGATCGTCACGATGGCCAGGTAGTCCGCCCGGAGGCGCAGTGTGGGGATGCCCAGCACGATCGCGAACACCACCGAGGACAGCAGCGCCACGAGGACGGCGACGGGCAGCGGGGCATTGAAGCTGAGCGTCGAGATGGCGTAGCCGTACGCGCCGACGGCCATGAATCCGGCCTGCCCGAAGTTCAGGAGGCCCGAGTAGCCGAAGTGGACGGCGAGCCCGAGCGCGGCGAGGGCGTAGGCCGCCGTCGTCGGGCTGATCAGTTCGCCGAACGCGTTGATGAGGATGTTTCCGAAGTCCATGAAGAGCCCCTAACCTATGCGCTCACGGCGGCCGAGGATACCCTGCGGCCGGAACAGGAGCACGAGAATCATGATCAGCAGCGCTCCCACATATTTGAGGTCTGCCTCGAGCCAGATCGTGGAGATCTCCACGAAGAGCCCTACGATGATGGATCCGACGAGTGCGCCGAACACGGTGCCCAGGCCGCCGAGCGTGACGCCGGCGAAGATGAGCAGCAGGATCTGCTGGCCCATGTTGTAGGACACCCCGGGGCGGTAGTAGGCCCACAGGACGCCGCCCAGGGCGGCGAGCATGCCGCCGATGACCCAGACGATGCGGATGACCCGGTCCACGTCGATGCCGGAGGCGGCGGCGAGAGCGGGGTTGTCGGCGACGGCGCGGGTGGCCTTGCCGATCCGGGTACGGAGCAGCAGGAACGCGACCGCCAGGATGATCACGAGGCTCACGATCAGGGACGTCAGGTTGTTGCGGGAGATCGCCACGGATCCCATCTCGATGATCGCGCTCTGCGAACCGGGCAGCTGCTGCGTCGCGCCGCCGAAGAAGAACTGGATGATGTAGCGCAGTGCGAGGGCGAAGCCGATGCTCACGATCATCATCGGCACAAGGCCCGTGCCGCGGCGCCGCAGGGGCTTCCACAGCCCGGCGTCCTGCACGTAGCCGAGGAGTCCGCCACCGAGGACGGCGAGCACGATCGAGACCGCGATCGGGAGTCCGGCGCCCGCGAAGGCGAAGGCCAGGACGGCGCCGATGGTCACCATCTCGCCGTGTGCGAAGTTGGTGAGGCCCGTGGTGCCGAAGATGAGGGAGAGGCCGACGGCGCTCAGCGCCAGGAGCAGGCCGAAGCTGAATCCTGCCAGCGCGCGCTCCGCGAGCGTGTCCAGGAAGGATGCCTGCTGGGAGACGATGCCCTCGCCGAAGAGGAAGAGCGTGGTCGCGCTCGACGTATTGGCGAACGTCACCTCGCGCGGGTTCTGCTGGCCTTCCGCGAGGGCGACGCCCTCGGGGAGCGTCTCCTCGTCGATCGCCACTTCATAGGTGCCCTGCTCGGGTACGTCGATGCTCCAGGCGCCGTTGGGGCCCGAGGTGGTCTCACCCTCGAAGCCGTTGCCTGTCGCCGTGACCGTCACGTCGGCGATGGGACCGTCGACACCGCGGAGTACGCCGCCGATCGAGTAGTCGAACTCGGAGGCCTGGACGCTCGAGGCGGCCTGGATCTGGTGTATTCCAGGGACGGGCGGCTGGGGGGACGCGTGCGCGGCAGGGGCACCGAGCAGCACGGTGGCCAGGAGGCCGAGCACCAGCAGCAGGGGTCTCCTGATCCGCGCAGGCGTCAATAGGGGAAACAAGATGGGAACCTCCACGGTGGGGGCAGGCCCGGCGGCGGGCGCCGGGATCAACAGTTGTGACGAGTGTCACGGGCGTGGGGCTCATGTTACTAGCGGCATGTTTCGGCATTTCGCAAAAGCATCCGACAGAGGTAGCAATTCGGTAACGAAAGTTTTACCCAGCCGCCTCGGTGTTGTAATTCCGCTCCCGGGTGGCCTGCGGCCGCCGCCTGTACGGGAACAAAAATCCGCCTGATCCGTTGGAATTGGTAGGGTTGCAGGACACTCAGCCCCCTAATGGAGGACGAACAGAAATGGCACTTGGCGGTAATCCGGTACTCAACGGGAAGGCCTTCCGTTCCGCTACCCGAGGCAACCAAATGGCGGGATACGGCACTGCGACGTACGCGGGCCAGACGATCGCCAACCAGCAGCAGCTGGAGCACATGTACAACCAGCCCTCCGCAGGGCCTGCGCAGACGGGACGCATGACGTTCGACGACGTCATCGTCAAGACACTGCTGTGCTTGGGCATCGTGCTGCTGGGTGCCGCGGTTCCGGCGTTCCTCGTTCCGGGCCTCGCCGTTCCGCTGATGGTGGTCGGTGCGCTCGGCGGGTTCGTGCTCGGCCTCGTGAACTCCTTCAAGCGTGAGCCGTCGCCCGCGCTGATCCTGACCTACGCCGGGCTCGAGGGCCTGTTCCTCGGCGGACTCACCATGTTCTTCGAGGCCATGTTCCCGGGCATCGCCCTGCAGGCACTGCTCGGAACGCTCATCGTCTTCGGTGTCACACTGGCCCTGTTCAAGAGCGGCAAGGTACGGGCCACTCCGAAGGCCATGAAGTTCTTCCTGATCGCGATGGTCAGCTACGCGCTGTTCTCGCTGGTCAACCTCGGCATGATGGTCTTCGGCGCGACGGACAGCATGTTCGGCATGCGTGACTTCGAGATCTTCGGCATCCCCGTCGGCGTCCTGATCGGCATCGTCGCCATCGGGCTGGCGGCCTTCTCGCTCATCATCGACTTCACGTCGATCAGCGAGGGAGTCCGCCACGGCGCTCCGCAGAAGTACTCGTGGACGGCGGCGTTCGGGCTCACCGTGACGCTCGTCTGGCTCTACGTCGAGATCCTGCGTGTCCTCGCGATCCTTCGTGGCGACGACTGATCCAGGACGACTGATCCAGGTCGACTGATCTGACCGGATCCGTTCCGAACGGTGTCCGATCGAAAGCAGAACGAAGGGGCCCGCAACCGTCCGGTTGCGGGCCCCTTCGTGTGTGTGACGCCGACCGTCAGGCGGGTGGTCCTCAGGCGATCCGGGCTGCACCCGCACCGGGCAGGACGCTGAAGATGACCGGTGCCCTGAATCCGGCGGCATCGAACGCGTCCTGCACCGCCTCACGGATGGCAGGTACGTCGTCGACCCGCGCCAGGGCGATGGCGGATCCGCCGAAACCGCCGCCCGTCATGCGGGCACCGAGAGCGCCGGCGCTGAGCGCCGCCTCCACCGCCGTGTCCAGTTCGGCGCAGGAGATCTCGAAGTCGTCGCGCATCGACGCGTGGCTGGCGACGAGGAGGGATCCGAGGTCGGTCGGTCCCTTGGACGTCAGGACCTGCACGGTGTCCTCGACGCGCGCGTTCTCCGTCACGACGTGCCGCACACGCCGGAACGTCTCTTCGTCGAGCATGCCGGCCGCTGCGGCGAGGTCCTTGACGGACAGGTCGCGCAGCGAGGGCACGCTCATCAGCTCGGCGCCGAGTTCGCAGGAGCGGCGGCGCGCCGCATACCCACCGGTCGCGTGGGAGTGGCTGACGCGGGTGTCGATGACCATCAGCTCCAGTCCGGCACCCTCCAGGTCGAGGGGGACGAGCCGGGAATCGCCGGATCGGCAGTCGAGGAAGACGGCGTGCCCGGGCTCACCGAGCAGGGATGCCGACTGGTCCATGATGCCGGTGGGCGCCCCGACCATGCGGTTCTCCGCGAGCTGCCCGATCACCGCGAGTTCCCGCCGGGAGACGCCCGCCTCCGAGAGTTCGTTGACGGCGACGGCGACGGAGCATTCGAGCGCCGCGGACGAGGAGAGGCCCGCACCGACGGGTACGGACGAATCGACGAGGATGTCCATCCCGGGGCAGCGGTACCCCGACTGCTCCATGGCCCACAGGACGCCGAGGGGATAGGCCGCCCAGCCCTTCACGCTGCCCTCCTCGAGGGCGTCGAGGTCGGCGGTCACGGGATCGTCGTCGGGCGCGAAGGTGGATGCGACCCGGACGGTCCGGTCGGGACGGACGGCCGCGGCGACCGTCGTCGAGTGGCGGATGGCGAACGGCAGCACGAAGCCGCCGTTGTAGTCGGTGTGCTCACCGATGACATTCACGCGTCCCGGGGCGGACCACAGGCCGTCCGGTTCGCTGCCGAAGCGGTCGGTGAAGGCGGCTGCGAGGTCGAGGGGGGTGGTCATGCGGAGTCCTTCCGGGCTGCGGGAGTCGCGGTGCGGAGTGCCTCCGCGACCGTCTCCGGGGTGGTGTCGTTGATGAAGGCCCCCATGGCGGCCTCCGAGCCCGCCAGGAACTTCAGCTTGTCGGCGGCCCTGCGCGGGGAGGTCAGCTGGAGGTGCAGGTAGCTTGCCGGCCGGAGGACGTCGTCGATCGGAGCCTGCTGCCAGGCCGCGATGTACGGCGTGGGAGTCGGGTAGAGGGCATCGAGCCTGCCGAGAAGGTCCAGGTAGACGGTGGTGAGCTCGTCGCGCTCCGCGTCCGTCAGGCCGGCGAGGTCGGCCACCTGGCGATGGGGGACCAGGTGCACCTCGAGGGGCCAGCGGGCCGCGAAGGGGACGAAGGCGCTGAAGTGCTCGCCCTCGATCACCATGCGCTCGCCGGAACTCCGCTCCGAGGAGAGGGCGTGGCCCATCAGTGTCTGCTTCCCCCCGGAGGCCTCGAAGAATGCGGCCGCCCTCGCCGCGAGCACCGCAGCGCGGGGCGGGATGAACGGATACGCGTAGATCTGCCCGTGCGGGTGCAGCAGGGTGACGCCGATGTCGGCGCCGCGGTTCTCGAAGCAGAAGACCTGTTTGATGCCGGGCATCGCGGACAGGGCCTCGGTGCGCTGGGCCCATGCGTCGACCACGGTCCGGGCCCGCTCGGGGCTCAGGGAGCCGAAGGAGCCCTCGTGGGCGGAGTCGAACGCGACCACCTCGCACCGCCCGTACGCCGTCGCCGTCGTACCCCAGGAGGGATCGCCCGGGAGGCTGCCCAGATCCGGGCCGAACGAGGAGAAGCGGTTCTCGAACACCACGACCTCGTAGTCCGCTGCAGGGATCTCGGAGAGGTTGGCGGGCGTGGTGGGGCACAGCGGGCACTGGTCCGCGGGGGGCAGGTGCGTGCGCGACTGGCGGTGCGCCGCGACGGCGATCCACTCGCCGGTCAGCGCGTCGTACCGCGCCGTGCCGGCCGGGCCGCGGGGCGGCAGGCCTCGGGCGTCGGTTGTCGCCGTCGCGTCCCGGTGCCGCGCCGCACTGTCTTCCCTCGCGTCGAAGTAGATCAGCTCGCGCCCGTCGGAGAGGCGGGTCGGGGTGATGGAGGTCATGGGCGCTCTTCCAGGTGGGGGTCGGGGACGGGGTCGCGGAGGATCCGGGTGAGCGCGGCGTACTCGGCGCCGGGCTGGGAGTCGGTGACGAGGGCGGCAGCGGCGTCGAGCGGGGCGACCCGGGCGAGGCTCACGACGCCGATCTTCGTCGCGTCCGCGAGGATGACGAGCTTGCCGCAGGTACGGGCGAAGGCCTGGTTCGTGTCGGCTTCCGCCAGGTTGGGAGTGGTGATCCCCGCGGCCGCGTCCACGCCGTGTGCTCCCATGAAGCACAGGTCAGCCCGGAGGGAGGCGATGGTGCTCGTGGCGAGGGGCCCGACGAGCGCCTTCGACGGCGTGAGTTCTCCGCCCGACAGCAGCACCCGGGGTGCACCGTCCTGTGCCGATGCGGCGTTCAGGCGGTGGAGTTCGTCCGCCAGGGGGAGGGAGTTGGTGATGACGGTCAGTCCCCGCACGCGTGTCAGGAGGGGAGCCAGGGCGTAGGTCGTGGTGCCGCCCGTGATGGAGACCGTCATGCCGGGAACCAGGAGGGAGACGGCCGTGGCTGCGATGCCCTGCTTGGCCCGGCCGCCCCGGCTCCGGTTGGCGTCGAAACCGGGCTCCACGGAACTCAGGCTGCCGGGGCGTACGGCTCCGCCGTGCACGCGCACCAGGGCGCCCCGGGACTCGAGGACGTCGATGTCCCGGCGCACGGTCATCTCCGAGACCCCCAGCGCGAGTGCGACGTCGCTGACCCGGATCGCGGAGTGGTGGGCGAGGCGCTCGAGGATGGCTGCATGGCGCTCTGCGGCGAGCATGATCCTCCTGGCGGGACGGAACGGGGCGGGACGGAACGGGACGAATGCGCGAAATGAACGAGTCCGCACTAAAGCGAACAAAACCTATCACAGAAGCAGGTCGACAGGAATGGAACGGTCAGGACCGCGCATCGGCAGCGGTAGCATCGCTCCATGACTCCGTCGACTCCCCGTCCGGCAAGCGGCACCAACTTCACCCTGAGGGCCGGTTCCTCGACCGCCGTCGTCGCCAGCCTCGCCGCGGCCCTGAGGTCCTACGAGTGCGGCGGTGTCGCCCTCACCGAGACCTGGGGGGACGGCGACATCCCTGCGGGTGGTGGCGGCATCCTCCTGGCGCCCTGGCCCAACCGCGTGGCGGGCGGTCGCTGGACCCTGCACGGCAAGGAGCAGCAGCTCGACATCACCGAGCCGTCGAAGGGCAACGCCAGCCACGGGCTCCTCCGCAACACCGGCTACCGGGCCGTCGACACCGGTCCGGCCGGCGTGGTCCTCGAGGCCGAGGTGTTCCCGCAGCACGGGTACCCCTTCCACCTGCTGCATCGGGCCACCTACAGCCTCACCGAGCAGCAGCTCACCGTCACCCAGGAGCTCACGAACTTCTCGGCGGAAGCCGCTCCCTTCGCGCTGGGTGCGCATCCCTACCTCAAGATCTCCGACGTCCCCACCGAGGAGCTCACACTGACGATCCTCGCGGACGAGGTATTCGAGTCGGACGACCGGTCCATTCCCACGGGCAAGCGTCCCGTGTCCGGGCAGGACGATCTCCGGAACGGCCGGCGGATCGGCGACCTCCGGCTGGATGCGGCGTTCACCGGACTCGGGATCGTCGAGGGCCGGCACGAGCACGTCCTGTCGGCGCCGGACGGCCGGCGCGTCACCCTCTGGGCCGAGGAATCCTTCGCGTACGCGCATGTCTACGTGAGCACGAGCTATCCCGGCGTGAGCAGGGCGGTGGCCATCGAACCGATGACCGCGCCCGCGGACGCCTTCAATTCGGGGGAGGGCCTCCGCTGGCTCGAACCGGGGGCTTCCTTCTCGGCGAGGTGGGGCATACTGCCAGCTCTCGGATAGGGGCCCTCCAGTCTTCTATGGAAAGATTGGGTCATGCAGCGTCTCCGCGGAGCGAAACCCCAGCGCGCCCTCCAGCGTGCCGTGAGCCGCGGAGCTGCCGCGCTGCCGGAGCCGTTGCCACAGCAGCCTGCCGCCCCCCGGCGGCCGCCGCGATCCGATGACCGTTCCGACGTCCCCTTCGCGCTGCGCGTCGCTGCGTCCTGGTCCTGGCGGCTGGGGCTCGTCGTCGTCGTCGGGGGCGTGCTGATCTACCTGCTCAGCCAGGTCTCCCTCCTCGTCATCCCGCTCATGATCGCCGGGCTGCTCGCCGCCCTGCTCCTGCCGCTCAAGAACGCGCTCCGACGCCGGCGGGTGCCGAACGGGCTGGCGGTGGCCGCTACGCTCCTCGGGTTCTTCGGCCTCATCACCGCCGCCCTCCTCCTCGTCGGCAGCCAGCTCGCGCTCGGGCTGTCCAGCCTCTGGGGAGAGGCCCGCGCCGGGAGCCAGCAGATGCTCGACTGGCTGGCCCAGGGGCCGCTGCAGCTCACCGCGACCCAGATCGACCAGTACCTCCAGGACATCGGGGACGCGCTCCAGAACAACAGCGCCTCGATCCTCAACGGAGCGCTGTCCTTCGGGACGACGGCGGGCCACGTCGGTGCCGGGACGCTGCTCACCGTGTTCGCGCTGATCTTCTTCCTGCTCGACGGCGGACGCATCTGGCGCTTCGTCGTCGGGCTCGCGCCGCTGCCGGCCCGCGCGGCGCTGGACGGTGCCGGCCGCAGGGGCTGGATGTCGATGGCCAGCTACGTCCGCGTCCAGATGCTCGTCGCGGCCGTCGACGCCGTCGGCATCGGTGTCGGGGCCGCCGTCATCGGCGTCCCGCTCGCGCTGCCCCTCGGCGTCCTCGTCTTCATCGGGTCCTTCATCCCGATCGTCGGCGCGCTCGCCACGGGGTCCGTCGCGGTCCTGCTCGCGCTGGTCGCCAACGGGTGGGTCAACGCCCTCGTGATGCTCGTGATCGTTCTGCTGGTCCAGCAGCTCGAGGGCCACGTCCTCCAGCCGCTCATCATGGGACCGGCCGTCGCTCTGCACCCGCTCGCCGTCGTCCTCGCGGTCGCCGGCGGAACACTGCTGGCAGGCATCCCCGGCGCGCTCTTCTCCGTCCCGCTCCTGGCGGTCCTCAACACCTCCGTACGCTATATCGCGCAACGGGCCTGGGAATACGACCCGGTCGTCGCGCGGGAGCACCGGCCCGATCAGGGAGGGTACGGCATTAGCGGGCCGGTGACCGCGGGACATCCCGCGTCGCCGGCCAGCACCCCGGACCCCTACCCCGCGCAGCCGGCGCCAGCCCTTCAGGAAGAGACCACCCCGTGACCGAGCAATCCGTAGCCACCCCCACGACCGACCCCGGAACCGACCCCGGGACCGTCTCCGCAAGCGCGGCGAACGCTCCCGCGACCACCACCGTGCCGGATTTTCCCCCCGCGACCGATCTCCCGGTGACACTCGCCGACGTCGAGGCCGCGCACCGGACGCTCGAGGGCGTCATCGCCCGTACCCCCATCGAGCAGTCGCGCGCCCTTGGACGACTCACCGGATCGACGGTCTCCTTCAAGTGCGAGAACCTGCAGCGCGCCGGTTCCTTCAAGGTCCGCGGTGCCTACAACCGGATGGCGAAGCTCAGCGAGGCCGAGCGTGCCCGCGGGGTCGTCGCGGCATCGGCGGGCAACCACGCGCAGGGCGTGGCCGTGGCCGCGTCCCGGCTCGGCATCGCCGCGCGCATCTACATGCCCCTGGGCGTCGCACTGCCCAAGCTGGCTGCGACGCGCGGGCATGGGGCGGAAGTGGTGCTGCACGGGCACAACGTCGACGAGGCACTCGCCGAGGCGAAGAGGTACGCCGACGAGACCGGGGCGGTGTTCGTCCACCCGTTCGACAACGTGGACGTGGTGGCGGGCCAGGGGACCATCGGCCTCGAGATCCTCGAGCAGGTCCCGGACGTCGACACCATCCTCATGGGAGTGGGTGGCGGCGGGCTGCTCGCGGGCGTGGCCGTGGCCGTCAAGGCCCGGGCCAAGGAGCTGGGCCGGGAGATCCGCATCATCGGGGTGCAGGCGGAGAACGCCGCCGCGTACCCGCCGTCCCTTGCCGCCGACGCCCTCGTGCCGCTGACCAAGGTCTCGACCATCGCGGACGGCATCGCCGTCGGGCGGCCCGGCCAGCTACCGTTCTCGATCATCCGCGAACTCGTGGACGACGTCGTGACCGTCAGCGAGGATTCGCTCGCTCGGGCGCTCATCTTCCTGCTGGAGCGTTCGAAGATGGTCGTGGAGCCTGCCGGGGCCGTGGGCGTGGCGGCCCTCCTCGACGGGAAGCTGACGGAGAACGGAGCAGACCCGGGCAACACCGTGGTGGTGCTCTCCGGCGGCAACATCGATCCGATGCTGATGCTCAAGGTCATCCAGCGCGGCCTCGCGGCAGCCGGCCGGTACCTCGTGGTGCGCATGCTGCTCGACGACCGGCCCGGTTCACTCGCCACGATCTCGCGGATCATCGCCGAATCGGATGCGAACGTCACCGGCGTGGACCACACGAGAGTGGGCGGGTCGATCAGCATGGGCGATGTCGCGATCACCATCAACATGGAGACCAAGGGCCACGAGCACTGCGAGCAGGTCCTCAGCAACCTGCGCGCCGAGGGCTTCCAGCCGGTGGTCATCCAGGGCTGAGGAGCGGCAGTGACGCCCCTCGCACGCCGGGCGCAGGCGGGCCTCGTGACCGTCGTCGGCCTCGTCGCCCTGATGTGGGCGGTGTTCCTGCTGAACCTCGTCCTCGGAAACGTCCTCGTCCGGACGTTCGGGATCGCACCGCGGCGCGTGGACGGGCTCGACGGCGTCGTGTTCGCCCCGCTGCTGCACGGGGGGATCGGCCACCTGGCCAGTAACACGCTGCCCTTGCTCGTCCTCGGGTTCCTCGCCTTTCTGGAGGGAGCACGGCGCTTCCTCGTGGCCATCGGCACGAGCTGGGTCGCCTCGGGGCTGGGGACCTGGCTGTTCGGTGGTGGCCTGACCATCGGCGCCTCGGGCGTGGTCTTCGGCCTCTTCACCTACCTGATCACGCGCGGCTTCTACAACCGGGACTGGAAGCAGATCCTGCTCGCCGTCGTCCTGTTCGCCGGCTACGGGTCCATCCTGTGGGGCATCCTGCCGATCGTCGGTTCCTCCATCTCCTGGCAGGCACACCTCTTCGGGGCGCTCGGCGGGATCCTCGCCGCCTTCCTGCTCAAACGGAAGCGGCCCGTCCCCGGAGGGACGGACCGCTTCCGGTTCGGTGCCTAGCGCTCAGCCCGCGTACGGCGTGGCCGAGAGGATCTCGACGGTGATCTGCTTGCCGTTGGGTGCGGCGTAGGTGACGGTGTCGCCGGCCTTCTTGCCCTGGATGGCCGCGCCCAGCGGGGACTTCTCGCTGTAGACGTCGATGTCCGTGTCGCCGGCCACCTCGCGGCTGCCGAGCAGGAAGTTCTCCACGTCGCCCGCGATCTTCGCGGAGACCATCATGCCGGGTTCGACGACGCCGTTGTCCGCGGGAGCCTCACCGACGTGCGCGTTGTTCAGCAGGTGGGTGAGCTGGCGGATACGGGCCTCGGCCTTGCCCTGCTCCTCCTTGGCGGCGTGGTACCCGCCGTTCTCCTTGAGATCGCCCTCGGAGCGGGCCTGCTCGATACGGGCGACGATCTCGGTGCGGCCGGGACCCGACAGGTGCTCCAGCTCGCTCTTGAGCCGGTTGTAGGACTCCTGCGTGAGCCAGGCGACAGGTGCACTGTTAGTGGACACGGGATAACTCCTTAGGTACGGCCGCCGCCGGCATCGGCGGGGCTCATGGTCACTCGACCGGGCAATGGCGGGGCCATTGTCACCGGCAAGCAAACACCCCGCCTCGTGGGACCGGAAGGCCGGTACGCCGGTGAAGCGGGGCGATACGTATCCCTCAAGTCTAGAGGGGGGAGGGCCATAACCCAAGAAGGATCCGCGGGCCCCGCTCAGTCCTCAACGATCCAGCAGGCGTTCACGCCGCCCGACACGGCGGGCGAGTCGGTGCGCACGTCGGCGCGGTGCGCCGTGGTGCCGCCGTTGTTCGCGCCTTCACCGGCACTGTTCGGGCCGATGGTCACGACCTTCCAGCCGACCACCGCGTAGTTCTCGCTCAGCGCCTGCACGGCGCACTGGGCAGTGGCCGTGCGGTCCTTCGTCACCTCGAAGTCGACACTCGCCCGGCTGTCCGAGGTGAGCGAGAACCCGACGTCCTTGGAGGAGACGCCCGGGCTCCCGGAGGTCAGGGCGACGGCGGCTATCGCCGCCACGGCAGCGAGGAGCACCGCAACCAGCAGCATCCGCACCCGACCGATCGGCTTCTTCGGCTTTGGGGCGCCGTAGCGATTGGCTACTCTTGGTGTTGGCGTATAGGCGGAGCTCACGCTGTTATTTTACCGTCCGCCCGGCGCGGCCTCCTCCGGCCGCCGTCCTTCCCCCGCAGAGCCAGGAGCACGTGTTGCCGAACCAGGATCATCCCCGTGTGTCCCGTGAGGGCTTCCGCCTTCTTGCGGTCCACGCCCACCCCGACGACGAGTCGAGCAAGGGTGCTGCCACCATGTCCAGCTATGTCGCGGCGGGAGCAGAGGTGATGGTCGCGACCTGCACCGGGGGTGAGCGCGGCGACATCCTCAATGCGGCCATGGACGACGACCCCCATGCGAAGCGCGACCTCCCGGGCCTGCGAAGGATCGAGATGGCGCGCGCGGTCGCCGAACTCGGGGTGCAGCAGAGGTGGCTCGGCTTCACCGACTCCGGTCTGCCCGAGGGTGACCCGCTCCCGGATCTCCCCTTCGGCTGCTTCGCCCTCCAGCCCCTCGAGCGGGCGGCCGCCCCCCTCGTGAAACTGGTGCGGGAGTTCCGCCCGCACGTGATCATCAGCTACGACGAGAACGGCGGGTACCCGCACCCAGACCACATCATGGCGCACCGTATCGCCGTCGAAGCGTTCGACGCCGCAGCGGACCCGGAGCGGTACCCGGGAACCGGCGAGGCGTGGAGCGCGTCGAAGCTCTACTACGACCGTGCATTCAACCCGGAGCGCTTCCGCGCGCTGCACTTCGCCCTCGAGGAGGCCGGCCTGCAGTCTCCGTACGCCGAGCGGCTAGCACAGTGGCTCGAGGCGGACGCCGAAGGCCATCAGCCCCCGCCCCCGGCCCACCCCACCACCACGCAGATCGACTGCGGCGACTACTTCGGGCACCGTGAGCGGGCCCTCCTCGCGCACCGGACGCAGGTCGACCCCGACGGCTTCTTCTTCGCCGTGTCGGTCGAGCTGCAGCAGAAGGTGTGGCCGTGGGAGGACTACTCCCTCATCACGTCGCGGGTCGAGTCGCCGCTGCCCGAGGACGACTTCTTCACGGGCATCGCGCCCTGATCCGAAGTCCACGCGGAATTTCTATCCCGCGTAGAATTGCAGGCGGCGGGCCATCGGAATCCGCCGTGAGCTTCGAAAGTGGTGCATGCGTGGTGCTTACCCTCAACCTGGCTGCAACGACGACGCCGTCGGGAGATCCGACGCTGCGGCCGGACCTCGATCCGTCGTCCGTGACGCCCGGGACCCTGGGCTTCCTGGCGACACTGTTCGTCGTCGTCGTGGTGATCTTCCTGATCCGGGACATGACCAAGCGCATCCGCAGGGTCCGGTACACCGCCGAGGTGCAGCAGGCCCGGGTGCAGCGCGGGGCCGCGGACGGCGGGTCCGTTCCGCCGGCGGAAGCGGGCGACGCCGGGCAGCGTCGACTGCAGGGCCCGGACGGGAACGACCTGCGCAGGCCCGGCGGGGAGCACGGACCGGACAACCGCTGAACGGACGCCGTCCCCGCGGACACGGGGGAGCGTGACGGCCTCAGGTGGCGGTCGTCGGTTCCGCCGACGGAGGGATCGCGGCCGGTCGTAGTCCGGCGAGGCGCCGTCGGCCGGGCGGGGAGGCGCCTGCTGACGCTAGGTGTGGACCGGATGGAGGACGGCGAGCATGATCGCGACGAAGTGCGCGGCGAACGCGGCCACCGTGAAGGCGTGGAAGAGCTCGTGGAAGCCGAACACGCGTAGCGAAAAGTTGGGGCGCTTGATCCCATAGAACACCGCTCCGGCGATGTAGAAGGCCCCGCCGACGCAGATCAGTGTCGCGGCGGGGGCGTTCGCCGCGAAGAAGTCGGGCATGTAGAACACGGAGCCGAGCCCCAGTGCCACGTAGATCGGTACGTAGAGCCAGCGCGGGGCGTCGACCCACAGGTTCCGGAACAGCACGCCGGCGATCGCGCCGCCCCAGATGATCCAGAGGAGGATCTCCGCCCGTCCACGCTCCAGCAGGGCCCATGCCAGCGGAGTGTAGGAACCTGCGATCACGAGCATGATGTTCGTGTGGTCCAGGCGCTTCAGGACCACCTTCACGCGCGGGCTCCAGTTGCCCCGGTGGTAGACCGCGCTCACGCCGAAGAGCAGGACGCCGGTCAGGGCGTAGATGGCGGACGCGATCCTGAGTCCCGGAGTCGGTGCCAGGACCACCAGGACGATCCCCGCAGCGACCGCGAGTGGAGTGGCGACGGCGTGGATCCAGCCGCGCCAGAGCGGCTTGGTCGCCATCGCATCCGCCAGGGGTCCTGCCACCGATTCGACGGCGTCCCCGAGTGTCCTGTCGCGGCCGCCGGCGGGTTCCGAGGGGCCCGGTCCGGAGGTCGGATGGCGCGAGGTCATGTCCGGATTCTAGCCCAGGCGCCCGAGGGTCACCGCCGGATTCCCGCGGAGAATGAGGGAGCTCACAGGGCAGGAGACGGGGTTGTCGACGGGGCCGATAATTATGGCCGATGCCGTCAATACAGCCTGTTGTCAGGCAACTGCCGGTACGGTAGGAAAAGGCATCCGGGGCGCAGGCGTTCCGCATCGAGAATTCCTCCGGCCGGGCCGGAGCTGGACCAGGGGAGGGCAGCCGGGCGTGACGTGGAAGTTCCCCGAAGTCGGCTACAGCTTCTACGAGCGCAGGTTGCAGCGCAATCTCGCGCCCGAGCGCATCCCGCACCACATCGGCGTCATGGTGGACGGCAACCGTCGCTGGGCGAAGCTCGCGGGCGCGCCCACGAGTCACGGGCACCAGGCGGGCGCCGACAAGATCCACGAATTCCTCGGCTGGTGCGAGGAACTCGGCGTCGACGTCGTGACGCTCTACATGCTGTCCACCGACAACATGGGCCGGCCCCAGGAGGAGATCGACCAGCTCCTCGACATCATCGCCAACACCCTGGACAGGCTGGGCGAGAGCAACCGGGTACGAGTCCAGCCCGTGGGCGCCCTCGACCTGCTGCCGCGGGACCTGAGCGAGAAGCTCACCAGCCTCGCGGCGTCCACGGAGAAGATCGACGGGCTCCACGTCAATGTGGCGGTGGGCTACGGAGGGCGGCGGGAGATCGTCGACGCCGTTAAGGAACTGATGCGCGACGCCGCGGAGAAGGGCATGTCGCTCGAGACCCTGGCCGAGGAACTGACGGACCAGCACATCTCGTCCTTCCTCTACACCCGCGGCCAGCAGGACCCGGACCTGGTCATCCGGACCTCCGGCGAGCAGCGGCTGTCCGGTTTCCTCATGTGGCAGAGCGCGTACAGCGAGTTCTATTTCTGCGAGGCCCTATGGCCGGATTTCAGGCGCGTCGACTTCCTGCGGGCCCTCCGCGACTTCGGCCGCAGGCAGCGGCGGTTCGGCTCCTGAGTGTTCACCAGTTCGTAACAATAACCATGCGAAAAAGGACTGCGTCGGGCTCCACGACGGCGTAGGGTCAGTCCATCGACGGGAGTCCGAATCCGTCGATGGAAGGCCGCTGATGACGCCGACGGTGCTGACAGGCATCTCGTACGAGTCGGGGAGGCCGCGCCCGGCCTCCAGGCCGGAGCGATCCACCCCAACCCTACGAATTCGGGGTGTGCTCACCCCGGAGCGGAGTCCACGTGGCTATACCCAACACCTCCCGGCAGGACGCCACCACCGGTACCCCCGACGCAGCTGGTGCCGTGTCGGCTGAGGACCACGACGCAGCGGCGGCCCGCCGCAGCTACGTCATCGACACCTCGGTGCTGTTGTCCGATCCCCGCGCCATCCTGCGGTTCGCGGAACACGAAGTGGTCCTTCCCGTCGTCGTCATCTCCGAACTCGAGGGCAAGCGCCACGACCCGGAACTCGGCTACTTCGCACGGAAGGCACTCCGGCTGCTGGACGACCTCAGGGTCGAGAACGGTGGACTCGACAGGGCCGTTCCCCTCGGTGAGGAGGGCGGGACGCTGCGCGTCGAGCTGAACCACGTGTCGCCCGAGGTGCTCCCCGTGGGGTTC
Organism: Arthrobacter rhamnosi; assembly: GCF_054510975.1. NCBI lineage: Bacteria > Bacillati > Actinomycetota > Actinomycetes > Micrococcales > Micrococcaceae > Arthrobacter > Arthrobacter rhamnosi. The sequence goes on along the minus strand of NZ_JBTNDN010000004.1, from coordinate 243,860 downwards.
CGGAGCGGTGACAACGACTCCCGGATCCTCGCGGTCGCCAAGAACCTCGCCGTCGAGGGGCGCGATGTCACGGTCGTCTCGAAGGACCTGCCGATGCGAGTGAAGGCCTCGGCGATGGGCCTGCAGGCCGACGAGTACCGCAACGAGTTCGTCAAGGACTCGGGCTGGACGGGCGTGGCGGAGCTCGATGCCACGGCCGAGGAGGTCAACGCGCTGTACGACCACCAGGCGGTCTTCTCCCCGGCCGGGGCGGAGCAGCCCGTCAACACGGGCGTCATCATGCTCTCCCCGCGGGGGTCGGCTCTGGGCCGCGTCGGCGCGGACAAGCAGATCCGGCTGGTGCGCGGCGACCGCGACGTCTTCGGACTGCACGGACGCTCGGCGGAGCAGCGGCTGGCGATCGACCTGCTCATGGACCCCGACGTGGGAATCGTGTCCCTCGGCGGACGCGCGGGAACCGGCAAGTCGGCCCTGGCACTGTGCGCCGGCCTCGAGGCCGTCCTCGAGCGGCGCGAGCACCGCAAGGTCGTCGTCTTCCGCCCCCTCTACGCCGTGGGCGGCCAGGAACTCGGCTACCTGCCCGGCAGCGAGAACGAGAAGATGAACCCGTGGGCCCAGGCGGTCTTCGACACGCTCGGAGCCCTCGTCTCGCAGGAGGTCATGGAGGAGGTCATGGACCGCGGCATGCTGGAGGTGCTGCCGCTCACCCACATCCGCGGGCGCAGCCTGCACGACTCCTTCGTGATCGTCGACGAAGCGCAGTCCCTCGAGAAGAACGTGCTCCTCACGGTCATGAGCCGCATCGGGCAGAACTCCAAGATCGTCCTCACGCACGACGTCGCCCAGCGGGACAACCTGCGCGTGGGGCGCCACGACGGGATCGCGGCCGTGGTCGAGATCCTCAAGGGGCATCCCCTCTTCGGCCACGTCACACTGACCCGCTCGGAGCGCTCGCCCATAGCGGCCCTCGTCACCGAGTTGCTGGAGGGGACGGAGATCTAGGAGGCGTCGGAGGCCCCGCTCCGGCGGGGCCTCCGGCTGTCTCGGTTGTGCCAGCCGCCTTGGCTGGTGCAGGGAAGCGCGGGAAGGGTCAGCCGACGACCCAGGGCACGTGCCTGCTGACGTCGCTCAGCTCGGGAGGAGCAGCCCGGAAGTAGTCATCGGTGAGGTACTCGTCCACGCCGAGAACGAAGAGGTCGTGCCCGGCGCCCCGCGACGGGCCGTCGAGGGCCGTCGTCGACACGCACACCGCCGTGCCGGCATCGATGACCACACGGGTCCGGCCCTCGCCCACGAGCGGCCGGCCCGGCGCCGTGGGTACAAAGGACGCATTGGGCCGGACGGTGGCGGCGAGGACGGGCCTGCCGGCGAACGTCTCCTCGGCGAGGTCCTCCACGTCGACGCGGTTCGCGCCGGGGAACACCATGGAAACCGGCGCATTGCCGGCGAGTTCCACAGGGTCGAGCATCGAGGACCAGCGCGGGTCGCCGAAGGCCGCCTCGCCGTAGGCCGCTTCGGGCCGCCGCCGTACGAGGCCGGCGTGGTCGTACACGGGGGTCACGAGCCGCGGAGGAAGGAGCCACGACTTCCGCGTCGCGCTCACGTACAGTGCGTCGCGGGAGGTCTCGGTGCCCGTCGTCGAGTGGAGCAGCGAGCCGTCGGCCGCCTCCACGCGCAACGCCGCGGGCCTGCGCAGCCACGCCTTGAGGGGTGGCGGCGTATCGATGCCGGAGTCCGACGGCGCACGCCAGGTGATGGTGAACCGCAGGGTCTCCCAGCACCAGGGGGAGGAGCGGCAGAGCGAGCGGAAGGTCTCCTCGGAACTGGTACCGGAACTGCTCTGGGCCGCCATTTCCACAGTGTAACCGGACCCCTGTCGCGGCATCAGGGCCGTGGCGTACCGTAGGCCGCGTGATCCCCGTCCTCGCCGGGTACCGGGGCGAAGAGCCCGTCGCCTTCGTCCTCCTCGCCGTCGCGCTCGCCGCCTTCGTCGTGGTCGGGGTGCGGCTGGGCCTGGTCGACTGGCGGACGCACCGGCTGCCCGACAGCATCACCCTTCCGTCCTACCCCGCCGCCGTCCTCCTGCTCGGCGCCGCGGCCGGTGCCGCAGGGGAGTGGTACCGCATCGGAGGGATGCTCGCCGGGGGTGCATCCCTGGGGGCGGGCTTCGGGGCACTGCACCTGCTGCATCGGCGTGGGCTGGGCTTCGGCGACGTCAAGCTCGCCGGGCTGCTGGGCCTCTATCTCGGCTTCGCCGGCTGGCCGGAGGTGTGGTGGGGGCCTTTCCTCGCCGTCGTGCTGGGCGGTCTCTGGAGTCTGGCGCTCGTCACCGCACGCCGGGCCACACTCCGCTCCCCGGTGGCGTTCGGGCCCTTCCTCATCGCCGGAACCGCGCTGGCCCTTGCTGTACTAGGGTGAAAACCATGCCTACCCCGGAGTTCGTCGTCGCCCTGCGCCGCAAGATCGGCCACGACCCGCTCTGGCTCCCCGGGGTCGGGGGCGTCGTCTTCAACGACGAGGGGCACGTGCTCCTCGGGCAGCGCTCGGACAACGGCCGATGGACCATCATCACCGGGATGGTCGATCCCGGTGAGGAACCTGCCGTGGCGTTGCAGCGGGAGGTCCTGGAGGAGACCGGCGTCGTCGTCGAGGTCGAGTACCTGCTCGACACGTCGGTCGTGGGCCCGATCACCTATCCCAACGGTGACGTGTGCACCTTCCTCACCCTCGACTTCCGGTGCCGCTGGATCAGCGGGACTGCTCGCGTGAATGACGACGAATCCCTCGACGTTCGCTGGTTCCCGCTGGACGACCTCCCGGAGCTCAACGCGCGGCACCTCCGGCTGGTGCAGGGCGCGGGCGGGTTCGACGGCGTCACCCGCTTCGTCAGCTGACCACCGCGCCCTCTTCCTGAACGCCCTCGGAACACGGCCGGCCCGGCAGTCGGAGGACTGCCGGGCCGGAGCTCCTCCGCTGCAATTCAGGGAACCGCGCGCTGCGGCTCAGGCGTCGGACTGCCCCGGAGTCCCGGTCCCGCTTCCGGACGTGGTCCGGGAGCCCGCCGGTCCTCCCTGCAGGGACGGGGCATCAGACTGGTCGCCCTGTCCTCCGGCCGACGCCGCGGCGCGCTCGCGCTCGCGCTCCAGCCGGACCGCTTCCTCGCCGCCGATCGCCTCGCCGCGCGCGACCATCCCCGCAGTGTCGGACAGCGGGATCTCCCGCAGCAGGAGCGCGAGGATCAGGGCGAGGACGAGGAACGGCACCAGGTACAGGAAGACCGGAGCGAGCGACTCGGCGTAGTCGCTCACGACGGCGTCGCGCACCTGGTCCGGCAGGGCGTTCAGGGCGGCGGGATCGAGCCTGGACGTCGCCTGCCCTGCTGCTTCCGGGCTGGCACCGAAGGAGGCGAACGTCGCGTTCAGCCGCTCCGAGAGGCGGCTCGTGAAGATGGCGCCGAAGACGGCGACGCCGAGGGACGCGCCCACCTCGCGGAAGTAGTTGTTGGTGCTGGTCGCGACGCCGACCATGGTGGGGGCCACCGAGTTCTGCACCACGAGCACGATGACCTGCATGATGAGGCCGAGACCCGCGCCGAAGAAGAAGAGCATGGTGCAGATGACCCAGATGGGCGTGGTCGCGGCCAGGGTGGACATCCAGAGCAGCGTCACGAGCGTCAGCGAGACGCCGATGATCGGGTACTTGCGGTACCGGCCGGAGCGCGAGATGGCGATACCGGAGAAGATCGAGGTGCCCATGAGGCCCACGATCATCGGGACGAGGAGCAGGCCGGACACCGCGGCCGAGGTGCCCGACGCCATCTGCAGGAAGGTGGGCATGAAGGCCAACGCGGCGAACATGCCGAGGCCCAGCGTCAGGCCGATACCGGTGCTGGTGACGAAGGTCCGGTTGCGGAAGAGTCCGAGCGGAATGATGGGGTCCTCCGCGCGGCGCTCCACCAGCACGAAGGCGATGCCGGCAAGGACCATGCCCGCGCCGAAGGTCCAGGTGAGCGGGGAGGTCCAGCCCTCGGCCGCGTCGCCACCGAAGTCCGTGAAGAAGATCAGGCAGGTCGTGGCGATGGACAGCAGCACGACGCCGGGGATGTCGATGCGCCGGGTGGCCTTCTTGGAGGGGAGGCGCAGCGTGAACCAGGCGATCGTGAAGGCCGCGATGCCGACGGGGATGTTGATGTAGAAGGCCCAGTTCCAGGTCAGGTGGTCCACGAAGTAGCCGCCGAGAAGGGGACCGGCGACGGCGCTGAGGCCGAAGATGCCGCCGAGGGGGCCCATGTACTTGCCGCGCTCGTTGGCAGGCACGATGTCGGCGATGATCGCCTGGGACAGGATCATCAGGCCGCCGCCGCCCAGGCCCTGGATGGCGCGGAAGACCACGAAGGCCCAGAAGTCGGTGGCGAAGGCGCACCCGATGGAGGCGACAGTGAAGAGCGCGATCGCGAAGAGGAACAGGTTCCGGCGTCCGAGGACGTCGCCGAACTTGCCGTAGATCGGCATGACGATCGTGGTGGCGAGGAGGTACGCCGTCGTGATCCAGGTCTGGTGCTCGACGCCGCCGAGCTGGCCCACGATGGTGGGCATCGCCGTGGAGACGATCGTCTGGTCGAGGCTGGAGAGCAGCATCCCGGCGATGAGCGCCGAGAAGATGATCCAGATGCGCCTCTGGGTCAGGAGGAGCGGGCCGTCCGGCGCCGTCGTGGTGCTCATGCTGGTTCCTGGTTCTGGGAGGGTCGGTCGGGGAGGACCTGGGGGCTGGAGGAGGTGAAAAGGGAGTGCAGGGCGTCCATGTTGCGGCGGAAGACCTCCGCGTAGCTCAGGTCGTTGCCCTCGGCGAAGAACTCGTCCAGTGACCGGCGGAAGAGCTCTCCGAAGACGAGGACGGCGACGCGCGCGGTGGGGTGGCCCGCGGGCAGGCCTTCCCGCGTGGTGATCAGTTCGATCAGGACCTGGGATTTCGACTCGGCCTTCGCGAACATCCGGGCCAGGAGCTGCGGCTCCCGGTGGAGGACGGCGGACATCGTCTCGTACTCCTCACGCGAGATCCCGATCCTGCTGCCGAACGCGACGAACAGGGTGGTGAGCGCGTCGAGGAGGGGGCGGGGCGGATTCCCCCGGCCCGATGCGACGAAGTCGGAGAGCAGCTCCTCCGGGAGTCCCTCGTCGGAGGAGCCGAGCACGGCGTCCTCCTTCGAGGGGAAGTAGTTGAAGAACGTCCGGCGGGAGATGCCTACTTCGTCGCACAGCCGCTCGACCGTGAATCCGCTGAGACCGTGGTCGAGCGTCAGCCGCCGGGCAGCGGAGACGAGGGAGGCCCTCGTCTGTCGGCGCTTGCGCTCCCGCAGCCCGGGCTCGCTATTTGTTGCACTTATCATCACAGAGTACATATTTGCACTAGGGGACCTATGGTGCAAATTTAGCTTCGGCAGGCAGAGAAAAGGAGGGCGCACCGGATGGTGCGCCCTCCCCGGACGGGTGCCGGCTGCGGTCAGGCCTGCGGCGGACGCGTCATCGACAGGACGTCGAGGGCGGAGTCCAGCTGCTCCTCGGTGAGTTCACCGCGCTCCACGAAGCCGAGCGCGACGACGGCTTCGCGGACGGTGAGGCCCTCGGCCACGGCCTTCTTCGCGATCTTGGCCGCGTTCTCGTAGCCGATGTACTTGTTCAGCGGCGTCACGATCGAGGGGGAGGCCTCCGCCAGGAAGCGCGCACGCTCGACGTTGGCGGTGATCCCGTCGATCATGCGGTCGGCCGAGACCCGCGTCGAGTTGCTGAGCAGGCGGATGGACTCGAGCACGTTGCGGGCGATCACGGGGATGCCGACGTTCAGCTCGAAGGCACCGTTCGTCCCCGACCAGGCCACTGTGGCGTCATTGCCGACCACCTGGGCGCAGACCATGAGGACGGCTTCGGCGATGACCGGGTTGACCTTGCCGGGCATGATCGACGAGCCGGGCTGCAGGTCGGGGAGTGCGATCTCGCCCAGACCGGTGTTGGGGCCGGACCCGAGCCAACGGAGGTCGTTGTGGATCTTGGTGAGGGAGACGGCGATGGTGCGCAGCATGCCCGAGACCTCGACGAGGGCGTCGCGGTTGGCCTGGGCCTCGAAGTGGTCGCGTGCCTCGGTGAGGGGGAGCCCGGTGTCCTCGGCGAGGAGTTCGATGACGCGTGCCGAGAAGCCGGCCGGGGTGTTGATGCCGGTGCCGACGGCCGTGCCGCCCAGGGGGACCTCCGCGACGCGGGGCAGCGACGCCTCGATGCGCTCGATGCCGTAGCGGACCTGCGCCGCGTAGCCGCCGAACTCCTGGCCGAGGGTGACGGGTGTGGCGTCCATGAGGTGCGTGCGGCCGGACTTCACCACGGTGCTGAATTCCTCGGCCTTGCGCTCCAGCGCCTCCGCGAGGTGTGCCAGGGCCGGGATGAGGTCCTTGACGAGTGCGGACGTCGCCGCCACGTGGACGGACGTCGGGAAGACGTCGTTGGAGGACTGCGACGCGTTCACGTGGTCGTTGGGGTGGACCGAGGCCGAGCTGCCGGCGGCTTCGAGCGCCCGGCTGGCGAGGGTCGCGATGACCTCGTTGGCGTTCATGTTCGAGGACGTCCCCGAACCGGTCTGGTAGATGTCCACGGGGAAGTCGCCGTCGTACCGGCCCGAGGCGACCTCCTCGGCTGCCGCCTCGATGGCCCGCGCACGCTCTTCGTCGAGCACGCCGAGTTCGGCGTTGGCCGTCGCGGCGGCCTTCTTGATGCGGGCGAGCGCCTCGATGTGCGCGCGCTCGAGGGTGGTTCCGGAGATCGGGAAGTTCTCGACGGCGCGCTGCGTCTGGGCCCGGTACAGGGCGTTGACCGGGACGCGCACCTCGCCCATGGTGTCGTGTTCGATGCGGTACTCCGCATCCTCCGTGCCGGGCGTCGCGCCGGTCGTGGAGCTGGGTTCAGGGCTGGCTGCAGGCGTTGGAGTCATGCGGCAATTCTCACCGCTGGCGCTACAGTGCGCCAAATCCTGACACGAGCACGGCCTTGCCCTCGTCCAGGCGGTAGGAGACGCCGATGACGGCGACGGACCCGTTCTCCACGGCCTCCGCGATCACCCGCGAGCTGTCGACGAGCCGCCCCGCGGTCTGCTTCGTGTGCTCGATGACGGTCGTGTTGATGTCGGTGATGCCGGCCCTGCGCGCCGTGAGGACCGACGGCGTGATGCGCTCCACGAGGTCACGGATGAACCCGACGGGCATCTCCCCGGTCTCGACGGCGTTGACGGTCGCGGTGACGGCTCCGCAGCTGTCGTGTCCGAGGATCACGATCAGCGGCACGCCCAGGACGCTGACGCTGTACTCGAGCGAGCCGAGGACGGCGTCGTCGATCACCTGGCCGGCCGTCCGCACCACGAAGACGTCGCCGAGGCCGAGATCGAAGATGATCTCCGCCGCCAGGCGCGAATCCGAGCAGCCGAAGATGACGGCGAACGGGTTCTGGTTGTTCACGAGCGCGGTCCGGCGGGAGGCATCCTGGTTGGGATGCGAGACGTCGGAGGCGACGAACCGGGCGTTGCCCTCCTGGAGTCGGCGCCATGCCGCGGCTGGAGTCAGTTGCTGTGTCACGCCGACCACTGTACTGGGCCCGGCCGTTCTCACCCGTCCGTGTCGGAAGATGACAGGCGCTCGGCCTCCTCGGCGGCATTCTGCCGCACGTCCTCGATGACGGCTGCGCCCATGGTGTCGAACTCGGTGAGGGAGGCCTCCCCGTTCAGGATGACGGTCGCGCCGTCGATGTCGGACGTCAGCACCGTGTCACCGTTCGGCGCGTCCAGGAGTTCCCACTCGAGGCCGCCGATGGTCCGTGTGCCGGACACCTGCGCGTCGCCGATCCGCTGGGCGACCCAGGTGGGGTTGGCGTCGTCGGTCTGGGTGAGCTGGATGAAACCGCTGTCCGAGGTGAGGAATCCCGCCTCCCAGAAATCCACGCTGTCGCTGCGGCCGGTGACCCAGCGGGCGTAGTTGGAGGACCAGCCCTCGGGAAGGTCCGGTGAGGCCGGAAGGTAGCCGGCGTCGCCCGCGGCCTGGCGCGCCACGGTCTCGACGTCGATGTCGCGCTTGTACGTCTCGGCGGTGTAGGTGGGGTTCAGGAAGTAGACGGGCAGGACGACGGCGATGGTCGCCCCGGTGGCGATCAGCATGCCGCGGGCGGTCGAGCTGGCACGCTTCGCCTGGCTCGGCGTGAGCGTGATGGGAGGCGCGTCGTCGTACAGGTCGTCGTCCCGGGCTGGATCGGGACGGGGGCTGCCGACCGGCCGTTCGACGGCGTGTCCGCCGGCATGCTGCACGCCGGAGCCTGCCTCGGTTCCCGGGGTCGGCCGCTCTTCGCCTGAATTGCTCACCCCTCCATTTTCGCTGATGCGGGCCCCGCCACCTAACCGGAAGGGGCTTCATCGACGGGCACGTATGCAGTATCACAGGGACGACGGCGCCCGGCCCGCCTATGATGACAGCACGGACAGGTACGCCCGCGCAGTGCCTGAACACCTTCGACGATGAGGATAGACGTGTCCCAGAACGCTAAGAATGCCCAGTACTCGACACTGTCACCGGCTCTGGCCGTCGGGGACGACGAACCGGACCGGAACCTCGCGCTGGAGCTCGTCCGCGTCACGGAGGCCGCGGCCATCGCGGGCGGCCACTGGGTCGGCTTCGGCGACAAGAACCTCGCCGACGGTGCCGCGGTCGACGCCATGCGCTCGCTCCTGCAGACCGTCCACTTCAACGGCGTCGTGGTGATCGGTGAGGGCGAGAAGGACGAGGCGCCCATGCTGTTCAACGGTGAGCGCGTGGGAGACGGCAGCGGACCCGAGTGCGACGTCGCCGTCGACCCGATCGACGGGACCCGCCTGACCGCCCTGGGCATCAACAACGCGCTCGCCGTCCTCGCGGTCGCGGAGCGCGGCTCGATGTTCGACCCGTCCGCGGTGTTCTACATGGAGAAGCTCGTGACCGGGCCGGAGGCCGCCGACATGGTGGACCTGCGCCTGCCCGTGAAGCAGAACCTGCACCTCATCGCGAAGGCGAACAACAAGAAGGTCAGCCAGCTCAACGTCATGATCCTCGACCGCGACCGGCACAAGCCGCTCGTGGAGGAGATCCGTGCGGCCGGCGCGCGCACCAAGTTCATCATGGATGGCGACGTCGCCGGAGCCATCGCAGCGGCCCGCGAGGGCACCGACGTCGACGCCCTCATGGGCATCGGCGGCACGCCAGAGGGCATCGTCGCGGCGTGCGCCATCAAGTCCCTGGGCGGCGTCATCCAGGGTCGCCTCTGGCCCACGAGCGACGAGGAGAAGCAGAAGGCCCTCGACGCCGGCCACGACCTCGACCGCGTGCTCTCGACCAACGACCTCGTGACGAGCGACAACTGCTACTTCGCGGCGACCGGCATCACCGACGGCGACCTGCTGCGCGGCGTCCGCTACAGCAAGGACAAGGTCCTGACGCAGTCGATGGTCATGCGCTCCAAGTCCGGCACCATCCGTGTGGTCGACGGCGAGCACCAGGCCCACAAGTGGGAGACGTACGCCCGCATCAAGGAGTAGGAGCACGGCGGGCGCGCCGCCCGGGAACGGACGGGCGGTGCGCCCCTATAGGCTGGTCGGATGACCCTCTCCGTATCGCCCTGCTTCGACCGTGCCCTGTGGGACACCACCGTCAACCAGCTGGGAGGCCACCCCCAGCAGCTGTGGGGATGGGGCGAGACGAAGGCGGCGCACGGCTGGAGCGCCGACCGCGTGATCGTCGCCGAGGACGGCGTGGTCGTCGGTGCGGCGCAGATCGTCTGCAGGTCCCTGCCGCTTCCGCTGCGGAACCTGGCCTACATCCCGCGCGGCCCCCAGACTGCCCCGGGGCGCGAGATCGAGGTGCTCGAGGCCGTCGCCGGCTATGTCCGCGCTGCCCACCGCTCGGTCGCACTGTCCATCGAACCGGACTTGGACGCCGCAAGCGATGCGGTGCGCGCGCTGCCTGCCGCCGGCTGGAAGGCGAGCACGAACACCATCCTCATCGGACGCACGCTCATCCTCGACCTGAGCCGGTCGGAGGACGAGCTGCTGGCCGACATGACCAAGAAGCACCGCCAGTACATCCGGAAGTCCGGGCGGGAGGGCCTCGAGATCCGGCGGGTCGTCCGGAGCGAGATCGGCGCGTGCCTCGACGTCTACCGGCTGACGGCGGAGCGTGCCGGGTTCGGCATCCACGAGGACTCCTACTACCTCGACATCTTCGACAACCTCGGTGACGCCTCGCCGGTGTATGCGGCGTTCTCCGGGCACGACGTCGTCGCCTTTTTGTGGCTGTCGGCGACGGACACCACGGCCTTCGAGCTCTATGGCGGCATGACGGACGAGGGTGAGCGCCTGCGCGCGAACTACGCCCTCAAGTGGTTCGCGATCTCCGAGATGAAGGCGCGCGGCGTGGTGCGCTACGACTTCAACGGACTGCTCAACGACGGGGTTTCCAAGTTCAAGATGGGGTGGGCGAAGCACGAGGACCAGCTCGCGGGTACCTGGGACCTGCCGCTCTCGCCGTTCTACCCGCTGTTCAGCCGTGCGCTGCCGGTCGCAAAGCGCAGTATGCAGGTTGCGCGCCGGCAGGCCGGGCGGGTCCTCGGCGTAGTGCGGCAGGTGCGGGCGGGCCGCTCCTGATCGCCGGCGCCTGGCCTTCGGGGCGACCCGTTCCTGGAGCGCCGGTGCCTGGTCCTCGGGGCGAGCCGCTCCTAGAGCGTCGGTGTCCCGCCGCCGGTCGTGACGGCGAAGGCCAGCACGGGGCCGTCCGTCGCGCCGTGCTCGTCGGCGGCTGGACGCACGACGAGCGGCGCCTCCCCAGCAGCGACGAAGGCGCTGCCGCCGCGGGGGACCTCAAGGGTCGAGTTGGGGGTGTCCAGCAGGATCGGCCCGCTGACCGCCAGCACCAGCACGGGACCGTTCTGCAGCACGGGGACGTGCGCCGGGGTGAGGCTCTCGCCGGCCGGCAGCGGGCTGTCCTCGTGGCCGTTGTCCGCGCCGTCCGCCGGTTCGCCCTGCGGTCCCGCCGCAGGGTCGCCCAGCACGATCCGCTGGAGCTGGAACTCCTCGAACGGTGGGCGGTACAGCTCCTGGTCGAGGAGCGTGTACTCGGGCGCGAGCGCGGGTGGTGCGATGGGCTCGAAGACCACGGTGGAGAGCAGTTCGGCCGTGTCGACATGCTTGGGCGTCAGGCCGCCGCGCAGCACGTTGTCCGACGACGCCATCACCTCGATCCCCAGGCCCTGGAGGTAGGCGTGGATGTTCCCGGCGGGCAGGTAGAGGGCCTCCCCGGGCCGGAGCGAGACGCGGTTGAGCAGCAGCGCGACGAGCACCCCCGGGTCGCCCGGGTACTGCGCGGACAGCTCGGCGACGGTCGCGAGATCGGCCGCCACGGCGTCCGCCTCTCCGGCGCTGGTGGCCTGGGCCGGACCCGTTGCGCCGGCGACGGCTGCCACCACGGCGTCAACGGCCTCCGGTGCCGCCTCGAGCAGCAGGGTGAAGGCGGACCGCAACGCCGAGTCCGCGCCGGACGAAAGCTGGGCTGCGACGGAGTCGAGGAGTTCATGGGTCCATGAGCCGGGCTCGACGGCGGACGCGAGGGCCGTGAAGGTGCGCAGGGCCTCGGACAGCGGCCTGAATCCGCACAGCGCCTCGAACGGGGTGAGCGCGTAGATCATCTCGGGCTTGTGGTTCCGGTCCCGGTAGTTGCGGTGCGGGGCGTCCCGCGGAACACCGGCGGATTCCTCGGCGTCGTAGCCTGCAGCGGCCTGTTCCAGGCTCGGATGCACCTGGAGGGACAGGGCCGAGCCTGCGGCGAGGACCTTGAGCAGGAAGGGGAGGCGGCCGTCGAAGCGCGCTGCCGTCGCCTCGCCGAGGAGCCCCTCGGGGTCCTCGGCGATCAGGTCCGCGAGGCTGCGCCGGCCGCCGTCCGGCTGAACGGCCTGCGAGGGCGAGTCGGGGTGGGCGCCGACCCACAGCTCGGCCTCGGGCCCGCCGGACGGCTCCCGTCCGAGCAGCTCGGCGATCGCGCGTTCCGAGCCCCACGCGTAGGGGCGAAGGGTGTTGTCCAGGAGGTACATCGTCGGATCCTTCGGCTGGGGGTGGTCGGGCGTACGGGCCGGGCGGGGTCAGGCGGGGGAGCACTCGCCGTTGTTCGCCAGGAGCTCGCCGAGGGTGGCGTCGTCACCGATGGTGGCGAGTTCCTGCAGGTATTCCTCGGTGATGCCGTCGTCCGTGGTCTGTGCCGGCAGTTCCTCCACGAGCGCCGCACGGTCGAGCTGCAGCGGGCCCGCCGCGCCCGGTTCTGCGGAGCCCTGCGCCAGGGTCTGCTGCACCCGGCTGTGGATGCGGTCGAAGTCGGGGTAGGTCACGAAGTTCTCCGCAGGCGTGCCGAAGTCCGGGGGGCCAATGGTCAGGCGACGGGTCTGCTGGCCCTTCGCCTTCAGCCCGAGGTCCACGAAGCTCGCCAGCTGGTCCTGGGGGATGTCCGTCTCGACGATCTGGGTGCCGGCAGCCGCGATGGACTGGAACCGGGTCAGCACGGTGGCGGGATCGAGCTGGGCGATCATGGCCTGCTGGACGCACTGCTGGCGCGAGATGCGGTCGTAGTCCGTCACGAACTCGCGCGACCTCGCGTACCAGAGGGCATGGTAGCCGTCGAGCGTCTGGACCCCCGGCTTGATCCACCCGTCGGGCGGGTAGTGGCGGATGGGGTCCGTGCCGGGGATCTCACCGGCCGTGATCGGAACCCAGCCGCCTGCATCGATCCTGATGCCGCCCATCGCGTCCACCAGCTTCTCGAAGCCGTTCATGTCGACGAGGAGGTAGGCCTGGACCTCGATCCCGAGGACGCCGCTCGCGGCGTCCATCATCGCCTCGGCGCCCGGGTCCGCAGCGCCCGGGTACAGATCGGCGTAGTTCTGGGTCACGTCGGTGTAGAGGCTGTTGATGATGCAGGGGTCTCCGCAGTTGTACCCGTCGGGGTAGGCCTCCCAGAGGGGGGAGTCGTCGGAGAACTGTGCGTTCTGGAAGTTGCGGGGGATGCTGAAGGTCACCGTCGAGCCCGTCTCGGCATCGACGCTGATGACCGAGATGCTGTCGGGCCGCCGGCCCGTGCGGTCCTCGCCGGCGTCCCCTCCCATGAGCAGGAAGTTGTACCGTCCGTCCACGGGGTCGAACGCCGGGCCGGTCTGGAAGATCGACCCCACCGTCGACCGGCCGACCCCGAGCACGTAGGCGCCGTAGGCCAGGGATCCGCTGGTGATCGCCATGAGCAGGACCAGGGTGCCGGCCACGAGGGGACGTATGCCGCGGTCGAGCAGGGGCATCCTGATCAGACGCAGGGTGTTGATGAACAGCAGGGCCCAGGCCGCGGCCATGCCCAGCAGTGCGACGATCAGCAGGAGGGACCACCAGCGGTGGGTGACGACGCCGACGGCCAGGCTGCGGTTGGTCAGGGCGAGGACCAGTCCGAGGAGGACGAGCGCCCAGCAGGTGAAGGTGGTCCTCAGCGCCCGGCGGCCCAGCCGGCGGTCGCCGGCGACCACCTGCGCGGACCCCGGCAGGACGAGGGTCAGAGCCAGGAGGACGAAGGCCCGCTTCGTGCGGACCGCGGGTGATGCGGCCTCCGGGTACCTCACGGGATTGGTGAGGCCGGTCGTGCCCTCGCCCTCCGTGCCCTGCACGCGCGTGCCGGTCATCATGACTTCTCGGCGGTCGAGGCCGCGATGCGGTCGCGAAGGGCCGCGCCCTTGTTCTCCGCGGTCTCCCGGAGCGCGCCCGCGAACTCGACGAGCTGCCTGCGCAGGACCTGCGCCTGCTCGTCCGTGCCGGCCGCGAGCATCCGGACGGCAAGGAGGCCGGCGTTGCGGGCCCCGCCGATCGACACCGTCGCGACGGGAACGCCTGCCGGCATCTGCACGATCGACAGCAGGGAGTCCATGCCGTCGAGGTAGCGCAGGGGGACTGGCACGCCGATCACGGGGAGCGGAGTCACGGAGGCGAGCATGCCGGGGAGGTGCGCTGCTCCGCCGGCGCCGGCAATGATCACACGCAGGCCCCGCTCGTGCGCGGTCCGGCCGTACTCGATCATGGCGGTGGGCATGCGGTGCGCGGAGACGACGTCGGCCTCATAGGGGATGGAGAACTCGGCCAGCGCCGCCGCTGCGGCCTCCATGACGGGCCAGTCCGAATCCGAGCCCATCACAAGGCCCACCTGAGCGTTCGTCACTGCATTCCTCCGGTTGATCCTTGGTAATCCTGCGTATTCCGGGCGATCCCCGTCCGTCGGTCCCGGCCGGTCGATCCGTCGGTCCTGGCGAGGTCGTCAGGCGCCGTCGCGGAGTATCGCGGCAACCCTCGTGGCCCGGGCCCGGACGGCTTCGAGCGGTTCCTCCGGGGCCGCCAGCGCATTGACGTGTCCGATCTTGCGGCCGGGACGCACGTCCTTGCCGTAGAAGTGCACTTTAGCCGATGGTCCTGAGGACAACGCCGACTGGTACGCCGCGTAGATGTCGAGGTTCGGTCCGCCGAGGATGTTCTTCATCACGGTGTGCCGGCCCACGGGGTCCGTCGCTCCCAGCGGCAGGTCGAGGACCGCGCGTAGGTGCTGCTCGAACTGGCCCGTCACGGCGCCGTCCATGGTCCAGTGGCCCGAGTTGTGGGGACGCATGGCGAGCTCGTTGACCAGGTACCCGGCACCGAGGCCGGGCGTCTCGAACAGTTCGACGGCCATGACGCCGGTGACATCGAGGCTCTCGGCGAGGCGGAGCGCGGCTGCGGTGACGGCAGCGGCGACGTCCTCGGGCAGGTCCGGTGCGGGTGCGATCACCTCGTCGCAGACGCTGTTCACCTGGATCGACTCGACGACCGGCCACGTCACGGCTTGGCCGGACGGACGGCGCGCCACCAGCACGGAGAGCTCACGGCTGAACGGGACGAACTGCTCCACCAGCAGCTCCCCGCCGGTGAACCAGGACTCCGCGGCCGCGAGCCCGTCGGCGTCGCGCAGGACGAGGACCCCCTTGCCGTCGTACCCGCCGCGGGGGGTCTTCAGGACCACGGGCCATCCCGTCTCCGCCGCGAAGGCCTCGACGTCGGACGTGCCGCTGACGGCCCTCCATCGGGGATTCGGCAGGCCCAGCTCCTCCACGGCCCGTCGCATCACCAGTTTGTCCTGGGCGTGGCGCAGCGCAGCCGGTGAGGGATGGATGGCGACGCCCTCGCGGGCGAGCTCGTCGAGGAGCTCGCCCGGCACGTGCTCATGGTCGAAGGTCACGACATCGACCCCGGCGGCGAACGCCCGCAGGGTCTCGGGGTCGCGGTAGTCGCCCACGCTCGAGTGGGCCACGGCGGCCACCGCGGACACGTCGGGTCCCTCGGCGAGGACGTGGAGCGTGAGCCCGAGTTCGACTGCGGGACCGGCCATCATGCGCGCGAGCTGGCCGCCGCCGACCACGCCTACTACTGGAAAAGTCACCATCACAGGGTACCTACCGAGCGGGCCGCTCCCGGCATCGCTCCCGGGCCGCACCTCCTCCGGGCAGCCGCGGGCACCTCCGCTACCACGGATTCCCGGCGGACTCTCAGGCTGCCGGAGTCCGTCCGGCAACCCTGCAGTAGCACACACACCGTAAAATAGGACGAAACACGCCATGCAAAGGTCAGCCGGGGTGGCTCGCTCTGCTGGCCCCTGTCGCGGTTGGTCCTGCAATCGCCGGGGTCTCCCCCCGGGATTCACGGCGTTCTCATTCAGACCGTGGAGGTTGCAGTGGCAGGACTGATGGATCGGATGCGGGGCCTCGCGTCCCTTTTCTGGCGCGAAGTCGCGAAGTTCGGTGCCGTCGGCGGAGTGGCCTTCGTCATAGACAACGGCCTGTACTGGTACCTGATCCACGGTCCCATGAGCGGTAGTGAGGTGAAGGCCCGCTTCGTCTCCGCCGGCGTCGCGACGATCTTCGCCTGGGTGGCGAACCGCTACTGGACCTTCCGGCACCGGCGGCAGCCCAACGCCGCCCGCGAGCTCGTCATGTTCATCTTCATCAACGTCATCGGCATGGGCATCGCGGCCGGCTGCGTCTGGGTCGCCAAGTACGTCTTCGACGTCACGGAGCCGAGCCCCCTCTTCCTGGTCGGTATCTTCGGCACCGCGCTCGCCACCCTGGTGCGCTTCGTCGCCTACCGCTTCTGGGTCTTCAGCGCCGAGCTCGACGCCGAGCCCGAGTTCAGCCACGACCAGGAGATCCTCCACCCGCACAGCGCGGAGTCGGGCGATCACCCGGTCGCGGCGGGCGAGCCGGCCGACGGACCGGTCGACATGCCCGTCGAGGCGGCCGAGCCGGTCAGGCAGTCCCCAGCCGGCCCGTGACCCGTTCGCCGGCCAGCAGACGGTCGGTCACGGGGACGCCCTCTTCCACGAGGACGAGCGTGCCGTCCTGCTGCCATACGGCGAGGGCGGCAGCGAGCACGCGCAGGAGGTCCGTTCCCGGTTCGAGGAGCACGGTGGGAGCGTCACCGGAGCTACCGGAGTCCCCGGCGGGCGGCAGCGTCACGAGGCCCGCGAGGTCCGCGGCCGCCAGGGACCGGCCGCCGGTGGAGACGAGCGGGGCGTCGCCGGCGCCGGGCTCTCCGAGGTAGACGTCGCCGTGGGAGCGGACCTCCGCCGCGAAGTCCACTGCACCCCGGGGCAGCGGACCGTCCCACCGGAGCGCGAGGGACCCGAGCGCCACGCACACGAGCAGGCGGGGCGGGGCGACGTCGGCGCCCTCGTGCGACGACAGGACGATGTCGGCCCCCTGCGGGTGCCCGGGGGAGACCGGGGGAGCAGGGTCGGGGAGGACTCCGTCCTGCAGGACGGTGACGGCGCCGACCTGCCAGCACGCGAAGGCGAGCGCCACGGATTTCCAGTGGACGGGGAGGTCGAACTCGACGAGGGTGCCGCCGGCCGCGTCGAGTTCGTCCGCGAGGAGGTTCGAACTCTTGGCCACCCAGTTGTCGAACACGCGCCCCGACAGCTCGATCCGGCCGTCCCGGCCGTGCCAGACGAGACGGGGCGAGGAGGGATGGACGGACCGCAGCCTGGCCAGGAGCCCTGCAGGTGTCTGTGGCATGATGGCCCTTCCGTTCTGGGCGGCCGGACTACTCGGGTTCGCCACCAAAAGCAGGTAGTCGAACAGGTAGTCAAATCGGCGTGGCGCCCGTGAATGTCTGCTTCCGAGTCTATAAGATTCCCTCCCCGCTTGACGGGTCGGACTTACACACGTGTAATTAGCTCATCGGATTTGTTCCAGCAGCGGGGCGCGAGGGTCGACCCATGCTGATGTTGGAACGGCAACACCGGGAAGGCTGACATGGGGCAGGCAGAACGCATTCAGGAACGACCAGACATCGCAGCGCAGGCCTCGGCCCGCTACGGCTCACGGGGCGTTCCTGCCGACTGGTTCCTGGACCCCGCAGACCCCCTGGCAGGGGAGCGGTACCGTGAAGAGACCCGCTCCGTGCTCGAGGACCAGGCAACGGCCTTCCTCGCCGCGCATGAGGCGCTGACCTCACTCCCCGACGTCGAGGACCGTCCGAGCAGCCTGTTCGTCCTGCCCAGCCTGGATCCGGAGACCTCCGGCATCCTGCCGGACGAGCTCGAGGACGCACGGCCGCACTCGGCCCCCGCCGGGCAGCCGGCCTGGGTCGGCCTGCCGCTGGTGCCGGGCAACCCGGACGACGACGGCGAACTCTCCTGGCAGGCCGACGCGCTGTGCGCGCAGACGGACCCGGAGGCGTTCTTCCCCGAGAAGGGCGGCTCCACCCGTGACGCCAAGAAGGTCTGCGGCGCCTGCATCGTGAAGTCCGAATGCCTCGAGTACGCGCTGGAGAACGACGAGCGCTTCGGTATCTGGGGTGGCCTCTCCGAGCGCGAGCGGCGCAGATTGCGGAAGCGAGCAGTCTGATTCAGCTCCACCTCCGTGTCGCCGCCATCGTCGTAGCCCACAATGGCGCCTCGTACCTCCCGCGAACACTGGAAGCCCTCGAACGCCAGACCCGCCCCGCCGACTTCTGCGTCGGCGTCGACAGTGGATCGACGGACGGTTCCGCCTCCATCCTCCAGCTCCAGCTGCCGGCCGGGAGCCCGGTGGTCGGAGCGCCTGTGCGGGCCGGATTCGGCACCGCGGTGCGGACCGCTGTCGCCGAGATCCCTGCACCCCGGACCTCGGAGGACGGGAGTACGCAGCACTGGCTCTGGCTCCTCCATGACGATTCCGCACCCGAGCCCGACGCGCTCGCCGAACTCCTCCTCGCCGTGGAGCGTGCGCCCTCGGTGACTGTCGCGGGAGCGAAGCAGGTGGCCTGGGACGACCCCCGCGAACTCGTGGACGTCGGTCTGTCCATCAGCAGGTGGGCCGAGCGCCTCACGCTCATCGATGTCGACGAGCACGACCAGGGGCAGTACGACGCCCGGAGCGACGTCTTCGCCGTCAACTCCGCGGGAATGCTCGTGCGCCGGGACGTGTGGGACGCCCTCGGCGGATTCGACCCCGCCTTCCACGGAGTGGGCGACGACGTCGACCTGTGCTGGCGGAACCGCCTCGCGGGCAACCGGGTGGTGGTGGTACCCCACGCCGTCCTGCGCCACGCGAGTTCCCGGCCGCATCCTGCGTCCACCCCCCATGCCGCCCGTGCCGCCGAGGTGTACCTCCGGCTCAAGCATGCGGCCCCGTGGATCGTGCCCTTCCTGGCTGTCGGAGCCGTGCTCGGGGGCCTGGTCCGGTTCCTCCTGGGGCTCCTGGCGAAGGACCCCGCGCACGGCACCGGACAACTGCTCGGGAGCCTCGGCGGGGTCTTCCGGCCATTCCACCTCCTGCGGTCCCGCCGCTCCGCCGCCCGTAGCAGGACACTGCCCCGGTCGATCGTCCTGTCCCTGGTGACCTCCCGCCGCGACGTCTGGTCCCACCGCAGGTCCGTCCTCGACGCCTTCACCTCACGCGGGGGCTACAGCGGCCCGGAGGGACTGCAGGCCACGGAGGAGTACGTACCATCGGGCGACAGCCACGATGACTTCGCCGCACTCACAGCTCCCGCCCGGCCGTGGGTCGGGGCGGGCGCCGTCGTCGCCGTCGTCGTGCTTCTGGCCGCGGCCCTCGTGGGCCTTCACCGGCTGGTCGGACCGCAGGCCCTCGTGGGCGGTGCGCTGCTGCCGGTGGCACAGACACCCGGTGCCGTCTGGGACAGCGCGACCGCATGGTGGACGGGCCTCGGCACCGGATCCGCCGCCCACGGTTCCCCGTTCACCTACGTCCTCTGGCTCCTCTCCCTGCTGGGACTGGGCTCGGCGAACACCGCCGTCGTCGTCACGATCGTCTGCGCCCTGCCGCTGGCGGGGCTCTCCGCATGGTTCGCCTCCGCGGCCTTCACGCGCTCGCGCGGCCTGCGCCTGTGGGCCGCCCTCTTCTGGGGAGCGGCACCCGCCCTGCAGGTGGCACTGGGCAGTGGGCGCCTCGGCGCCCTGATCGCCCACGTCCTGCTGCCGCTGGCGCTGCTCGGGATCGTCCGGGCGGTAGGGGGTGCGCAGGCGGCACGCGCGCTGCCCGAGGGCATCATCACGCCGGGCATCAACGGCACCCGGAGCTGGACCGCCGCGGCGGCCGCCGGGCTGGTCTTTGCCGTCGTCACCGCCTCCGCGCCGTCCCTTCTCCCTCTGGCGCTCGTCGGGCTCGCCCTCGCCCTGGTAGCGGGCCGACGCCGCGCCCGTACTCTGTGGTGGACGCTCCTGCCGGTCGTGGCGCTGCATCTGCCGTATGCCCTGTCAGCGCTGCGGAACCCACGCGGACTCCTCGGTGATCCCGGCGTCCCGGTTCCCTTCGCTTCGGCTGCCCCCTGGCAGCAACTCCTCGGTTTCCCCGTGTCCTTCCAGCCCCTGCTCCCGCCGGCATCGGCCGGCGGCCTCGGGGCGGGGCCGGCACTCGTGGCCGCCGTCGTCATCGGCGGGCCCGTTCTCGTGCTGGCGGCCGCCGCGCTGTTCAGCCGGGGCGGCCACCGCACCGCTGTGCGCTTCTTCTGGCTGGTCACGGTCCTCGCCCTCGCACTGGCGGCCGTTGCCCCGGCGCTGCCTGTCGCGGTGGCCGCAACCTCCCTGGTCCCGCCCTTCTCCGGTCCGCTCGTGTCGGTGATGTCCCTGTGCCTCCTGGCGGCCGGACTCTCGGGGCTGCCCGGTCCGCAGGACGGTGAGGCGCCCGCTGCACGTCCCGGCGCACGCCGTCGACCGGTGCGGATCGCGGGCGGCATCGTTCTCGCCGCAGGACCGCTGCTCAGCCTCGGCCTGTGGCTGGCACCCGAGCTCGCCGGTCCCCCCGCCGGAGCCGCCGAACCCGTGGTCCTCCCGGGGGCCCCGGCGGAGGAGGCGCCCGACACCGGGGCCGGGACCACCGATTTCGGCACAGGCCTCGTCCTCGAACCCGCAGCCGAGCGCCCCCTGCCCGCCACCGCCGCGGACCGGGGCATCGGACCCGACCGCACGCGAACGTTGGTCATCACCGTCGGCGACGACGACGACATCGTGGGCGCTTCCCTCATGCGCGGATCCGGGACTACCCTGGATGCGCTGAACCCGGTGGTCGCCGCCCGCACCCTGCAGGGAAGCGGGGACGCACTGCGCGAGGACAGCGAGTCCGCGCGGCTCCTCCGGACCACCGTCGCCGTGATCGTCGGCGCTACCGGTGCGGACCCGCGGGAGGACCTCCGCGACCTCGGCGTCGGGTTCGTGGTCCTCCGGGAAGCCGGCACCACGGGTGGCTTCCTCAGCGGCCGCATCGACTCCGTCCCGGGCCTCACAGCCGTGGGCGACACGGACGCGGGGCGGCTGTGGCGCGTCGCCCCTGTGCTCGACGACGGCACGGAGGACGCAGGCAACCGCACGGCACGCGTCCGGGTGGTCGACGCGGACGGCCGCACGGAGCAGCTGGTCGCGTCCGGAGCACTGGACGCACGAGGCACCATCGCGGCGGGGGCCGAGGGCAGGACCCTCGTCCTCGCCGAGGAAGCCGACCCCGGCTGGCAGGCGACCCTCGACGGGCGCAGGCTGCAGACGACGTCGGCAGGATGGCGCCAGGCCTTCGCACTGCCCGCCGACGGCGGAACGGTGGCGGTCTCCTACGTGAGTCCCTACCAGCCCTGGGCAGAGACCGCGCAGGCGATCATCCTCGGGCTCACCGTGCTCCTGGCGATTCCCATCCCGTCGCGACCGCGGGTCGTCCGGCCGCCGGGCGGCCGCCGCCCGAACTCCTCCGACCGGCGTCGTCCGTCGTACCCGGACGACCGGGCCGACCTGGCAGAACCCTCCGACCCGGCCGTCGTGACAGCCTCCTCCAACCGGGCCGACCTGACTGACCCGACCGCCCCGCCCGTCCTGACGGTCCCCTCCGACCGGACCGACCAGCCCGTCCCGGCGGACCCCTCCGATCCGACCACCGGGTCGCGCGCAGAGGCCGACGGCCTGGCGGACGATTCCCAGCCCGTGACCAGTGGAAGAGGCCGATCGTGAACCGGGGACGCAAGCGCGACAGAACGACGGCGAGCGCGGGATCCCAGGACCGCGGCACGGCGACGAGCGCGGGACTCCAGGACCGCGGCGGGCCCGGTGCCGAGACCCCGGAGTCCGTCGACAGCGCCGTCGCCGCCCGGGCAGTCGCCCGCGACAGGGCGGCAGGGACCGGCGCCGGCGCAGTGCGTCGGGCCCGGGTCGGTACCGCGGTCGGTGCGGCGACGGGCGTCCTCCTCCTTGCTGCGACAGCGGCCATCGCTTCGGGCACCGTCACGGATGCCCTTGTCCCGCCGTCCGACACCGCCCGCCCCGTGCCGGTGGCCGCAGTGCCGGCCGGCGACTACACCGCGGTCTGCCCCGCCCCGCCCCGCCTGCTCGAGGCAGCCATCGAGGGCGCGGATCCCGAGTTCAGCCCCGCGTCCGCCACCGCGAAGACGACCGTGTCCGGGATGGTGCTCAGTGACCTGAGTGCAACGCTGACCGGAAGCGGGCTGCTGCCGGTCGGCGGGGGCAAGCCGCTGTCACTCATCGAGGAGTTCGCGCCCGAGGCGTCCCTGGCGAAGCGTCCTGCAAGCAGTGGCACGGACGGCCTGACCAATCGCGTCGCCGGTGTCTCCCGAGGGGTCCGGGTCGCGGACGCCTCGGTCTTCCGCGCGCAGCCCCAGGGCGGCCTCACACCCGTTGCCGCAGCGACCTCCACCTACACCGCCGGTGACGGAGACCTCCGCGGGCTCGCCGCGACGGCCTGCCAGGTGCCCTCGAGCGACTTCTGGCTCGTCGGTGCCGCCACCGCCGTCGGCCAGTCCTCGGTCCTCCTGCTGACGAACCCGACCGGGACGCCGGCCGCTGTGACCCTCGAGCTGTACGGGCAGGACGGGCCCATCGAGGCAGCCGGCACGCGCGGGCAGCTGGTCGCGCCCGGCGAGACCCGCAGCATCGTCCTCGCAGCGCTGGCCGGCGACCAGGACCGCGTGGCCGTCCGCGTCCGCAGCGACGGCGGACGCATCGCAGGCGTCATCCAGCAGAGTGTCCTCCGCCGCCTCACGCCCGGCGGGGTGGAACTGCTCTCGCCCAGCGCCCCTGCCGGCACTGCCCAGGTGGTGCCCGGCGTCGTCGTCCAGGACTCCGCGACGGCGCGCCGTATCCGTGACCAGAAGGGATACGCCGCCGCCGCCCCTGAGCTGCAGGTGCTCGTACCCGGATCGAGCGACGCCGTCCTCGACATCAAGGTCTACGGCCCCGACGGGGAAGTCGAGCTGCCCGGCGGGGGAGTCGTGACGGCGACCGCCGGTTCCGTGGCCGCCGTGCCCCTGGCGTCCCTGCCCGAGGGCAGCTACACCATCGCCATCGCCTCCGACGTCTCGGTGGTGGCATCGGCGCGCGTTACGCGCGGCGTCGACGACGGCGAGCCCGTCGACCTCGCGTCGGCTCCCGCCGCCGTCCGCCTGGGGAGCGATTCCGCCATGGCCCTCGCCGAGGGTGTGGACACCGCCCTCGTGCTCGGCGCGCCGAGCGGCAGGGGCGAGGTCACGCTCACCCCCGTCGCCGCCGGTGGCGCACTCGGGACGCCGGTCGTGATCGGGATCGCGGGAGGCACCTCCGTGTCGGTACCGTCGTCGTCACTGGGCCGGGCACCTGCAGCCGTCCTCATCGCTGCGACGGGTGACCCGGTCTACGGTGCGCAGGTCATGACTCTTCCCGGGGCGCGGGCCGGGATCTCGGTGGCAGGCGTGCCGGCGGGCACCATGGGCCCGCTGAGCATCCCGGTGGAACTCGGCTACTAGCCGGGCCGTCCGGCCGGCGGAGAACGCCGTGGGCTCAGGCCTGGGAGCGACCGTAGGCGGGGTCCACGGCCTCCGGCGCCAGCCCCATGAGCTCTGCGGTCTGTTCGACGACGACGTCGTGGATGAGTTCGTTGACCGGCATGAGGGACTTGGCCGCCATCAGCACGGGATGGCGGTAGATGGTGATGACCGCCGGCTGTCCGGGTGCCGCGGGGGAGCACGACCCGAGCAGGCCCCGCAGGGTCTCGGGCGTCATGTCCTCGAGGCCGTCGGGAATCTCCTGCACCACGATCTGCAGGTCCTGGATGCGCTCGCCCCACAGCCGCTCGAGCCGCTGCGCCGATTCCATCACCCAGTCGTCGAACTGCTCCGACCTCGAGCGCGAGCCGGGCAGGTGCGGGGGGAGCAGTTCGCCACGCATGCCGCGCCCACGGCGGTTCCGCCGGCGCTCGTAGAACGACCTCGCCGAACGGCCTTCCGGGGCCGTCGGATCGGTCAGGTTGACCGAAAAAGTGGAAGCATCGTGCATGTAAAGAACTGTAAGCCTTGAACCTCCCGCCTGCACTCCCCGAAAGGCGTTGTCATCGCGGGCTGCGCAGCCCCCGGAGCGCGTCACGGGGCGCGCGGGCCGCAATCCCCGGTAGGCTTGCCGATCGTGGGATCACTCCGTCAATGCTCGAGATCAGCCTGCCAGCGGTCGGCGGTCGCCACCCTCACCTATGTCTACGCGGACTCGACGGCGGTGCTCGGTCCCCTCGCGACGTACGCGGAACCCCACACCTACGACCTCTGCGCGGTCCACGCCGAGCGACTGACCGTGCCCAGGGGATGGGAGGTGGTCCGCCTGACGCTTCCCGACGTCGTACCGGAGCACAATTCGGACGACCTCCTGGCCCTCGCCGATGCGGTTCGGGAAGCCGCGGCGGAGCCTTCGACGGAGCAGCCCGCGACTCCCCAGCGTGGGAGCAGGGCGCCCATGGAGCCCCCGGCCGGCGTCACCGGTCCCCGGCGCGGCCACCTGAGGATCCTGCGGGACCCCTGACACCGCGCCGTCCAACATCGCATCCTCCGGCACCGATTGAGGCTGCCGAACCCCCTCGCGGTAGAATGGGACGCAGAATCCCCACCTCCCCGAGCGAAAGCTTTCCCATGGCGAACCTCCCACAGCAGTTGCTCGACGTCCTGCGGTGCCCCGTCACCGGCTCCCGCCTGGTCCAGGAAGGCGCCGTCCTCCGGTCCACCGCCGAGGGGCCCGACGGTGGGGCGTTGACCTACGAGCTCGACGAAGGCATTCCCGTGCTCCTCCGCGCCGGACTGCGCGCCGTCCGCGCCTCCTAGGGCAGCAGCGCACGCACTGCCCCCGCATCCTCCGAACTCCAGCTAGGAACAGCACACCATGACGTTCGACTACAAAGTTGCCGACCTTTCGCTCGCCGAGGCGGGGCGCCACCAGATCCGCCTCGCGGAGCACGAGATGCCCGGACTCATGGCGCTGCGCCGCGAATTCGCCGACACGCAGCCCCTCGCAGGTGCCCGCATCGCAGGCTCCCTCCACATGACCGTGCAGACGGCCGTGCTCATTGAGACTCTGACCGCCCTCGGGGCCGAGGTCCGCTGGGCATCCTGCAACATCTTCTCCACGCAGGACGAGGCCGCAGCGGCCGTCGTCGTCGGGAAGGGCACCGTCGAGGAGCCCGCGGGCGTCCCCGTCTTCGCCTGGAAGAACGAGTCGCTCGAGGACTACTGGTGGACCGCCACCCAGATCCTCACCTGGCCGGGACAGGCCGAGGGCCTCGGCCCCAACATGATCCTGGACGACGGCGGCGACGCGACCATGCTCGTGCACAAGGGCGCCGAGTTCGAGGCCCTGGGCGCCGTGCCGGCGAACCCCCAGGAGGGCGACGCCGACTACTCCCACGAGTACACCGTGTTCCTCGACACCCTGCGTGCCACGATCGAGTCCGAGCCGCAGAAATGGACGGCCATCGCCGCCGGTATCCGTGGCGTCACCGAGGAGACGACGACGGGCGTGCACCGCCTGTACCAGCTCGCCGCGCAGGGCAAGCTCCTCTTCCCGGCCATCAACGTGAACGACTCCGTCACGAAGTCCAAGTTCGACAACAAGTACGGGATCCGCCACTCCCTCCCCGACGGGCTGAACCGCGCCACGGACGTCCTCATCGGTGGCAAGGTCGCCGTCGTCTGCGGCTACGGCGACGTCGGCAAGGGCGCTGCCGAAGCCCTCCGCGGCCAGGGTGCCCGCGTCATCGTGACGGAGATCGACCCGATCTGCGCCCTGCAGGCCGCCATGGACGGCTACCAGGTCGCGAAGCTCGAGACCGTCCTCGGCCAGGGCGACATCTTCATCACCACCACGGGTAACAAGGACGTCATCATGGCCCGCCACATGGCAGGCATGAAGCACCAGGCGATCGTGGGCAACATCGGCCACTTCGACAACGAGATCGACATCGCCGGACTCGCCCGCATCCCCGGTGTCGAGAAGATCGAGATCAAGCCCCAGGTCCACGAGTGGGTCATCCCGGCGACCGAGGCCGAGGGCGTGGAGAAGCACTCGATCATCATGCTGTCCGAGGGCCGCCTGCTGAACCTCGGCAACGCGACCGGACACCCGTCCTTCGTCATGAGCAACTCCTTCGCGAACCAGACGATCGCCCAGATCGAACTCTTCACCAAGTTCGAGAAGGAGGACGCCGAGGGCAACCGCGAGTACGAGAACGAGGTCTACGTCCTGCCCAAGATCCTCGACGAGAAGGTGGCCCGCCTGCACCTCGACGCCCTCGGCGTCGAGCTCACTGAGCTGACCAAGGGCCAGGCCGAGTACCTCGATGTCGATGTGGCCGGGCCGTACAAGCCCGAGCAGTACCGCTACTAGAACCCACCGGCGCCGTTCCTTCGAGCGCTTTTCCTTCGGCCGCTACCGGACCCGTACGAGGTCCCGGTAGCGGCCGAATCGTTGTCAAAACTGCGTCCCGCCTGCCCGGCGGGGCCCGCCCCGTCGCGTAATGTCGCTTCCGGGCAGCTACGTGAGGGGCGGATGCATGAAACAGGAATCGAACGAGGCCGTGCCACGCCGTAAGGGCTGGAAGATCGCCGCCATCGGAGCCGCGGCGGTCGTCGTCATCGGGGGCGGCGTCGGGATCGCCACGGCATCACCCTGGAACGACGCGTCGGCCGGCGGCCCGCCGTCCTCGGCCCCGCAGTCGTACCCCTCGTCCCCGTCGTCGGTCCCGGCCCGGACCGCTCCGGCAGCCCCGCAGCCTCCTGCGTCCCAGGGCCCCGCCGGCGAGTACACCCTGGGCGTCACCCCCACCGATCAGGCCTATGGGGTCAACCCGGCCACGGTCGCGGCCGTGACGGTCGAGGGTGCCACGCTCGACGCCGTCGAACTGATACCCAGCGGGGGCGGCACGCCGGTGGCCGGGGCCATCTCCGCCGACGGCGCGAGCTGGACCGCCACCGAGCGGCTCGCCTTCAACACCCAGTACACGTTCTCCTACACCGTGCTCGACTCCGCAGGTCAGGCGCAGAACACGATATCGACGTTCGTGACCGTCGATCCCGCCCATGCCGCCGATGCCTCGCTGTTCCCGCTCGACGGAAGCACGGTCGGCACCGGCCAGCCCCTGGAGTTCACCTTCAGCGAGCCCGTGACGAACCGCGATGCGGTGGAGAAGGCCATCACGGTGACCAGCACGAGCGGCCAGCCCGGTGCCTTCTACTGGTTGTCCGACACCAAGGTGCGCTACCGTCCCGAGACGTTCTGGGCGCCCAACAGCACCATCACGGTGAAGCTCAACCTCTTCGGGGTCGACCTCGGCAACGGCATGATCGGCAATGCCGACACGACGATGACCGTGAAGACGCACAACGCGCGCATCGCCGTCGTCGACAACGAGACCAAGACCATGAACGTGTACCTCGACGGGAAGCTGGACCGGACCTTCCCCATCACGCTGGGCACCGAGGAGTGGCCCTCCACCGAGGGGTACATGGTGGTGATGGAGCACTACGAATCCACGCAGTTCAGGGCGGAATCGATCGGGCTCAAGCCCGGAGACCCCGCGTACTACCCGCCCACCGTCGTGAACCACGCGAGCCGGCTGAGCAACGGTGGTGCCTTCGTCCACGAGGCACTGCCCGGGGCGCAGGTGGCCCTCGGCAGCTTCAACGTCTCCCACGGCTGCATCGGGATGTCACCCGAGGGCGCGGAGTACTTCTACAACACCTTCGGCCCGGGCGACGTGGTCAAGATCCTGAACACGGGGTACGGACCCATGTACGTCTGGGACGGCTTCGGTGACTGGAACGTCCCCTGGGACGAGTGGGTCAACCAGCCGTAGGCGGACCGCCGACGCGGGCTGCGAGCGCTAGCTGAACGGCAGGGTGTGGAGCCTCGCCGCCGTCGCTTCCGTCCGTTCCCGCTGCCGCATCATCGCCGCGTAGTCGCGGTCCCGGCGCGCGGCGATGACCGCGTGCAGGAAGTCCTCGGGCGGCGTGGCCCCGGGCGGCGGGGGCCAGACGTGGTGGCTCGCCTCGGCGGCGAGGTCGACGGACAGCGTGTGCCGCGCCTGGGGCGTGAGCTTCGGCGCGGAGGCCAGGAACTGCGACATCCTGCGGGCGAGGGCATCGGGGAGGCGGCCGATGTCGGCGGTCTCCGACCACTGCTGCAGCCCCGGCGGCATGACGGCGAGTGCGCGTGGCCGGACGACGACGCGCTCCCGCATCGCATAGGTCCCGGCGAGGAGGTCGCCGAGGCGCTTGGACTTCTCGTTGAACAGGGACACGATGAACGCGAGCGATCCGCCGAGCATGTAGATCTCCAGGATGGCGAGCATGCCGCGGATGAAGGCGTGGCGGAAGCGGATCGCACCGCCGTCGTCGCGCACGATCCGCAGGCCCATCACCAGGCGTCCCAGCGACTTCCCGCGGGTGAGGGTCTCCACGGTCACCGGAAGGACGACCAGGAGCAGGACGACGACGACGAGCACGAGCGCCCTCGTGAGCGCGGCGTCGAGGATGCCGTCGAAGACGTTCCCGATCAGCAGCAGGAGGAGGATCGCGAGGATGACCTGGGCGACGACGTCGATGAGGACGCTCAGCCCACGGGCGGCGAAGCCGGCAGGTCGAAGCTCCAGGACGACTGCTTCACCGGTGACGACCGAACTCATATGTTCCCCCTGGGCAGCTGCTGCTGTGCGATTCCGGTGCCGGGGCGGATAGCCGCTCCGCGACGCCGTGCCCAGCCTATCGCCGGCGGGAGCGGACTATAGGGTTAGGCGCATGGACGTGGACGCATTCATCGCCGTGCACCGCAGCGACTGGCAACGCCTGGACGAGCTCGTACGGCGGCGCAGGCTGGACGGTGCGGAATCGGACGAACTGCTGGTCCTCTACCAGCGGGTGTCGACGCACCTGTCCATCATCCGCTCGGTCGACCCCGAGAGCGCGCTGTCGGGGTCACTGTCCACGCGCCTCTCGCGAGCCCGGACGCGCTTCACCGGAGCGAGGTCTCACGTCATGGAGGATGCCGCCTCCTTCTTCGTGTTCTCCCTGCCGGCCGCCTTCTACCGCATCCGGTGGCTCACCGTCGTGGTGGGCGGAATCTTCCTCGCCGTCACGTGGCTCTATGCCCAGTGGGTGGTGGGGACGCCCGGCGTGATCCAGGCGCTCGGGACGGAGGAGGACCTCCGGCGTTATGTGGAGGAGGACTTCGTCAACTACTACTCGGAGAATCCCGCCGCATCCTTCTCGGGCATGGTGTGGACCAACAACGCCTGGATCGCGCTGCAGGCGGTCGCCTTCGGCGTGACGGGCATCTGGCCGGCATTCATCCTGTACCAGAACGCGCAGGGCCTGGGCGTGGCCGCCGGCATGATGGCCGCCCATGACAGGCTCGACGTCTTCTTCTTCTACATCCTGCCGCACGGCTTCATGGAGCTCACCGCGATCTTCATCGCCACGGCGGGCGGCCTGCGCATCTTCTGGGCGTGGGTGGCGCCGGGGCGCAGGCTCCGCTCCGTGGCCCTGGCGGAGGAAGGGCGTGCACTGATCACCGTGGCGCTCGGCCTGGTCCTGGTGCTGCTCGTCTCCGGCCTGGTCGAGGGCTTCGTGACACCGAGCGGACTGCCGCACTGGCTCCGCCTCACGATCGGCCTCCTCGTCCTCGCCGCGTACTGGGCCTACACGCTGGTCCTCGGCCGGCGGGCCGTCGCCGCGGGGTACCGGGGGGACCTCGGGACCGTGGACCGGGGGGACGCCGTTATCACGGCATGAGGTGCCCGGGCGCCGCCCTCTTCACGGCGTGAGGTGGCCGGGTGGGTGCCGGGGAGTCTCCCGGCCGGCCGCCCGCGCGGCCGGTACTGTCGGAGATGCCGGGCCAGCGCCGGTGGCGACAAACGAGGAGACAGCGCAGTGTCAGAGACCGACAGCACACGTTCAACCGCTTCCGGCGGGCACCGCCCGGATGACGACGAAGCGGCGGCAGGCCGGTCGGGTGCTCGCGCAGCGGTGCCGGGCGACGTCCCGGTAGCGGGCGTCGCCCAGCGCGACCCGCGGGAAGCGGGCACGCTGCCCGAGGCGCGGCCGGGGGAGGACCCGGAAGAGCGCCCCGGCTCCGAGGAGGGCGCCCGCGCCGACGGGGGCGATCCGGAGACCCGGATGCTGCCTGTGGTGCAGGACGGACCTCGCCTCGACGACGCCGGCACCCGTTCCGCTGATGCGCCGCACCGAGGAGCGCATGTCGCCGACGATGGATCGAACCCAACCGTGAACCCGGACCCGACCCCCGGCGCAGGACCTGCAGATCGGGCGGACAGCGCGGAGACTGGTGCCTCCGCGGGTGCCGAGGCTGCAGTTCCTTCCCCGGTGGCGCAGCCCTCGGCCGGTACGCAGAGCGGCGGGAGCCACGCGTCGTCGGTCCACGGGGAGCCCTCGACGGACACCGGTGCGCTCTCCGTGCGCCCGCCGGACAGGGACGCGGCACGCCGGGCGGCGGTACGGGACCAGGCCGTGGCCGCGAAGCCCGCCCTCCCGCGTTTCCTGCAGGTCGTCGTCGCACTCTTCTTCCCCGTCATCGTGGTGGCAGCGGCAGTCCGTGCCGTCGCGACGTCGTCGTTCCTGTGGCTCGAATACCACCGGCCGGGTTTCCCTGCCGACCAGTTCGGGTTCTCGCTGGACGACCGCATGACCTACGGTTCCTACGCGCTGGACTACGTGGTGAACCTCGCGCCGCCGCGGTACCTCGGGGGTCTGGTGACTCCGGAGGGCGATCCGCTGTTCCTCGAGTCGGAGGTCGGCCACATGGCCGATGTGAAGGGCGTGCTGGGTCTGTCCTTCCTCATCGCCCTCGTGCTGTTCGTGCTCGCAGTACTCGCCTGCGTCTACCTCGCGCGGAAGTACAAGGGCGGAGTCCGGCGCGCGCTGTTCTCGGGCGCCGTCCTCACGCTCGTCGGCATCGCCGTCCTGACCGTCCTCGCCGTCCTTGCCTGGGAGACCTTCTTCACGCAGGTGCACGCACTGTTCTTTGCCAACGGCACCTGGACCTTCCGCATCGACGACACGCTGATCAGGCTGTTCCCGGAGCAGTTCTGGACGGACTCCGCCGTCACGATCGCGGTGCTCGTCCTGGCGGCGACCGTCCTCACGCTCGTCCTCACGTGGCCGACCCGGGCACGGCGGGATCGTTCGATGCTGGCGCAGGAAGCGGCACAGGCCCGGTACCGCGAGGCCCTCGAGGCTTCCTGACGGGTGCGCCGCCGCGCCGGGTGCCCAGACCCGGTGGAGATGTTCGGCGAATCGGGGCCGCTGCGCCGGGTGCACGCACCCCGGATGGGAGCTGGTCGCGCAACCTCCCAGGGCTAGCGCTTCCCCCTGCTGTACAGCTCGTCGAGGGCATCCGCGTAGTCGGCGACGACGGCGGCGCGCTTCAGCTTGAGCGTCGGCGTGAGGTGCCCGGACTCCACGGTGAACTCGACGTCGAGGACGGTGAAGCGCCGGATCTGCTCCGCCTGGGAGACGGTGGCGTTCGCGGCGTCGACGGCGGCCTGCAGTTCTGCGAGGACCTCGGCGTCGGTGGCGGCCTGCTCCGCGGTCAGGCCGGGCTTCCCGTGCGCGGCCGCCCAGGGTCCGAGCGCCTCGCGGTCCAGGGTGATGAGCGCGCCGATGAAGGGCTTGCCCTCGCCCACCACCACGGCCTGTGCCACGAGCACGCTCTCGCGGAGTCTCTCCTCGAGGGGACCGGGGGCCACGTTCTTGCCGCCGGCCGTCACGAGCAGGTCCTTCTTGCGGCCGGTGATGGTCAGGAACCCGTCCTCGTCGAGGACGCCGAGGTCACCGGTGCGGAAGTACCCGTCGGCCGTGAAGGCCTCCGCCGTCGCCTCGTCGTTGCGGTAGTACCCGGCGAAGATGGCGGCGCCCTTCACCTGGACCTCGCCGTCGTCGTCGATCCGGACGCTCATGCCGGGCATGGGGATGCCGACCGACCCGACCCGCGTCAGGCGCACGGTGTTCACGGTGCAGGGGGCCGTGCTCTCGGTCAGGCCGTAGCCCTCCTGGACCAGGATGCCGGCGCCGCGGAAGAAGTGTGTGAGGTGTTCGCTGAGCGGGCTGGCCCCGGACACCGTGTACCTGACCTCGCCGCCGAACACGGCACGCAGCCGCGGGTACAGGATGCGGTCGAAGAGCGCGTGCGCCGCCCGCAGGACGGGCGAGGGGCCGCGGCCTCCCCGCCCACGCGCGTCCACGGCACGCGAATAGGCGACGGCGGTGCGCTCCGCCGCCGCGAAGTGCCGGCCCTTGCCGGTCTCCGCGGCACGCTGGCCGGCGGTGGCGTGGATCTTCTCGAAGATCCGGGGGACGGCGAGGAGGAACGTGGGTCGAAAGGTCGTCAGGTCCTCGAGCAGCTGCGCCGCGGAACCCGAGTGCGCGAGCTTGATGCCGCCGGTGAAGCACACCACCTGCACGGCACGCGCCAGCACGTGGGCGAGCGGCAGGAACATGAGCGTCCTGGCGTCCTCCTGCTTCAGGAACTCGGGCAGGAACTCCAGCGTGTTCACGGCGAACAGCGCGAAGTTGCCGTGGGTGATGACGCAACCCTTCGGCCTGCCCGTGGTGCCGGAGGTGTAGACGATGGACGCCGCGTCGGCCAGGCTGCGGGACGAGCGCGCCGCTTCCAGCGCAGCATCGGACACGGCCGTGCCGGCTTCGGTGAGCGATGCGAGGGTGGCCCCGTCGCCGGGGTCCCCGGGTGTCAGGAGCACCACCGTGATCGTGTCCGCCCGGCCCGCCCGGCCGGCGGCGTCGAGGACGATTCCGGCCTTCTGCCGGTCCTCGACGAAGACGACGGCGGGACGCGCGTCCTCGAGGATCCAAGCCACCTGATGGGCGGAGGAGGTCTCGTAGATCGGGACGGTCACGGCGCCGGCGAACCAGATGGCGACGTCGGCGAGGGTCCACTCGTACCGCGTGCGGGACATCACGGCGACGGCGTCGCCCGGCTGGACGCCGGAGGCCAGCAGCCCCTTGGCGAGCGCCGACACCTGCTGGAGGAACTCCGCGGCCGACAGGTCCCGCCACTGCCCGCCCGACTGCAGCGCGTACAGCGCCCGCCCGGGGTCGGCGTCGTGGGTCCTGAGGAGGAGATCGGTGATGTTGCCGGCCGGCGGGAGGTCGACCAGGAGTTCCGTGATGGCTTCGCGCACCAGTGCTCGCTTTCGTTCCGGGGACCTCGTGGACCCTGCCCTAGATCCAGCTCGGCAGCCACATGCGGATGCGCCACTGGTCGTAGGGGATGATCTCGGCCGTCCAGATCGGGAGGAAGTAGGCCGACAGCGCCACGGAAGCGGCCAGGAAGACCCCCACCAGCACGATACCCCGTCGGCGCCGGGCCCGGTCCGAGCCCGGACCGCCCAGCACGAGTCCGAGGCTGTAAACCAGCGACAGGACGAGGAACGGCTCGAAGGCCACCGCGTAGAAGTAGAACGTGGTCCGTTCCGGGTAGAGGAACCAGGGGAGGTACCCGGCGGCGATGCCGGTGAGGATGGCCGCAGCACGCCAGTCGCGCCGGCCGAGCCAGAAGAACAGCAGCACGAGCAGGGACAGCGCGGCGCTCCACCAGATGAGCGGATTGCCGAGCACGGTGACGGCCTGCGAGCAGGCGTCGGCCCCGCAGCCGGTCGGCTTCTGGTAGTAGAACGACGTCGGCCGACCCATGACCAGCCAGGACCACGCACTCGCCTCGTAGGGGTGGTCCGAGCTGAGCCCCTGGTGGAACGTGTAGGCGCTGCGGTGGTACTCGGCCAGGGACCGCAGGCTGTCCGGTACCCAGCCCCACTGCTCCGACGGGTTCCGCTCGGCCCACTTCCGGTCGTAGGCGTCCTCCGAGAGGAACCAGCCCGTCCACGTGCCGAGGTAGGTCAGCAGTGCCACGGGGATGATGCACGCGAAAGCGAGCAGGCCGTCCCGGACCGCGCCGCCGAGGAACCAGTGGTGCACGCCGGCGATGCGCCGGGCGCTCATGTCCCACGCAACGGTCATCAGGCCGAACGCGGCGATGAACGGGAGGGCGGACCACTTGGTGCCCAGAGCCAGCCCGACGCAGACACCGGCGACGAGGCGCCACGGACGGAACCCGAGGAAGGGACCCCACGACAGCTCGGCGCGAGTCGGCAGGTCGTCGCCGTTCCGCCCGGCGAGGGCGGCGAGGCGACGGGCCAGGCGCCGTCGCCCGTCGTCGCGGTCCCGGAGGAGGGCCGCGAACGCGGCGAGGAGCCAGAAGCTCAAGAAGATGTCGAGCAGCGACGTGCGCGACTCCACCAGGTGGTGGCCGTCGACGGCCAGGAGGAGTCCCGCGGCCGCTCCGAGGAGTGCCGAACCGAACAGGCGCCGGGCGACGACGGCGAGCAGGAGGACGGACAGGGTCCCGATCGCCGCCGCGGAGAATCGCCAGCCGAAGGCGTTGTCGGAGCCGAACAGCAGCATGCCGAAGGCGATCATCCACTTGCCGACGGGCGGGTGCACCACGTAGTTGGGGGCGTCGAGCAGCACATCGGGGTTGCCGGCGTTGAAGGAGTCGTTCGCGTCGTCGGGCCATTCCCGTTCGAAGCCCGACTGCAGCATCGAGTAGGCGTCCTTGACGTAGTACGTCTCATCGAAGACGAGCGAACCGGGTTCGCCGAGCCGGACGAAGCGCAGCACGCCGCCGAGCAGGGCCAGGGCGAGGGGGAGAATCCAGTGGAGGGAGCCTCCCGCGGAAGTGGCGCCAAGGAGGCGGGCGGTCAGTGCGTCGCGCGTGTAGGCGTACCCGGGAGCAAGGACCCAGGACCCGCCGTACTTCGGGCTGTCCCCCCGGGGACGGACGGCGGTGTAGCTCACCCTGCCATGCTACCGGCGGTGCCCGTTCAGGCTCCGCAGGACGCCGGGCAGTTCCATGGGTCCCGCCTCCGATGGCGGCTAGGCTGGACCGGTGAACCAGCCATACGACGACGCCGCCCCCGACCTCAGCCACGAGGACCCGTCCGGGCGCCCGGACGAGCACCCCGACGAGCATCCGGACGAGCACTTCGACGAGCACTTCGACGAGCACTTCGACGAGCACTTCGACGAGGACCCGAATGAGACTCCGGGCGTCCAGGCGGAGGCCCGCGCCCCCCTGACGGCGTACCGGGGCACGGTCGGGGATGGCAGCGGCCGCGGGCGAGTCGTCCTCGCAGCCACCCCGATCGGCAACATGGGCGACGCGACGGAACGGCTGATCGGCCTGCTCCAGTCCGCCGACGTCGTCGCGGCGGAGGACACGCGCCGCCTCCACCGCCTGGTGCAGGCGCTCGGCGTGACGGTGGCGGGCCGGGTCATCAGCTACCACGAACACAACGAGGCGGAGCGGACGCCGGAACTCCTCGACCTGGTCCGCGACGGCGCCACCCTCCTGATGGTCACGGACGCCGGCATGCCCTCGGTCTCCGACCCGGGCTACCGCCTCGTGGAGGCAGCGGTCGCCGAGGGCCTGGACCTGACGGCCGTGCCGGGCGCCTCAGCCGTCCTCGCGGCGCTGGCACTGTCCGGCCTGCCCACGGACCGGTTCTGCTTCGAGGGCTTCCTCCCACGGAAGCCGGGCGTGCGGGCCGGACGCCTGGCGGACCTCGCCGCCGAGCGCCGCACCATGGTCTTCTTCGAGGCACCGCATCGCCTAGAGCCGATGCTGCGCTCGCTGCAGCAGGCCTTCGGGTCGGACCGGCCGGCGGCGGTGGCGCGGGAGCTGACCAAGGTGCATGAGCAGGTCATCCGGGGATCACTCCTCGAGCTCCTCCAGTGGGCCCAGGCCACGGAGGTGCGGGGGGAGATCGCCGTCGTCGTCGCCGGTGCGCCGGAGGCAGCCGCGTCCCGCCCGGAGGACCACGTCGCGGACGTCAATGCGCTCATCGAGGGCGGCATGAGGCTCAAGGACGCCGTCGCTGCCGTGTCCGCCGAGACCCGCGTCAGCAAGCGGGAACTGTACGCGGCGGTGATCGCAGCGCGCTGACCCGTGCTGTGCACTCGACCAAAGGAAGCACTACTTCGCGGTGCACCCTTCACTGGACACTCCTTCGCCGCCGGGTCTAGCGTGAGCGGGAATGTCCCCCTCGGGGAATGCCCCGGAAACTTCGCGAAGGAGCTCAGTATGGCTGTCACGGCCGACCAGGAGAAGGCAGTACTCGACAAGGTGCCCACCGGGCTCTTCATCAACGGGGAGTGGCGGGCATCGTCCTCGGGCGCGACGTTCAACGTCGAGGACCCGGCGACCGGACGCACCCTCCTCACGCTCGCGGATGCGACACCCGAGGACGGTATGGCCGCGCTCGACGCCGCCGCCGCGGCACAGGCCGACTGGGCCCGCACCGCTCCACGCGAGCGCGGCGAGATCCTGCGCCGGGCTTTCGACATGGTCACCGCGCGTGCCGACGAGTTCGCCCTCCTGATGACCCTCGAGATGGGCAAGCCGCTGGCCGAAGCCCGCGGCGAGGTCGCCTACGGCGCCGAGTTCCTGCGCTGGTTCTCCGAGGAGGCCGTGCGCACCTCCGGCCGGTACTCCATGTCGCCCGACGGCAAGTCCCGGCTGCTCGTGAACAAGAAGCCGGTGGGCCCGTGCCTGCTCATCACGCCCTGGAACTTCCCGCTGGCCATGGCCACCCGGAAGATCGCCCCCGCCGTCGCGGCGGGCTGCACCATGGTGCTCAAGCCGGCGAACCTCACGCCGCTGACGTCCTCCCTGTTCGCGACGGTCCTGCAGGAGGCCGGCCTTCCCGCCGGCGTGCTCAACATCGTCAACACCACCACCGCGGGTGCCGTCACCGGACCGCTCATCGAGGACCCGCGCCTGCGGAAGCTCTCCTTCACGGGTTCCACGCCGGTGGGGCGCAACCTCCTCGCAGCGGCTTCGAAGAACGTGCTGCGGACCTCCATGGAACTCGGTGGCAACGCACCGTTCCTGGTGTTCGAGGACGCCGACCTCGACGCGGCGGTCAACGGTGCCATGCTCGCGAAGCTCCGGAACATGGGCGAGGCCTGCACCGCTGCCAACCGCTTCATCGTCCACGAGTCCATCGCGGACCGCTTCGCCGAATCGCTCGCCGAGCGCATGAAGGGCATGACCACCGCCCGGGGCACGGAGGACGAGTCGAAGCTCGGCCCGCTGATCGACCAGAAGAGCCGCGACAAGGTGCACGAACTGGTCACCGCGGCCGTCGGTGCCGGCGCCGAGACCGTGACCGGCGGATCGCCCGTGACGGGCGACGGCTACTTCTACCAGGCCACCGTGCTCAAGAACGTGCCCCGCACCTCGCGCATCCTGCAGGAGGAGATCTTCGGTCCGGTAGCGCCGATCGTCACCTTCCGCACGGAGGACGAGGCGGTGGAGCTCGCCAACGACACGGAGTACGGGCTGGTGGCCTACGTCTTCACGCGCGACTTCAACCGCGGGCTCCGGATGGGCGAGCGCCTCGAGACGGGCATGATGGGCCTCAACGCGGGCGTCGTCTCCAACGCCGCCGCTCCCTTCGGCGGCGTGAAGCAGTCCGGCCTCGGACGCGAGGGCGGTGCCGAGGGGATCGAGGAGTACCTCTACACCCAGTACGTGGGCATCGCGGATCCCTACGCCTCCTAGGCGTCCACCGGGGTGTCCTCTGGGTGTCCCTCCTGGTGAACGCGGAGTGCCCGGTCGGGATGCCGGCTGCGTCCTGACCGGAGGGAACCCTGGCCCGCGGCGGCGTCGTCCACGGACGATGCCGCCGCGGGTTCTTCGTGTGCCGAATCAGGTGTTTTCCTCGACAGTTCCGCTGTCGCGACCCACACTTGATCCACTGGGGACGCCGGGCGTCGGGACTTCCTTCCGGCGGCCATTCTGCAGGCACCGACAACCAGGAAGCGTCCCATGAAAATTCCCTCAGCCCTTGCCGTCCTCGCCCTCGCTGCGGGCAGCGTAGCCGCCGCAGCCCCGGCCCAGGCCGCCCCCGTCTCGCGTGACCCGTATTCGGGGACGGACACCTTCACCGAGTGTGACTTCTACGCCGGAAGAAGCGTGTTCGAGGGCACCGTCACCATCTCGGATGCCACTCCGTCCACGGGCGGGCAGTTCTTCCGTCTGACCAACAAGTTCAGTTTCACCGACACCTTCACCAACCCGGACACCGGCGACTTCATCACCGTTACCGGCAACGGGCTGTTCAAGGAACTCCAGCCGCGCCCGCAGGGGGGCGGCATCGTGGACTACGTCAGTCACGAGGTCGGCCGGTTCGTGATCCGGGACTCCTCGGGGGAGGTGCTGGCCCGAGAGAACGGCATCATCGTCACCGCCTACACGTTCGACACCCTCAACGACTCGGCGCCGGGCGGGAACGGACTGTCCGATGAGCTGGTGAGGGTTTCCGGGCCGCATCCGCTGTTCGACGTCGACTTCTGCGACTTCCTCGACGAGCAGATCGGCTAGCGGCGGACGCTGCTCCGGAAGCGGTTGAGGAGTGACTGCGGGAACAGCCGCGCCCGGATCCTGGTGCGCAGGGAACTGCCGCTGCGAAGGGCGCGGGTGAGTGTGTCGACGTCGTCCCACCGGGGAAGCGCCGTGGGCCGTGCTGTCACCGACGGCCGGATGCCCCCGGACGAGATGTCGGTGACCTGTAGTCCCCCGCCGTGCCCGGCGTACTCCTCGTACTCGAAGGCCGACCTCAGCCGCGCGAGGGACGTGGCCGGTTCTGCTGCCAGGGTGGCATCGCGGGCGAGCCGGCCGGCGAAGGTGCGCGGCGTGTCCGTGGGCTGGAGGGGGTAGCCGTAGTCGCCGGCGATCTCCGTCGTCTCTGCCCACGCCGCGGTCGCGGCACCATCCGTGTCCGCGAAGGCGCCGGTCCCGGCCACGGCCCGCCGGCGCGACCGCGTCCTGGCCGTGCGGGCGAGGAAC
The DNA here is from genome assembly GCF_054510975.1 of Arthrobacter rhamnosi. Lineage (NCBI taxonomy): Bacteria > Bacillati > Actinomycetota > Actinomycetes > Micrococcales > Micrococcaceae > Arthrobacter > Arthrobacter rhamnosi. The sequence continues at coordinate 205,042 of NZ_JBTNDN010000004.1, read as the reverse complement.
GGCAGGAATGCGAGCAGTGCGATGCCCGTGACGGCGAGCAGGCCGTCGACGGGCCGCGCCTCGTCGGAGGCCCCGTTCGCCCCGGCATCGTCGGCCGCGTCCGACCCCTCCGCCGTCGATCCTGACTGCCCGGACACGTCGGGAAGGCCGCCGGGGTTGAGCGCGTCGGTGTCGTCGGCGCGGGGGCCCACCGGAGCGAACGCCTGCTGGGCATAGGTGGGAACGACCCCGCGCGAGGGGGTCGGTTCGAACCGGACCCACCCCACACCCTCGAAGTACAGCTCCGGCCAGGCGTGCGCGTTACGGGAGTCCACTATGAATTCGCGCAGGTCCGTTCCCCCGGGACCTTCCTCCGTGTTGCCCGTGGGGCTGCCCGGGGTGTAGCCGATGGCGACGCGGCTGGGGATCCCGGCCGCGCGGGCCATGACGGCCATGGTCCCCGCGTAGTGCACGCAGTACCCGGACTTCGACTCGAGGAACCGTGCCATCACGTCCATGCCGCTGCCGTCGTACCCGCCGTCCACGGGTGCTTCCACCGAGTAGGTGAAGTCGGGCCCGCGCAGGAAGTTCTGGATCGCGAGCGCCTTGTCGTAGGGATTCACGAACCCGCCGGCGATCTCCTCGGTCGTGGTGCGCACGATGTCCGGGGTGTCATCGGGCAGCTGCGTGAAGATCTCCGGGACGATGTCGGGGTCCGAGGGCCGGATGGCGCCGAGCCCGTCGCGGGTCAGCTCCGCCGAACGGCTCTCCACGAGATACCGCTGGCGCGCCGTCGAGCCTCCGTCCGTGGCGAGGATGGACAGATTGGCCGGATCCCAGGCCCAGGACCCCAGAAGGTTCGAGATGCCCACCGGCGAATAGGGTGCCAGGAGCCAGGGGCTCGCGTAACTCTGCGTGGTGATGCGGGTGAAGACGGTCTGTGCCTCCGGTGCGTTTCCGGGCGCGCCCTGTTCCTCCCCGATCTCGGTGACGCCGCGTTCGCGGTCTCCCATCCTCTGGTCGGGCTCCCATCGTCTGCCGCTGAAGTCCTCGAGGGTGACCGCGCGGAGGTACAGAGGGGTGTCCGAGTTGGTGGAGTAGGCGATCCGCCCGAAGCCTGTGGGATTCCGGAGGTCGTTCCCGAGCGTCACGGCGGGATTCAGTCCGGTGGCGTTGCCCCACACGTTCAGGCGCGCTCCCTGGGGGAAGGCGCCGGAGTTGAAGCCGGGGACGAACAGAGGCAGGATCACGGTCACGGCGAGGGCCGCCGCGCCGATGGTCATGCTCCGGCCGGCGAATCCCGAGGATGCCCGCGCGCCGCCTGATGCAAGGCGGTTCTCCCGCCACTGGGCTGCGGCGAGGAGCAGCAGGTAGGCCATCACAGTGGTGAGGAAGGCGAACATCCCGACGCCGTTCGGCTTCACGATGGCCGGCGCCACCATGACGGCGATGAGTCCGAGGCCGCTCGCGGCCGGCATGCGCATCGTCACCGCGAAGAGATCCACGATGATGGCGATGAGCCCCAGGGCTGCGCACGTGATGAGGAAGATCCCGGCGCCGGGCAGCACCGGAGCCACCTGGGAGACCACCGTGTCCTCGGCCTGGGCGAGGAGGCGCTGGAGCTGGAGTGAGGTGCCCGGCCCCGGCACGACGCCGAGGATGCTCTGCCGCGGGAAGAACTGGGCCGTGAGGGTGCCGACGAGCGCGAGCACACCCGCGACGGGGGCCAGCACGGCGCTCAGGCGGAGAGCCCTGGTCAGTGCCATCGCCAGCAGCACGGGGACGAGTGTGCGGATCACGGGCAGGAGCCACGTCCACGGTTCCACGACGCCGTTGAGGCTCGTCGCCGCGGCGAGCACGGCGAGGAGGGAGGCGCCCGTGACGGACCAGTGCCAGGGATCGGCGGCGGGGGCCGGCGGAGTCGGCGTAGGGGGTACCGGCGCGGGGGCGGGGGTCGGCCGGGAGAGTGTCGAGGTCATGCCGGTCCTCTGTGGGAAGTGTCTCGGGACGTGGAGGCGCGGTGCGGCGGGCGGGCCGAACCGGAGGAAGTGCTGGACGAGGACGTCGTGGAGGAGGCGGATGCCCGGCCCACCGCGTGTTCGAGCCCTGCCCAGACCGCGGGCAGGTCCGCTGCGGGGGACGCGGCCGCCGCATGCCAGCCGGCGTCCCGCAGGATGTCGAGCTGCCGCTGCGAATCGGCGGGCCGCTCGGACGAGATGATGGCGTAGGACGCCGATCCGTAGTCGGACGCCGACGCGAGTGCCCGTGCCTCGTCCAGGGTGATGAGGCCGAGGACGGCGATGAGGGGTCCGCGGTTCCGGGTCGCGACCAGCTTGTCGAGCAGGTCGTCCCCGAAGGCTGCGTGGGACGACGCCTGGGACGTCTCGGCCGTCGTGCGACGGATGCGGCGTGCGGCGGTCCGGGCCGCCTCGCCGGCGCGGATCACCGTGCTCCCGTGTTCCTCGGTCTGGCTGCGGCGTCCCGTCTCCGGAGCGAGTTCGAGGGCCGCGAGACCCTCCGCGATCCCGGCGACGGCACCGGGTCCCTGGTGCTCCTCATCGGCAGGGAACGACGCGGACGGCGAGTGCAGCAGTGCGGGGGCGCCGTGGTGGTCGAGGAACCGCAGGGCATAGTTGCGCTCGAGCAGGTGGGCACTGATGGACATGACCGCGGTGACGGCCCATTCGAAGGTCGGGGAGCTGGAGAGGCCGTTGCCGCCGGTCCCGTCGCTGCCGAAGGCCACGCTGAAGCCCGTACTGAAGCTGTGGTGCCGCTGGTCCATCAGCAGGGTGGCCTGCGGTGTGGTCACGGATTCCTCCTGCCGCACCATGAGTTCACTGTGGCGTGCCGTCGCGGCCCAGTGGACGCGCCGCATCGAGTCTCCGTGCCGGTACTCACGCGTCATGACGTCGTCGTCGCTCGGATTCGCCTGGCGGTGGGTGGTCGCCATGCCGTCGTTGCCGCGGGACCCCGAGAGCGCGGAGGCCAGCAACTCGACGGGAGCCGGGGTGACCACGAGGGCATCCGTGCCGCCGAGCTCGTGCCGCGACTTCCCGAGCCCGAACGGGTCGGTGAACTCCGCGGTGACCGGGCCGATGTCGTAGACCCCGCGCGAGGTGGAGCGGATCCGGTACTCGTAGAGGGAGACACCGTTCCGGGGACTGCGCGAGGGGTAGGTGAACTGGGGTGCCTGGCCGAAGCGGGCGGGAAGCCGCTCCTCCATCGAGATGCTCGCACCTCCCGTGACCGCGGCGGTGAGGGAGAGCGTGACCGTCGTCGTCGAACCGATCTCCATGGACTGCGGCTGGAAGCGGCGGGCCACCGTGAACCGGGGCTTGACGAGCCTCAGCACGACGAGCGAGGCCAGCGGCAGCGTCAGGAGCAGCACGCCCACGTACAGGAGGTCGCGGCGGCCCAGGACCTGCGCGAACAGCAGTGCCACGACGGCGGTGAGGATGAAGCCCCAGCCGCGCACGGTCAGGATCCGCGTGGGGAGCTTGTCGAGGAGGGCCATCAGGAATCCGTGGGCTAGGAAAGACAGGGGGAGGCCGGCGTCATCGCCGGTGCGTCTCGCGGGCCACCGGGACCCGTGAGAGGACGTCGTGCACGATGCCCGACGCGGTGTCGCCGGCGCTGATGGCCTTGCGGTCCAGCAGGAGCCGGTGGGCGAGGACGGCGTCGGCGGTGGCCGCGATGTCATCGGGAAGGACGAAATCACGGCCCTCGAGCGCTGCTCCGGCCTTCGCGGCCCGCAGGAGCTGCAGCAGCGACCGGGGGCTAGCGCCGAGCCGCAGTCGCGGGTGCTCGCGGGTGGCGCGTCCGATCGCCACCGTGTAGTCCTTCACGGCCGGTGAGACGTACACCCCGCGTACCTGCCGCATCATGCCGGCGATGTCCGCGACACTTGCCACCGGACGGATGGCCTCGAGCGGGGAGACGGACTGGTGGGTCTCGAGCATCGCGGCTTCCGCGTCCGCATCGGGGTAGCCCATGGAGATCCGGGCCATGAAACGGTCGCGCTGCGCCTCGGGCAGGGGATAGGTCCCCTCCATCTCGATCGGATTCTGCGTGGCGACCACCATGAACGGTTCACCGAGCGGGTGGGTGTGCCCGTCCACGGTCACCTGGTGCTCCTCCATGCACTCGAGGAGCGAGGACTGGGTCTTGGCCGACGCCCGGTTGATCTCGTCGCCGATGACGATGTTCGCGAAGACGGGGCCGGGCCGGAATTCGAAGCGCCGGGAGTCCTGGTTGAAGATCGACACCCCGGTGACGTCGGAGGGCAGCAGGTCGGGCGTGAACTGGATGCGGTTGACCGTGCAGTCGATCGTGCGCGCGAGCGACTTCGCGAGCAGGGTCTTGCCGACGCCGGGTACGTCCTCGAGGAGCAGGTGGCCCTGGGCCAGCAGCACGGTGAGCGCGAGGCGCGCCGCTTCCGGCTTGCCGTCGATGACCGTCTCGATGGTGGAGAGGATGCGGGCGCTGATGTCGTGGAAGGTCGCGCCGGGAACGTCCGGCTCCGCCGGTGCCGCCAACCGGGAATCCGCAGGAGATTCGGCGATGTTGTGCTGGACGTCCATGGGCGCCTTCCATGTGCGGCTGCGGCGGCAGACGTCGGCCGGAGGACCGTGTTCATCGACACGCAGGTAACGGCCGCAGCCCGTCCGGCTCGGGGCAGGACGGGCAGGGCTGATTGGTTCAACAGATTACTAGCTCAACCTGCTCCCCGCGAGATAAGTTCCGCGTGCTGGCTAGGCTTGAACCATGTGTAACAGCGCAACCCATGCCCCCCACCCCTACGCGGCGGGGGAGACCCCGCCGGCCTATCGGGAGCCGGACGGCACGGACACCGCAGACATGGCGGACGCCGCGCCGGACGAGCGGCGACGGCGGAAGGGCGGGTACCCGCCGCTGCCCGAACCGTTGCCCGTCCCCGTGATCGACAACCACACCCACTTCGACTTCCGGGAGGGGGTCGAGGTGTCGATCCGGCAGGCCCTGGATGCCGCCGAGGCCGCCGGGGTTCGGGGAGCGGTCCAGGTGGGCACCGACCTGGCCTCCTCACGCTTCACCGCCGACGTCGTCGGCCAGGACGCGAGGCTCCTCGGAGCCGTGGCCCTGCACCCCAACGACGCACCGCTTCTCGAGGAGGCGGGCACCCTCGACGACGCGCTCGCCGAGATCGAGCAGCTCGCCGCCGGTCCGCGCATCCGTGCGCTGGGGGAGACGGGCCTCGACTACTTCCGCACGGGTGAGGAGGGTCGGGGCGGTCAGCTCCGGTCCTTCCGCAGCCACATCGACATCGCGAAGCGACTGGGCAAGGCACTGCAGATCCATGACCGGGAGGCGCACGACGACGTGGTGGCCACGCTCCGTGCCGACGGAGCCCCGGAGCGCGTGGTGCTGCACTGCTTCTCGGGCGACGCGGACCTGGCACGCACCTGCAACGAGCACGGCTGGTACATGTCCTTCGCGGGAACCGTGACCTTCCGGAATGCCGGGAACCTGAGGGAGGCGCTGCAGGTCGCCGATCCGGCCCTCGTGCTCACGGAGACCGATGCGCCGTTCCTGACGCCGCACCCCCACCGGGGCCGCCCCAACGCCTCCTACCTGGTCCCCTACACGGTGCGGGCCATGGCCGGGATCCTCGGAGCGGACCTCGACTCCCTCTGCGCCCGGCTGACGGCGAACACGGAGGCCGTCTACGGCAGCTGGGACTGAACCCGGCGGGTAGTTTCGCGACGCCATCCGAGTGCCCGGACGGCGAAGTCGGGTGAACGGCACTCGTGCCGGTGCGGGGACTTCTCCGTAGGGTTTCTCGAGGAGGAAGCACTGCCCGCCCGCCACCCCGTGTGGACGGAGGGCCCCTCCCGCCGTCCTTCTCCTGAGACCGGAGGACGGCAGTGCACCGGCGGTTTCCTCCCCAGCAGGGAAGCTGCCCCAGCGGGTCGGCGGCGCCGGGAACTCTCCTGAGACCAGGGTTCCCAGAAGTGCGCCGCCGACTCGCGACTGAGGTGCCGCAGAACGCCTGCCGCGGCGGAGCGCACCAGTGGGACGGATACGATGATCGGGTGACCACGCCCCCTGACGCCGGACAGCCCGCCCCCCTCTTCGGAGCCGCAGACATCCGGCGCCTGGCGGCCGAGGTGGACATCCGGCCCACCAAGACCCTCGGGCAGAACTTCGTGATCGACGGCAACACCATCCGCAGGATCGTCGCCGCCGCGAACCTCGGGGCGGACGAGACCGTCCTGGAGGTGGGGCCCGGACTCGGGTCCCTGACCCTCGGCCTGCTCGACGCCGCCGAGCGCGTCGTCGCCGTCGAGATCGATCCCGTCCTGGCCGCCAAGCTGCCCGGCACCATCGCGCAGTGGCGGCCGGAGCGCGCGGCCGCGCTCGACGTCGTCCTCGAGGACGCCCTGCGCGTGACGGAACTCCCGCACCAGCCCACGTCGCTCGTGGCCAACCTGCCCTACAACGTCGCCGTCCCCGTGGTCCTCAACCTCCTCGAGCGGTTCCCGTCCCTCCGCCACGGCCTCGTCATGGTGCAGGACGAGGTGGCCGACCGGCTCGCGGCTCCTCCGGGGTCGAAGACCTACGGCGTCCCGTCCGTCAAGGCGGCGTGGTACTCGAGCATGGCCAAGGCCGGGGTGATCGGCATGAACGTGTTCTGGCCGGCGCCGAAGATCGCCTCGGGGCTGGTCCGCTTCACCCGAAGGGAACCCCCGGCCACCACCGCGACCCGTGAGCAGGTCTTCGCCGTCATCGACGCGGCCTTCGCCCAGCGGAGGAAGACCCTGCGCGCGGCGCTCGCCGGCTGGGCCGGCAGCCCCGTCCTGGCCGAGCAGGCACTGCGCGCCGCCGGGGTGGACCCCACTGCCCGCGGCGAAGTCCTCGACATCGCCGCCTTCGCGCGCATCGCGGAGGCCCGGGCGGAAGCGGAGGATCGGCCCGGCGTGATCTGAGCCGGTGGGCTAGGTTGGTAGGTATGGTCTCGGGCAGAACAGTCGACATCCGCTCCGGCGCGCGCTCGGTGCGCGTGAAGGCCCCCGGGAAGATCAACGTCGCACTCAAGGTCGGTCCGCCCCGCGAGGACGGCTACCACGGGATCGCCAGCGTGTTCCTCGCGGTGTCGCTCTACGAGGAGGTCACCGCCACCGAGGCCCCGGGCAGCGGCATCAGTGTGACGGTGAACGGGCAGGGCACGCTCAACCTGCCCGCCGATTCCATCCCGCTGGACAGGACCAACCTCGCGGTGCGTGCCGCCGAGCTCCTCGCCGACGTCAGCCCGGGCCGGACCGGCGTGCACCTCGACATCACGAAGCGCGTGCCCATCTCCGGTGGTATGGGCGGCGGCTCGGCGGACGCCGCCGCGGCCCTGCTCGCCTGCGACGCCCTCTGGGGCAGCGGCTTCTCTCGCGACGAGCTGGCGAAGATCGCCGTCGACCTAGGGGCCGACGTGCCGTTCGCGCTCGTCGGGGGCACCGCCGTCGGACTGGGCGTGGGCGACCAGCTCACGCCGGCCATCTCGAAGACGCCCCTGCACTGGGTCCTGGTGACCTCGGAGTACGGGCTGTCCACGCCGGAGGTCTACCGCACCCTCGACGAGATCCGCCTGCGCGACGGCGTGGTCGCCGATCCCCAGCCCTCCATCGACCCCGCGATCCTCGGCGCCATGCGTGCCGGGGACGCGCTCGGCCTCGCTCCGCTGCTGCACAACGACCTCCAGCAGGCCTCGCTCGAACTCGCGCCGGCATTGGGCGATATCCTTGACAGGGGAAAGGCCGCCGGTGCACTGGCCGGCATCGTGTCCGGTTCCGGTCCCACCATCGCCTTCCTGACCCAGAGCTCCGGCCACGCCGCCGAGCTGGAGACCCTCCTCGAGTCCGAGGGACTGCAGGCGGCGTCCGTGCACGGCCCGGCGCACGGGGCTCGGATTACTCCAGACTTCGCGGGCTGACGCCCGTTCCAACCGAAAGCAGCATCTCCTTGGCACACCTCCTCGGCGCGGAAAACCTCAGCGTCGCCTTCGTCACCCGCACCATCCTGGACAACGTGTCCCTCGGCCTCGAGGACGGCGACCGCATCGGCATGGTCGGCCGCAACGGCGACGGCAAGTCCACCCTCATGCGCCTGCTCGCCCAGCGGAGCACTCCCGATTCCGGCCGCGTCACCAAGCGGCGCGATGTCTCCGTGGGCTACCTCGACCAGTCGGACGTGCTCGACGGCGACCTCGAGGTGGGCCAGGCGATCGTCGGCGACCAGGCGGACCACGAGTGGGCCTCGAATCCCAAGATCCGCGACGTCATGGGCGGCCTCGTCTCCGAAGTCGACTGGCACGCCAGGGTGTCCTCGCTCTCCGGCGGGCAGAAGCGGCGGGTGGCCCTCGCCAAGCTCCTCATCGGCGACGACGACGTCATCATGCTCGACGAGCCCACCAACCACCTCGACGTCGAAGGCGTGGCCTGGCTGGCCACCCACCTCAAGCAGCGCTGGCGTGCCACCGAGGGCGGCCTGCTGGTCGTCACCCACGACCGCTGGTTCCTCGACGAGATCTGCAACCACACGTGGGAAGTCCACGACGCCATGGTGGACGACTTCGACGGCGGGTATGCCGCCTACGTCCTCGCCCGCGCCGAGCGGGACCGGATGGCCTCCGTCGTCGAGTCCAAGCGCGTGCAGCTCGTCAAGAAGGAACTCGCATGGCTGCGCCGTGGTGCTCCGGCCCGGACCGCCAAGCCGAAGTTCCGCATCGAAGCAGCGAACGAGCTCATCGCGGACGTCCCCGAGCCGCGGGACTCCCTCGCCCTCAGCAAGATGGCCATGTCCCGGCTCGGCAAGGACGTCCTGGACCTCGAGGACGTCAGCCTGACCCTCGACGACGGCGAGGACCGGCAGCTGTTCAACAAGATCACGCTGAGGCTGGCACCGGGCCAGCGCCTCGGGCTCGTGGGGGTCAACGGATCCGGGAAGACCACCCTCCTGCGGCTCCTCAACGGCGAGGTGAAGCCCTCGGCCGGCAAGGTGAAGAAGGGCAAGACCGTCCAGACCGCCGTGCTGTCGCAGGAGGTGCGCGAGCTCGACGACGTGAGCAACAGCCGGGTCATCGAGGTCATCGAATCCGAGAAGCGCGTCTTCGCGGTCGGTGGCAAGGAAGTATCCGCCAGCCAGCTGGTGGAGCAGCTCGGGTTCACGAACGAGAAGCAGTGGACCCGGGTCAGCGAGCTCTCCGGCGGTGAGCGACGGCGCCTGCAGCTGCTCCGGCTGCTCGTCGGGGAGCCCAACGTGCTGATGCTCGACGAGCCGACCAACGACCTCGACACGGACACCCTGTCCGCGATCGAGGACGTCCTGGACGGCTGGCCGGGAACCCTCGTGGTGGTCTCCCACGACCGCTACCTGCTGGAGCGCGTCACCGACAGCCAGATGGCGCTCCTCGGCGACGGCAGGCTGCGGGACCTGCCCGGCGGCGTCGACCAGTACCTCGAGCTGCGCAAGGCGGCAGGTCCGCTGACGGCCACCGGGAGCGCCGCCTCACCCGCCATCAGTGGCGGATCCACGGGGAGCTCCTCCGAGGCGGAACTGCGGCAGGCCCGCAAGGACCTTGCCCGCATCGAACGGCAGATCACCAAGGTCGACGCGCAGAAGGGCAAGCTGCAGGAGCAGATGAACGACGCCGGCGCGAAGCCGGACGCCGACTTCGAGCACATCGCCGGCCTCAACCTCCGCCTGCAGGAGCTGCAGGCGGAGATCGAGGACCTCGAGGCCCAGTGGATGGACGCCGCAGAGGTCCTGGGGGAGTAGCGCCCATGCCGGCGGCAGGAAGCACCACCGGAAGGCGGAGGGCCGTCCTTATCCTGGCTGCGGCGCTCATCGCCTGCCTGGCCGTCGTCCTTTTCCTGTCCGGACAGCGGGGCGGGCAGGAGAGCTGGTCGGAGGACGGCCAGGCGAGCGGGCAGCAGGGCGGGCAGGAGGAGGTATGCGGGAAAGCCGACGGCGGGCCGTCGTCAGTCGGCGCCCTGCCTGCTTCCAGCGGTCCGGGTCCTGCGGGTCTTCCGGCCATCAGCGGAAAGCGCCCCGCCTTCGGGATCGCGACGGAGGGCGGGTTCGGATCGCCGGGGCAGTGGGACGAGGCCGCCACCGCCCTCGGCGAGAGCCCGTCCCTGATCATGGCCTACTCGAACTTCACCGAGCCCGTGCCCTGGGCCGGTCTGGAGGCAGTCGCCGCCCGGGGTGCCACGCCCGTCGTGACGTGGGAACCCTGGGATCCCGCGACGGGCTCGGACCAGACGCGATTCGCGCTGAGCACCATCACGGCCGGTCACCACGACGCGTACCTGCAGCAGTGGGCCGGCGCCCTGCATGCCTACGGCAAGCCGGTCCTTCTCCGTTTCGCGCACGAGATGAACTACCCCTGGTATCCCTGGGGAGCCGATACCAACGGCAATGCGCCTGCCGACTACATCGACGCGTGGCGCCACGTGCATGACCTGTTCGCCGACGCCGGCGCGACCAACGTCTCGTGGGTCTGGAGCCCTCAGGCACCGACCTGCGACTCCCTGCCGCTGGAGGCCTTCTACCCCGGCGACGGGTACGTGGACGTCGTGGCGCTGGACGCCTACAACTGGGGCACCACCCGGGAGAACGAGGCGTGGCGCAGCGCCCGGGAGCTCTTCGCGGAAGGACTGCGCCAGCTGCGCGAAGTCGCTCCGGGCATCCCCATCATGATCGGCGAGACGGCCTCGACGGAATCGGGCGGATCGAAAGCGGAGTGGGCGGAGGGGCTGGTGGCCTACCTCGCGGCGCAGCCCGACGTTCAGGCGTTCATCTGGTTCGACTACCAGAAGGAGTCCGACTGGCGCATCGACAGCAGCGACGCCTCACGCGACGCCCTCCGAACGGCACTGTCCGCCCGATAAGGGCCGTCGGCGCACTCCCGGTGTTAACGGCACGCGTCGGGCACATTGCACCCGAGGAAACGGCCTGTTAAAAGTCTGTATGACCCGCCGACAGAGGATCCTGACCCGTCCGGCACACCTATAGTGCTCGCAGGAGCTGCCTGCGGGGCGGACGACGAATGCCCTCCCCGGACCCCGGCCCGCTGCCGGGCGGACAAAAGACCACGTCAGAGGGGTGGACCGGCGGTGAAGGCACAGCATCCGTGTCCCGGAGCCCCCTGATCCAGGCTGGAAGTCAACACCCGCAAAGCCGTCCGGACGGCGAGTGTCCGACACGCGGGTACCAAGTAGGAGCCCAGGAATCTCGAGTATTCGTGTCCTCTGACGGCACCCATAGTGTCGGTTCAGAAGGTTACTGACGATCTTCCGGTGACCCAGCGCTTGCCAGCCCCGCAGTCCGACCGCGGAGGAACGGTCGGGCGCACCGTGCCCGCTGACGTGCAGTCCACCAGCCGCTTTCTCCCGATGAAGGACATCGATGCACCCGATCCTCCCTGCCTCCGCCCCCAATGCCGGGCCTGCCCTCGACGCCCTGTGGTCCGCCTGGACGGCCAGCTTGGACTGGACCGACGTCAGCGCGTTCTGGGCCGAGATCTCCCCCTACTTCCCGGTCGCCGTCGCCGGTGCCATCGTGTGGGGTCTCTGGCTCTACCGGTTCATCCTGTCCCACCGGGCCAAGGCCATCGTGACGGACCACCGGACCACCACGTCCGTCGTGGTCCCGTCCTTCCACGAGGACCCCGACATCCTCTTGAGCGCCCTCGAGTCCTGGCGTGCGCAGAAGCCGGACGAGATCATCATCGTCCTCGACGTCGAGGACCTCGACGCCTACGCCAGGATCGAGGCGCTGCAGGACCCGACGATCAAGCCGATCCTGTTCCACCACGTGGGCAAACGCTCGGCGCTCGGCGTCGGCATCCGCCTCGCCCAGTACGACACCCTGGTGCTCACGGACTCGGACACCTGGTGGCAGCCGGACCTGCTGAGGAACGTGCAGATGCCGTTCATCGATCCGCTCGTCGGCGCGGTGGGCACGCACCAGACCGTCTACAAGCGGGACACGAGCGTCTGGCGCCGCGTCGCCGACTGGCTCGTGAACCTGCGCTACCTCGACTACGTGCCGGCGATGGGCGCGGCCGGGGCGGTCCCCTGCATCTCCGGCAGGACGGCCGTTTACCGTCGCTCCGCAGTCCTGCCCGTCCTCGAGCACCTCGAGAACGAGTACTTCCTAGGCAAGCGCTGTATCTCGGGCGACGACGGCCGCCTCACCTGGCTGGTCCTCGCCTCCGGGTACAAGACCGTGCACCAGTCGTCGGCACGCGCTCTCTCGATGTTCCCGGCCAGCTTCCGGGCCTTCGTCAAGCAGCGCGTCCGGTGGAGCCGCAATTCCTACCGCTGCTACCTGACGGCCATCGGCACCGGCTGGCTGTGGCGCGTACCCTTCATCACCAAGGTCACCGTCCTGCAGATCCTCCTGACACCCCTCACCATGGGCCTGACGATGTTCTACCTCATCTTCAACCGGCTGGACTTCACCGTGCTGGGCGTCGCCGCCGCACTGTGCTGGCTGCTGCTGGGCCGCGGTGTCCGCGGTATCTCCCACCTCCGACGCGAGCCTAGGGACATCCTGATCCTGCCCGTCCTCGCCTTCGCGGTGATCCTCGTGGCACTGCCCATCAAGCTCTACGCGTTCGCCACCATGAACAAGCAGGGCTGGCTCACCCGGCACGCGGACCAGATCGGCGGCGACGGCCAGGACGCCGTCAGCCTGGAACCCAAGACCGATGCCGCGGAGGGTACCGCCCAGGGCGAACGGGAGGCCGTCGCATGAGCGGCAGGAAACCGATCCTCCTCAGCATCCTCGCCCTCGTCCTCATCGCCCTCGTGGGAGCGGGCTTCATCGCCGCAGGCAACCTCTGGAAGGAAGCCGAGGCGGACGCCGTCGGGCGCAATGAGATCGCAGCCAACGGCAACGTGCAGGGCGAGCTGTATACCGGCGACCCCCGCAGCGAGGCCCGCATAGTGAAGAGCGAGGAGGAGCGCCTCGTGTACGTGCGGACCATCGCCTCCGCCGCGCGGTGGCGCGTCGACGGGCTCGAAGGCCCGTACCGCCTCCACACCGGAGCCACCAACACCCTCGTCCTGCCGGCCCGCAACGCACCGTACACCACGGCGGACCTGTTGAAGCTCGCCCCGGACACCTTCAAGGAACTGGCGTCGTCGACCTTCATGCTGACCGAGAACATCGTGGTGCTGCCCGGCGCCACCCTGTCCATCAACGGGGGAGAGGGAATCACCGTGCGCCTGCAGAGCAACAAGGACGCCTTCGTGTCCATCGTCGCGCTCGGCGGCTCGCTCGCGGTCGCAGGCACCGAGGAGTCCGATGTGGAGATCACGAGCTGGAACGGGGCTGGAGCGGACACCGACACCTCCGACGGGCGTGCCTACGTCCGCGTGATCGGCGGCCACGCCTCGTTCTCGCACGCCAGCGTGTCCTCCCTCGGATTCTGGAGCGGCAACACGGGTGGCCTCGCCCTGACCGGCACGGACACCCCCGGCACCTTCCAGGATGCTCCCGCGATGGCCGAACCGGTGGCGCCCGCCGGCGCCCGCCTGCTGCCGGAAGCGGACCTGAAGTCCCTCGCCGACCAGACGGACCTCGACTACAGCGTGGTGACGGCGGGGATCGACAACCTGACCGTCCGCGACAACGCGTTCGGCCTGTTCGTCACGAACGCCCGCGACGTCGCCATCCGCGACTCCACCATCAGCGGCAGTCTCGTGGACGGCCTCGTGCTGCACCGCTCCGTCACCGACGCGACGATCACCGGCACGACGTCGTCGGACAACGCCGTGGACGGCATCACCGTGGGGCGCTCGAGCACCCGTGTCCAGCTCAAGGATGTGACGGCGAGCGGCAACGGCCGCAACGGCATCTCGCTCGACGGCCAGCCGCTCGCGGACGGCCCGAATGCCGTTGGGACGGCCGTCGTCACCTACGGAGGGAACCGCGTCGTGAAGAGCACGGTCGCCGACAACGGGCGCTACGGCGTCGAGGTCAGCGGCGGCAACAACCTCCGGGTGACCGGGAACACCATCCGGGGCAACGAGGTCGGCGTCGTCGTGAACTACGCAGCGGAAGGCGTGAGCATCATCGACAACGAGTTCCGGGACCAGCACCAGCAGGGCATCGCTATCCGGGAGCCGGGGGCGCGTGCTGACATCCGCAGGAACACCATCTCCGGCGGCGACACCGGGGTCTATGTCCGCGACGCGACCGCGACGGTCACGCGGAACACGATGACGTCGCTGTCCGGACACGGGATCTCCCTGGTCGGCAACGTGCCCGACACCCGGGTCGCCGGCAACAATGTTGGCGGTTACGGGACCGTCGCCATCTGGGACGAGAGGTCGACCGGCGCGGTGGTGGAGGAGAACGAGCTGCTGAACTGGCATCCCGCCCCCACCCTGCACAGCGTGATGACCTCCGTCTTCCAGCCGCTGACCTTCATCTGGCTGCTGCTCGGCGCGTTGCTCGTGGCCACCGCCTTCACCCGCAAGCGCCACCTGCGGGTGCGAACCATCCGCAACCCGTACGAGGAGAGGGTGCCCCTCACGGCCCTCAGCCGCGGGATCGTCCGCATCGACGACGTCCGGAAGGCCCAGTGACGCGCCGCGGAGGGATCACCGCCCTCGTCCTCGCAGTGCTCGCCCTCGTGGTGGCAGCGGTCGTCGTGGTGGTGGGCCCGAACGGCGCCGGCGGGAAGGTCGACGGGAAGGGAGACGGGCGTGGCGAGCGGGATCCCCAGGCCCAGCCGACAGAGGACGCCGGCGAGGCACCCGCACCGGTGGCCACGCCGGCCGAATGCCCGGAGCCGACGGTGCGGGTGTCGAACTCCACGGAGCTCGAGAACGCCCTCGACGCCGCACAGCCCGGCGACGTGATCGGCCTCGGGGCCGGGGTCTACACGGGCAACTTCACGGCGACCGCGACCGGAACGGCCGAGGAGCCCATCACTCTCTGCGGCAACGCGGAGAGCATCTTGGACGGGGGTACCACCGACGACGGCTACGTGTTCCACCTCGAGGACTCCGCCTACTGGGTCCTCCAGGGTTTCACCGTCCGGAACGGCCAGAAGGGCGTCATGGTGGACCGGAGCACCAACACCGTGATCACCGGACTCACCGTCACCACCACCGGCGACGAAGCGATCCACCTGCGGAAGTTCAGCACGGACAATCGGGTCACCGCCAACACGATCAGCAACACCGGCCTGAGGAAGCCCAAGTTCGGCGAGGGCATCTACATCGGCACCGCCGAGAGCAACTGGTGCGACATCAGCAACTGCGAGCCCGACCGCAGCGATCGCAACGAGATCACCGGGAACACGATCTCCGGCACCACGTCCGAGAACGTCGACATCAAGGAGGGCACCTCGAACGGCATCCTGCAGGCCAACAGCTTCGACGGCTCCGCGATCGTCGAGGCCGACTCCTGGGTGGACGTCAAGGGACGGGGCTGGGTGATCGCTGGGAACACGGGTGCCAACTCGCCCCAGGACGGGTTCCAGACCCACGAGATCGTGGACGGCTGGGGCACCGAGAACGTCTTCCGCGACAACGTCGCCCAGGTCAACGGACCCGGAGTCGGCTACTCGCTGAAGCCCGTGCGCGACAACGTCGTCGAATGCAGCAACACGGCCTCCGATGCCGGAGAAGGCCTGTCGAACGAACCCTGCACCTCCGGCTGACCGACCGACCCTCACCAGCACGACGACGTCCGACAATCTGCGATACCCCCTACCCGAAAGAGGACCAACGATGAGCACTTCGCAGGAGAGCAACCAGCCACTACCCCGGGTGACCGTCATCGGCACCGGTTACCTCGGAGCCACCCACGCCGTCTGCATGGCGATCATGGGCTTCGACGTCCTCGGCGTCGATGTCGACCAGCGCAAGATCGACATGCTGTCCGCCGGGACAGTGCCCTTCTTCGAACCTGGGCTCCCGGAGAAGCTCGGTGAGGCGCTGGAATCCGGCCGGCTGCGGTTCACCACGGACTTCGACGCGGCGGCGTCCTTCGGCGACGTGCACTTCGTCTGCGTCGGGACTCCGCAGGCCCCCAATTCCTCCGCCGCCGACCTGAAGTACGTCGACGCCGCGTTCACCGCGCTGGCCACGCGCATCGACCGGAAGGCACTGCTCGTCGGCAAGTCCACGGTGCCCATCGGCACTGCCGCGCGCATCACCTCGCTGGTCCAGTCCATCTCCCCGCTCGGCACCGAGCTCGAGGTCGCCTGGAACCCGGAGTTCCTCCGCGAGGGTTTCGCCGTGCAGGACACGCTCTTCCCCGACCGCCTCGTCTTCGGCGTCGGCTCCGCGTGGGCCGAGGAGCAGCTCCGCCAGGTGTTCAAGCCCATCCTCGATCTGGACACGCCCGTGATCGTCGCCGACCTGGCGACCTCGGAACTGGTCAAGGTCGCGGCGAACTCCTTCCTCGCTACCAAGATCTCCTTCATCAACGCGATGGCGGAGATCTGCGAGGCCACGGGGGCGGACGTCAACCACCTCGCTAAGGCACTCAGCCTGGACGACCGGATCGGCGGACGCTTCCTGAAGCCGGGTCTCGGGTTCGGCGGCGGCTGCCTCCCCAAGGACATCCGGGCGTTCAAGCACCGCGCCGAGGAACTCGGGGTCGGACAGGCCGTGAGCTTCCTCGGTGAGGTCGACTCGATCAACAACCGCCGTCGCGTGCGCACCGTCGATCTGATCCGCGAGCTCGCCGGTGGGAGCCTCGCCGGGGTCCGCGTGGCCGCCCTGGGTGCCGCCTTCAAACCCAACTCCGATGACGTCCGCGACGCCCCGGCCCTCGATGTGGCACGGCTGCTCTACCTCGAGGGAGCGATCGTCACGGTCTACGACCCGGAGGCCAACGCCAACGCGCACCGCGCCTACCCGGACCTCAACTACGTGGACTCGATGGCCGAGGCCGTGGACAAGGCCGACGTCGTCGCCCTGCTCACCGAGTGGTCCGAGTTCAGGAACGCCGATCCCGACACGCTCGGCGCCCTGGTCAGCCACCGGCGGATCCTGGACGGCCGGCACGCTCTGAACGCCAACGACTACACGTCGAAGGGCTGGCAGTACCGGGCACTCGGCCGCCCGGCGCAGGCAGCGACGGTGGAACTGTCCACCGATGTCCGCGACGAGACGCCGACCCCAGCCATCTAAGGACAGGCGGGAACGGCAGGGGCCGGGTGGGATGTCCCACCCGGCCCCTGCCGTCGTCCGGACCCGCGCTAGCGGCAGGCGATGTTGGTCAGGCCGCGCGCGGCACCGCTCGGCTTGCACGTGACCGTGGTCCCGAGCGAGGCCGACTGGACCCACACCTCGTAGCCGGGGACGCCGCCCCGCACGGTGTTGCCCGTGAAGACGTTGCCGGTACCCCAGCCCGCGGAGACCGCGTGCACCTGGAATGCGTCGAGCTTCGTGCCGAGACCGGTGTTGCCCTCCACCCGGTAGCGGTTGCCCTTCACATCGACCCAGGAGTCCGCGAAGTTCGCGCCCGAGGTGCCCGAGTTGGTGAACACGTTGCCGGCGATCACACCGCCGGTGGTGCCCTCCTTGACGTCGACGCCCTCCGCGGCCGTGTTGGTGATGCGGTTGCCCCGCACCGAGATGCGGTCCGAGCGGTCCGGAACCCCGCCGACCCAGTTGCTCGCGGCGCTGCCCAGGTAGATCCCCTCGCCGTACTCGGGCTGCCGGAGGCCCGTGTCGTGGATGAAGGAGTTGAGGATGGCGCCGTCCGTGCTCCCGGAACGGAAGTGCACCGCTTCGGCTCCGATCGTGCCGACGTCCACACCGTTGATCACGGTGTTCCTCGAGCCGTCGAGGACGATCCCCTTGGCCGACGAGGCGACCGAGATGCCGGTGATGCGCCAGTGCGAGCCCGTGACGTGCAGGCCGTAGCCCGAGGACGTCGAGCCCGTGGAGAGCACCGCGTTGCGGGATCCACGCAGCGTGATCGGAGCCGACGCCGTCCCCGAGGCCGACGCCGTGAAGCCACCGAGATAGCGCCCGTCACGCAGTTCGATGACCTGGCCGGGCCGGGCGGTGGCGAGCGCGGACTTCAGCGCGGCCGCGGTCGAGACCTGCACGACGCCGGCGGGCGCCGGTGCAGGCGCGGGAGCCTTGACGGGGGTCGGGCCGGCGGCCAGCCGGGCGGCTACGGTGAAGGACACGGTGACTTCCTGACGTCCGGTGGGCGTCTCCCACCGCGCGTCGAGCTTATGCGCTCCGGCCCCGGTGGTCACGGGCCAGGTGTACGGTGCCTTCGCGTCCTGACCGATGTAGGCCCCGTCCAGCTTGAACTTCACCGTGGAACCAGCGGCGGCATCGACGGTCGCCGAGAAGACGCCGTCGGCCTGGACGCTGTTGGCGAGGACCGCTCCGTCGGCGAGGACCGTGGGCGTCGCGGCGACGGCGGGGGCGGCGAGAAGGGAGGCAGCGATGGCGGCGAGGGCTGCGCCTGCTGCGGTGCGGGCACCGACGGTGCTCGGCATGGGGGAGGGGTACATGATCGTCTTCCTGGAGAGACCTACCCGCGCTCCGCGGGCCAGTTCACCAGAGGCTAGCCAAGGTCCCGGACGGGCCTCTACAGCTCCCGGACCAGCCTTGCAAGAAACAGTGGAACCTGTACAAATGCTCGGTATTACCTGCGCCAATCACCGCTGCATGAATCAGGTAGTCCCCTGTTGAAGACAAGTAGGGAGTGTGCGATACCACTCTCGTTTTGCTCCATGCCGTCCTGTTAGCTGGGGAGGAATGGTCAATGACGAGCATGACATGGGGAATCTATGAGTTACGGCCTCGGTATCGATGTAGGCACGATCTTCACAGCCGCAGCGGTCATCAGGACCGGCGGCCAGGGGCCGGGCACGCCCGAGATCCTCCTCCTGGGAAGCAGGGCCGCAGCCATACCGACGGTCGTCTTCCTCGGCGGGGACGGCACCCGGCTGATCGGTGAGGCCGCAGAGCGCAGGGGACTCTCCCATCCGGAATGCATCGCCAGGGAGTTCAAGCGCCGGATGGGCGACGACGTCCCGCTGATCGTGGGGGGTACCGAGGTCCTGCCGGAGGACCTCTTCGCCGCCGTGGTCACGTGGGTGGTCGAGGTCGCCACGGAGAGGGAGGGCGAACTCCCCGAGGTGATCGCCCTGACCCATCCGGCGAGCTGGGGTGGTCACCGGACGTCCCGCCTGACGCGGGCTCTGTCCGCGGCGGGCATCGACGACGTCGTCCTCTTGACCGAGCCCGAAGCGGCAGCGCTGTCGTACGCCTCGCGGGAGCGGGTCGTCAGCGGAAGCACCCTTGCCGTCTACGACCTGGGCGGCGGTACCTTCGACGCGACGGTCCTTCGGAAGACCGATGCGGACACCTTCAGCGTCCTCGGCGTTCCCCAGGGGCTCGAGCGCCTCGGCGGGGCGGACTTCGACCAGGAGATCTTCCACCGCGTCCTCGACGGTGCGAACATCCCCACCTCGGACCTTGACCCGACCGATCCCGATGTCGTCGCGGCACTCAACCGCCTCCGCAGGGAGTGTGCCGAAGCCAAGGAGGCGTTGTCGTCCGACTCCGAGGCGACCGTCTCCGTGATGGTTCCCGGAACCCACTCCTCCGTACGCCTGGTGCGGTCGGAGTTCGAGGCCATGATCGAACCCGCCCTCGCCGAGACGATCGACACACTGCACGCGGCCCTCGAGAGCGCACAGGTCAGCGCGGAGGACCTGACCGCGATCCTGCTGGTCGGCGGATCGTCCCGGATTCCATTGGTCGCGCAGCTCCTGTCCGGCGAATTCGACCGACCGCTCGCCATCGATCTGGACCCCAAGGCGTCGGTTGCCCTCGGTGCGGCCTTCGCGACGGCCGCCCTGGAGGACGCCCCGCAGGAGGGGGCTCCTGCTGTCGGGGCTGCTGTCGGAAGCACGGCCTCCAGTCCACATGGACTGGACGGAGCCGCAGCGAAGACCAATGCAGCCGGTTTCGGGCTACCGTCCAGAGTTCCCGCGCCGCGCCACGGGCCGGCGGCCATGGCGTCGAACAGGCGGCTCGGTCTGCGCGCAGGGGCCGTCGCGGCAGCCGTGGCGTTGCTGGGCATCGCGACCGCATCAGCCACCAACGCCCCCAATCCGCTGGCGGCCCTCTCGGCGTTGGCGGGGGACCCGCGGGCAGAGGCGGCAGAGGCGCCCGTGTCCGCCGAGGCAACGGAGGGTCCCGCCACTCCTGCGGAAGCAGAAGGGATCGAAGGACTGCTCGGGCCCGTCGTCGACCCTGAGGACAGTTCGAACTTCCTGGACCGTGCAGGCATCCTGGTCGCGGAACCGGCGGCAGGGGATAAGGACAAGAGCACTGACGCTGGTTCTTCCAGTTCGCCCGACGGCACGAGACGGACCACGAGCAAAGCCACCGGTGCTGCACGCCAGGGAGCGAAGACCTCCGAGGAGTCGCCCGACGGTGCGCCGCTGGGGAACGGCCCGGTACCGGCTCCATCCTCTGCCGCGGCAACCCCTCCCGGTGCTGTCGAGAAGCCGGGCACGAGCCCGGTCGACCCCACGCCGCCGGTTCCTTTCCCGTCGACGGGTCCCACTCCGACCCCCACGGGTCCCCTCCCCGACGTTCCTCCGACGGGACCCGCTCCGCAGCCCACCCCGGACCCGACTCCTTCACCGCAACCTCCCGTCACAGAACCTCCCGTCACAGAACCGCCGGTGACGGAACCGCCGGTGACGGAACCTCCTGTCACGCAACCTCCTGTCACGGATCCTCCCGTCACGGATCCTCCTGTCACAGAACCGCCGGTGACGGATCCTCCTGTCACGGATCCCACCACGCCGCCTGCGCCTGACCCGACCGTAGGCGCCACGACACCACAGCCGCCTCCCTCGCCGGAGCCCGGCAGCACCGAGCCTGCTCCCGCGCCGGAGTTCTGATCATGGTCCGCGACTATCCCGAGACAGACGTGCGCCCGGCATCGGACATCCCTCACCTCGATCTGGATGCTGCGACCTACGAGGTCGTCCTCGCCCTGTGCGTCGGGTTCTCGATACCGGGCCTTGTTCCTCCGCTGCTGCACAGTGAGGGCGTGCCGCCCGGGCAGCTGGTGGACCGCGCGAGGAGCGCCGGAGTCCTGC
Source organism: Arthrobacter rhamnosi (assembly GCF_054510975.1). Lineage (NCBI taxonomy): Bacteria > Bacillati > Actinomycetota > Actinomycetes > Micrococcales > Micrococcaceae > Arthrobacter > Arthrobacter rhamnosi. The sequence goes on along the minus strand of NZ_JBTNDN010000004.1, from coordinate 183,915 downwards.
AGTCCGACGGTCGGCCCTCGCCGGAGGTGCGCGCGGCCGTCCTGAGGGACGCCGATGTGCCCCAGGTGCGACGGCTGCAGCGCGCCCTCGTCGATGCATACTGTGCCGAAGGACTGCCGCTGGGGACAGTGGCGCGTCAGCTCGCTGCGGATGGCGTCGTCGACGAGCGACTCGCGCGCGTTCTCGACGAGGAGGGAACCGCCCTCCTCGGCTCTGATCCCGACGGCGCCCTGGAACTGCTCGAGCTCGCGGTCGGCGCCGGTACGGAGGCCCTCTGTTCGGCTCCGCGCCGGGCCGAAGCGGCGCTGGGCATCGGCGACCTGGATGCCGCCTCCCGCATCCTGGACACCTACTTCGGGCATCAGTCCCTCGATGCCGGGTCGGCGCTCCCGGATTTCCCCCGGGCGGTACGCGTGTCCTGCGCGCTCTGGGCACACCGGGGCATGATGTCCCGTGCGGCGGACGTGCAACGCTGGGCGGCGGGGCTGCATCCATCAGGGACCGATCCGCTCGGCGCGGTGGCGCTCCTGGCCGCCGGTGATGCCGCGGGAGCACGGTCGCTGGTCGAGGGCGGAGCTCCCGCGCCGTCCCCCTCACTCCACGACGTCGGGCACACGCTCCTGGCCGAGGGGGCGCTGCTCTCCCTCAGCCCCGAACCCCACGGCGCCCTGCCCATGCTCATCCGTGCCTCCGACACCGTGAACGCGACGCGGACGGCCGTGCCGGCTCCCGACATGCCTGCGGGCTTCGCCGCGACCGTCGCGCTCCTGGGCGGCAGCGCGCAGACCGCGCACTCCGTGGTCCAGGCGGCGCTGGCCAGTGGCCAGGGGGGTAGCGTCACGCGGACGCGTCTGTGCCTCCTGGGCGGCTGGGCGGCCATGCTCCTCGACCAGCCGGCCCTTGCACGGGCGTTCATCGTCGAGGCAGGGGTGCACGGCCAGAAGCCCACTCCCCGCGACGAGTTGCTGCTGCAGGCGCTCGAGGTGGGACTAGCGAGGCGGGCAGGGGACGCCGCCGCACTGGTGCAGGCGTGGCAAGGGGCCCGTGAGGCACTGCTGCACGTGTCCGTGGACCTGCTGACCGTCCTGCCCCTCACCGAACTCGTCGTCGCGGCGGCACGGCTCCGTGATCTCGAGGGGCTCAAGCCACACCTCGAGGAGGCCTGGCTGCTGCTCTCGAAACTTGGGAATCCTCCGCTCTGGTCCGTGCCCGTGCAGTGGTCAGCGGTTCAGGCAGGCCTCCTGCTCGAGCGGCCGGACTACCTGGCTCCGCACGCCGCTGCGCTCGTGCGCCAGGCGAGGACCTATCCACTGGCGGCCACCTTCGCGGTCGCGGGCAAGGCCTGGGTATCGGTCCTGGCCGGACAGTTCACCGTGGACGCGGTCGAGGCTGCTGCGGCGGGCCTCGGAGCCGCGGGTTTCGGCTGGGAAGGGGCGCGGCTGGCGGGACATGCGTCAGCGCGGGCGGCGGACCGCAAGGACATGACGCGGCTGCTGTCCTGTGCCCGCGACCTGCGCCCCGCTCGTGAGCGGGTACCGGAGCCGGCCGGCCCCCGACGGGAGGAACCGGACGAGCACCGGGTCGCCGTGTCGCGCGCGGACGCAGCGGCCGGCGCACGTGCCGCTTCCAGGGACGACGCGCGGCCGCCCGGAGGTTCGGCCCTCAGCGGACGGGAACGCGAGATCGCGCAGCTGGTCCTCCGGGGGCGGACGTACCGGGAGATCAGCGAGGAGATCTTCATCTCACCGAGGACGGTGGAACACCACGTCGCGCGCATCCGTCGCCGCCTCGGGGCCGGGTCGCGCTCCGAGCTGCTGGCGCGGCTTCGCCTTTCACTGGACCCGGCCGCCGGCGGCAGTACGACACCCGGGGGTGCTCCTATCAGGACCCCTAACGGAACCGGCCGAAACCCCTAATGGGCGACCGCGGTTAGGGGTGGAACTACCGATGCCGTGGTGCCACCCCCGCTCCTACTTTGAGAACAAGCCAGGCAGAGCCGCCGGCGACTCCACACACCGAAGGAACATCGCATGACTACTCTCGCTTCAGACCTCCTCGATTTCCTCATGAACCTCTTCAATGACCAGGAAGCGGCCAGCGAATTCATCAGCGACCCGGAGGCCGTTCTTGCTGCGGCGGGCCTCGGGGATGTCTGCATGGACGACGTGGACGCTGTCATGCCCGTGGTCATGGACTACGCTCCGGTCTCCTTCGGCGGCCGGAACGCCAGTTCGTTCGACCGCGACTACAACACGGGCGGCAACTCCTCGGGCGACGTGACCCCGGGTGTCGTGGCGCCGGTACCTGTGACACCCGGTACGGGCGGCGGGGTTGTTCCGCCGACGCCGGGGACGCCTTCCACGGGCGGGACGCCGGGAACGCCGGGGCCAGGGACGCCTTCCACGGGCGGAACGCCGGGAACGCCTGCCACTGGCGGGGACGACAACGACCACGGGAACGCTGTCCAGCAGATCATGCACGTGGTCAACAACTACTCGTACACCTCCTCCGTCGATGACCGTGACACCATCACGGACCAGTCCGTGAACCAGAACATCTGGGCCAACGGTGACGTCAGCCAGATGTTCGACAACGATTCCTTCATCGCCTCGGGCAACGGTGCGGTCGCTGCGGACGGCGACGCCAGCGTCGACAACTCCGTGGACAACTCCGACGACCACTCGCAGAACAGCTCCACCAATGTCAGCGCTGGTGGCTCGGCAAGCGTTGCCATCGGGAACACCACCGACTCCTACAACGACAACTCCGACAACTCCGACAACTCCGACAACTCGGACAACTCGGACAACTCCGACAACTCCGTCTCGGACTCCTACAACGAGGACTCCTACAACGACAACTCGGACAACTCGGACAATTCCGACAACTCGGTGGACAACTCCGACAACTCGGACAACTCGGACAATTCCGACAACTCGGTCGTCACGGACATCGACGCGGACATCGATGTCGACATCGAGGACTCCCTGAACACCGACAACTCGGACAACTCGGACAACTCCGACAATTCCGACAACTCGGTCGTCACGGACAACACCGACAACTCGATCGACGCGGATGTGGACATCGAGGACTCCTTCAACACGGACAACTCGGAGACCACGACCGTCACCGACAACTCCGTGGACGCCGACCTCGACGTCGAGATCGAGGACTCGTTCAACGACAACTCCACCGACGTGGCGATCGACGACGCGTTCAACGACAACTCGGACAACTCGGTCAACACCGACGTGGCGATCGAGGACGCGTTCAACGAGACGGAGGTCATCACCGACAACTCCGACAACTCGATCAACACCGACGTGGCGATCGAGGACGCGTTCAACGACAACTCGGAGAATGCCTACACCTCGATCGACGATTCCGCGGTCTTCGTCGACAACGAGCTGGACGTGGAGGTCGACACCGATCTCAACGTGGAAGACAATAACTTCTAACTCCAGTACGCATCAGGCAAGCCCAACGGAGGTATCCTCCGTTGGGCTTGCCTGTGGTCTCATTCGATGACGAACGGGGAGCTTTGCATGGACGACCTCATCACGCTCGTGAACACCGGCCTCGGTCTGGTCGCAGCCGGTGACCGGGCGGACCTCCGCCAGAGGCTGGACCAGACGCTCGCCCGCCTGGCGAATCCGGACATCCGCGTCATCGTGGTGGGGGAGTTCAAGCAGGGCAAGAGCAAGCTGATCAATGCCCTCGTGAACGCCCCGGTCTGTCCCGTCGACGACGACATCGCGACCTCCGTCCCCACGGTCGTGAGCTTCGGTGACCCGGCAAGTGCCGCCGTCCTGGTACCCCGGGAGGGCGGCGGCCCGGAGCAGGACCCTGCAGCGTTCGAGCGCCGGCCGGTCGCGCTCGAGGACATCGCCGGCTTCGTGTCCGAACGGGGCAACCCGTCGAACCGGCAGGGGCTCGCCTCGGCGGAGGTCCGGCTTCCCCGGCGGGTGCTGGCCGACGGACTGTCGGTCATCGATTCGCCGGGCGTGGGCGGCCTGGAGTCCGCCCACGCGCTGACCACCCTCACCGCACTGCCGGCCGCCGATGCCATGATCCTCGTGTCGGACGCCTCGCAGGAGTACACCGAGCCGGAGCTGCGCTTCCTCAGGCAGGCGCAGAGGATCGTTCCCAACGTGGGCTGCGTCCTGTCCAAGATCGACCTCTACCCGCAATGGAGGACCGTCGCCGACCTGGACAGGGCCCACCTCGCGCAGGCCGGCGTCGGCGCGGTCCAGCTGCTCCCCGTGTCGTCGGACCTCCGCCTGGTCGCGTCGCAGACGAAGGACGCCGAGCTGAACCGTGAGTCGGGCTTTCCGGAACTCGTCGCCTATCTTCGGAACGACGTCGTCGGCAGGGCGCAGGTCCTGCGCAGGAATTCCGTCGCGCAGGACCTGCTGTCCACGACCGAGCACCTGCGCCTGTCCGTGACGTCCGAACTCCAGGCGCTCCAGCATCCCGAGGGAGTACCCGTCCTGCTCGCCCAGCTGGAGGAGGCCAAGGCGAAAGCGGACCAGCAACGGAAGCGTTCCTCACGCTGGCAGACCACGCTCAACGATGGCGCGTCCGACCTGATCTCCGACATGGAGCACGATCTCCGCGACCGGCTCCGCTCGATCCAGCGGGAGGCCGAGGCTGCCATCGACGACGGTGACCCGGGGCCCGTCTGGGACCAGTTCGCGGAATGGCTCGAGCAGCGGGTCGCCTCCGCGGTGTCGGACACGTTCGTGTGGACGAATGAGCGCTCACGATGGCTTGCCGAGCAGGTGGCGGAGCTGTTCGCGCTCGACGAGGTGCCCCTGCCGCTCCTGGAGGTGTCCAGTACCGACGGCGTCCTCGCACCCGTCGAGGAGGTGCCCTACCTCGATCCCGGACGCGTCAGTGCGGCCGGGAAGGTGCTCATCGGCATGCGCGGAAGCTACGGCGGAGTGCTGATGTTCGGGCTGCTGACCGGCATCATCGGCATGTCGCTCATCAACCCGCTCTCGGTCGGTGCCGGCCTGCTGCTGGGGCGCAAGGCCTACCGCGAGGACAAGGATGCCCGGCTCAAGCGCCGCCAGGCGGAGGCGAAGACCCTCGTCCGGCGGCAGATGGACGACGTCGTCTTCCAGGTGGGCAAGCAGCTGAAGGACCGGTTGCGCCTCGTCCAGCGTGAGATCCGCGACCACTTCGGGGACATCGCCGAGGAGCACCACCGGTCGCTCGCGGACTCGGTGGCCGCCGCCCAGCGGTCCGCCTCGACCTTCCGGCAGGAACGCGACGAGCGGGTCACCGCCCTGAAGGCGCAACTCGCCCGGATCGACCAGCTGCATGCGCAGGCGAAGCGGCTCCTCCCCGACGCTGCGACGGCTCCGCAGGCATCCGCGGACGTGGGCGCCGGAGCATGAGGGACAGCGGCGCCGTCGAGGCCCTCCTCCTGGAGGCGGTGCAGGTGTACGACGACGACCCGGCGTTGCGCGCCGAACTCGAGGGCTACGCACAACGGTTGCGGGAGCCGCTGCGGGTCGCCGTCGCGGGCATGGTCAAGGCCGGCAAGTCAACGCTCCTCAACGCGATCATCGGGGAGGAGATTGCGCCGACCGACACGGGGGAGTGCACCCGTATCGTCACCTGGTACCGCCACGCAGCGACGCCCCGCATCACTGCGTACCCGGTGGAGGGGAACCCACGGCTGCTCCCGCTGAGGAGGTTCGACGGTCGGCTCGTGTTCGACCTCGGTGGGCAGCAGGCCGACGAGGTGGCCCGGCTCGTCGTCGAGTGGCCCGCCGAGAACCTGCGCGCCATGACCCTGATCGACACCCCCGGCATCGCCTCCCTCTCCGCCGAGGTATCGGCCCGCAGCACGCGGTTCCTCATCCCGGAGGATGCGCCGTCCGAGGCCGATGCCGTGATCTACCTGATGCGGCACCTCCACGGCTCGGACCTGAAGTTCCTCGAGGCGTTCCGCGATACCAGTGCCGCCTCCTCGGGCACGGTCAACGCGCTCGCGGTCCTGTCCCGGGCCGACGAGGTCGGGTCGGGACGCATAGACTCCCTGATCTCCGCCTCGCGAATCGCTGATCGGTACCGCGCCGATCAGTCCCTGAAGTCGCTGGTGCTCGATGTGCTTCCCATGGCGGGTCTGCTGGCGCAGAGCGCCCGGACACTGCGGCAGGCGGAGTACGAGGCATTCGTAGCCCTCGCTACGCTGGGAAAGGCGGAGCGTGAACGCATGCTGCTGTCCGCCGACCGCTTCGTCACCGGAAGCGCCGCCATCGGCATCCCCCCGGAGGACGCAGCGCGGCTCCTCGACCGCTTCGGCATGTTCGGCCTCCGGCTGGGACCCGCCCTGGTCCGCGGCGGCACCAGCGACCCGACGGCGCTGGCGCATGAACTCGCCCGGCGCAGCGGGCTCGACCACCTTCTGACCCTGGTCACCCGGCAGTTCGGCGCACGGGCCACCACCCTGCGGGTGAGGACGGCGCTGACCGGACTCGAGGCACTGGTCCGCAGCAACCCGCGGGAGGCCGGCGCCGGGCTGCTGGCCGGCGTCGAGAGAATCAGGGCCAATGCCCACGAGATCAACGAACTGACGCTGCTGTCGGCACTGCGCTCGGGCGGGGTCCCGCTGCCCGCGCGGGTGGCGGACGAGGCAGAGCGGCTGGTGGGAGGTTCCGGTACCGGCGCTTCGGACCGTCTCGCCCTTCCCCCGGGGGCCGCCGCAGAGGCCATCCGGTCCGCCTCGCTCGGGACGCTCCACCGCTGGCGGGTGCTGGCGGAGAACCCGCTGACCGATCGGGGGGCCCTGGAGGCCTGCCAGGTGGTGCTCCGCTCCTGCGAGGAACTGGTGGTGCTAGCAGGCTCGGTACCGCAGGGGACCGAGCCTGCGCGGGGCCGGCACAGGGCGGCGAGCTAACAGCGCGTCAGCGAGCTGACGCCGCGCCCGCCCGCCGGGTCATCAGCGCCGGAGACGCCGCTCCCTGAACCAGCGCGAAGCGGGCGGAAGCAGGGTCAGGACCAGGGCCATGACGGCGAGCAGCAGCTGGGCCACGGCAAGGTGCGGAACCGGTTGGAACCCAGGGGAGTCGTTGCCGAGGAACGCCAGCACCAGCAGCACGGCGCCGGCATCGAGGACCACCGTTCCGAGGAGCGCCCAACGGGCCCAGCCCTGGCCCCGGAGCAGTGGCTCGACCAGCAGCGCTTCGACCAGCAGGACGAGCGCGAATGCGGCCATCGTTCCCCACAGGGCGATCGAGACGACCTCGTCCACCCGGGCAGCGTCCAGCTGGCTGTCGAGGGTGAGCGCAGTCTCCCGGAGACCGTCGAGGTGCGCTTCGCGGTCCAGGAACGCGGTGACGAGCGAGACGGCTCCGGCCACCACGCCGAGGAGCCACAGGCCGCCGGCGACGCGGAGCAACGGGGGAGGCCTGCGCTCCCTGACGATGGGCGGCGGAACGGCGTTGGACATCTCCGGCCGGGTAGGACGCATGCTCGTAATGTAGCCCCCGCTGCCGACGGGCTTCAATCGCCGGCTCCGCAAAGTCGCTGCGGTCGGAACTCCGTGGCAAACTGGATAACCGTGCGCGGGTGCTCCTCATCGGAGGTGCTGCTGCTGCATGGTCCGCCCTGGTGTAACGGCAGCACCCCAGCCTTTGGAGCTGTGGAGTATAGGTTCGAATCCTATGGGCGGAACGGCGCAAGCCCCGGCGACGTGTTCCCCCTTGGACGCGGGGCCGGCCACGAGACCACAGGTAGGAGTGCCCGCTTCGTGAGCCCCCAGAGCGAAGAGACCACGATGACGTCCCAGCAGATCCATCCGGCGGCGGTCATCGTCCTCGCTGCTGGTGCCGGCACGCGGATGAAGTCCCGTACCCCCAAGATCCTCCACACCCTCGGTGGACGCTCGATGGTCGGACACGCACTCGCGGCAGCGAGGGGCATCGCTCCCCGTGAGCTCGCCGTCGTCGTCCGGCATGAGCGCGAACTCGTCGCGGGCCACGTCGCCGCGATCGATCCCGAGGCTGTGCTCGTCGACCAGGACGAGATCCCCGGCACCGGCCGGGCCGTCCAGGTGGCCCTCGACGCGCTCGACGCGACGGGCGGGACCATCGAGGGCACGGTCGTCGTCACCTACGGGGACGTCCCCCTGCTTGAAGCGTCCACGTTGAGGGGCCTCGTCGAAGCCCACACCCGGGCCGGCAATGCCGTCACCGTCCTCACCGCCGAACTCGACGACGCGACGGGGTACGGGCGCATAGTCCGGGCCGGGGACGGCACGGTCCTCGGTATCGTCGAGCACAAGGATGCAGACGAGGGCCAGCGGGCCATCCGCGAGGTCAACTCCGGGATCTACGCCTTCGACGCGGCGGTCCTGCGCACCGCGCTGGGCCGGATCGATGCCAGCAACGCCCAGGGCGAGCTCTACCTCACCGACGTCCTCGGTATCGCCCGCGCCGACGGCGGACGCGTCGCCGGCCTCCTGGTGGAGGATCGCTGGCAGGTCGAGGGCGCCAATGACCGGGTGCAGCTCGCCCACCTCGGCGCGGAACTCAACCGCAGGATCCTCGAGCGCTGGATGCGCGCGGGCGTCACCGTCCTCGACCCCGCCTCGACGTGGATCGACGCATCGGTCGAGCTCGACGAGGACGTCACCGTGCTGCCCGGGACCCAGCTGCACGGCGCCACCGTCATCGCCCGCGATGCCGTTGTCGGTCCCGACACCACGCTGACGGACGTCGTCATCGGCGAAGGCGCGCAGGTGGTCCGTACACACGGAAGCGGTGCGCGCATCGGGGCCGGTGCGAGTGTCGGCCCCTTCACCTACCTGCGTCCCGGAACGGTCCTGGGCGAGGACGGGAAGATCGGCGCGTTCTACGAGACGAAGAACGTGACCATCGGTCGCGGTTCCAAGCTGTCGCACCTCGGGTACGCCGGCGATGCGGAGATCGGCGAATACACGAACATCGGCTGCGGAAACATCACTGCCAACTACGACGGCGTGAACAAGCACCGTACGATCATCGGCTCCCACGTCAGGACGAGCTCCAACACCGTCTTCGTCGCGCCGGTCTCCGTCGGTGACGGCGCGTACACGGGCGCCGGGGCCGTCATCCGCCAGGACCTCCCTGCCGGGGCCCTCGGCCTCAGTGTCGCTCCGCAGCGCAACATCGCCGGGTGGACCGCCGCAAAGCGGCCAGGCACCGCGTCAGCCGAGGCAGCGGCTGACAGCACACCGGAAACCCCTCCAGCAGAACTCCAGGAACCACAGGAAAGCGGTCAGTCATGAGCGAGATCACGGCGCACGGCGAAAAGAAACTGGTGCTCGCCTCAGGGCGTGCGCACCCCGAACTCGCCGAGGAGATCGCCTCCTGGCTCGGTACCGAACTCCTCCCGGTGTCGGCGTACGACTTCGCGAACGGGGAGATCTACGTACGGTCGGGTGAGAGCGTCCGCGGCACCGATGTCTTTGTCATCCAGGCGCACCCGGCCCCCCTGAACAACTGGCTCATGGAGCAGCTCATCATGGTCGACTCCCTGAAGAGGGCGTCGGCGAAGCGCATCACGGTGGTCTCGCCGTTCTACCCCTACGCACGCCAGGACAAGAAGGGCCGCGGCCGCGAGCCGATCTCGGCCCGTCTCGTCGCGGACCTCTACAAGACCGCGGGCGCCAACCGCCTGATGTCGGTGGACCTCCACACGTCGCAGATCCAGGGCTTCTTCGACGGACCCGTGGACCACCTCATGGCGATCCCGCTGCTCGCGGACTACATCCGCACCCGGGTCGACGCGGACAACGTCACGGTCGTGTCCCCTGATACAGGGCGCGTACGGGTGGCCGAACAGTGGGCGGAGCGCCTCGGTGGTGCGCCCCTGGCCTTCGTGCACAAGAGCCGTGACCTCACGGTTCCCAACCAGGCGGTGTCCAAGCAGGTCGTCGGGCAGATCGAGGGGCGCACCTGCGTGCTCATCGACGACATGATCGACACGGGCGGGACGATCTCCGGTGCGGTGCAGGTGCTGAAGAACGCCGGCGCCAAGGATGTCATCATCGCCGCGACGCACGCAGTCTTCTCGGAACCCGCATCCCGGCGCCTCGCGGAGTCGGGCGCCCGTGAAGTTGTGGTGACGAATACTCTGCCGATACCATCCGAGAAGCGCTTCCCGCAGCTCACGGTCCTTTCGATCGCACCGCTGATCGCCCGTGCGATCCGCGAGGTATTCGACGACGGATCGGTGACGAGCCTGTTCGACGGCAACGCCTGAGATGCTGTTCCCGTCAATACTCGGCCTCCGCTACGTGGGGCGGCCGGGCGCCTGAGCACGAGGGATACTCCCTACGGGCCTCGCCCCCGCCGAGTACAGAGCACCCAAAAACGAGTAGTACGGACCGGCGCCACGTAGGAGAATCAAGTAAAAGACCTGACGATTCCGTAGCCGCCACTCGTGCCGCGTCACGTTTCCCTTCCTAGGCTGACTTCCAGAAACCTGTCACAAGCTGGGAAGAAGCTGACTTTCATGCGGTCTCACAATCTCGTCCAGTCCCACCCACTACCGCCCGCTGCCCAGTCCTTGCGGGTGGCGGCTCCCCGGCCCGACCAGTCGCCGGTACACGGACCCTTCATCGGGCGTGCGGAGGAGATGAAGGGTCTACAGCGTGCGGTTCGGGAGCCCGGCTCGGCCGGCGCCGTCGTAGTGGGTGCGCATGGGGCCGGGAAGACCGCCGTGCTGCAGCACGTGCAGCGGTTCCTCGGGGACACCTATCTCATCCATGTCCGCGGGCTGCACTCTGCCGAGCCCTTCCCCTTCCGGGCCCTGAGTTTCCTGCTCTCGGAACTGTCCGGCACGGTCATGCACCCGGCGCTCGTGTTCGGCGCCGTGCGCACCCACCTCCAGACGGAGGCCGGCGGACGGCGCGTGGTCTTCGCCGTCGACAACGCCGAGCACCTGGACAGGTCGTCGTCCGCGCTGATCGGACAGCTCGTCGCGGGAAACGTGGCGTCCGTGATCCTGACGGTCACCGACTTCGCGAAGGCAGATCCGGCGTTCATGACGCTGTGGCGCAACGGCTCCCTCCGGCGTTTCGACCTACGCCCCTTCACCTTCGCGGACACCGCGCTCTTCGTCGAATCGGAGCTCGGCGCTCCGGCGAGCAGGGAATGCGTCGAGGCACTGTGGGCCGTCGGCGGGGGCAACCTGCCGGCAACCCGCGCCGCTCTCAAGGGCTTCGTGCAACGCGGTACCCTTGCGCGGCGCGGAGAGGCCTGGGTACTCCTGCCGGACCGGCTGGGCGCCGGACGGGAAGTCGTCGGCAACTCGCCGCTGCTCCTCGCGCTCACGCCCGACCAGCGGAGCATCGTGAACCTGGTAGCCCTCGCAGGGGCGCTGGACTGGTTCGACCTCGCACGGCGTGCCGACCCTGCCGACCTCGACACACTGCAGGACGCCGGCATCCTCGTCGTCGACTCCGAAGCGGAGCCCCGGGTACGTCTCGCGACGCCCGGGCTGTCGGTCGCCGTGGCCCAGGCCATCGGCACCGCAGAGGCTCTGGACCTGTACCAGCACCTTCAGGGGCTTCCGGCAGCGTCGCGGCAGATCGCAGCCGATCCCGCCCGCCTGGTGGCGTGGTGGCTGCGGGCCGCACTTCCTGTGGACGAGGATCAGGCCGTGGCGGCTGCCACTGCCCTGAACGACGACGGCCACTACGCCCGGGCAGCGGAACTCATCGCCGCGCTGGGCGCGGGTTCCGGCTCGCACCGCCTGGCGTACCAGGCGGTCGTGGCCGCCCTCGGCCAGGGCGACCTCGAGGCTGCCACGGCCCACCTCGCGGTCCTTGCCACGGTGGAGGACCGGCTCGACCCTTCGGCATGGACCCTCTACAAGATCGAGGAGTCCCGGGTGCGGCGACTGCGCCCGCCCGCCGATGCGGCCGAACCGCTCACCGAGGCTGCGGAGAGGCTGGCCGGCTGGCAGCGTGAAGCGCAGGCGGATGAGCAGGCAGTGGCGGAACTGGACCGGCTCGGTTGCCGGGTGTTCCTCGCGCGGGCGGAACTGGCATCCTTCGAAGGACGCTACCGCGACAACCTGGAGACCCTGCCGGGCCACGTGGAGACCGACGCGTCCGCGTCCGCAGACCGCGAGGACCGCGAATTCCAGGTCGTCGTCCAGTCACTGCTCCTCGAAGCGCAGGCCACGGTGGACCAGCGGCCGGCGGGCCATGACCTGGCGCAATCGCTGGTACGCCGGCTGGCGCATCCCGACGTGTCCTACCGGGTCGCGGATGCTGCGCTGCTCCGCGTCGAGACCGCGTTCCTGCTGACGGGCGGCTGGAGCGAGGTGGCTGAGCTCCTGGAGTCGATCCGGCGTTCCTCCGACCGGTGGTCGTTCAGGCGGGGCTCGCTCACCCAGCTGTCCGAAGGCCTGATGATGGTCGGGCTCGGCCGTGCCCGTGACGCCGTGAAGGTCCTGGAACCGGTGGTCGAGCAGTTGCGCGTCACTGATCCGCACGGGATCCTGCCGCTCGCAGGAGCTGCGCTCACCTATTGCCATGCGCTCGCCAGTCCCCTGGAGCACGTGATTGCGTACCTTCCGTTGTCCGAGCCGGGCCGCGGGAACTCATGGGTGGTGCGCCGTGCAGCGCGGCACTACCAGCTCCTGGCGTCGGCCCGTACCGAGAACCGCGCGGAGGCTGCACGCAGGTTGCAGGAGCGCGCCTCGAACGACCTGCAGGATGGGGCGAGCATCTGGGCCCTCGTGAGCCTGGCCGCCGCGGTGCGCCTCGGGCGCCAGGAAGCTGTTGCGGACCTCGGGGTGCTTGCCGCCTCGTTGCAGGGACCGCTGGCACGGGCCTGCACCTTGTACTCACAGGCGCTCCTGCACTCCGACGTCGGGCTGCTGATCGATGCGATGGAGTGCGCCGCCGCCTCCGGCGACTACCGTCTCGTGGCGGACATCGCACAGTCCGGTATCAATGCCACCACCCGCAACCAGGACCGGTCGGGGTTGCGGATCGTCCAGCGACGGCTGAAGGAACTGCTACCCGACGCACCACAGGCGAGCGCCGCCGCTGTGAGCCTCGACCTCCTCACCGCCCGCGAGCGTGAGGTCGCGACCATGGCTGCAGCCGGCAGCAGCAACCGGACGATCGCCGAGAAGCTGTTCGTGTCCGTCCGCACGGTGGAAGGCCATCTGTACCAGGTGTACTCGAAGCTCAGCGTCAGTACCCGGACTGAACTCGCTGAAGTCGTTCCGGCGGAGAGCGACTTCTGATGTTCTCCGCACTGTCCGGTGATGTTCCGCTTGTCGGCCGGAGCACGCTGCTCTCGGCCATCGAGGAGACGCTCGGACAGGACGATGTGTACGGCGCCTTCGTGTATGGGGACACCGGCACGGGCAAGAGCGTCTTGGCGCGGCACCTCCTCAAACGCCTGCAGGGTCAGTTCGCCCCGTTCCTCGTGACACCGGCTTCCGCCCTCGGTGCCATCCCGTACGGCGCTCTCGGCCCGTTCCTGACGGACGCGACGGCGGAGGACATGGCCTCACCGCTGTCCGTCCTCCGCATGGTGATGTCGTTCCTCCGCGGGCGGGCCAACGGACGCCCGATCCTCGTCATCGTCGACGACGCGCACCTGCTCGATGACGACAGCAGCCACCTGCTGGCCCAGCTCGTCACGTCGCGGACCGTCCGGCTTGCCGTGTTCTCCCGGTCCGTCACACCGGTGTCCGACGAACTCGTGTCACTGTGCCGCGACGGCCTGCTCGAGAGGTACGACGTCGCACCGCTGGGCTACGTGGACGCGCGGGAACTGTGCACGCAGGTACTCGGGGCAGGCATCGTCCGGGGGGCGAGTGACCGCCTGTGCGACGAGGCCTCCGGGAACCCGCTGTTCCTCAAGGCGATCCTCGACGAGGCGTTGATGAACGGGAGCCTGACCAAGCCCGAGGGCGTCTGGACCCTGGCCGATGGCGAGCTCAATGTGCCGGCCGCACTGGTCGATCTGGTGCGCGCCGTCACGTTGGAACTGGACGACCTCCAGCGGAAGGCGTTCGATGTGCTCGCCCTGGGCGAGGTGGTCGCCTTCGCGGACCTGGTGAGCGTGAGCAGCGAGGAGGCCGTGTTCGCGCTGCTCTCCGAGGCGCTCATCCAGAGTGCGCCCGATAATCCAGCGTTCGCCATCCACATGCACGACCTGTACGGCCGCATCGCGCGCAAGCTGATCCCGGTGGGCCGCAGTAACGCACTCCACCGGGAATTACGGTCGAAGAGCCATTTGCTGCCCCTTCCGCCGAGGGCACAGATCCGGCACGCGCTGTGGAGCCTGGACTGTGGCGAACCGGTGGCGGACGAACAGCTGCTCGAACTGGCCGGTCTGGCGCTGACCCTCCTGGATCCCCGATCGGCACTGAGGCTCGCGAGCGCAGTGCGGGCGGAATGGCTCGCGACGGGAGCGCGGGTGAACCGGGCGAATGCCCTGTTCACACTGTCCCGACTCGAGGAGTCGCGGAACCTGTCGAAGGGGCTCCTGGAGCAGGGCGGGACTCCGGGCCTGATCTCCGCTGCGGGTGTCCTCGAGGTGAGGCAGCTGCTCGCCGCTGGCGAGGACGTCGCGGGGACGGAGGACATCGTAGCCCGTTGGTCCGACGCGCTGAACGCCCTGGAGCCGGTTCCCTCCGATTCCTCGACCTCCTCTGAGGCGGAAGATTCCGGGCGGGGCACGATTTACGGCAGTGCTTTCGCCGAAGACCTGCCCACGAGTGAGCAGCACCGTGTCGTCACGCAGGGATTCGGCTGGAACCTCATCGGGCGCTACGGCGAGACGGTCGAGGCACTCCGCCCACTCGTCGCGGCCGGCAGCAGCAGCCAGCGCGTGATGGTCCTGGCACATGCCTTCCTGGCCGAAGCACTCAGTGCGCTCGGGCGGAGCTCCGAGGGGCGGCAGCACTCCGCGACCGCCCTGACTCTCGCGGAGTCGAACGCGCAGCCGATGCTGGACCTGCATCGGCTGGTGTTCTTCCGCCACGTGAGCCTGCTCGTGCACAGCGGGGATTTCCTGGCGGCCCAACAGACCGTGGACGAGTACGCGCCGGGGGAGGGTCGTGACTACTCGTTCATCAGTGGCAGCCTCGCGGTCCTGGACGCCGCGACCGACATCCGCCGCGGGCAATTCTCCAGCGGCCTGGGAAAACTTCGTCCCGCCCTGGCTTCCCTGCGCGTCTCCGACCAGGACGCCCTCCTGCCCTATGCCCTCGGTGTCACCGCCTGGGCTGCAGCTGCCCTGGGCCAACCGGATCTCGTGGCCCTCTGTTCGGCGGAGCTGGCGCACATCCAGCATCGGGGGAGCCGACAGTACTCACTGCTTGGGAGGGCATTCGACGACGCCGCCCAGACACTCCTCCTCAAGGGTGCCAGGGAGTCGGCCCTCCTCGAGTATGCCGCCGAGGCCCACGGCAACGGGTGGTTCAGCTGCGAGAAGGACATCCTCGAACTCGCGACGGCACTCGGCAACGAGCAGTCCCCGGAGCTGTTGGCGCGCGTGTCCGGGACGCTCGAGGGAGCGGAGGCGGACGTCCTGCATGCCTACGCCTCCGCGCTGGTCTCCCATGATGCCGCCGCCCTGGCCGAAGCAGGTGATCGCGCCGAGTTGTTCCAGAAATACCTGCTCGCAACCGATGCCTGTCGCCGGGCGATGGAAGCATATGCCGAACTGGGGGATGCGAGGTCGCAGCGCGCGCTTGCCGCCGTCGTCCGCCGACGCCGTGGCATGATCGACGGCGGCCTGCTCGTGGAGCCCGTCGAACTCGAGGGTGCGTCGCCGCTCACCTCGCGGGAACGGGAGATCGCCCTGCTGGCCCTGCGGGGACTGTCCAACAAGGAGATCGCGCGGAGCCTGACCGTCTCCACCCGGACGGTCGAGGGGCACCTTTACCGCATCTACGTCAAGCTGGGAATAGGTCGGCGCGAGGAGCTTGCGGCCGAACTCGAACCACTGTTGCGCGGTACGTAGCAGGGCCGTCCGGATAGGTAATCCCGGGGTTTATCTGAGTAGTTCCCGATTTGATTTGGGTCTGGATTACTCGTGATGGCCTCCCCTCATCCGCCTAGAGTTGTTTCAGTCGAAGATGGCGCAACCGGAGATCCGGACACCATCTACGGCCCATGTTCTGGGTCGGCGGCGTAGGAGTTCTCTTGAGACCAGGACTTCGTCCCCAGCCGTCGCCGACCCTCATACTCGCTTCGGCGACACCTCGAGAGGTGCCAGGGAGCATCGGTGAGCGGATCGGCCCCCCAATGACGGGGGGCCGATCCGCTTTAACGTGCCGCCCGTCGGTCCGGCCGGCCCGCTTGAACGAACGAAGCGGACAGGCCGGGTAGGGCCTGTCCGCTTCGTTCGTTGATGTGCGGGAGTTGTGCTCCGGCGCCTGCGCGGCGGCGGGATACGACGATGCTGCCGGCGCCCAGGCCGAGCGCACCGATGCCCGTGTGGTGTTAACAAAGTGTGAATTACCGGGCGCGGTGGCGTCCCCGCAGCTGCAGGTGCGCCCACCCGAGCGCCGCACCGGTCAGCGCGCCAAGGGTGTTGGCAAGTACGTCGTACGGCGTGGCGAAGCGCTGCGGAAGCAGAACGAGCTGCGTGGCCTCGATGAGGATGGAGAGGGCACATCCCGCCGCGACGCCCCACCACCGCCAGCGATACGGGGCGAGGATGAACCAGAACAGGCCGAACGGGACGAACATCAGGACGTTGGACGTGAACTCCACGACGTTGTACGTGATGAACGAGGGAAAGCCGTGCCGGTGCAGGAATCCCAGCCCGCGCCGCAGGATGCCGGCTGCGTTGTGGTCCACCGGGGTCGGCCACAGGACGATGAACGCGACGGCGACCAGCCAGGCGGCGCACAGGCCCGCGGTCACGGTCTTGTACCGGCGGGAGGGTAGCGGCGCAGTGCTCAGGGGAGATCCTTCGAGGAACGGGCCGGACGGCTGAGGGGTTGCTCCCATTATCGCCGATCCCGCCGGGGGACAGCCGGTGACGCGCGATCCTGTACCATTGAACGCGATGCCTAGGCGAGGGAGCGGGCCGGATTGCAGGAATTCCGGCCGTACTCCGTGATCGACGGTGGCTAGCGACTCAACTGGTTTCTAGACGACTGCTCCCACGTGCGTGTTCCTTCCGCCCCGGCAACGTCCCAGTGCTCACGCAGACAGCGCCGAGCCGCAACGTCCAGGAGAAACCATGTCCGAGCAGAAGCTTGCAGCACACGTCCGCACCGAGTTCGGCAAGGGCTCGGCCCGCCAGGCCCGCCGCGCCAGCATGATCCCCGCCGTCGTCTACGGCCACGGTGCAGACCCCATCCACGTCCTGCTGCCCGCGAAGGCCACCACGCTGGCAGTCCGCACCCCCAACGCCCTGCTCACGCTGGACATCGAGGGTGAGAACCACCTTGCCCTCGTCAAGGACATCCAGCGCAACCCCCTCAAGCAGATCGTCGAGCACCTCGACCTCCTGACCGTTCGCCGCGGCGAGAAGGTCCAGGTCGACGTCGCCATCCACGTCGAGGGCGAGCCTGCCGCGGACGTCGTCGCCAACCTCGAGGCCAACACGGTTCTCGTCGAGGCCGACGCCACCGCTCTTCCCGAGACCCTCACGGTCAGCATCGAAGGCCGCGAGGTCGGACAGCACGTCCACGCCTCCGACATCGTGCTGCCCGCGGGCGTCCTCCTCCTCGTGGATGCGGACACCCTGATCGTCAACCTCGCCGGCGAGACCGAGCAGGACCTCGGCGAGGCTCCCGAGTCCGACGCCTCCACCGAAGGCGCCTCCGAAGGCGCAACGGCAGCCGACGCTGACGCCGACGCCGTCATCACCGACGCCGACGAGCAGTAAGCAGGCTCCGCACGGTGTCTGACACCTGGCTAGTAGCCGGGCTCGGGAATCCCGGGCCCGGCTACAGCGGCAACCGCCACAACGTGGGCCAGATGGTGCTGGACCTTCTCGCCAGCCGCCTCCGCGGCCGGTTCACGTCGTCGAAGGCCCAGGCCGTGACGCTCGAGGGACGGCTCGGCATCGGAGGACCCCGGGTGGTCCTGGCCAAGCCGCTCACCTACATGAACACGACGGGTGGCCCTGTCTCGACGCTCGCCCGTTTCCACGACGTGGTGCCTGACCACGTCATCGCTGTCCACGACGAGATCGACATCCCCTTCAACACCCTCAAGCTCAAGCTCGGCGGGGGAGAAGGCGGCCACAACGGGCTGCGGGACATCAGCAAGGCCCTCGGCACCAAGGACTACTACCGCGTGCGGGTGGGCGTCGGACGTCCTCCCGGTCGCCAGGATCCTGCAGATTTCGTGCTGAAGGATTTCGGCACGGTCGAGAAGAAGGAACTCCCGTTCCTGCTCGACGATGCGGCCGACGCCGTGGAACAGCTCATCACCGAGGGACTCGTAGCGGCCCAGCAGCGCTTCCACGCTTCGAAGTAGTACGCCGGCTGCGTAAACCCTGTGCTGATACTGCGCCCGTCCCCGCCGGAACCACCGGCCAGCGGGAGTCCCGGGCTGTAAAGTGGGCCCCAGAGGACAAGTGCTGTGGGGCGGAACTTCATGCTGAGCTGGAAACGTGGGCCCGGTCCCGAGCCGGGGATGTCGGTTGTGCAACCGACCAGGACCATGTTCGGTCGTGCCCTGTGACGGTTGTCGACGGACGCTGGCCCTTCGCCGGTCGCGACCCGGATGTCGCTTCCATCAGGGCTGTCCTCGCCGAGGAGTCCGGCCGCGGCGTGGTGCTCGTGGGACCGTCGGGCATCGGGAAGACGATGATCGCCCAGCACGTGGTCGGCGGGCTGTCGCGGCACTTCGACCACATCTACCTCCGCGGATCAGCGGCCCACGCCACCACCCCGTACGGTGCCCTGAACGTGCTGCTGGCGGAACTCGACGAGGACACCGCGCGCAGCCCGCTCCTGGTCCTGGGTGCGCTTCAGCGGATGTTCGAGGGCAATCCCGCCAAGCGTCGCACCCTCATGCATATCGACGGTGTCGAGGAGATCGACGAACTCTCCGCCACGGTGATCGCCTACCTGGCCCGCGTCGGCGCGGTCCGCCTGCTCGTGACCTGCGAGGACCTCCTGCGCGCTCCGGGCGAGTTCTTCGATCTGTGGAAGGACAGCGTCCTCGAGCGGTTCGACATCCAGCCGCTGGCCCTCGACGACGCGACCGAGCTGCTCACCACGGCGCTCGGCGCGCCCATCTCCCGATCGGCCGCACAGGAGCTGTGGGCGTCCAGCGGGGGAAACCCGAAGTACCTCCAGATGGCGACCAAGACCTCCGTAGCCTCCGGCCACCTGTTCCCGTGCGACGGTGTCTGGGTCTCCCGCGACGCTCCGCGCCCCGACTCGGGCCGGTCGGTGGCGGACTGGAGCGCGGCGGAACTGGCCGCCCTGCCGGCAGAGGACCGCGCGGTCGTCGAGGTTCTCGCCGTGGCGGGACGCGTGCCCCTGGCCGTCCTGCTCACGGCCGTATCCCCGACGGCGCTCGACGCCCTGCAGGGCGACGGCGTGGTCACACTCGACCAGGCGGGTGTCCCTCTGGTGAGGCTCACGTACGAGGTGTTCGCACACGTGGTGCGCGCACAGTTGCTCTCCGCCGGCGGCCGGGAGGCACTGGCGACGGTGAGCGCGCTTCGCGGCGACCCCGCGATGCCCGTGCAGGGGAGGATCGCCCTCGCCGTGTGGGCACTCGAGCGGGGAGGGTCCTTCGACTCAGCGGAACTCGTGGTCCTGGCACGCCTGGCGAACGACCACCGGATCGACGGCGCCGCCGAACGCTTCCTCGATGCCCTACCGGCTACGGAGACCGGCGGCAGGGTCCTGATCGAACGTGCTCGGCAGCTCTGCACGGAGGGCCGCGTGGCCGATGCCCTCGGAACGGTCGAGGAACTCCTCGGGCAGAAGCCGGATGTCCCGCTGGAGGACTGGGTGGACGCACGGCTTCTTGCTGCACGGTGGAGGGCCCGTACACATGGCCGGGAGCAGGACGCCGAGGGATTGCTCGACGACGTCGTCGTTCGCCTCCGGCACGAGCCGGCATCCGAGGCCACCGCCGACCTGATGGGCAAGGCGGAGGTGCTCCGCATGGAGTTGCATGTCTTCGAGGGGGAGCTCGACCGTGTGTACGAGCGCGCCCCCGCAGCACTCGCCTCGAGCGCCGACAACGCGCGCTGGAGCATCAGGATTCGGAGTCTCCAGAGCGTTGCCCACGCGACGATGGGAGCCCAGGAGCAGGCAGTCGCCGGCGCCAGGAACGTCGACGCGCGTCTGGCGAACGCCCCCACCGGCCCCTTCGACCGGGAGGCGGCCTCGGTTCACCTGTGCGAGGTCCTCCTGATCGCGGGCTACTGGTCGGAGAGCCTCGACCGGGCGGGGATCGACGGGGACACGACGACGGAACATCTCTTCGGCGGATCGCTGTCGGAGTTCGCAGAGGGCGTGCTGCTCGCGTACCTTGGCAGGAGCGGCGCGGCCCTCGAGAAGCTGGTTCCCGCCATCAGCCAGTTGCGGATCAGGGACCGGCACGGCTTCCTTCCGCTTGCCGAAGCCGCCGCGGCCTACGCCCAGGTCCTCGAGGATGCTCCCGATGCAGCGGAGGACCACCTGCGCGGCATCGATCTGACCGGGCAGCGCTACTCCTGGCACCTGCGGCAGGCGGTGCAGTACTTCCGCCTGCTGACCGAAGCCTGGCTCGATCCGTCGGCCGGCGTCCCTGCCGAGTTCCTGGAGCGGGCGATGGATCTCGGCAGCCGGGGGTACCGGGGCATCGAGCTCTTCTTCCTCAGCCAGGCTGTCCAACTCGGGCAGCACGAAGCGGCGGACCTGCTCGCAGCCACGGCCGCCGCGTCCGAAGGTCCGTTCGCGCGGCTGGGCGAGGACTTCGCCAAGGGGCTGTCCTCACGCGACCCCGCTGCGCTGAAGGAAGCTGCCCGGCGTGCGCTCGACAGCGGGAACCACAACCTCGCGGGCGACATCGCAGCCCTCAGCATCGAGCACCTCGCCGACACGGACGACCCGATGATCCGGGTGCATGCCGAGCAGATCCTTCGCAAGACCTCCACGCCGGCCCGCCGCCACGTGCGCCGGAAACTGCTCAGCGAACGCGAGCGAGCCATCGCACGCATGGTGGCACAGGGCGTACCGAACAAGGAGATCGCGCAGAAGGAGCACATCTCGCCGCGCACAGTGGAGGGGCACGTGCACCAGGTCATGTCCAAGCTCGGCCTGTCGAGCCGTAAGCAACTCTCGCTCATCTTCGGACAGCAGCAATGACCGGGCCGGGAGCGGCCGTCGACCTCGTCGGCCGCGCACCACTCGTCAAGGAAATCGTCATCGCTCTCGGCGACACGGGCGGCTTCGGCGCCATGATCGTCGGCGGGGCCGGAGTGGGGAAGACCGCTGTGGCTCGATCGGTCGTGGAGCACCTGCGCTGGACGGCGCCGGTGCTCCGCGTGACCGGCGGCGCTTCGCTGCGCAGAATACCCTTCGGCGCCCTGGCCCCCTATCTCCACACGCTCTCCGGTCCCGAAGCGGCATCGCCCGTCGCGATCCTCCGCGCCATGATGGGGCACCTGATGCCAGGAGGTACGGGCCGTGCGCAGCACCCGGCCCTGCTGGTGATCGACGACGCGCACGAACTCGACGACAGTTCCAGCGCCCTCCTGACCCAGCTCGTCAGTGCGCGTCGTGCCAAGGTGCTGCTGATGATCCGGCACACCCTGACGGCGCCTGCCGAATTCCGGAATCTGAGCGCGGACGGCCTCCTGGCGCGCTTCGACCTCGGACCGCTGGATACGGAGGCCGTCACGACCCTCTGTTCCCAGGTGCTCGGCGGACCCGTCCTGACCGGCACCACAGGCGCGCTCGCGCTGGCGACGGGCGGAAATCCCATGTTCCTCCGGACTCTGCTGGAACAGAGCCTGACGGGAGAGGGGTACCTCGTCCGGCGCAACGGCGTCTGGCGTCTTGCCGATGAACAGCCGAAGGTACATCTCCGGCTCGGCGACCTCATCCGATCGCAGCTCCGGCTGCGCAGCGCCGCGGACCTGAAGGCACTGGAAGTCGTCTCCCTCGCAGAACCCATCGCTCTCGACGCCGTCGCGCAGGTTGTCGATGCCGACGCCCTGCAACGGTTGAGGGACGATCGCCTGATCGCCGTCGGACCGGGGCCCGAAGCCCCGGTCTCCCTCGAGCATCCTCTCTACGGTGAGGTCCTCCGCTGCCAGGTACCTGCAGCCCGCAGCATGATGATCCGCCGAACAGTGCTCGACGTTCTGGACCCCGGGTCGCAGTCCCTCGAAGGATTCCTGCGGACGGTCTCCTGGGGACTCGATTGCGGTGTTCCTCCCGATGGCAGGGCTCTCCTCAGGGCCGCCGTCCTTGCCAACGGGTTCCGGTACCACGACCTCGCTCTCCGGGCTGCCCGTGCGGTCTCCGCCCCGGGGCTTCGCGAGCGTGCGCTCCTCGAGGTGGCCCGAGCGGAGGGCGGTCGGGGCAGGCTCGCCTATGCGCAGGAACTCGTGGACGAGGTGATGCGGCGCTGCACCGACCTGCGCCTCGCCAAGGACGCCACTCTGTTGTCCCTCGAACTCAAGCTGAAGTCGCGGGCCTCGGACCAGGGCCTGCGCGACGACGTCGACCGCTGGAGATCGCTCATCAGCCGCCTGCAGCTGCGGGAGGACTCCCGGGTGACGGCGGACGGCGTTGCGCAGTCCCAGCTCGGCTGCCGGATCCTCGAATGCCACCTCCGCCTTCACGAGGGGCGCTTCAGCGGCGTCGAGGAAGAACTGCGCGCCATCATCGCCGATCCCCAGGGCACTCCCGAGACGCGGGCAGGAGCCATGATCGTGCTCGCCGAACTGCTCGGCAGCATGGGGCGCGCCGTGGAGGGCAGTACCTACTCGGGCATGGCGCTGGACATCATCGAGGCCGAGGGCCCCGCCCTGCTGGGATACCGTGGGTTCGCCGTGGCGCGGCACCTCATCACGCTGTCCCAGAGCGGGCGTGGCGCGGATGCCAGGGCCGTGATCCAGGCGCACGCGGAGGCCCATCCGTTCAGCATCGTCTACTTCTCGGGGTTGGGCGACGTCGCTGACGGCATCACCGCGCTGCGGGCCGCCCGGAACATCGAAGCGCGGGACAGGTTCCTGCTCGCGCTGGAGGCGCTCGGGGATTCCGACGTCACACAGGTGACGACGCTCCTGCTGGGGCTGGGGGCATACGCCTGCGCGCTTGCCGGCGACACCACCCGCGCATCCGCCCTCGTGGAGGAGTTCGAGCGGGCGCCGAAGGGGGGCTCGCGCACGATGCGCCTGGGCGGGCGCATCTTCGCCACCGCGGCCGCGGCCCTGCTGGGCGACCTTCCCGGTGCGCGCGCCGACCTGCTCACTCTTGCCGCGACGGCCGAGAAGGACCAGATGAAGGAGCTGGCAGTCGCGGCACTTCGGCTGTCCCTCCTGCTCGGCGACATGGATGCCATCGCCCCCCTCATCAGGGTGCTGCAGGGATTCGAGGGCCCAGGAGCGAAGGACCTACTGGATTTCGCGGTGGCGGCCGAAGCGAAGGACGCCGATGCGATGGCCCGCGCCGCCACTGTCGCAGGTGAGCACGGGAACGTGGCCTTCGAATTCGTCGGCCTGTCCCTCGTCCTGCAGCTTGTGGGTGAGCAGGGCTCGACCCGCCATGCCCGTGCGATCCAGCGCCGTGTGGTGACGCTGGGGGAGCAGCGGGAAGGGCCGGTCTCGCTTCCGCTCGCATCGACATCCCCCGCAATGACCACGTCCCGCCTCACCCCGACGGAGCGCACGATCGTCGCGCTCGTGAACGAGGGGTACTCGAATCGCGAGATCGCGGACGCCAAGAGCGTCTCGGTCCGAACGGTGGAAGGCCACCTCTACCGGATCTTCGCAAAGCTCGGTGTCAACCGCCGAGAGGACCTGCGGGCGCCCTGATCGGCCCGCAGCACGTAATCCGAGTGCCCCTGCGTAATGCCCGCGCGTAGTCCGAGTGCCGATACGTACTGCCTACGCGTGGTACGCAGGTAGTTCTGATCCAGGCCCGCTGGATCGGTCGCGTAGGTCTTACTCGTGTGTAGCTGGAACCCCCTCCCTAGGATTTTCGCAAGAGCTTTGAAGGCAAAGCTGGGGAAATTTCCGAAGAATCGGGTCTCACATATGTGTCGTACATTGTGCAAAATTCGCCGCTTATCTCAGGTAGAACCCCTCCAGGGAATGGTCATCGCTTTCCGTGGAAGCACGCCATGACGCAGATGCACAGCGCCTTCGGCGGACTCACTGCAGTCCCGGGGATCGCCGCGGCCCATCAGCCGGCGCCCCTGTCGGGCACCGCGTGGCGCCGCCGCTACCAGGTCTCGCTGCTGGCCTCGGACTCCGTGCTCATCGTCGGGGTCATGCTGCTGGCGGTGAACGTCCTGACACTCCATGCCGGCGTCGAGACGCTCACGGATGTCCTCGGGCTCGGTGGCACGATGGCGGTCGGCTGGCTGACGATGATGTCGCTCTTCCGGACCCGTGACGCCCGCCTCGTCGGCACAGGGGCCGGCGAGTACAAGAAGGTCATCCGCGCGAGCGGTGCCACCTTCGCGGCGGCGGCGGTCACCGTCGTCCTCCTGGACCTCGAGCACTTCCGGGGCCTGCTCGTCCTCGCGCTGCCGTCCGGTACGCTCCTCCTGCTGTCCAGCCGTTGGCTATGGCGCCAGTGGCTGATGCACCAGAGCAGGCTCGGGCATTACCTCTCGAAGGTCGTGGTCGTCGGCCGGCCCACGGACGTTCGCTACGTGGCCGCCCAGCTGGCGAAGAACTCCGGGGCCGCTTACACCGTTGTCGGCGCCGTCTACGAGGGCAGGACCAACCCGGCCGCCCTGCAGACGGGAGACCGGGTCGTCCCCGTGGTGAGCGGGCTCCGCAAGATCGAGGACTTCGTGGCGCTCACGGGGGCGGACGCCGTCATCGTCGCAGGGCACCTGCGCAAGGGCAGTTCCTACATCCGGGAGCTCGGGTGGCGCCTCGAGGGGTCCTCGACCGAACTGGTCCTCGCGTCGGCCCTGACCAACGTCGCCGGTCCGCGCATCACCATGCGGCCGGTCGAGGGACTGCCCCTCATGCACGTCGAACTGCCGCACTTCACCGGGGGCCGCCACGTCCTGAAGAGGGCCATGGACATCGTTCTCTCAGCCACCGCACTGGTGATCCTGGCGCCGCTGTTCCTCGTCCTGGTAATCGCCGTCCGGCGCGACACACCGGGCCCGGCATTCTTCGTCCAGGAGCGGGCAGGCAAGGACTCGGCCGTATTTCGAATGGTCAAATTCCGGTCCATGGTCACCTCGGCCGAGGACGAGCTCGAACTCTTGAAGGAGCAGAACGAGGGAAATGGTGTGCTGTTCAAGATGCGGGATGACCCCCGGGTCACCCGGATCGGACGCATCATACGGAAGTACTCGCTCGACGAGCTCCCTCAGTTCTGGAACGTCCTGCGCGGTGACATGTCCCTCGTGGGCCCGCGGCCGCCGCTCGTCAGCGAAGTCTCCGGCTACGAGGAGCACACACACCGTCGCCTCCTGATCAAGCCCGGGCTCACCGGCCTGTGGCAGGTGAGCGGACGTTCGGATCTCGACTGGGAGGAAAGCATCCGGCTCGACCTCTACTACGTGGAGAACTGGTCGGTTACCGGGGACTTCATCATCATGTGGCGCACCTTCAAGGTGATGCTCAATCCTGTAGGAGCTTACTGATGCGCAATGCAGCTGAGAACGCCGGCAGTCCCGACCCTGGTGTGCCGAGGTCTACAAAGAAATCTGGCCGGCGCTGGGGATATGGGGTAGCCGCTGCAGTAGCAGCGGCCAGCGTTTGGCTGGGTGTTTCCAGCGGCACGGGCGCGGACACGAACGCCTCATCAGTGCAAGCCGCAGTACCGGTTGCGACAGGGCCGTCCAGCTCCCAGGAGCCGGACGAAGTGCATCTCCCCTCGGAAAATGCCGGTCCTGTACCTTCGGGCGAGCAGGAGGCGCCGCCATCAGGCGGGCCAGCAGCCGATGCGACCACTACTGATCCTGCAGTCTCCGATGAGGAGCCCGGCGAGGCAACCGCTATGAATCCCGCGCTCCCCGATGAGGGCGGGGCCGAGGTCGCGATACAAGATTTTGCCAGTGCCACCGCGGCTCTGAACGTCGTCAGCGCTGAAGGCGCCCCGCAAGCCGAGCTTGAGAACCTGGCTGCCGGCCCCGCCCTTCAGGAACTGCAGGTACAGGTTGATGAACTGGCTGCCAACCAGTGGAGTTTCGAAGGCGAGGCGGAGGTCACGACGATCGAAGTCGTGAATGCTCCTTCATCAGGACAGAAGACGCTGCAGATCCAGGCATGCATCGACTCCTCATCGGTTTCGCTCTCGGACGAGAACGGCGCAATCATTCAGGCGGAAGAACCTGCCGGAACGCGGCGCTCCCTCAACCTCTACGACCTCGAGCTGCGCGATGGCGCGTGGATCGTCGTCAACCACTATTTCCCCGACAACGCCGATTGCTGACAGAGAGCCCTACCGTTATGTCGACTCACAGACGAAGCAAGACGAGAATCTTCCAGACAGTATCCCTGGCGGGAGCGCTCATTCTCGGCGGCCTGGTTCAAGCCACCTCAGCAGGGGCAGCGGACCCAACGACCGACGGAACTTCGCCCACCAGCGCCGCCGCGTCCTGCTGGGAGGTCAAGCAGACGAACCCTCAGGCGACGAGCGGTGTGTTCTGGCTATCCACACCAGCACTGAAGGCTCCGCAGCAGTTCTACTGTGACCAGGAGACCGACGGGGGAGGTTGGGTGCTTGTCGGACGAGGCCGTGAGGGATGGTCGCAGGCGTACAGCGGCATCGGAAGCAGCGCCGCGGTTCGGGATATCGTCACCGGCCCCGATGCCTTCCGTGTGGCTCAACTCCCGGCCCGAACAATAGACGCGCTGCTCGACAACGGACGAGTGGATGGTCTGGAAGACGGCGTCCGCCTTCGCAGGGCGACCGATGTGACGGGAAGTACCTGGCAGGAAGCGCGTTTCAAGTTTGCGAAGAGAGACCGGTGGGTCTGGACGCCGGCCGCGGGACATCCGATCGGGAGCTTCACGTTCGACGCATCGAGCGGTTCGGGTGGTGCCACGAGTACCTTCGGCAAGGACGACACCTTCCAAAGGGTCGACACCCGGTTCTACATCAACAGTCAGTTCCGGGCCGCAGGGTGGGCGTTCGGCGCAAATGCTCGAGGATCGAGTGATTCCCAGAGCTACATCTGGGCGGAGAACACCTCCATCGGTTCTCCGCGTCCTTTCACACAGGTCTTCCTGCGGCCGAAGCTTCTCCAGTCGAACCTGGTGCGGGCGGCGATACCGGACCAGGGGCTTGCTGGTGAGGAGCAGCGCGTTCTGCCTCAGTCCGGAGCAGAACAGACAGTGTGGGGCGTCACTGGCCTGGCCAACGGTCGTTCCTCGGAGCTCGACGCGGAAGTGCAGGGCTTTGCCCAAGTAGGATCAACGGTCTTCAGCGTAGGCAATTTCCGCTACGTCCAGCAATCCGAGAACGGTGAAGGCCGGGTCGAGCAACCGTACGTGGCCGGTTTCGATGTCAAGAGTGGGCAGTTCGTTTCCACGTTCCGGCCGGTCCTCAATGGGCAGGTCAAAGCGGTTGCGGCACTGCCGAACGGTCTACTGCTGGTGGTGGGTGAGTTCACCACGGTGAACGGAACCCCGTCCCCGGGGGTAGCGGCGCTGAATCCGGTCACCGGCGCCCTCAGCACCTCCTGGTCGGTCCGCATGGAGAACCGCCTCACCGGAGGAGTCCTTTCGGTGCGGAGCGTCTCGATTTCCAAGGACTTCGTGTACTTCGGAGGAGCGTTCACGCATCTCAGCGGAGGAACAAGAACCTCTCCCGCATACTCCCGGGGCGCTGCTCGCGTGTCGCTGAGCAACGGGACTCCCGATGCCACGTGGAACCCCGCGTTCAACGGGACCGTCGTCTCCGTCGATGCCGCTGATGATCAGAGGATGTATGCGGCGGGATACTTCAGTCTCTCCAATCAGCAGACCGCAACCCGGGTGGCAGCCGTCAAAGCTGCTCCTGGTCAGCCCGCTGAGCTTGCTGCCGATTGGCCCTTCACGAGCAGCAATGCCAACGAACCGAATTATCAACAGACCATCAAAAAGGTCGAGGGACGCGTATGGGTCGGGGGCTCGCAGCACAGTCTCTTCACCTTCGACACGGCGAGTTTCGCTCGGCTCTCCGGCAATATCACCCGAAGCGGTGGTGATTTCCAGACAATGACGGCAAGCAACGGTGTTGTTTTTGCCGGATGCCACTGCGATGACTGGTCCTATTCGAACGCATTCACCTACCCTGATCCCGGCAAGAGCTGGACTCAAGGCGACAAGATCGGGTTCGTCGGTGCCTGGGATGCACGGAGCGGTGAGTACGTACCCGACTTCGCCCCCGTACTTCGCGGTCGCAAGGGCATCGGCGCATGGGGTAGTTTCGCTGATTCCACAGGTGCCGTTTGGATCGGTGGAGACTTCATCAGCTCGCAGAGGACAAACGGCCAGGTGCAGTGGTCAGGTGGCTTCGCGCGGTTCTCGCTGAGAGACTCGAGCGCGCCGGCTGTTCCTGGCAATCCCGCGGCAACCACCGACGGCGTGAAGGACACGCTGTCCTGGACCGGTGTGCAGGGTGCCAGCTACGAGATCCTGCGGACCGATCGTGTCGTTGCGATGAGTACTTCAGCCCAGGTGACTCTGCCCAGTTCCCCCCAGGGGACCAAGTACTTCGTCCGGGCCGTCGATGCTGCCGGCAATCGATCCGCAACTACCGCGGCGTTCTCGGTTCCACCGGTGGTTGTTGCGGAGCCCGACCCCGTTCCGTCCCAATCAGCGGAGCTGATCAAGAATGGGGCGGAGTGGAAGTATCGCTTCGAGAACAGTGCACCTGCGGTGGACTGGAAGTCGCCCTCGTTCGACGATTCCACCTGGCTGCGGGGCGCGGCACCCCTGGGCTTCGGACACACGAGCATTGTGACGCCACTATCCTTCACCGGCACCAAGCCATTGACGGCCTACTACCGCAAGGGATTTCAGATCGCAGACGTCACGAAGATCCAGGACGTCACGATCACGACGAAGGCAGACGATGGAATCGTCGTCTATGTCAACGGGGTAGAGGTCTCCCGGGCGAACATGCCTGCTGGCGTGCCGAACTTCTCGACCTACGCATCATCAGCGCCGACCACAAGCTCGGCGCCGGTCGTCAAGGTGACTGTGCCGGCAGCTGCGTTCACCAATGGTCCGAATGTGATCACCACCGAGGTCCACTCGAATTACCGCTCCACACCGAATACCAGCATGGAGCTGAGCGCCACGGCGACCCTCACAGCATCCGTCCAGGCACCGGCCGGGGAGGGGTAGGTGATGGTTGATCTCGATACCAAGTCCGAACGCCAGCGGCCGGCGGATGGGCCCGACCGATTGAGTTTCACCGACGCCATGCGCGTGCTCCGCCAGGCGCAGAAGCCAGGTCACGGGGTTCCCGCATACATGAGGTGGATCAATCGACCTCTTGCACGGCCGCTGGCGGCCGCAGGATATGTCCTTCACATGACTCCGAATATGATCACCGCTGCGAGCGCCATGAGTTCTCTGGCGGGTCTCGTCATCCTTGCAGCAGTAGAACCAGGGCCGGGAGTAGGCATAGCGGTCGCCGTGATGCTGGCCTTTGGGTTCGCGCTTGACTCTGCTGACGGTCAGCTTGCTCGCCTCACTCATACAGGTGGGCCCGCCGGCGAATGGCTGGATCACGTCGTGGATGCGATCCGTACTCCGGCCGTCCACCTGGCCGTGCTTTTGGTGCTTCTGGGCCGGTTCGGCTGGACGCCCTTCCTCGTCGTACCGACCATCTTCTGCCTCAGTGCTGTCGGACACTTCATGTCGCAGATCCTGGCTGAGCAACTCCGGCTCCAACACGGCGGACCCGCGGTCGGATCGATACCGGCATCGCCGCGACGATCCCTGATCCTGCTCCCCGTAGATGCGGGAACACTGTGCTGGGTCTTCGTACTGTGGGGATTTCCTCCGCTCTTCGCGGCGGCCTATGCATTCCTGGCCTTGGCTCAACTTGCCTTCACAGGGGTGTCGATGCGTCGCAAATATGCAGGTCTGGCTGTCTTGAGAACTCAGAAAGGTGAGACCCGATGACTATTGGTTATGTTCCGGGCGGCTTCGACATGTTTCATGTCGGTCATCTCAACATCCTGAAGACGGCACGTACGCGATGCGACGTCCTGATGGTCGGAGTCGCATCGGACGAGTCCCTCTTCTCGATGAAGGGGCGTATGCCGGTCATTCCGCAGAGCGAACGTATGGCTATCGTGGAGGGCATTCGCTTCGTCGACGTCGTCGTACTCGACGTATCGATCGATAAGCGGATCGCTTGGGCGGCGACCCCTTTTGATGTCCTGTTCAAAGGGGATGATTGGCTGGGAACGGCCAAAGGTGCGAAACTCGAGCGCGAAATGGCCGAGGTGGGGGTTTCAGTGCAGTACTTCCCCTACACGGCGCATACGTCATCGACCATGTTGCGGCGTTTCATTGAAGGTATCGGAGAGGTCGCATGACTCAGGACGATTTCCACCTTCCAAAAGTCTCCTGTGTCATAGCGACCTGCGGGAGACCCGAGCTTCTTCGTAAAGCGATTCTTGCAGCAGCGAACCAGTCGTATGTCGGAGAGCTGGAGATAGTCGTCGTTTTCGATCGGATCCCCCGGAAGGACCTCGAGGACATCCGCTCTGCCGTTGATCGAGCCGGGCGAACGCTTCACTCGGTTGCCAACCAGCGCACCCCAGGTCTTGCCGGAGCCCGGAACACGGGCATCCTCACGGCGACAGGCGAACTCATCGCTTTCTGCGATGACGATGATGCGTGGGCCGGGACCAAGATCGCATTGCAGGTGAAGGACTGGTCACGCTTTCCGGACGCTGTGGCACACGCAACGGGAATCTCGATCGAGACCGGCGGAGGTGTAACCGTCCGCAGGGCACCCAGTGAGACGACATTCGCAGATTTCCTGAGATCCCGCGTGACCGCTATTCACCCGTCTTCCATCATGTTTCGCCGCAGGGATCTCACCGGCCGAATCGGTCTCGTCGATGAAGACCTTCCCGAGGCGTATGGGGAGGACTATGAATTGCTGCTCCGTGCCGCGAGGTTCGGACCGGTCCGAGCCCTACCTGAACCCCTCACGATCGTCGGGTGGAGTGGAAGTTCAGAATTTTCGGGTAAGTGGGAAAAGATCGCTGCAGGTCTCACCTACATACTCCGGAAGTACCCCGAGTTCGCGGACAGCCCCCACGGAACGGCTCGTATTGCCGGGCAGGTGGCATTCGCGCACGCTGCCATGGGGCGGCGCTCCGAGGCGTGGGTATGGGCGCGGAGCGCGCTCAGCCGGGACAAGGTGCAGCCGAGGGCCTACGCTTCACTCATGATCGCCAGCGGACTCGTCTCAGCCACCAGACTCCTGAAAGCAGTCCAGGCGGTTGGTCACGGGCTGTGACGGCTCGTTCTCCCGTCACGAGTACCTCGCAGAAGGTCTCCGGGACAGAATTCATAAACTCACAGCAGGCTCTTCCGGCATGGCCGCTTCTGGTTCTTCTCTGGGGCTTTCCGCTCTGGTGGGCAGCCGGTGCAGCTCCTTTCCTTCCCATCACGATCGCCGTCGTGATGGTTGCGCTCCTGCTTCAGCGTGGAGCGGTTCGGATCGCGCCCGGTCTGCTTCCGTGGATCGCTCTGGTCGCGTGGATCGCGGTCACAGCCGTCAGCCTCGATGGTGGCAAAGCCCTCGTGGGTTTCGGCCAGCGCTGGGGCAACCTCATGGCGGTGGGCGTTTTCATGATCTATTACCTCAATGCCCGGGAGCGGCTCCATCCGAGACACGTGATCAGCGCTTTGACCGCCGTGTACCTCTTCGTGGTCGTCATGGGGTTTGCCGCGACGGTGTTCCCCTCGTTCCGACTGACGACTCCGATCGGCTTGGTGCTGCCCGGCGCTCTCACGTCGAACTCCCTGGTATACGACCTGGTCTTCCCCCGCCTCGCCGAGATCCAACAGCCCTGGGGAGCGCCGGAACCCTTCAATCGCCCGTCTGCGCCGTTCCCTTATGCGAACAGCTGGGGCGTCGCCTTCGTGGTCCTTCTGCCCGTCGTCGTGGCCCAGATCGCCCTTCTCAGAAGGACGTGGGCGAAGGTTCTCCTTGGATGCGTGGTGGTCGCATCGTTCTACCCTGCCCTTGAGACGAGTAACCGAGGGCTTTTCATCGGCATCGCCGTCTCCGTTCTGTACGTCGCGTTGCGGCTCGCCCTTCTGCGACGGTTCGCGCCACTCCTGGCCGTCATCGGGATCGCTGCCCTGGGAATCAGCATGCTGATCGGGAGCGGAGCCGTTGCGGAGATACTGGAGCGGCAGGAGTACAGCGATAGCACGGGCGGCCGCGCGTCGATCTACGCTGCGACAATCGAAGCAGTCCTCAAGTCGCCACTGATCGGGTACGGAGCCCCACGCCTGGATGAGAGTATCGGGGTCTCCCTCGGCACTCAGGGCTACGTGTGGATGCTTGCATTCTCGTACGGGTTGATCGGCCTCGCCCTTTTCTGCCTATTTCTGTGGGGCGCTATCGCGCGGACGTCCCCCGTGTCGACCATTGCTGGGCTGTGTCTGCACAGCACACTGGTCGCTGCCGCCGTGATCATGATTTTCTACAGCTTCGACGTCATGCAGATGACAACCATTGCGCTCGCCGCCGCAGTGCTCCTACGTGATCGGTACGAGGACGGACGAACGCTGTGAATGAAGTGCAGCCAGGCAGTGGCCGGCGAGCTCTGCCCGCTATCCTCGCATTCATCGGCATAGGTTTTGGCGCGGTGGCCGCTCTGGCGACAACCATGATCATCGGCCGATCGGCGGGAGCCTTCGCGATCGGCGGATATTTCCAGTTCGTGGCGATATTCTCCGTGGCCGCCACCATCTGTACCTTCGGTGCTGACACAGGTCTGGTCCGGTTCCTTGCGGCACGCCGCGCCTTGGGTCAGGGGGCAGAATTCCGGCCCCTGATCAGACACGCAATTGTTCCTGTCTTCTGCGCGACCAGCCTGGTGGTTCTGATCGGTATCGCCACAACGGTATTTCTTCAGGAGATGGACAGGACTCCGAGCGTGCCTGAGTACGCACTGGCGTCGGCCCCGTTCCTGGTCCTGGCGACCTTGATGTCCACCATGTTCGGCGCCCTGCGTGGTCTCGGCAGGGTTGTGCACTTCACGCTGCTGCAAAGCGTGATCCTGCCGCTGCTGCGTCTCGTGGGAATCCTGACGGTCATCTACCTGGGATTCTCCGTCGACGGCCTTGTCGCGGCCTGGTTGGCCCCAATCGTAGTGACGGTCCTGATCACCTTCATTCTTCTTCGAAGAGCACTGCAGGACGGCGACTCCTTCACATCGGGCGTCGGCACCTCCAATGGAAGGAGTTTTTCTCTCCGCGACGGACGAAGTTTCTGGCGCTTCTCGTCTGCTCGAGGGGTATCCTCAGGGCTCGAGATCCTGCTGGAGTGGATCGACGTACTTGCAGTAGCGCTCATGCTCGGTCAATCAGCCGCCGGCGTCTACGCGGTCGTGACCCGATGCATACGCGTAGGACAGATAGTGGATCACGCCGTGCGGACTGTCTCCAGCCCGAACATCAGCGCCTCCCTGGCCACGGGCCAGATCGAGCAGGTGAAGGAGATCTTCATCGTCTCCGGCAAGGTCCTGATTCTGTTGGCGTGGCCCATCTACTTGACTCTGCTTATCAAGGCGCCCGAGGTACTTCTGGTCTTCGGATCGGAGTTCGACGAAGGAGCGACGGCCCTGCGCGTCCTGGCTGTCGCAATGCTGATAGCCGTGACGGCCGGCGGCGTGCAGAGCATGCTCCTGATGGGCGGACGAAGTCACTGGCAAGCGATGAACAAGGGAGTGGCGCTGGTCATAGCGGCTATCCTGCTTCTGCTGCTGGTACCAGTGCTGGGCATAGCAGGCGCTGCCATGGCTTGGGCAACGGCTGTTCTCGTCGACTGTGCGCTGGCCTCGTATCAGGTGGCCAAGAAGATGGGTATCCGGCTTCCGCTGAGGCAACTGGCGCTGCCTGTGTTCATCGTGACAGCGTTCTTCGCTGCACCCCTTTGCATCGGAAACGTGTTCTCGAATCAGGAGCCGCTCAGCTTCTTCGCGCAGATGCTCGTCGCCGCACTCCTCACCTCCGGAGCTGTTTTCGTGCTGCGCGACAAGCTGGGCCTCACCATAAGCCTCGCGTCCCGAGGGGACGAACGGGTGGCCGTCGGAGGCTGAGCCGTCCTAAGCGCGCATCATCCGGATAATCTGCCTACTCAGGAGTTGCTGCTTTTCGCTTCACGATCTCCAGGGCGCGCTGAAGAGAGAGGATCCCCGCACGACGGGACACCACGTGATCGACAGTCTTCCTGAGTGCTGCAGCGGCAGCAGGAGCTTGTGACTCGCGAGAGGGCTTCTTGACGGAGTGCGGGTGCGTCAACGCTGCGTGTAATGAAGCTGTGAGCTCCTCCTCGGACTCGACGAGTATCACCTCACCTTCCTGATGGAGCTGGCGGCAGAAGGCCACCTGATGATCATCGACGACTTCCTGGAAGGCGGCCCGACGTGGGACAGCGACGGGAAGCTGTCCCACGCTCCGAGCATCGAAGATCGAACCGGGCCCGCCCTGCACCACGACGACTTTTGCGGCGGCGTAGAGGGCCACCATCTGCTCTCTCGACAGAAGTTCGACGCCTTCAGCCACGATCGGCGCAGAACTGCTCCCGTACTGCACGAGGCATGAAGGAGGATCGGGCTGGTCCTGCAACCAGCCGTCCACCCACTCGACGAGGCGATCGAAGCGGTGATGATCGGTTCCGAGTGATACGACGATGTCGAAGTCTGGTCTGGATGTCACAGAGTTGGTCCGATCACTGTGGATTGTGAGTACAGCCGTTGTTGCGCCGGCCATTGGACGCAGAAGGCATCCGCCAGGGGATAGCAGAGACGCCCGCTCAAGGTCGTCTGCTCGATCCTATCGATGACCTCTATATAGACGGTCCTTATTCGAAGGAGCCGAGCAACGAGAAAGAACGGCACGCTCACCCCGGCGCCCGTGGAAATGACGACGTCGGGACGAACGCGCATGAGCGTCGGGAGGGCGAGGGCGAGATTCCTCAGCGCATTCGGGATGTTTCGGGTTGTGGGATGGTAGGCCCAGGTCACGTCTTCACCGACAAGTGCAGTTTCGGCGTCGCGCTTTCGGAACGTGACCCAGTGGAGCTTCTCTCCGGAGAACTCATGCCGAAGAGAGAGAAGCTGAGCAAGATGCCCTCCTGTGGACGCGACAAAGAGAATCTTCACGATCAGCCCTCCTGTAACGACGCGACGGACCGGTTGGTTCGTCGTCGAGCCCTCGATGCGGGCGCTTCGGAGCCGGTCTGCGAGGTCTGCCCCACGAAGAGGAGAAGTGGTGCAGTGTGTGTCGCCTGCACATCACTCAACAGTCGATCGAAGGCAGCAGTTCGGGTCGTGCTCGATGCCACGATAAGAACGCTTGCCGCGCCTTCGACGACAGATGCCCTTCCCGGCTCGTCGTGGACCGTGGAAGCGTCGAGGAGGAGCAGGTCCGGAACATGGCCCGCCGATACAGCTTCCCGTGGGGGTTTGAGCGGCGTCTGGAGTAGATCGTCGACGGTGATCGTCTCTGCGATCAGGCCGGCCCGGCGGAATTCGTCCTTCAGAGTCTCGACGAGGGGCTCCGCAGACGTCTGACGCGTATCGAGGAATACCACGCGGAGGGGTTTGGCGGCGTCCTGGCCTCGGGAGCGCTCGGACACAGCGCGGATCGCCCATCGTGCGGCTACTCTGTCGCGTTCGTCCTGGAACTCGATGACGCGTGCACCCGTTCTCTCGCGCAGTTTCGAGACGCTGCGGAGGAGGGGATCGAATCGATCCCGGAGGAACGCGCATGTCGTGCCGACGAGTAATCCCACAGCTGTACCGATGATCACCCAGACGGCGATGCCGGGAGATGACGGCGTTTCCGGAACCGCAGCCTCCCCGATGATGCGTCCGGGATTTGCACCGACCAGCGAGAGGCTTGACCGTTGGTCCTGCAGCGCTGAAAGCTCCGCGCGGTCTGCAGCGTTCAGCTTGTCCGACTGCGTCAGAGCGGCGATCCTTCGATCAAGATCATCGATGAAGCCCAATGCCACCTCGGCAGCTCCCTGGGCCCGAAACTCGAGGTAGGCATCGGCCAGCGCGTTGGCGAAGGCTGCTGCATCATCGGGCGAATCGGCGGTGACCGTCACCTCGAGAACCTGGGAGCCGGACGGCGCTGCTACCTCCGACCCGGCGAGCAGTTGCGTAGGACTGACATCACGATCCAGTTTGTCTGCCGCAATGCGCGCCACCTCGCGGGAATTCAGAATCGCCCGCTCGGTCGTGATATTGATCTGCTGATTCACTGCGCCCGCGTTGAAGGGATTCGTGGTGATAGGAGATACCGTCAGTGTCGCGGACGCTGTGTACTGGTCTCTCTGCACGAGGGAGTATGCCGCTCCAAGGACTGCTCCGACGAGGGTGATAGCCAGGATCAAGCGCCATCGCTTCACTATTCGGTCGAATACTTCGCTCAGCCGTACGGTTTGCCCGCGCTCGATTTCCGGCACTCCTGGTTCCCCATTCTTCGTAGCTGCCATATGTCGTGACAGCTGAGACCACCCACAGACCCGAGCATATCCGTATTGCCGTTATCGGGTCAGTTTCCAGGCCCGTACGTAGTCAATCTTGAGGGTCGCCGGCATTTTGGTGTCCGCATAATCCGCCCCGATGGGGAAACCGTGCCACGAAGATCCGATCTGGAGATTGAGTCTCATCTCCAGGGGGGTGCTGAAGGTGGGGCCCCAAAGCCAGGGGTACTGAACCTTTGTCATCGTCACGACGTGCTTCCCGTCGAAGTAGCCGCGGAGTTCTGTCGGCGTATATTCGATCGCCCAGGTGTGGAAGGCGAGCGAGGAATGCTGCGTCGCTCCGGATAATACTTCCCAGTTGAATGCGGCGCGCCGTCCGGTTCCCAATGTCGATTCGTGGACGGTCAGCATCGAGGTGCCGGGGCGTGCATCGAGGAGCGACGGGTCGCCCCAGGCCTCCATGACGTCGATCTCTCCCACCGTGTTGTTTCTCAACCAGAAGGCGGGCCAGATGCCGCGTGACTGGCCAGGGGTGGTCGGGATCTGCGCCCTGATCTCCCAGCGGCCGTAATTCTGCTCGAATTTGTTGTTCGTATCGAGGTACCCGGTGGTGAAGTCGCGACCGGCAACGGTCTCGCGTTTCGCCGTGATGTTCAGGAAGCCGCCCGAGACAGTGACATTACGCGCCAGGATGCGAGCACGATCGTAGGAGAGCGATTCTCCGTCCCTGACGTTCCACTGGGACGTTCCGCCGTTGAATTCGTCGCGCCAGGTAGGCTCCCCCCATCCCGGAACGAAGCCGTTGCCGAGGGCTGGTGCTGGGACTGGTGCTGGGGCCGGGGTTGCCTCAACGACGGCTCGCTTCACCGATTGAACGAGCAGATTGTCGTACTGGACCGTCGTCGGCGAACTGTGGACTGATAGATACGAATCCAGACCTGCGGCGCCGGCAGCGGCGAGTCGAAGGGCGCCCCCATCGGTTTCACGTCTTTGCCACGCCGGGCTCGTCTGACCCACGGGCCATGCCTTGGCCTTCAGCTGCACCGGGTCAGTGGACGTCACTTCGAACTGGAACCGGACAGCGCTGCCGGCCTTGATCCTCTGATCGAGAATGGCGGTCTCACCGAGGGCGACCTTCTGCTTCGTACTCGCGTCATATCTGGCAACATCGATCGAGGCTCGCCCATCGGGCCTTACCTGCAGCGAAGCCTGGTAGGAGGAACCGCCCGAGGCCCGAAGGTGCAGCGTCGTGAAAACTCCGTTTCCTGACGTCGGGAGAGCAGGGAACGAGAGATCAGTGGTGGCTCGAGAGTCCTGGGCTGGCTCTATCGGGGCCCTGACGCTCAGAACCCGTCCCGGCTCATCGAGGCGGACCGAGCCGACCCCATCGCTCACCCTCAGCGCGTTCTGGTTCGATGACGTGTAGAGGTGTCCTGATGAGGAGACCCCCCACCCTTTCGCTACACTCCGCGACATGCTGTCGCTCAGGCGAGTGGAATCGGGAACGTACGATGCCGACGCGGCCTGAGCCGATGCGGCCGGCAAGCCCACGAGGAAGAGGGAGAGCACCATGAAGGCAGCAGTCCTTTTCGGTCGAGGCGACGTTGGAGTACTGGACCGCGATCGGAATGGAAGCATGGAGATCTCCAGGATCTATCAGCGTGCTGGGTGCTCGGGCTTGAATGCACCGCTCCCGAGACTCCCGTCGTCCCACGACCGGATGGAGCAAAGCGCCAGAGGTAGGCCGAGTGTAACAACTAAGTGGGCCGGCCCCGACTTCCATGAAGCGCGCCTCCTCCAGTGCGATGGACCAACGCCTGTACCGGGCTCGGGAAGGAAAGGAACGGAGGACCCCGATCGCCGGCGCGGTCGGGGTCCTCCTCTTTCTTAGGTAGCACTGGGATGCCGGACCCGGGCCGGAGTGGGACGATTAGATCAGAGAACCCTTGCGTAATTGCCGCAGGGGATACCCGATCCGAGGAGCTTGAAGTGCCCGTGGTTGAAACGCCCGTCACCCTCACCCCTGCTTCCGCGGGACTGACCGATGCCGAGGTGCACCGCATCCGCAACGACTTCCCGATCCTCGGTACCGAGGTCAACGGCAAGCCGCTTATCTACCTCGATTCCGGTGCCACGTCCCAGAACCCCCTGAGCGTGAT
The DNA here is from genome assembly GCF_054510975.1 of Arthrobacter rhamnosi. NCBI lineage: Bacteria > Bacillati > Actinomycetota > Actinomycetes > Micrococcales > Micrococcaceae > Arthrobacter > Arthrobacter rhamnosi. The sequence continues at coordinate 144,919 of NZ_JBTNDN010000004.1, read as the reverse complement.
GGAGGCGGAGCAGGAGTTCTACGAGCAGCGCAACGCCGCCGTCCACCGCGGAGCCCATTCACTCGCCGTCGACGCCACCGAGGCCTACGAGGACGCCCGCACCGCCGTCGCCCGCTTCATCGGTGCCCGCACCAATGAACTGGTCTGGACGTCGAACGCGACCGAGGGGATCAACCTGGTGGCCTACGCCATGTCCAACGCGGCGCTGGGACGCGGGGGAGAGGCCGCCCGGCGCTTCGCCGTCGGACCCGGCGACAACATCGTGGTCACCGAGATGGAGCACCACGCCAACCTCATCCCCTGGCAGGAACTCGCGGCCCGCACCGGCGCCGAACTCCGCTTCCTCCCGGTCGGTGATGACGGCTCGCTGCGGCTGGAGGACGCCGACGCGGTCATCACGCCGTCGACGCGGCTCGTGGCGTTCTCCCACGCCTCCAACGTGCTCGGCACCATCAATCCCGTCCGGGAACTCGTGCAGCTCGCCTCCGCCGTCGGTGCCCTCACGCTGCTCGACGCGTGCCAGTCCGTGCCGCACCTCCCGGTCGACGTGAAGGACCTCGGCGTCGACTTCCTCGTCTTCTCCGGCCACAAGATGCTCGGCCCCACCGGCATCGGAGCGCTCTACGGCCGCGCCGAACTGCTCAACGCCATGCCGCCCTTCCTGACCGGCGGCTCCATGATCACCACCGTGACCATGGAGGGGGCAGAGTACCTCCCATCGCCGAACCGCTTCGAGGCCGGGACCCAGCGCATCTCGCAGGCCATCGCCCTCGGCGCCGCGGCGAACTACCTGTCCGAGACCGGCATGCAGCACATCGAGGCGTGGGAGTCGAAGCTCGGCGCGAGGCTCGTCGAGGGCCTCGGCGCCATCGAGGGCATCCGTGTCCTCGGGCCAGCAGCGGGTCTGCCCCGCATCGGACTCGCCGCGTTCGACGTCGACGGCGTCCACGCGCACGACGTGGGGCAGTTCCTCGACGACCAGGGCATCGCCGTGCGGGTGGGCCACCACTGCGCCCAGCCGCTGCACCGCCGCTTCGGCCTCACCGCCACCACCCGCGCCAGCACGTACCTCTACAACACGACGGACGAAGTGGACGCGTTCCTGGACGCCGTCGCACAGGTCCGTCCCTTCTTTGGAGCACAACGATGAGCACGGGTCTCGAACAGCTGTACCAGCAGATCATCCTCGACCACGCGAAGGCGCGGCACGGCTCGCCCATCAGGGAGTACGACGGCGCGGGCCGGAGCGGTGAATCGCACCAGCTCAACCCCGTGTGCGGTGACGAGATCACCCTCCGGGCCGGCGTCTCCGACGGGACCGTGGAGTCCGTCACCTGGGACGGTGCGGGCTGCGCGATCTCCATGGCGTCGGCCTCCGTCCTCACCGACCTGGTGCAGGGGCTGCCCCGGGACGAGGTGATCACCCTCGTGGACGCGTTCCGCGAGGTGATGCGTTCCCGCGGCAGGATCGAGGCGGACGAGGAAGTGCTCGGGGACGCCGCAGCGTTCTCGGGGGTCTCGCGGTTCCCGGCGCGGGTCAAGTGCGCCATGCTGGCGTGGGTCGCCCTCGAGGAATCGCTGCTGGCCGCCAACGGCTAGCCCTGACCGGGCAGGACGCCGGCGGCCGCGGCCGGTCAGGATCAGGAGGAATGCCCGGCAGCCTCCTCCAGCGCCTGGCACAGGTCCACCACGTCCCTCGTGGTGTTCTTCAGGATCTCCACCGACTCCGGTTCCATCGCGCCCTCTTCCTCGGAGAGGCGGATCTCCAGCGTCAGGGTTCCACGCTCGAAGATGAAGAGCTCCGGGAGACCTTCGGCAGCAAGCGCCGCGGCGTCCGCTTCGCTACCCGTCGGGAAGACGATCGAGGGCCCTCTGAGTGACACCTCGACCGTCGAGCCGTCCGCCGAGATGCGTTCGCTTCCCCGTCCGGAAATGTCGAGTTCGTCGATGAAGGCTCCCTCCGGGAAGGCTGCATCCGGAGCAACGGTGAGATCCACGGTGGCACCGCCCCGGTATTTCACGATCGTCTCCCCGTCCTGCCTCACCCGGACCTTGTACTCGACGTCCTGGACGTCTCCGGCCGTCAGGGTGACGGTGGTGCCGCACGCCTGGAACTCGAAGGGGTCGTAGTACTCGTCGGGCACGGGAACGTACCCGCGTGTTTCCGCGGGCGGGCCGGGTGGAGGGGCCTCCTCCTCCGTGGCCGTGGCGGCAGACGCCGATCCGGCGACGAGGGACAGCGTGGCGAGAAGCGAAAAGCACAGCATGTTATGGGGGGTCATGTCAGGCTCCTGGACATGGCAGGAGTGCAACGTGGTGCGTCCTGCCCGGGGATGCGGTGGATGCCGTGAAGGCGACAGGTCCAGTGGACCGGCGCTGCGTGTCCGCCAGCCCGGGCACATGGCGAAACCTACGCCCGCATTTTTCGGGCTGTCAATGGAAGCGGGGGCCGTACCGCTACCCCATTGCAGAAAGGGGGTTTCACCCGCCCTGCTGGTACGTCCCGAGCACCAGCCGCTTCGCCGGATCCCGCTCTGGCTGCAGCTCGTCCCGCCGCCGTACGGTCACTGCGGAGGCTGCGGGATGAGGATCGTGAAGCACGTCCCCTGACCGGGCTCACTCCGGACCGTGATGGATCCGCCGTGCTCGCCGACGATGCTCTTGGTGATCAGCAGCCCCAGTCCGACCCCCGGCACCGCCGTCGTACGGACCGACGGTGAACGGAAGAACCGGTCGAACACGTGGCGCAGTTCCTCCGCCTCGATCCCGATGCCGGTGTCCTCCACCGCGACCGTCAGCCCGTGGCCGTCCAGGGACGCATCCAGCGTGATGCTGCCGCCCCTCCTGTTGTACTTGACCGCGTTGGTGAGCAGGTTGTCGACGGCCTGTGCGAGCCGGACCGGATCCGCCACGGCGGGCAGGCTCGAGGGCGCGCGGTTCACGAGGCTGAGGCCGGACCGGGTAGCGCGCACGGAGGCCGACGACGCCGCCTCCGCCAGGATCCGGCCGACGTCGGTCGCGACCGGGTTCACCTCGAAGGTGCCGGCGTTGATGGCCAGCAGATCCTCCACGAGCTGCTCGAGCCGCTCGGCGTTGCGCCGGGCGACCTCCAGGTGGCGGACGACGTCGGCGGGCAGGCTGTCGTGGAGTTCGAGGGTCAGTTCGAGGTACCCGAGGATCGAGGTCAGCGGCGTCCGGAACTCGTGCGACACGTTGGAGAGGAAATCGTCCTTCGCCTGCAGCGCGAGCACCAGTTCCGTGACGTCGTTGAAGGACACCACCGTCCCCGCGTACGCCCCGTCGTCGTGCATGGAACGGGAGGAGATGCTGAAGGCCCGCTGGGAGCGCGGTGGGCCCAACCAGATCTGCACTCCCTCGAGGTCCTCGCCCCGGATCGCGCGGAGCACCGGGCGTTCCTCGGGAGGGATGGGGGTGACGCGGTCGGGGCCGAAGATCAGCAGCTCCGCCTCGTTCGGGTCGTCGTTGCCGACGGGGGCGGCCGCCAGGTGGTCCTTGCGCTGCCGGGCGTTCATGAGGATGTCGTTGCCGTCTGCGTCGACCGCGAGCAGCCCCACGCTGACCGTGTCGAGCACGGTGTTCAGCAGCCGCTCCCGGATCCGGCCGGCCTCGACACTCTCCCGGAGCGCCGCCTGGGAGACGCGCAGCGCCTCCTGCCGCCGCCGGTTGTCCTTCGACAGGGCGCTCACGAACCACGCCATGCCCGTGAGCATGATGGGCAGCAGGATCGGGTCGATCAGGGCGTCGGCGGTCAGGGGTTCGGGACGCAGCACGAGCGGCAGCCAGATGATCGCGAGCGACGCGGCGATGGTGACGGCGACCGCGGTGCCCGTCCGGACCCGGGACGCGGCGATCCAGACCACGGGGAACGCAGCCAACAGCCCTACGCCGGCGAGGGCGTCGCCCGCCGCCGCACGGGCCAGGCCCACCGCCACGAAATCGACCAGCGGAACGAGGATCACCCAGCGGCTCGGGATGCGCGACCACGGGAGGACGCAGCACAGCGCCAGGACGAGCACGTTGAGCAGCCACCCGGAGAGGAAGACCGGCGTCGACGCGAGGTCCCCGCGTTCCGCGACGCCGAGCGCCATGGCAAGGGTGAACGTGATCGTCAGCGCCAGTTCGCTGAGGATGATGCGCCGGCGGTGCCGGGCCCGCCGCCCGCTGTGGCCCGCGTCTGCGGGAGTCCCCCCGCCCGGCGCCAGTCCTCGTTCCCCCATGGAAAGGATCCTAGTTCCCGCGGCCTTCGAAGACGTCGGGGATGCCGTCCGCGTCGGCATCGATTGTGTCTTCCTCCTCGATGCGGCGGTAGCGCCTGTTGCGCAGGCGCAGTATCACGCTGGAGAGCAGGGCCGCGGTGAGGGAGGCGGTGAGGATGGCGACCTTCGCGTGGTCGTCGTGCTCGCTGCCGGTGCCGAAGCTGAGGTCGTTCACGAGGAGCGACACGGTGAAGCCGACGCCGGCGAGGATGCCGACGCCGAGCAGGTCCCACCAGCTCAGGTCCGGGTCCAGGTGTGCCCGGGTGGTCTTGGTGACGAGGAACGTGGTGGCCAGGATCCCGAGGGGCTTGCCGAGGACCAGGCCCAGGACGATGCCGATGAGGACCGGGTCCGTGAGGGCGGACACGAAGCCCTCGGCGCCGCCGATCGCGACGCCGGCGGCGAAGAACGCGAAGACGGGGACGGCGAACCCGGTGGACAGGGGGCGGAAGCGGTGCTCGAGGACCTCGGCGAGCCCGGGCTGGTCCGGTCGTGGCGCGACGGGCTTGCCGTCGGGGGCGCGCCGCAGCACGGGGACGCAGAACCCGAGCAGGACCCCGGCGACGGTCGCGTGGACGCCCGAGGCATGCATGATCGCCCAGGTCGCGATGCCCAGCGGCAGCAGGATCAGCCAGGGCCCGTGCACGGTGGTGCCGAAGAACCGGGGCTTGGCCTGGGCGAGGAGGGCGAAGAGCCCCAGTGGTAGGAGCATCGCCAGCAAAAAGGCGGGGCGGACGTCCTCGGAGTAGAAGAACGCGATGATCGCGATGGCGATGAGGTCATCCACCACGGCGAGGGTCAGCAAAAAGATCCGCAGGGCACCGGGCAGGTGCGAGCTGATCACGGCGAGCACGGCCAGGGCGAACGCGATGTCCGTGGCGGTCGGGATCGCCCACCCCCTGAGGGTGTCGGGGGAGGACAGGTTCACGAGGACGTAGATCAGGGCGGGGACGACGACGCCGCCGAAGGCCGCCGCGACGGGCACGATGGCCCGGCTGATCCGCCGGAGGTCCCCGGCGACGAACTCGCGCTTGAGTTCGAGTCCGGTGAGGAAGAAGAACACCGCGAGCAGTCCGTCCGACGCCCACGTACCCACGGAGAGGTCCAGGTGCCAGGGCTCGTAGCCGAACTCGAAGTCCCGGACCGCGAAGTAGGAGTCGGCCAACGGGGAGTTGGCCCAGGCGATGGCGATCGCACTCGCGATCAGCAGCAGGATCCCGCCCACGGTCTCCTTGCGGAGGATCTCCGTGATCCGCAGGTACTCCGGGTAGCTGGACCGCTGCAGGACGACGGGGTGGGCCCCCGCCGTCTTCGCGGACTCGTCGCCTGCCATGTGCTGTCCTCTCTCAATCGGCCGCTGCCGTGCGTACGGGTGCGGGCCTCAGCCGATGAGGGCCCGCACCCCGATCACGGCGGTGGCCGCGCCGAGGATCATCGACGTCGAGATGAGCATGAGGTGCACGGTCAGGAACCGCGTCGCTGCGCCCTTCTCGTCCCGCGCCCGCGGGTCCTTGAGGACACGGCGCAGGAAGGGCGGCCAGACGATCAGCGTCCAGATGCCGGCGAGGATCAGGATGAGGGCGAGGGGTGTGGGGAGCTGCACGGTGCGAGTCTTTCGGGTGGAGGTGACGAAGGTGCGGGGCGGAAGGGGATCAGCGGTTCTCGAGCCACTTCCGGGCCTCGACGGCCTGCACGTTGAGGGCCTTGCCGATCATGGGCTCGGCCGCACCGGCGATCTTCCCGCCGAGGAACGGGATGGACGAGGTCACATTGCCCTGGAGATCGACGACCGTGGAGGTGCCCTGGGAGACCAGGCGCTGCACCGCGGTGACGTTCAGGGGGACTCCGGCGACCGTCATGTCGAGTGAGGCCCGGCGCGAGCCGTCCGCCTCGGGGGCTTCCCAGTGCTCGGTCTGCGTGACGGAGAGCGTCTCGCCGACGAACTTGCGGGCCATGTCCGGCAGCCGGTTGGTCGGCATGGTGCGGACGGCGGTGAGGGTGAACGCGCCGGCGGGGTCGCCGTCGAGCGCGAGGGACTGCAGGGAGCCTCCGACGTACTCGCTCATGTGGCGCACGAAGCCTTCGTCGGTGAAGACGCCGAGGACGGTGGCGGTGTCGTAGGGGAGTGTGGTGGACGCGTTCAGTGCCATGGTTCCTCCGGGAAATCAGCGCGGTGCCGCACGGGCGGCAGGACAGGGGTCTCCGGTAATCCTACGGCCTGCCCCTGCAGGGAGGTCGGCCGGCGCCGGGCGGCCCCCAGGTGTCAGGGCCGCTTGGTAGGCTGGAAACATCCCCGGGAACGCCTGATCTTTCCGGGCTTTTGTGCTGTCTCCGCCCTGTCACGCCCCTGCTGATCGCGGGAGACACGGGGTGGAGGAACCCACGCCTGAGGAGTCCCATCATGAGCCTGAACGGATTGCGCGCAGCGCTTGCCGAGGACGCGTCGTACGCCCGCGTACGGACCAACGCCGCACGGCCTGTCGAGCAGCGCAGCGCGGACCTGCAGATCGGTGCACCCGCCGGCATGCGTGCGCCCCTGATCGCCGAGATGGTCGACGGACTCGCCGGCTCCGCCGACGGCGGGGCCGCGCCGGTGGTCCTCGCCATCACCGCCACCGGTCGGGAAGCCGAGGACCTCGCCGCCGCGCTGCGGAGCTACCTGCCCGGCAGCGCCATCGAGGAGTTCCCGAGCTGGGAGACCCTGCCCCACGAGCGCCTGTCACCGCGCTCCGACACCGTGGGGCGGCGCCTGTCGGTCCTGCGCAGGCTCGCGCACCCCGGCGATGTGCCGGTGCAGGTCATCACCGCCCCCATCCGCGCCGTCGTGCAGCCGCTCGTCGCGGGCCTCGGCGACCTCGAGCCCGTGTCGCTGAAGGTCGGCGACGAGGTGGCCTTCTCGGACGTCGTGAAGGCGCTCTCGGACGCCGCCTACGCGCGGGTGGACATGGTCACGCACCGCGGCGAGTTCGCCGTGCGCGGCGGCATCATCGACGTCTTCCCGCCCACCGAGGACCACCCCATCCGTGTCGACTTCTTCGGGGACGAGGTGGACCAGATGCGCTGGTTCGCCGTCGCCGACCAGCGCTCGCTCACGTCGGGCGAGCCACCGGTGGCCCTGTACGCCCCGCCCTGCCGGGAGATCCTCATCACCCCGTCGGTCATGTCCCGGGCCGCGAAGCTGCAGTCCGAACTGCCGGCCGCGGCGTCGATGCTGGAGAAGATCGCCGGGGGCATCGCCGTCGAGGGCATGGAATCGCTCGCGCCGGTGCTCGTGGACGCCATGGTGCCGTTCGTCGGCGAACTGCCGGCCGGGTCGATCGCCGTCGTCATCGAACCCGAGAAGGTCCGCTCCCGCGCCCATGACCTCGCCGCGACCAATGAGGAGTTCCTCGCGGCGGCATGGTCGACGGCGTCCGAAGGCGGGGCCGCTCCCCTCGACCTCAGCGGCGGCCTCGGCACGGACCTGCAGGAAGCCAGCTTCCGCTCGCTGGCCGACACTCGGGCGACCGCGCTCGCCCACTCGGTCGCCTGGTGGGGCATCACGTCGTTCGGTGCCGACGAGGAACTGAGCGACGTCGACAGCTTCACGCTGCACGCGCGCGAGCCGCGCGGCTACCAGGGCGACGTCGCCGAGATGATGGACTTCATCGGCGGCCGCGTCCGCGACCAGTGGCGCGTCGTCGTCGCCACCGAGGGCCCGGGGCCGGCCCAGCGCCTCGCCGAGCTCTTCTCCGACAACGATATCCCCACGAGCCGCGTCGACTCGCTCGAGGCTCCGCCGCAGCCCGGCATCATCGAGATCACGACGGCCTGCGCGGGCCGCGGCTTCGTGGTGGACAGCCTGAAGATGGGGCTGCTCACCGAGGCCGACCTACTCGGGCGCACGAGCGCCTCGGGCACGCGGGACATGCGCAAGATGCCCTCGCGCCGCCGCAACGCCGTCGATCCGCTGCAGCTCAAGGAAGGCGACTTCGTGGTCCACGAGCAGCACGGCGTGGCGAAGTTCGTGGAACTGATGCAGCGCTCCACGGGCGCCGGACCCACCCGCACCACGCGCGAGTACCTCGTCCTCGAGTACGCGCCGTCCAAGCGCGGCGCGCCCGGCGACCGACTCTTCGTACCCACGGACCAGCTCGATCAGGTGACGCGCTACGTCGGCGGTGACGCACCGGCCCTGAGCAAGATGGGCGGCTCGGACTGGAGCAAGACCAAGAACCAGGCACGCAAGGCGGTCAAGGAGATCGCCGGCGAGCTCATCCGTCTGTACTCAGCACGCATGGCCTCCCGCGGACACGCCTTCGGGCCCGACACCCCCTGGCAGCGCGAGCTCGAGGAGGCCTTCCCGTACGTCGAGACGCCCGACCAGCTGACCACGATCAACGAGGTCAAGGCGGACATGGAGCGGGAGATCCCCATGGACCGCCTCGTCTCCGGCGACGTCGGGTACGGCAAGACGGAGATTGCCGTGCGGGCCGCCTTCAAGGCGGTGCAGGACGGCAAGCAGGTGGCGGTGCTCGTGCCCACCACGCTCCTGGTGCAGCAGCACTTCGAGACCTTCTCGGAGCGCTTCTCCGGGTTCCCGGTGCGGGTCCGCGCGCTGTCGCGCTTCCAGACCGCCAAGGAGTCCCGGGAGACGGCGGAGGGCCTCACCTCGGGGGCCGTCGACGTCGTGATCGGCACGCACCGCCTGCTGTCGAAGGAGATCTCCTTCAAGGACCTCGGGCTCGTGATCGTCGACGAGGAGCAGCGGTTCGGCGTGGAGCACAAGGAAGCGCTGAAGAAGATGCGCACCAACGTGGACGTCCTCGCGATGAGCGCGACGCCGATCCCGAGGACGCTCGAGATGTCCCTGACCGGGATCCGGGAGACCTCGACCCTCGCGACGCCGCCGGAGGAGCGCCACCCCGTGCTCACCTACGTCGGTCCCTACACCGACAAGCAGGCCTCGGCGGCGATCCGCCGTGAACTGATGCGCGAGGGCCAGGTGTTCTTCGTGCACAACCGCGTCTCGTCGATCGACCGCACGGCGGCGCACCTCAAGGAGCTCGTGCCCGAGGCGCGCGTCGCCGTGGCGCACGGCCAGATGACGGAGTCCCGGCTCGAGCAGATCATCGTCGATTTCTGGGAGAAGCGGTTCGACGTCCTGGTCTGCACCACGATCATCGAGACGGGCCTGGACATCTCCAATGCCAACACGCTGATCGTGGACCGGGCGGACTCCTACGGGCTGTCGCAGCTCCACCAGCTCCGCGGCCGCGTGGGCCGCGGACGCGAGCGGGCCTACTCGTACTTCCTGTACCCGTCGGAGAAGCCTCTCGGCGAAGTGGCGCTCGAGCGGCTCAAGGCCGTCGCGTCGCACAACGAGCTCGGTGCGGGCATGCAGCTGGCCCTGAAGGACCTCGAGATCCGTGGTGCGGGCAACCTGCTGGGCGGGGAGCAGTCGGGCCACATCCAGGGTGTCGGGTTCGACCTCTACATCCGCCTGGTCGGGGAGGCCGTCGCCAACTTCCGCGGCGAGGCCGAGGAGAAGGCAGCGGACATGAAGATCGAGCTGCCGGTCAACGCTCACCTGCCGCACGACTACGTGCCGGGGGAGAGGCTGCGCCTCGAGGCCTACCGGAAGCTCGCCGCCGCTGCCACCGACGAGGCGATCGACGCGGTCGTGGCCGAACTCCAGGATCGCTACGGCGAGCCTCCCGCCGCTGTCCAGAACCTGGTGGCCGTGGCGCGCTTCCGGGTCGCGGCCCGGCACCTCGGCCTCACGGACGTGGCGCTGCAGGGCAACTTCATCAAGTTCGCTCCCGCCGAGCTGCCCGAGTCCAAGCAGATGCGCCTCACCCGGATGTACCCGGGCGCCGCGGTGAAGCCGGCCCTCAACGCGGTGCTCGTCCCCAAACCGAAGACCGCGAGGATCGGCGGCCGCGACCTCGTCGACGCCGAGATCCTGGACTGGGCGAGGAACGTGCTCGACGCGGTGTTCACGCCCTAACCGCCCCGGCCCGTCGGCGGACAGCCGGAGACACTAAGAGGCCGTCCCTTCGGGGACGGCCTCTTCGTGCAGGTGAGCGCGGCGCTGCGCCGCCGTGGTCAGGAACTGACGCCGGCCGACGTCTTCTTCTCGCGGGTGCGGTTGCCCTCGGCGAGGTCGAAGCCGGTGTCGGCGCGCCCGAGGATGCCCTGGGGGATGAAGAACGCGAGGAACGCGAGGACGACGAGCGCGGCCATGGGCCAGACGTTGTCGAGCGAGAGCCAGGTCAGCAGGTACATGCCGACCAGGAACATGCCGAACATGATCACGAACACGAGGATGTTCTCGACGAGGTGCCCCTTGCCGGCGTGGGCAGGCGAACGCTCGGCGTCGCTCCCGGCGTCGCTCCTGGCGGAAGCTTCATGTGACATTGGATCTCCTTGCGTGCGTGGTGTACCTGCTGCGCCGTCAGTAGCCTGCGGCGCCCTGTTCACCCTTAACGATAGCGACTCCCGAGCTGGCGCCGATACGCGTTGCTCCGGCGGCGATCATCGCGCGGGCGTCCTCGAGCGAGCGGACACCGCCGGACGCCTTCACGCCGAGGTCCGGACCCACGGTCTTCCGCATCAGGGCCACGTCCTCGATGGTCGCGCCGCCGCCGTTGAAGCCGGTGGAGGTCTTCACGAAGTCAGCTCCTGCCTCGACGGCGGCCTCGCACGCAAGGACTTTCTGCTCGTCGGTGAGCAGCGACGTCTCGATGATGACCTTCAGGATGGAACCGTGCTCGTGGACGGCGTCGGCGACGGCGAGGATGTCCTGGACGAGTGCGTCCCGGTCTCCCGCCCGCGCCGCGGCGATGTTGATGACCATGTCGATCTCATCGGCGCCGTCGGCCACGGCGCCGCGGGCCTCGAAGACCTTGACCTCGGTGGTCGTGGCACCGAGCGGGAAGCCGATCACGGAGCAGGTGAGGACGCCGGTGTCCTTCACCGCCGTGCGCACGGTGCTGACCCAGATCGGATTCACGCAGACGGACTTGAACGAGTACTCGACGGCCTCGCGGCACACCGTGAGGATCTGCTCACGGCTGGCTTCGGGCTTGAGGAGCGTGTGGTCGATGAAGGAGGCGAGGGATACGTCGGTAGGCATGGTCCCCATCTTTCCATGACGGCGAGGGCCCACCGGGAGGCGACCCCCGCCACCGGACCGCCGCTCAGAGGCCGAGCGCCTCCCCGACGTCGCGCTTGACGGCGTCGAGGCGCGTACGCGCTGCGGTCTTGGCCTCCTCGAGCTCCGCGGTGGACCCGACGGGCTCCACGACCTCCAGGTAGCACTTGAGCTTCGGCTCGGTGCCGCTGGGCCGGATGATGACGCGCGTCTCGTCGTGCGTCAGGTAGAGCAGCCCGTCCGTGGGCGGCAGGTGCGCGGACCCCTGGGCGAGGTCCTCCGCGACGCTCACCGGCGAGCCGGCGAAGGACGTCGGCGGGTTCTCCCTGAGCCGGTTCATCATGGCGCCCAGCAGCCCGAGACTCGCCACGCGGACGGAGAGCTGGTCGGAGGCGTGCAGGCCGTGGACGAGGAAGGAGTCATCCAACAGGTCGAAGAGCGTGCGGCCGGCCGCCTTGGTCGCGGCGGCCAGTTCCGCCAGCAGCAGCCCTGCGGAGATGCCGTCCTTGTCCCGCACGAGGTCGGGTGCGACGCAGTAGCCCAGGGCCTCCTCGTAGCCGAAGGAGAGGTCGTGGACGCGGGCGATCCACTTGAAGCCCGTCAGGGTCTGGGCGTGGTCGATGCCGGACATCCCGGCGATCCGCCCGAGGAGGCGGGAGGACACGATCGAGTTCGCGAACACGCTGCGGCGGGCAGGGTGCCCTGCGGATCCGTCCCGGGCGTCCGCCGTGAGGCGCGCGGCCAGGTGCAGGCCGAGGAGCGTTCCCACCTCGTCGCCGCGCAGCATGCGCCACGTGCCGGTGGACGGCTCGCGTGCCGCGAGTGCCACACGGTCGGCGTCGGGGTCGTTGGCGATCACGAGGTCGGCGTCCACCTGGGCGGCGGTCTCGAGGGCGAGGTCCAGCGCCCCCGGTTCCTCCGGGTTGGGGAAGGCGACGGTGGGGAAGTCGGGATCGGGATCGGCCTGCCGTTCGACGACGGTGACGTCGGCGAATCCGGCGGCGGCCAGCACGGCCTGCGCCGTCCGCCCGCCGACGCCGTGCAGGGGAGTGAGGACGATCCGGAGGTCGCGGGCCGTGACGGCCGGGTCGGCGAGGGCCGAGACGGCGGCGATGTAGTCCGCCTCGATGCTCTCGGGCAGCACCGTCCAGCCGGCGGAGGCGAGCCCGACGCTCTCGACGGCGCCGACCTGGTCGATCCGGGCGGCGATGCCGGCGTCGTGCGGGGCGACGATCTGGACGCCGCGCGCATCCTCCTCCACGGCCCGTCCGCCCAGGTACACCTTGTATCCGTTGTCCTGCGGGGGGTTGTGGCTGGCCGTGACCATAATGCCCACCTCGCACTCCAGGGCGCGGATCGCGTAGGCCAGCACCGGGGTCGGGAGCTCACGCGGCATCAGGAAGGTCTCGATGCCGGCCGCGGTGAAGATCGCGGCGGTCTCCTCGGCGAAGATGCGGGAGTTGTGGCGGGCATCGAACCCGACGACGGCGCGGGGTGCGTAGGCGCCGGTGGCGAGGTCCAGCGCGTGGGCGGCGACCCCTGCAGCGGCGCGGCGCACCACCACGCGGTTCATCCGGTTGGGGCCGGCGCCCAGGGCTGCGCGCAGGCCGGCGGTGCCGAAGGCGAGCGGCCCGGAGAAGCGGTCCCGCAGGTCCTGCTCGGAGACGGCGGCCGAGGCGTCCCGGGTCCGGACCGATGCCACGAGCGCGCGGAGTTCTTCCGCCGTTTGCGGGTCCGGATCCGCGGCCGCCCACGCGTCGGCGGTGGAGAGGAGGGTGTCCAGTTCAGAGGTGGTCATGCGTGTCCCTTACGTGGATCGGCGATGGATGTCCGGCGGTCGCCGGGCATGCCTGCTGGAGGTCCGGCGGTGTGGAGGAGGCGGGTCAGATCGTGGCGACGATGTCGGCCAGCAGGCGCGAGATGCGCGGCCCTGCGGCATGTCCCGCCTCGAGGACCTCGGCGTGGCTGAGGGGCACCGGGCTGATGCCGGCCGCCAGGTTGGTCACCAGCGAGATGCCGAAGACCTCCATGCCCGCGTGCCGGGCGGCGATGGCCTCGAGGGCGGTGGACATGCCGACGAGGTCGGCGCCGATGCGCTTCGCGTACTGCACCTCGGCCGGGGTCTCGTAGTGAGGGCCGGTGAACTGTGCGTAGACGCCCTCGTCGAGCGTCGGATCCACGCTCCGTGCGATGCTGCGCAGGCGTGAGGAGTAGAGGTCGGTCAGGTCGACGAAGGTCGCCCCTTCCAGCGGCGAGGACGCCGTGAGGTTGATGTGGTCGCGGATCAGGACCGGGGTGCCGGGCTGCCAGCGTTCCTGCAGGCCGCCGCACCCGTTGGTGAGGATCATGGTCGTCGCGCCGGCGGCCGCCGCGGTCCGCACGCCGTGCACCACGGCGCGCACTCCCTTGCCCTCGTAGAAGTGCGTCCGGGCACCGAGCACGAGGGCGCGCTTGCCGTTCGGCGTCAGGATCGAGCGGACGGTGCCGGTGTGGCCGACGACGGCGGGGGCCGAGAACCCGGGGATGTCCGCGGCGTCGAGGGTGTGCGTCGTCTCGCCGATCAGCTCGGCGGCCTCGCCCCAGCCGGAGCCGAGAACGAGGGCGGTGTCGTGCCGGTCGATGCCGGTAGCGCGGGCGATATGGCCGGCAGCGGCGCGGGCCAGGTCAAAAGGATCGGAAGTCACCGGTTCAACTTACCCTCTGCGTACCGGGCCCGACACCGGGCGCGGCGCCCTTCCCGCGCGGCTCAGGCGCGGGCCTCCCGTCGTTTCGGCGTGTCAGTGGCATGGGCGATAATCAAACCGTGACCAACCAACTCGATTTCAGTTCATTGCGCCTGGCCATCCTGGGCGGGGGCCCCGGCGGCTACGAAGCGGCACTGGTGGCGGCCTCGCTCGGCGCGAACGTGACCGTCGTCGAACGGCAGGGCCTGGGCGGATCAGCGGTCCTCACGGACGTCGTGCCGTCCAAGACCCTCATCGCCACGGCGGACACCATGACGCGCTTCACCGACGCGAGCGGGCTGGGTGTCCACTTCTCCGCGGACAGCAAGGTCTTCGCGGACCTGGACAAGGTCAACCAGCGGCTGCTGAAGCTCGCCGTGGAGCAGTCCTCGGACATCCGCGCCACCCTCGAACGCCTCGGCGTCCGCGTGATCATCGGCACGGGGAAGCTCCTCGACAACCACCGGCTCGAGGTCGAGTCGGGCGGCGAGACCACGATCGTCGAGGCCGACGCCGTCCTCCTCGCCGTCGGCTCGACGCCGCGCGAACTGCCCAGCGCGATGCCCGACGGTGAGCGCATCTTCAACTGGACGCAGCTCTACAACCTCCGCCGGATCCCCGAGCACCTGATCGTCGTCGGTTCCGGTGTCACCGGCGCAGAGTTCGCGAGTGCCTACAACGGGCTCGGGTCCAAGGTCACGCTGATCTCCAGCCGCGACCGCGTGCTGCCCGGCGAGGACGCCGACGCCGCCGAGGTGCTCGAGGGCGTGTTCAAGGACCGCGGCATGACGGTCCTCTCCCAGTCGCGTGCCCAGGCCGTAGACCGCACCGACGACGGCGTGATCGTCCACCTGGCGGACGGGCGGACCGTCGAGGGCACCCATTGCCTCGTCGCTGTCGGCGCCGTCCCGAACACCGCGGACATCGGCCTCGAGGAGGCCGGCGTCGCCGTCAACGAGTCCGGCCACATCCGGGTGGACGGCGTCTCCCGCACCACGGCGCCGAACGTCTACGCGGCGGGGGACTGCACGGGCGTCTTCGCCCTCGCCTCGGTCGCGGCGATGCAGGGCAGGATCGCCATCGCCCACCTCATGGGTGATTCCGTCAGCCCCATCAAGCTCAAGCAGGTCGCCTCGAACATCTTCACCTCCCCGGAGATCGCCACGGTCGGCGTCACGGAGGAGGACATCGAGTCCGGGCGGTACCAGGGCGACGTCGTCAAGCTCTCCCTGCACACCAACGCCCGCGCGAAGATGATGAACGTCAAGGACGGCTTCGTGAAGGTGATCTCGCGCAAGGGTTCCGGCACCGTCATCGGCGGCGTCGTCGTCGGGCCGCGCGCGTCCGAGCTGATCTTCCCGCTCGCGCTCGCCGTGACCAAGAAGCTGCACGTGGACGACGTCGCCAACACGTTCACGGTGTATCCCTCGCTGACCGGGTCCATCTCGGAGGCGGCGCGGCGCCTGCACGTGCACATCTAGCGCTCCGTCCGGCACCGGGACCGGTGCCGGACGGCGTTCCCGGCGTCCACATGGTGGACACGCTTATCCACCCAGTGGACGCCGGTGATCTGATATTGGGGTTCAAACCGAAGCACGGGCGCCGTGCTGCAGGGGCCCTCGAGCACCTGGCGGTCGCGCCTCGTCCGAGAAAGCCGACCCATGACCTCCTCCACCGCCGCTGGTGCCAGCGGAACCACCAAGCCACTGAACTCGCGGGGCAAGGTGATCTTCGCCAGCCTCATCGGCACGACGATCGAGTTCTACGACTTCTACATCTACGCCACGGCCGCCGTACTGGTGTTCCCCGCGTTGTTCTTCCCCAACCAGACCTCCGCGAACCAGCTGCTCAGCTCCTTCGCCGTCTTCGGCGTGGCCTTCGTCGCACGCCCGCTCGGATCCATCATCTTCGGCCACTTCGGCGACAAGATCGGCCGGAAGGCCACCCTCGTGGCTTCACTGCTGACCATGGGTATCGCCACGTTCCTCATCGGCCTGCTTCCCTCTGCCACCACCGAGGGATGGGTCCTCCTCGCACCCCTGCTGCTCGTCGTGCTGCGTTTCCTCCAGGGACTCGCGCTGGGTGGTGAGTGGAGCGGCGCCGCCCTGCTGGCCACGGAGAACGCCCCCGAGGGCAGGCGTGCCATCTACGGGACGTTCCCGCAGCTCGGAGCTCCGATCGGGTTCATCCTGGCCAACCTGCTGTTCGTGCTGCTGAGCTCCACGCTGAGCCCGGAGCAGTTCCTGGAGTGGGGCTGGCGCGTGCCGTTCCTGCTGAGTGCCGTGATGGTGGTCATCGGCCTGTACGTGCGGCTGAAGCTGATCGAGAGCGCCTCCTTCCAGAAGGTCCAGAACGAGGGCAAGGTCGTGAAGGTGCCGCTCGGCACCACGTTCCGTCGCCACTGGCGCGCACTGATCCTCGGCACGTTCATCATGTTCGCGACCTACGTGCTCTTCTACTTCATGACCGCCTTCACCCTGACCTACGGGACGGCGCCGTCGAGCATCGAGCAGGCCCAGGCCCGCGCGGCAGCCGCCGGCAAGGAGTTCACTGAGGCGCAGGCTGCAGCGTTCGTCCCCGGCCTCGGCATGGCGCGCACCGACTTCCTGTGGATGCTGATCATCGGCGTCGTCTTCTTCGGGATCTTCACCCTCGTGTCGGGACCGCTCGCCGAGCGTTTCGGCCGGCGCAAGATGCTCCTCGCCACCACCGTGGGCATCGCCGTCTTCGGTCTGCTGTGGGCTCCGCTGTTCGGGGCAGGGACTGTCGGCGCCATGATCCTGCTGATCGTCGGCTTCACCCTCATGGGCCTCACCTTCGGCCCCATGGCCGCGGTGCTGCCCGAACTGTTCCCTGCGAACGTGCGCTACACGGGGTCGGCTGTGGCCTACAACGTGTCGAGCATGATCGGCGCCGCGCCCGCCTCCTTCATCGCGGTCGCGCTCTGGCAGGCCGCGGGTGGAAGTACGGTGCTGGTCGGCGCCTACCTCAGCGCGGCGGCCGTCCTGACGTTCATCGCGCTCTTCATCTCGCGCGAGACACGCGACCACGACTACGAGAACAACGTCGCCTGACCTCCGCAGGCGTCCACGCGACGGCGTCGCACCCTACCCGGGTGCGGCGCCGCCGTCGTCTCCGGACTCCTGCTTGCGTCCGTTCGCAGTGTCACCCCTACACTTGAAGCACAGCAGGCTTATCACATCCGCGGTGGCGCGCGGAACACGTGTGCCCGGAGCCGGGTGACAGGACAGCGGAAGTGGACGACATGGAGAAGCAGGCGCTGGCCGGGCGGTACGCACTGGAGGAGCGTGTCGGGACGGGCGGCATGGCCGAGGTCTTCCGGGCCCGCGACACACGGTTGCAGCGGGACGTCGCCCTCAAGCTCTTCCGGCCCGGCACCGCCGACGGACTCGAGCGGGGGTCGGCCGAGGCGCGACTGCTCGCGGGACTCGATCACCCGGGCCTGGTGCGGGTCCTCGACATGGACACCGGCGAAGAGACCGGCGACAACGCCTACCTGGTGATGGAACTCGTCGACGGCCCCGACCTCGGGGTCCTGCTGCGGACCAGGGGACCGCTCGGATGCGAGGATGTCCGGCTCATGGCGCTGGATCTCGCCCGCACGCTCCAGTACATCCACAGCCGCGGCATCGTGCACCGTGACATCAAGCCGTCGAACATCCTGACCCGGCGGACGGATCCGCACAGCGGCTACTTCGGCTACCTCCTCACCGACTTCGGCATCGCCCGGTTCTTCGACGGCGGACGCATGACGGCGACCGGACAGGTCATCGGCAGCGCCGCGTACTTCAGTCCCGAGCAGGCCCGCGGCGACGGCGTGGGGCAGCCGTCGGACATCTACTCGCTCGGGCTCGTGATGATCGAAGCCCTGACGGGGGAGCGTCCCTTCCCCGGCACGGGGGTGGAGAGTGCCCTCGCGCGCCTGCACCGTGGCCCCTCGATCCCGCACGCCGCAGGTCCCGCACTGTCCGCGCTGCTCGTGTCCATGACCCTGGACCATCCGGCGGACCGCCCGGACGCGGCGGACGTGGTGCACACCCTGGTGGCGATGGGCCCGCAGAAGCGCGCCGACCCTCGGACGATGGTGCTTCCGTCCGCCGCCCCGCCGACCGCGGCGATCTCCCTGCCCGCCGGTCCTGGGCCGCTGCACTCCCCGGAATCGGGAGACGGGGGGCCGGACACGTCGAGGCTCACGCAGGCCGTCGATGCGACGCGTCCGGTGGCGCATCCGGCAGGTATCTACGAGGCCGATACCTACGAGGCCGATACCTACGACGCCGGTACCGCCGTCTCCGCGGCTGGGGGCTATGACCGCAGTGCGGCGACGCCGGACCTCCAGCCTGTCGTGTCGCCCGCTACGGAGCCTGCCCGCCTCGACGGTTCAACGGCATCCGAGGCTTCGGTCCGGCCGGTCCGGCCGCCTGTACTCGCGAAGCCTTCCCCGAGGCGCCGCCGGCATGTACTCCCGTGGCTCGTCTCGGTCCTCGTGGTGGCCCTGGTGGCTGCGGCGCTGTGGGCCTTCACGGCGTCGGCGCGCGATGCCGCCCCCGACATCGAGCCGCTACCGGCCGTTTCCGGCGAGCCGGGCGAGAAGTTGCAGGAACTCTACGACAGCGTGCAGCGATGACGACGGCCCTCAGGGTGAGGCTTCCCCTCCTGATTGCAGCCGGTCTCCTGCTGACGGGATGTGGCGGGCCCATCGATGCCGCCACGGCCGGGGATTTCCAGGCCGAGGTGCGGGCCATCGCCTCCACCGCTGCCGCCGGGGACTCCGCCGGAGCCATCGTCCTCGCGCAGAGGCTGAAGGCGGAAGTCGGTAGCGCTCAGGAGGCGGGCACAGTCGACGAGGACCGAGCCGCGCTCATCGGCATGCGTATCGACGCCGTGATCGCGTCGCTGGAAGCCGAGGCGTCCGTCGATGAAGTACCGTCCGGCGAGGTGCCTTCCACCGAGGCGACTCCGGAGGACATCGCTCCTGACGAGGTGCCATCCGTGGAGGCACCCGCGCCGGCGGCTCCACCGGCCGATCCGGCGCCCCAGCCCGACGATACGTCCCCGGCGGAGCCCGAACCTGCTCCGGCGACCGATGGGGACGCCTCCGACGACAGCGGCGATACCGGGACGGCCGAGGAGGACGTCGCGGCCCCGGAGAACAGCGGCGACGAGGTGGACGACCAGGCCGGGGAACAGCAGCGGGAGGCCGCTCAGAAGGCAGCGGACGAAGCGCGCGACAAGGCAGATGACCAGCGGGAGGCCGCTCAGAAGGCGGCGGAAGAAGCGCGCGACAAGGGCAAGGGCAGCGGCGGGAAGGACAAGTAGCGCCCTGCCCCCGCAGCCCCCTGCCGAAGCCCGCTAGTCCCGGATCGTGGCGATGACGGAGCCGGCCGAGACCGTGTCACCCGGAGCCGCTGTGAGGCCCTCCAGCGTCCCGGACTTGTGGGCCGTCAGGGGCTGCTCCATCTTCATGGCTTCGAGGACCACGATGAGGTCTCCCTCCGCCACGGCGTCGCCGTCGGATGCTGCCACCTTGACGATCGTTCCCTGCATCGGCGAGGTCAGCTCGTCGCCGCTCACGGTGGCCTTGCCGGCACGTGCCCGGGAGGACTTCTTCGACTTGGCCGGCGCGCTGGCCTTGCCGTTCGGCGCCGCACCCAGGCCCGCGGGCAGGACCACCTCGAGGCGGCGGCCGCCGACCTCGACGGTGACGCGGTGGCGGGACTCGTCGTCGGACGTCGGATCCGCTGCACCCTTCCAGGGCTCGATCGTGTTGGTGAACTCCGTCTCGATCCAGCGCGTGTGGACCGAGAACGGCCCCTCGACCGGAGCGAAGGCAGGGTCCGCGACGACGGCCGCGTGGAACGGGAGCACGGTGGGCATGCCGTCGATCACCATCTCGGCGAGGGCCCGGCGGGCCCGCTGCAGGGCCTGCTCCCGGGTGGCGCCGCTGACGATGAGCTTCGCGAGCATGGAGTCGAAGTTTCCGCCGATGACCTCGCCGGCCTCGACGCCGGAGTCCACCCGGATCCCCGGACCGGTGGGGAGCCTGAGGGTCCGCACGGTCCCCGGCGCCGGCATGAATCCGCGCCCGGCGTCCTCCCCGTTGATGCGGAACTCGAAGGAGTGTCCGCGCACTTCGGGGTCGCCGTAGCCCAGTTCCTCACCGCGGGCGATGCGGAACTGCTCGCGGACGAGGTCCAGGCCCGTGACTTCCTCGGAGACGGGGTGCTCCACCTGGAGGCGCGTGTTGACCTCCAGGAACGAGATGGTGCCGTCCTGGCCCACGAGGAACTCACAGGTGCCGGCCCCCTGGTAGCCCGCCTCGCGGAGGATCGCCTTGGAGGCCTCGTAGAGCCGCGTGTTCTGCTCGTCCGAGAGGAAGGGGGCGGGCGCTTCCTCGACGAGTTTCTGGTTGCGGCGCTGCAACGAGCAGTCGCGGGTGGAAACGACCACGACGGCGCCGTGCGCGTCGGCGAGGCACTGCGTCTCGACGTGGCGGGGAGCATCGAGGAACCGCTCCACGAAGCACTCTCCGCGACCGAAGGCCGCCGTCGCCTCGCGCACCGCCGAATCGAACAGTTCGGGGATCTCCTCGTGGCTGCGGACCACCTTGATGCCACGACCGCCGCCACCGAAGGCAGCCTTGATGGCGATGGGCAGCCCGAACTCCTCCGCGAAGTCGACGACCTCCTGGACGGACTCCACCGGATCCTTGGTCCCGGGCACGAGCGGCGCTCCGACGCGCTCGGCGATGTGGCGTGCCTGCACCTTGTCGCCCAGCTGCGAGATGGACTCCGGAGACGGGCCGATCCACGTGATGCCGGCGTCGATGACGCGCTGCGCGAACTCGGCGTTCTCTGAGAGGAAGCCGTATCCGGGGTGGATGGCGTCTGCCCCGCTGCGCCGTGCCGCCTCGAGGATGCGGTCCATGACCAGGTAGGACTCGGCGGCTGTCTCCCCACCCAGCGCGAAGGCCTCGTCGGCCATGCGCACGTGCAGCGCGTCGCGGTCCGGGTCCGCGTACACGGCGACGGACTCCATGCCCTCGTCGCGGGCGGCACGGATGACCCGGACGGCGATCTCCCCACGGTTCGCCACCAGGACCTTTGTCACCGGGCGGTGCCGCCGGGCGGTGCCGTTGCTACGGACGGATTCGGACGGGGCAAGGGGGGACTGGCTCATGGGGCGTTGGACTCCTTCTTCTCAGTTCGGAGCCTAACCCGCTTTTGGAGCTTCCGCGCATGAATCGTGCTGGTGGGGAGTGTTGGAGGGTAATCCTTTGTAGAGAACCTACAACGCCGCCGCCGGCGCCCAGAGGTCCGTGACGGAGACCCCGGCCGACTGCAGGAGGCCGCGCAGCAGGGAGATGCTGAGCCCGACGACGGCATGCGGATCGCCGTCCACACGGTCGATGAAGGCTCCGCCGAGCCCGTCGATGGTGAAGGACCCCGCGCAGTGCAGGGGTTCGCCGCTCGCGACGTAGGCCTCGACCTCGGCGTCGGACATCGCCCCGAAATACACGGTCGCGGAGGAGACTGCGCCGATGGTGGCGCCGGATCCGCCGTCGCGCGTGTCCACGAGCCAGTGGCCCGTGTGCAGGACGCCGGAGCGACCCCGCATGCGGCGGATCCGTTCGATCGCCACCGCGGGTTCGTAGGGCTTGCCGTGCGCCTCGCCGTCGAACTCGAAGACGGAATCGCAGCCGATGACGAGGGCATCGTCGGCGTCCTCCAGGGCCCCGACGGCCTCGGCCTTGGCGCGGGCCAGCAGGAGGGACGTGTCGTGCGCGTCGAGTTCGCCGTAGGAGGCGACGACAGCCGGTTCGTCCACGTCGGACACCATCACCGAGTGGCGGATGCCGGCTTCCGTCAGGAGCTTGGCGCGGGCGGGGGATTTCGAAGCGAGGATCAGGCGGAGGGTCATGCTCCAGCCTAGGCAGGCGCCGGCCCGCCGGCGCAATCCCGGCGGGCCGGGAGTACCTGCCCGGTCCCGTCACGACGTCGGGACGGGACCGGGCAGGCATCTGTCACCAGCGGTGTGCGACGTCGACCACCACCCTCGAACCGGCACCGGGACCGGGTACCACGAAGACGCGGACTGGAAGCCGCGCGCGCACCCCGAGTGCGAGGGTGGTGTACCCCTCGAAGCTTCCGGCCCATGCGACCTGGCGGAAGGTGGAGTAGCCCGCGACGTTCACGAGTTCCCTGTCATTGCTGCGGGGATACGTAGACATGCCGTTGTAATACGCGGGGGCATTGACTGTCACGGAGAGGCGTGCGCCGCCCCGGACCGGAACGACCATCCCGGAACCGTCAGCCCTGACCTGGTTGACGTAGGCCACGCGGTAGCCGGAGACATGGCCGCGGGCGTCGATCACGAGGCGATCGAAGCAAGCGTGGCGGCCGGACCGGACGTTCGTGATAGGTGCTGTGGAGGTGGAAGTGGCGACTTTCGCCAACGACCCCCATGTGATGCCGCAATAGGCGGCGGATGCCGGTGGTCCCCCCGCGAGGCCGAGGCCTGCGGTGAGGGCGAGGGCGGCGAGTATGGCGGAGAGTTTCCCCGTCATGCGCGTTTTGTTCATAGCGCACCACCTTGTCGAGCTGGATAGGTGATCCTATGCTGCTCCGGCACCCGGGAAAAAGCGCCGTCGTCGGGCTGAACGGCGCCGAATCGTTAGAAGTACACCGATTCGTTAGGCGGTCGCCGACGGCAGATGCGTCCCCGGGGCCGCAGTCATCGGGCGCAGGCGGGCGGCATCCCCGGCCCGCCTGCACCCGACGGCTCCGTCAGGACACCAGTGCCCGACGCAGCGTGTCGAGGCCCACGGACCCGAGGTTGAGGGCCCGGGTGTGGAAGTCGCGGAGGTCGAAGGTCCCGCCCTCGCCGGCCCGGACCTCGTCGCGGATCTGCTCCCAGAGGCGCTGGCCGATCTTGTAGGACGGGGCCTGCCCCGGCCAGCCGAGGTAGCGGTTGTACTCGAAGTTGAGCTGGCCCTCGCTGATGGCGATGTTCCGCTTCAGGAAGCCGTAGCCCTTCTCCGGGGTCCAGGTGCCCTCGCCCCAGCGCTCGGGGATCTCGAGCTCGAGGTGGACCCCGATGTCGAAGACGACGCGGGCCGCGCGCATCCGCTGGGCGTCGAGCATGCCGAGGCGGTCGCCCGGATCGGCGAGGAA
Organism: Arthrobacter rhamnosi; assembly: GCF_054510975.1. Taxonomy (NCBI): domain Bacteria; kingdom Bacillati; phylum Actinomycetota; class Actinomycetes; order Micrococcales; family Micrococcaceae; genus Arthrobacter; species Arthrobacter rhamnosi. The sequence continues at coordinate 121,590 of NZ_JBTNDN010000004.1, read as the reverse complement.
GCCGAGTTCCTGCATGAGGCGCTCGGCGTACAGTGCCCAGCCCTCGCCCTGGCCGGAGACCCAGATGGCGTTGCGGCGCCACGGGTTGAGCAGTGCACGCTGGTAGGTCGCCGTCGCGATCTGCAGATGGTGGCCCGGAACGCCCTCGTGGTACACGGTGGTGGTCTCCTTCCAGGTGGTGAAGGAGTCCTCGCCCTCGGGCACGGACCACCACATCCGTCCCGGGCGGGAGAAATCGTCACTGGGGCCCGTGTAGTAGATGCCGCCCTCGTTGGTCGGGGCGATCCTGCATTCGAGGCGGCGCATCACGTCCGGGATGTCGAAGTGGACCCCGGCCATCGCGTCGACCGCCCTGTCGGAGAGTTCCTGCATCCATGCCTGGAGCGCATCGGTGCCCTGCAGCTGGCGGGCCGGGTCCTCGTCGAGGATGCGGATGGCCTCCTCGATGGAGGCCCCCTCCCGGATCTCGTTCGCGACAGCTTCCTGTTCGGCGATCACGCGGTCGAGTTCCTCGACGCCCCACGCGTACGTCTCCTCGAGGTCGACGGCGGACCCCAGGAAGAGACGCGACATCAGGGCGTAGCGCTCCCGCCCGACGGCGTCCTTCTCGGGTGCTGTGGGGAGGAGGTCGTCCTGCAGGAAGGACGCGAGCGAGCGGTAGGCGCCACGTGCAGCGTCAGCACCGGAACGGAGCTCCTGCTGCACAGAGTCGGGGAGGTCGCCGTCGTCCGAGCGTGCAGTGGCGCCGAGGGTGTCGAAGAAACCGCCGTCCTCGGCGTACTTCGTGGACTGCTCGATCACGATGCCCACCTGCCGGCGGGCGGCGACGAGACCGCGCTCGCGGCCGGCGCGGAGGGATGCGATGTATCCGTCGATGGCACCGGGGACATTGGCCATACGCCCGGCGATATTGCCCCAGTCCTCCGCCGTGGCGGTGGGCATGAGGTCGAAGATGGCCCTGATGTTCTGGGCGGGGCAGGCGATGTTGTTGAGTTCGGCGTACCCGAGTCCAGCGTCATGGATCTCGAGGTCGAGTCCGAGCCTCTCGCGCATGGCGTCGAGCGTCACCGCATCCACGTCATCTGCGGGCTGGAGGCCGTCGAGCCGCCGGAGGGTATCGCGGGCGGCGTCGGCGAGGGCATCGATACCTGCCGGGGAGTAGTCCTGGTACTCGGTCTCGTGACCGGGGATGCCGAGTTCGGTGGCGAAATTCGGCATCAGTTCGAGCAGGGTCTCGTAGTACGACGTGGCCACGGCATCGACGGCCGTCGACTGCCGTGCCGGCTGCTGGCTGGAGGAGGGGAAGGAAGCTGGGGTGTCTTGGGTCACGTCCAGAGCCTAGCCCCAGCGGTTGCCGGAGGCTACTGACTGGCGGCCGCTCCGGCTCCGCAGGAAGGCGGAGCCCAGGGCGTCGTAGTCCACCGGACCGCACGTGATCCTCGGCCGCTCTGGATCCACGCGGTGAGGGGGCCTACCGTGGGAGCACGATGAAGGGGACGTGGGTATGGAGCACTCGGGACAGAGGACCACGCACGGACGCCTGGGCAGGACCGCCACCACGGCGACCGCGGCTCTGGCCTTGCTGACCGCGTGTGCGGGATCCGCGCCGGACCAGCAGACGGCGCCGATCGAGCGCGTCGTCGTCGCCCAGGGCGAGTTCGCGGAGGCCGAGGACGCACTGCTCCGATCCGCCTTCCGCCTCGGCGCGCTCATGACCTCCGATCCGGACGTCAACCAGGTCACCAGCCCGCTCAGTGCCCTCTATGCGCTGTCGATGCTGCGCGCCGGAGCCGGGTCGACGACCGCCACGGAGCTGGACGCGGTCCTGGGTCTGCCCGCCGAGCATCGGGACGAGGCGATGAACGCACTCCTCGCGAGCATCCAGCGCTTCGACGGCAACCCGGGTGACGTCGACGAGGACGATCCGCCCGAGACTCCCGTCCTGCATCTCGCCAACGCGGTCTTCGTCCCGGAGTCCGGCGGCATCGGCGAGGAGTACCTGGAGACCCTGGCTCGCCAGTACGGCAGCGGCGTCTACCCCGTCGATTTTCGGGACGGTTCGACGGCGGACCGCATCGATGACTGGGTGTCGAAGGAGACCGGCGGCCGGATCGAGAAGGCCCCGCTCGAGGTCGGTCCGGGCACCACGCTGTCCCTTCTCAACGCCGTCTACTTCGCAGCGGCCTGGGACGAGCCCTTCGATCCCTCCGGGACGTCGGACCAGGATTTCATGCTGGCCGATGGCAGCAGGGTGGACGTCCCGATGATGCACGGCACGCGCACGGTGCGGTACGCCGAGGAGGGCGGCTGGAGCGGGATCGACCTGCCCTACGGCGACGGCTTCATCATGCGGCTCATCCTGCCGGCGGAAGGATCACCGCCGCGGTGGACCGAACAGGAACTGCTCGACATGGCCTTCCTGCTCGATACGGCCGGCGACGTCCGGGTGGAGCTGAGCCTGCCGACGTGGGACCACGAGTTCGAGCAGGACCTCCGGAAACCGTTGGCTGCCGCGGGACTCGACGAGTCCTTCGGACCCGACGCCGACTTCCGTGCCATCCAGCCGGGCTCCTTCGTCGACGGAGCTGCCCAGGTCGCGAACATCACGGTCGCGGAGAAGGGCACCGTCGCGGCGGCCGTCACACAGCTGACGATGGCGGGGAGCGCTCCGATGCCGCCCGAGGCGAGCATCGCCTTCGATCGCCCCTTCGGCTACCAGATCGTCCACGAGGAGACGGGACTGCCCGTGTTCCTCGGCACCGTGGCGGATCCGCGCTGAATCTCCCGCGCTGAGTCTCCTGGGGCCTACGTGCCTGCGGGCCCTACGGGTCGTCGCGCGGCTCCTGCTGTCTGCGGCCTCGGGAGGCAGAGGTCCGTGATCAGGCCGGTCCCGGCGCACTCACGAAGGGTGCGGATGCCCGCTACGGCCGCCGCCTTGTCCGGGAACGGTCTGGACACGGCGATGACCGCCCCTTCCGGTGTCTTCAACCGGAATCTGAAGGCGTTGTCCCGATCATGGAAAAGCTCGATTATCGCGGCCATGGCTACCCCCTGTAACCGCCCGGCAGCAGCACCACCCGGGCTCGTCATCACTTCCGGGACACTGCGCTGCGTCCCGGGCGGCCCGGTGACGGGACAGGGCTTCCCCCATGTGACCCCAGCCACACCCGTTTCCCCATGGTAGGGAGCCCGGTGCGTACTGGCGAGTAGGCCCGGAAGGGGTTCCGGGAGGGGGTGTCGCGTCAGCGGACGCTGCGGCGCCAGGAGCCGGGTCCCGGCGTCGGACCCAGCCGCAGCATGGCCCGGCGGACCCAGGACCTGCCGTGGGCCGGAGCCTCGTCCGCTTCCCCGCGTCCCCGCAGGGCGACCACGACGGCGGTGAGGGCCGCCAGTTCTTCCTCCGTGGGATTGCCGGAGACCACGGACAGGAGGGCCGGGCTCTCCCGGGCGACGTCGTCGGGCGTGCTGTCCTGCGCGGTCACAGCGGGATGTTCCCGTGCTTCTTGGCGGGGTTGGCAGCCCGCTTGTCGCGCAGGGCGCGGAGTCCCCGGACGATCTGCAGTCGGGTCTCCGACGGGGCGATGACGGCGTCGACGTAGCCCAGCTCGGCTGCCTGGTACGGGTTCAGCAGTTCTTCCTCGTACTGCTGCACGACGTCCGCGCGTGCGGCCTCGACGTCCCCGCCGGCCTCGGCGACGGCCTTGAGCTGCCCGCGGTACAGGATGTTGACGGCACCCTGGGCGCCCATGACGCCGATCTGCGCAGTGGGCCAGGCGAGGTTGAGGTCGGCGCCGAGCTTCTTGGACCCCATGACGATGTACGCGCCGCCATAGGCCTTGCGGGTGATGACCGTCAGTTTCGGCACGGTGGCTTCGGCGTAGGCGTAGAGCAGCTTGGCGCCGCGCCGGATGATGCCCTGGAACTCCTGGTCCTTGCCGGGCAGGAAGCCGGGGACGTCCACGAGGGTCAGGATGGGGATGTTGAAGGCGTCGCAGTGCCGCACGAAGCGGGCCGCCTTCTCCGAGGCGTTGATGTCGAGGGTGCCGGCGAACTGCAGGGGCTGGTTGGCCACGATGCCGATGGTGTGGCCCTCGACGCGGGCATAGCCCGTCACCACGTTCGGCGCGTAGAGCGCCTGCATCTCGAGGAAGTGGCTGTCGTCCACGATCGCGTCGATGACGGCGTGCATGTCGTACGGCTGATTCGCCGCGTCCGGGATGAGTTCGTCGAGGGCGAGGTCCTCGTCCGTCACCTCGGGCTCCTCCACGAACTCCGTCAACGGCGCCTCCGCGAGGTTGTTGGACGGGAGGAAGTCGAGCAGTTCGCGGACGAAACCGATGGCGTCCGCCTCGTCGGTCGCGAGGTACGCGGAGGTGCCCGTCGTCGTGTTGTGCTGCCGTGCGCCCCCGAGGGTCTCCATGTCCACGTCCTCACCGGTCACCGTCTTGATGACGTCGGGGCCCGTGATGAACATGTGCGACGTCTTGTCCACCATCACCACGAAGTCCGTCAGCGCGGGGGAGTAGGCCGCTCCTCCGGCGCAGGGACCCATGATGAGCGAGATCTGCGGGACCACCCCGGACGCGTGGACGTTGTTGCGGAAGATGTCCGCGAACATCGCGAGCGACGCGACGCCCTCCTGGATGCGGGCCCCGCCGCCGTCGTTGATGCCGATCACCGGGCACCCGTTGCGGAGCGCGAACTCCTGCACCTTGACGATCTTCTCGCCATTGACCTGGCTGAGGGAGCCGCCGTACACGGAGAAATCCTGGCTGTAGATCGCGATCAGGCGCCCGTCCACCGTCGCGTAGCCGGACACGACGCCGTCGCCGAGGGGCTTCTTCTTCTCCATGCCGAAGGCGGTGGAGCGGTGCACCGCGAAGGCGTCGAACTCGACGAAGGAACCCTCGTCCACGAGGAGGTCGATCCGCTCGCGGGCGGTGTTCTTGCCGCGGGCGTGCTGCTTCTCGATCGCTTCGGGGCCGGAGGGCTGCTCCGAGAGCGCCTTGCGCCTCCGGAAGTCGGCGAGCTTCCCGGCCGTCGTTGTCAGGTCGAGCTGCAGGTCCTGGTGCATGGAGTCTCCGGTCGGCGGGTGGCGTGGGACCGCGCCTCACTGGGTTGCGCGGAGCCCCCAGTCGAGACTGGAGGATTCCGACAAAGTGCGGCGCGTTTTCCCAAGTCTAGTGAGGATCAAAGGGCTTGCCGTTGTAGGACGTCTACAGTTTCCGCGGCCAACGCTTAGCCGGAGCCCCGATGTTACCCGCGAGTAACATCGGGGCGTCGCGAGCCGTCGGGCGACCCCCGGTGCTTATGGTGGGGCCATGACTGCACGCAATGACGCTCAGGAATCCTCCGCTCCGGACGCCCGCCCCGGACACCGATCGCTCGCCGGGCGCACTCTCCTCCTGTCGGGGGGAAGCCGCGGGATCGGCCTGGCCATCGCCCTGCGGGCCGCCCGCGACGGAGCCAACGTGGCCATCCTGGCGAAGACCGGCGAGCCGCACCCGAAGCTCGAAGGGACCGTCTACACCGCGGCCGAACAGATCGAGGCCGCAGGTGGACACGCCCTGCCCCTGGTCGGCGACGTGCGGAACGACGACGACGTCCGGGCCGCCGTCGAGACGACCGCCGGCACCTTCGGCGGCATCGACGCCGTCATCAACAACGCCTCGGCGATCGACCTCTCCAGGACGCCCGACGTGGACATGAAGCGCTACGACCTCATGGCGGACATCAACGTCCGCGGCACCTTCCTGCTGAGCAAGTCCGCCCTCGAGGCGCTCAAGCGCTCGGACAACCCCCACATCCTCACACTCTCGCCGCCCCTGAACCTCACGCCCGAATGGGCGGGCAGGCATCTGGCCTACACCATGGCGAAATACGGGATGAGCCTGACCACCCTCGGCCTCGCCGAGGAACTCAAGGACGACGGCATCGCCGTGAACTCCCTGTGGCCGGCCACCCTCATCGACACGGCGGCCATCCGCGCCATGCCCGGCGGAGACCGTATCGTCCAGGCGGCCCGAAGCCCGCAGATCGTCGCCGACGCCGCGCACGCCGTCCTGGTCCGCCCGGCACGGGCCTGCACCGGGAACTTCTACACGGACGAGGAGGTTCTCCGCGAGGAAGGCGTCACCGACTTCACGCCGTACAGCCTCGGCGCACCCGAGGACCGCCTGGTCCCCGACATCTTCCTCTGAGGTCCCGCTCCGGGGCAGGGAGCGCGGGGCCGGATAAGATCGATGCCATGTCCTCCCGCTACTCCAATCTCGAGCGCCCGGGCCTGAACCTCGGCGCACTGAGGACAGCCCTGTGCATGCCGTCGGGTCCGTTCTCCCGGCTCGACATCGTGGCCCGCACCGGATCCACCAACACCGACCTCGTGGAGCACGCCCAGCGGGAAGCGGCAGGGTGGCCAGACCTCAGCGTCCTCGGTGCGGAAGTGCAGACCGCAGGACGCGGACGGCTGGACCGCAGCTGGATAGCGCCCGAGCGGTCCTCGCTGTTCGTCAGCGTGCTCCTGCGCCCGTTCAACCGGCACGGGCGGCCCGTGCCCACCACGGCCTACTCCTGGTTCTCGCTCCTCGCCGCCCTGGCGCTCGCGGAGAGCGTCGAGGATCGCACGAAGATCGCGCCGCAGCTCAAGTGGCCCAACGACGTCACGGTGGACGGCCGGAAGCTCGCCGGTGTCCTGGCGCAGTTCGTGCCGGGCGCGGGCGCCGAGCCGCCCGCCGTCGTCGTGGGGATCGGCCTTAACGTCAGCCTCACCGACGACGAACTCCCGGTGCCCACGGCCACCAGCCTGCTGCTCGAATACGCCGGCACCACGGACCGCAACATCCTGCTGAAGTCCTTCCTGCGCACGTTCGCCGATTCCTACCGGGCCTTCTGCGACGTCGACGGCGACGCTTCCGCGGCCTGGGACACCGGGCCGTCCCTGCTGACCCGTGTGGGGGCGCGCATGGCGACGCTCGGCCAGGACGTCCGGGCCGAACTGCCCGGCGGCGCCCTGCTCAGCGGACGCGCGCTCGCCCTCGATGACCAGGGCGCGCTGATCGTGCGCGACGACGACGGCGAACGCCACACGATCTCCGCGGGCGACGTCGTGCACCTGCGCCCGCAGGCGTAGGCCATGCGAATCCAGTTGCTGCCCGGCGAACGCGTCCTCGTGCGCACGCGGCCCAACCCGCTGCCGATCGTGGGGCCGGTGCTCGCGGCCTTCCCGCTCCTGGCCGCCGGGGGCTTCGGCCTGGGGTACCTGGGCCGACGGGACCTGCCGGGCGGGCTCCCCGACTGGCAGCCGGTGCTGCTGCTGGTGGCGCTCGCCGCCATCGTGGCGGTACTGCTCCGGGTGGTGGTGCGCCCCGTGCTCCGCTGGTCGAGCAACCGGTACGTGCTCACGAGCCTGCGACTCATCCACCGGCGCGGCGTCACCCGGCGCACCGAACACCAGATCAGCCTGTCCGCCATCTCGCAGCTGCAGACGGAGCAGGGACTGGTGCAGCGCATGGTCGGCAGCGGCACCTTGGTCGCGGACCTCGGCTTCGACCGCACGCACGCCTACCGGGACGTTCCGCAGATCGGCACGTTCAAGAAGTACGTGGTGCAGGCGATCAGCGACCTGCCCCTGACGCGCATGTTCGATGGAGTGGATATGGAAATCGATCCGCAGTACGCCCGCGGTGGGACGCCGCGGGTGCAGCAGGAATGGACGGGTGAGCAATCGTGACAGTCGAGGACCGCCACGAGTCCGGGCAGCCCGCCCGCTCCGACGACGGGGGAGCGGGCACGCCGGGCGCGACGGGCACGGGCGCGACGGACGCGGGTGCGACAGACACTGGCACGACGGATGCGGCGGTGACGGCTGCGGCGGTGATGGCTGCACCCGCGGTCGATGCGGCGCCGTCCGACGACGCACCCGAGGCCGCGGCGTCGACGGCCTCGAAGGCCGTGTGGCAGCTGCAGCCGGACATGGCCGCCGCAGGCGGCGACGCGCCGACGTCGTCGCCTGCCGGCCCCATCGAGCTCGACCGGGAGAGCATTCGCCGCCTCGAGCGCGAACTCCTCGGCGCCGAACGCACGCTCAAGCGCCGTGACATCGCCGCCGGAGCCAAGGTCTCCCTCCTGTCCGCGCGCAAGCTGTGGCGCGCCATGGGCTTCCCCAACATCGGGGACGACGACGTCGCCTTCACCGAGAAGGACCTCCACGCGCTCACGACGATCATCGACATGGTGCGCCAGGAGCAGCTCACCGAGGACGCCGCGATCTCGATCACCCGTGCGGTGGGACAGATGACGGACCGCATGGTCGTGTGGCAGATCGAGGCGATCGTCGAGGAGATGGTGGCCCAGCGCGGGCTCACGGACGCCGACGCGCGCAAGACGCTGGTGTCCGAGCTCCCCGACCTCCTCGAACCGCTCGAGAAGACGCTCGTGTATGCGTGGCGCCGCCAGATGAACGCCGCCGTCCAGCGGCTGGCCCTCCGCGCGGAATCGGGTCTGATCTCCAGCGAGGCAGGGCGCGACGGAGACGAACAGGACGCACCGCTCCCGCTGGCGCGGGCGGTCGGGTTCGCCGACCTCGTCTCCTACACGAGCCTGTCGCGGCGGATGAACGAGCGCACCCTGGCGCAGCTGGTGCAGCGCTTCGAGAACAAGTGCGCGGAGATCATCTCGGTCGGCGGCGGCCGGCTCGTGAAGACGATCGGGGACGAGGTGCTCTACATCGCGGAGTCGCCCGAGGCCGGTGCCGAGATCTCGCTGGCCCTCGCGAAGGCGTTCACCGAGGACGAATTCCTTCCCTCGGCGCGGTGCTCCCTCGTCTGGGGGCGGGTGCTGTCCAGGCTCGGCGACATCTACGGACCGACCGTCAACCTCGCGGCCCGGCTTACCGCGCTCGCCGAGCCGGGGGAGGTGCTCGTCGATTCCGCCACCGCCGCGACCCTCGAGCACAACGAGAAGTTCGTCCTGACGCCGCACGAGCCCCGGCAGGTGCGCGGTTTCGGTGAGGTGCGCCCGGTGACGCTCGCCCGGGGAACCGGCACGGGGATCGTCCTCGACTAGGGGCGGGACCCGCCGAGGCCGCGGAAGCTATCGGGAGGCAAACGGGCAGGGCAGAATGGGGGAATGACCGACCAACCCCTCCGTACCCCCCAGGCCGGCCCCCCGCGGGACGTGCACCTCGCCTACGGCTTCGCGACGGATCGGGGATTGCGGAGGGAACTGAACGAGGATTCCCTGATCGCCGCCGAACCGGTGTTCGCCGTGGCGGACGGCATGGGCGGCCACGCGGCCGGAGAGGTCGCCAGCGGTATCTGCGTCCGGACCCTGGGCAGCAGCCCCATCCTGGGGCATCACCTGCCCGAGTTCTCCGCCGCTGACCTGGAGGAGCTCATCGCCGACGCCGACCAGGAGATCCGCCGGCAGGCAGGCGGACTGGCCGGGACGACACTCAGCGGCGTGGTGCTGGTCCAGGAGGAGGGCGTGCCGTGCTGGCTGTTCTTCAACGTGGGCGACTCGCGCACCTACCGCCTGAGTCGGGACCGGTTCGGACAGATCTCCGTGGACCACTCGGAGGTCCAGGAACTCGTGGACACCGGCAGCATCTCGATGGAGGAGTCCCGCACCCACCCCCGCCGGCACGTGGTCACGCGGGCACTCGGCACGGGAGACGACTCGGAGGCGGACTTCTGGCTGATGCCCGTCGAGGACGGCGACCGCATCCTGGTCTGCTCGGACGGCCTGAGCGGCGAGGTGTCCGACGACGCCATCTACGACGTCCTCAGCACCGTCGCGGACCCGCAGCAGGCATGCGAGGAGCTCGTCGAGGCGACCCTCCGCTCCGGGGCGCGCGACAACGTCACACTGATCATCGTCGACGCACACGTCGACGCACACGTCGACACATGCGTCGACGACGCGGCGGCCGCGGATGTCGAGGGCTCGGCTGTCCGTCGAGGGGGGATCCTCGCGGCCGACGTCGGTCACCTGATCCCCGCCGGCACCACCGCCGACACGCAGCCCGACGACGTCGTGCGCGTGAACGGCTCGCAGCCCGACGACGTCGTGCGCGCGAACGGCTCGCACGCCGTCCTGCGGTCGGACGCGGCGCCGGGCTCCCCGCACCAGTAGCCCGGGCGTTCCGACCGGCCGCCCCGACCTGCCGCCCCGACCTGCCGCCCCGACCGGGCGCCCGTCGAGGTGCCCGCAGTGGCCCGCCCTGTAGCCGTAGGGCAAGATGGGAAAGTGACCACAGGAACCGAAGACGCAGCCGATACCGCCGGAACCGTGGACCGGAACCCGCCGGGCGGCGAGCTCCGCGAGGAGTACGCCCAGCTCGCCGAGGAGATCCGCGCCCACCGCATCGCGTACTACCAGGACGCCGCCCCCACCATCTCCGACGCGGAGTTCGACACCCTCTTCCGGCGGCTCGAGGAGATCGAGGCGCTGCACCCGGAACTCATCGCCAACGACTCCCCGACACAGGAGGTGGGCGGCGAGGTCTCGTCCGCCTTCGCCCCCGTGGAGCACCTCGCCCGCATGTACAGCCTCGAGGACGTCTTCTCCCTCGACGAGCTGAAGGCCTGGCTGGACCGGGCGTCCGCCGGCGTGGAGCAGCGCAACCCGGGAGCCACCATCGCGTGGCTGACGGAGCTCAAGATCGACGGCCTCGCGGTGAACCTGCTGTACCGCAACGGCGAGCTGGTCCGCGCGGCCACGAGGGGTGACGGCGTCACCGGTGAGGACATCACGCACAATGTCCTGACGATCGCTTCGATACCCCAGCACCTGGCCGGGACGGACCATCCGGAGGAGGTGGAGATCCGCGGCGAGGTGTTCTTCCCCACGAAGGAGTTCGCCCAGCTCAACGAGCGCATGGTCGCCGCGGGCAAGGCGCCGTTCGCCAACCCGCGGAACGCGGCCGCGGGGTCGCTGCGGCAGAAGGACCCGGCCATGACGGCCGAGCGCCCGCTCGACATGTACGTCCACGGCATCGGCGCCCGCACCGGGCTGACGGCCGGGACGCAGTCGGAGACCTACGACCTGCTCAAGGCCTGGGGACTCCCGACATCCCCCTACTACAAGGTGCTCGCGACGCAGGACGAGGTCATCGCCTTCATCGAGCACTTCGGGGAGCACCGCCACGACCTCCTGCACGAGATCGACGGCATCGTGGTGAAGGTGGACAGCTTCGCCCTGCAGCGCGCGCTCGGGCACACCTCCCGCGTGCCGCGCTGGTCGGTGGCCTACAAGTACCCGCCCGAGGAAGTGAACACCAAGCTGCTGGACATCCTCGTCAACGTGGGGCGGACGGGACGCGTCACCCCGTTCGGACTGATGGAGCCCGTCAAGGTCGCCGGGTCCACCGTGGGCATGGCGACGCTGCACAACCAGGAGGTCGTGAAGGCGAAGGGCGTGATGATCGGCGACATCGTGGTGCTGCGGAAGGCCGGTGACGTCATCCCCGAGATCGTGGGGCCGGTCATCGCCCTGCGGGACAAGCAGGACCCGCCGGTCCGCGAGTTCGTGATGCCCACCGAGTGCCCCTCCTGCGGGACGACGCTCCAGCCCGCTAAGGAGGGCGACGTCGACATCCGCTGCCCCAACGCGCGGTCCTGCCCTTCCCAGTTGCGGGAGCGCGTGTTCCACCTCGCGGGGCGCGGCGCCTTCGACATCGAGGCCCTTGGCTGGGAAGCGGCGATCGCGCTCACCCAGCCCGCCGAACCCGAGGACCCGCCCATCACCACCGAGGCCGAGATCTTCGACCTCACGCCGGAGAAGCTCGCGGACGTCCGCATCGAGCGGGACAAGAAGGTCAAGGGCGTGGTGACGGGTCGCGAGCTCGTCCCCTACTTCTATTCGAAGGGCACCGCCAAGAAGCCCTCGGAGCCGAGCGCCACGACCCGCAAGCTCTTCACCGAACTGGAGAAGGCGAAGAAGCAGCCGCTGTGGCGCGTGCTGGTGGCGCTGTCCATCCGCCACGTGGGGCCGACGGCGTCGCGCGCCCTCGCCACCGCGTTCGGATCGATGGACCGGATCCGCACTGCGAGCGAGGAGGAGCTCGCGAACGTCGACGGCGTGGGACCCACCATCGCCGCCGCCCTCACGGAGTGGTTCGCGGAGGACTGGCACCGCGAGATCGTGGACCGCTGGGCGGCAGCGGGTGTACGCATGGAGGACGAGGTCGACGAGAGCGCCCCGCGGACGCTCGAGGGCCTGACCATCGTGGTGACGGGTTCCCTGCAGCAGTACAACCGCGACGAGGCGAAGGAAGCGATCATCACGCGCGGCGGCAAGGCAGCCGGCTCGGTGTCGAAGAACACGAGCTACGTGGTGGCGGGGGAGAACGCCGGCACCAAGCTGGAGAAGGCCGAGACGCTGGGCATCCCGGTTCTCGACGAGGACGGCTTCATCGCCCTCCTTGCCAATGGTCCGGCGGCCGACCCGGACGCCAACGGCGCCGGTGACGCCGGGACGGACGGCGCCGCGGCTGTGCCGGACATCGACGAGGACACCGAGGTGGCCGAGGAGCTGCAGGCGGGAGCGGGCGCAGGTCCCGCTCCGGGCGGGGACACCGCGTGAGCGACGGGGCAGCGGACCGGGTCCCGGACCGGGTGCCGGACCGGGACAGGGAGGGCCGGACGGTCGCTCCTGCAGCCCTCCTGCACCTCGCGCGGCAGGCCGCCGCTGCCGGCGCCGAGGTCCTGGCGCGGCGGGACCCCGGGGCGCTCGGCGCCACCAGCAAGAGCTCGGACAGCGACTGGGTGACGGCGTTCGACGTCGCGGCGGAGCAGGCGGTGCGCGCCGTCATCGCCGACTCGCGGCCGCACGATGCCATCACCGGCGAGGAGTTCGGCACCACCGTCCCCTCGGGCGCCGATCCCCGCGGCGCCCGGATCCGCTGGTCCATCGACCCCCTGGACGGCACCACCAACTTCATCCGCAACATCGTCTACTACGGCACCTCCGTAGCCGCTGCGGACGAGGACGGCAGCTGGCTCGCCGGCGTCGTGCACGCCCCGGCACTGTCCCGGATCTACTGGGCCTCCCGCGGCGGAGGGGCGTGGGTCAGCGACCACGGTGCGGTGCGGCGCCTCGCCGGGCCCACGGCGGACAGCGGCCGCATCCTCGCCACGGGATTCGCCTATGACCGATCCATACGCTCGGCCCAGGTCGCGGAGCTCGGTCCGCTCCTCGAGGAATTCGGTGACCTGCGGCGCCTCGGGTCGGCAGCACTCGACCTCTGCCTGGTGGCCGACGGGACCCTCGACGCCTTTTTGGAACGGGGCCTGAACGAGCACGACTTCGCCGCGGGCGCCCTGATCGCCGAGGAAGCCGGCGTCCCGGTCCACCGGCCGGCGCTGCGGCCGATGCTCGACGGCGGTCCCTCGGAGGCCGAACGGCTCGCCGCGGTCACGGCGGCCGGCCCCGCCGACTTCCTGGCGGCGGCCCGTCGCGCGTCCCAACCCACCGAGAGGCAGCCATGACAATACCCGGACCAACACCCGGTCCAGCGCCCGAACCGACCCCCGAGCCGGCGCCCGCTGCACCGCCGTCCTGGCAGAAGGTCCTCTCCACACTCGCCGGTGAGCGGGCCCGCATCCTGTACGCCCGCGCCGTGCTCGGTCAGCCCCTCGACGCCGCCCCGAAGGAGGTGCAGCGCCTGGTCGACGCCGGGCTCCTCACGGACGACCTCTCCGTCAACGGGCAGCTCTTCAAGGCGGTTCTCGCGGCCGCCGCACCCGGCACGCCCAGGGGCGTCGACCGCTTCTTCCGCGAGGGACGCATCGACGGCCTGCCGCGCGCGGGCCAGGACCGCGAGGACCTCCTGTCCCACCTCGCCGAGCGGCTCATCCCGGCGGACGAGGAGATCAGCGAGCCCGAGGTCAACCGCCTGCTCGCCACCGTCACGCACGACATCCCCACCCTCCGGCGGGCCCTCGTCGACTACGGGTATCTGGAGCGGTACCCCGACGGCACCGGATACCGGCGGGTGACCGAGGCGTCCTGACCTGCCTCGGGGCACCCCCGCTGCGTGGCAAAATGGGCCGGTGACCCCAACACCCTCCGGGAGCGCCCTGCGCGGTTCCCTCATCAGCATCCGGCCCGTCCGCCCCGAGGACTACGACGACGTCCGGCGCATCACGCGCGGCGCCTACCTCGAGGCCGGCTACTTCGGCGACGAGTCGCATCCCTACATGGCGGTGCTGGCCGACATCGAGCACCGGGCCCAGCACGCGGAGGTCTGGGTCGCCGAGCGCGACGGCGTGGTGGTGGGCTCGGTGGCGCTGACCTTCGCCGGACAGCGGTACACCGACATCGCGATCGAGGGTGAGCTCGAGTTCCGGATGCTGGCCGTCGACCCTGCCGTCCAGCGCGCCGGGGTCGGCCGCGCCATGGTCGAGCGCATCATCGAGCACGCCCGCACCCTTCCCGGCATCGAGGCGGTGAGCCTGACGAGCGGCTCCGACATGGTGCGTGCCCACCGCCTCTACGAGTCGATGGGCTTCGTCCGCGTTCCCGAGCGTGACTGGGAGGTCCCCAACGAGGACATCCTGCTGTGGGTCTTCCGGCTGGCACTCTGACTCAGCGGCACCACCCGGACGCCGTCGTCGTCGCCCGTTCCTGATGCCGGCGGCCACCCGCGCCAGCACTAGACTGGAGGCAGATACCCACTTCCGACTTCCAGGGGAGATCCATGGCTGAGATCAACCGGGACGACGTCGCGCACCTTGCACGGCTCGCCCACATCGACATGAACGACGACGAGCTCGACCGCATGGCCGAAGAACTCGCCGTCATCGTCGATGCCATCAAGACCGTGAGCGAAGTGGCGGGCGACGACGTCCCCGCCACGAGCCACCCCATCCCGCTGAGCAACGTGTTCCGCGACGACGTCGTGGGGGAGACCCTCAGCAACGAGGAAGCGCTCCTCGGCGCACCCGACAACGCCGACGGCCGCTTCAAGGTCCCTGCAATTCTGGACGGGGAGTAACCCATGACAGACCTGATCCACCTCACCGCCGACGCCCTGGCCCAGAAGCTCGCGTCGAAGGAGGTCTCCGCCGTCGAGGCCACGCAGGCCTACCTCGACCGCATCGATGCCGTGGACGGCGCCATCAACGCCTTCCTGCACGTCAACACCGACGAGGCCCTGCTCGTCGCCGCCGAGGTCGACAAGGCCCGCGCGGACGGCGACACCCTGCACCCCCTGGCCGGCGTGCCGATCGCGGTGAAGGACCTCATCGTCACCAAGGGCCAGCCCACCACGGCCGGTTCCAAGATCCTCGAGGGCTGGCAGAGCCCCTATGACGCCACCGTGGTCCGCAAGCTCCGCGCGGCGAAGATGCCGATCCTCGGCAAGACCAACCTGGACGAGTTCGCCATGGGTTCCTCCACCGAGCACTCGGCGTACGGTCCCACCCGCAACCCCTGGGACCTCGACCGGATCCCCGGCGGTTCGGGCGGTGGATCTGCTGCGGCCGTCGCCGCCTTCGAGGCGCCGCTGGCCCTCGGCACCGACACCGGCGGCTCCATCCGCCAGCCCGGCGCCGTCACCGGAACCGTCGGCGTGAAGCCGACCTACGGCGGGGTGTCCCGCTACGGCGCCATCGCCATGGCGTCCTCGCTGGACCAGATCGGCCCGGTGTCCCGGACGGTCCTCGACAGCGCCCTGCTGCACGAGGTCATCGGCGGCCACGACCCCCACGACTCGACGTCGCTGACCGACCCCGTCGGCGCGCTCGTCGAGGCCGCCCGGCTCGGGCAGGTCGACGGCATGCGCATCGGCGTCATCAAGGAACTGCAGGGCGAGGGCTACCAGGCCGGCGTCCTCACCCGCTTCCACGAGTCGCTCGAGCTGCTGCGCTCGGCGGGCGCGGAGATCGTCGAGGTCTCCTGCCCCAACTTCCGGTACGCGCTCGGCGCCTACTACCTGATCATGCCGTCGGAGGCCTCCAGCAACCTCGCCAAGTACGACGGCGTGCGCTTCGGCCTGCGCGTGGTGCCCGACGGCGCCCCGACGATCGAACGCGTCATGGGCGCGACCCGCGCCGCCGGCTTCGGCCACGAGGTCAAGCGCCGCATCATCCTCGGCACCTACGCGCTGAGCGCCGGCTACTACGACGCCTACTACGGTTCGGCGCAGAAGGTCCGCACCCTCATCCAGCGCGACTTCGCCGCGGCGTTCGAGCAGGCCGACGTGCTGATCTCGCCGACCGCCCCGACCACGGCCTTCAAGCTGGGGGAGAAGCTCGACGATCCGCTGGCGATGTACCTGAACGACGTCGCCACCATCCCCGCGAACATGGCCGGCGTCCCCGGCCTGTCGCTGCCCGGCGGCCTCGCGGACGAGGACGGACTGCCCGTCGGCATCCAGCTCCTCGCCCCCGCCCGCCAGGACGCACGCCTGTACCGCGTGGGCGCCGTCCTCGAATCACTCCTCGAAGAGACGTGGGGCGGGCCCCTGCTGGCCCAGGCCCCCGAGATTGCAGGTGGGAAGTAATGACTGCTGTAACCGATGAGGTCCTGTCCTTCGACGAGGCCATGGAGAAGTACGACCCGGTGCTCGGGTTCGAGGTCCACGTGGAGCTCAACACCAAGACCAAGATGTTCTCCTCCGCGCCCAACGCGTTCGGTGACGTCCCCAACACGAACGTGACCCCCGTGGACCTCGGCCTGCCCGGCGTCCTGCCCGTGGTCAACGGCGTGGCCGTGGAATCCGCGATCAAGATCGGCCTCGCGCTGAACTGCAAGATCGCCGAGAAGTGCTACTTCGCGCGGAAGAACTACTTCTACCCGGACACCCCGAAGAACTTCCAGACCTCCCAGTTCGAGGACCCGATCGCGTACGACGGGCACATCGACATCGAGCTCGCCGACGGCACCGTGTTCCGCGTCGAGATCGAGCGCGCCCACATGGAGGAGGACGCCGGCAAGCTCACGCACATGGGCGGCTCCACGGGCCGCATCCAGGGCGCCGAGTTCTCCCTCGTGGACTACAACCGCGCCGGCGTCCCGCTGATCGAGATCGTGACCAAGCCCATCGAGGGCGCCGGCTCGCGGGCTCCCGAGCTGGCCAAGGCCTACGTCGCCGCGATCCGAGAGATCGTGAAGAACCTCGGTGTCTCCGATGCGCGCATGGAGCGCGGCAACGTGCGCTGCGACGCGAACGTGTCCCTGCGCCCGCACGGCCGCGAGAAGTTCGGTACCCGCACCGAGACCAAGAACGTGAACTCGCTGCGCTCCGTGGAACACGCGGTCCGCTACGAGATCCAGCGCCACGCGGCCGTCCTGGACTCCGGCACGCCGATCATCCAGGAGACGCGCCACTGGCACGAGGACACGCGCTCCACGACGTCGGGCCGCCCCAAGTCCGACGCCGACGACTACCGCTACTTCCCCGAGCCGGACCTCGTGCCGGTCGTGACGAACGATGCGTGGATCGAGAAGCTCCGCGCCGAACTGCCGGAGCCTCCCGCCGAGCGCCGCAAGCGCCTGCAGGCCGACTGGGGCTACTCCGACGCCGAGTTCCGCGACGTCGTCAACGCGGGCGTGATGTCCTCGATCGAGGACACGATCGCCGCCGGTGTGAGTGCCTCCGTCGCCCGCAAGTGGTGGATGGGTGAGATCTCCCGCCGCGCCAAGCTCGCCGACGTCGAGCCCGCCGAGCTGGGTGTGACGCCCGAACTGATCGTGGAGCTCAACGCGCTCATCGAGTCGGGCAAGATCAACGACAAGCTGTCCCGCGACGTGCTCGACGGCGTGCTCGCCGGCGAGGGCACGCCCGCGGAGGTCGTGGAGAAGCGCGGCCTCGCCGTCGTGTCCGACGACGGCCCGCTGCTCGAAGCGATCGACGGCGCCCTCGAGGCCCAGCCGGACGTCGCCGACAAGATCCGCGGCGGCAAGATCCAGGCCGTCGGGGCGATCGTCGGTGGCGTCATGAAGGCGACGCGCGGCCAGGCCGACGCAGGCCGCGTGCGCGAGCTCATCCTGCAGCGCCTCGGCGTCGAGGGATAGCACCAGCAGTACCGGGGAGGGCGCGATGGCGGTGCTGCCGAGGGCAGAGATCGACATCGGGCCCTCCCTTGTCATGTCCCTGCTGGCCGACCAGCATCCCGACCTCGCCGGCCTGCCCCTGGTGCGGGCCGGGAACGGCTGGGACAACGAGCTGTTCCGGCTGGGACCGGACCTCGTGGTGCGGTTGCCCCGGCGGCAGGTCGCGGAGCTCCTGATGGTCGCCGAACAGCGGTGGCTGCCGGGCCTGATCGACCACCTGGACGTGCCGACGTCGGCGCCGCTGCGCGCAGGAAGGCCCGGCCCGGGCTATCCGTGGCACTGGTCCGTCTGCCGGTGGATCGAGGGGGCTGCCGGAACCACCGTGTCGCGGGCCGACCGCGCTCCGGTGGCCCGTCCGCTCGCGCGGTTCCTCGTGCAGTTCCAGCAGGAGGCTCCGGCGGACGCCCCGGTGAGTCCGGTGGGACGGGGTGGGCGGTTGGCGGGGCGCGACGACGTCGTGCGGAGCCGACTGGTGTCCTTTCCGCCGTTGCCGGGCCTTCCGGCCGAGCGGTTGCTCGGCGTATGGGCCTCGGCCCTCGCCGCCCCGGAGTGGTCGCGCCCACCCCTGTGGCTGCACGGCGACCTGCATCCCGGGAACCTCGTGCTGGCGGCGGACGGCACGCTGGCCGGCGTCGTCGACTTCGGCGACCTGTGTTCCGGCGATCCCGCCACGGACCTCGCCGCCGCCTGGCTGGTGTTCGACGCCGCGGGCAGGGAGGCCTTCCGTTCGGAGCTCGACGCCCTGCGGCCCACCGACGCCGCGACCTGGGATCGGGCGCGGGGCTGGGCGCTGAGCATGGGCAGTGCCATGGTGGCCTCCTCCGACGACTCGCCGGACTTCCTCGCGCTGGGCCTCGAGATCCTGGCGGCGGTCCTCGAGGACTGAGCCGGCTGCTTCCGGTCGCTGCACCCGGCTCGGCCGCTGCACCCGGCTCGGCCGCTGCACCCGCGTTGGTCGCTGCACCCGGCTCGGGTGCCCAGACCCGGGGCGGCGTTCCCGCGGGTCCGGGCACCCGGCGCGGCGGCACACCCCGAAGGGCCGGCGGGGGAGCACCCCACAGCACCGGCGCCCCGCTGATAGTGTGACTGCGGGCACATCCCGCCCGGCACTCGTACCGCCCAGGCCCAGCCCATCCCGCTGGACGCCGGGAGCGGCATGGAAGGAACGAACAGTGAAGGCGCTGTACAAATCCGGGGCGCATCCCGGCCTCGAGCTCGTGGACCGGCCCGAACCCGACGCAGGGTTCGGCGAGGTCAAGATCCGGGTCATGACCACCGGCATCTGCGGCACGGACCTCCATATCGAGAGCTGGGACCCCTGGGCGCAGGGCATGATCCCGGCGCCCCTCATCCCCGGCCACGAGTTCTACGGCGAGGTCGTCGCCCTCGGCGGAGGCATCCGTGGCGTGAGCCTCGGGGACCGCGTCTCCGGTGAAGGGCACGTCGTCTGCGGGGTCTGCCGCAACTGCCGCGCCGGCCGCCGCCAGATGTGCATCCACACCTCGAGCGTGGGGGTGCAGCGCGACGGCGCCTTCGCGGAGTTCGTCGTCGTCCCCGAGACCAACGTATGGGTCCACGACGCGAGCATCACGCCCGAACTCGGCGCCGTCTTCGACCCCTTCGGCAACGCCGTCCACACCGCGCTGAGCTTCCCGCTCGTCGGCGAGGACGTCCTGATCACCGGCGCCGGGCCGATCGGGCTCATGGCGGTCGCCGTCGCCCGCCATGCCGGCGCCCGCAAGATCGCGATCACCGACGTCTCGGCTCCGCGGCTCGACCTGGCGCGCGGCGTCGGCGCGGACATCGCCATCGACGTCAGCCGCAGGCGCATCGCGGACGCCCAGCGGGAGCTCGGCATGAGGGAGGGCTTCGACATCGGGATGGAGATGTCGGGCCATGCGACCGCCCTGCCGGAGATGATCGACAACATGACCCACGGCGGGCGCATCGCGCTGCTGGGCCTGCCCTCCGCCCCCATCGCCATCGACTGGGGCAAGGTCGTCACGCACATGCTCACCCTCAAGGGCATCTACGGGCGCGAGATGTTCGAGACCTGGTACGCGATGAGCGCCATGCTGCAGTCCAACCGGACACTGCGTGACGCAGTCTCGTCCGTGGTCACCGACTGCCTGCCCGCTGAGGAGTGGCAGCAGGGATTCGCGACAGCGCGCAACGGCGCGAGCGGCAAAGTGGTCCTCGACTGGACCACCTTCTAGGAGGCAGGAACACCATGTATTCAGCAGTCCGCGACCAGTTCGCCGGTGAACTCGACGACATCCGCGCAGCGGGCCTCTTCAAGCGCGAGCGCCCTCTCTCCTCACCGCAGTCCAGCTCCATCACGGCCGGGGCGGACGGTGCGCGGGTGCTCAACTTCTGCGCCAACAACTACCTGGGCCTCGCCGACCACCCGGACATCATCGCGGCCGCCAAGGCAGCCCTCGACGAGCGCGGGTTCGGCATGGCGTCGGTCCGCTTCATCTGCGGCACCCAGGACCTGCACCTCGAGCTCGAACGCCGCGTGTCGGCGTTCCTCGGCACCGAGGACACCATCCTCTTCTCCTCGTGCTTCGACGCGAACGGGGGCGTCTTCGAATCGCTCCTCGGGGCGGAGGACGCCGTCATCTCCGACGCGCTGAACCACGCCTCGATCATCGACGGCATCCGCCTCTCCAAGGCGCAGCGCCTCCGCTACGCCAACCGCGACATGGCGGACCTCGAGGCGAAGCTGCAGGAGGCGTCCGGGGCACGTCGCCGCCTGGTCGTCACCGACGGCGTCTTCTCCATGGACGGCTACCTCGCCCCCCTCGAGGCCATCTGCGACCTCGCGGAGCGCTACGACGCGATGGTCATGGTGGACGATTCCCACGCTGTCGGCTTCATCGGCCCGACCGGTGCCGGGACACCGGAGCATGCCGGCGTCTCCGACCGCGTGGACATCTTCACGGGAACCTTCGGCAAGGCGCTTGGCGGCGCGTCCGGCGGGTACGTCGCCGCCCGGCGAGAGATCGTGGCACTGCTGCGGCAGCGAGCCCGCCCGTACCTGTTCTCGAACTCGCTCGCTCCGTCCATCGTCGCCGCAACCCTGACCGCGCTCGACCTGGTGCAGGACAGCGCCGACCTGCGCTCCACCCTGGCCGCCAATGCCGCGCTCTTCCGCCGCCGCATGACGGACGAGGGCTTCGAACTGCTCGAGGGCGAGCACGCCATCATCCCGGTCATGTTCGGCGACGCGGTGCTCGCCGCCCGCACCGCCGACGCGATGCTCGCGCACGGCGTCTTCGTCACGGCCTTCAGCTACCCCGTGGTCCCGAAGGGTGCCGCCCGCATCCGCGTCCAGCTCTCCGCCGCACACACCGGCGAGGACATCGAGGCCTGCGTCCGGGCCTTCGTCGCCGCGCGGAACGAGGTCGGCGGGGACCAGCCAGACTCCGCCGGCGGGGCCCCCGGCGCACATCCCGGGGACGAGAACGGGGACGAGGCTGGGCCCGGGCTCCGGGTGGCATCTGGAGGGGGACAGCCGTCCTAGGATGAGCGGATGAGTTCCCTCGAGTGCGATGTCCTGATCATCGGTGGCGGAATCGCCGGCCTGTCGCTGGCCTCCGTGCTGGCACCGTTCGCCGGCGTGGTCCTCGTCGAGTCCGAGCCCACGCTCGGCTACCACACGTCGTCGCGCTCGGCGCGGCAGCTCATCCCGAGCTACGGTCCGGAACCCGTGGTGGACCTGACCCACCGCACGCTGGACCTGCTGGCCGGCGTGCAGACCTCCACCGGACTTCCCCTGACGGTGCCCCGGTCCTTCCTGCTCATCGGTTCCGAGGCGGACGTCGCGGCGGAGGCCAACTCCTCGATGCGCAGGCTGTCGCATGCCGAAGCGCTCGAGCTGTGCCCGCAGCTGCGCCCGGAATCGTTCGAGGCCGCGGCCCTCGACGTCGACTGCGTCGGCACCGACACCGACCTCCTGCTGGAATACCACCGCAGGAGCGCGGGTGACGACGGCGTCATCATCCTTCCGAACTCTCCCGTCACGGCGGCCCGCTATGACGGCGCGGGCTGGAGCGTCCGCGCGGGCTACCGCACGATCGGCGCCGGCGTGGTCGTCAACGCCGCCGGGGCGTGGGCGGACGCCGTCGCCGAACTCTGCGGCGTCGGGCCCCAGGGCCTCGTCCCGCTCCGGCGCACCGCCGCGATCGTCACGGCGGAGAACGCCCCCCGGCTGGGGACGCCGATGGTCGCGGCTGCCGACGGCTCGTTCTACTACCGGCCCGACGCCGAGGGGGTGCTGATCTCCCCAAGCGAGGCGGAGCCCGCCGAGCCCGGGGACGCCCAGCCCCACCCGGGCGACGTGGAGGCGCTCATCGACCACCTCGGCACGGTCACCTCCCTCGGCATCACCTCGGTCCTGCGGTCCTGGACCGGGCTCCGGACGGAGCGGGCCGGCGGGCTCCCCGTGGTGGGCTTCGATGCCGGCCACCCCGGCTTCTTCTGGCTCGCCGGCCAGGGCGGCTACGGTTTCCAGACGTCCTCGGGCATCGCAGAACTCGCTGCCGTCCTGCTCACCGGCGCCGATCCGGTGGACCTCGGAGCCGACCCCGCCCGGATCGCAGCGGCAGCCACGGCCCTCCGGCCCGCCTGAGCCCGCCGACGTCGCCGCCCGCAACGGGCGTTCCGGCGGGCCGGACCATGTCCCGGCGGCGAGGAGTTTCCGTAGAGTAGGAACCCGAGGCCGTCCGGCACGCGCCGGCGGGCCGACACATCGAACGTAGGGAACGGATCATGTCAGCAAGTGGAGGCACCAAGGCGATCATCGCGGCCCTCGCCGCGAACCTCACCATCGCCGCGCTCAAGTTCGTGGCCTTCGCGCTCACGCGCTCTTCGTCCATGCTCGCCGAGGGCATCCACTCCGTGGCCGACTCCGGCAACCAGCTGCTCCTGCTCGTCGGCGGCAAGCGGTCCAAACGGCAGGCCAGCCCGGAGCACCCCTTCGGCTACGGCCGCGAGCGCTACATCTACGCCTTCATCGTGTCGATCGTCCTCTTCAGCGTCGGCGGGCTCTTCGCGCTCTACGAGGCCTACCACAAGTACCTCGACCCGCACCCCATCGAGGGATCGTTCTGGTGGGTGCCCCTCGCCGTGCTGATCGGCGCCATCATCGCCGAGGGGTTCTCGTTCCGCACTGCCATCAGGGAGTCCAACCACACGCGCGGCAGCATGAGCTGGGTGCGCTTCGTGCGGACGGCGAAGTCGCCCGAACTGCCGGTGATCCTGCTCGAGGACTTCGGCGCCCTCGTGGGCCTCGCCTTCGCCCTGTTCGGCGTCTCCATGACGCTGCTCACCGACAACGGCCTCTGGGACGCCGCCGGCACCGCGATGATCGGACTGCTCCTCGTGGCGATCGCCGCCGTCCTGGCCATCGAGACCAAGAGCCTGCTGCTCGGTGAATCGGCGGCCGCGCCGGCCGTCGCGAAGATCGAGGCAGCCATCAGTGACGGCGGGTCCACCCGGATCATTCACCTCAAGACCCTCCACCTCGGCCCGGACGAACTGCTCGTCGCCGCCAAGATCAGCGTGGAGAGCCAGGAGACCGGCGCGCAGATCGCCGCCGACATCAACCGGGCCGAGCAGCGGATCCGGGCCGCCGTCCCCATCGCCACGACCATCTACCTCGAGCCCGATCTGTACGACCCGAGGGCCGCCTCGACGCCCTCAGCGAACGGAAGCTCCACCCGGCCCCTGCCCGGCAGCGATTAGCCGGCGCAGGTCTAGGATGGGCGCATGAACGTCATCGAAACACCCCTCCCGGGTATCGGAGTGCGCCGCGAGATCCTCACGGGCTCCGGCCGGAGGGTGGGGATCGTCAGCCAGCGCGACGGCGACCTCGACCTGATCATCTCCAAGGCGGGGGACCCGGATGCCTGCGTGGCGTCCATCCCGCTCACCCCGGACGAGGCCGCCACCATCGGCAACCTCCTCGGCTCGCGGCAGCTCGTCGCGCAGCTGACGGAGGAGCACCGGGACCTGCCCGGCGTGACCACGCGCCAGTTCCTCATCGAGCGGGGCTCGCCCTTCGACGGCCGTCCGCTCGGGGACACGCGCATGCGCTCCCGGTCCGGGGCGTCGCTCGTCGCCGTCCTCCGCTCCGGCCAGGTGCAGGCATCGCCCACGCCCGACTTCACCCTCGCCGCCGGTGACCTGCTGGTGGTGGTGGGCACGTCCGAAGGCCTCGACGCCGCGGCGGACATCCTGCGAAACGGCTGAGCCGCCGGTGCACACGACCGCCCTGACCCTGATCGAACTCGGCGCCATCCTCCTGTTCCTCGGTATCCTCGGGCGGCTCGCCGGCCGGATCGGGCTCTCGCCGATCCCGCTCTACCTCATCGGGGGCCTGTTCTTCGGGCAGGGCGGCTTCATCGAGCTCCAGGGCGTCCTGGAGTTCAGCGCGGTCGCCAGCGAGATCGGCGTGGTCCTGCTGCTGCTGATGCTCGGCCTCGAGTACACGGCGAAGGAACTCGTGACCGGCCTGCGCCAGTCCTGGCTCGCCGGGATCGTGGACTTCGTCCTGAACTTCACCCCCGGAGCCCTCGTCGCCGTCATCCTCGGCTGGGGTCCCGTCGCAGGGCTCGTGATGGGCGGCGTCACGTACATCTCCTCCTCGGGCATCGCGGCGAAGGTCATCAGCGACCTCGGCAGGCTCGGCAACCGCGAGACGCCCACGGTCCTCGCGATCCTCGTGTTCGAGGACCTCGCCATGGCCATCTACCTGCCGGTGCTGACCGCGGTCCTCGCCGGGCTCAGCTTCGCCGGAGGGCTCGGGACGGTCGGGATCTCGCTGCTCGTCGTCACGCTCGTGCTGGTGGTCGCCCTGCGCTGGGGCAACGTCGTCTCGGCGGTCGTCGACAGTACCGACCGCGAGGTCTTCCTCCTGACCCTGATCGGTGCCGCGCTCCTCGTCGCGGGGCTCGCCTCGGCGCTGCAGGTCTCGGCAGCCGTCGGCGCGTTCCTCCTCGGTATCGCCATCTCGGGCGCGACGGCGGAGAACGCGGCGCGCATCCTCGAGCCGCTGCGCGACCTGTTCGCGGCGATCTTCTTCGTGGTGTTCGGGCTGAACACCGACCCGTCCTCGATCCCGCCGGTCCTCGGCGTCGCGCTGCTCCTGGCCGTCGCCACGTCGGCGACGAAGATCGCGACCGGCTGGTGGGCCGCCCGGCGGCAGGGCATCGGCCGGATGGGCCGGGCACGCGCGGGCACCGCGCTCGTGGCGCGCGGGGAGTTCTCGATCGTCATCGCCGGGCTCGCGGTGGCGTCGGGCGCCGTTCTTCCGGAGCTCGCCGCCCTGGCAACGACCTACGTCCTGCTCATGGCCGTCCTCGGACCGGTCCTGGCGCGCCTCGCCGAGCCGGCGATGCAGTTCGCCGAACGAATCCCGAAGCGGCGTCCGAGGGAGGCCACGGGCCTGGCCTCGTGACCAAACCGGTGACGGACGGTCCGACGGGGCAGGAAGAAACCCGTCCTACCCCGGCCCCTGCCGGAAGCAGTCGGCCAGCCAGGCCTGGGCAGGGCCGGCCGTGGTGAAGTGCCTGGTGGGGTAGGGCGGGTGGTGCTGCTGCTTGTAGTACGCGGTGATGATCGGATCCCCGGGTTCGGCCCCGACGATGGCCAGGGACGCGATGTCCAGTCCCGTCGCCAGGGAGTGCAGTGCGTCCTCGGTGAGTGAGACCAGATGGTTGAGGCGGATGAGCATCGGTGGGCAGACCGACGGGCTGAGCTCGTGGACCCGCGTGACCAGCGCTTCGGCGACGTCGTTCGTGACATCCGTGCTGGTCTCGCACTCGACCCACAACACGTCGCCCCGCATCTCCGCGCGGAACGCCTCCCCGGGAGCTATGGCGCCGTCCGGGCCCGGATCCTCCCGGAGCCAGGCGATCGCGTCGGCCTCCTCGGTGAAGTACCGGCTGGGGGTCGCGGACCTGTAGTTGAAGGCCGTGAGGACCCTGCTCACCTCGTCCACGCCGACGACGGCCGTCCGCGTGGAACACGTGTCCTCCACGAGCAGCTGCTTGGCTTCCGGCGTGATCCGCTCCACCCGGCCGATGTGCACCAGCAGTGGTCGCCTGCCCCGGGGGGACGCGGCGGTGACAGCCGCGATCGTCGACTCGATGTCCTCGGCCTGCAGGGTGACGCCGGACGCCCAGCGCAGGCACAGGAAGTCACCTGCGTCACTCAACGTGTAGCGCGGCAGCGCCTGCTGTTCTGCAGCGGTCATCGTCCCCCCGGTCCCCTTCCTGCCATGATGGCCCCGGGAGCCCCTACGTTCAACCACCGCCCCGTAGGATCGGCTCGCGACGCGCGCAGGGCCCGTCCTAGTCGTCGAGGATCTTGCCGATCGGCTCGCGCTTCTCCGCCTGGAAGGTGTCCTCCTCGCGGCCGTACGCCCAGTAGCCGGACAGGGAGACCTGCGAGCGCGCGAGGTTCTTCTCCTTGAACAGGACGTCCCGCAGCGCCTTCATCGCCCCGCGCTCACCGTGCACGAAGGCGTCGACGTGGCCCTCGGGCCACGGTCCGGCGGCGACGGCGTCCGCGAGCAGCGTCGTCGTTCCTGCCGCCTGCCCGTCCCGGTACAGCCAGTGCAGGTCGAGGCCCGCGGGAGCGGCCAGGGGGAGCACGTCGGCGGCGCTGTCCACCTCGAGGTACGCGTGCCCGACGGCGTCCGCGTGCAGGGCCTCGATGCCGGCGGCGATCGCAGGGAGGGCGGAGTCGTCGCCCACGAACAGGTGCCAGTCGGCGTCCTGGTCCGGCGACCACTTGCCGGATGGTCCCATGAGCACCAGGGCGTCTCCCGGGGAGGCCTGCGCGGCCCAGGGGCCGGCGATGCCCTCGTCCCCGTGGACCACGAAATCGATGGCGAGGCGCTGCGCCTCGCGGTCGAGCCACCGGATGGTGTACGTCCGCTTCACGGGACGGTCGCCGGCCGGCAGCTCATCCTGCAGCGCTGCGAGATCGTAGGGCGGCACCAGCCCGAGCTCGGGCTTCGCGAACAGCAGCTTCGCGTACTTGTCCGTGGCGTCGCACTCCTGGAGGTCGGAGAAGCCGGGCCCGCCCGCGACGACCCGCACGAGGTGCGGGCTCAGCCACTGCGTCTCCTCCACGGTGAGGACGGCCTGGGGGCGCGGCGGCTTGCGGGTCGATGCGGACACGGGCGAGGACATGGAGCTGTGCTTCTTTCTCGGGGCAGTAGTTAGTCCACCCTAACAAGCTTCACTGGAGGGGTGCTGGGAGCGTCCCGAGCGCGGCCGCCAGCAGGGAACCGTCGTCGACCAGCAACCGCGCGGCCTCGATCTCCGGGGCGAGGTAGCGGTCCGTGCCCGGGCCCTCGACGTCCTCGCGCAGCCGCGCCCGGACGGCGGTGAGAGGGGCGGAGCTGCGCACACCGGCAGCGCCGGCAGTGCCGCCGTCGCGCATGTCCAGCGCCCGCGCCGCGGTCAGGATCTCGATGGCGAGCACCCGTGTGAGGCCGTCGATGGCCTTCCGCAGCTTGAGTCCGGCCGCCCAGCCCATCGAGACGTGGTCCTCTTGCATGGCGGAGGACGGGATGGAGTCCACGGATGCGGGGTTCGCGAGGCGCTTGAGCTCGGAGACTATGCCGGCCTGCGTGTACTGCGCGATCATGTGGCCGGAGTCGACGCCGGGGTCATGGGCCAGGAACGCGTTGAGCCCGTGGCTGCGCGACTTGTCGAGGAAGCGGTCCGTGCGGCGTTCGCTCATGGAGGCGACGTCGGCGACGGCGATCGCGAGGAAGTCGAGCACGTAGCCCACGGGGGCTCCGTGGAAGTTGCCGTTCGACTCGATCCTGCCGTCGGGGGTGATCACGGGGTTGTCGATGGCGGAGGCGAGTTCGATCGAGGCGACGGACTCGGCGTGCGCCAGGGTGGCACGCGCCGCGCCGTGGACCTGCGGTGCGCACCGGAGCGAATAGGCGTCCTGGACACGGGTGAAGCGGTGGCGGCCGGTCTCCGAGGTGAGTTGCTCCGCGATGAGGGGGGAGTCGTGGAGCAGCGACCGGATGTTCGCCGCCGACGCCACCTGGCCCGGATGCGGACGCAGGGCATGGAGATCCTCCGCGAAGACGGCATCGGTGCCGAGCAGTCCCTCGACGCTCATCGCCGCCGCGAGGTCCGCCGTCGTGAAGAGCCGGTGCAGGTCGTCCGCAGCGAGGACCAGCATCCCGAGCATCCCGTCCGTCCCGTTGATCAGCGCGAGGCCCTCCTTCTCGCGCAGCTCCACGGGGGCGATGCCCGCCGCCGCGAGGGCTTCGGCGGCGGGGACGAGGTCGCCGGAGGCGGTCCGGACACTGCCCTCGCCCATCAGGGCCAGGGCCACGTGGGACAGCGGCGCCAGGTCTCCCGAGCAGCCGAGGGACCCGTACTCGCCCACCACCGGGGTGATGCCCGCGGTGAGCATCGCCGCATAGGTCTCGGCGACGACGGGCCGGACGCCCGTGCGCCCCGTCGCGAGGGTGGAGAGGCGCCCGAGCATGAGGCCGCGCACCACCTCGCGGTCCACCTCGGCACCAGACGAGGCCGCGTGGCTGCGAATGAGGCTGCGCTGCAGCTGGCTCCGCTGGTCCAGCGGGATGTGCTTGGTGGCCAGGGCGCCGAAGCCGGTCGAGACACCGTAGTGGGGCGTGCCGTCGTCGACGAGGGAGTCGATGACCGCACGGGACGCGGCCATGGCCGCCAGCGCCTCGGGAGCCAGCTCGACGGGTGACCCGTGCCGCGCCACCGCGACGACATCGGCGGGGGACAGGGGGCCTGTGCCCACGATCACGGAGTGCTGGTTCACGGTGTTCCTCGGTTCCTGCGGCGATGCCACTATTGCCATAGAGTGAAAATGACGTTTCAATAAGTGAAATGCATGGCAAGGCCGAAAGCAAGGAGGGGACCGTGGCGGAATCATCGACACGCACCGTCGAGCGCGCCCTCGTGCTCCTCGGGGCGGTCTGCGACGCCGGGTCCCTGACCCTCGCGGACGCGGCACGGGAGACGGAGCTCTCGGCGTCGACCGCCCTCCGGCTCCTGCGCACGCTCGAGGGCACGGGATTCGTGCGGCGGGACGGGCTCGGGACGTACCGGCCGGGACTCCGGGTCATGCAGCTCGGGGCGCAGGCACTCGGCCACGAGTCGCTCGTCTCCCTCGCGGAACCCGCGCTGGAACGCCTCGTGGACGAGACCGGTGAATCGGCCTACCTCAGCGTCCCGTCCCACGACGGCGAGGGCGTATACCTGGCGATGCGCGAGGGGACGCACTCCGTCCGCCATGCCAGCTGGGTGGGACGCAGCATCCCGCTGGCGGGAACCGCCGTCGGCGCCGTCCTGACCGGGGACACGCCCGAAGGCTTCGTCGTCGTCCGCGACGGCGTCGAGGCGGACGTGACCGCCATCGCCGCGCCCGTCTCACCGGGCGGCAGGGCCGTCGCGGCGCTCAGCGTCGTCGTCCCCAGCTATCGCATCACCGAGGCGGAGGCCCGCCGCATCGGATCGCTCGTCGCGCGGGAGGCCTCCGCCCTGCTCACACCATCCGCCCGCGTCGCCGCGACCGGGGACCTGACAGGAGAACCAGCATGACCAGCAGCCCCACGACCCCCACGCACGACCCCTCCCGCTCCATCCGCGCGGCCCGCGGCACACAGCTGACCGCGAAGAGCTGGCAGACGGAAGCACCCCTGCGCATGCTGATGAACAACCTCGACCCCGAGGTGGCCGAACGCCCCGAGGACCTCGTGGTCTACGGCGGCACCGGCCGCGCCGCGCGGAGCTGGGCGGCCTACGACGCGATCGTCCGCACCCTCGAGACCCTCGACGACGACGAGACGCTGCTCGTGCAGTCGGGCAAGCCCGTCGGCGTCTTCCGCACCAACCCGTGGGCGCCCCGGGTGCTGCTGGCCAACTCCAACCTCGTGGGCGACTGGGCCACGTGGCCCGAGTTCCGGCGCCTCGAAGCCGAGGGCCTCATGATGTACGGGCAGATGACCGCGGGATCCTGGATCTACATCGGGACGCAGGGCATCCTGCAGGGGACCTTCGAGACGTTCGCGGCCATTGCGCACAAGCGGTTCGGCGGGAGCCTCGCCGGCACGCTGACCCTGACCGGCGGCTGCGGCGGCATGGGCGGCGCCCAGCCCCTCGCCGTGACCCTCAACGGCGGCGCGGTCCTGATCGTCGACGTGAGCGAGGCACGCCTCCGCCGCCGCGTGGCCAAGCGGTACCTGGACACCGTGGCCGACACGCTCGACGACGCCGTCGAGCAGGTCCTCGCCGCGAAGCGCGAGAAGCGCGCGCTGTCCGTCGGCGTCGTCGGCAACGCCGCCACCGTCTTCCCCGAACTGCTGCGGCGCGGGCTCGACGTCGACATCGTCACCGACCAGACGTCCGCCCACGACCCGCTGAGCTACCTGCCGGAAGGGATCGCGCCCGACGAATGGGAGCGCGAGGCCTCCGCCGACCCGGAGGGTTTCACCAAGAAGGCGCAGGCCTCCATGGCCCTGCACGTCGAGGCGATGGTTGGCTTTCTGGATGCCGGTGCGGAGGTGTTCGACTACGGCAACTCCATCCGCGACGAGGCGCGGAAGGGCGGATACGGCCGCGCGTTCGACTTCCCCGGCTTCGTCCCCGCCTACATCCGCCCCCTGTTCTGCGAGGGACTCGGTCCGTTCCGCTGGGTGGCGCTCTCGGGCGATCCCGCGGACATCGCCGTCACCGATGCCGCCCTCAAGGACCTGTTCCCCGACAACGGCCACCTGCACCGCTGGCTCGACGCCGCCGCGGAGCACGTCGAATTCGAGGGACTGCCGGCGCGTATCTGCTGGCTCGGCTACGGCGACCGCGCGAAGGCCGGTCTGCTGTTCAACCGGCTGGTCGCCGAGGGCAAGGTCTCGGCCCCGATCGTCATCGGCCGCGACCACCTCGACTCCGGGTCCGTGGCCTCGCCCTACCGCGAGACCGAGGCCATGGCGGACGGCTCGGACGCCGTCGCCGACTGGCCCCTGCTGAATGCCCTGCTCACGACGTCGTCGGGGGCCACCTGGGTCTCCATCCACCACGGTGGCGGCGTGGGCATCGGACGCTCCATCCACGCCGGGCAGGTCTCGGTCGCGGACGGGACGGACCTCGCCGCCCAGAAACTCGAGCGCCTCCTGACCAACGACCCCGGCATGGGCGTCATCCGCCACGTGGATGCCGGCTACGAACGGGCCCGCGAGGTCGCCGCCGAGCGCGGCGTGCGCATCCCCATGGAATCCTGAAGTCCCTCGACTCCGATCGGAAGGTGTTTCCGTGCAGACCGTCTCCGCAGTCCTCGATTCCATCAGCGACATCGGCCGCGACCCGTCCCGCGGCGGGTACTCCCGCGGCGTCTACACGGGCGCCGAACTGTCCCTCCGGGAGTGGTTCGACGCCGAGGCGACGGCCCGCGGGCTGTCGGTGGAGACGGACCGCAACGGGATCCTCTGGGCCTGGTGGGACGCCACGGACAGCCGCGACGGCGCCCTCGTGACCGGCAGCCACCTCGACTCCGTCCCCGGCGGCGGAGCGTTCGACGGGCCGCTGGGCGTCGCGTCGGCGCTGGTCGCGGTGGACCTGCTCCGGGACCGGGGGGTCGCGCCGCGCCGCTCGCTCGCCGTCGCCGTGTTCCCCGAGGAGGAGGGCTCCCGGTTCGGGCTGTCCTGCCTCGGGTCGCGCCTGCTCACGGGGTCGGTGGACCCCGACACCGTCCGGTCCCTCACCGACACCGACGGCACCACGTTCGCCGAGGCCTCGCGGGCCGCCGGCATCGATCCGGCGCACCTGGGCCGGGACGAGGAAGCCATCCGGCACATCGGGGACTTCGTCGAACTTCACGTCGAACAGGGGCGGGGCCTGATCGACCTGGACTCCGCCGTCGCCATCGGTTCCACCATGCTGGGCCACGGCCGGTGGCGCCTGTCCATCACCGGCCAGGGCAACCACGCCGGGACCACCCTCATGGCGGACCGCGCCGACCCCATGATCGCGGCGGCGCAGGTGGTCCTCGCGGCGCGGAAGATCGCCGCGGAGCAGGACGGTGCGCGCGCGACCGTCGGCCGCCTCCAGCCGGTGCCGGGCGGGACGAACGTCATCGCCTCGCGCGTCGACCTGTGGCTCGACGTACGCCACGAGGAGGACGCGGTGACGGCGTCGCTCATCGAGAAGATCCACGGCCAGGCCCAGAAGATCTGCGCGTTCGAGGGCTGCCGCGCCACCCTGACGGAGGAATCGCGCAGCGGCACGGTCCACTTCGACGGTGCCCTCCGGCACACGCTGGCCTCGGCGCTCGGCCGGTCCTTCCCCGGCACGCCCACCCTTCCCACCGGGGCCGGGCACGACGCCGGCATCCTGGGAGCCATCGCCCCGACGGCCATGCTCTTCGTCCGCAACCCCACCGGTATCAGCCACTCGCCCGAGGAGTTCGTGGAGCGCGACGACGCCGATGCCGGGGCCGTTGCGCTCGCCGACGTCCTGGAGGACCTGCTGTGAGCGGACGGGGTGGGGTCGGCACGGGTCCCGCGCCGGGCGCGGACGGAACCCGGCGCGGCGCGGTCCGCGCCGTCTGGTGCGAGCACGCCTGGCTGGATGCGGACGGCGTGCGCGACGCCGTCCGCGTGGAGGTCGATCCCGAGGGGATGGTGGTCGGTGTCGCGCCGGGCGTCGCCGCGCAGGACGACGACGTCGTGCTCTCCGGCGTCGCCTTCCCCGCCGCCGCCAACGCGCACTCGCATGCGTTCCACCGTGCGCTGCGGGGCCGGACCCACGACCGCGGGGGGACGTTCTGGACGTGGCGGGAGACCATGTACCGCGCGGCCGGAGCCCTGACGCCCGCGCTCTACGAGGAGCTGGCCACCGCCGCGTACGCGGAGATGGTCGCAGCCGGCTGGACCAGCGTCGCCGAATTCCACTACGTCCACCACCAGCCCGACGGCACTCCCTACGGTGACGGCTACGGCCAGGGGCCGGGCGGCGACGGGCCCCACGCCATGGAGCTGGCCCTGGCGCGTGCCGCCGTCCGGGCGGGCATCCGCCTGACGCTGCTCGATACCTGCTACCTCGCCGGCGGCTTCGGCACGCCCCTCGAGGACGGGCAGCTCCGCTTCTCCGACGGCACGGCCGCCCGGTGGCTCGACCGGCTCGCGTCCCTCCGGACCGCGGTCTCCGCGCTGTACCCCGCGCACCAGGTGTCCGTCGGCGCAGCCATCCACTCGGTGCGGGCCGTGCCCGAGGACCAGCTGGCCGTGATCGCGCAGAACCTGCCGTCCGCGATGCCGCTGCACATCCACCTCTCCGAGCAGCCCGCGGAGAACGAGGACTGCCTCCGCGCCACCGGCACCACGCCCACCGGGCTGCTCGACCGGTACGGGCTTGTGAGCGAGCACCTGTCCGCCGTGCACGCGACGCACGTCAGCGACAGCGACGTGGCGGTCCTCGGGAACGCGGGGGCCGTCGTCGTGCTCTGTCCCACGACGGAGGCGGACCTCGCGGACGGCCTCGGACCGGCCGGCGGGTTCCGTGGGGCCGGGGCCACCCTGGCTCTCGGCACCGACCAGCATGCGGTCGTCGACCCGTGGCTCGAGATGCGCGCGCTCGAGCACGGCGAACGCCTGCGCACCGGACGCCGCGGGCACTTCGACCCGGCCGGGCTCCACGGCATCGCCGCGGTCGGCGGGGCCACCGCGCAGGGACGTCCCGGCGCCGGGTTCCGCCCGGGCTGCGCGGCGGACTTCATGGCCGTCGACCCGCACAGCGCGCGGACGGCAGGTTCCGCGGAGGAGCAGCTCGCCTACACGGCGACCGCGCAGGACGTCACCGCCGTCGTCGTCGGGGGAGAGCTGCTGGCCCGGAACGGCGTGCATACAGTTCTCGGCAGGCCGGCCGATCTCCTCGTGGCGGCCATCGCGCGCCTCGACGAGGCCGCGGACTCCCTCCAACCCAAGGAGCAGCACGCATGGCGCAGCTGATCACCAACATCGGTGAACTGATGACGCAGGACGGCGAGGCCGCGGTCCTGCGGAACGCCGCCGTGGTCCTCGAGGGCGAACGCATCAGCTGGATCGGTCCGGCCGCGCAGGCACCCGCCGCGGACGAGGCGTACGACGCCGGCGGGCGGGCCGGACTGCCGGGCTGGGTCGACAGCCACACCCACCTCGTGTTCGCCGGCGATCGTACGGCGGAGTTCGAGGCGCGGATGGCGGGGGAGTCGTACGCCGCGGGGGGCATCGCCGTCACGGTCGACGCGACCCGTGCGGCCGGCGACTACGACCTCACGCGCCTGCTCCTGGGCCGCGTCGCGGAGGCCGCCGCGGGGGGAACCACCTACCTGGAGACGAAGACGGGCTACGGGCTCGACGTCGGGCAGGAGGCGCGGAGTGCGCGCATCGCGGCCGGCACCGTCGACGAGGTGACCTTCCTCGGCGCGCACCTGGTCCCGGCCGGGTGGGATCCGGACGAGTACACGGACCTGGTGTGCGGCCCGATGCTCGACGCCGTCCGCCCCTACGTTCGCTGGGCCGACGTGTTCTGCGAGACCGGCGCCTTCACCGCCGAGCAGTCCCGCCGCGTCCTGTCGGCCTGCGCGGAGGCGGGGCTCGGCCTGCGCGTCCACGGCAACCAGCTCGGACCGGGCGGCGGCGTCGCCCTCGCCGTGGAGTTCGGCGCTGCCAGCGTGGACCATGCCAACTACCTGACCGACGACGACGTCGACGCCCTCGCCGGGACGTGGGCGGACTTCGGGGGAGGCTCCGGGGCGCAGGGCACGCCGGGCACCGTGGCGACCTGCCTGCCCGCCTGCGACCTCTCCACCCGCCAGCCGTTCCCGCCTGCGCGGAGGCTGCTCGACGCCGGAGTGCAGCTGGCGATCGCCAGCAACTGCAACCCCGGCACCTCCTACACGACCGCCATGGGGTTCTGCGTCGCGACCGCCGTCCTGCAGATGGGGCTCACCGTCGCCGAGGCGGTACGGGCTGCAACCGTCGGGGGAGCCCTCGCCCTGCGGCGGCACACGGGCGAGGACACCGACGGCCGACGGGCCGTCGGGTCGCTCGCCGTGGGGCACCGGGCGGACCTGCAGCTCCTCGACGCGCCGTCGGCCACCCACCTCGCGTACCGCCCCGGCATGCCCCTCGTGCACGCGGTCTGGCGCGCCGGCAAGCGCGTGCGGTAGGGCACTCGCCGGGCCGCCGGACTGGGAATCCCCAGCGACCGCTGGGAGGATAGCGCCATGCCTGCCGAGTCCACCTCCGCGCCCTCAGCCGTCGATACCCGGACGGATGCTCCGCCCCGGCGACGCATCACCGCGGAGCTGCTGATCGTGTTCGGCCTCTCCCTGGGGCAGTCGGCCGTGTACTCCATCGTGAGCCTGGCCGAGAAGCTGACGCGCGGACCCCTGGCGGCGCAGACCACCACCCTGAACCCGGTGCTGAACGACCGGCCGTACTTCGATCTGACCTACCAGGTGCTGGGGATCGTCTTCGCCCTGGTGCCCGTGGCCCTCGTCCTGTTCCTGCTCAGCGGGCACGGCGTTCCGGCGTTCCGGCGCCTCGGGCTCACGCTTGACAGGCCCCTGCGCACCATCGGTCTCGGGATCGGGCTGGCGGCCGTCATCGGCGTCGGGACCCTCGGGGTGTATGCCGGCGGGCGGGAGCTCGGCATCACGACGGCCCTCGTCCCGGCCGCCCTGGACGCCTACTGGTGGACCGTCCCGGTCCTCGTCCTGTCGGCCGTCCGCCACGGGGTGCTGGAGGAGGTCCTCGTGGTGGGCTACCTCTTCCTCCGCCTGCGCGAGCTCGGCTGGTCCACGCCCGCCATCGTCCTCACGAGTGCCGTGCTGCGGGGCAGCTACCACCTCTACCAGGGGTTCGGACCCTTCGTCGGCAACGTGCTGATGGGCCTGCTGTTCGCCTGGTTCTACACGCGCACGCGCCGCGTCCTGCCGCTCGTCCTGGCGCACGCGCTCATCGACACGGCGGGCTTCGTGGGATTCGCGCTCCTCGGACCCGCCATCGGGATCGGCGGATGAATCGGGGGTGAATCGGCCGACGCCTCGGCCCACGAACTGCCCAGGGAAGGCTCACCTACGCTGATTTGCGCGCGAAAACCGTGACTAAATTATCGGCCGACCGCGGTGTTACCGTGATGTCCACCAGCACAACGGCGGCTCCGCCCCGGGGCTCCACCGGACCAGCCAGGAGGAATCATGAGCGTCGTCACCAGTGTCTCTGAGTGCAGTGTCCACAACTGTTCGTTCAACCACGAGGGCTGCACCGCCGTCGCGATCACAGTGTCCGGGAGCGAGGAACACGCGTCCTGTGCCACCTTCATCGACACCTCCATCAGTGGCGGCCTGCCGAAGATGCTCGCACACGTGGGCGCGTGCCAGCGCTCGGAGTGCACCTTCAACCACGACCTGCTGTGCGGCGCCCCGGCCGTCAAGGTGGGCCCCGGCGCCGACGCCGCCGACTGCCTCACCTACACCCACGCCTGACGGCGCCTCCGCCCGAGGCGCGGCAACAGGAAAGGGCCGGACGATTGTCCGGCCCTTTCCTGTTCAATTCTCAGCGACGTCAGATCTCGATGCGGCCGTCGGCGGTCTCGAAGGTCACGGACATGATGCCCGGAGTGCCGTTCGGGGCGATCCACTGGACCTTCACGCCGTCGAGCGTCTCCTCGACATCGGTGCCGAGCCACTCGGTCACCCGTTCCGACGAGCCCGCGATGGTCAGGCAGGCCAGTTTCACCGATGCCGGGCGCGCCTGGGAGGGGTGCAGGGCCTCGGTGCCCTCGTCCCAGCGGAGCAGGTAGGGGACCTGGGGATCCGCGATGAGCCCCTTGATGCCGATCTGCTGCCACGTCAGTTCCTGGCCGTCGGGGAACTTGCGGTTGCCGGGAACCGCGCTGCGGCCGAGGCGCTC
Organism: Arthrobacter rhamnosi; assembly: GCF_054510975.1. Taxonomy (NCBI): domain Bacteria; kingdom Bacillati; phylum Actinomycetota; class Actinomycetes; order Micrococcales; family Micrococcaceae; genus Arthrobacter; species Arthrobacter rhamnosi. The sequence goes on along the minus strand of NZ_JBTNDN010000004.1, from coordinate 84,566 downwards.
CTCGAACGGGGCGAGGTCGTCCACGGCGACGCACCAGCCCATCCAGCCTCCGCCGGCCTCGGAGCGCGCGCGCACGGCCTGACCGAAGGGAGCCTTGGTCGACGCGGGGTGGTCGAGGACCTCCACGACCTCCAGGTACTGGCCGTTCACCAGGGGGAAGATCATGTTCCGGGTGCCGAAGCGCGGGTGCACGCCACCCTTCACGGGGTCCATCCCGAGGTTGGCCGCGATCCGGTCGGCAGTCGCAGCAAGTCCATCGGGTTCGCAGGCATATGAGACATGGTCCAATCGCATGCGGTTATCTTGGCACTAAGTGATGCACGTCTCGACTAAGGCTCGCCTTACTCCTGCTGGTCCTCCGATCGCGTCCCCGTCGCCCCTCCGCAGGCTGCTTCACGAGAGGTCATCCGGCTTGCCGGATCCGCTCCGATGGGTTTTCATGGGTGCAGGTCATGAGTGCCAGCACGAAGCCCCGGCTTGCTGGCCGGCAACCCTCCAACCGCGGTGGGGTGCCCCGGGTGAAGACCAGGTTCGGCGCTATTCCGGCGCCGTGCAAGCGCGGGCTCCTGCGGGAGCCGGTCTCCTGGAGCGGCACGCACCGGCCGGAGCACCGGACCAGGCGGGGCCCCTTCCGACAGGGAGCACCATGTCCAACGATTGGTCTTTCGAGACACGCCAGATCCACGCCGGCCAGACACCGGACGCAGCCACGGGAGCGCGTGCGCTGCCTATTTACCAGACGTCGTCGTTCGTCTTCCCGAGCGCCGAGAGTGCCGCCAACCGGTTCGCGCTGACGGAACTCGCTCCTATCTACACGCGCATCGGGAATCCCACGCAGGAGGCAGTGGAGACGAGGATCGCGAGCCTCGAGGGCGGAGCCGGCGCCCTGCTGCTCGCCTCGGGCCAGGCTGCCGAGACCTTCGCGGTGCTGAACATCGCGGAGGCGGGGGACCACATCGTGGCCAGCCCCAGCCTCTACGGCGGCACGTACAACCTCTTCAAGCACACGCTGAGGAAGTTCGGCATCGAGACCACCTTCGTGGAGGACCCGGACGACCTCGAGCAGTGGCGGAACGCCGTCCGGCCGAACACCAAGCTCTTCTTCGGCGAGGTCGTGTCCAACCCCCGGCAGGACGTCCTGGACATCGAGGGCATCAGCGCCGTCGCGCACGAGAACGGGCTTCCCCTGATCGTGGACAACACGCTGTCCACGCCGTACCTGATCCGGCCCATCGAATGGGGCGCGGACATCGTGGTGCACTCCGCGACGAAGTACCTCGGAGGTCACGGCAATGCCATCGCCGGGGTCATCGTCGATTCGGGGAACTTCGACTTCGCCCGGTACCCCGAGCGGTTCCCCGGGTTCAACACGCCGGACGAGAGCTACCACGGACTCGTCTATGCGCGGGACCTCGGTGTCGGCAGCGCACTCGGCGCGAACCTCGCGTACATCCTCAAGGCCCGTGTCCAGCTCCTGCGCGACCTCGGCTCCTCCGTCTCGCCGTTCAACGCCTTCCTCATCGCGCAGGGACTGGAGACCCTCAGCCTGCGCGTCGAGCGCCACGTGCAGAATGCGCAGGCGGTCGCCGAATGGCTGGAGGGGCACGACGACGTCGAGCGCGTCTCCTACGCCGGCCTGGCCTCGAGCCCCTGGTACGAGCGCGGCAGGAAGTACGGGCGGAACAGGGGGACGGGCGCGATCGTCAGCTTCGACATCGTCGGGGGACTGGAGGCCGGCAAGCGCTTCGTCGACGGACTGGAACTCCACTCGCACGTGGCGAACGTCGGCGACGTCCGCTCGCTCGTCATCCACCCGGCGTCGACGACGCACAGCCAGCTCGGGGCGGAGGCGCAGCTCACCGCGGGCGTGCGTCCGGGTCTCGTCCGCTTGTCCGTGGGCCTCGAGAACATCACCGACATCCTCGCCGACCTCGACGCGGGGTTCCGTGCCGCCAAAGGAGTCTAGCCCTTCGTGACCACCTACCCTCCTGCTCCACTGCACCCCGGGATCGACGACGCGCGCCCTTCGGGGGACGGGCTCCTACGCGTCGCCCCGATCGGACCGCTGGCCCTCGAGACCGGAGGTGAGCTGCCGGACGTGCAGCTCGCCTGCGAGACCTGGGGCCGGCTGAACCGGGATGCCTCGAACGCGGTGCTCGTGCAGCATGCCCTGACCGGCAGCTCGCACGTGGCACGCGGCGCATCGGAGGAGGAGGGCTGGTGGGATTCGCTCGTGGGCCCCGGCCGCCCGGTGGACACCGACCGGTACTTCGTCGTGTCCGTCAACATGCTGGGAGGGTGCTACGGCTCGACGGGGCCGGCCAGCCTCGCACCCGACGGCACTCCCTGGGGATCGCGCTTCCCCTTCGTCACCATCCGCGACTCCGTCCGGGCCGAAGCCCTGCTCGCCGACCGGCTCGGCATCGAGCGGTGGCACTCGGTCCTCGGGGGGTCGATGGGAGGGGCGCGAGCGCTCGAGTGGGCACTGATGTACCCGCAGCGGGTGGAGCGGTGCGCCGTCATCGCCTGCACTGCCGCCAGTTCGGCCGAACAGATAGCGTTCGCCCAGGCGCAGTTGCAGGCAATCCGGCTGGACCCCGCCTATCGCGGCGGCGACTACTACGACGGCCCGCATCCGGAGGCGGGCCTCGGTATCGCCCGGCGCATCGCCCACATCACCTACCGCTCGGAGCAGGAACTGGAAGCACGCTTCGGGCGCGCGGAGCAGGACGCCGAGCAGCCCTTCGGTGCCGTCCTGCCCGCCGAGCGGGGCCGCTACCAGGTGGAGAGCTACCTCGACCACCAGGCGGACAAGCTCGTGGGCCGCTTCGACGCGAACAGCTACGTCATCCTGACCGAGGCGCTGATGAGCCACGATGCCGCGCGGGACCGCGGCAGCCTCGACGCGGCACTGGGGGAGGCCACGGCGGAGTTCTTCATCGCCGCCGTGGACTCGGACCGACTCTACTTCCCGGAGCAGTCGGAGCGGCTGGCCCGGGGGCTGCCCGGCGAGGTGCCCGTCCACATGATCTCCTCGCCGGTGGGCCACGATGCGTTCCTGACCCAGATCCACCAGCTCGACGCGCAACTCCGCTCGGCCTTCTACGCGGGGTAGCGGTTATCGGTTGGGTTTCCCCGGACGGGCACCTAGTCTTGGAGCTAAGCCTGCTTAGCAATCGGCGGCAGGCAGGTCTGAGGTAGACGCCCGGACTCGTCGACGGAAGATGAAGGGGAGCTGTTCATGGAACTGAGCACCATTGGCTGGAACCAGGAAGCACGCGACAAGATCCTGCTGGACTCGGACCGGGCACTGCAGGGCGCGGTCCGCGAGGCGGTCGAGACGATGGGCGGCAAGTCCCGCGAGGAGGTCTACGAGTTCCTCTTCCAGAAGCTGCAGCCGCAGTTCGTCGACTTCAAGCCCGGGCCGGACCTGAGCGCGTGCGCGGACGCGGTCGCCAATGGCGAGGTCTCGCTCGACAGCTAGTCGGCGGCACCCAGCGGTACCCGTCGGCTCCTGACGCGTGGGATGACAGGGGCGACCGACCCGCGGGCCGGTCGTTCCTGTCGTCCCAGCGGGAACGACGGCGCCAGATCCCCACCGCAGGTGGCGCAGCAGCGCCGGCCGATCATGGTGCGCACCGTGCCGGGCTGCCGGGAAGGGGCGACGACGTCCTAGTCGGCAGCACCCGGCGGCATGCCCGGGCCGAAAATGGGCGCAGCCTCCGGACGCTTGGCGAACACGCCGTCGCCCGACGACTGGTGCCGGAGGCGCCGCAGGACCCACGGCACGAAGTACTCGCGTGCCCACACGAAGTCCTCGGCGCGTGCCTCACGCCACGTCCGTGCCGGGAGCTCCTTGGGTTGCAGCGGCTCGAGGGTGTGCCGGACGGCGAGGGTGTCCAGGACCATCGCGGCGATGGTGTGGTGGCCGAGCGGCGAGAAGTGCAGCCGGTCGGAGGACCACATCTGGGGGTTGACCAGCTGCCGCAGGGCCCACATGTCGGCGATCACGGCCTCGTGGCGTGTGGCGACGGTGCGCAGGTTCTCGTTGTAGATCGCGGTCTTGGAGCGGATGCTGCCGAGGACCGTCTCGCGGACGTCCGGCCCCGTGAACAGGACGACGGTGGCGCCCGAGGCGGCGAGCGTCCCGACGACGGCGTCGAGCCGGGTGGCGAGCAGGTCGGGATCACCCCCGGGACGCAGCAGGTCGTTGCCGCCGGCGGAGATGGTGACCAGGTCCGGATGCAGCGCCAGCGCCGGTTCCACCTGCTGGTCGATGATCTGCTGCAGGAGCCGTCCGCGCACCGCGAGGTTCGCGTAGGCGAAGCCGGCCTGGCCCCGGGCCAGTTCCTCGGCGACCCGGTCCGCCCAGCCGCGATTGCCCCCGACGCTCTCCGGGTTGGGATCCCCGATACCTTCGGTGAAGGAGTCCCCGAGGGCGACATACCGGTGCCACGGGTGCGGTTCGGAGTTCAGGCTCGGATCGATCATCGGGCCGTTCAGGAGGGGATCGGGTCGGCCCGGCAGGGGCGTTCCGGCGTTTGCAGAGATCACCGGGACATTCTCCCAAGGAGTGCGCCGCTCGCGCCAACGCGGCTCCGGGCCCTCGGCGGGGCGTGCCAAGATTGAGCCATGACTGAATCCGCCCGTGGCACCTCCACGTCCTCCGCCGGCGCCTGGGACCCCGTGGTCCTCTGGTCGAAGCCCGAGTCCGAGCGGGAGGGAACACCCCTGCTCGTCCTGTTCCACGGCTACATGGCCAACGAGGAGGACCTCATGGGCCTCACCGACCACCTGCCCGCCGAATTCACCGTCGCGTCCCTCCGGGCGCCCCAGGCAGCGGGACCGGGCTACTCGTGGTTCCCGCTGTCGCGGGAGGCGGACTATTCGGTGGAGCGCGTGGTGGAGAGCGTCACTGCTGTGTCCCGCTGGCTCGACGAGGTCCGCGGACGCCACTCGAGCGTCAGCATCCTCGGCTTCTCGCAGGGCATGGCGGTGGCGACCTCGCTCCTGCGTCACCGGCCCACCGACTTCGCCTGCGTCGTCGGCCTCTCCGGATTCGCCGTGCCGTCGGAGGGCCACGAGTTCTTCCGGGACGACGAGGCCGCGGCGGCGCCCGTCGAGTTCTTCTGGGGGCGCGACCAGGAGGACCAGGTCATCCTGCCCGAGATGATCGACTTCACCCACGCCTGGCTGGTCAAGCACACGAAGCTGACGAAGATCCTCTACTCGAACATGTTCCACAGCATCAACCTGCGGGAACTCGCCCATGTCCGGGAGTTCCTCACGATGACGGTCCTCGGCCGTCGCTGACGCCGAGCGGACCATACCGGTCCGGTACCGGATGGGTACCGCGGTGGCTGCGGCGGCCGGTGCCGGCCGGTGCTGGCGGGTGGGTCGGAGGGGAGTGCTAGGCGCGCGTGATGCGTACGGACTGCCCGTTGACGCTGACCGTGTCGCCGGGATGCAGCTGGCGTCCGCGGCGCTCCTCGATCTCGCCGTCGACCTGGACCAGTCCGTTGTCGATCAGGGCCTTGGCCTCGACACCGTCCTCCGCGAGCGAAGCCAGCTTCAGGAGCTGCCCGAGCCGGATCATGTCGTCCTGGATGGGGAGTTCGGTGGGTGCGTCGTCGGTCATGCACTCCATTCTGCCCGACACCCACGCCGGACGGGCATGCCCGGCACCGGCTACTAGGCTGTACGGGTGTCCTCTGCACCCACGCTTCCGCCTGCCGTCGGCTTTCCGCTCGCACTTGCCGCGGGCCTCGCCATTCCCGTCCAGGGCAGGATCAACGGCGCGCTGGGTGCCGTGCTCGACGACGGCATCGCCGCAGCGCTGGTCAGCTTCGGCACCGGCCTCATCGTGATGGTCGCCCTCACGCTCGTACTGCCGGGCGCACGGGCCGGCGCACGCCAGATCATCCCGTCCGTCCGTGAGCGCCGCTTCCCTCCCTACTACGTGGCCGCCGGCGCGATCGGGGCCTTCTTCGTCTTCTCCCAGTCACTGACCGTCGGCATCCTCGGCGTCGCCCTGTTCACGGTGGCGACGGTCATGGGCCAGTCGCTCAGCAGCCTCCTCGTCGACCGGGCGGGCATCGGGCCCGGGGGGAAGCGCGCCGCGACACCCATGCGGGTGATCGGCGTCGTGCTGACCGTCCTGTCCGTCATCTGGGCCGTGTCGCCCCGCTTCGGCTCCGCGGGGGAGGTCTCCACCTGGCTGGTCCCCGTCCTGCTACCTGTCGCGGCGGGGGTGCTCATGAGCTTCCAGCAGGCGATGAACGGCACGGCCGCAGTGCACTACGGCACGCCGCTCGCCGCCACGCTCATGAACTTCATCGCCGGCACGGCCGTGCTGGCCACGGCCTGGCTCATCAAGCTTGCTCTCGCGGGTCCGGGGAACCCCCTGCCGTCGGAGTGGTGGTACTACCTCGGCGGGCCGATGGGCTGTGTCTTCATCGGGCTCGGCGCCCTGCTGGTGCGCAGCCTGGGCGTCCTGATCACGGGCCTGTGCATGATCGGCGGGCAGCTCGTCGGCTCGCTCCTGCTCGACCTGGTGTTTCCCGCCCCCGGCACCATCGTGGTGTTCGCGACCGTCGCCGGGACCCTGCTGACCCTCGGCGCCATCATCCTCACGACCCTGCCCTGGCCCCGGCGCGCCCGGCGCTAGCAGGAGGCGTCCATCCCGACGGCGGTCGTCCGCTGTCGTCCGGTTCCGCTGTCGTCCGGTTCCGCTGTCGTCCGGTTCCGCTGTCGTCCGGTTCCTCGGTCGTCCGCCGTCTCCCGGCCCCTGCCGGGGTGCCGCGGAAGGCGGACCCGGTAGGCTTGCGGGGTAGCTTTCCGCCCCTGCGACAGGGGTGGCGAAGCGCCGACGCGCCCCCCACCTGCGACCGCACCCAGCGGCCTGCACAGAACTGGAGAAGAAACACCATGGCAGCAGCCAAGTCAGCACTCGACCCCATCATCTCCCTCGCCAAGCGGCGCGGCTTCGTGTTCCAGTCGGGGGAGATCTACGGCGGTTCCCGCTCTGCCTGGGATTACGGGCCCCTCGGTGCCGAGTTCAAGGAGAACATCAAGCGCCAGTGGTGGCAGACCATGGTCCGCGGCCGCGAGGACGTCGTCGGGCTCGACTCCGCCGTGATCCTGCCGCGCCAGGTCTGGGAGGCCTCCGGGCACGTCGAGGTCTTCAGCGACCCGCTCGTCGAGTGCCTCTCCTGCCACAAGCGGTACCGCGCGGACCACCTCGAGGAGGAGTACGAGGAGAAGAAGGGCCGCGCTCCGGAGAACGGCCTCAAGGACGTCACCTGCGCCAACTGCGGCACCAAGGGCCAGTGGACCGAGCCCCAGGAATTCTCCGGCCTGCTCAAGACCTTCCTCGGCCCCGTCGCCTCGGAGGAAGGCATGCACTACCTGCGGCCGGAAACCGCCCAGGGCATCTTCGTGAACTTCAACAACGTGCTGACCACAGCGCGCAAGAAGCCGCCGTTCGGTATCGGCCAGATCGGCAAGAGCTTCCGCAACGAGATCACGCCGGGCAACTTCATCTTCCGCACCCGCGAGTTCGAGCAGATGGAGATGGAGTTCTTCGTCGAGCCCGGGACGGACGAGGAATGGCACAGGTACTGGATCGGCGAGCGGCTCTCCTGGTACACCGACCTCGGCATCAACCCGGACAACCTGCGCCTCTTCGAGCACCCGCTCGAGAAGCTCAGCCACTACTCCAAGGGCACCACCGACATCGAATACCGGTTCGGCTTCACCGGCTCGGAGTGGGGTGAGCTCGAGGGCGTCGCGAACCGCACGGACTTCGACCTCTCCACGCACTCGAAGCACTCGGGCACCGACCTCGGGTACTTCAACCAGGCCACCAACGAGCGGTACACGCCGTACGTGATCGAGCCGGCCGCCGGCCTGACCCGCTCCTTCATGGCGTTCCTCGTGGACTCGTACACCGAGGACGAGGCGCCGAACGCCAAGGGCGGCGTGGACAAGCGCACCGTCCTCAAGCTGGATCCCCGCCTGGCCCCCGTCAAGGCGGCGGTGCTGCCGCTCAGCCGCAACGAGGACCTCTCCCCGAAGGCGAAGGACCTCGCGGCGCAGCTGCGCAAGGCCTGGAACATCGACTTCGACGACGCCGGGGCGATCGGCCGCCGCTACCGCCGCCAGGACGAGATCGGCACGCCGTTCTGCATCACCGTGGACTTCGACACGCTCGAGGACCAGGCCGTGACCATCCGCGAACGCGACACCATGACCCAGGAGCGTGTGTCGCTCGACCAGGTGCAGGGATACCTCGCCGCCCGCCTGGTCGGAGCCTGATGGCCCTCGAATACCGCGCCTGGCAGGAGGGCGACGACCTCGAGCTCATCCAGCTCTGGGGCGGCCCGGAATCGGCCGCCGCCGAGCAGTTCCGCGGGTCCTTCCGCACGCCGTCGGACAGTCCGTGGAACCGGTGCATCACCGTGGTGGACCAGGGCATCCCTGTCGCCGCCGGCTGCGTGTACGGTGCGGCACTCCACCCGGACCGCCTCTGGTGCTACATCGAGGTCGCCGCGGACCACCGCCGGGCGGGCATCGGGTCGACGCTCCTCACCATGCTCCAGCACGAGGCGGCCGCGTCGCCGTCGGGCATCACCGCCCTGCGGTCCAAGGTGACGCCGGGGACCACCGGCGCGGCCTTCGCCGGGGCCACCGGCTTCACCGCCCTGCAGCGCTCGCGGCTCGTCGTCATCGCGCCGGGTGCACTCGCCGCGCCTGCCTTCGACGACGCCGCGGGGCCCCAGCTGGAGGAAGCGGCGACCGGATCCGTGGAACTGACCCGGGCGCTGGCCTCCTTCTACGAGTCCGTCCACGGGTGGGACCGGGCGGACCTCAGCCTGGGCCGCGCCCAGCAGCTGTTCCTCGGGGACGCGAGCGGAGCAGGCGGAGCGATCGTCCTGCGGGACCGGCCCAAGGCCGACGGCGGGGCCATCGCGGCCTTCGCGGTCAGCTACACGCAGGCCCGGACCGACGACCCCGCGGACGTCCTGCTCGGCTACGACACCACCCTTGCGCCGCAGGAGCAGCAGGCGGCCGTGGCCACCATCATCGCGATGCTCGTGCACCAGTACCCCATCCAGCTCGAGGTGGACGACTCCATGGAGGCCCTGGTCGCCGTCGTCGAACCCCTGCTGGCCACCGGTGCCGCGCAGCTCGCAGGACCCGAGACACTCGTCGTCGCGACCGCCTGAGACCGGCGCCCCGCAGGCGTTCCGCTGGGCGGCGTCAGCCGCGGTCGTGCCGGCCGGCCTTCCTGTCGGCGACATCCGCGGCGTCGCGCTCCTCGTCGGTCATCGCCCCGCCGCCCAGCCGTGCGGGCATCCACCAGGCACCCGGTTCGGGTGTCAGGGGGAAGTCGGCGATGCAGGTGTCGATGCCGTCCTGCAGTTCCCGGCGCAGCTGCTCCGTCTCCTCGACGACGTCGAGGCCGGGGGCGTGACGGATCGGGGGGCTGACGTGGACGCGGACGGGCGCCCTCCAGGCGCGCCTGAGGGAGAACCCGTGGCCGCGGCTCAGCAGCCGGTGGGACCCCCAGACGGAGATCGGGATGACGGGCACGCCGGCTTCGGCCGCGAGCCGCACGGCGCCGGTCTTCAGCGCACGGACGTTGTAGCTGCGGGACACGCCCGCCTCGGGCAGGATCGCCACGTACTCGCCGGCGCGCAGCTTCGCCAGAGCGTCGTCGTACGCCGGAGCGCCGGCCTTGCGGTCCGTGACCACGTGTCCGAGCCCGAACACGAAGGGGCTCACGAACCAGTGGTCGGCCGCGCGTTTCGAGATCATGTAGCGTGCTTGGGCGCGGGCGTGGTCCCACAGGACCAGTTCGGCGAACGCGAAGTCGAGGTAGCCGAAGTGCGTGATCGCGACGACGGCGCCCGACCCCGGGACCGCGCGGCGGGATCTCCCGGACAGCGGGTCCGGCGCCGGGAGGTTCTCCGTCCCGGTCACCGTGACGGGCAGTCGCAGTGCGGCGAAGAACGCCTGGCCCGCGTGCACCACGAACCGGTACATGCGGTCGTTCTGCCGTGGCTTCCATCCCATGCCCGGATCCCTCTTCCTGCCCATCGGTTCCTGCCCCTCGGCGCGAGCGGGAGGACCCCGCCCGTGCTGCCTGCTTCCCGTGCCCGTTCTCTTTGTACCCGTTACGTACCCCGACCGGCCGGACCTACGCCGTGGCAATCCGGTGTTTTCCGCAGGCGCCCCCGAGGCAGGCGCTCCCGGAGCAGGCGCCCCATCGGACAGCCGGCCCTCAGGCGGTGATCCCGAGCGGATCAGGAGCGCGGTAGAGCGCGGCGGACCGCTCGAGGAGGCGGGCGTCGACCGCGGCGCCGGTGTCCTCCGCGAAACGGCGGAGCAGGAACGACGTGCTCAGTCCGTGCCACACCCGGACGGTGCGGAACATGAAGTGACCGGCCCGCACCATGCTGACGTAGTGGATATCCGCCACGACACCCTGGGCCCGGCGGGCGAAGGACAGGGACTCCGTCGGACTCGTCCACCGGTCGGCATCCCCGTGCATGATGAGGACGCTCCGGCCCCGCACCGGTTCCACCGGGCTCGCGGGCGCCAGCCAGGGCGCGAGGGCCGCCACGGCCCGGACCTGCGGATGACCTGCGGCGTAGAGCGCCGAGAGTCCTCCCATCGAGTGCCCCAGCAGGTAGACCGGCACCGACGGGTGCTGCGCCGCGATGCGGTCGAGGGCCCACCGGGCGTCCGTCAGGGCCGACTGCTCCGCGCCGTTCCAGCCCCTCACACGATTACGCAGCGTCCAGACGGCCAGACCGTGCGCCGCGCCGCCCGCCGCGAGGCGTGCCGCGAAGGGACGCATGCGCAGGGGACTGAGGTGCTGGGGCTGCACGGGGTCGAAACTGTCCGCCCGGCCGCCGTGCAGGACCAGCGCCACGCCCCGTACGGTTCCCGTCGCACCGCTCACGGTGGCTACGGGATCCCGGCCCCCTGCCGACGATGCATCCTGTGCCATGGACCGTCCCTCTCCGCCCGGAGGCCTGTTCCTGCTCCGACGCCCTGCCGGCATCACCCGCGGGCATCACCGTCGGGCCTGCCCTGCCCGGTGGCTCCCAGCATGCCCTGTCCTCGGCCGGCCGGGTGCTCCCGCGAACCGTGCGGCGCGTTCGCACGATCGCACGCATTCCTGCGTAGAATCCGAGAGGTGCGCCGCGGTCCTGGTGCCGGTCCGGTCCGCTACCCGTCCCGCACGACGTCCGGCACGACGTCACGCACGGCAGGATGTCCGGCACACATCGTCCGACCGCCGTCCGACCCGAGGGAAGTCCGTGGGCACCAGCCACCTCCACCCGACCGAGAATCGGGGGTCGTCCGTGATCGCCACGCGGCGACGCGCCACCCTGCTGCTCTCGGCGATCCTCGTACCCGTCGGGGTCATCACCCTCATCGCCATGGTGCTCCTGTGGCCGGACGGGGACCGCGGGTCCCTCTCGGTCACCGATCCCTACGCGACGGCGGAGGGGGTCAGCTTCGACCGCGGCACCGTCCGTGAGGTCCGGGAGGGTGAATGCCCGTCGTCGCAGGCGACGGTCGACGCCGGCGGCACCGCGCTGACCTGCACGATCGCGGACACACAGCCCGCGGACGGGGGAGACGTGATCGCCGTGGAGGTGACCCCCGAACTCGCGAAGACCGACGCGGTGGAGGCGGGCGACGAGATCCGCTACCTCGACCTCTCCACCGTGATGCAGGGCAGAGCGGCACCGTACGTGTTCGTCGACTTCGTGCGCTCGGTCCCGATCGTCGCGCTCGCGGTCGGATACGCCGTCGTCGTCATCGCGGTGGCCCGGTGGCGGGGACTCCGCGCCATCATCGGGCTCGTGGGCGCCCTCGTCGTCCTGGCCCAGTTCATCCTCCCCGGCCTCGTGGAGGGCCGGCCGCCCCTGCTGCTCGGGCTCGTGGGATCCGTGGTGATCATGTACGGCGTCCTCTACTTCGCGCACGGCTTCTCCGCCCGGACGTCCACCGCCCTGCTGGGAACCGTCGTCGGCCTCGGGATCACGGCGGTCCTCGCGGCCTGGGCCACGGATGCCGCCCACCTCACCGGCGTGGGCGACGAGAACGCCTACACCCTCGTCAACGCCTCGGACGGGCTCTCGATCTCCTCGATCATCCTCTGCGGCCTCATCATCTCGGGCCTCGGCGTCCTCAACGACGTGACCATCACGCAGTCCTCGTCCGTCTGGGAGCTGTACGAGCTCGCACCCGAGACCCCGGGCCGCAGGCTCTTCTCCTCCGCGATGAGGATCGGCCGCGACCACATCGCCTCCACGGTGTACACGATCGCCTTCGCGTACGCAGGGGCGGCGCTTCCCGTCCTGATCCTCGTCTCCCTCTACGACCGCGCCCTGATCGACACCCTGACCAGCGGCGAACTCGCCGAAGAAGTGGTGAGGACGCTCGTCGGCTCGATCGGTCTCGTCCTGGCCATCCCGCTCACCACCGCAGTCGCCGTGCTCGTGGTCAAGGCGGTGGGCCCGAAGGGCACGGGCGGGCGCGACGACGGCGGCAGCGGTGCGACGACGGCGGAACCCTCCGGTACCCCGGGCACCCTCGCCCCGGGTGCGCGGCTCGTGGCACTCGGCGGGCCCAGCGCCCGGCTCAGGACGGAGCCGGACGCATGACCAGCGCCTGGCGCAAAGCCGGCCGGGAGCGTCGGCGCGCAGCGAACAGCGACGCCGGATTTGCGGCGCCTTGCGACAATGGGAGGGTGACTGCAGTATCGACACTCTCCGCTCCGCCCGCCGGTGATCCCCGGGCCGACGCGCCCGCAGGCCCGCCCGCCGGTCCGGCCGACACCCCGGCCGACGCCGCGCTCCGGCTCGACCTCCCGCCGCTCACCCTCGGCAACATCACGGTGGACACGCCGGTGATCCTCGCGCCGATGGCGGGCATCACCAACAAGGCGTTCCGCCGGCTGTGCCGTGAATACGGCGGCGGGCTCTACGTCTCCGAGATGGTCACGTCCCGCGCGCTCGTCGAGCGCAGCCCGGAGTCGATGCGCATCATCTCGCACGACGACGACGAGAAGGTGCGCTCCGTCCAGCTGTACGGTGTGGACCCGAAGACCGTGGGCGCAGCAGTGCGCCTGCTCGTCGAGGAGGACCGCGCGGACCACATCGACCTGAACTTCGGCTGCCCCGTCCCCAAGGTCACCCGCAAGGGCGGGGGAGCGGCCCTGCCGTGGAAGCTCGACCTCTTCACCGGCATCGTGCAGACCGCCGTGCGCGAGGCATCGAAGGGGGACGTCCCGCTGACCATCAAGATGCGCAAGGGTATCGACGAGGACCACCTGACCTTCCGCGAGGCCGGCAGGATCGCCCGCGACAGCGGCGTGGCCGCCGTCGCCCTGCACGGCCGTACGGCCTCGCAGTTCTACTCGGGCAAGGCCGACTGGAATGCCATCGCCGAACTGCGCGAGGCGTTGCCGGACATCCCGGTGCTCGGCAACGGCGACATCTGGAGCGCGGAGGACGCCGTCCGGATGGTGCGGGAGACCGGTGTCGACGGCGTCGTCATCGGCCGGGGCTGCCAGGGGCGCCCCTGGCTCTTCGGGGATCTCATGAGTGCCTTCGAGGGCAGCTCCTCCCGCCACCAGCCGGGGCTCGGGCAGGTCGCCGACACCGTCTACCGGCATGCGGAACTGCTGGTCGAGACCTTCGGCAGCGAGATGATGGGGCTCCGTGACATCCGCAAGCACATGGCCTGGTACTTCAAGGGCTACGTGGTGGGTGGGGAACTGCGGGCCAAACTGGCCACCGTGCCCACCCTGGAGGTGCTGCGCGGGCTCCTCGACGAACTCGACAAGGACTCGCCGTATCCCGGCTCCGACGCGGAGGGCCCGCGCGGCCGCGCGGGTTCCCCGAAGAGGACCGCACTGCCCGAGCACTGGCTCGACGGCCGCGTCCTCAACGCCGCCCAGCAGGCGGACATCGCCGCCGCAGAGGTGGACGTGTCCGGCGGCTGACGCCGGTGCCGTGCCCGTCCGCGCCGTGCAGGCGCCTGGTCCACAGGGGCCGGTGCCGCGGGTCCCTTCCGTCATCGTTGCGCTAGAAAGGCATCATGAGCTTCCCCGAACTGTCCGCCACCACCGGTTACAGTGCCGCGGACACCGAGCGGTGGGTGGAGGAGCCGCCCAAGAGCTCGCACCGCACCGACTTCGAGCGTGACCGGGCGCGGGTGCTGCATTCCTCGGCGCTGCGCCGGCTGGGCGCGAAGACCCAGGTCGTCGCGCCGGACACCGACGACTTCGTCCGCACGCGTCTCACGCACTCGCTGGAGGTCGCGCAGGTCGGCCGGGAGCTGGGCAGGACGCTGGGATGCGACCCCGACATCGTCGACACCGCGTGCCTGGCCCACGATCTGGGGCACCCGCCCTTCGGTCACAACGGCGAGTCCGCGCTCAATGACATCGCCCACGGCATCGGCGGGTTCGAAGGCAATGCCCAGACCCTGCGGCTCCTCACCCGGCTCGAGCCGAAGGTCCTGCAGGAGGACGGCAAGCCCGCCGGCCTGAACCTGACCCGGGCGAGCCTCGACGCCGCGTGCAAGTACCCGTGGACGGCCGCGTCGGCACCGGTGATCGGCGGCCAGCGCACCACGAAGTTCGGTGCGTACGACGACGACCTGCCGGTCTTCGAGTGGCTGCGCGACGGCGCCCCGGACGGCCGCTCGTGCCTCGAGGCGCAGGTGATGGACCTCGCGGACGACATCTCCTACTCCGTGCACGACGTCGAGGACGCGATCGTCGCCGGCCACCTGCAGCTCAAATGGATGGACAGCGCCGACGCCCGCGCGCGGGTGGTCGGCTACACGCAGCAGTGGTACCTCCCGGGTACCGATCCGACCGCCGTCGACGCGGCACTGGCCCGCCTCGAGAGGACGCCGGTCTGGGTGCGCGAGGCGGACGGCACGCGCAGGTCCATGGCGGCCCTCAAGAACATGACGAGCCAGCTCATCGGCCGCTTCTGCCTGAGCGCCATGCAGTCGACGCGCTCCATCTACGGACCGGACCCGCTGACCCGCTACAACGCGGAGATGGTGGTGCCCGAGGAGACCATCATGGAGATCGCCGTCATGAAGGGCCTCGCCACCACGTACGTGATGACCACGGACCACCGCCAGCCGCTCTACGAGCGCCAGCGCGAGATCCTCGCGTCCCTCGTCGCGCAGATCCACGCCGACGGCGACCGCTACCTCGAGCCCATGTACGCGGCGGACTGGCGGGAGGCGCCGGACGGGAACGCCCGCCTGCGCGTGGTCATCGACCAGGTGGCGTCGCTGACGGACGCCTCCGCGCTCAGCCTCCACGAGCGGATCGTCGGACCCGTCCCCGCCCTCTGGTAGGCGCTGCGCACATCCCGTCCGGGGGCGGTCGGGCGGCGCCGGCAACGGGCATAAACTGGGTCCCATGGCCGGACTCATCAAGCGCGAAGACATCGATGAGGTACGCCAGCGGACCGACATCAAGGAGGTCGTCGAGGCCTACGTCACGCTGAAGTCGGCGGGCATCGGGTCCTGGAAGGGACTGTGCCCGTTCCACGACGAGCGGTCGCCGTCCTTCCACGTCCGCCCCCAGATGGGCTCGTACCACTGCTTCGGCTGCGGCGAGGGCGGAGACGTCATCTCCTTCGTGCAGAAACTCGACCACACCTCCTTCAGCGAGACGGTCGAGAAGCTGGCGGCCCGCATCGGCTTCGAGCTGCACTACGAGGACGGCGGCACGGGGCCGCGGCGGGAGGACGTCGGCCGGCGGCAGCGCCTGCTCGACGCCCACAAGATCGCCGCGGAGTTCTACCGGGACCAGCTCCTCACCCAGGGCGCCGCCACCGCACGCCAGTTCCTGCAGGAACGCGGCTTCGACCGCGGTGCCGCGGAGCAGTTCGGTGTCGGCTACGCCCCCCAGGGCTGGGACACGCTGCTGAACCACCTCACCGGCCGCGGCTTCACCCTGGACGAACTGAAACTGACCGGCATGTTCAGCGCGTCCTCGAGCAACGCCGGGAGGTACTACGACCGCTTCCGGGGGCGCCTCATCTGGCCCATCCGGGACATCACCGGGGACACCGTGGGCTTCGGCGCGCGCAAGCTCTACGAGGACGACCAGGGGCCGAAGTACCTCAACACCCCGGAGACCTCGCTCTACAAGAAGTCCCAGGTGCTGTACGGCATCGACCTCGCCAAGCGGGAGATCGCGAAGAACCGGCAGCTCGTCGTCGTCGAGGGCTACACGGACGTCATGGCATGCCACCTCGCGGGCGTGGGCACCGCCGTCGCCACCTGCGGTACGGCGTTCGGTACGGACCACATCAAGATCGCGCGCCGGCTCCTGTCCGACGACGGCACGGGCGGCGAGGTGATCTTCACGTTCGACGGTGACGCCGCGGGCCAGAAGGCGGCCCTGCGCGCCTTCGAGGAGGACCAGCGGTTCAACTCGCAGACCTACGTCGCCGTCGAGGCATCCGGCGCGGACCCGTGCGACCTGCGGCAGACTCGGGGTGACGACGCCGTCCGCGCGCTCATCGCCGACCGCCGCCCCCTCTTCGAGTTCGCGATCAAGGCGTCCTTCGCCAACTTCGACCTCTCCTCGGGGGAGGGACAGGTGAAGGCCCTGCGGCACGCGGCCCCGATCGTCGCCCAGATCCGCGACGTCTCCCTCCGGTCCACCTACACGCGCGAGCTCTCGCGCTGGCTCGGCATGCAGTACGTCGGCGAGGACCAGGTGGCCCGCGCCGTCGCCGCGGCGGCACGCCGCGACAAGGGCCCGGCGTCCTCAACCGGCGCCCGGCAGGGCCAGCAGGGGAGCCCCGCCCAGCAGGGCGGTGCTCCGTCCGGCTCGCCGGCTGCCGGTGCCTCCTCGGCTGCCCCGGACGAGCCGTACTTCGAACGCCCCGATCCACGGGATCCCATCGCCCGGATGGAGCGGGAGGTGCTCGAGGTGGCCCTCCAGCAGCCCACCCTCCTGACCGCCACGCAGTGGGAGAGCTTCTCCACCTTCCGGTTCACCGTCCCCGTCTACGAGGCCCTGCACACCGCGGTGCTCGCAGCGGGTGCGGCGGGGACCGAGCTGCCCCGGTGGGTGGAATCGGTGCGTGAGGGCGTCCCCGACGTCCTGCGCCCCCTGGTCAGCGAACTGGCCGTCCGGCCGTTGCCCGCGAAGGATGCGGACGCGATGGTGGCGTACTGCCGCGACATCCTGAACCGGCTGACCGAGCTCCGGATCACGCAGCAGAAGGCGGACAAGCTGGGGCAGCTGCAGCGCATGGACCCCGCCTCCGATCCGGCACTCTACAACCAGCTGCAGCGCGACCTGATGGAGCTCGAGATGCAGCGGAGACAGCTCCGCGAGGAGTGATCGGGTGCCGATTTCACATCCCCCCGGAAGGTATGTAAAGTAGAACTCGCGCTTTCCTCCGTAGCTCAATTGGCAGAGCATTCGACTGTTAATCGAAGGGTTACTGGTTCAAGTCCAGTCGGAGGAGCAAATATGCCCCTGACCTGTGGAAACACGGGTCAGGGGCATTCTTTTTGCCATCCGGCCGGCAGGTGCTCCCGCGGGCCCGTCGGCTTCGGGATCCGGGCCGGACGGAGGCCCGCGGACCTCTGGAAGCTCCGCCGCGGACCCCGCCGGGGTGTCGGACGGGGTGTCGGACGGCGGGCGTAGGCTGTGCGCATGGACAACGACGGCACGCGCGGCAAGCTCATCCTGGTCACCGGAGCCACGGGATACATCGGCGGTCGCCTCGTCACGAAACTGGTCGCGGATGGACACCACGTCCGGGTGGTCGTCCGCTCCCCGCAGAAGCTCAAGGACGTCCCCTGGGCCGGCTCCGTCGACATCGTGCAGGGGGACCTGCAGGACGCCGACACCATGCGCGAGGTCAGCCAGGGCGTCGACACGCTCTACTACCTCGTCCACTCCATGGGGTCCGGCAGGAACTTCGACGAGCGCGAGGCGGACATCGCGTCCACCGTGGCGGCGGCGGCCACTGCGGCCGGGGTGCGTCGGATCGTCTACCTCGGAGGCCTCCATCCCGAGGGCGTCGAGCTGTCCACCCACATGCGCTCGCGCACCGCGGTGGGCAGGATTCTCCTCGAGTCCGGGACGCCGACCATCGCCTTCCAGGCCGGCGTCGTCATCGGCTCGGGATCCGCCTCCTTCGAGATGATCCGCCACCTGTCGGACGTCCTCCCGGTGATGCCGGCGCCCAAGTGGGTGCTGAACCACATCGAGCCCATCGCCGTCCGCGACGTCATCCACTACCTGGTCGGGGCACTGGATCTTCCCGCCGGACTGAACAGGACCTTCGACCTGGGCTCCCGGGAGGTGCTCACCTACGCCGACATGATGAACCAGTACGCCGCGGCCGCAGGGCTCCCTCACCGCCGGATCCTCGCACTGCCGGTCCTCACGCCGCGCCTCGCCGGGCACTGGGTGAACCTCGTGACGCCCATCCCGCGGGCCATGGCGATGCCGCTCATCGAATCGCTGCAGCACGACGCCGTGACCTCCGAGCACGACATCGACCAGTACGTCCCTGCGCCGGCGGGCGGGCTGACCGGCTACCGGCGGGCAGTGGACCTGGCGCTGGGCAGGATGCGCGCGGGAGAGGTGGAGACGAGCTGGGCCGGGGCGTCGCAGGTCGACGCCGAGGCCGATCCGTTGCCCTCGGACCCCCAGTGGGCAGGCCACACGGTCTTCACCGACGTCCAGACGTACAGCTCGACGGCGTCGACCCAGAGGCTCTGGAGCGTCGTCGAGGGTATCGGCGGCGAGAACGGCTGGTACTCCTGGCCCGTCGGCTGGGCGGCCCGCGGCTGGATGGACAAGCTCGCGGGAGGCGTGGGCCTGCGCCGCGGACGGCGGGATGCGAAGGAGCTCCTCACGGGGGAGGCGCTCGACTTCTGGCGCGTGGAGGAACTGGTCCGGGGGGAGCGCCTGCGGCTCCGTGCCGAGATGAAGGTGCCGGGCAGGGCGTGGCTCGAGTTCCGGGTCGAGCCCGACGGCTCCGGGAGCTCCTACTACCAGCGCGCGGTGTTCTTCCCGCAGGGGCTCTCGGGCCGCCTCTACTGGTTCGCGGTGCTGCCGTTCCACGGCTTCATCTTCGCGGCGATGGCACGCAACATCGCCAGGGCGGCGGAGGCCCTGCCGGCGGAGCCGACCGCGGTCTGAACGGCATTCTGCAGGAGCGCGCTACTGCAGGAGCGCGCTACTGCAGCGCGGGCACCGTCCGGGGCCGGACGATGGTCCACAGGAACACCACGCCGAGGGCGATGCAGGCCGCCATGACCAGGGCCATCGGCGTGGCCGACTCGATCCCCTCGCCCAGCAGTCCGACCAGGGGCGAGATCACGCCGGCCGTGCCGAAGGTGACCGCGCCGAGCAGCGAAGCGGCCGTGCCGGCCTGCGCGCCGTTGTTGATGAGTGCGAGGACCTGCACGCAGGGGAAGATGAAGCCCGTCGCCATGATGTAGAACCACAGCGGGAGTGCGGTGCCCCAGAACCCGAGGCCCAGCTGATCGAAGGCGATGATGAGCAGGGCCATGATGACCTGCACGACGGTGGCCAGGGCGATGACCCACTGCGGGCCGACGCGCCTCAGCACGCGGGAGCTGATCTGGACGCCGGCGACGATGCCCAGGGAATTGATGGCGAACAGCAGGCCGTACTGCTGCTCGTTGAGGCCGTACGGTCCCTGGAAGAGGAAGGGCGACGCCGACAGGTAGGAGAAGAGCCCTGAGAAGTTCATGCCGCCGACCAGCAGGATGCCGACGAAGATGCGGTCGCTCAGGACCGCCCGGTACCGCTGCGCAACAGTGAGGCCGGACCGGCGGCGGTTCTCCCGGGGCAGGGTCTCGATGATGAACAGCGACACGGCGACGATCACCAGCACGCCGTAGCACGCGAGGAACCAGAAGATGCCGGGCCAGGGGAACAGCAGGAGCAGTTGCGATCCGATCACCGGGGCGAAGATGGGCGCCATGCCGTTGACGAGCGCCATGTAGGACAGCATGCGCACCAGCGTGTAGCCGCCGAACAGGTCCCTCACCATGGCCATCGCCACGACACCACCGCCTGCCGCACCGATGCCCTGGAGGATCCGGAACAGCATCAGCATGTTGATGTCCTCCGACGACGCCGCGCCGATGGAGGAGCACACGTGCAGGGTGGTCGCCAGGATGAGCGGCAGGCGCCGGCCGATCTTGTCGCTGAGCGGGCCCACGAGCAGCTGCCCGCTCGCGAAGCCGATGATCGTCCCGGTGAGGGTCAGCTGGACCGCAGCCTCGGAGACGCCCAGGTCCGACTGCAGGGCGGGGAAGGCCGGCAGGTAGAGATCGATGGTGAACGGGCCGAGTGCCGTCAGTGTGCCGAGGATGAAGACGTAGATGATCTTCTCGCGGCGGGAGAGGGTGTCGCCTGGGTGGGTGATGGTGCTCACGATGCTGCCTAACGAACGGGAGGTGCTGCCGGTGGATACGGAGAGAGGGGGTGGAACGGCATCGATCGCTGCGGCGGCCCGGCGACGACGGCGGAGCGGCTCGCGGCACGCAACCCCTCGTCCGATACCGGACGAATTGGTTGCTGTGGCGAATCAACGACCCTTTCATCCTACGGCCCGCGTCAACCCTTCCAGCATGGTGGGTGGAGGCGGAGGGCGCCCGGGGCCGCTGCTAAGCACGCTTCGGATTGACGTAGGGTGAGAAACACGGATCGAGCAGGGAGAACGGACCATGAACGAGCACGACGCCGGATCGGACACGGCGCAGTCACCACAGCACCTCGCGAGGGTGATCGCGATCACGGTCGCCGCCGCCGTCGGAGGGCTCCTGTTCGGTTTCGACACCGCCGTCATCAACGGCGCCGTGGATTCGATCCAGGCCGACTTCCAGTTGAGCCCCACGGTCCTGGGCTTCACCGTCGCCATCACGCTCCTCGGCTGCGCAGCAGGTGCCTGGTTCGCCGGCGGACTGGCCGACCGCTGGGGCCGGAAGAAGGTCATGGTGGCGGCCGCCCTCCTGTTCGCCGTCAACTCCGCCGGGTCGGCCTACGCCGCCTCCGAGTGGGACCTCATGGCCTGGCGCCTCGTCGGCGGTCTCGCCATCGGCATCGCCTCCGTGATCGTCCCCGGATACATCGCCGAGATCGCCCCGTCGAAGTGGCGCGGCGGCCTGGCCTCCGTCCAGCAGCTAGCCATCACCGTCGGCATCTTCGCCGCACTGCTCTCCGACGCCTCGCTGGCAGGCGCCGCCGGGGGAGCCGGCAACGAGCTGTGGTGGGGGCTGTCCGCGTGGCGCTGGATGCTTCTGATCGGCGTGATCCCCGCCGTCGTCTACGGGGTCCTGGCGCTGATCATCCCCGAATCGCCCCAGTTCCTCATTCGCGCCGGCCGCGACGAGGAAGCGGCGCGCGTCCTGTCCCGTGTCTCCGGCATCGGCGACACCCGGGGCAAGATCCGCCAGATCCGGGAGAGCTTCGAGCGTGAGGACCGCGCGAGCTACCGCGACCTCCGGGGCCCGGCCTTCGGCCTGCAGCCCATCCTGTGGGTCGGCATGGCCATCGCCGCACTGCAGCAGCTGGTGGGCATCAACGCGATCTTCTACTACTCGACCACGCTCTGGAAGTCGGTCGGCTTCAGCGAGAGCGATTCGTTCACGACGTCGGTCATCACCTCGGTCATCAACGTCGCGATGACCTTCGTCGCCATCTTCTTCGTCGACCGGGTGGGCCGCCGCAAGCTGCTCCTCGTCGGTTCCATCGGGATGGCCGTCGGCCTCCTGGCCGCGACCCTCGCCTTCCTGCAGGCCGAGGGATCGGGCGAGGACATCACGCTGCCCGGGGCGTGGGGCCCGGTCGCCCTCGTCGGTGCGAACCTCTTCGTCATCTTCTTCGCCGCCACGTGGGGCCCCGTCATGTGGGTCACCCTCGGCGAGATGTTCCCCAACCGCATCCGCTCCATCGCCCTCGGCGTCGCCACGATGGTCAACTGGGTGTTCAACTTCATCGTTACGCTGACCTTCCCCTGGGTCAGCGAGAACCTCGGTCTCTGGATCATGTACGCGGCCTTCACGGTGTTCGCCGTCCTGTCCTTCCTCTTCGTCCGTACGAGGCTTCCCGAGTTCGCCGGGAAGGACCTCGAGGACAACAGGGAACTCACGCCCGCCTGACGGTCCCGACGGCGGCGCACTAGCGCACCGGCGGCCCTCCGGTCCCACATCGGCAGGGGTCGACAGGAGGCGGAACCCGGGGTGGCGGCCGGTGGTAATTTTGGTTCAGCGAATTTCCAGCTAGACACATACGAATGGAGGCAGGGCCTATGAACAGCTCGGCTAGTACGCGCGGCAAGCGGTCCACAGGCTCGCTCTCGCTGTTTGGACTCATCAAACTCCTGGCGCGCCTGACGCCGCGGCAGGTCAGCGACGAGTTCTCGATCGCCGTCGCACAGATGAAGCAGAAGGGCATCAAGGCCGGAATCGCGGCCGCCTTCCTCGTCGTCGCGCTGGTCTTCGTGCTGTTCTTCGCCGTCGCCCTCGTGGTCGCGGCCATCATGGGCCTCGCCGAGATCATGCCGGCCTGGCTCGCAGCCCTGCTGGTGGCACTCCTCTTCCTCGTGATCGGCGGCATCCTCGCGCTGATCGGCGTCTCGCGGCTCAAGAAGCAACTCCCGCTGGTACCCCAGGATGCCATCCGCGGCATCCGCTACGACCTGGGCGTGCTGAAGGAAGGCCGCAGCTTCGACCCCGCCACCCTCGACGTGAAGAAGCCGAAGGAGGACAAGGACTCCAGGGACGACGCCCGGGACACCAAGCCCAAGGAGCCCACGCCGTCCTACGAGGAACTGCGCGGCCGCTCGGGCGAGCGCCGCACCCACATCGCCGACGCCCGCGATTCGCTCGGCGCCCGTGCGGATGTCAAGGCGCGGCTGGACAAGGCCCGGCACCGCTCGTCGGGGGCCGGCCCGAAGGCCGACGCGTCGAAGGGCAACGGCAGGGTCGCGGCCGTCGCGGTCCGGCGCGAGGTCCCGCACAACACGAGCCTCGCCGACCGGTGGAAGCCCCTGAGCGTCCTCGCCGCCTCCGTGGCCGCGATGCTCGTGATGCTGCGCCGACTCCTCAGCAAGTAGCAGGCAGTACGTTCCAGGACGGCCGCTCGCCCGCGACCAGCACCGCACCGCGGGAGGCCACGGGAGAGCGGCCGTTCCACTGCATAATGGGGTGGGGAGGCACAGGTGACGAAATCGATCGGGGCCGGAGCGCGGTCCAGCAGCGAGGGCACTGAACTCGCGACGGCATGGACCCTGCCCAACCTCATCACCGTCGTCCGCTTCCTCGGTGCCCCCCTGTTCGTCTGGTTCATCGTCCAGCAGCGGTACGGGGCGGCCGTCCTGACCCTCTGCATCGTCGGGTCCACGGACTGGGTCGACGGCTACATCGCCCGTCGCCTCCACCAGGTGTCCGTCGTCGGGAAGTGGCTGGACCCCCTGGCCGACCGGACCGCCCTGATCGTCGTCGCAGTCACGTTCGTCGTGGACGGCATCGCCCCGGCGTGGCTCGTCTGGGCCATCGTCATCCCGGATGTCCTTCTCATCATCAACGCGCTCGTCCTGTTCCGCGGGCCCCTGCATCTCCCCGTCGCCACCATCGGCAAGATCCGGACCGCGCTGCTGCTCGTCGGAGCACCACTGCTCCTGCTGCACCGCGTCGAGGGCTTCGGACACGAGTGGATCTTGATCGTCGCCCAGGGGCTGCTCGCCGCCGGGTGCGCGCTGCACCTCGCCGCGTTCTACGCCTACTTCACCGCAGCCCACCGCAAGTACCGGCTGGAGCGGGCCGAGCAGCAGTCGTGCAGCTCCTAGCCATCGTGCTTGCGCTGTTGGGCGCCGTCTTCCTCGCGTTCGGAGCGCAGCGGCAGGGCAGTGCCGTGCGGGCGAACACGGGCGGGCTGTCCCTCAGCTCGTCCGGGTTCGCCCGCCTCCTCGCCAATCCGCGCTGGCTGTTCGGCCTCTTCCTCCTGGGAGCGGGGACAGCCCTGAACGTCGTCGCGCTGAGCCTCGCGAGCCTCACGGTCGTCCAGCCCATCGGCGCGATCGCGCTGGTCATCACCACCGTGGTCAACTCCAGGGACCAGGGCATCCGCATCAACCGCCCCACCGTCGCCGCGATCACCGGGTGCGTCAGCGGCAGCGCCCTCTTCGTGCTGCTCGCCGTGAACGTCACGCGTCAGAACCACTCCATCGATCCGGCCCAGGAACTGTCCGTCGTGCTCCTGCTCGGTGCCGCCGTCGTGGTCTTCGGCTCCCTGGCGGTGCTCGGCCGGCACCGGCTCAACGCCTTCGCCTACATCCTCGGTGCCGGCGTCCTCTTCGGGTTCGTCGCGGTCCTGACGAAGGTCGTCGCCGGTCACCTGCTCGATCCGAACGGCCGGTTCCTGCTCAACGTCCCGTTCCTGACCCTGGTCGCGCTCGCCGGGGCCGCGGCCCTCGGATCCTGGTTCGTGCAGAGCGCCTACGCGACAGGCCCGCCCGATCTCGTCATCGCGGGGCTCACCGTCATCGACCCCATCGTGGGCATCGCCGTGGGGATCACCATCCTCGGCGAACTCCAGCCGGATGTGCGGACGGTCACCGCGCTCGGCATGGGCTCGGCCGCCCTCGTTGCTATTGTGGGGGTCGTTGCCCTGTCCCGACATCATCCCGACGTCGTGAGGAGGCAGCGCTGACACGACCTGCACCAGTTCCGTCCAGCACACCGACGTAGGGGAATCCACGCGTGAGTTACCCGGTTGACTACAAACCCCTGACCATCCTGATCGCCGCGGATACGTATCCGCCCAACGTGAACGGTGCGGCGCAGTTCGGGTACCGGCTCGCGAAGGGCATGAGCGGGCGCGGGCACACGGTGCACGTCCTCGCGCCCCGGGCGTCCAACGGCAGGAGCTTCACCGAGCCGGGTGGGGACTGGACGGTCCACCGCCTCCGCTCGCACAGTGTGCCGACACACGACTACTGGCGCATCTGCTACCCCTGGGAGATTCGACGGGACATCAGTCTGCTCTTCGACCAGGTGCAGCCCGACGTCGTCCACATCCAGTGCCACTACATGGTGGGGGAGTACACGCTGTACGAGGCGGTGCGACGGGGCATCCGCGTGGTGGCCACCAACCACTTCATGCCCGAGAACCTCAATCCCTTCCTGCCGTTCCCCGAGTGGCTGAAGCGGATCGTCGCGAAGAACTCGTGGAAGGACATGGGCAAGGTGATGGCCAAGGCTGCCGCCGTGACCACGCCGACCCCCCTCGCCGCGAAGGCCATGCGGGACCACGCCTTCCTCACCGAGGTGCTGCCCGTCTCGAACGGGATCGACTCCGCCGCCTACGAACGGCAGCCCGGCGAGACGATCGAGCCCCACCAGCACCCCACCGTCCTCTTCGTGGGACGGCTCGCCGAGGAGAAGCACGTCGATGTGCTCATCGACGCCGTGGCCAAGACCCCCGAGCACCTCCGCGTCCACCTGGAGATCGTCGGCGGTGGCGAGGTGAAGGCCGCCCTGCAGGCGCAGGCCGCCCGCCTCGGCATCGGCGACCGCGTCATCTTCCGGGGCCTGATCGACGACGAGGAGCTGCGCAGGAGCTACATCCGCGCCTCCGTGTTCTGCCAGCCCGGGACGGCGGAACTGCAGTCACTCGTCACGCTGGAGGCGATGTCGGCCTCGACGCCCGTGCTGCTCGCCGATGCCATGGCGCTGCCGCACCTGGTGTCCGACGGGAAGAACGGCTTCCTGTTCGAACCCGGGAACTCCGACGAACTGGCCCGCCGCATCACCGAGATCCTCGAGCTGTCCCCCGAGGACCAGCAGACGATGGGTGCGGCGAGCCGGGAGATGGTGAACAAGCACGACATCCACGCGACGCTCGCGACCTTCGAAGGGCTCTACTACGGGACCCTCTCCACACACGGGACCCTCTCCGCGCACGGAGTGCGGAGTGGCTCCGACGACGAATCGGTCGACGGGCCCGCCGACGAGTCCGCCGACAGCGATGCGGACGCCCTCCGCTTACAATGAAACCTGCGTTCGGTGCCCCGGGGAACAGTCCGGGACCGACGCATCGGGGGCAGTACGCCCCTGGGGGCTGTAGCTCAGCTGGTTAGAGCAGCGGACTCATAATCCGTTTGTCCTGGGTTCAAGCCCCAGCAGCCCTACCGACCGGGTCGAGCACGACCCTCGCCAATGCGCCGTCCACGCCCGTGGGCGGCGCATCCGTGCATTCCGGACCCCACCGCTGGCCGGCGCTCCGCCGGTGGACCGCTGGCGCCCTAAGTTACTGGCGAGTAACATAGGGCCATGAGCGCGTCGCGCCCGTCAGGCTGTCCGCCTGGAGTGTGCTGGTCGCCGCTGACCAGAGGAAGGGAATTCCGATGAGCAAGACGTCGATCGATGTCAACGACCTCCCCTACCCGGGCGGCGACTTCTATGCATTCGAGGAGCTGCTGTCCGACAAGGAGCGCTCCCGGCTCGAGGAGATCCGGTCCTGGCTCGCCCTCGAAGTCCGGCCGAATGCCGTCGCCTGGTGGAACCAGGGTTCCTTCCCGAAGGAGCTCATCCCGAAGATCGCCGAACTCGATCCGGTGAGCCCCGTGCACCGTCAGGGCTACTCCAACCTCTTCGCGGGCATCTCCCACGCCGAGTTCACCAGGGCGGACACCTCCTTCGCCACCTTCCTCGGCGTCCACGACGGCCTGTTCACCGGCTCGATCGAACTGCTCGCCTCGAAGGAGCAGCAGGAGGAGTGGCTGCCGGACATCTACGCCCTCCGAAAGATCGGGGCCTTCGGCCTGACGGAACCGCTCGGCGGCTCGGACGTCGCGGGAGGAACGCGGACCACGGCGCGCCGGAACGGCGACTCGTGGACTCTGAACGGCGCGAAGCGCTGGATCGGCAACGCCACCTTCTCCGACTGGGTGGTCATCTACGCCAGGGACCTCGAGGACAACCAGGTCAAGGGCTTCCTGGTGGACACGACGACCCCCGGCTTCACCTCGACGAAGATCGAGAACAAGATCGCCCTCCGCTCCGTCGAGAACGCGGACATCGTGCTGGACAACGTCGTGGTCCCCGATGATTTCCATCTGAAGGGCGCGAACAGCTTCCGGGACACGAACAAGGTCCTGAAGGTGACCAGGCTGGCCGTCGGGTGGCAGGCCGTGGGCCAGCAGCTGGCAGCCTTCGACGTCGCACGCCGCTACGCGGTGGAGCGCGAGCAGTTCGGCAGGCCCATCGCCAGCTTCCAGCTCGTTCAGCAGCAGCTCGTCCAGATCCTCGGCAACGCCATGAGCTCCATGGGCATGATGGTGCGCCTCTCCCAGCTCGAGGACGCGGGCAAGGCGAAGGACGAGCAGTCGGCCCTCGCCAAGGCCTTCACCACGGCCCGCATGCGCGAGAGCGTCGCCGCAGGACGCAATATCCTGGGCGGCAACGGCATCGTCACCGACTTCGAGATGGCGAAGATCTTCTCCGATGCGGAGGCGGTGTACTCGTACGAGGGCACTCAGGAGATCAACACGCTCGTCGCGGGCAGGTCCATCACCGGCATCGCCGCCTTCGTCTAGGGGGAGGCGCGGCGGGGAAGGGGTTGAACGGGCACCGTCCGGCCCCTTCCTGCGTCCTGCCGCGACCGTCCGCCGCCCAGCGGAAGGAGTACCGAGGGGCGCCGGTCCATCACGAAGGACAGCGGGTCCACGTACTCGCCGTCCACACGGACGCCCCAGTGCAGACACGATTGCCCGCAGTGCCTCGGAGGGCCGCCGGCTGCCGGCCCGGCGAGCATCGCCACCACGTCACCCTGGCCGACCCGCCGGCCTTTTACGAGGTCCGTCGTGACGGGCTCGAAGCTGCTGATCCGTCCGCCGCCATGAGCGATCGACAGTACGCCGCGGTCCACGACGGTTCCTGCGAAGGAGACGACCCCGTCGGCAGGACTGACGACGACGACCGGCCCGCCGGCACCTGCGGAGAGGTCCACTCCGCGGTGGCCTCGTTTCCATGGCTGCGGCGGCTTCTCGAAGCGCCGCAGGACCTCCGGAACCGGGGTCAGCGGCCAGGACCATTCGGGGACGACGTCTGCTGCGGCCCCGGCAGGACCTGCGGGGCTGCCGACCAGGGTGCCGGCCAGGGCCAGTACCAGGACCGCGCTGACCGCGACCGCGGGGAATCGAAAAAGAACCGCGGCCGAGGGGAATCGAGCACGAACCGCGGCCCCGGGGAATCGAAAGAGAACCGCGGCCGAGGGGAGACCCGCGCGAGCAGGGCGGACGGGGGTGCGGGCGGGGCGGGGCGCCGGGGAACCAGTCATGGGGAAACCCTGCCAAATGCACATCCGGGCGGGGACGGCGGCCCAAGCCATGTGGACAACCACCGCCCCGGGAATCGCGACGGCGGGGGAGCGGGGACAGCCGCCGCCGGGCCCGGTCGGGCGTCGGCGCTGTAGTACACTGGGACGAGCAGTCTGCTGCTCCCACCTCCTCGTGCCTACGGCTTCGTCGCGGGATGGGATCCCCAGGCTGACTACGCGTGCCTGCGATTCAGTGCCCACCAAGGGTGCCGAAGTGCCCGCCCTGCGGTCCGGCGAAGTCCGGAAGGGGAGGGGACGTCTGCGACGACGACCAGGCACCAGGACGTACCAGCCACCCCGGCCGGTACCGAGATAACCGTCAACAAGCTTCCGGCGGCGCATCGCGCCCGAGCCGAAGCTGAAGAAAGGCAGAAAATGCCAGTCGTAACCATGCGCCAGCTGCTCGACAGCGGCGTCCACTTCGGTCACCAGACCCGCCGTTGGAACCCGAAGATGAAGCGCTTCATCTTCACCGAGCGCAACGGCATCTACATCATCGATCTCCAGCAGTCGCTGGGCTACATCGACCGCGCGCACGAATTCGTGAAGGCCACCGTCGCCCACGGCGGAACCGTCCTCTTCGTCGGTACGAAGAAGCAGGCCCAGGAAGCGATCGCCGACCAGGCGACCCGCGTCGGCCAGCCCTACGTGAACCAGCGCTGGCTCGGTGGAATGCTCACCAACTTCCAGACGGTCTCCAAGCGCATCCAGCGCATGAAGGAACTCGAAGAGATCGACTTCGACGACGTCGCCGGCTCGGGCCACACCAAGAAGGAGCTCCTGCTCCTCAAGCGTGAGCTCACCAAGCTGCAGAGCAACCTCGGCGGTATCCGCAACCTGACCAAGGCCCCCTCGGTCGTCTGGGTTGTCGACACCAAGAAGGAGCACCTCGCCATCGACGAGGCGAAGAAGCTCAACATCCCCGTCGTCGCGATCCTCGACACCAACTGCGATCCGGACGAGGTCGACTTCCCGATCCCGGGCAACGACGACGCCATCCGCGCCGTCAACCTCCTCACCCGCGTCATCGCGGACGCCGTGGCCGAAGGCCTCATCGCCCGCAACAACCGCGCGAACGGTAACGACGCCGCAGCGGCCGAAGAGCCGATGGCCGAGTGGGAGCGTGAACTGCTCGAGGGCGCCGATGCTCCTGCAGCCGAGGCAGCAGCCCCGGCCACCTCCGAGTCGCCCGCCGCCGATCAGGCTCCCGCCGAAGCCGAGGCGCTCGCCGCCGAGGCTCCCGCAGCTGCAGGCCTTCCTGCCGAGGAAGTCTCCTCCAGCGACACCAAGTAGTCCTTATTGCGTAAGGGGTGTGGGTGAAACCACGCCCCTTACGCATGTTCCGCAGGCGATCACCGCGTGACGCCTGCTCCGCGGGCCCAGGCCCGCGGTAGCTCTTCGTAGATCCACATCAACTTAGGAGTTCGTATGGCAAATTTCACTGCCGCTGACATCAAGGCCCTGCGCGAGCGCACGGGCGCCGGCATGATGGACGTCAAGAAGGCCCTCGACGAAGCCAACGGCGACGCCGACAAGGCCCTGGAACTGATCCGCATCAAGGGCCTCAAGGGTGCCACGAAGCGTGAGGGCCGCTCGACCGCCGAGGGCCTCGTCGCCGCCCGCGTCGACGGCAACGTCGGCGTCATGGTCGAGGTCAACTGCGAGACCGACTTCGTCGCGAAGGCCGGCCCGTTCATCGACTTCTCCAACAAGGTGCTCGCCGCCGCCATCGAGTCCGGGGCCGCCGACGTCGAGAGCCTCCTGTCCTTCGAGCTCGACGGCAAGCCCGTCTCCGAGCACGTCATCGAAGCCGGGGCACTGCTGGGCGAGAAGGTCGACGTCCGCCGTATCGCGCGGGTCGAGGGCCAGATCGTCGACGCCTACCTGCACAAGACGTCCAAGGACCTCCCCGCCCAGGTCGGCGTGCTCTTCGCCGTCGAGGGTTCGGGGGACTCCGCTGTCGAGGCCGCGCACGACGTCGCGGTCCACATCGCCGCCTACGCGCCCACGTACCTGACCCGCGAGGACGTCCCCGCCGAGCTGGTCGAGTCGGAGCGCCGCATCGCCGACGAGACCGCACGCGCCGAGGGCAAGCCCGAGCAGGCACTCGCGAAGATCGTCGAGGGACGCCTCACCGGCTTCTTCAAGGAGGGTGTCCTGGTGGACCAGGCATTCGCCAAGGACGCGAAGAAGTCCGTCGCGACGGTCCTTTCCGACGCCAACGCCAAGGCCACGGCCTTCGCACGCTTCCGCGTCGGCGCCTAGGCTCCAGGCCGAGGCCCAGCACGAAACGAAGGGCGGCCGCCATCGGGGTGGCCGCCCTTTCCTGCGCTCGGGAGGCGCCCCGTATCCTGTAACGGGTCCGGCAACATCCCGCACCTCGCACCACCCGCCGTCCGACCAAGGACGGCCGACAACCCAACGCCACGGGAGGCACTTCATGGACACCACTTCCACCGCTCGAACGGGTGGTACCGGAGGCCGGCGCCGGGTCCTCCTCAAGCTTTCCGGTGAGGTCTTCGGCGGCGGCAAGCTCGGCGTCGACCCGGAGACCGTCCGGTCCGTGGCCAAGCAGATCGCGGCCACCGTGGGCGACGTGGAGGTCGCGATCGTGGTCGGCGGAGGCAACTTCTTCCGCGGCGCCGAACTCTCGCAGAGCGGCATGGACCGCTCTCGCGCCGACTACATGGGCATGCTCGGAACCGTCATGAACTGCCTCGCCCTGCAGGACTTCCTCGAGCAGGACGGCGTCGAGACGCGCGTGCAGAGCGCCATCACGATGGGCCAGGTCGCCGAGGCATACATCCCGCGGCGCGCCATTCGCCACCTCGAGAAGGGACGCGTGGTCATCTTCGGTGCCGGCGCGGGCCTTCCCTACTTCTCCACCGACACCGTGGCAGCGCAGCGCGCCTTGGAGGTCCACGCGGACGAGGTCCTGATGGCGAAGAGCGGCGTCGACGGCGTGTACACGGCCGATCCCCACAAGGACCCGACGGCGGAGAAGCTCGACACGCTGTCCTATGACGAGGCCCTGCGCCGTGACATCCGCGTCATGGACCAGACCGCCATGACGATGTGCAAGGACAACAAGCTCGCGATGGTCGTCTTCGGCATGGAGGGCGAAGGCAACGTGACGCGCGCCATCCGCGGCGAGAAGCTCGGGACGCTCGTCACCGTCTAGCCGGGCCGCGTACCCTCGCGGAGCGAGCGGGGCAACGGCGCCCTTCCGGCGCCTGGACATCACGCGTCCCCGCCTGGGGGCTTGAACTAGGATTGAACACTGGAACGGTTGCCGGGCAGCCGACTGCGGACCGAAGGAGACATTGTGATCGAAGAGACCTTGCTGGAAGCCACCGACAAGATGGACAAGGCCGTGGAGGTTGCAAAGGACGATTTCGCCACGGTCCGCACCGGGCGCGCCAACGCCTCGCTGTTCTCCAAGGTGGTGGTGATGTACTACGGCGCTCCCACCCCGCTGCAGCAGCTGGCGTCGTTCCAGAACCCCGAAGCCCGCACACTGCTCATCACGCCGTTCGATCGGGCGTCACTCAACGACATCGAGAAGGCGCTGCGTGATTCCGATCTCGGCGCCAACCCGTCCAACGACGGCAACGTGATCCGGGTGGTCCTGCCCGAGCTGACGCAGGAGCGCCGTAAGGAATACGTGAAGCTGGTGAAGACGAAGGCGGAGGACGCCAAGATCTCCATCCGCAACATCCGCCGCAAGGCGAAGGACGGCATCGACAAGGCGGTCAAGGACGGCGACTCGGGCGAGGACGAGGGCTCGCGCGCGGAGAAGGAACTCGACGCGCTGACCAAGTCCCGCGTCGACCTCATCGACGACCTGCTGAAGCGCAAGGAAGCCGAGCTGCTCGAGGTCTGATGGCAGACCTCGATCCTCCCGGCGCGGGCCTCGGGCGACCAACAGGTCCCGACGCCGGGACAGACACCACCCGCGCAGCCGTCGTCTCGGCCGACGTTCCGCCATCGGGCGCCGTGCACGGTGGTGCCTCGTCCGCCGCGTCACCGGAAGCGTCACCGGGCGAAGTGCCGGGTGCAGTGCCGGGTGCGGGAGACCCCACGTCCGGTGCCGCACCCACCCCCGGACCGCGCAGGGCGAGCCGTGCCGGGCGCGCATCCGGCCACGGGCTGTTCCGGCGTCGCCGTCCCATCCGCGAGCCGGGTAAGCCCTCGCGTGCCGGCCGCAACCTGCCGGCCGCGATCGGCGTCGGCGCGGGGCTCCTGATCCCGGTCCTCGTGGGCCTGTTGTTCTTCCCGATCGTCTTCGTGGGGATCGTCACCCTGTTCGGCGCCGTCGGCGTCTGGGAGATTTGCCGGGCGCTCGAGATCCGGCGCATCCACGTGCCTCTCGTGCCCACCCTCGCCGGCTCCCTGGTCCTTCCGTCCTCCGCCTATTTCGGCGGAGCCGAGGGCCTCGCCGTCGCCGCGGTGTTCTCCGTGGTCGGCCTCTTCCTCTGGCGTTCGCTCGATCCCGCGCCCGATGCCGGGAAGAGCCTCATGGCCGGTGCCTTCACGG
Organism: Arthrobacter rhamnosi; assembly: GCF_054510975.1. Classification (NCBI taxonomy): domain Bacteria; kingdom Bacillati; phylum Actinomycetota; class Actinomycetes; order Micrococcales; family Micrococcaceae; genus Arthrobacter; species Arthrobacter rhamnosi. The sequence goes on along the minus strand of NZ_JBTNDN010000004.1, from coordinate 51,582 downwards.
TGCTGTGGGTGCCGTTCATGCTGAGCTTCGCGATGCTGCTGATGCGCGGGGAGGGCGGCTTCCTCGTGATCGCGACGCTGCTGCTGCTCGTCGTCGCGAACGACACCTTCGGCTACCTGATCGGGGCGTTCTTCGGGAAGCACGCCATGGCGCCGAAGATCAGCCCCAAGAAGTCCTGGGAGGGTTTCGGCGGGTCGATCGGCGGGGCGTTCGTGGTCGGCGGCCTGTGCGCCGTGTTCCTGCTGGGGCAGCCGCTGTGGATCGGACTGGTGCTCGCCGTCGCCATCGTGGCCTCCGCCACCGCCGGTGACCTCGCGGAATCGATGATCAAGCGCGAGCTCGGCGTCAAGGACATGAGCACCATCCTGCCCGGCCACGGCGGGGTCATGGACCGCCTCGACTCGATCGTCTTCGCGTCCCCGATGGCGTACCTGCTGTCCGTTACATTTGTACCGGGGATGATGTAGCCGCAGGTCAGCGGCGGGAACCCCGGAGCCGGACGGCTCCCGCACGGTCTCACGAAAAATTCGCCAGAAGGACTGACCATGGATGTCGCCCGCCCGGGCAGTTCCCCGTTCGCACGCGTCGGACGCCGGGAGTTCGGCTACAACACGCGCCAGGTGGACCGTTTCCTGACGAAGGCCCGCGCGCACTACGACGCGGAACATCCCGACGGTGCCATCACGAGCAAGGATGTGCGCGGCATGTCCTTCGACCCGGCCCGGGGCGGCTACGAGCCCTCCGCCGTCGACGCCGCGCTGGACCGGCTCGAGGACGTCTTCGCGCAGCGGGAACGCGACCACGTGATCGCCACGGAGGGCGAGGAGGCGTGGCTGCGGACGATCGGACGCACCGCCGCAGTGCTCCGGAGGCGCCTGCACCGGCCCGCGGGGGAGCGCTTCCGCCGTCCGACGAGGACGAAGAGCCCGAGCTACAACGTCGAGGACGTCGACCGCCTGTGCGACGAGCTCCTGCAGTACCTCGAGAACAGCACTCCGATGAGCGTCGACGTCGTCCGCCGGGCCGTGTTCCGGGAGGCCAGGGGCGCGGACGGCTACGAGGAGAACCAGGTGGACTCCTTCCTGGAGCGCGTGGTGGAACTCATGGCGGGCATCGACTGAACTCCGCCTGACGCCCCCGACGTCCTGGCGACCGGCAGGGTCAGTGCGGCTCCGGCGTATGCAGGCGGGCGAGCACGCGGGAGGCGGATGCCGGCCGCCGCCCCGCCGTCGCCCGCGAGACGAGCACCATGGTGAGGAACGCCGTCGGCACGGTCCACAGCGCGGGCTGGTCCAGCACCACCCACCGCTCTCCGGCACCCGGCCCCAGCAGTGCCGATCCCGCGATCGCGCCCCCGCACAGCACCGCTCCGGCGAGCATCCCCGCGACGGCTCCCGCATCCGTCAGCCCGCGCCACCAGATCCCGAGAAGCAGCAGCGGGCAGATGGTGGAGGCCGTGAAGGCGAACACGGAGCCGACGCTGCCGGCCAACGCCAGGCTGTCCGTCAGCAGGGCGAGAACCAGCGGGATGAGCGCCGAGAGGAGCGCCGCCCGCCGGAAGCCGGCGACGCTGCCCTGGAAGAACTCCTGGCTCACCACGCCGGCGAGCGACACCACGAGGCCGCTCGTCGTCGAGAGGAACGCCGCGAAGGCACCGGCGGTCACCAGGGCGGACAGCAGGTCGCCGGCGGCGCCGTCGAAGATGCGGCCCGGCAGCAGGAGGACCGTGGCGTCCGCCGCCCCCTCCGCCGCGAGCTCCGGCATGTGGATCCTCCCCAGGATCCCGTACACGGTGGGGAACAGGTAGAACACGGAGAGCAGGCCGAGGACGATCAGCGTCGTTCGTCGCGCCGACGCGCCGTCGGGGTTCGTGTAGAAGCGGACGAGGACGTGGGGCAGCCCGAGGGTCCCGAACAGGAGCGCGATGACCAGTGAAATGGTGCCGTAGAGGGACGCACCCGCCGTCGCATCGAGGTCGGCGCTGAAGGCGCTCCCGCCTGCCGTGACGGGTTGGCCCTCCGCGCCGAGACGGACGAGGATGAACGCCGCCGGGACCGCGAGGGCCATGAGCTTGAGCCAGTACTGGAAGGCCTGCACGAAGGTGATCGAGCGCATCCCACCGGTCACCACGCTGAGGCACACCACGACGACGACGGCGAGCGGGCCCACCCAGGCGGGGAGGCCCGTGGTGATGCGGACGGTCAGTGCCGCGCCGTGCAGTTGCGGGACGATGTAGAGCCAGCCGACGACGACGACGAGCATGCTCGTCACGCGGCGCACCAGCAGCGAATCGAGCCGCGCCTGCGCGAAGTCCGGGATGGTGTACGCCCCGGAACGGCGCAGGGGAGCGGCGACGAACAGCAGGAGCATGAGGTATCCGGCGGTGTAGCCGATCGGGAACCAGAGGGCGTCCGCGCCGGAGATCATGATGAGGCCCGCGATGCCGAGGAAGCTGGCCGCGGACAGGTACTCGCCGCCGATGGCGGAGGCGTTCCACCAGGGGCGGACGGTGCGCGACGCGACGTAGAAGTCGCCGGTGGTCCGCGAGATGCGCAGGCCGTAGATGCCGATCAGCACGGTGCAGAGCGCGACGAGGACGAGGGCCGTGTAGCCGACGGCGGGGCTCAGCTGCAGGGCCTCGTTGTCCAGGGCGTCAGTCATCGTCCACGAGGTCCTGGAAGCGGCGCTCGTTGCGCGACGCGCTACGGACGTAGAGGACGGCGCAGCCGATGACCAGGGGATAGACCCCGAGGCCGAGCAGCAGCCAGGGGATGGGTACGGTCAGGATCGTCACACCGTTGATCGCGGGGAACAGTGCGAGCAGCACCGGGATGCCGATGAGGATGACCAGGAACCCGCCGGCCACCACGAGGGCGAGGCGCAGCTGCGACCGGATCAGGGACGCGACGAACAGCTGGCCCACCTCGGACTGCTCGGCCATCTCGCGTGCCACGGGGAAGGAAGCCCCGGTGGCGCGGGCGGCCGTCCTGGGGGCGGTGACCCGGACGCGGCGGGGAACCTCCGGACTGTCGTGCATCAGAGGGACTCCTCCCCGGGGAGGGCCGCGGCCGGCAGCGGATGCACGGCCGTCAGTGGCTCGGACGGAGCCGGGTCGCCTCGAGCTTCTCCCGGACGTCGGGAAGGTGCCGGCGGCTGACCGGCAGCTCGGCGTCGCCGACGAAGAGGCTGGCGCGGCCGGCACCGATGCGGACCTTCCGTACCTGGTCCATCGCCACGAGGTAGGAGCGGTGCGTCCGGAGGAACCCGGCTTCGGCCCATTGGCGCTCGAGGTCGTTGAGGGGGATGCGGATCAGGTAGCTCGCCTCGGAGGTGTGGAGGCGGGCGTAGTCGCCCTGTGCCTGGACGTAGCGCACGTCGTCGCGCCGGATCATCCGGCTCACGCCGCCCTGGTCGACGGTGATCACCTCGGGGGCCGCCGTCGAGCCTTCCATGAGCTCGCAGATCCGCCGGACGGACTCCGTGAGCCGCTCGGTCCGGACGGGCTTCAGGAGGTAGTCGACGGCGCGCAGCTCGAACGCCTCGAGCGCCCGGTCCTCGTCGGCGGTGACGAAGACGACGGCGGGAGGACGGGGAAAGCGCGAGACCGCGCGGGCGATGTCGAGCCCGGACAGGGACGGCATGTGGATGTCGAGGAACAGGGCGTCCACATCGTGCTGCTCGAGGGTCCTCAGCGCCTCCGCGCCGCTCGACGCGCGGTGGATCGCGCCGATCCGCGCGTCCTTGCCGAGCAGGAATGCCAGTTCCTCGACGGCGGGGAGTTCATCGTCGGCGATGAGAACATTGACCATGTGTCCTAGGTTACGCGGCTCACGCCTGGTGGTCGGGCTGCGACTTGGGCACCCGCATGGTGATCAGCGTGCCCGCGCCGGGCGCCGTGTCGATGATCAGGCCGTGGTCGTCGCCGTACACCTGGCGCAGGCGCGAGTCGACGTTGCGCAGCCCCACGTGGACCCCCTCGGTGTGGCCCGCGAGGACGGACCGGAGGTGCTCCGGATCGATGCCGACGCCGTCGTCCTCGATGGTCACCTCGGCGAAGGGCCCGACGTCGTGGGCCGTGATGGTAATGTTCCCGACGCCGTCCTTCGAGTCGAGGCCGTGGCGCACCGCGTTCTCCACCAGGGGCTGGAGGCTGAGGAAGGGGATCACGGTGCTGAGGACCTCCGGGCCGATCTCGAGGCGGACCTTCAGCCGATCCCCGAAGCGCGCGCGCTCGAGCAGGAGGTAGCGGTCGATGCTGCGCAGCTCCTCGGCCACCGTGGTGAAGTCGCCGTGGCGGCGGAAGGAGTAGCGCGTGAAGTCGGCGAACTCGACCACGAGCTCACGGGCCCGCTGCGGGTCCGTATTGATGAAGGACGCGATGGCGTTGAGCGAGTTGTAGATGAAGTGCGGGCTGATCTGCGCACGGAGGGCACGTACTTCCGCCTCCGCCAGCAGCCGCCGGGACGAGTCCAGTTCGGCGAGCTCCACCTGCGTGGACACCCAGCCCGCGAGCTCGTTGGTGGCGCGGACAAGTCCGGCGTTGACGTCTCCCGCGAAGGCGCCGACAGTGCCCACCACGCGCTTGTCCCCGCGGACCGGGGACAGCACGAGTTCGCCGAGGCCGGTCAGGCCCGCGGCGTCGAGGCGCTGGCGGCGGAAGATCTGGGTGCGGCCGCTCTCGAGGACCTGCCGGACCAGCGGCATCACGTCGGGTGCGGCCGTGCGCCCGCCGTCCCAGGCCAGCACGCCCGCGTCGTCGCTGATGAGGAGGATGTCGCAGCGCAGGAGTCCGCGCAGGTGGCGTGCCGCCTTCGGAGCCCCGGCCGGCGTGAGGCCCTCGCGCAGGTGCTCGGAGGCGAGGGCGGCCGTGTGGAGCGTGTCGTAGGTGGCGCGGTCGGCGTCGGAGCCGAGATCCCGGTAGGAGCGTGAGAGGCGGAACCCGAGCGAGGCCACGACGGCCAGAGTGATGATGGCGACGGCGCACACCAGCGCGGTGTCGACGGCGGCGCTGAACATGGTTCCAGCCTAGCCTCCGGGCTTTCCACCCGACGGGAGCCCGCGACACCGCCGGGATCAGGAGGGGAGCGGGACGGGAGCGGGGCAGGAGTAGGAGGCGGCGGTCCCGGCACGAACCCCGGGGGCGGCGCTCGCCGCGTCCGCCGACCGTTCGGCGCATCGTGCTGTGCACTCACCGACGGGGTGCGGTGCGCTGCTGGTGACGGTCGTCGTCGTGCCGCACAGTGATGGGAGTCACACCGACGTGCTCTTGTGCGCGGCGACGAGGCCGCGCGGCGGCCGGCGTGACGTCCGATAGAAGGAGGAACAATGGGTTCGCACCCAGTCGAGCCGGTTTCCGGCTCCGGTGCTGCCGTCGACTTCACCGAAGTCCAGCAGACCGAGCAGTTCAAGGACCTGCGCAAGCGCCATCGCAGCTTCGTCTTCCCCATGGCAGTGTTCTTCCTGCTCTGGTACTTCGCCTACGTGCTGCTGGCCGACTACGCGCACGACTTCATGGCGACGCCGGTCTTCGGCAACATCAACATCGGCATCATCCTCGGGCTGCTGCAGTTCGTCAGCACCTTCGCCATCACCATGTGGTACGTCAGCTACGCCAACAGGCGTCTCGACCCCATCGCCGCCAGCATCCGGCATGAGCTCGAGGAAGCGGCACCCGAAGTGTTCATCGACCCAGCAGGCGGAAACAAATGATCCCCATGACCGGGGCGGGCCTCCGCCTGCCACTCCAGACCGCCGAGGCAACGACCGTCGGTTCCCCGATCCTCAACATCTCGATCTTCGGCCTGTTCGTCGCGATCACCCTCGTGATCGTGCTGCGGGCCAGCCGCAACAACAAGACGGCGGCGGACTACTACGCGGCCGGGCGCTCGTTCACCGGCCCGCAGAACGGTACCGCGATCGCGGGCGACTACCTCTCGGCCGCCTCCTTCCTCGGCATCGTCGGGGCCATCGCCATCAACGGCTATGACGGATTCCTGTACTCGATCGGTTTCCTCGTGGCCTGGCTCGTGGCGCTGCTCCTCGTCGCGGAACTCCTCCGCAACACGGGCAAGTTCACCATGGCGGACGTCCTGTCCTTCCGGCTCAAGCAGCGGCCCGTCCGCATCGCAGCTGCGATCACCACCCTGGCGGTCTGCTTCTTCTACCTGCTCGCCCAGATGGCCGGTGCGGGCGGACTCGTCTCGCTCCTGCTCGGCATCAACGACAAACTCGGACAGTCCATCGTCATCACGGTCGTCGGCGTCCTCATGATCATGTACGTGCTGATCGGCGGCATGAAGGGCACCACCTGGGTGCAGATCATCAAGGCCTGCCTGCTGATCGCGGGCGCGTTCGTCATGACGGTCTGGGTCCTGGCGATCCACGGCTTCAACCTCTCCACCCTGCTCGGTGCCGCCGTCGAGACCTCAGGCAACGCGGCCATCACGAGCCCGGGCCTGCAGTACGGCGTCAGCGCCATCACCAGGCTCGACTTCCTGTCCCTGGCGCTCGCGCTCGTGCTCGGGACGGCTGCCCTGCCGCACGTGCTCATGCGCTTCTACACCGTGCCCACGGCCAAGGAGGCCCGACGCTCGGTGGTCTGGGCCATCTGGCTCATCGGCGCCTTCTACCTCTTCACCCTCGTGTTGGGCTACGGCGCCAGCGCACTGATCGGCGCGGACCGGATCAAGGCAGCACCCGGCGGCGTGAACTCCGCGGCGCCGCTGCTGGCCTACGAGCTCGGCGGATCCATCCTGCTCGGACTCATCTCCGCCGTCGCGTTCGCCACGATCCTGGCGGTCGTCGCGGGCCTGACCATCACGGCGGCCGCCTCGTTCGCCCATGACATCTACGCCAGCGTCATCCGCCGCGGCAAGGTGGACCCCGACGGCGAGGTCAAGGTGGCCCGCCGCACGGTGATCGTGATCGGCCTGGTGTCCATCGCCGGCGGTATCGGCGCCCAGGGGCAGAACGTGGCATTCCTGGTGGCGCTCGCATTCGCCGTCGCGGCCAGCGCCAACCTGCCCACCATCCTCTACTCGCTGTTCTGGCGGAAGTTCAACACCCAGGGAGCGGTCTGGAGCATGTACGGCGGCCTCGGCTCCGCGATCCTCCTCATCGCCCTCTCGCCCGTCGTCTCCGGCGGCGAGAAGTCGATGATCCAGGGGGCGGACTTCTCGCTGTTCCCCCTGAGCAACCCGGGCATCGTCTCCATCCCGCTCGCGTTCTTCCTCGGCTGGCTGGGCACCACGCTCTCCAAGACGAAGGAGGACCCGATGAAGCAGGCCGAGATGGAAGTACGGTCGCTCACCGGCGTCGGCGCCGAGAAGGCCACCGACCACTGACGCACACCCGCAGGACGAACGAGGCCGCCCCACCCGGGGCGGCCTCGTTCGTCTTAACTGGTTCGTCGTGGGGGACTACGGTTCCAGGAGCCGGAGGACACCCGCCAGCGCGGCCGGCATGCTCACGTCCGGGTCGTACAGCCACTGGAGCTGGATGCCGTCGAACACGCCGATGATGATACGCGCAGCGTCCTCGGGGGAGATGTCCGCGCGGATCTCACCGCGGCCCTGCGCATCGGCGATGTTCCCGGCGGTCCTCTCGACGAGCCACGCGTAGCGGTTCCGGAAGTAGTCCCTGGCGGCGTGTCCCGGCCGGGTCGCGGTGGCGGATGCCACGGCGAACAGCGCGGTCAGACCGGGATGCTGCTCGTTGCGCTCGGCGATGCCCGGAAGGTCGGCGAGGGCTATCGCCGCCCCGCCGGTCCACGCGGTGTTCTGCTCGTCGCGGTCGGCGAGCACCGCGGTCAGCAGGTCCTGCTTGCCGCTGAAGTAGTGGAACAGTGTTGCTTCCTTGATGCCTGCCCGCTCCGCGACGAGCTTGAGGGTGGTGCCCTCGAATCCCTCGGCGGCGAAGACGTCCGCGGCGATCCTCAGCAGGTCGCGACGCCGTTCGATGCCCTTGGCATAGGTGCCCGGCGCCTTTCCGCTCATGGGTCGAGTGTAAAGGGTGGCCCGCAGCCGCGGCACAAAACCCAGTGTTGCTCGGTTTTGTGTAATCTGGCACACACCAGGACAACCTGTACCCATTACGAAGGAGTAATCATGGGCAAGAATCCGGACGCGGGAACGAGCCGCGGTGCGGCCCCGCGCACGAGTGCAGCAGGCAGGCGACGAGGTCGGGGACCCGTCGCCGCCGTCACCGCCGGTGCACTGCTGGCGACGATCCTCGCATCAGGGTCGGCGGCGAGCGCAGCTCCCCAGCAGAAGGTCCGCCAGCCGGCACTGGACAGCCGGTCCGCGGAGATCATCAGGGTGGATGGGCGGTCCTTCCGCGACCTCGACGGGAACGGCACGCTGACCCCTTACGAGGACTGGCGCCTCAGCCCGGAGGAACGCGCGACGGACCTCGTCGCGCGGCTCTCCCTCGAGGAGAAGGCCGGGCAGCTCATGCACGCCTCCCTGACGGGCAGGGGCACCTACGACCGCGCCGTGTTCTCCCGGCTCCTCGAGGAACGCCACATCACCACGTTCATCTCCCGGCTCGGGGTCGGGGCGGGAACCCTCGCGAGCGAGCACAACGACCTCCAGGCGCTCGCCGAGCAGCAGCCGTTCGGCATCCCCCTGAAGATCAGCACCGATCCGCGCAACGGCTTCACCGTGACGGAGGGGCAGACCGTCTCGAACGGTGACTTCACCCCGTTCCCCGACCCGATCGGCATGGGAGCGGTGGACGATCCGGAGACGACCAAAGCGATGGCCGACATCATCCGCAGGGAGTACCGCGCGGTCGGCATCCACGAGGCGCTGTCCCCGCAGGCAGACCTTGCCACCGAGCCCCGGTGGACCCGTATCAACGGCACGTTCGGCGCCACGGGCGAGGAGGTGCGCGAACACGTCCAGGCCTACGTCGAGGGGATGCAGGGCGGATCGGACGGACTCACCCCGGACAGCGTCGCCACGGTCGTCAAGCACTGGGTGGGCTACGGCGCCCAGGTCAACGGCTACGACAGCCACTACTACTACGGCCGGTACGCGGCGTTCCCCGGCAACAACTTCGAGGAGCACCTGACCCCCTACGAGGGCGCCTTCGCCGCCGGGGCCTCGGGCATCATGCCGACCTACTCGATCCTGCAGGACCTGGAGCGCAACGGGACGGCCGTGGAGCAGGTGGGCGCGAACCACAACGAGTACCTCCTGCAGGACGTGCTGCGCGGGGAGTACGGGTTCGACGGCGTCATCACGTCGGACTGGGGCATCGCCAACGACTGCCCGGCGTCGTGCCTGGCACTCCGTCCGCCGCTGTCCTTCGTCGGAGCACACGGAGCGGGCATGCCGTGGGGCGTCGAGGACCTGACGCTGGCCGAGCGCTACGCGAGCGCGGTGAACGCGGGCGTCGACATCATCGGCGGCAGCGACAAGCCGCAGTACATCCTCGAGGCGGTAGGCCAGGGGCTGCTCGGCGAGGAGCGCGTGGACGAGGCGGCACGGCGCGTCCTGCAGCAGAAGTTCGAACTGGGACTCTTCGAGAACCCCTACGTCGACGTCAGCGCTGCGGAGCGGATCGTCGGCAGCACCAAGTCGGCGAAGGCGGGCGACGCTGCGCAGGCCGCGTCGCTGACGCTGCTGAGCAACGACGGCGTCCTGCCGGTGTCCCGCAGGGACGTCCGGAAGGTCTTCCTCTCCGGGATCGACGCCGACGCCGCCCGCGACGCGGGCTTCACCCCCGTGGCCACGCCTGCGGAGGCGGACCTCGCCGTCGTCCGGCTCGCCGACCCGCGCGGCGGAGCCGACCTGACGGACCTCGACTTCAGCGGTGACGAGCCGGGCTACCAGGCGCTGCTCGCGGCGTCGGATGCAGGCATCCCGACAGTCGCCGTCCCGAACCTCGCACGGCCGCTGATCCTCGGCAACGTCGTCGAGCACGCGGACGCGCTCCTCGCGGACTACGGCGTGTCGGACGGCGTGCTGCTGGACGTGCTGCGGGGCAAGGGGGAGCCGGGCGGGCGCCTGCCGTTCGAACTGCCGTCCTCCATGGCCGAGGTCGAAGCCCAGCTGCCGGACGTACCGAACGACACCGCCCACCCGCTGTTCCCGGCCGGGTTCGGCCTGTCCTACACGCGCAGCGGCCGCTGACCGGTGCGGCGTCCTGGCCGGGAGGTCAGGACGCCGTGCGCGGGCCGCGTGCGAGCAGCGGCTCGACGCGGAAGGGAATGAGCTCGCCCATGGCGAGTGAGGTGTCGCAGCGCTCCACCCCGTCGCACGCAAGGATCTTGCCGTTGATCCGGAAGAGGTCCTCGGCGTCGACGGCGACCACACGGACCAGGATGTCGGCCTGCCCCGTCAGTCCGAACGCCTCGATGACCTCGGGGACGGCGGCGATGCTGCGCGTGATGGATGCCAGCTTCTGCTGCTGCACGTGGACGTGGATGAAGGCGGTCAGCGGGTAACCGAGCGACACGGTATTGATGCGCCGCTCGAAGGAGAGGAAGACCGCCTTCTTCTCGAGCTGGGCCATCCTCGCCTGCACCGTGTTCCGTGACAGCCCCAGCTTCTGCGCAAGGGCGACCACGGTGCGTCGGGGGTCCTTGGCCAGGGCCTGCAGCAGCCGCGTGTCGGTGAGGTCGAGGGGTTGCATAGTGCGCAACGCTAACACGGCCTGAAGGGGCCGAATAGTGCATAGTGCTCAGCCGAGGACAAAACGGTTGTGCCACCTGTTCGGCGTGAGTAGGGTCACAATCACTCCGGGCAACGGCGCCCGGAGCCCCTCCCTACGGGTAACCCGCGGAGGGGTGCCTGCGAGTGTGAAGGTTGCGTGCGATGACCCAGGACGGCGCCCGGACAGGATCGGGATCCACCGGCGGAGACGACGACGCAGGACCGGCGAGCGGGCTGGTCTTCCCCGGCCCCGCCCGCCCCGGCGCGGACGAGCCCGTCCAGCTCATCGACCCCTCCGGGGTCCGCCACCCGCACGCACACTACGACCGTCTCGTGGCCGACGTCGACGGCGCCGCCCTCCAGAAGCTCTACGAGGACATGGTGGTGGTGCGGCGCATCGATGCCGAAGCCACCGCGCTGCAGCGCCAGGGCGAGCTGGCACTCTGGCCGCCGCTCCTCGGGCAGGAAGCCGCCCAGATCGGCTCCGGCCGCGCCCTGCGCTCGGACGATTTCGTCTTCTCCAGCTACCGCGAGAACGGCGTCGCCTACTGCCGGGGAGTGGACCTCGCAGACATCCTTCGTGTCTGGCGCGGCAACGCCTCCTCGGGGTGGGACCCCTACACGATCAACATGGCGACGCCCCAGGTGATCATCGGCGCCCAGACCCTCCACGCCACGGGCTACGCGATGGGCATCATCAACGACGGTGCGGACTCCGTCGCAGTGACCTACTTCGGGGACGGAGCCACGAGCCAGGGCGACGTCAACGAGGCAATGGTCTTCGCCGCGAGCTACCAGGCGCCTGTCGTCTTCTTCTGCCAGAACAACCACTGGGCCATCTCCGAGCCGGTGGGCCTGCAGGCGCACGTGCCGATCGCGCGCCGGGCGCCGGGCTTCGGCATCCCGTCCGTGCGGGTCGACGGGAACGACGTCCTCGCGTGCCTCGCCGTCACCCGCGAGGCCCTCGCCCGGGCGCGCTCCGGCGGCGGCCCCACCTTCATCGAAGCCGTGACCTACCGCATGGGCCCGCACACGACGGCGGACGACCCGACGCGCTACCGCGACCCGAACGAACTCGAGGATTGGGTGGCCCGCGATCCGCTGGCACGGCTCGCCACCCTGCTCGACTCCCTCGGCCTCCTCGGGGCCGACTACACGGATGCGGTGAAGGCCAGGGCCGACGCCATCGCCGCGGAACTGCGCGAGGGCTGCGTCTCGATGCCCGAGCCGGCGCCGTCCGACGTCTTCCGCCACGTCTACAGCACGCCCCACCCCGAGCTCGACCGCCAGCAGGAACACTACGAGCGCTACCTCGCCTCCTTCGACCAGCCCGCACAGGAAGGACACCGCTGATGTCCACCATGACCTTCGGCCGCGCGATCAACGCGGGCCTGCGACGCGCCATGGACGACGATCCCAAGGTGGTCCTCCTGGGCGAGGACATCGGCAGGCTCGGCGGCGTCTTCCGCATCACCGATGGACTGCAGAAGGACTTCGGGGCACACCGCGTGATGGACACTCCGCTCGCCGAGGCGGGCATCATGGGCACGGCCGTCGGCATGGCGTACCGGGGCTACCGCCCGGTCGTCGAGATCCAGTTCGACGGTTTCATCTATCCGGCGTTCGACCAGATCGTGAGCCAGGTGGCCAAGCTGCACTACCGGACGCGGGGCGCGGTGAGGATGCCGATCACCATCCGCGTGCCCTTCGGCGGCGGCATCGGTTCCCCGGAGCACCACTCGGAGTCGCCCGAGGCCTACTTCACGCACACGTCGGGCCTGCGCGTGGTGAGTCCGTCCAACCCGCAGGACGCCTATTCGATGATCCAGCAGGCCATCGCCAGTGACGACCCGGTGCTGTACTTCGAGCCCAAGCGCCGCTACCACGTCAAGGGCGAGGTCGACGAGGCCGAAGACCTGTCGGCGTCGGACATGGGTGCCGCCCGTGTGGTCACCGAGGGACGGGACGTCACGCTGGTCACCTACGGGCCCCTCGTGCCGACGGCACGCGATGCCGCCATCGCGGCGTCCGACGACGGCATCTCGATCGAGGTCATCGACCTGCGCTCGCTCGCACCGATCGACTTCTCCACGGTGGAGGCCTCGGTACGGAAGACAGGCCGGCTGGTCGTCACGCACGAGGCCGCCCGGTCGGGCGGTCTCGGCGCGGAGATCGCCGCCAGCATCACGGAGCGGTGCTTCGACTACCTGGAGCACGCTCCCGTCCGGATCACGGGCTTCGACATCCCCTATCCCTACTCCAAGCTCGAGTTCCACCACCTGCCGGACCTCGACCGCATCCTCGACGGCGTGGACCGCGTGCTGCGCCGGCCGAACTCCCTGAGCGGTCTGGACATGGAAGGACCGGCACGGTGACGGCGGCACCAGAAATGGCACCGGGGATGGCGCCAGGGACGGCGCCTGGCTCGGCGGCACCAGGAACGGCGGCACCAGGAACAGCACCGGGAACGGCACCGGGCCCGGCGGCTTCGGGAACGGGGAGTCGGATCAGGGAGTTCCGGCTCCCGGATCTGGGTGAGGGCCTGACCGAGTCGGAGATCCTCCAGTGGCACGTCGCGGAGGGCGACACCGTCGAACTGAACCAGATCATCGCCGACGTCGAGACGGCCAAGGCCGTCGTCGAACTGCCGTCACCGTACGCCGGCGTCGTGGTGCGCCTGCACGAGGCCGCGGGAACCGTCGTCGACGTCGGAGCGCCGATCGTCTCCTTCGAGGTGACGGGTGACGATGACGCCCCGATGCCTCAGGCCCACCCGTCGGGTTCCTCCTCTCCGTACCCGCCGGCTTCAGCGACCGGTTCAGCGACCGGTTCCGCGACCGGTTCCGTGACCGGCTCAGCGACCGGCTCCGCGATGGGTTCACCGACCGGTTCCGCGATCGCGTACCCGCCGGAGAGCGGCGAAGCGCCCGCGAAGCGTCAGCCCAACCTCGTGGGGTACGGTGCCGCCGTCGAGAAGGGAGGGCGTCCGCAGCGCCGGAGCCGTACGTTCCAGTCCGCGGGGCCCGCAGCCCCCGCATCTTCGGTACCCGTACCTGCGGCGCCGACCGCGTCGCCGATGGCACCTGCGAGTGCGGCAGTGCTGCCCGCAGGCCCGGTGACACCGCCTGCACCGCCCGCGCCGGCTGCGGCCACTGCATCGGCTGGGCGGACTGCACCGCCTGCGTCGCCCATCGCACCTGCGGTTCCGGGAATCGCACGACGCGTGGAGCGGCCGCGGTCCACGCCGCCGGTACGGAAGCTCGCCCGGGACCTCGGAATCACCCTCGACGCCCTGACCGGCACCGGCCCCGGAGCCCTGATCACGCGGGACGACGTCCTTGCCGCGCTCGCGGGCACCGCGGGAAGCCCCGTACCACCGAGCGCAGTGCCGGCAGCGCCGGCGTCACCAGGCGCCGCACAGGCAGCGCCCGTACCCCCGAGCGCAGCGCCGGCGGCACCAGCAGCACCTAGCGCCGCACCGCGAATGCCATGGGCGGCGCCGGCCGGCACTGCGTCCCCGCATGCCTCGGCGGGGGAGACCCGGACACCGATCCGCGGGATGCGGAAGCACACCGCGGACGCCATGGTGGCGAGCGCGTTCACAGCGCCGCACGTGACGGAGTTCCTCACCATCGACGTCACCCCCACCATGGACCTGCTGGCGGAGCTGAAGGCCGCCCGGGCCTTCGAGGGCACGAAGGTGACGCCGCTGACCATCGTGGCGAAAGCGGTGTGCATCGCGATCGCCCGCAACCCTACACTCAACTCGTCGTGGGACGAGGCTGCCCAGGAGATCGTGCAGTACGGGGATGTGAACCTCGGAATCGCCGCCGCCACACCGCGGGGCCTGCTCGTGCCGAACATCAAGGCCGCTCAGGCTCTGACGCTGGTGGACCTCGCCCGGGCGATCGCGACGCTGACGGAGACGGCCCGGGCGGGCAGGACTCCGCCGGCCGACCTCGCGGGCGGAACGGTGTCGATCACCAACATCGGAGTGTTCGGCATCGACGCCGGCACGCCGATCCTGAACCCGGGCGAAGCGGCCATCCTCGCCGTGGGTGCGGTCCGCAGCATGCCGTGGGAGTTCCAGGGCACCGTCGCGCTGCGGTCGGTCCTGACACTGAGCCTGTCCTTCGACCACCGGCTCGTCGACGGCGAGCAGGGATCCCGGTTCCTGGCCGACGTCGGCGCGATCCTCCGGAATCCGGCAATGGTCCTGACGATGGTCTAGCCCTACGGTGGTCCAGCTGGGCAGGTGGTCCAGCTGGGCGGACGGTCCAGCGAGGGCTCCGCGCCGCCGGGGGAACCGCCACGGAGCCCTCGGCGGGAGGTCACGGCAGTTCGAGGATGAGTTCCCGCACCACGGCGCCGCGGGCAGGGGCGAAGCCCTGGGTCTCGCCCACGTGCTGGAAGCCCCAGCGCTCGAGGATCCGAATGGAACTCGCATTGTCGGCCACGGCCCGGGCGCGGATGGGCCGCTGGGTCACCTCGTTGAGGAATTGGCCGACGGCGGCGGTGGTGATGCCCTGTCCCCAGCGGGAGCGGTCGATCCAGTAGCTGATCTCCGGGGTCGCGTCGTGGTGGTAGGCGAGGATGCTGCCCACCACCTCGCCGTCCGAGAGGATGGTGCGCACCGTGATCTTGCTGTCGTTCAGGATGTCCTGCCAGTGGTGGTCGAAGACGCCCCTGTCCGAGGGGTTCTTGGCGCCGAAGGCCGCCATGTGATTGGCGCTGGGATCCAGCTGGTGCGAGAAGAAGGCGTCGATGTCGGAGGCTTCAACGGGACGTAGCGTGATCACAGCGGTACTTTCAGTCGGTGGAGTGGCCGGGCGGGCAGCGCGGCCGATACTTCTCGTGGTTTCAGCGTACTAGGCGACTGCGCATGGGTGGCGGGGGCGCGATTCCGGCGTCATGATTCCGGCGTCACACGGTCAGGGCGGCCCACGCCATGTCCTGCAGCAGGTCCCGCAACGCCCCGAGCTCGCGCCCGGAACTCGTCCCGTGCGCGGTATGGGGGGTGGAATTGATCAGCCCGAACACGGCGTGGACCTTGCGCCGCAGCAGCGACCGGTCGGTGTCCGGGAGGTAGTCGGCGAGTTGGTCCACCCATACCTGCACGTAGCTCCGCTGCAGGGAGCGAACCGTGCGTTCGTCGTCGTGCGGCAGTGAGCCGAGGTCCCGGTCCTGCACGCGGATGACGTCGGCGTTGGTCAGGGCGAACGCCACCTGGAAACGGATCAGCCCCCGGAGCGCCTCCTCCGGGGAGGACCCGCCGTCGGCGACTGCCCGCCCACCCTCCAGCAGGTCTTCGCTGACGCCGGTGAGCAGGGCGGAGAGTACCGACGGCTTGCCGGGGAAGTGCCGGTAGACCGCCGGCCCGCTCACTCCCGCGGCGGAGCCGAGATCCTCGATGGACACCCCGTTGTAGCCGCGGTCGGCGAACAGGTGCGCCGCGGCGTCGAGGAGCGCCGCACGCCGGGTGGCCTTCGCGATGCTCCGGCCCGTCACGCGGTCTTCGGTGGGCAGTGCCTCCATGCAGGTCCTTGTCGTCCGCGGGGGAGTTGTCCCATCATTCTGATGGACAGGCAGGTTAATGACCACTAACCTGAATCGGGTTAGCGTTTGCTAACTGAACAGCATGCGAGGAAGTAGTCGATGGAGACTCTGGCTTCGAAGGTCGATCCGCTCTCAGCGGCGTTCGCGGCGAATTCCGCGGCCCAGGCGGAACTCGTCGGGGACCTGCGGCGCCGGCTCGCCACCGCAGCGCTGGGCGGACCGGAACGCTCCCGGGAGCGCCACGTCGCGCGCGGCAAGCTCCTGCCGCGCGAGCGCATCGACCAGCTCCTCGACGACGGCAGCCCCTTCCTGGAGATCGCACCGCTGGCGGCGAACGGCATGTACGACGACGAGTGCCCCGGCGCCGGCGTGATCGCCGGTATCGGCCTGGTCCACGGGCGCCACGTGCTCGTGATCTCCAATGACGCCACCGTCAAGGGCGGGACGTACTACCCGATGACGGTCAAGAAGCACCTCCGGGCCCAGGAGATCGCCCTCGAGAACAACCTGCCGTGCGTCTACCTCGTCGATTCCGGCGGTGCCTTCCTGCCGCGCCAGGACGAGGTGTTCCCGGATCGCAACCACTTCGGCCGCATCTTCTACAACCAGGCCACCATGTCGGCCCGCAAGATCCCGCAGATCGCCGCCGTCCTGGGCAGCTGCACCGCAGGTGGCGCCTACGTGCCGGCCATGAGCGACGAGACCGTGATCGTCCGCAACCAGGGCACCATCTTCCTCGGCGGGCCCCCGCTCGTGAAGGCCGCGATCGGCGAAGTGGTCACGGCCGAGGAACTCGGCGGCGGCGACGTGCACGCCCGCGTGTCCGGCGTCACCGACCACCTCGCCGAGAACGACCAGCACGCCCTCGAGATCGTGCGGGACATCATCGCGACGCTTCCGCCGCCCGTCCGGTCCGACCCGCACGGGACCTCGGTCCCCGAACTGCCGGTCCTCGAGCCGGCGGTTCCGCAGGACGAGCTGTACGGAGCGGTGCCGACGGACGTCAACGCCTCCTACGACGCGCGGGAGATCATCGCCCGGATCGTCGACGGCTCGCTCTTCCACGAGTTCAAGCGGGAGTACGGCACCACGCTCGTCACGGGCTTCGCGACGATCTCCGGCCACCGCGTCGGGATCGTCGCCAACAACGGCGTCCTGTTCAGCGAGTCCGCCCTCAAGGGAGCCCACTTCATCGAGCTCTGCGACCAGCGGGGGGTTCCCCTGGTCTTCCTGCAGAACCTGTCCGGGTTCATGGTCGGGAAGGACTACGAGGCGGGCGGCATCGCGAAGAACGGGGCCAAGATGGTCACCGCCGTCGCCACGTGCCGGGTCCCGAAGCTGACCGTCGTCGTCGGCGGGTCGTTCGGTGCCGGCAACTACTCCATGTGCGGACGTGCCTTCTCCCCGCGCTTCCTCTGGATGTGGCCCGCCGGCCGCATCTCGGTCATGGGCGGGAACCAGGCCTCGTCGGTCCTCGCGACCGTCCGGCGCGACCAGCTCGAAGCCCGCGGTGAGGACTGGTCGCCCGAGGAGGAGGAGGCGTTCCGGAACCCCATCCGCGACCAGTACGAGGCGCAGGGAAACCCCTACTACTCGACGGCGCGCCTGTGGGACGACGGCGTGATCGATCCGGCGGACACGCGCACCGTCCTCGGCCTCGCGCTCGACGTGTGTGCCAACGCGCCCCTGCCCGACACCTCCTTCGGCCTCTTCCGGATGTGACCCCATGACACCCACCACTTCCTCCCGAAGGGGCTCCTGGCCCTTCGACACCGTCCTCGTCGCGAACCGGGGCGAGATCGCGAGCCGCGTCCTCCGCACGGTCCGTGCGCTCGGCCTCCGCTCGGTCGCCGTTTACAGCGACGCCGACGCCGGGGCCCGGCACGTCCTCGAAGCGGACCTCGCCGTGCGCATCGGTGGGGCATCGCCGTCGGAGAGCTACCTGTCCATTCCCGCCGTGCTCGACGCGTGCCGCCGTACCGGAGCGGGGGCGGTCCACCCCGGCTACGGGTTCCTCAGCGAGAACGCCGCGTTCGCGGACGCACTGCGGGAGCAGGGCATCGTGTTCATCGGGCCCTCCGTCCACGCGCTGGACGTCATGGGGGACAAGATCCGGTCCAAGAACCACGTCGCCGGGTTCGGCGTCCCCGTGGTGCCCGGCGTCGCCGAACCCGGGCTGTCCGACGACGACCTCCTCCGCGCCGCCCGCGACGTCGGCTTCCCCCTGCTCATCAAGCCCTCGGCCGGCGGAGGGGGCAAGGGCATGCACGCCGTGCACCGGCCCGAGGACCTGCCGGAGGCGCTCGCCACGGCCCGGCGTGTCGCCGAGCGCGCCTTCGGCGACGACACGCTGTTCCTCGAGCGCCTCATCGAACGCCCCCGGCACATCGAGGTGCAGGTGCTCGCGGACTCGCACGGCACCGTCCTCCACCTCGGCGAGCGCGAGTGCTCCCTGCAGCGCCGGCACCAGAAGGTGATCGAGGAGGCTCCCTCGGCCCTGCTGGACGAGGCCACGCGCCGCAGGATCGGCGAGGCGGCCTGCAGTGCGGCGCGCAGCGTCGACTACACGGGAGCCGGGACGGTGGAGTTCCTCGTGTCCGATGCCGCCCCCGACGAGTTCTTCTTCATGGAGATGAACACCCGCCTGCAGGTCGAGCACCCCGTGACGGAACTCGTGACCGGCGTCGACCTCGTCGAGTGGCAGATCCGCATCGCTGCCGGCGAGGAACTGCCGCTGGCGCAGGAGGACGTCGTCCTCACCGGTCACGCGGTCGAGGCGCGCGTGTACGCCGAGAACCCCGAGGCAGGATTCCTGCCGTCCACCGGCAGCATCCTGGCACTCACCGAGCCGGCGGGGGAGGGCATCCGCGTGGACAGCTCGCTCCTGGCCGGCGGGTCCGTCTCGTCGTCGTACGATCCGATGCTCGCCAAGGTCATCGCTTGGGGCGCGGACCGCGGGCAGGCACTCGACCGCCTGGACGCGGCGCTCGCCGGCACGGTGGTGCTGGGCGTGGACACCAACATCGAGTACCTCCGCCTGCTCGTGAACGACGACGACGTGCGGGCGGCACGCCTCGACACCACCCTGATCGAGCGCCGGCTCCCGGGCCTGCCCTTCCGGCACGTCACCGCGGAGGAGATCGCGCTCGCCGGCGTGCTGCTCGTCGAGGCCGAACTAGCAGGACTCCCAGGGCCCCGCGGGTCCGCTGGGTCGCCATGGCGTCGCGGCGACGGGTTCCGGCTCGGGGCGGCCCGTCCCCGCACGGTGACGCTCGAACTCGACGGCGGCGCGACGGCGACCGTCCGGCTCCTGCGTGCCGGCAGCGGATGGACCGTGTCCGGCGACGCCGGTCCGGATGCAGCCCTGGCGGTCCGGGTCGACGCCCACGGCGGAGCGACGGTGGACGGCCTGCGGTCGCGCCGGCAGCACGCCGTCCACGGGGACACCGTGTGGCTGGGCGAGGCCGGCTGGTCGGCACGCCTCCGCCGGCCCGGGCGCCGGGAACTGCTCGACGCAGCCCTGTCCCGGATCACCCGCGAGGAAGGATCGGCCGACCCCCAGGTGCGGAGCCCCATGCCGGGCACCGTGGTGTCCGTAGCCGTCCAGGACGGGGCCGCCGTGCAGGCGGGTGACGTCCTCGTCGCGGTCGAGGCCATGAAGATGGAGCACCAGCTCACCGCCGCACTGTCCGGCGTCGTCCGCCTGTCCCTGAAGCCCGGGGACCTCGTCCGCGCACAGCAAGTCGTCGCAACCATCGAGGCCGCCCCGGAGGGCGGTCCCGTACCGATCCCAGAGGAAGGGAACGCAGCATGAACTTCGAACTGAGCGATGAATACCAGGACCTCGTCGACACCGTCCGCGAATTCGCGGACGAGGTCGTGGCGCCGGTCTCCGCGAAGCACGACGCCGAGCACAGCTTCCCCTACGAGGTCGTCAAGCAGATGGGGGACATGGGCCTGTTCGGCCTGCCGTTCCCCGAGGAGTACGGGGGCATGGGCGGCGACTACTTCGCGCTGTGCCTGGCCCTCGAGCAGCTGGCCCGTGTGGACCAGTCCGTGGCCATCACCCTCGAAGCCGGGGTGTCGCTAGGGGCCATGCCGGTCTACCGGTTCGGCACGGAGGAGCAGAAGCAGCAGTGGCTGCCCTCCCTCGCGGCGGGGACGGCCCTCGGCGGGTTCGGCCTCACCGAGTCCGAGGCGGGCTCCGACGCCTCCGGCACGAAGACGATGGCGAGGCTCGAGGACGGCGCCGACGGCCGCGAGTGGGTGATCAACGGGACCAAGGAGTTCATCACGAACTCGGGCACCGACATCACCTCGCTGGTCACCGTCACCGCCGTGACCGGGACCTCACAGCGCCCGGACGGCTCCGTGAAGAAGGAGATTTCCACTCTGCTCGTCCCCTCGGACACGCCGGGCTTCACGGCCGAGAAGGCCTACAACAAGGTGGGCTGGAACGCCTCGGACACGCACCCGCTCACGCTCCGGGACGTCCGCGTACCGGAGGCGAACCTGCTCGGCCAGCGCGGCCGGGGCTACGCCAACTTCCTGCAGATCCTCGACGAGGGGCGGATCGCCATCGCGGCGCTCGCGACCGGTGCGGCGCAGGGCTGTGTGGAGGAGTCGATCCGCTACGCCGGGGAGCGGATGGCCTTCGGCAGCACCATCGGCGCCTACCAGTCCATCCAGTTCAAGATCGCCCGCATGCAGGTCCGCGCGCACACCGCCCGCCTGGCGTACTACGACGCCGCATCGCGCATGCTCGCCGGCAAGCCGTTCAAGACGCAGGCCTCGATCGCGAAGCTCGTGGCCGGTGAGGCGGCCATGGACAACGCCCGCGATGCGACACAGATCTTCGGCGGCTACGGTTTCATCAACGAGTTCGTGGTGTCCAGGCACTACCGTGACTCGAAGATCCTCGAGATCGGCGAGGGGACCACGGAGGTCCAGCTCATGCTGATCGCGAGGGAACTCGGCCTCTCGGCCGGCACCCCCGGGGCGCAGTAGCGGCCCCGCGACACGTAAGGAGAAGCAGTGATCAACAAGGTGGTTGGCAGTGCGGCAGAGGCCGTGGCGGACATCCCCGACGGCGCCTCACTGGCCGTCGGAGGATTCGGCCTGTGCGGCATCCCGGGAGCCCTGATCGAGGCCCTGCACGCGCAGGGGACGGCGGAGCTCGAGACCGTGAGCAACAATTGCGGTGTCGACGACTGGGGCCTCGGCATCCTGCTGTCCGAGCACCGGATCCGTAGGACCATCAGTTCCTACGTCGGGGAGAACAAGGAGTTCGCGCGCCAGTACCTCGCGGGTGAGCTCGAGGTCGAGCTCACCCCCCAGGGAACCCTCGCCGAGAAGCTCCGTGCGGGCGGTGCGGGCATCCCCGCGTTCTACACCACGGCGGGTGTGGGCACCCAGGTCAGCGAGGGCGGTCTGCCCCAGCGGTACGACGACGCCGGCAACGTCGCCGTCGCGTCCAAGCCCAAGGAGGTGCGGTCCTTCGACGGCGTGGACTACGTGCTCGAGGAGTCCCTCCGCCCGGACTATGCACTGGTGCATGCCTGGAAGGGCGACCGCCACGGCAACCTCGTCTTCCATGCCACCGCGATGAACTTCAACCCGCTGTGCGCCTCCGCCGGCAGGATCACTATCGCGGAGGTCGAGGAGCTCGTCGAACCCGGCGAGCTCGATCCCGGCTCCATCCACACACCCGGGATCTTCGTCCAGCGCGTGGTCCTGGTGCCCGACGCCGAGAAGCGCGTCGAGAAGCGCACCGTGTCGCTCACCGCCCCCGCCCCCGAAGGAGCATGACCATGGCACGAACCCGCAACGAGCTCGCCGCCCGGGTTGCGCAGGAGCTGGAGAACGGACAGTACGTCAACCTCGGCATCGGCATGCCCACCCTCATCCCCAACTACATCCCGGCGGGCGTAGAGGTGGTGCTGCACTCCGAGAACGGGATCCTCGGCGTCGGCCCCTATCCCGCGGAGGACGCGGTGGACCCGGACCTCATCAACGCGGGGAAGGAGACCGTCACCGCCAACCCCGGGGCCGCGTTCTTCGATTCCGCGGCATCCTTCGGGATGATCCGCGGCGGCCACGTCGATGTCGCCGTCCTCGGAGCCATGGAGGTCGCGCGGAACGGGGACCTCGCCAACTGGATGGTCCCCGGCAAGATGGTCAAGGGCATGGGCGGGGCCATGGACCTCGTCTTCGGTGCGAAACGCGTCATCGTGATGATGGAACACGTCGACCGCTCCGGCCAGCCGAAGATCGTCGATTCCTGCTCCCTGCCGCTCACGGGCAAGGGGTGCGTGGACCGGATCGTCACCGACCTCGCCGTGATCGACGTCGAACCCGACGACGGCGGCACCCTGGTGCTGCGCGAGACCGCACCCGGTGTCACCGTCGAGGACGTGATCGCCGCGACCGGAGCGCCCCTGCGGATCGACCTCGGGGAAGCCGCCGCATGAGCGGTGACGCCGTGCCGACCGGGCGCGTCATCGAGCAGCGCGGCCTGTACTTCGACGAGCTCGACGTCGGCACGGTGTATGCCCACCGGCCCGGGCGCACCCTGACGGAGGCGGACAACGTCCTGTTCACCACGCTGACCATGAACACCCAGGCCCTGCACCTTGACGCCGCCTGGTCCGCAGGGCAGCCCTTCGGGCAACGTCTCGTGAACTCGATGCTGACCCTGGCGACGCTCGTCGGCCAGTCCGTCACGCAGCTCACGCAGGGCACCCTCGTGGCCCAGCTGGGGCTCACCGACGTCGCCTTCCCCCGGCCGCTCTTCCACGGGGACACCCTGTACACCGAGACCGAGATCACCGGCATCCGCCCGTCGTCCTCGCGCCCCGGGCAGGGCATCGTGTCGATGGCCCACACCGGGCGCAACCAGCACGGCGACGTCGTGGCGACGGCGACCCGCTCCGTGCTGATGTGGTCCTCGACGGCGACCCGGGAGGGACACTCGTGAGTGCTGTCACCCTCGGCCCCGCGCTGCTCTTCTGCCCCGCGGACCGCCCGGAGCGCTACGGCAAGGCCGCCGACCGCGCCGACACCGTCATCCTCGACCTGGAAGACGCGGTCGCGCCCGGGGCCAAGGAGGCCGCGCGGGCGGCGCTCGCCGAGGTTCCGCTCGCCCCCGAGCGCACCGTGGTGCGGCTCAACGCGGTGGGTACGGCGGACTTCACCCTTGACTGCGAAGCCGTCCGCCGGACCGGCTACCGCACCGTCATGCTCGCCAAGACGGAGTCGCCCGAGCATGTCGCCGCGGTGCGGAAGGCCCTAGGGGACGTCGAGGTCATCGCCCTTGTCGAGACGGCCCGCGGAGTCGTGGAGGCCACGGCGATCGCCCGCGCCGACGGCGTCACGGCGCTGATGTGGGGCGCCGAGGACCTCGTCGCCTCGCTGGGCGGCACCTCCAGCAGGACGTCGGGCGGCACCTACCGGGCGGTCGCACTCCAGGCGCGCTCGCAGGTACTCCTAGCGGCCGGGGCGGTGGGCGTCGGCTGCATCGACGCCGTCTACGTCGACATCGCCGACACCGAGGGACTCTCCGCCGAGGCCGAGGATGCTGCCGCCTCCGGGTTCGCGGCGAAGGCCTGCATCCACCCCGGGCAGGTCGCCGCGATCCGTGCCGCTTTCGCCCCCGACGACGCCGAGGTGGAGCGCGCCCGCGCGCTGCTCGCCGCCGCGGAGGGGGAGCGGGGCGTGTTCGCCTTCGAGGGGCGCATGGTGGACGAGCCGATCCTGCGCCACGCCCGTAGCGTCCTGGGCAGGGCGTCGGGCCGATAGCGTGTGGCTTCGCCGGAGGTAGGGGAGCCGGGGCATCGAAGACAGCGCCGTTGGAAGCACGCGTTCACAGCACGACCGGACGTCCGAACGTTTTGCACGCCCGGACGGGCGCCCTGCACGCCGATCTGCGCGCTGTCCGACCGGCCCGAGGGAGCCCGCCAGCATCGAGACTGGCTCGATCGACTCCCAGAGAGCGTGGTCCCTTGAGGCTTCGCTCGTCAGAAGGGCGGCGGAGACTCGACGTGGAGCGTCCGTTCAGTGCGCATCGCCGTCCCGAGATGGTTCATGATCCGGGCGGTCGTCGATGAATGCGAGTCAGCAGGCGGTGGTTCGGGCGGCGTCGTATAGGTCCGACCTCCCGGCGACCGCCAGGTCAGTCCGCCATCGGGATCGGGACTCGGCGTCCAGTCGGTCCGGTGCTTGAGCATGTGGTGCCGCCTGCAGGCGGGATAGAGGTTGTCCGCACTGGTGGAGCCGTCATCGGCCCAGGGCATCAGATGATCAAGGTCGCAGCGGCTGGCCGGACGGGAGCAGCCATAGAAGCTGCATGTCTTCTCCCGGAGCTGGATCCAGGTCCGTAGGTCCTCGCTCGGTCGGTACCGCGTGCGGTCGAGGCCCAGGATGGCACCCGTGTACGGGTGGGTGAGCAGACGGAGCCAGGACGTGGCGTTCCCGGCCAGTCGGCGGGCGGCCTCGGCCGGGATGGGTCCGTAGCCCTCGAGTTCGCCCGGCTCATCGGAGAGCCCCATCAGCGAGAACACCGGGACGGTGACCACGATCTTCGCCGTGGAGGAGCGCACACCGTGCCCGGAATAAGCCCTTTCGGTGCGGTCGCCCTCGGTACGGCCGCTCTCAGCGGGGTCGGTCTCGGCGCGGACGCCCTCTGCGCTTCCACACCGGCAACTCCCGCCCGAGCCCGGTGCCACCCCGGTAGGTCCGGCGGTGCCGAGCAGCATGTCGGCCAGGACGTCGGCCCGCAGCTGTGGCAGGGTCCGCGGATCATCGGCGCTCCGCAGCCCGCGGGCAGCCGCGTCCACCGTGGTGTGGGCAGCCAGTGCCTGCTCTGCCGGCAGGTAGGCGCTCAACCACGCCATCCCGTCGCGGTCCGGCTCGAACACCACGCAGCGATCGGCCGCCGCTCGCACCCGGCGGGCGGTCAGCGTCTCGGGATGGAGCTTCTCCCGCAGCCGTCGGCACCGTGCGGTGAGTCTCGGCCGGTTCAGATTCCCCGCGACCTTCAGGATCTCGCTCTCGAACGCGGCCACGGCCTCGTCCGGAAGGGTGCGGGACTGCTCGACGATGACCGATGCCTGCCCGGAGCAGATTTCGCCGTTCTCCAGAGCCGCCAGGGTGGCCGTCAACGGGCCGGTCAGCGCCAGTGACTCCGAGACGAGCCGGGCCGCTGACCCTTCAGACAGCTTCAGCAGCGCCGCAGTCTCGGCAACCGTCTCGGTGAAGGCGAGGGACGAGGCCGGACCGGACCAGGAGTGATGGTCCGGATTGCTGAAGATATGGACCCGGGCGACCAGGCGGGCCCGCTGCGCAGCGGCCCAGGAGGCCAACCGGTCCGTGGCCCGCAGGAGATCGAGCGTGACGGCCAGGCTCGGCGAGTCCGTAGGTCCCGATCCGATGTCCTGTAGCCGGCCCAGTAGGCCGTACGGCGAAGCACCTTCGACGGCCGCACGGGCGTGCTCGTCGATCCCGGCATCGTTGAATTCGCCACCGCGGCCGAGGACCTCCTCGAACGGATCCGCGGGCCAGCCCCAGGTCGCCTCGTCGTAGGCGTCCTCTAGGTCCAGCAGCGCCGATCCCGGGGTCATGGACACAGTTAATCACCTCGCACTGACGAAATAGCCGGTCGTCCCGCTGCCAGAAGGAACTGCTCGCGAGGCGCACAGGGCGTCACTCGATGTGCGCTCAGCGGACCCCGAGGACGGAGCCGGAAGGATGGACGCCGACAACCTGCGGGATACTGGGGCCATGGATTTCAGCAACCCCTCCCGGCAGCATCGGCGCGTCTCCATCCTCGGTTCCACGGGCTCCATCGGGACCCAGGCACTCGACGTGATCGCCGCGGCTCCCGACCGCTTCAGTGTTGCCGGCCTCAGCGCCGGCGGGCGGAACCTGGAGCTTCTCGCCCGCCAGGCCGTGGCGGTCCGGGCTCCCGCCGTCGGGGTCGCATCCGCATCCGAAACGGACCTGGACCGTGCGATCGGGCAGGCCGCCGATGCGGCCGGCGTCACCGGCTACGCACCGGAGCTCTTCGCCGGTGAGGGCGCCGCGACGAAGGTGGCGGCCTGGCCCGACGCCGACGTCGTCCTGAACGGCATCACTGGGTCCATCGGCCTGGAGCCGACCCTGGCCGCGCTCGCCGCCGGACACCTGCTCGCACTGGCCAACAAGGAGTCGCTGATCGCCGGGGGAGCGCTCGTGCGTGCGGCGGCCGCCCCCGGGCAACTCGTCCCCGTCGACTCGGAGCACTCCGCGATCGCCCAGGCGCTCCGCGGCGGCACGGCCGACGAGGTGGACCGCCTGGTCCTCACGGCGTCCGGTGGCCCGTTCCGTGGCCGGACGCGCGCGCAGCTGCAGGACGTCACGCCGGCGCAGGCCCTCGCCCATCCCACGTGGGACATGGGCCGGGTGATCAGCACGAACTCCGCCTCCATGGTCAACAAGGCCCTCGAGGTGATCGAGGCGCACCTCCTCTTCGACATCCCGCTGGAGCGGATCGACGTCGTCGTCCACCCGCAGTCCGTCATCCACTCGATGGTGCAGTTCATCGACGGTTCCACGCTGGCCCAGGCCTCCCCGCCCGACATGCGTCTCCCGATCGCCCTCGGGATCGGCTGGCCGTTCCGGGTTCCGGGGTCGGCGCGTGCCTGCGACTGGAGCCGGCCCGCCGAGTGGACCTTCGAGCCGCTGGACGAGGAGGCCTTCCCGGCGATCGCGCTCGCCAAGCGTGCGGCAGTCGAGGGCGGCACGCGCATGGCCATCTACAACGCCGCGAACGAGGAGGCCGTGGATGCTTTTCACAGGGGAGCCATAGGTTTTCCTGACATCGTGGACACGGTGGCCGCCGTCGTCGACGACCAGCGTGCCGTTGACAGCGGGGGTGCCGGTGGGGCGCTGACCCTGGCTGCGGTGCTCGACGCGGAGCG
Organism: Arthrobacter rhamnosi; assembly: GCF_054510975.1. NCBI lineage: Bacteria > Bacillati > Actinomycetota > Actinomycetes > Micrococcales > Micrococcaceae > Arthrobacter > Arthrobacter rhamnosi. The sequence continues at coordinate 24,413 of NZ_JBTNDN010000004.1, read as the reverse complement.
CTGGGCACGGGCGAGGGCCCGGGTCCGTTGTGGCCTCGAGGAAACTCCGCTGGGGTCGCCGCTGCCGGACACGGCAGCCCGTTCGGAAGGCCAGAAGGAAAAGCTGTGACTGTTCTCTTGTTTCTCGCCGGCGTGCTCTTCGTCGTGATCGGGATCGCGGCGTCGATCGCCCTGCACGAGGTGGGTCACCTGGTGCCCGCGAAGCTCTTCCGGGTCCGTGTCACGCAGTACATGATCGGCTTCGGCCCAACGGTCTGGTCCCGGCGCCGGGGGGAGACCGAGTACGGGCTGAAGGCGATCCCGGCCGGCGGCTACGTCTCGATGGTGGGCATGTTCCCGCCCGCGACGTCCGAGGCCGGCGCGGTACGGCAGTCCAGCACCGGCGTCTTCCAGCAGCTGACCGACGATGCCCGCCAGGCCGCCGCCGAACAGCTGCAGCCCGGCGACGAGAACCGTGTCTTCTACAAGCTGCCCATCTGGAAGCGGATCGTCATCATGCTCGGCGGGCCACTGATGAACCTCCTGATCGGGACGGTCCTGTTCGCCGTGCTCATCATGGGGTTCGGCACCGCCCAGGCGACCACGACGGTGGCCGAGGTCTACCGGTGCGTGGTGCCGGCAAGCCAGCAGGCGGCCACAGGCCAGACCGACTGCGGCCCGGATGATCCCGCCGCCCCCGCCTTCGAGGCGGGCCTCGAGCCGGGGGACCGCGTCGTCGCCTTCGACGGCAGGGAGGTCACCGACTGGAACGAGTTCTCCGGGTGGATCCGTGAGGCAGCGGGACGCGAGGTCGGCATCACCGTTGTGCGCGACGGCGAGACCGTCGATTCCCGGATCACCCCCCTGCTGACGGAGCGGCCGGTCACGACGGCCGACGGCGCCGTCGAGGTCGACGACGAGGGCAACGCCGTGACCCAGGAGGTCGGTTTCATCGGCATCGGGTCGACGCAGGAACTGGTGCCGCAGCCGGCGAGTGCGGTCCTCCCGGCCGTCGGCGACTCTCTGGCCCGCGTCGCGGGAGTGGTCCTCAACCTCCCGCAACGCGTCGTCGAGGTGGGCCAGGCAGCGTTCTCGGACGCTCCCCGTGACCCGGAGGGTCCGATCAGCGTGGTGGGCGTCGGCAGGATCGCGGGGGAGATCTCCGCGATGGAGGAGATCCCCCTGGTCTCCCGCGCGGCGACGCTCGTCGGACTCGTCGCCGGCGTGAACCTCGCCCTGTTCGTGTTCAACCTGGTCCCGCTGCTCCCGCTCGACGGCGGGCACGTGGCGGGAGCGCTCTGGGAGGGCCTCCGTCGCGGGATCGCCCGCCTGCTGAAGCGGCCGGATCCGGGGCCCTTCGACATGGCCAGGCTCCTGCCGCTCACCTACGCCGTGGCTGTCCTGCTCATGGGGATGGGTGTCCTGCTGATCTACGCTGACATCGTGAAGCCGGTCGACCTCTTCGGCTGATCGGTTGTATTTCAGAATTCAACCCCATACGGTTGATGAGTGTTCGTCCTCACCATCGACCAGGCGGGTAGCCGCTCCTCAACGGACCGCGTCCCGGAACTACTCGGCCTCCTGCGCCCCATCCCCACGGTGCTGCCCTGGGAGCGGTCGGTCGGCGACGAGGCGCAGGGCGTGGTCGCCTTCGCGGCCGACGTCGTCGATGCCGCGATGCTCTGCCTACGTGCGGGTGGCTGGTACGTCGGGATCGGCATCGGAGACGTGGAGCAGCCCTTTCCGGCCTCCCCGCGGGAAGGTCGTGGGTCGGCCTTCGTCGCTGCCCGGAAGGCCGTCGACCGCGCCAAGAAGACGGGGGACCGCGCGCCCCTCGCCGTCGAGGGACCGGATGGTCGGAATGACGGCGCAGGGGAGGCTGAGGGAGTGCTCGCGCTGCTCGGCCGCCACGTCATGGGCCGCTCGGAGGCCGAGTGGCGCATCCTCGACCTCCTCAAGCCCGGCGAGCGCGGCACGCAGACGGCCGTCGCTCAGACCCTCGGCATCAGCCCGCAGGCCGTGAGCAAGGCCGCGGCCCGCGCCGCCTGGCACGAGGAGCATGCCGTCCGGCCCGCAGCCGCCCGCCTCCTGGCCTGGGTCGACGGCGCGACCGCCGAGCCGGTCGCCTAGCTGCGTCGCGCTGGCGGGAGGACACGCGGTCGTCACGCGCCGGTCGTGGTCCCGGCGTCCGTCGAGACGGCACAAAAGACCACCCGCGAGGCCTTTTCATGGTCGTTTCTGTCCGTTCGACGGCTCGCCTGCCGTTACGTCACCTGCTCCTGGAGCTTTCGTCCAGCCGTCGTCGTCCCGCGCTGATCCCCCAGTCGCTCGGCGCCGGTCGAGACGACCCACAAGAGCACCCGAGAGGCCTCCTCGTGGTCGCCGGACGCAGTGGCGGGGGAGCAGCACCGTTGGGGGTGCCGTGGGGTAGATATGAAGGTGGGGTAGACATGGAGGAAGGACGAAGGAGGCTCGGTGGACGCACTATGGATCGCTGTGGCGCTGCTCGTGGCGGGCGGCGTCGGTTCACCCGTGACCATGCTCGTGCTACGCCTGGCCCGGTCGGTGGACACCGCGGAACGGCGCCGCGAGGAACCGCCCGAGCCGGCGGACCAGCCCCAGTTCGACCTCCCCGCTCCACCCGCCGATCCGCCCCAGGCGCCGGTCGACGCCCTGCCGCCGGGCGTGCTCCGCGGAGGGCTGGTCATCGGCGTGCTCGAGCGGCTCGCGGTGACCGTCGCCATCCTCGGCGGGCAGCCGGTCGCCATCGCGTACGTCGTCGCCGTCAAGGCGTTGGGGCGCTACGCCGAACTCAAGGAGACCCCCGCGGCTTCCGAGCGGTTCATCATCGGCACGCTGGCCTCGATGCTCTGGGCGGCAGGCGTGGCGACGATCATCAAGGTCTACCTGCTACCGGTCCCGTAGGGTGAAGCCATGAGTATCTTCGCCGTCGAGTACGTATACAGCCCCGACCACAACGACCTCCGCGACGAGCACCGGCCGGCCCACAGGGCGTGGCTGCAGGGGCTCGTGGAGCAGGGCCGCGTCCTGGCCTCCGGCCCCTTCACGGATGGCACGGGTGCCCTCCTGGTCTTCTCCGCCGACACCGAGGCGGATCTCAACCAGCTCGTGAGCCAGGACCCGTTCGCCGTCGTCGGAGCCATCGCGGCTGTCAAGACCATCGGGTGGAATCCCGTCCTCGGAGCGTTCCGCGACCTCGTGTGACCTGGATCGCCACGGAGCCGTCGGTCGCCGGGGCGGGTGGATAATGAAATCAAGAATCTCGTCAGACGTGCGGTCAAGGCCGCCAGCATGGAGGATGTTTTGACCTCGGTCAACCTAGGAATGCCAGCAGCACCGCCGCCCGTCCTCGCCCCCCGGCGCAAGACCCGCCAGATCAAGGTCGGATCGGTGGGCGTCGGATCGGATTCCCCGATCAGCATCCAGTCGATGACCACCACCCCCACCACGGACATCAACGCCACGCTGCAGCAGATCGCGGAACTGACCGCCACCGGCTGCGACATCGTCCGTGTGGCCTGCCCGTCCGCGGACGACGCCGCCGCGCTCCCGATCATCGCGAAGAAGTCCCAGATCCCCGTGATCGCCGACATCCACTTCCAGCCGAAGTACGTCTTCGCCGCGATCGACGCCGGCTGCGCGGCCGTGCGCGTCAACCCCGGCAACATCCGGAAGTTCGACGACCAGGTCAAGGAGATCGCTGCAGCCGCCAAGGCCGCGGGGACCTCCATCCGCATCGGCGTCAATGCCGGCTCCCTGGACCCGCGCCTCATGGAGAAGTACGGGAAGGCCACGCCCGAGGCCCTCGTCGAGTCCGCCGTCTGGGAGGCGTCCCTCTTCGAGGAGCACGACTTCCACGACTTCAAGATCTCCGTGAAGCACAACGACCCCGTGATCATGGTCCGCGCCTACGAGCTGCTCGCCGAGCGCGGCGACTGGCCCCTGCACCTCGGCGTGACGGAGGCCGGACCGGCCTTCCAGGGCACGATCAAGTCCGCCACCGCCTTCGGGGCGCTCCTGTCCAAGGGCATCGGCGACACCATCCGCGTCTCGCTCTCGGCCCCGCCGGTCGAGGAGATCAAGGTGGGCAACCAGATCCTGCAGTCGCTCAACCTGCGCCCCCGTAAGCTCGAGATCGTGTCCTGCCCGTCCTGCGGCAGGGCCCAGGTGGACGTCTACACGCTCGCCGAGGAGGTCACCGCCGGCCTCGAGGGCATGGAGGTCCCGCTGCGCGTGGCCGTCATGGGCTGCGTCGTCAACGGGCCTGGCGAGGCCCGCGAAGCCGACCTGGGTGTCGCATCCGGCAACGGCAAGGGGCAGATCTTCGTCCGGGGCCAGGTCATCAAGACTGTCCCCGAGGACCAGATCGTTGAGACACTCATCGAGGAAGCGATGCGGCTCGCAGAGGAAATGGGTGAGGCTGATGGCGAAACTGCTGGCCAGGGTGGCCCCATGGTTACCGTTAGCTAGGCCCCAGCCCGACCCCGAAGGGCCCTGGTCCTTCCGGGTCCTCGGTAAGGAGGACACCAGGGATCTCTGGGCGATCGTCGCCGCGGACCCGGTGGCCAACGTGTTCGTAGCCTCCCACCTCGAATCCATGGGCACGGCTGCGCCGTCGTTCTCCGGTGGGGAGATCATCGGCATGTTCCGGCACAACGAGCTGCGCGCTGCCTGCTGGGCCGGCGTGAACCTCGTGCCGATCGGTGTGACGGACGAGACCGGAGCCATCTTCGGTGATCACCTCGGCCGGTCGGGCCGGACCTTCTCGTCGATCTTCGGGCTCTCCGAGGGCGTCCTGGACCTGTGGTCGACGCTCGAGGACTACAGCGCCGAGCCCTTCGACGTGCGCCCCACGCAGCCGCTCATGGCCATCGACACGGACCCGCTGCTCGCCCCCGCGCCCGACCTCCGGTTCACGCGACCCGACGAACTCGACCGCCTCCTGCCCGCCTGCGCTGCGATGTTCGAGGAGGAAGTGGGCTACTCGCCGTTCATCGGCGGGTCCGACCACTACCGGCGGCGCGTCGCGTCCCTGATCAGCCGGAAGCACTCGCTCGCCGCGTTCGACGACGACGGCGAGGTGGTCTTCAAGGCCGAACTGGGCACGGTGTCATCCCAGGCCGTGCAGGTGCAGGGTGTCTGGATGAACCCCGACCACCGGGGCAGGGGCCTGAGCGCCGCCTACATGGCCGCCGTCGTCGTCGCCGCCCGCTCGCTGGCCCCGACCGTGAGCCTCTACGTGAACTCCTACAACACCCGGGCCCTCGCGGCCTATCGGCGCGTGGGCTTCGAGCAGGTGGACACGTTCGCGACCATCCTCTTCTGAGGAGGGGGTTGCGGGCGCGGCGGCCCGCGGCGGTCCAGCGGACGGGACCCGCTAGATTGGTACCTGTTGTTTCCCGCCGGACGGCGGGAAGGTGAATGGCAGTACCGATATGAACGGACACCCGCGTGGTCTTACGACTCTCGACCCTTTTCCTGCGCACCCTGCGTGAAGATCCAGCCGACGCCGAAGTCGCGAGCCACCGTCTCCTGGTGCGCGCGGGCTACATCCGGCGCGCGGCGCCCGGTATCTACAGCTGGCTGCCGTTGGGGCTCAAGGTCCTCGCGCGGGTCGAGGCCATCGTCCGCGAGGAGATGGAAGCCATCGGCGCGCAGGAGGTCCATTTCCCGGCGCTGCTGCCCAAGGAGCCCTACGAGGCGACCAACCGCTGGACCGAGTACGGCGACGGCATCTTCCGCCTGAAGGACCGCAAGGGCGCGGACTACCTCCTTGCGCCGACGCACGAGGAGATGTTCACCCTGCTCGTGAAGGACCTGTACACCTCGTACAAGGACCTTCCCGTGAGCCTGTTCCAGATCCAGACGAAGTACCGGGACGAGGCGCGCCCCCGGGCGGGCCTGCTCCGCGGACGCGAGTTCATCATGAAGGACTCCTACTCGTTCGACATCGACGACGAGGGCCTGGAGGCGAGCTACCAGCTGCACCGCGCCGCCTACCTCCGCATCTTCGAGCGCCTCGGCCTCGAGGTGGTGCCTGTGACGGCGACCGCCGGGGCCATGGGCGGGTCGAAGAGCGAGGAGTTCCTGCACCCGACGCCCATCGGCGAGGACACCTTCGTCCGGTCCGCCGGCGGCTACACCGCCAACGTCGAAGCCGTTACCACGGTGGTCCCCGACCCGATCGACTTCGCCGACGCACCCGCCGCGGAGGTACGCGACACCCCCGATACCCCCACCATCGGCACCCTCGTGGACCACGCCAATGCCGCGGTGCCCCGCGACGACCGTGCCTGGACCGCCGCCGACACCCTCAAGAACGTGGTGCTGGCCGCCGTGCTGCCGACCGGCGAGCGCGAGATCGTCGTCGTCGGCGTGCCGGGTGACCGCTCCGTGGACCTCAAGCGGATCGAGGCGAACATCGCCGGCCACCTCGAGACGGGCGGCGAGGTCGCCGTCGAGGCCGCCAACGAGGAGGACCTGAAGAAGCACCCGGGCCTCGTCAAGGGGTACATCGGCCCGGGCCTCGCCCTGGACTCCGCCGTCATCGGCGCCGAGGCGTCCACCGGCCTGAAGTATCTCGTGGACCCCCGCGTGGTTCCCGGCACGTCGTGGATCACGGGCGCCAACGAGCACGGCAAGCACGTCTTCGGGCTCATCGCGGGCCGCGACTTCGCCTGGGACGGCGTCGTCGAGGCCGTCGAGGTGCGCGAGGGCGACGAGGCACCCGACGGGTCGGGACCGCTGATCGCTGCCCGTGGCATCGAGATGGGCCACATCTTCCAGCTCGGCCGCAAGTACGCGGACGCGCTCGGCCTGAAGGTCCTCGACCGGAACGGCAAGCTCGCCACGGTCACCATGGGCTCGTACGGCGTGGGCGTCACGCGCGCCATCGCGGCCCTCGCCGAGTCCAACCACGACGAGCGCGGTATCGTCTGGCCCCGCAACGTCGCTCCCGCCGACGTCCACATCGTCGCGACCGGCAAGGGTGCCGAGGTGTTCGAGGCCGCGGAGAAGCTCGCCGCAGAGCTCGAGGCGGCAGGCCTCGCCGTCCTGTACGACGACCGGCCCAAGGTGTCCCCGGGCGTGAAGTTCGGCGACGCGGAGCTCATCGGGGTGCCCACCATCGTCGTCGTCGGGCGTGGGCTGGCGGACGGAGTGCTCGAGGTCAAGGACCGCAGGACGGGCGAGGCGCAGAACGTCCCGGTCGCCGAGGCCGCCGCGCTGCTGCGCGGACTCGCCGACTCCTAACCCGCGGTGGGCTCGGGACTCGAGGAACTGCACCTCGCGACGATCCTGCTGGTGCTCGTCGCGGGGTTCGCCGCCGGGTGGGTGGATGCCGTCGTCGGCGGAGGCGGGCTGCTGCAGCTGCCGGCGCTGCTGTTGGTCCCCGGCATCGCGCCCGTCGAGGCCCTGGCCACCAACAAGCTCGGGTCCATCTTCGGGACGACGACGAGCGCCGTCACCTACTACCGGCGGGCCCACCCGGACCTGAAGACGGCGCTGCCGATGGCGGGGATCGCTCTCGTCGGCAGCTTCGGCGGGGCGGTTCTCGCGGCGTCCCTGCCGTCGTCGGTCTTCAAGCCGGTCATCGTGGTGGCGCTGATCGCCGTCGCTGTGTTCACCGCGGTGAAGCCGTCGGTCGGCACTCTCACGAAGCTGCGCCACCAGGGAGCGCGGCACTACGGGACGGCCGGTGCGATCGGGCTCGTCATCGGGTTCTACGACGGGCTGATCGGGCCGGGGACGGGCTCCTTCCTCATCATCGCGATGGTCACCCTGCTCGGCTACAACTTCCTCGGTGCCAGCGCGAAGGCGAAGATCGTGAACATGGCGACCAACTTCGGTGCCCTGATGTTCTTCCTCCCGAACGGCTCCATCCTGTGGGGGCTGGGGCTCCTGCTCGGTGTCGCCAACATGGCCGGTGGCTACACCGGGTCCCGCATGGCGATCAGCCAGGGCAGCAGGTTCATCCGGATCGTGTTCCTCGCCGTGGTGGGGGCCCTGATCCTCAAACTCGGTTACGACGTCTGGGTGGAGAACCTGCGGCCGTTCCTCGCCGGGGCCGGGTAGCAGCCGGCGCCGGCTGCGCTAGAGGACCGGCAGGTCGCCGACCGGCGGCAGCCCGTCCAGTGTCCGCCCGAGCACCGAACTCGCCACCCACAGGGACCGCTGCGCGTCGCCCGTCCGGCCATGGGCGAGGTAGGACAGCGCGTTGCGCACCTCGCGGACCACGGTCCAGCCCCGGCCGAGGCCGGCATCGAGGCCGGCGGCCGCCGCAAGGGCCGTGCAGTGGGCGCGAAGGTGACCCGCCGGGTCCGCGGCGTCGAGCTCGGACAGGCGGTTCCACAGCATCGGCGCCACGGCGTACTCGGCGTCGCCGAGCACCGGCTTCGGGTCGATCGCGGTGAACTCCCGCAGCTGGCCCCGCGCGGACGGCAGGAGGTTCCCGTAGTGCAGGTCCGAATGCACGAGGACGTCGCGCTGCGACCGTCGCCCCACGATGCCGCGCGACTGGCACACCTCCAGCGCGGACTCCATGAGCCACCGCGGGAAGGGTTCGCCGAGTTCGTGCCACCGTGCGGGAAGGGTGTCCGTCCACTGCTCGGCGTCGGACGCGAGGTGCGGGAAGGCGGCCCAGGGGGCGCTGTCCCCGGCCGGTATCGACAGCCGGCGCAGCACACGGCCCCACGGTTCGGGCGTCTCGTCGAGCGGGACGTCCAGCAGGGAGTGGTCGCCGTCGAGCCGGTCGAGCAGCAGTGCGAAGTCGGGGCGTGACGCCGCGAGCAGGCGCACCGCACCCGTCCCGTCCCAGAGCTCCAGCGCATCGGGCTCCGCCACGGCCTCGTCGTGCGGGATCGTGAGCTTGAGGACGGCCTCCGCGGCATCGTCGTCCCGCCGGACGACAGGTACGACGACGGCGCACCGGCCCGCCCAGACGGGCTGTCCGTGCCGCAGATCGAGGACCAGGTTCCAGGCGTCGAGCCTCGCGGCCAGCAACTCCCGCCACTCACGGGTCCATCGGGCACCGCCGTCGATGCTCCGCGCGCTCTGCAGGAGCCGGGGTGGCAGGTCCGGAAGACCGCCCGGGGTGCGGTCCTGGATCCTAGCCACCGCTCGGCCCTGCCGGTGCCGGGGAGTCCTCGGGAGCCGGTTCCGCCCCCGGCGTCGATGCGTCGGCGGAATTCCCCGCGGATCCCGCCGGGGACTCCGCCGTCAGACCGGGGAAGGCGTCGAGCGGCGTTCCCGCCTCGAGGCTGCGCTGGACGGCCGCGTTGTAGGAGGCGACGGCCCACGCGCGGACGTCCGGTCCGACAGCGGACACGAGGCCGGCATACAGCTCGGCGTGGTCCTGTTCGAGCTCCCGGAGGGCTGCCGCCGGATCGGCGCGGAAGGCCGGGGTGATCGCGAAGCCCGCAGGAGCAGGGGCCACGGGGACGCAGAGCTCCGCGAGGCGCCGGGCGGCGTCGTCGGCTGCCGCCTGGTGGACAGCCGACCGCGCGAGCGCTGCTGCGGGGTCGGGCACCAGCGCAGCGGCGACCTCGTAGCCGTAGCGGGCCTCGTCCTCGGCCCTTTTCGCGTTCAGCAGGGCCTGCCGGTCGGCCTCGGTGCCGAGGGGGGTCCCGGCGCAGTCGTCCGGCCCGGCGGGGTCGGCGGACGAGGCGGGCGTGGGTGCGTCGGCGGGTGTCGGTTCGCCGGCGGGGTCGCGAGCGCCGGCCGACGGGGCGGGTCCGGCGGATGAGGTGGGGTCGGCGGGCGAGGTGGGGTCTGCGGGAACGATCGGCTCTGCTTCGTCGGCTGTGAGGTCCGCGGCGGACAGGGCGTCGGCAGTAGGGAGTCCGGGCTCGGTCCCGAGCGTCTGCCCGATGAGCACCGCCTGCCGCCACTGGTTGGCTCCCGCGGAGGCGAGCACGCGTGCGGGGCCGGGTTCGGCGTCGACGGCGTCCCGCAGGCTCCGCAGGGCGCTGTCCCGGAGCATCGACAGGAGGCCCGGTCCGTCCATCGGTGCCTCGGCGCTCGAGGAGGCTCCCGGCGCCGGGACCGGGCCGGCAGGCGTGGAACCGGCTGACGCGGTGCCGGCCGGCGTGGAACCGGCCGACGCAGTGCCGGCGGGCGTGGAACCGGCCGGCGCGGTGCCGGCGGCACCCGTCCCCTCGGGTGCGGGGGAGCGTGGCAGGGAGACGGCGTCCGCCTGCGCCTCCAGGTCGGCGGCGACCGCTGTTAGCCTCTCCCCGAGGGCGGGCTCGAGGCCCGGCTGGAGGGCCGCCGTGGCCCGCGCGGAGGCGGCCAGTGCGCGGTACCGTCCCTCGGCGTCGAGCTGGGCCTGTTCGCCGGCCGAGTAGACGGGGGCGGACGGTTCGGCGGACCGCAGCCCGATCCCGACGACGATTCCTGCCGCGAGCAGGACGACGGCGAACAGGCCGACGAGCCCCGCGGACCAGCGCACGGCGCGTCCGGCGACGTGGCTTCCGCGCACCCGCTGTCCGCCCGTTCCCGCCCGCATCATCACAGTTCCCGATGATGCCACGGAGGGCTGCGTTTCACCCGGTCCTACACCCGGCACCCCGGAATGTCGGTACTCTAGGAGGACAACATCATCGAGTGGGAGGCAGCCATGGCGGTCCGGTCCGGGAACGAAAAACATGCTCCGACCCGCAAGTCGGCCTTGGAGGCCGAGCTGCAGGCCGAAGCCCAGCGCCTGCGGACCAGGCTGCAGCCCGTGGTGGAACAGCACAACCTCTACCTCGAGGACGTCGACATCAAGGTCGCCGGCTCCCACCGCACGGTTCACGTCGTCGTGGACCTCCCGGAGGACGCATCGGGAAGCGTGGGGCTCGATGTGATCTCCGCGATCTCGACGGACCTCTCGGCGGCGATGGACAGTGACCCCGAGGATGACGACCGCCCGTACAACCTCGAGATCTCCTCACCCGGGGTGTCCCGTCCCCTCACCGAACCGCGGCACTGGCGCCGCAGCGTGGGGCGTCTGGTCGAGGTCAAGCCTGTGACCGGCGACGTCGTCGTCGGCCGCCTGCAGGACGTCACCGCCACGGGAATCCGGCTGATCCCGAACCTGCCCGTCAAGAAGGGCATGAAGCCGAAGCAGGGCGATCCGCTCGCCCTCGAGTTTTCCAAGATCCGCAAGGGGACCGTCCAGGTCGAATTCGCGCATCTTGAGGACGAACACCACGAGAACAGCGATGGGGCCGATCCGGACATCTCCGGCGCCGTGCACCCCGCGTAAGGAGACCTACATGGACATTGATATGAGCGCGCTGAGGCTCCTCGAGCACGAGCGCGAGATCCCGCTGGACAAGCTGGTGCCCACGATCGAGCAGGCACTGCTCATCGCGTACCACCGCACCCCCGGCGCCCACGAGACCGCCCGCGCCGAGCTCGACCGGCGCAACGGCCACGTCACCATCTGGGCGACGGAGAAGGACGACGACGGCGAGACCGTCGGCGAATTCGACGACACGCCCAGCGGATTCGGCCGCATCGCCGCGAGCACCGCGCGCCAGGTCATCCTCCAGCGGCTGCGCGACGCCGAGGACGACAACATCCTCGGTGAATTCCGGGGCAAGGAAGGCGAACTCGTCGCCGGCATGATCCAGCAGGGCACCAACCCGCACATGATCCAGGTCAACCTGGGATCGGTGGAGGCCGTGCTGCCGCCGCCGGAGCAGGTGCCGGGGGAGAAGTACCTGCACGGCACCCGGCTGCGGGCGTTCGTCGTCGACGTGCACCGCGGCATGAAGGGCCCCTCCATCACCCTGTCCCGCTCGCACCCGGGCCTCGTCCGGAAGCTCTTCGAACTCGAGGTCCCGGAGATCGCGGACAAGACGGTCGAGATCGTGGCCCTGGCCCGTGAGGCGGGGCACCGCACCAAGATCGCCGTGAAGGCCAACGTCCCGGGCGTGAACGCCAAGGGCGCCTGCATCGGGGAGATGGGCACGCGTGTCCGTGCCGTCATGAACGAGCTGAACGACGAGAAGATCGACATCGTCGACTACAACGACGACGCTGCGGCGTTCATCGCGAGCTCGCTGTCGCCGTCGCGCGTCACCTCGGTGACGATCACGGACGAGGCCACGAGGTCCGCGCGCGTCGTCGTGCCGGACTACCAGCTGTCCCTCGCGATCGGCAAGGAAGGCCAGAACGCCCGCCTCGCCGCGAAGCTCACGGGCTGGCGGATCGACATCGTGTCCGACGCGGCGAAGCCGGCCTCGGCCGCGAAGGCCTAGGCCGGCCGGTCTTCCGGCGGGGCCGGAAGGGGTAGAATGGACAGAACTGATGTCGGGTCGCGCCCGGAAGACTCTGCTCACCGAGAAAACACCGCTCACCGAGAAGAGTCCGGGCACCAGCCGGTGGACACTCATCCGATACGCACCTGCGTGGGATGCCGCCGGCGGGACCGCCAGTCACACGTGATGCGGGTTGTTGCACGACCGATCGACGGGCAGGATGTCGCCGTCATCGATGAGCGGCGCCGGCTATCCGGACGGGGTGCTTGGCTGCACCCCGACCCGGCATGCATGGAAACGGCCGTCAAGCGGAGAGCCTTTCACAGGGCCTTCCGCCGGCCGGTGGACACTGCGCAGTTGGCAGCGGACTTCCAGGCACACCTGGAGCGTCGAGATGAACGCTCCGATTCACCACCGTCCTCCCGGAAAGCGGGTCAGTACCCTCATGGAAACCCGATGAGAACCCAGCGATGAGTGCGCAACGATGATCAATCCGTTGCGCTCTGCATTCGATCTACCAGGCGCCCTAGCGGCTGGGATCAGCAGTAGGAAATAGACGGTTCGTGCCTGACTCGGTGCGGACCGAGACAGGAGAAATGTGGCCAAGGTCCGCGTACATGAGCTTGCGAAAGAGCTCGGTATAACCTCGAAAGACGCAGTTGCGAAACTGCAGGAACTGGGCGAGTTCGTCCGGTCAGCCTCATCCACCATCGAGGCCCCCGTCGTGAAGAAACTTCGCGGCGCATTCCCCGCCGGCGGCACCAAGCCCGCCGCGGCCCCCGCCCCCTCACGCCCCGCGGCCCCCGCGCCGTCGGGCCCGAAGCCGGGCGCTGCCCAGGCCGCGCCGGAGGCACCCGCCCCCGCCGCTCCCGCAGCACCCTCCACCCCTGCCGCCCCGGCCGCTCCGGCTGCCCCCCAGGCATCACCGTTCTCGAACGGTTCCGCTCCCGCGGAAACCCCCGCTCCGGCGGAGGCACCCGCTCCCGCAGCGCAGGACACTCCTGCCCCGGCTGCACAGAGCACCCCCGCACCTGAGCAGCAGGGCACGCAGGGCTCGACGCCGGGCGCCCGTCCGGCTCCGCGTCCCGCCACGCCGCCCGCTGCTCCTGCCGCGGGTACCACCCGTCCTTCGGGTGCCCGTCCCGGTGCAGCGCCGCGTCCGGGCAACAACCCGTTCGCGCCCTCGCAGGGCATGGGTTCCCGCCGTGGCGAGACCGACCGTGGTGCGGACCGCACGTCGGAGCGTCCGCCGCGTCCGGGCAACAACCCGTTCGCACCCTCGCAGGGCATGCCCCGGCCCGGTCGCCGTGACGACGCCCAGCAGCGTCCCGCCGCGGGTCCGGGTGGGCCCCGTCCCGCAGCCGGTGCGGGTGGACCCCGTCCCGCAGCAGGCGCCGGCGGACCCCGCCCGGGCGCACCGCGTCCCGGTGCTCCCCGTCCGGCCGGAGCCCCCGGCTCACGTCCCACCCCGGGCATGATGCCCAACCGCACCGAACGTCCCGCTGCCCCCGGCCGTGGTGCCCCCGGTGCAGGAGCCGGTCCGCGCCGCGGTCCCGGTGGAGCACCTGCCAGCCCCAGCGGTGCACCCGCCGGCGGCGGCTTCGGCAAGGGCGGTCGCGGACGCGGCGGCACTGCCGGTGCCTTCGGCAAGGGTGGAGCCGGCCGTGGCAAGCAGCGCAAGTCGAAGCGGGCGAAGCGGCAGGAACTGGAGCAGATGTCGGCTCCTTCGCTGGGTGGCGTGAGCGTACCCCGCGGAGACGGCAACACCATCGTGCGCCTGCGCCGCGGCTCGTCCATCACGGACTTCGCCGACAAGATCGAGGCGAACCCCGCCGCACTGGTCACCGTGCTGTTCCACCTCGGTGAGATGGCCACGGCGACGCAGTCGCTGGACGAGGACACCTTCGAGGTGCTCGGCACGGAACTCGGCTACAAGATCCAGGTCGTCTCACCCGAGGACGAGGAGCGCGAGCTCCTCAGCAGCTTCGACATCGACTTCGACGCCGAGCTGGCAGCCGAGGGCGACGAGGAGCTCGAGGTGCGTCCGCCGGTCGTCACGGTCATGGGCCACGTCGACCACGGTAAGACGCGACTGCTCGATGCGATCCGCAACACCAAGGTCGTCGAGGGCGAGCACGGCGGTATCACCCAGCACATCGGTGCGTACCAGATCCAGCACGTCCACGAGGACAGCACGCGTGCCATCACCTTCATCGACACCCCGGGCCACGAGGCGTTCACCGCCATGCGTGCCCGTGGTGCGAAGGTCACGGACATCGCGGTGCTGGTCGTCGCGGCCGACGACGGCGTCATGCCCCAGACCGTTGAGGCGCTGAACCACGCCCAGGCGGCCAACGTGCCGATCGTCGTGGCGGTCAACAAGATGGACAAGGAAGGCGCGAACCCGGACAAGGTCAAGGGCCAGCTCACCGAGTACGGCCTGGTGCCCGAGGAGTACGGCGGCGACACGATGTTCGTGCACGTCTCCGCCCTCCAGGGCGTCGGCATCGACGACCTCCTCGAGGCCGTCCTGCTCACCGCGGACGCGGCCCTCGACATGCGGGCCAACCCGAACAAGGACGCCCGCGGTATCGCGATCGAAGCCAACCTCGACCGCGGACGCGGTGCCGTCGCGACGGTGCTCGTCCAGTCCGGAACGCTGAACGTGGGTGACACGATCGTCGCCGGCACGGCGCACGGCCGTGTGCGTGCCATGTTCGACGAGAACGGCGACATCGTCACGAAGGCGGAGCCGTCGCGACCGGTCCAGGTCCTGGGTCTGTCCAACGTGCCCCGTGCAGGTGACACGTTCTTCGTCACCGACGACGAGCGCACCGCCCGCCAGATCGCCGAGAAGCGCGAAGCCGCGGACCGCAACGCGGCCCTCGCCAAGCGCCGCAAGCGCATCAGCCTCGAGGACTTCGACCAGGCCGTCGCCGAGGGCAAGGTCGACACCCTCAACCTCATCCTCAAGGGTGACGTGTCGGGTGCCGTCGAGGCCCTGGAGGACTCGCTGCTCAAGATCGACGTCGGAGAGGGCGTGCAGCTGCGCGTCATCCACCGCGGCGTCGGTGCGATCACCCAGAACGACGTCAACCTGGCGACCGTCGACAACGCGATCATCATCGGCTTCAACGTCAAGCCCGCGGAACGCGTCGCGGACCTTGCCGAGCGTGAAGGCGTGGACATGCGCTTCTACTCGGTCATCTACGCCGCCATCGACGACATCGAGCTCGCCCTCAAGGGCATGCTCAAGCCGGAGTACGAGGAGGTGCAGCTCGGAACCGCAGAGGTCCGCGAGGTGTTCCGCTCCTCGAAGTTCGGCAACATCGCCGGTTCGATCGTCCGCTCGGGCATCATCCGACGCAACACGAGGGCGCGCGTCCTCCGTGACGGCAAGGTCATCGGGGACAACCTCTCCGTGGACTCGCTCAAGCGGTTCAAGGACGACGCCACCGAAGTCCGCACGGACTTCGAGTGTGGTATCGGCCTGGGCTCGTTCAACGACGTCAAGGAAGGCGACACCATCGAGACCTTCGAGATGCGGGAGAAGCCCCGCGTCTAGGAGGTAGGTCAGCACAGGCGCCCTGGTTCTCCCGGGCGCCTGTGCTGTCATACAGCCGGAGCCCGCACGGCGGGTTCCCCACCCTCATCCGCTTCCCTAGGAGTATCAGCAATGGCAGATCCGGCCCGCGCCGCGCGGCTCGCGCAGCGCATCAAAGTCATCGTCGCGGAGGCGCTGCGGCGCCGTGTGAAGGACCCCCGGCTGGAAGCCGTGACCATCACCGACGCCCGCGTCACCAACGACCTGCAGCACGCGACGCTGTACTACACGGTGCTGGGGGATCCGGAGGAGCAGCAGGCCACGCGGATGGCACTCGAGTCCGCCCGCGGCGTCCTGCGCGCCGAGGTGGGCAGGAACATCACGGCCCGCCTGACGCCGACGCTCGAATTCGTCCCCGACGAGGTGCCGGTCAACGCCAGCCACCTCGAGGAGCTGCTGCAGAAGGCCCGCGAGCGCGACGCCGAGGTGGCAGCGATCGCCCAGGGCGCGGACTTCGCGGGGGACGCCGATCCCTACCGCACCTCCGACGAGGACGAGGCCGGGCGCTAGCCCTCCCGGCTCCCGTTCCGGGCCATACACCAGAAAGGCAGCCGACCTGCGGGTCGGCTGCCTTCTGTCGTTTCCGGGGGACCACTCAGGCGCGGGGAGCGGGGAGCCGGGACAGCCCCTCGACGAGCTCGTCCCTCCTGCCGCAGAGGGCGATCCGCACCCAGCCCTCGCCCATCGACCCGAAGGCCGTGCCCGGCGCGAGCGCGACGCCCCGCTCCGCGAGGAACGCCCTGGTCCAAGCCCGGACGTCCCCGTCCGTGGCGTGGGAGAGGTCGGCCCACAGGTAGAAGGCGCCGCGGGCGTCGAGGTAGCTGATCCCGCGCTCGTCCAGCACGGCGGTGGCCGCATCCCGGTTGGCGCGGTAGTGGTCGAGGGCGGTCCGGACGTAGTCCTGCGGACCGGTCAGAGCGGCGACGCCGGCGTACTGCGAGGGACCCGAGACGCAGGACACGGTGGCCTCCATGACGTTGCTGAGGAGCGGTTCCATCCCGGGCGGCGTGACGAGCGCGCCGATGCGGAGACCTGTCAGTCCGTACGTCTTGGACAGCGTGAGGGAGGTGAGGACGCGGGCCTCGACGGCCTCCGGGACGGCTTCGGGCCCACCGGCGTCGAAGCGTGCGGGGCTGACATGGGGCACGTCGTAGGTGAAGGCCTCGTAGCACTCGTCCGAGATGATCCACAGGTCGTTCTCATGGGCGAACCGGACGAGCTCCCGCGTGAGGTCGGAGTCGAAGACCGAGCCGAGGGGATTCGACGGCGAGTTGAGCATGAGCACCTTCGTGCGTGTGGTCACGAGCCGCCGCAGGTCCTCGATGAGGGGCTGGAAGCCGTGGTGCGGCACCAGGGGGTAGGGCACGGGGACGCCGCCGAGCAGCCCCACGGTCATGGTGAACGTCGGATACCCCGGGTCGGGGATGAGCACCTCGTCCCCGGCCGCGATGAGCGTGCTGAGCGCCAGGTGCAGTCCCTGCTGGGCACCTGCGACGACGAAGACGCGGGAGGGGTCGTCGTCGACCCCGGACATGGACGCGAACCGCTCGGCGAACGCGGCCCTGAGCGGGGCGATGCCCGCATTGGGCGTGTAGTTCGTGTCGTCCCGGTCGAGGGCCGCCATGGCCGCCTCGAGCACGTGCCGTGCGACGGGGAACGCGGGCTCGCCGATGCTGAGGACGATGGAATCGGGAGTGGCCCATGCCGCCTGCGTGATCTCGCGGATCTGGTTGACCGGGACATTCACCACGTGGGCTGGAGCGGAAGGCATACGCAGGATCGTATCGCGAGGCGGGCGGGCGCCAGAGAGCGCGCAGCAGCGACCCTATACTGGGAGGCGTGAATTCCGGGCAGGTCCACTCAGGGCTGATTATCGTGGACAAGCCTCAGGGCTGGACCAGTCATGACGTCGTGGGGCGCATGCGCCGCCTCGCGGGAACCCGCAAGGTGGGCCACGCCGGAACCCTCGACCCCATGGCCACCGGCGTCCTGGTGATCGGCATCAACCGCGCCACGCGCCTGCTGACCTTCATCGTGGGCACGTCGAAGACCTACACCGCCACCATTCGGCTCGGACAGTCGACCCTCACGGACGACGCCGAAGGCGAGGTCACGGGCGGGAGCATCGCCGCGGCCGTGACCGAGGAGGACATCCGGACGGCGGTCGCCCGGCTGACGGGTGAGATCCAGCAGGTGCCGAGCAGCGTCAGCGCCATCAAGGTCAAGGGCGAGAGGTCCTACGCCCGGGTCCGCGCCGGCGGGGAGGTGGACCTCCCCGCACGTCCCGTCACCGTGCACCGGTTCGACGTCCACGGGATCCGCCGGGTCAGCAACGGGCGGCTGCAGGACGTGGATGTGACCGTCGAATGCAGTTCGGGCACCTACATCCGGGCCCTCGCCCGCGACCTCGGGGAAGCCCTCGGCGTGGGAGGCCACCTGACCGCGCTCCGCCGGACCCAGGTGGGGCCCTACTCCATCGAGCAGGCCCGCACCCTCGAGCAGCTCGCTGTGGAGCTGGACGTACTCCCGCTGGACGATGCCGGACGGTCGCTGTTCCCCGTGCGGGAACTGTCCGAGGCGGAGGCAGCGGACGTCTCCCACGGCCGGAAAATCGGGCCCAACGACGAGCCCGACGTCCCGGTCGCCGCCTTCGCCCCGGACGGGACCCTCGTGGCGCTGCTCGAGAACCGCGGGGGAGCCGCCCGCACCGTGCTGGTGTTCGCGCCCGGCGGGAAGGAGTAGCGGTGGATCCCTTCTTCCTCGTCGGGGCGCTCGTCTGCGCGGTCTCCGCCGTGCTCTGCATCGGCGCGGCCCTCGTGCGCCAGCCGCCGAACGACATCACCATTCTCTCCGTCGCGGCCGTCGAGCTCTTCCTCCTGGCGTACACGGTGGCTGCCGGAATCCGCCAGCTCACGGGGGAGCCCGTGCTGGGGGAGGCCTGGGAGTTCTGGGGGTACCTCCTGACAGCGCTCCTGGTGCCCGTCGGCACCTTCTGGTGGTCCATCCTCGAGAGGACGCGCTGGAGCAATTTCGTACTGGCCGCGGCCGGGCTGACGGTCTTCGTCATGCTCTTCCGCATGGAGCAGATCTGGGATGGGGTGGCCGGCCTGTGAACGGTCGACGGAACGAGGGATCGCCCGCGGGGCGCGTCGGTGCAGCGGACGCGGATGCCGCGGGTGCGGGGGGCACGAGCCGCGCGCGGGGCCCCGGCCGCCTGCTGATCGCCGTCTACGGAGTCTTCGCGCTGGCCGCGACCGCGCGCGCCGGCTTCCAGATCGCGACGAAGTTCTCCGAGGCCCCGCTCGCGTACCTCCTCTCGGCAGTGGCCGCGGTGGTCTACATCGTGGCGACGGTCTCCCTCGCACGGGGCGGGACGCGCGCGTACGCCGTCTCCGTCGTCGCCGTCACCACCGAGCTCGTCGGTGTGGTCTCGGTGGGCCTCCTCAGCGTCCTGGATCCGCAGGCCTTCCCGAGCGAGACCGTTTGGTCCGCCTTCGGTCGTGGCTACGGATTCGTCCCCCTGGTCCTCCCGATCCTGGGGCTGGTCTGGCTGCGCAGGAACAGGCCGGGTCAGCGCCGCCGGAAATAGGTCCCTGGTGCCTGCGGCCCGTGAGAGTATGGCGCTACAGCACCGATCCAGCCTGCCTCCAGGGAGCGACATGACCAGCAACAGCCCCGAGCACGACGAATCCACCGGATCGGGAGCCGGGCGGTCCTCGTCGTCCGATGCCCCCAGCTCGTCCGACGCCCGCAGCGCCGGCGGCGCAGGGTCGATCCCCTCCGGCAGCCCATCCGGTATTCCCTCCGGAGACCGCGACCGGGTCGCGCCGGGAGAACCGATCCAGCGCGGCAAGGCCGCTCCCGCGGGCGGCAAGGGCAGGAAGCCCGGCAAGTCCTCCTCCGGCGGGGACTGGAACGTGTTCCGCACCGTCGTCGTCCTGGTGGGGGTCGTCATCGCCGGGTTCGGTGCCTACTACCTGATCCTCGGCACGGCGGGACTGCCCGAGACGGAAGCCAGCCCCGCCAACCCCACGCTGGAGAGCCAGTTCCGGTTCTTCTCGGCCATGATGGTCGGTGTCGGCGCGGCTTTCATCACGATCGCGGTCAAGTTCCAGTGGGCGAACATGCTCTGGCTCGTCTGCCTCATGGTGTTCGCGGGCGGCATCGGGCGGGTCCTGTCCTGGGCGTTCTCCGGAACCCCCAACTACGTCATGATCGTCCTCATGGTCGTCGAGCTGGCCTTCCCGCCGGCCCTGCTCGTCTGGCACAAGTACATCGCCAAGACGAGCGACCTGCGCCGGGAATTCGCACAGCGCGGCTAGCGGACCCCCTCGCGCAGCGGGCCTCCGCTCCAAGGCGGGCACGGAGGCCCGATGCCGTCCGCGGTGATCGCGTCGGCCATAATGGGGAGCGGCGTCCCGCCGGACACCCGAGGCCGCGGGAATCGGCCGAATCGCGAAGGAGATGCGTGTTCTACTGGAGAGATCTGGACAGTGTGCCCAAGGATTTCGGGCCCTCCGTCCTGACGCTCGGCAACTTCGACGGCGTGCACCGCGGCCACCAGCGCGTCCTGCAGCAGGTCGTCGAAGCGGCGCGGGAGCGTGCCGCGGCCGCCGTCGTCGTGTCCTTCGACCCGCACCCGGCGCAGGTCCACCGGCCGGAGTCTGCGCCGGAGCTGATCATGGGGCTTGACGACCGCGTGGAGACCATCGCCGAGACGGGCATCGACGCCCTGCTCATGATGCGGTACACCCTCGACCTCGCCGCGCACTCGCCGGAGGAGTTCGTCGAACGCGTCTTCGTGAAGGCCCTGAAGGCCCGGGCCGTGGTGATCGGCCATGATGTCCGGTTCGGCAGGGGCAACAGCGGTGACCTCGACACCATGCGCGACCTCGGCCGGACGCTCGGCTTCGAGGTCATCGCCATCGAGGACTTCGGTGCGAGCTACCCCGTGGACGCCACGGACGACGACGGCGACAGGCGCTGCTCCTCGACCTGGGTGCGGGAAGCACTCGAAGCCGGAGAGGTCGGAACCGCGGCGAGGATCCTGGGCCGCCCCCACCGCATGCGCGGAGAGGTGGTCCACGGGGCAGCCCGCGGGCGGGAACTCGGGTACCCCACGGCGAACCTGGCGGCCTCCTCCCAGGGCTTCATCCCGGCCGACGGCATCTACGCCGGCTGGCTCGTCGACGAGGCGGGCACCCGGTGGCCGGCGGCCATCTCCGTCGGGTCCAATCCCACCTTCGACGGTGTGGACCGGCAGGTCGAGGCCCATGTGATCAACCGTCCGCCCGAGCGCGTCCAGGACTTCGACCTCTACGGGCAGGCGATCATCGTCGAATTCGTCGAGCGGCTACGGGGCCAGGTCGCCTACACCGGGCCCGAGGCCCTGATCGAGCAGATGAAACTCGATGTCGACAGGGCCCGTGGGCTGCTTTCGACAGAACAACGGCCCAGACGCTAAACTGGGCACAGGTCCGGCTGCAGTCCGTGGTGGCTGGATTTTTCTGTGACGTCGTGCAAACGATGCTCAGCACTTGTTCACGGTACAACTCTAGGAGTTACTCGTGGCCCTTGACGCCGCCATCAAGCAGGAAATCATCAAGGAATACGCCCTGGCCGAAGGTGACACCGGTTCACCCGAGGTCCAGATCGCGATGCTTTCCCGTCGTATCCTCGACCTGACCGAGCACCTGAAGATGCACAAGCACGATCACCACACGCGTCGTGGCCTGCTTCTTCTCGTCGGTCGCCGCCGTCGCCTGCTGGACTACCTGCGGGACACCGACATCGCGCGTTACCGTTCGCTCATCGAGCGCCTGGGTCTGCGTCGATAAGTAGCATCAAGTAGCATCGGAAGGCGGCATCTTCTCCCCTGGAGAGGGAGCCGCCTTCTCTGCTAGGTAGAAGTACGGGCCCCTCCGCCGCGGCCCGGTTCCGGACACCGGAGCACCAGGCGGGCGGACCCCGTGTCCGCAGCCAGCAGTATCAGCACGACCTGCACCAGCAGGACCACCGCACAACAGGAGTCAACCGGCACCGCGCATTCGCGGTCCTCGGTAGTGGTCTCCGGAGCGCACCTGCGTTCCGTGGATCTCGATCGAAGACCGGGTGCTGTGGCCCGCCCATGAGGGGCGGGGCCACGTCGGGTGCCGATTGCCTCCGATACCGAGAAACGGAGGTGACTCTCTTGGAGGGTCCCGAAATCCAGTTCGCCGAAGCAGTGATCGACAACGGTCGCTTCGGAACACGCACCGTCCGGTTCGAGACCGGACGCCTCGCCCAGCAGGCCGCCGGCTCCGCCATGGTCTACATCGACGAGGACACCGCACTGCTCTCGGCCACCACGGCCGGCAAGTCTCCCCGCGAAGGCTTCGACTTCTTCCCGCTGACGGTCGACGTCGAAGAGCGCATGTACGCCGCGGGCCGCATCCCGGGCTCGTTCTTCCGCCGCGAGGGCCGTCCCTCCACGGAGGCCATCCTGGCCTGCCGCCTGATGGACCGCCCCCTCCGCCCAGCGTTCGTCAAGGGCCTGCGCAACGAGGTCCAGGTCGTCGTGACCGTCCTCGCGATCAACCCCGACGTCCGCTACGACGTCGTGGCCATCAACGCCGCGTCCATGTCCACGCAGCTGTCCGGCCTGCCCTTCTCGGGACCGATCGGCGGCGTCCGCGTGGCCCTCGTCTCGGACGGCAGCGGCAACGACCAGTGGATCGCCTTCCCGAAGCACTCGGAGCTCGAGAACTCCGTCTTCGACATGGTGGTTGCCGGGCGCATCGCCGGTGACGACGTCGCGATCATGATGGTCGAGGCCGAGGCCACCGACAACTCGTGGAACCTGATCAAGGAGAACGGCGCGACCGCTCCCACGGAGGAGGTCGTGGCCGACGGCCTCGAGGCCGCCAAGCCGTTCATCCGTGCCCTGTGCGAGGCGCAGGCAGACCTCGCCGGGCGCGCCGCCAAGCCGACCGTCGAGTTCCCCGTCTTCCTCGACTACCAGGACGACGTCTACGCCGCCATCGAGTCGGCCGGCGCGGAGAAGCTGTCCCAGGTCTTCCAGATCGCGGACAAGCAGGAGCGCGGAAGTGCCACCGACGCCCTCAAGTCCGAGCTGATGGACGCTCTCGGCGGGCAGTTCGAGGGACGCGAGAACGAGCTGTCCGCAGCGTTCCGCTCGCTCACCAAGGCCGTCGTCCGCCAGCGCATCCTCAAGGACCAGGTCCGCATCGACGGCCGTGGCCTGAGCGACATCCGCAAGCTCACCGCCGAGGTCGAGGTCCTGCCGCGCGTGCATGGTTCGGCGATCTTCGAGCGCGGCGAGACCCAGATCATGGGTGTCACCACGCTCAACATGCTCAAGATGGAGCAGCAGATCGATTCGCTGTCGCCCGTCACGCGCAAGCGCTACATGCACAACTACAACTTCCCGCCGTACTCCACCGGTGAGACCGGCCGTGTCGGTTCGCCGAAGCGCCGCGAGATCGGCCACGGAGCACTGGCGGAGCGTGCACTCGTGCCCGTCCTGCCGAGCCGCGAGGAGTTCCCCTACGCGATCCGCCAGGTGTCCGAGGCCCTCAGCTCCAACGGTTCGACGTCGATGGGCTCGGTCTGCGCCTCCACGCTGTCCCTGCTCAACGCCGGTGTGCCCCTCCGCGCGCCCGTCGCCGGTATCGCCATGGGCCTCGTGTCCGACGTCGTCGACGGCCAGACGCGCTACGCGGCGCTGACCGACATCCTCGGCGCCGAGGACGCATTCGGTGACATGGACTTCAAGGTCGCCGGTACGTCGGAGTTCGTCACGGCGATCCAGCTCGACACCAAGCTCGACGGCATCCCCGCCTCGGTGCTCGCTGCCGCGCTGAAGCAGGCCCGCGAAGCACGCCTGCACATCCTCGGCGTCCTGCAGGCCGCGATCGACACCCCGGACGAGCTCTCCGAGTTCGCACCGCGGATCATCTCGGTCAAGATCCCCGTGGACAAGATCGGCGAGGTCATCGGCCCCAAGGGCAAGATGATCAACCAGATCCAGGAGGACACCGGAGCCGACATCTCGATCGAGGACGACGGCACCGTGCTGATCGGCGCCACGAACGGCGAGTCGGCCGAGGCTGCGCGCGCGGCGGTCAACGCCATCGCCAACCCGCAGGTCCCCGAGATCGGTGAGCGCTACCTGGGCACGGTCGTCAAGACCACCACCTTCGGCGCCTTCGTCTCGCTGACCCCGGGCAAGGACGGCCTGCTGCACATCTCCGAGCTGCGCAAGCTCGCCGGTGGCAAGCGTGTCGACAACGTCGACGAGATCGTCTCCGTGGGCCAGAAGGTACAGGTCGAGATCACGAAGATCGACGACCGCGGAAAGCTCTCGCTCTCGCCCGTCGTCGCCGAGGACGCCTCCGGGTCGTCCGAGGACGCCGGCATCGAGCTGCCCGAGGTCGCCGTGGGCGAGGACGCCTAGTCCGTCCCGCTCGTCCCGAGCGACCGCGGGACAAGGGGGGGGGGGAGAAGGGGAGGTAGGGGGGAAGGGGGGCGGGTCGTTTTCCTCCCCCCCAAAAAAAAAAAAAAAG